>CAVPWV010000010.1:0-122698 GCA_963709445.1 uncultured Acidobacteriota bacterium
GTTGAGAATTTGGTGGCGGGTCAGCTTCCAGCACGCGCCTGGTCAGCCGCCGATCCGAAGTTAGACAGCGCCCACTTCCGGATAAGAATTTTGCACGCCCGCGGGCCCAGAAAAATTACCGCATCGCGATTTTGCTCACAAACGCGCTGGCAATGGTTGCGTATCCGGCTGAGTTTGGATGGATATCCGGCCCAAGCGGCGGGGGCGCGGCCATCCACGTCCAAGTCAGGGTCAGAAACACGTTAATGGGAAGGTTTATAACGGGAACGGACGTGAAATCGCTGATGTGAAACGCCTTCGCGACATCCGCCACGGGGACGCCGGATGCTTGACAAATGCTCTCCAGCACGCCGTTGAACCCCGTCGTTGCCTGCCAGGATTGATAGGCGATGGTCTGTCCGGCTGCCCCGAGTACATAAGCTGCCAGGAAAGGATCGTAATAGTTCATAGCAACGATGGGCGTCTTCGGGCCCGCCGCTTCGCGCAGTTGCCCGAGGATCCACGGCAGGTTTGAGCTGACGCATCCGATACCCTGCTGGATGCAGGTTTGATCGATGTTTAGCGGGCTCACAGTCACGCAGCCATCCACGTCGTTCGCTCCGATATCCAATGTGATAAGGGCGACTTGTCCCTGGTGCTCCTGAAGGAAGCTCACCGCCGCGTCTAACTGGCTCCTGCTCCCGGTGTAGGTGCATAGGCCGCCTTTGATCATCGTTGTCGAGGTTTCGCCCGAGCACCCGAGCTTGACCAGGTTGAGCCCCGGCTTCACCAGACGGAAGACGGCATAGAGGTCATCAGTATAGCCATGGTCGGTCGGGGCGTCGCCGCTCGAGGACGGCTGCAGACCAATCGCGAGTGAATCCCCTACTGCAAGATAGTACGTGGGACGTTGGGCGTGTGCCGGCGTTGCGCCGCACACCATCACGAGGAGAATCAGGCCGAGTAACGGAATTCGCATGTCACCCTCCTTGAGCCGATAGTGGTTGAGAGATTTCCGGGGGATCTCCGGAGCGGGCATCATACGCTTTCCCGGACTCAATGCCAGGGTTTTGTGCTCCAGTCCCTCTTCGCTCACTGTATGAAGCGAGCGTCCAAGGCGCTAGCCGGAAGCCAAAAATTACAGAGGATTTGGATTGTGTGATCGATCGTTCAGCGGGGGATTCTTCAGCGGATTCCGAGGAACATCATCAGCAAGTCCAGCGTGCGCTCGTCGGCCTCGCGTATCGCACCGTACACCGACACAATCGCGCGCTTCGCCTTCAGCAATTCTTCGCTGCACACATGGACAATTTTTTTGAATAGCATTCGCGCATAATACGGACGCTGTGTGTTCGGCGCAATAGCCAATTTCAATAACGTCGCGCTCTAATAACTGCCCATCCTCTACTTGACACTGGCGCAGAACCTCCGGTCAGCGACCATTTACTCAGACCCTCCCATTTGACCGCCCTCCGCGCGTCCCATAGAATCGAAAGTTGCGGCGTCGCACCCGCCACTCTGGGGTGCAGCAGGAGCCACTGCATGAGCGTCAGCCAAACCGATAAAGCAAAAACATTCCGGGCGCTGCACAAGCTCCCTGCCACTTCGGGAGCGCCGGTTGAAGCGTCCGGCCCGGGCACTTTCATCATCCCGAATCCATGGGACGCGGGCACCGCGCGCATTCTTGCCGGACTCGGCTTCGAAGCGCTCGCCACCACCAGTTCCGGTTTTGCTTTCTCGCTCGGCCGCAGGGACGGAGCGGTCACCCGCGAAGAGGTGCTCGCGCACTGCCATTCGATCGCGGACGCAGTTGATGTGCCGGTTGCGGCGGACCTCGAAAATTGTTTTGGTGACGATCCGAAGAGCGTCGCTGAAACAATTCGCCTTGCAGGTGCCACGGGAATTGTCGGCGGCTCAGTGGAAGATTTCAGCGGCGATGACAGCACCCCGATCTACGATCAGAACCTCGCTGTGGAGCGCGTTGCGGCAGCCGTCGAAGCCGCTCGCGCGCTGCCTTTTCCATTCACGCTTACGGCGCGCGCCGAAAATTTCCTTCACGGCCGCGCGGATCTCAACGACACCATTGCCCGCCTTGAGGCATTTGCCGAGGCTGGCGCCGACGTGCTCTTCGCGCCGGGCCTGCCGAATCTCGGAGCCATCAAGGCCGTCTGCGCCGCCGTCGCCCCGCATCCGGTCAACGTGCTCACCGGAATCAAGGGTCTCTCCTTTTCCGTCGCGGACCTGGGTGCTGCAGGCGTGCGTCGCATCAGCCTCGGCGGGGTATTGGCGCGGGTGGCCTTCGGCGCTTTGATAGGTGCCGCGCAAGAAATGAAAGAGAAGGGAACGTTCGCATTCGTGGAGCAAGCGGCGCCCAGCGCCCAGGTTTCCGGCTTCATGACGCCGAAGAAAACTCAGGCCCGGACCGCATAAGAAAAAATGTTCGAAACTCTTACTGAAAAGCTTCAGCGCGCCTTCAAAAACCTGCGCGGCCAGGGCAAGCTGACTGAGGAGCATCTCGATGCAGCCCTCGCCGAAATTCGCGAAGCTCTCCTCGAAGGCGACGTCAACCTCGGCGTCGCGGACGATTTCATCGCCCAGGTCCGCCAAAAGGCCCTCGGTTCCGAAGTTCTCCTCCAGCTTTCGCCCGATCAGCAAGTCGTCAAGATCGTGCGCGACGAGCTTGCCGAACTGCTCGGCCGCGAGGCGCGCCCGCAATTTTCTTCGCGGCCGCCGTCGGTCTGGCTGATCTGCGGCCTGCAAGGCTCCGGCAAAACCACTTCCACCGGCAAGCTGGGAAAATGGCTCGCCGAGCACGGACACCGCCCCATCGTCGTCTCCACCGACGTGTATCGCCCGGCGGCGCGCGAACAGCTCGCGCAAGTCGCCAAAGCCACCGGCACTCCCGTTTGGCCTGGTGTGGGCACGGACAAACCCCTCGAAATCGTGCGCGGCGCCACGCGCGAAGCCAAGCTTTCCGCCTGCGACGTGATTCTGGTCGATACGGCCAGGCCGCCTCCACATTGATGATGAATTGATGAACGAGCTCTCAATGTTGAAAAAAGAGCTCAATCCCGCGGAAATTCTGTTCGTCGCCGACGCCATGATCGGACAAGATGCCGTTCGCTCAGCGGGCGAATTTCACAAGCGGCTCGGCGTTACCGGTGTGATCCTCACCAAAATGGATGGCGATGCGCGCGGCGGCGCGGCGCTTTCCATCCGCAAAGTTACGGGCGCGGCGGTGAAATTCGTCGGCGTCGGTGAAAAATACGACGCCCTGGAGCCATTTCTTCCCGACCGCGTTGTCTCGCGCATCCTCGGCATGGGCGACGTTCTCGGTCTGATCGAAAAGGCCCAAAAGAACGTTGACGAGAAAAAAGCGCGCGAGATGGAGCGCAAACTCCGCGAAAACGATTTCACTCTCGCCGATTTTCGCGATCAACTTCAGCAAATTCGCAAAATGGGCTCGATGGAACAGTTGATCGGCATGCTCCCGAAGGTCGGCCCCTTCGCAAAAATTCCGAAAGACGCTTCCATTGACGAAAAGCAGCTCAAATCCACCGAAGCCATCATCAATTCGATGACCGCCGCCGAGCGCGCCGACGACAACATCATCAACGGTAAGCGCCGCAAGCGCATCGCCCGCGGCAGCGGTACTACCGTCCAGGAAGTGAATCAGGTCCTCAAGCAATATTCCGACATGCGCCGCATGATGAAAATGTACGGCAACACTATGCGCGGCAAAATGCGCGGCCTGAGTAAGCTTCGCGGAATGGGCGGCATGGGCGGAGTCGGCGGAGCCGGCGCAGCGGAATGACTAGCCAAGGATAAAAACCACCTTGGCAAGCTCGCGGGAATGAAATGAGAGAGGATAAGCGAATGTCGCCTGCGCGACGGAACGCCGAAATCGCCCGGGAATACTTGAAAGCCATCGAACTAGGCGCCATGGGCGACGCGATGGCGCGATTTTTCGATCCGGATGTCGTGCAGGAGGAGTTTCCCAACCGCCTCGTGCCGCAGGGCGGGCGCCGCGGTCTCGCGGAATTGCTCGAAGGCGCCGAGAGGGGTCAAAAGGTGCTTTCGAGCCAACGGTATGAAATTCACAGTGAGATGGAAATCGGCGACCGCGTCGCGCTGGAAGTCACCTGGCTGGGCACCCTAAAAATTCCCTTTCAGAATCTTTCGCCGGGCGCGCAGATGCGGGCCCGCTTCGCCCTGTTCTTGGACTTTCGCGACGGCAGGATCGTGGCGCAGCGCAACTATGATTGCTTCGATCCGTGGTAGAAAGCGAGAACCATGCCGATTGTGATGGACAACACGCTGAACCAGATTCGTTCCACAGCGGCGAGCGGCGGTGATCGCGTGGGGCGAGCGAAGCGCCTCGCGGAGCTGATTCGCAAACTCGGCGAATATCGCTGGGTCGGCGTCTACGACGTGGGCGCGGAAAATGTCTCAATCGTCGCGTGGAGCGGCCCGAGCGCGCCAGAGCATCCAACGTTCCCAGTGAGCAAAGGGCTCACAGGCGCGTCAATCGAGCAGAAGAAAACCGTAATCTCGGGCGACGTGCGAACCGACCCGCGATACCTCACAGCCTTTGGCAGCACGCTTTCCGAAATCATCGTTCCCATTCTTTCTCCGGCTGACGCCTCCGTGATTGGAACCGTGGATGTGGAAAGCGAGCAGGCCAACGCATTTTCCGCGCGCGACCAGCAAATGATTGAGCAGTGCGCGCGAGCATCTCTCCCTCTTTGGCTCCTGCGCTAGCTGCGCCACTCAGCCGATTTTCGCGGGTCGCTCGCTCCAAGCTACGTCCCAGTAGCGCCCGAACTTCCGCCCGACCCGCGTAAAAATTCCCACGGCCTGGAATCCAAAGCGCTCGTGCAAAGCCGCGCTCGCGGCATTGGGAAGCGTATACCCGGCGACGAAGCGGTTGATGTCCTCGTCCTTCACCGTTTCGAACAGCGCGCCATACAGCCGCGAACCGATTTTCTTGCCGATGGCTTCTTGCGCGCAGTAAATCGTCAGCTCCACCGTGGTTTCGTATGCCGCCTTGGGACGAAATCGCGTGGTGCCCGCGTAACCCAGCACCAAGCCGTTTTCCTCCGCCACCATCAGCCGGTAGCGCCCGCGTTCGCCGAATTGACTGAACCAACTCTCCCGCTGCTCCACCGTGTAGGTCTCGATATCGAACGTGATCGGCGTGTTCACCACGTAGTGGTTGTAAATCTCCGTCAGACGTGGAAGATCGTCGCGAACTGCAGGCCGTACGCAAAGCTCGGGCATGTGTGGTCTCCCGTCCGTATGATACTGAACACACGCTTGCGCTCAACATTCCATGTTCGCAGCGGGAAGGGAACTAGAGAGCTAAAATGGCCTGGTGCAAAAAAAGGTCTTCTGGGCCACATTAACCGTCCTGGGTTTGGCGGCCGACCTGTTGTTGCCCTTCAAGTGGGCCCTGGGAGCGACAATTCCAATTCTCGTGGTCAGTTGGTGGGTGGCCTTCCGCAGCAATTGGTTCTACTAAGAGTTGGCTTAATCAGGCCAGATTGCACTAGGTGAAAGCAGCGGTGTTCGCTATAGCCAGTTCAATCTGCGGACGACGATCGGGTTTCGTTACTTTGGAGCAGGGATGTCGCTTGGGGCGCCGGGCCCGCGGCTGCCGCTATCGAGCGAGCGGCCATCGGGGAATGTGACCCGCCGCGCGTTGACGAAATGCGAGCCATCTTTGGCACGATAGCCATCGACAACGATTGTGTCGCCTAGTTTCAGGTCGCCTTTTTTCCAGCCGCGGCGTGTGAGCGCCAAAGGGCTCGCTCCCTCGCACGCCCAGTTGGTGATATTGCCTTTGTCATCGGCTACATCGAGATAAAAGTAGGAATGCGGATTGGTCCATTCTACTCGCGTGATCTTTCCCACCAGCCGGACTGGCTTGGCCCCGTCAAATTCAGCCGCAAACGAGTGGTGAGCGACAACCGGCTTAACTAAGGCGAGAAGCATCGTGACCGCCAGCACTGGAGCTTTGATTTTCATGCAAATCTCCGGGGAACGTAGATGATCTCATAGATGGATAAATTCATGAGGTACATTCGCCGAAATGCGCATCACTCCGAAAGTGGCTGTTAGCTTATACTCTGCTCTAAGTACGACCGCACACAAGGGGTCGCCAGTGAATTGGAATTCTCCGTCGCGACTTCGATTTTCCTGGCAGCTGATCGGTCTGGCTGTCCTGTCTAGTATCGCCTACCTCATGATTCCCTCTGGGGCCGTTGGACAAAACGAATCGCCCAAGCGGGCTAGTCCCGCTGTCGCCGGAGCAAACCCAACGAATTCCGAATCGGAGTCCGAGGGCTTGCCGTTTTCGCGGCGGGAAGAAGATTTGCCCAAAGGCCTCACGCCGCGTACAGGACAGGGCCGACCCGACCTCTCAGGCTATTGGATCCCGTCAGGCAAGGACAAGCCGGTTGGAAACATTGGCAAGGACTTGCCTGCTTACAAGCTGCCATTTACGGAGGCGGGTCGGGCAGCGCTGAAGTACAACGTCGAACATACGATTGACCCCGAGAGCCTTTGCATCGTGGGCGGGATTCCCCGTCACGATGCCAGCGCTTTGCCATTCCAACTGCTCGAAGGCACCGATCATGTTGCGTTTCTCTACTGGTACACAACGTATCGGCTGATCCCGACCGATGGACGAAAACACAGTGAGGATCCGGACCCGTCGTTCTTTGGCGAAGAAGTTGGCAACTGGGATGGCGACACGTTGGTCATTGATTCCATCGCATTCAAGGATGCGCGCACCTGGGCAGATGAGAATGCGAATCCTCACAGCGACAAACTCCACACGATCGAGCGGTGGACGCGCCCCGATCTCGGCCATTTGCACCTCGAACTGACGGTGATCGATCCGAAGTTCTACACCGAACCGATTCACTACCAGCGTACCTGGCTACTCGGCGAACCCGGCAAGCAGGTGCAGGAGTATTCGTGCGCCGAAGAAAATGTTGATGCGCCCCACCTGCAACCGGGGCCTGGCCCGATCGGTCCCGACGGCCAGCGCGGGTATGAGAAGCTCGCCCCATTGCCGCCTCCGCCGGACAAAGATCACCCGGCCAAGACGTCGATTCCAGAGTGATAGCCTGCCGGTAAGCTAATGGCGCCAAATACGTCTGGCGCACTTCCGCGTGCCTGCAGACCGCGATTGGGTTTCAGGCTGAGCGGGCTGATAGATTGCAATTGGTGGATGGGACGGGCTCCGCTATACTTAATAGGTTTCAGATTAGGAGGAATTGCTAGTGCTAACCATACGCCTTGCCAGGTTTGGCAAGAAGAAGCACCCGTTTTATCGCGTGATCGTAACCGAGAAGACGCGCCCTCGAAATGGCCGTTTTGTGGAGATTGTCGGCACCTACGACCCGCTGAAAAAGCCCGCCGCCGTTCACCTCGATAGCGAACGCGTGGAGTACTGGCTTGGTAAAGGCGCGCAGCCGAGCGACACTGTCCGCAGCTTGATACGCAACCCAAAGCCCGCCTGAAGCGTCCAACTTTACAGATGCCATGTTCATAGCTCTTGTACACGCTCGAGCGAGTTTCTCCGCTGGGCCAGGCAAGCTGTGGAGGAAACGCGATGAGGGATTTAGTCGAATCCATTGCGAAAGCACTTGTGGATCGCCCAGAAGATGTGCAGGTGAAGGCAGTGGAAGGTGAACAAGTTACTGTACTCGAATTGAGGGTTCATCCTGAGGATTTGGGCAAGGTGATTGGAAGGCAGGGGCGCACCGCGAAGTCGATTCGCACGTTGCTGGGTGCCGCCGGGATGAAACTGAAGAAGCGCTTCACTCTGGAAATTCTCGAATAGTGAGCGCCGGCGAATTGCCGCAGACCAGTATGACGGTAGCGCGCGTCCTGCGCCCGCATGGACGCCGCGGCGAAGTAGCGGCCGAAATACTCACCGATTTTCCTCAGCGTCTAAAAACTCTCACTTCCGCGTGGTTATGCGGCGGGAGCTCACCCGGATCTCAAGCCGCGATTCGTTCCTGCTGGCTGAGCCAGAGCCGCGGCGGCCAGGCCATCTTCCATTTTGAAGGTTCGGATTCCATTTCCGACGCGGAAAAACTTGTCGGCCTCGAAGTGCGCATTCCGCTCGCAGAGCGCATCGAGCTCCCCGAAAGCAGCTACTACGTCACGGACTTGATTGGCTGCGAGGTTCGCGAAAAAAATGGCGCCACGATCGGTACCGTGCGCGACGTGCAAGCCACTGGCGAGAACATTCCGGGGACGCCTCTCCTAGTTGTCGATTCACCCGCCGGAGAATTGCTGATTCCACTAGCGCAGGAAATATGCGTGCGCGTGGACACCTCAGCTCGCCTCATCGAAGTCGTCCTCCCCGAAGGCCTCCGCGAATTAAACCCCCAGCCTCGCTCCGGCTGAAAGCTTTGTTCTACTTTTTCGGCGTAACCCGCAACAGACTCCCCCCATCGGTAAGCACGTAAACCGCGCCATCGGGTCCTTGCCGCACATCGCGGATGCGCTGCCCGAGATCCGTGAGCAAATGTTCCTCTGAAGCCACGCGATCTCCATTCAGCACCAGACGAATCAAGCATTTTCCCACCAGCGAGCCCACCAACAAATTTCCTTTCCATTCAGGAAACATGTCGCCGGTATAAAACATGGCGCTCGAAGGCGCGATATCGGGATACCAAAAATAAATCGGCTGATCGACGCCTTCTTCCGCGGTCAGTCCTTTTCCGACCGGCACGCCGGAATACTGCCGTCCGTAGCTCACGTTAGGCCAGCCATAGAAATGGCCCGAGCGCACGATCAAAATTCTGTCGCCACCGAGCGGCCCGTGCTCGACGATCCAAAGTTCTTTCGTTGACGGATTGATTGCAACGCCGTCAGGATCCCGAAAACCGTAAGCGAAAGTTTCGGGCAGCACGGTGGCCTCGCTCATGAACGGATTGTCCTTGGGAATCGTGCCGTCCGGATTGATGCGCGCCACGCGCCCTGTAAAGTTGCGCAGAATATCCGGATCGGTAAATTCGTGCTCCACGCCATCCATATCCGAAGCGTAAAAGCGGAAACGATCGGCGCCGCTGATGAAGAGCGTGCCATCCGGCGCAAATACGATGCGGCGATCGACGCCATCAACCAGCACCTGCACGCGCTCGAGCCGCTTATCGTCTTCGCTCAGGCGCGCGCGGGCCACGCGCTCCGTGCCGACGGATTTCATCCTGCGTTCGGCGAGCGGCAAGTTTGTCACGCGGGCATAGAAATAATCATTCGGCCAGACGGCGGGATCTTCTCCCGGCGGCGGCGCGAAATAGCTGAAATAGATCAGGCGATTCTGCGCGAAATTCGGATCCAGCTCCACGTCATGCAAGCTTTGCGCCGCCACTACTTTCACGTCGGGTACGCCCGCAATGGGCATCGAAAACACGCCGTCCATCCCGGCCGTTCGCATGGTCCCATAGCGCTCGGTGACCAGAAACTTGCCGTCAGGAAGGAACGCGAACGTCCACGGCCGGTCCAGCCCCTGCACCACCGTCTCAACTTTCAGTGGCGGCGATTTTTGCGCCGGAGGCGGGGCGTTCGTTTGCCCGGGGAACGCCGGCTTCGGCGGAGGAAAATCAGTAGCTTTCACCTGTTGCGCGTTCGCTGGCACGCCTTGAAGCATTGCCAAGCCCATTGTCCCGATAAACGCCGCCCGCACAAACGCAGCCCGCTTCATAGTTGTCTCCTTGAAATAAGCCGCGCGCATAGTACCTAGGAAAGTGAGCCTTGCGCAAATGCATCTCTATCGTGGATCGCCTAATAATCCGCTTTCATCATTCATCGGAAGTGCGATATAAGGCGGGCAGCCAGTCCTGAAGGAGCCCGACGAAATGAAGCAAAGTTCGAATCGCATATTGACCACCCATGTGGGCAGCCTGCCACGGCCCGCGAATCTCATTGAGTTGTATCGCGACCAAGCGCCGCCCGAAAAGCTCGAATCGAATCTGGCGAGTGCCGTTGCAGATGTCGTCGCGAAGCAGATCGAAGCCGGAATAGATGTGGTCAACGACGGCGAGTTTGGAAAGCCGGTGTCAGACGAAATCGACTACGGCGCATGGGCGACCTACGTTTACCACCGCGTCACCGGCTTCGAAATGCGCGATCTTCCCAAGGACTTCAGCCTCTTGAATTCGTTCATGGGTGGCAGCAAGGACCGCAGAGATTTCGCGGACTATTACAGTACACCGGAAGCCTACGCCGGACCCTCGTCGCGGCCGCTTCGTTTCCCGATTAATGTTGGACCGATCCGATACACCGGTCAGGAGGCCATTCAGCGCGACATCAGGAATTTCAAAGCCGCTCTGGTTGGCAAAAGTCCCGAAGACACATTCATGACCGCGGTTGCGACCGGCGTGAATATCCTGCCGGGCGAATACTACATGAGCGCGGACGAACAGGCGACGGCCGTGGTCGAAGCCATGCGCAACGAATACAAAGCGATCACTGACGCCGGGATCAACCTGCAGTTGGACGATCCCATCATCGTCAACGTGTACGAATGGCAGTATTCGATGAATGGAGATATGGCCGCTTTCCGAAAGTGGGCCGAGGCGCACGTGGAATTAGTCAATCACGCGATCGCTGGTATACCGGAGGAGAAAATCCGCTATCACATTTGCTGGGGTAGTTGGAAAGGCCCGCATAGCACGGACCTCCCGCTGCGGAATGTGCTCGATCTGATTCTGAAGGTAAAAGCCAGCCAGTATTCCGTTGAGGCGGCCAACCCGCAGCACGAGCACGAGTGGAAGGATTGGAGAAACGTCAAACTCCCTGCGGGCAAGGCGGTTATCCCAGGAGTCGTGAGTCACAAGACCAATGTGCTGGAGCACCCCGAGGTTGTGGCCGATCGAATTATGCGCTACGCCGAGGCCGTCGGGCGGGAGAGCGTGATCGCTAGTACCGACTGCGGCATGGGCGGCCGCATTCACCCGCAGGTTGCCTGGGCTAAGCTGCGCTCGTTGTCGGCTGGTGCCGCGCTGGCGAGCAAGCGGCTCTGGGCGCAAAAGAATCACGGAAGGGCCATCGGGTACTAGAACCTTCGAAAGCAAAATATCCGGGCCGTTGGAACAAATACGCAGTAGTTTTCTCCTCCGTGTCTGCCTTCCAGCGCAAACCGCCTGTCATCTGCCAGTTATATTCCGCGAACTGTGGCCGCGGGACTGCTCGGATTTCTGGGGAGGCGGGGGTGTCTAGGTGTGCCCCTGGTGCATCACAGTATCAAGGGGAGGGCCAGATGGAGAGTACCGGTGGGACCAAGCGGAGCCAGGACCAGGCTGCTTATCAAACGTTTTTCAGCTTTTTCGGTTTGCGGGAAAATCCTTTCAGGGCCAATCCGGATCCCCGCTATCTATTTTTCAGCTCCCGGATTCGTCGCGCGCTGAACGAGCTTACGCTCGGATCGCAGAGTGGCAAGAGCCTGATCGTATTAACCGGTGAGGCTGGTACAGGTAAGACCAGCCTGATCAACCATTTACTGGCCTCCCTGCGGAAGCAAGGAGTACCCGTCTCGTTCGTCTTCAACTCCCATCTGGATATCAACAATCTCTTTGAGTTTATCCTGTCCGATTTCGGCGTGAAGTTCGACCCCGGACAAAATTCAAATTTGCGCATTCTGCTGAACCAGTGGTTGACCCGGCATTTTCAGTTGGGTAGAGCTCCGGTAATTATCCTGGACGAGGCTCAGGGCTTATCCACCGCAGTACTGGAAGAAGTCCGGATGCTCTTGAATCAGGAAATAGGGGGCGAGAGTCTGGTGCGGATTGTGCTTGCGGGGCAGCCGGAGTTGGACATGAAGCTCCATCGTCCCGAGCTTCGTCAATTGCGGCAGCGAATCATGGTCCGCTGCAGAACGGCGCCGCTGTCGCTGGAAGATACCTACGGATACATCCAACATCGGCTTCGAGTAGCGGGAAGTCCGGATGGCGCAGCCTTTAGCCGGGAAGCGATGGATGCGATTTATTTCTATTCAGGCGGAATTCCGCGGGTGATGAATCTCATCTGCGAGCATTCCCTGATTAACGCCTACTCGGACGGCGTCCGTCCTGTGCCGCCGCAGACTGTGGAAAGCGTCGCCTGGGAATTTCGGTTTGACGAAGTCAGACCGCTTCCCGCGCGCTCGAGCGACCGGCCCGCGGCTGATGTAATCCCTATGGACTCGGGCGCGTCCCGGATGCGCATGTCCGCGCTGCAGATGCGCGAATCGGCTCCCATTGAGGGATCCGCGGCTGACTCTGGGCTTCTTGCGGAATTGATGAAGCCGAGTTCGTTTCCGGATGCACCGATCCCGCCGGCCTCGGCCGAGCCGGTCGCGCATCGGATGGCAGTGATGCCAGAGGTTTCGCTGTCAAAAGCTACGGTCGAGTCAAGCCCGTCCGAGCCGCCACTACGAGCGCCTGCTATCGTGAACCCAGCACCGTCACCGGAGCCGGTGGTCCGATCGCAGGCCACCGCGAGCGCCGCGCCTTCACCAGCGCCCGCAGTGCGACCGCCCACCATCGCGAGCGCCGCAGCTTCACCAGCGCCGCCAGTGCGACCGCCTGCCATCGCGAGTCCCCCACCTTCACAGAAGTGGGACATGCCTAGGCCCGTCGCCAATATGTCCTGGAGTAGAACCGCGTCCGTGAGGCCCATTAAGCTGCGACTCCAGGCAACGACCGCGCGGCTGGAAGCGTCCGTTACGCGAATGGTGCATAAGCTCGACGAACTGAAGGCGTTCGAGAGGTTGCAGCGTTTCGCAGGGACTTCAATTCAGTGGTTGCGGCAGCCCATGCGGCCGGCGGCGCATTCCCATCGAACGCCGGCTGCGCCGAGGCAGAAGCGCTGACGTTTGCGGTTTCCAGGCGCTGGAAATTTTCGGCCGCGCGCTTACTGCTTGCCGCCGTACGCGCGCTTGTACCACTCCCAGGTGAGCCTTAGTCCTTCCTCAAAGAGCACTCCAGGTTCGTAGCCGAGCACTTTCCTCGCCAGTGAAATATCGGCTTGTGAATCGCGAATATCGCCTACGCGCGGCGGCTCATAGGCTGCGTGAATCTCCCTGGCGGTGATTTTGGCCAGAAGGCTTATCACTTGGTTCAGCGTGATTCGCGCGCCAGTGCCGCCATTAAAAACCCTTCCGGAAGCGCCCACTGCCTCGCAAGCCCGCAAAGTTTCATCCACCACGTTTGCGACGTAAGTAAAATCGCGCGATTGCTCGCCATCTCCGTAAATCACTGGTGGCTCATTTCGCAGAATGGCGAGCATGAAGCGCGAGAGCACTCCGGAATACTGTGAGGTCGGGTCCTGGCGCGGCCCAAAAACATTGAAATAGCGTATCGACGCGTTTTCGAGCGCGTACACCCTGCCAAAAACTTGCGCGTAGAGTTCGCCGACATATTTCGTGACGCCGTAGGGAGAAATGGGCAGGGGAGCCATAGTCTCGATTTTCGGTTGCGTGGGAGTTTCGCCGTAAGCGGATGACGACGCCGCGAACACGAAGCGGCGCGTTCCCGCGTCGCGCGCGGCTACCAGCACATTCAGGGTGCCATCGATATTCGTGCGGTTCGTCTCGATGGGGTCTTTCACGGATTTGGGAACGGAGGCTCGCGCGGCGAGGTGGATCACGTAATCGGCTCCGCGGCATGCAGCTTGAACGTCTTTCAGGTCCGTGATCGTACCCACGCGAAAATCGATTTTCCGACGGACGCTTTCGATGTTCGCCTCCTGGCCGGTGGAGAGATCGTCAAGAACAACCACGTCGTGGCCGCGGCGGACCAGTTCATCGACTATATGGGAACCGATGAACCCCGCGCCGCCTGTTACCAGATAACGCATCGGGCGCACTCCAGGTTGACGATCTCAGTCATGGGAATCCACGATCAGCGAGTGACGGATGCGTCATAGTATAACCGACGTGTTATGGTGAGCAAGAATCGAAGATCGTGCGCGAAATGAAAGGACTCTTGGGGCAGAACTTTGCGGATTTCGAGCTATGAGATCATTCAGGGCGCCACTCAAAACTGAATTCGGAATCATTGCCATGGCGGTCATCGCTGCTGGTCTTTGGTTTTGTCTCGGGCTTTTGCGATCAAGCGGTCCGGCATTCGCCGCGGGCGGTATCCCGCAATCCGGTCGGCACCGCGCCGCCCAGCCAAAGCGCGCTCCAGAAAAAACGAAAGAGCAGCCTATGCCTTTTCACGCCGGCGAGACTCTGAATTACCGTCTGGCATGGGCAACGTTCTCAAACGCCGCTTCCCTGGAACTCAGCGTTCCGGAGCGTCGCGATCTCTATGGTTTCAAGACCTGGCACCTCCGCGCGGTCACTCACACTCTGAACCCTGTCCGGAGGCTCTTCGAGTTGGACGACCAGTTTGACTCCTACACGGACGCGGCCACGCTCGAAAGCCGCCAGTTTGAGATGCACTTGAATGAGATGGGGAAAATAAGCGACCAGGTACTGCATTTGTCACCGAGCGGGCAGCCGGTCCATTCGCCCGGCCCGGTGGTGATCGTTTCTCCGGGAACCCGCGATCCGCTGGGAACACTCTACGCACTGCGCGCGCAGGACTGGCACCATGCGCCGGATTTCACGGCGCCGGTTTACGATGGGCGCGACCTCTTTGACATGCACGTCCACTGCGAGGCCCTCAGCGAATACGTCAGAGTAGCGGCCGGCAATTTTTCGGCCGCGCGCATCGCCGTTCATGTCTTTCAATACGAGAAGGAATTATCGTCGATTCGCTTCGAAATTTGGATTGCCAACGATCCGGCTCGCACGCCCGTCGTAATCGAGGCCACTTTGCCTTTTGGGAGCGTTCGCGCGGAGCTGCTATCAGCGCCAAACTAGATTCGGAGTTTTTCAGGGGGGACTAGCTAGTTTTCTGGAACGACCCAGTCATCGGGTGGAAAGTCGATTTGCCAGAACGAGGGACACGGTTGTACGAATTCGATTCCCATCTGCAGTTTCCCGGATGTGGGGTTTCCAAGGTAGACGATGCGGCACCCAATCGAGCTCTGCGTCGAGCTGTTCGAGAGAGTTACCTCTTGGCCGGCGAGAACCTTTGCGCCCAGCGAAATCAACGCTCCATGGGCGTTCACGACCAGAGTGCGAGTCTCTTCGTTAAAATCCTGATTGGCCGTCGTCTTGCCGCTTACATGGATAGGTACGCTAAGCAGAACCCGCATGCTTCGGCGCCGACCCGTGTCGAGCACCAACCGCTGCTTGTCTGCCGTGGCTGATGTATGACCGCCCATAATGTTCCCAGCCTAGAACCGCCGTACGCCTACCGCAATAGAACTAAGGTCCTACAAGTAAACAGCCTGCTTCAGGCCCCTGTGTAGCGCCGGCGGCTGGAGCCCGGCGTCTTCTTGCTATTCCTCCCGCCCACACCGCCCGGCGCGTGTATAATTCGCGGCGGCTTTGTCGGCCAACTACCGCCAGTGTGATCGCAGGGAACGCAGAGGCGAGGGTAAGAATGACCAAGCTGGAAGCCGTGATCCAAACATCCAAGCTGGATGCCGTAAAGGACGCCCTTCACGAGATCGGCGTCGAAGGCATGACCGTCCTCGAAGCCCGCGGACATGGCCGGCAGAAGGGACACACCGAGGTTTACCGTGGCAGGGAGTATACGGTCGACTTGATTCCCAAAATCAAGCTGGAACTGGTTCTGGCGGATGATCTCGTGGAAAAAGCCGTGCAGACAATCGTCGCGGCCGCCCGCACCGGGAAAATCGGCGATGGCAAGATTTTCCTCACCAAGGTGGACGACGCCATCCGCATTCGCAATGAGGAGCGCGGCGATAGCGCGCTCTAGAAACACTCCACACCGTTAAGCGCGACCCTCATTTCGTCAAAAGGCGGCTCCCGCGAATCTGCACGTCAGCTACGACGTGGGTGTGGAAACAAGCGTGCCCGCCGGCGGCAGAAACACCGTGAACGTTGAGCCCTGGCCCCGAACCGTTTGGCATTCAATCCGCCCGCCGTGCGCGTGGACGATCGCTTGCGCGATTGCCAACCCCAGTCCGCCGCTGCGCGCTTCCACTTCCGCCGTTTCCGTTGCGCGGTAAAAACGTTCAAATATGTGCGGCAGGTGCTCCGGCGAAATTCCGATCCCTTGATCTTCGAACCGCACTTCGACCGCGTCATTGACTCGCGCGAGGCTCACCGTAATCGCGCTGTTCGCCGGTGAATATTTCACTGCGTTCTCTAGAAAAACGAGAAACAGGTCGCGCAGAAACGCTTCGTCGCCTCTCGAAACAATCTCCGGCTCCAGATGCTGCTCGATTCGGATGCCCTTCGAGCGGCCCAGCGGAATCGCGATCTCGCAGGCTTCTTCCAGAACTTCGTTGATATATAGTTCGCTGTGCGCGATTCGAAGTTGCCCCGCGTCCGCCATGGAGAGCGTGAACAGTCCTTCCACGATCCGGCTCAGATGACGCAGCTCGCCGTGAATCACCTCCAGGGCGCGCTGGTATTCCTCGGGTTCACGGCGCTCGGAGAGCACCAGCTCGGTTTCGCCTTGCAGCACTGACAGCGGCGTCCGCAACTCGTGCGACGCATCCGATACGAATTGCCTCAATTGTCGCAGCACCGCGATCACCCGCGCGAATAGTTCGTTGAACGTCGCGGCCAGCACTCCCAACTCGTCGTGCGAATGCGACACCAGCCTGGGCGCTTTCATGTCCACGAAGTCCGGCTCGGAAATCAGTTGCGCCAGCCTCGCGGCGTGCTGCGTCAAATCCGCGATCGGCGACAAACTGCGACCCACGAACCATCCTGAGATCAGCCCCATCAGAAGCAAACTCACCGGCAGCAGCACGATCAACACTCGCCGAAAATTACTCAGCACGATATCGATATCGCGCGTCGGCCCCGCGATGGCCAGCACCACCGGCCGGCCAACTAATCGGAAAGGAATCAGTTCCATTCGCAATTGGCCTTTCGCTCCCTCCGCCGTGCGAAATATCGGCTTCCCATCCGGAAAATCGAGCGCTCCCACGTCGATCGGATGCTCCCGCCAGTTTTGCGACATGTTCAGCGGCGTCCCCGACGATGCATCCAGCAATTCCAGGTACTCATCCGGAAGGTCCAGGCGAAAAACATCCTCATCCGGCGGGTTCGCCGCAAGGTCGGCCACCATTGGGATCCCGGCCTCGCTCAGCCTGCGATCCACCTGCAGCCGAAGCTCTCGCGCGAAAATCGAATAGATAATCGCGCAGGTGCTAAGGAGAAATCCTCCCACCACCAGGCAGAAGAGCAGCATCATCCGAAAGCGAAGCGATCGTCTTTTCATCGCTCACCGTTCCGGCGGCGCCAGCCGGTATCCCGACCCTCGCACCGTATGGATCAGCTTCACCGGATACTGCTGATCGATTTTCTGGCGCAGCCGGTTGATGTATACCTCCACGATATTGGTCTCGGTGTCGAAGCTGTGCGACCACACGTGCTCGATGATTTCCGATCGCAGCACGGGATCGGGAGACCGCATCATCAGCAGCTCCAGCAGCGCAAATTCCTTGAACGTAAGCTGCACGGCGTCATCGCCGCGCTTCACCGTCCTGCGAGGGCGGTCGAGTTCGAGGTCCGCCGCGTGAAGTTTCGCGCCGCCTCGGTGAAATCCCCGCCGCGTCAGCGCGCGGACTCGGGCGTGCAGCTCGGCCAGCGCGAAAGGCTTGGTCAGGTAATCATCGGCGCCGGAGTCCAGGCCTTCCACTCGCTGTTCCACCAGGCTGCGGGCGGTCAGCATCAGCACCGGCGTCTCGATGCCGGAATCCCGGATCTCGCGGCACACTTCCACGCCGCTTAGCTTTGGCAAACGCAAATCGAGCAGGATCAAATCGTAGGTCGCGCGGCTCACCATATCGAGCGCCTTTTCGCCCGTGTCCGCCACGTCCACGGTGTAATGATTCTCGCGCAGCGAGCGCGCGATAAAACTAGACACTTTTCTTTCGTCTTCCACTAGAAGAAGACGCATGGTCGCCTCCCTCAATTCGCCCCCATCTTGCTACGTCAGTCGGCGCTCGGGCCAAAATCCATCTCGCAATCAAGATCCGCCCGCCTCCACGTCCAGCGAACGGCTGTACGGCGTCACGTGCCCGCGCACCGTATTGCTCAGCACGATCGCTAGCCACGCGGACACCGCAAAACCTGCCGCCGAGAGAAGCAGTCCTCGCGAACTCCATCCAATCCCCAGTAGCATTCCACCTACAAGCGGTCCCGCGATTGATCCCAACCGCCCCACTCCCAGTGCCCAACCCACTCCTGTGGACCGTACCGACGTGGGATAGAATCGCGCCGCAAGCGCATTCAAGCCTCCCTGCGCGCCGATCACCACGAATCCCGAAGTAAACGCCAGGGACGCCACGAGCATAACGTGCCGGGGAAGCACACCCAGCGCCCCCAGGAACGCCGCTGCCAGCACGTATTCGATGATCAGCACTCGGGCAGCGCCGAATCGGTTCATCAGGAATCCCTCCGCCAAACAAGCGAGCACGCCGCCCAAATCGAAGAACGCCGTCGCGATCACCGCGGCCGACGTCGTCATCCCCGCCTCGTTCAGCAGCGCAGGCAGCCAGCCGCTGATGAAATAAATTAGCAGCAGATTTACGAAGTAGGGAAACCACAGCAGGATCGTCCCAAGCGCGCGCCCTTCGGTGAACAGATATTTTACTGGCACGCCCTTGCGGCGCTGCTCATCCTGCGGAACAACGATCTCGGCGCCCGAGGATGCAAATTCGGGCGCCACTTTCGAGAGCGTTCTCCGGACTTGCGCGGGGTTCTTGCCGCGTACCACCAAGAACTGCACCGATTCCGGCAGCATCGAAATCAGCAATATCGCGATTACCAGGGGAATGATCCCGCCAATATAAAATACCCAGTGCCATCCCCAGGTGCGAATCATCTCGGCGCTGAGCAATCCGCAAATCGCTCCTCCGAGCGGCATTCCGGTGAACAATATCGTCACCACCACGGGCAGCAGTCGCTTCGGAGAATACTCCGAGGCCAGCGCGACCACATTGGGCATCGCGCCGCCCAGCCCCAGCCCGGTCAGAAATCGCAATATCAAGAACTCGCGATAGGTATGCGCGTGAGCCGTCAGCAGAGAAAACAATGCGAAGCTGAGTGTCGCGAAGACCACCGGCCACTTGCGCCCCACCCGGTCCGCGATAGGTCCGGTGGTCAGCGCCGCGATCATCAGACCAAATAGGCTGGCCGAAAAAATCGGTCCAAAGCTGTGAACGGGAATCCCAGTGCTACGGGCAATCGAGGTGGCCAGGAAGTTGACTGTAAGCGAATCGAATCCGTCCAATATCAGAACCACTCCACAGAGAGCGATGGTCCAGATTTGAAAACGGCCCAGCGGACGCTGGTCGATCAGATCTCCAATTGTCAGCGCCTGCGCTTCCATGGCCATGCCAGCCTCCGCCTGGAATCTCCACCACAAATATCGGACCGATTTTCGGTCCCGAGTGTACACCCCGCAAATTTCTGCCGCATTCACAAAGAACGCCTGCCTCCAGGGAGGCTCTTACCTCGCCATCTCAGTTTTTGGGCGTCCGCCCCGAGAATTAGTGCCCGCCTCAGCCAGTGGAATGGATCGGCGCCTGGAGGGCCCTTTGGCAGGCGCTTTTCGACCGTTTTGGTCCGCTAAATGTTTCTAATTGGAAGGGACAGATGCGGCAGTCTCGCAGAAAAAAGTGTCGACTTTGTCGAGGATTTCGGCGGCTGTTTGCGAGTGGTGAACTTGCTGGCGAAGCTCGCCGCCATTGCGCACGCCGTGGGTGAACAGCGTGGCGAACTGCTTCATCTTGCCGATGGCGTCCGGCATTTCTGCGGCGATCAGGCTGCGAAAATAATCTGACAACAGATGGTAGCGATCGAGCTCGGTCGGTTCGTCGTATCTTCCCGTGGAAATGTAATCGGCGATCTGGCTGAAAATCCATGGATTCGAGGACGCGGTTCGGCCCATCATGATTGCATCGCAGCCGGTTTCTTCGATCATGCGCACGGCGTCCTCAGGCTTGCGGATATCGCCATTGCCAATCACCGGAATGCTCACGCATTCCTTCACCGCGCGAATAATTTTCCAGTCCGCAAACCCGGCATAGCCCTGCATGCGCGTGCGCGGGTGAATGGCGATTGCTTCGACGCCAATCTGTTCCGCCATTCGCGCCACGTCCGTCGCGACGATGTTGTTTTCATCCCATCCGGAACGGATTTTGATGGTCAGCGGAATTTTCACGGCCGCGCGAACAGCGCGCAAAAGCTTTTCGAGATGCACTAAATCGCGAAGCAGTCCCGAGCCGCCGCACTTCACGACTTTTTTTACCGGGCAACCGAGATTGATATCGGCGTGATCGAAACCGAGGTCTTCGATCAGCGCCGCGGCGGAAGCCATCACATTCGGATCGGAGCCAAAAATCTGGCCGGCGATGGGATGCTCGTCCTCATCAAAATAAAGATACCGAAGAGTGCGCGCGGCCTGGCGCGTGAGCCCTTCGGCGCTGGTGAATTCGGTCATGATCAGGCCGCATGCGCCGAGCGAGCGAATCACGCGACGAAACACGGTATCCGTGACGCCAGCCATTGGCGCGAGAATGGTCGCAGGCCGAATCAGCGAGTTTCGAATTTTGAGTTCCGAAGGAAACATTCAGTCAAACCTCGCCGGCGGAAGAGGCGCGGTATCCGCGCGTACTTCGCTTTCACTCGGAAGGGGAGCAGGCACAGCGGCAACAACGGAAGGGCGGCTATCCGGTGGATTGCCAAGCTGCGCGAGCAAGGCTTCCTTCGAGCCCTCGAAAAAATTCTCAATTACCTGGCGCAACGCCTGTGCCCGCGCGTCTTCGGCGCCCAGGACGGGGCGGTATACGTAAGCGCGGCCGGTTTTGTGGCGCTCGACAACGCCCTTGCGCGCAAGGCGGTCCATGATGGTCATGATGGTGGTGTAGGCGCGCGGTAGGCGTGGAGCGAGGCGCTCGCGAATCTCGCGAACGGTGGCTTCGCCGACGGGCCAGAGTGTCTTCATGCAATCGAGCTCGAGCGGCGCAAGATCAAGCAACGAATGCTTGGGCGAGCGCACCTTGGCGACGGGGTCAGTCATGGAATTGCAGCTCCGGATTCACGTGGTCGCTCACTTTGGTGGCTCGCCGTCCGCCAAAAACTGTTTCACGCGAAGCAACGCTCTGCGAAGGGCGGGATTGCGATCGGTCCAGAGCGAGGGCTGCTCCGCATCCGGCGGGCAATCAAGGCTCACGCGCATCCCGGCCATTTTAGAATCGATATCGTCGATAAAGTTGAGGGCCACGGCCTCGGGAATTTGCGGAAGGGAAGGCGAGCCAAACTCATGCGTGCCGTGATGGCTCAAAATAAGATGCTCGACCAAAGTGGCGAGGGGCGCGGGAAATCCCTGAATGACATTGATTTTTTCGCGCACAATCGCCGTGCCGATCATGATGTGGCCGAGCAGGCGTCCCTTCTCGGAATACTCGATGCCGCGCGCGTAGCGAAATTCCTCGATCTTGCCAATATCGTGCAACACCACGCCCGTGAGCAGCAGGTCCGCATCGAGATCGGGATAGTGCGACGACACGGCAGCCGCTAAACCGATCAAGCTCACGATGTGTTCGAGCAAGCCGCCGATATAGGCATGGTGCATCACCATCGCGGCAGGCGCGCGCTTGAACCGCGGGGCGATGGCCGGATCGCCCACGACACTGGAAAGCAGTTGCTTGAGCCACGGATTTTTCATTCCCGCGATCGCGTCTTGCACGCAAGCGTAGAGTTTTTCCACGTCGTATTTTGTTTGCGGCAGAAAATCGCCGAGGTCGTAATCGCGCTCGGCGGCGGGAATGATCTGCTCGATGGTGAGTTCTTTCTGGCCGTTATAAAGCTTTACCCGGCCGCGAATCTGAATCACATCGTGACATTCGAAGGTGGGCGCGAGCAGCGTGAAGTTGTCCCACATTTTCGCGGGAATGGTGCCGGTGCGGTCGGCGAGCCTCAGTTCGAGCCAGGACTTTCCACTGCGGACGGAGGTGCGTATCTCTTTCTCGCGAACGAGAAAGAGTGACGCGACCATTTGTCCATCGGCGAGATCAACGATGAAGTTGGACTTCATCAACCGTTGACTTTCGGCAAGGCAACTTTCTTTTTTTCTTTTTTCTTGGATGTGGTGTCGGGCGTCGGCGCAACTTCTTGAATCACGGTTGCGCCGGGCACGGCGGCCGTGTCCGTATAACCGGGCTTCACCTGGACGTAACTTTCCTCACGCAACTGCGCCAGATAGGTACGCAGGGCGGGATCCATTTTTTGCCGGTAGAGGATGTTGGTGATTTCGTTTTCCACCTTGCTGAGCGGCTGCAACCCGGCCTGATAGTGGTCGAGCACTTTCAGGATTTCAAAGCCAGTTTTCGTTTGGATCACGTCGGTGAACTGGCCCTTATCCAACTTAAAAACGGCGTCCTCGAACTGCTTGGCGAGCTGGCCGCGCTGGAATTCTCCGAGCGCGCCATTATCCTGGGCGGTGGAACCTTCGGAATAGCGTTTCGCGAGCACGTTGAAATCCTCGCCCTTCACCAGGCGGTTGTGGAGGTCCTCGGCGCGGGTGCGAACGGCGGAGATTTCCTCCGGGCTTTTGCCTTGCGTGCTCAGCATGATTTCGGCAAGGGACACCTCTTCGGGCCGGACGAAATCCTGCTTGTGCGCATCGTAGTATTTCTTCACCTCGTCCGAGCCGATATCCATGCGGCCGCCCACTTCGCGCTGGATCACTTGCTGGGTCGAGATGCTGTTGCGCAACTGGTTCTTGTAGTCTTCCCAGACGATGCCTTGAGATTCGACGGCCTTCTCGAGGTCGTCAAGGGTGGCGAGGTTGTTCTGCTTGCGAACTTCGTCGAGGCGCTTGATCAGGTCCGTCTCGACGTTGATATCCATGTCCTTGGCGCGAGCGATCAAGAGCTGCTGGTCGATCATGTCCCGCAGCAAATTCTTCTGGCGATCTTTCAGTTCGGATTGAATCTGCTCCGGCGTGCAATTCTGGCAATCCTGGCGGACTTCCTGAGCGAGTCCGGTGGAAGCCTTTTCGTAATCGGACATGGTGATGATTTGATTGTTAACCCGGGCAACGATCTGTTCGACGATAGTGCCCTTGGCCTGAGCGAGGCAGATCGAGGGAGCCAAGATCAAGGCCGCGAAAATAGCGATGCGTGGAAGCCAGCCGTTATTTTTGATTTTCATAGTTATCACTTTGGCGATTTTATCGCTACGATTGTAGTTGCAGCAAGACTTTCTTCGCAGCTTCCATGGGGCTTGTTTCCTTGCTCCTTTTCCAGTCCAGCCAGAGCGTGCCCGCGGGATCGAGACGCATGTCCCGGCGCTTGCCGATTAGTTTCACGAGGCGCTCCGGGCCGAGTGGCGTGTCTTCATAAAACTTGATGGCCAACTGGTCGCTGCGGCGGTCGATATTGGCCACCAACAGCTTTTCCGCGAGCGCTTTCAGCACGGCATAGTCGAGCAGGTTCACGACGGCTGGGGGCGGGGGACCAAAGCGGTCGTCAAGTTCCTTGCGAACTTCATCGCGCATGGCCTCCGATGTGACGCCGGCGATGCGCTTGTAAATGCGCAAGCGCAGGTTTTCGTTCTCGATGTATTCCGCGGGGATGCGAATGTCTTGCCCGAGATTTAAAGTGGCGCGGCGCTCCGGGGCGACCGGCTCGCCCTTTCTTTCAGCAACGGCGCGCTCCATCATCTGGCAATACATATCGAAACCCACGGCTTCGATGTGGCCATGCTGTTCACCACCGAGAAGGTTGCCGGCGCCGCGCAATTCGAGATCGAGCGCGGCGATGCGAAAGCCCGCGCCGAGATCGCTAAACTCCTGGAGAGCGGCCAAGCGCTGGCGCGCAATCGGCGTAAGCGAGCCTTCCGGCGGAATCAAAAGGTAGGCGTAGGCGCGCTGGTTGGAGCGGCCTACGCGTCCGCGAAGCTGGTACAGCTCGGAGAGACCCATGCGGTCCGCGCGATTGATCAGGATGGTATTCGCTCGCGGAATATCGAGGCCGTTTTCCACGATGGTGGTGGAGACGAGGACGTCCGCTTCGTTGCGGATGAACTTCAGCATCACTTTTTCGAGCGCCGATTCGTGCATCTGGCCGTGGCCGACGACGACGCGCGCGCGAGGGACCAGGCGCTGGACCATGGAGGCAAGGGAAGCGATGGATTCGACGCGATTGTGAACGAAGAAAACCTGGCCGCCGCGCGAAAGCTCTTCCTCGATTACGCGTTGCACCAGCGTTTCGCTGAAAGGCGAGACGGTGGTTTGAATCGCAAGTCGATCGCGTGGCGGCGTTTCGATCACGCTCATATCGCGCAGGCCAACGAGCGACATGTGCAGAGTGCGAGGTATGGGAGTAGCGGACATGGTGAGCACGTCCACATTCTTGCGAATCTCCTTGAGGCGTTCTTTATGCGCGACGCCGAAGCGCTGTTCCTCATCCACGACCAGCAAACCCAAATCGTGAAACTTCACGTCCTTGGAAAGCAGGCGGTGGGTTCCGATGACCACGTCCACTTTGCCGGCTTCCAATTCTTCCAGGGCTTTCTTCTGTTCCTTGGCAGTGCGAAAGCGGCTAAGCATTTCGATACGAACCGGAAAGGCTGCGAAGCGACGTCGAAAAGTTTCCAGATGCTGAAACGCAAGAACGGTGGTGGGGGCGAGGACGGCGACCTGTTTTGAATCCGCCAGGGCTTTGAAAGCGGAGCGCATGGCGACTTCGGTTTTGCCGTAGCCGACGTCGCCACAAAGCAGGCGGTCCATGGGCAGAGGCGATTCCATGTCGCGCTTCACGTCGTCGATGGCGCGGGCCTGGTCGGCGGTTTCCTCGAATTCGAAGGCGTCCTCGAATTCGTGCTGCCAGTTGGAGTCCTTTGGGAATGCGTGGCCCGGAGCGGTTTTGCGCTCGGCATAGAGAGCGAGGAGCTGCTCCGCCATGTCGTTTACGGATTTGCGGACGCGGGTCTTGCGAGCTTCCCAGAGCGTGGCGCCGAGGCGATCGAGCGCCGGTTCCACACCGCCGAGCGACTGATATTTCTGAATGAGGTCGAGGCGCGCGAGCGGGACGTAAAGTTTTGCGTCGCCCGCATATTTCAGCAGCATGAACTCGCCGGCCGCGCCTTCGACGACTACTTGGCGCAAGCCTTCGAATTGGCCGATGCCGTGATCCACGTGCACGACAAAATCGCCGGGCTTGAGGTCGGAGAAGTCGCTGAAAAAGCTGGCGGTCTTGGGCCGCGAGCGCTGCAACTGCGGCGGCGTTTCAAATAAATCGGCGTTGCCATAGAAGGCAATGCGGGCTTCTGGGAAAACGACTCCTTCTGCGAGCGGCGCCTTCACGAGAACCATGGCGGGAGCGTTGCTGCTGCTGGATTCCTGCGCGAGACGCGTGACGGTGACATTTTCCTCGAGCTCGCCGACGCTGTAGGGAAGATCGTATTCGTGGCAGATATCGGCAAAACGTTCGAGTTCGCCGGTGCTGGCTGCAGAGACGACCACGTGTTCGCCTACTTGCAAACGAGAGCGAACCTCGTCCATGAAGGCCGGGACGTTGCCGTGATGCCGCGTGGTGGGCTGAGTTTGCAGCGCGAATGTTTCGGGGCGATCACCGGTGAGCGCCAAATGCTCGATGGAGAGTTGCGGGAAAAGCTGAAGCGCGAGCGACCACTCGTCTTCGTTGAAGATGTAACGGTCGATAGGCTCGACGAGAGGGCTTTCGGTTTTTTCGAAGGCTGCTTGCATGCGGGCGCGATATTTTTCGATCGCGGACTTAAGGAGAGACGGCTCGTCCATGACGACGAGCGGCTCGGCAGCGAGATCGAAGAGAACTCCGGGACGAGGCTCGAGCGGAATTTCACGAAATTCCCAACCGGGATAAAAACCCGGAGGAGCGGTGTCGTCCGCGCGTCCCGATGCGGAGGCGACCGCCTGGTGCGCGAGAACTTCCGAGCCGCGAAGAAGCTCGGTGAGCGGCAAGAGCACGGCGCGTTCGACCGGATTGGTGGAACGCTGCGTATTGGGATCGAATGCGCGAATGGATTCGATCGTGTCTCCAAGAAGCTCGACGCGAACGGGCTGCGGCGCTTCGGGCGAAAAAATGTCGATGATGCCGCCGCGAACGGAGTATTGCCCCGGCATCTCGCAGGTGACCTGCTTCTCGTAACCGGCGCGATTGAGGAAGCCGATCAGATCCTCGTGGGGGATGGAATCGTCGCGCGCAATTACGCGGGCCAAATCGCGATAGAAGTCGCGGTCGCGCATGCGCCACAAAGCGGCCTGGACGGGAGCGACCACCAGATCGGCCTCGCCCGATGCCATGCGCCAGAGAGCCACGGCGCGCGCTTCGGAAATTTCGGCGTGCGGCGAGCGATTTTCGTAGGGCAAAACCTCGTAGGCCGGAAAACGTACGACACGAGCGCCGGGTTTCGCGGTGACGGCCCGATAGAACCAGCGCAGCGGCTCAAGCATTTCTTCCGCGCGCTGATTGGACTCGACGAGCAGGACGATAGGGTGGCCCAGTTCGCGAAAAATCAACGGAAGAAGGATCGATTTTGCGGAATACGTGAAACCGGCGAAAGTGACTTCGGCTTCCTTGCGGCGAAGTTTGTCGCAGCCTTGCCGGATGGCTTCGAGGCGCGCGATTCGCGCTACAAGTTCGGAAACGAGCGGGAGAATCATCGGCTGGGTCCAATGGCGGGGTGGAGTGGGGAATCGGAGCACGAATGCAGGCGGTCAAATGGGCCGCGCGGGCAGACTACTCCCTCGCCGATGCGTTTCGAGGCGCCCCGGTGGAGAAGCAATTCACTTTGCGAGACTGCCTGTCCCAAATCGCTTGCCTATCGGTCCGATCCCGAGGGAAGGGCCGAAGAAATAATTCTACCACGCGCGGTTGAAGCGAATGAATGCCGTTCAGCCCGCAGATCGCTGGGTCATTCGGACCTTGGTCATTCGGATTTGGCCAAGGGCACTTGCGCGCTGACGACGGGAACCATCCATACGGCGTAGCCAAGTGGGTTGCGAACATTCGCAATCATCTGATCGAAGTACGCGACGGCGGAGTCCTGCGAAATCGGCGTCAACTGGCCGATGGACTCGGAGTACCCGTCACGCCACGCTTCTAGAATGGCCGCAAACGTTTCTCGCGGGACGCGGACAGTGTCGACGACAACGTAGTTCACCGAAATATTTTCTAACTTCATGGCGGCGAGGATTCCGAAGGTGTTGCGGCCAATGAATAGGTCCGTGCCGGTCGCTTCTCCGAAGCTGGGAGCAGCCAGATGCCAAAAATTCCGGGGGTCGAGCGCGGCTCGCTGGAAGTGAAGCATGCCGTAGTCCTCCGGAATGAGGTGGAGATAGCCGCCGCGGCGCGTAACACGAACGAGTTCGGCGATCACGCGGTCGGGATGCGGAATCGAATGCAAAACATGGCGGCATACGGTGAGGTCGAAGGCGCCGTCAGGGGCAGAAAGTTCGAATACGCTCTGATGCTCGAACGCGAGGCGGGGAGCGAGGCTGGCATAGCGCGCTCGCGCGAGGTCCAGGTGATGATCGACGATGTCGATTCCCAATACATGAGACAGCGGAAGGAGTTTGGCAAGCCGCGAAGCGATTTCGCCGGTGCCACATCCTGCATCGAGAATGCGAGCGTCCGACGGCAGAGCATAGCGTGAAATTAACGGGGCTTCCTGCGGCCAAATTGCACGAGCCTGGGCATCCAGATTTCGCACCATCGACTCGTCGGCCATCTGTTTGGCTTGGGGGTTGAGGTCGGTCAATGCGCGCTCCTGAGCTTTCGGTTTTTTCGAGAAAACATACTAGCAGATGGGTGACGGGCGGCCGCCGAACTCGATGGGCCTCGATCTTGGAGGGTCCACTGTGACCTTGCTAGTTTTCTAGATTGACGGCGGCATTTCTTGCGTCGATTAGGTGCTAAAATCACCGAGACCGCTCCTGGGGAAGAGAAGGAGAAGGCATGGGCATTTCGGTAACAACTTCCGCTACGGCCTTCGCGCGCGCGCCGTTTCGCTTCGGCATTGCCCTCCTGGCGACGAGCCTCGCCCTGATCATCGCTCTGGCGCTGCATCCCTACGACAATTCGGCGTCTTACGTGACTACGCTTGCCGCGGTCGCTTTTTCAACGTGGTATTGCGGCACCGCGCCCTCGATCGCGAGCATTGCGCTATCGCTCGTGGGGATAGATTACGAGTTCACCCTGCCCACGCATTCGCTGCGAATGGAGCACCGAGCCGACTGGTCCAGCCTTCTCGTTTTCCTGCTCGCAGCGCTTTTGATCGTGCTGATCGGAGAAGCGAGCCGCCTTGAGAGGGAGCGATTGCGGGAAGCGTCAGGCGAGCTAGAAGAAAAAGTGCGGAACCGGACAGGCGAACTCGATCACGCGAATGAGAGCTTGCGACAGCTCACCGGGCGGCTACTAAATTTGCAAGATGAAGAAAGGCGGCGTATAGCGCGGGAATTGCACGACAACGCCGGACAAGCCCTGGCGGCACTGGCGATGAATCTCGGCGCAGTGGCAAAGGACCTCGACCGGCTCGTGAAGACTGCGGGGACCGTGGCGGACAGTGCGAGCCTCGTCCAAGAGATGAGCAATGATATCCGCACAATGTCTTATTTGCTGCACCCTCCGATGTTGGACGAGATGGGACTCGCGGCCGCGCTGCGCTGGTATGTTGACGGCTTTTCCGACCGCAGCAAGATTGCAGTGGAATTGGAGTGCAGCCAGGATTTGGGACGGCTCTCGCGCGAGGTGGAAATAGCCGTTTTTCGACTGGTGCAGGAGTGCTTGACGAATATTCATCGCCACTCGGGTAGCCCGACGGCAGCGATTCGGATCTCGCGACCGGATAGCCATCTGCGGGTGGAAGTACGAGACGAAGGTAAAGGCATTTCGGCCAAGATGCGAGAGCAGATGGAATCTGGCGGCACTGTCGGAGTGGGAATTCGAGGGATGCGTGAAAGGGTTCGACAGTTAGGCGGGAGCCTTGAGATCACTTCCGACGGGATTGGGGCGGGCACGCGCATCGTCGTGCTGCTGCCTGCCGCCGAAGCCGCGCGGACGCAAAAGACCGGTGACGCAATCCTGGAAGCTCAAGCCTCGGGGGAAGGTCTCGCAACAGGCTCTCGCGAAATCGGTCGTGCGGCCGGGGCTAGTTGTGACGGTTCCGCTGGGCCGCCGCTCGTGCGTCTCCGTAGAGTTTGAAAAGTGAACCGCTGCCTTCATGGATCACTGAGCCGACGTTGGCGCGAAAGAGCATCAAAGGCCGGCTATCTGCTCGCGGTACGATGAAAGTGATCCATCCTTCAATTGAATCTCCGGGCTTCAGGGTTCCCTGCAAATCAGGCATTGGCTCCTCCGCGATAGAATCAGCAGCGTAGGCTGCGCCATCGGCGCTCATCGCGGTGAATTGAGTTTCATCGATTGCGTAATTGTAGTGCGACGGGGAAGTACGAGCTGAAAACTCGAAGCGGATACGGGCGAGTAGGTATTCGAAGCCTGCTTTGGGAGGAGGATTCGAGGTGCTGATGGCTTTCAGCATCTCCGAAGCCTTCTCGCCGCGCACAACTTGCACCACGGTGATTTTTGCGTCGTAAAGCTCGTCGCCGCCGTCGTACTGGTCGCCGAATATGATGATTGTGCTCAGGGTGCGGCCGAGCGGCTGAGCCTGGCCGGTGAAGGAAGTGGCAGCGATTGCGTTCGCGACGGCCAAAGTTATCATCGCAGCAATAAAAATCGCCGCGAATTTCTGCGTGCGGCCTTCTCTCGTTACGCCCACTGATCGATAGGAACGCTCACGCGATAGCTCACGTTTGCAACCATGTGGTAGGGATTCGTTTGCCCTCCTACTACCACGAAATTGTATGAGTCGGCCTTGGCGTAGTAGGGGATTCGCGCGTCATCGGGCGTTTGTGGATTTGGAACCCAGCGGCCCGCAAAAAGGGTCGAACGCGCGTCTTTGGCGGAAATGGTGGAATTTTTCTGGAGCCAATCCGCGAGCTGCTCTTTGGTTTTGAAGCCGAGCTCGACCAAACCTTGAGCAACTAGAGGATCCAAAACACCGAGCGCGCCGAATAGCGGGCCGAAGGGAATCATGTTGTAACGGAGCGCCTCGTGAAATTGAGGAACCGGTTTCACTCCGAGTCCCACACCCGCCTGGCCTTGCGAAATACTGAATCCGATGAACAGGCTGACGACATTTTGGTCAGGCTTAAAGCCTTTTTGCACGTGCAAGGGAGGCCACGGGCTATCTTTCTCGTTTTCAGGAATGACCAAATTGTTGTAATTCACGCTGTTTCCGAAGGTGCCGAGATATGTCTGGCCGGGGATGCCGGAATCGCCCAGGTTGCGCGAGACCATGGTCCACGCACGGCCAATGGCGGCGTTGGGCTGAGCGAAAGGACCCATGGCGCCGATGCCGTAGTTCATGTTGAGCTTGTCACGAATGGGACCGTTGATCACCGCCGCGACGGCGAAGGAATTGGTGGAGCTGGAAAGAGCGGTAACGCCGCTCGACGCGATGGCCAAAATGGTCGGTAGATACTCGGGCAGTGCGCCCGCCATGACCGCGTTGATGGCCACCTGCCGCACCGTATACGACCACTCCGGATACGAACCGCGCGCCGGGCACATTTTCCCGACCACTTCGTCGGGATGATGGCTGGTGCCCTTCAGCATCGCGTCCACTTTTTCCTGCGTGGGCAACTGGATGTACATGAAATCCGTGAGGCCGTTATCCAGGTAATACTGCTGCAGATTGTCGGAAGTGTCGATGAAAGTAGGCGGTCCAACGTCAGGAGTAACGGTGCCGGTCTTCGATTCCTCGGCGGTAAGAGGTTGCGTGAGAGCGTCGACGACTTCCTTCATGAGCGGCTTGCCACTTACCGGATCGTTGCCTTCGAGATAGGCGTACATTTCCGCATCGGTCTTGCCCCACACAGGATGCGGCGTGAAGCAAATCCGCTCGTGGGGCATGCCGCGCTGGGCCGCGTTGGAAAGCGCCAGATTCTTGAAAGCGATGGTGACCATGGGAGCGGTCGGAAAGCCCATCTGTTCAAACTTTATGCAGTGACCAACGGTCGCTGGGGTGCACGTGCTTCAATGGCCAATCGCCATGATGACGGCGTTGCCGTTGGCCTTTATCTCCGCATTCAGTTTGGGATCGTCGTCCGCGAAAGCACCGGCTTTCAGGCGGTAGATGGTGGTGACGTCAGGCATATTCTTCTTGAACCACAGGCCAACCTGAGCGAGAAAATGATCCGCGCCGGGGAATCCGTCCGACACCAAGTAGATCGTCTTGCCGTCAAGGCTCGTCAGGCGCGGCGCCATGGGGACGAGTTGGATGGGAGGTGGAATGCCCTTTGGGTTGAGCGCCTCGATTTTGCCGGCGCCGGCCATGACCTTTCCGGTTTTCGTCTTGGTTTTTGCCGCTTCGGCTTGCGAGGCCGCCAAAAGCGCCGGAGACATTCCCAACAGGGACAACATTTTTCGTCGATTCATGAATCACCTCACCGCGTTCCGACACCTTCGACTACTAGGACGTGCCTATAACGGACGCGGTTCCTTTATATTCCCGTAAGGGGTGAAATTGCAACGCGATCAACGGTTGCCAGTGCGTTAGCATCCCCCTATTCAGGGCGGCACTTGACAGTGCCAGCCGCGCGGCGGAAGAATAGCTGCGGTAAACCACTAAGCGTCTGACCATAAAGGTCGCGATAATCCCCGACGGAAAGTTCAAGGAGAGGAATCACAATGCCAAAGAACGCCGCAGCTCCTGCAAAGGAACACCTAAACCCCGCGTTGGAAGTGCCTACCGATCTGAGCGCAGAGGGCGTCGCCGAGATCACGGCTGCCCTGCGTGAAACGCTTGCCGACGTGTTCGCGCTGTATGTGAAGACCAAGAATTTCCATTGGCACATGACCGGGCGGCACTTTCGCGATTACCACCTGCTACTAGACGAGCACTCCGACCAAATCTTCGCCATGACCGACGACATTGCCGAGCGCGCGCGCAAGATCGGCGGAGCGACAATTCGTTCCATCAGCGATATTACGCGGCATCAACGGCTGAAGGACAACAATGCGGAAGTTGTAAGCCCGAAAGATATGCTGGCCGAACTTTCCGCTGACAACCAGCACTTCACGCGCTCTTTGCGCTCGACGCACGAGCTATGCGAAAAGTACAGCGACGTTGCTACCGCCAGTATGATTGAGGTTTGGATCGACCAGACGGAGCGGCGGACCTGGTTCTTGTCGGAAATAGTCCGCGACTTGTAATCTGTGGCTTTGAAGAACTTGTGCGGGAAAGTTTCCCCATTTTGCACATCGAAGTGAGATTCTTCGACGACTGATCTCCCGGGCTCGACTAACCGTCGACCCGGGAGCCCTTTCGATCCCGGCGCTTCGCGCAAAACCAAAGCGCGGGACACTCCGCTCAGAATGACGGGACTCTGTAAGCGATGCTTCCCGTCAGGCTACGTCCATTTGTCGATGGAAACGCTTACCGTGTAGCTCAGGCTGCCGCCCTGAAAGAACGCGTTGGTCTGCCCTCCGAGCACAACCACATTGACGTCGTCGCGGTGCGGCCAACGCGGAATCACGGCATCGTCAGGCATCGCGTACCACGTCTTGTATGGCTCCAGTCCCTTGAGCGCGCGCGGATAGTCAAATCCGTAGGCAAAGTCGCGACTCTTGTACTCCTTCACCGTTTGCGTCGTATTTTTGTAGAGCCAGTCGATCAGTTTGTCCTTCGTGTCGTAGCCGCGATCCTTCAAATGATTCGCGATCAGCGGGTCGGCCACTACCAGTCCGCCGAAAAAGCCGGTGAACACGCTGAATAGATCGCTGAACTGCTCCTCATATTTCGGCGTGTCCGTGCTGGTTCCTCTCGCGCCCTGCCCCGGCACGATTCCCAGCCCGCGGAACATGCTTACGACGTTTTCTTCCGCCTTGAATCCCTTCTGTACGTGCAACGGAACCCACGGGCTCGCCGCCTCGTTCTCGGCAATGATGAGGTTGTTGTAGTTGAGATTGTTGCCCTGCGATCCCATGTAGGTGTCGCCCGGAATTCCTCCGTTTGCTAGGTTCCTTGAGACCAGCGTCCACGCGCGCCCAATCGCTGCGTTCGGTTGCGCGAATGGCCCTAGCGCGCCGATGCCATAGTTCATGTTCAGCTTGTCGCGGATCGGCCCGTTGATCACCGCTGCGTACGCGAACGAGTTCGTCGAGCTCATCAGCGACGGGGTTCCCGACGACGCGATTGCCAGAATTATCGGAAAATATTCCGCCTTGCATCCGGCCATCACGGCGTTGATCGCCACCTGCCTTACCGTGTACGACCACGGCGGGTACGCGCCCCCTGCCATCTTGCCAACCTGTTCATCCGGCTTGTGGCTGGTGCCCTTCAGCATTTCCTCAACTTCTTCTTCCGTCGGAATGATCACGGGAAGGAAATCGGTCATGCCGTTATCGTGGTAGAACTGCTGCAAATTCTTCGCGGTATCCGGTCCGTACTTTTCCGGCCCAACCGAGATCCGCACCAAGCCGCTTTTCTTCTCCTCTGCGGTGAGCGGCTGCGTCAAGTCATCTACGATCTCTTTCATCATTGGCCTGCCGCTTACCGGGTCGTTCCCTTCGACGTATGCGCGAAGCTGCTCAGGCGTCTTGCTGGCTACGGGATGCGGCGTAAACGTGATCCGCAGCTTCGGCATGCCGCGCTTCGCCACGTTCAGGATCGCAAGCTCTTTGAACGCTCGCGTCACCATCGGAGTGGTCGGAATTCCCATCTTCTCAACTGTTATGCAGTGACCCACGGTCGCTGGCGTGCACGTGCTTCAATGCCCGACGGCCATGATGGCCGCGTCGCCCTTCGCCTTGATCTCTTTCCAGAGCGCGGGATCGTCTTCCATGTAAGGTCCGGCTTTGCGCCGGAAGATAACGTTCACTGTCGGCATGTTCTGCTTGAACCAAAGCTGGATCTGCTGGAGCAGCATTCCGCCGCCCTCGAATCCCGTATCTACAAGCCACACCGTTTTTCCATCGAGACTGTCAAGCCGCGGCGCCATCGGCATCAGCTGGATTGCCGGCGGCGTCCCTTTCGGATTCAGCCCTTCGAATTTCTGTGTGCCCGCCGGAGGCTTCGTGACCTTACTTTTGACCTGCGCCTCGGCGCTTGTGCCGGCCAGCAGCGCCGGAGAAATTCCCAGCAGCCCCAACATTTTTCGTCTATTCATGGAAGGAACCTCCTGCGGCGACGCATTGCAGTGGAAGGCTCGCGCGCTTGGCGCGGATGTTAGCGGCCGCTCATACCCTTGTCAATCAACTTGCCCCTTCGGCGGTGGACTCTTTCCGGACACATCGCATTCAGCGCCGTCCAGGGACCACGCAGGGCGCGTTTGAAATTAATCTCCTCTCAGACTACAATTTGCCGCGTCGCAACCGATAGAGGTGTGCATGCAGCCTGAACCGAATATGGATTTGGCTCACTTGGGCCATTTGGAACTGCTGACTCCCAAGCCCGAAGAGAGCTTGCGCTTCTTCGTCGATGTGCTGGGGATGACCGAAAGCGGCAGGGAGGGGAACTCCGTTTTCTTGCATGCGTATGACGACTACGAGCGCCATTCACTGAAACTCACGGCCTCAAAATTGCCGGGTTTGGGACACGTTGCGTATCGCACGCGCAGCCAGCAGGCGCTGGATCGCCGCGTGGCTGCGTTAAAGGGGTCGGGATTCGATGTTGGCTGGAATGATGGTGACCTCGCGCACGGTCCCGCGTTTGTTTGCCAGGATCCGGATGGCCACAAAATCGAGCTCTACTACGAAACGCAGTGGTACGAGGCGCCACCCGAGTTGCGTCCCGCGCTGAAAAACCAGGCGCAGCGGTTTCCTGCGCGCGGAGTCAACGTGCGGCGCCTCGATCATTGGAATGGCTTGGCCGTCGATATCAAAGCCAATCGAGAATTTTTCGAAAAATATCTCGGGTTTCGGCTCACTGAACAGATCGTGTTGGACAACGGCAGCGAGGCCGCCTTGTGGATGACCTGCACCAATAAAAGCTACGATTTCGCCTATTCGCGCGACGATACTGGAACGAAGGGACGCTTCCATCACGTCACGTATGCCGTCAACAGCCGAGAAGAAGTGCTATTGGCGGCGGATATCTTTCTCGAAAATGGTGTCTACATCGAGACCGGACCGCACAAGCACGCCATCCAGCAAACATTTTTCCTGTATGTGTACGAACCTGGCGGCAATCGCGTGGAAGTTGCCAATGCCGGGGCGCGCCTGATCCTCGCGCCGGACTGGAAGCCCATACGCTGGACTGAAGCCGAGCGCAAAAAAGGCCAAGCCTGGGGTCTGAAGACGATCGAGTCGTTCCACACTTATGGGACGCCTCCGGTGGAAGTGGTCACGAAGAAGTGACGCCGCGTTATCCGCATCTGCTGCTGCTTCCCGGACTGGTTTGCGACGATGCGATCTGGCAACACCAGGCCAGCCACTTCTCTAGAATCACAACTGTAAAAATTGCGGACTACGACTCGAGCGACTCGCTCGAGAAGATGGCGCAGGTTGTTCTTCAAGATGCACCCAAGCGTTTCGCTGTTGCGGGGCATTCCATGGGAGGCCGCGTCGCTTTCGAAATTCTGCGGCGCGTGCCGGAGCGCGTCGCGGGCGTCGCGCTCCTCGATACCGCCTACCGGCCGCGCGCAACAGGGGAAGCAGGCGAGCAGGAACGCGCCAACCGCTTCGCGCTGCTGGATGTGGCGCGTTCGCAAGGCATGCGCGCGATGGCTCGGCAATGGATTCCAAGAATTGTCCATCCCTCGCGTCTTTCGGACGAAGCCTTCATCAATTCCATACTTGACATGATCGGCCGCAAGACTGCCGACATTTTCGCGGCGCAAATTAACGCGCTGCTCAATCGGCCGGATGCGGCTCCAGTGCTCTCGACCCTTCGCAGTCCCACAGTTATTTTGTGCGGGCGCGAAGATCTGTGGAGTCCTGTCGCGGGTCACCGGGAGATGGCCGCGCTCGTGCCGCAGAGCAAGTTGGTGATCATCGAGAACTGCGCACACATGGCGCCGATGGAACGCCCCGAAGAAGTCACTAACGCCCTGGGCGGCTGGCTCGACAGCCTCGATTAGACCCGCATAGCGCCTTAGGGGCGGTTATTCGCTTTGCGAGTACGACAACTTCGCCGAGGAAGCTGCCCAGGATTCGTTCCAAAAAATAGCTTGACCTTGGAATTATGAAACTGTATGGTTACATATTATGCGTAACCGTATGGCTACATATTATGCAGAGACCGGCTTCGCTGCCCTTGCCGACCCTACTCGTCGTGCCGTTCTGGATTTGCTGCGGCAGGGGAGCCTGCCCGCCGGGCGAATCGCCGAAGCATTTCCCGTCTCCCGGCCCGCTGTTTCGAAGCACCTGCGCCTGCTGCGCCGTGCACATCTCGTTCGAGAGCATCGTCAGGGCCGGCAACGTTTGTATGAGTTGAACCCTGGCCCGCTGCGGGCAGTCGATTCCTGGCTCAGTCAATATCGGTGTTTCTGGCAGGCGAGCCTGACCAGTCTCAAGGCCTTTGTCGAAAGCGAGAAGACGAAAAGGACTTCGCGCCCTAATAGAAAGAAGAAAAAGTAGATTGGAGACCCGAACATGGCGACATCAAAAGTCACGCCCGATGCAGATGCAATTGTCAGCGAAATCGACATCGCCGCCGCACCCGATCGCGTCTTTCAAGCCCTTGTGGATCCTCAGCAAGTGCCGCAATGGTGGGGACAGGGCGGCGTGTATCGTTGTACGAAGTTTCATGCCGATCTGCGGGTAGGAGGAAAGTGGCTCTGTGAAGGGATCGGTCCGGCTGGAGGCAACTTCAAAATCGTTGGCGAGTATCTGGAAATTAATGCACCTCATTTGCTGGTCTACACGTGGGTGGCAAGCTGGACTGGCGACGTAAAAACGACCGTGCGGTGGGAATTAGAGTCAGCAAATAACGGCACCCTCCTCAGAATCCGGCACAGCGGTCTCGCGGCGCACCCCCAGGTGGCTCAGAGCTATAGGGGCTGGCCGAGGATGCTGGGATGGATACAAGCCTTCTTGGACCGCGATGAGACAGTTGCAGACCGCAAGGCGTCTCCAGCCAGCTAGTCGAGCATCTTGACGATCTGGGAAAATGCTTGACAGCGTCGTCATGGCTGTTGTATTTAACCTATAGGTTAAATAATATTATGGCTCAAGATCATCTCAGCGCCACGTTTGCCGCGCTCGCCGATCCGACCCGCCGCGCGATCTTGGCGCGTCTGATTTCAGATGAGGCATCGGTCACGGAACTGGCACGGCCTTTTGAAATGAGCCTGCCCGCCGTGTCCAAGCACCTAAAGGTGTTGGAGCGCGCCGGGCTAATCGAGCGCGGCCGCGAGGCGCAGTGGAGGCCTTGCCGGCTTCACGCGGCGCCGCTCAAGGACGTTGCTGATTGGGTGGAACGCTATCGCCGCTTCTGGGAGGAAAGTTTCGATCGTCTCGACATCTATTTGAAGGAACTGACAGAAAAGGAGAAAAGACATGGCCGCAAGCGACGCAAGAGCGAGTAAGGGATCGAACGCAACGGAGGCCGAAGTCGTCATCACGCGCATCTTCGATGCTCCGCGGGAGGTTGTGTTCAAAGCGTGGACCGATCCAAAGCAACTTGCGAAATGGTTCGGGCCGAAGGGATTTACAAACCCGGTTTGTGAGGCGGATGCGCGTGTTGGGGGCGCCTGGCGCATCGTGATGCGCGGGCCGGACGGCACGGAGTATCCGTGCGGAGGCGTGTATCGCGAAGTCGTCGAACCCGAGCGGCTCGTCTTCACCAATATCGCCACCGACAAAGAGGGGAATCCAATCCTCGACGGGCTCACAACCGTCATCTTCGCGGAGCACGGTGGCAAAACGAAACTTACTCTCCAAACGCGGGCCACGGCCGTTGTCGACTACGCCACCGAGCACCTGAAGGGTATGGAAGCGGGCTGGACGCAAAGCCTGGAGCGCCTCGCTGAAGAGTTGACGAGGTCGTAGAGCGTTTGCGAGCAGATCGAAGGATTTTCAAAAAGCGGCAGAGGATGACGATATAAAAGCCATGCTTCAAATGCAGAAAATTGATATACAGGGTTTCAAGCAAGCCCACGATCACGCATAGCTCACTCGGTGAAAGTGCGGTGGCGCTGGAGTGAACCTAATTCTGCGTTCAATTCTCGAGTGTGAAAACGGAGGAGATGACAAATGGAAACGACTGCGCAAGCGGCTCCTGTTTCGAAAGGAATGCTTTGGACCGGATATATCATCAGCGGCCTGGTTGTATTGTTCATGATTTTCGACGGCGTGACGAAAGTGATGAAGGTGCCGCAGGTAGTTCAGGCGTCAGCCAAACTTGGGTACAGCACCGCCGCAGTTGTAGGGATTGGCGCTACGCTGCTTGTTTGCACGGCCCTGTATGTGATTCCGCGCACCTCCATTTTCGGTGCGATTCTGTTGACGGGCTATCTTGGCGGCGCAGTTGACGCCAATGTGCACAGCGGCACAGCGCTTTTTAATATTACGTTCCCGATCGCTTTCGGGGTCTTGGTCTGGCTGGGAATTTATTTCCGAGATCAGCGGCTGCGTGCCCTGGTTCCGCTGCGAAGCTAGCGTGCTTGTGGGCTTTGCGCCCGTGCTCTGCGGATTGACGCACGCTTTGTGCCCCACTAGAATCCCAACTCGGAGATACGAAAGGCGGAAGGGCGCATATCTTTGGAGAAAGGTTTCAACCAGCCGCGAACATGATTATCGACTCTCACCAACACTTCGTTCGTCTTGCGCGTCACCCGGAAGTGGAGGGCTTTCGCCAAGCGCAACTTTCCGGAAAGAATCCCGATGTGGTTCCCAACATTTCTGATGCGGACGTTAGAAAGAGTCTGGAGCAGGTCATCAGCCTGATGGACTCGCGTCGCATCGATGTCGCATTCGCTTCTCCGCGTGCGAAAGCCATGGCGACGCATGAAGGCACTACGGAACAGAACGCCGTATGGGCCGATCTCAATAATGGGCTTATCCTTCGCGCCTGCCAGTTGAATCCCGGCCGCTTTGCACCGGTGGGCATGCTCGGACAACATCCTTCGTGTCCATCCGAGCAGGTGGCGAAACAGATCGAGCGCTGGACCCAGGAGGGTTTCATCGCGTTCAATTTCGATCCCGATGGCACCGGCGGCCGCTGGCAAAACCAGCCCTTTACCGGAAAGCACAATTACCCGGTTTTCGAAGCGGCGCAGGGGCTGGATGTGCCGCTCGTGCTACACGGCAGCGAATCGATCAACAAGAACTTTCCGCATACGGCCGTCCAGTATCTGGTCGCCGATATTACGGGCTTCGTGCAACTCATGATGGCGAAAGATCTGTTCCGGGATTTTCCGCGTCTGCGCTTTCTGATCCCGCATGCGGGCGGCGCGTTACCCTGCCAGATCGGGCGCTGGAGGGCAATCGGGAAGTACAACACTTGGGCCAGCCCGGACGAGCTCCTGGGCAACGGCAACGTTTTCGTCGACACGTGCGTCTACAGTGATCTCAACATGCAGATGCTATTCGATGCGGTCCCGCTCGACAACATCCTGTTCGGCTCGGAATGCGACGGTGCGTTCCCCGGCGTGGTTAATGACGAGACGCACGATCATTACGACAACACGCGGCGCTATGTGGACGATTCGAGGCTGAACGCCAGCGACAAGGCCCGCGTCTATGTCACCAACGCGCGACGCGTTTATCCGCACGCGAGCCGTTGGGTTCAAGCGGAGCGGAGTCTGGGTCGGGCGTAGAATCTCGGCTCCGGGCCTCCGCGCTGGCGCAGCGATTGACGCCGCACTTTCGCACCGTCTAGAATCCCAACCCGAGTCTCTGAGAGGCTACTTTTGTGACTAATAGAAAGAAAATGGCGACCGAGAGAGTCCAGTATGGGAAAGCGCATCAGCGCGTGTTCTCGAATGTGATCGAGGAGCTGTCATGAGCAAACCGGTTGTGGTCAAGAACGTCGAGCAGCCGGACCAGGCTGCTGTGGCCGCGCTCGAAAAATATGGCGTATCGACGGTACACGAGGCGCAGGGGCGCAACGGCCTACTCGCGTCTTATATGCGGCCGATCTATGCCGGTGCGGCGATCGCGGGCAGCGCGGTGACGGTTTCATTGCCTCCAGGCGACAATTTGATGATCCATGTCGCCGTCGAAATGTGCACGCCCGGCAGCATTCTCGTAGTGGCTCCCACATCGCCGTGCACCGACGGCTATTTCGGCGAACTGCTCGGCACTTCGCTTCGCGCTCACGGCGCAAAGGGTTTGGTGATCGAAGCTGGGGTGCGCGATGTTGGTCCGCTTACTCAGATGAAGTTTCCGGTCTGGAGCCGCGCGGTGCACTCGCAAGGTACTGTGAAAGCTACGCTTGGCTCGGTGAACGTTCCCATTGTTTGCGCGGGCGCTGCGATTGATCCAGGGGACGTGATTGTGGCGGATGACGATGGCGTGGTGGTCGTGAAGCGAGAGGACGCGGCGAAAGTGGCTGCCGCTTCGAAGCAACGCGTGGATAAGGAAGATGTGGTTCGCGAACGGCTTGCGAAAGGCGAGCTGGGCCTGGATATTTACGGCCTGCGCGCGAAGCTGAAAGAAATGGGGCTCGAATATCGTTAAGTATAGAGACGGCCGGATTCGACACTAGAGGGAATTGATCGCCTACTGGGCCGCCAGCATCCCGGGAGGTTACTATGAGTAAGTCCGTTGTTGCGAAACTGTTTCTGTCGGCTCTGCTATTTCTTGCCTTCACCTGCTTTTCCTTTGGGGATGCGAAGATCCCGTTACTGCTCCAGACTCCCACGATCAGCAAGAATCAGATCGCATTCGTATATGGCGGAGACATCTGGATCGTGGGCAGGGAAGGAGGCGAGGCCCAACGCCTGGTTACTGGCCGGGATTTGGAAAGCGGGCCCGTCTTTTCTCCCGATGGCTCGATGGTAGCGTTCAGCGGCAACTACGACAGCAACGTAGATGTCTACGTGGTGCCCTCGACGGGCGGCGAGCCGCGACGCCTCACGTATCATCCGGGCCCCGACGTTGCCGTTGGTTGGACGCCGGACGGCAAAAGCGTCCTCTTCCACTCTCATCGCAAGAGCACCAACGATCCGGATAAGCTTTTCACCGTCCCGGCAACGGGCGGGCTCCCTACGGAGCTTCCACTCGACATGGCCGAAGAAGGTTCGTACTCGCCAGATGGATCGCAAATCGCTTATGTTCCCGTCTTTCAGTGGGAGCCTGACTGGAAGGGATACCGCGGCGGGCAAACCACGCCCGTCTGGATCGCCAAGCTGGCCGATTCGAGCGTGGTCAAAGTGCCGCGCGAGGATTCGAACGATCGCAATCCAATGTGGGTCGGCAAGACCGTTTATTTTCTCTCCGACCGCGACGGCCCGACAGCTCTATTCGCCTACGACACGGAAACTCAAAAAGTCTCTCGCGTGATCGACAACAAAAACGGATTCGGCATCAGTTCCGCTTCAGCGGACGACCGGTCGATCGTATATTCGCAATTCGGCGCGCTGCACGTATACGATCTTTCAACCCACCAGGACAAAGCGATCTCCGTAACTGTTTCGGCCGACATGCCGCAACTGCTGCCGCATTGGGAAAAAGTTGCGAAGCACATTTTGAATTCCGGGATCTCGCCCACCGGCGCTCGCGCCGTTTTCGAAGCGCACGGCGAAATCCTGACGGTTCCTGGGGAGAAAGGAGACGTGCGCGACATTACCAATAGTCCTGGTGCAGCGGATCGCGACCCTGCGTGGTCGCCGGATGGAAAATCGATCGCGTACTTTTCGGATGGGTCGGGAGAATATGAACTCTACATACGAGATCAGAAGGGACTCGAGCCGGCTCGGAAGATCAGCCTCAGCAGTACGCCATCATTCTATTACTCGCCCACATGGTCGCCCGACAGCAAGAAGATTGCCTACTCGGACAAATTTCTGGATCTCTGGTACGTGGATCTGGACCATCCAACGCCCGTAAAAGTCGATAAGAATCTTATGGAGTTTAACGAAAACGATTTTGGTCAACAGTGGTCGCCCGACAGTCAGTGGATCGTCTACACCAAGGTGCTTCCGAATTATCTGCACGCGGTGTTCGTCTACTCGCTAGCTAGCGGCAAGAGCACACAGATCACGGACGGAATGAGCGATTGCCGTTATCCCGGTTTTGACAAGGAAGGGAAGTACATTTATTTCGCCGCAAGCACAAATACGGGACTGAGCGCTGCGGGACTCGACATGTCGAGCGACCAGCATCCGGTGACGCTGAGCGTGTACGTCGCCGTGCTGCGTAAAGAATTGCCTTCGCCGATTCCGCCCGAGAGCGACGAGGAGAAGGGACCGGAAAGCAATCCTTCGGGGACAGAACCTGAAACGGGAAAGACGGAACAAAAGGCCGACGAGAAAAAGACGAGCGACGAAACCGCGGCCAAACCAGCAGAAAAACCGAAGGAACCGCCAAAAGTTAGCATCGATTTCCCGGACATTCTGCAGCGGATTTTGTCTCTGCCAATCCCGGCCGCGAATTACGTGAGTATGTCGGTCGGGAAGGAAGGCGAGCTCTTCCTGGTGGAAGCGCCTGTTGTCCCCGGAGAACAATTCCCACCGCCATTGACCGTTTCGAAGTTCGATATGAAGACGCGCAAGACCGATAAGCTGATCAGCGGTGTCGCGGCCTTCTCGCTCTCGGACAACGGCGAAAAAATGCTCTACAAGCAGGGCGACAACTGGTTCATCGCCGAAACGAGCAAAGCGCCGGAGGCCGGGAAGGGAAAGCTGAAGACGGAGGACATGGAAGTATCTGTCCAGCCGCGCGAAGAATGGAACCAGATGTATCACGAGGTCTGGCGGATCGAGCGCGACTTCTTTTACGATCCGCACTATCACGGGCTCAATTTGCCTGCGGCGGAAAAGGAGTTTGCCATCTTTCTGCCGGGTATCGCCAGCCGCGGGGACCTCAATTATCTGTTTCGCGAAATGCTCAGCTACATGTCAGTGGGTCACATGTTTGTGCGTGGCGGCACCGAGCCGGACACTCCTCACGTGAGCGTTGGGTTGCTCGGCGCGGATTATTCGATTGAAAACGGACGCTATCGCTTCCAGAAAATCTACAACGGAGAAAACTGGAATCCCAAACTCCAAGCGCCTCTGACGCAGCCGGGCGTAAATGTGAAGGCGGGCGAGTATCTGCTTGGAGTGAATGGACGGGACATCAAATCTTCGGATGAACTCTACACTTTTTTCCAGGAAACGGCGGGCAAGCAAGTGACTCTCAAGGTCGGCCCCAATCCGGATGGAAGCGGATCCCGCGAAGTGGATGTAGTGCCACTGGCGGACGAGGACGACATTCGCAACCTGGATTGGATCGAGAGCAATCGGCGCAAAGTGGATGAACTTAGCGGCGGCAAGTTGGCGTACGTGTACTTGCCGGATACAGGCGCCGAGGGGTACGCGAATTTTAATCGCTACTTCTTCGCACAGGTTGGGAAAGAGGGAGTGATTCTCGACGAGCGATTCAACCACGGCGGGCAGATTGCGGATTACATGGTGGATTACCTACGCCGCGAGCCGATGGATATGGTGGTCACGCGCGAGGGCGTCACCACTTACGACCCAGCGCTGGCAATCTACGGTCCGAAGGTGATGATTATCAATCAGTTTGCCGGCTCCGGAGGCGATGCGCTGCCTTGGCTCTTCCACAGGCAGGGAATCGGCACGCTGGTGGGAGTTCGAACTTGGGGCGGCCTGGTTGGGATTGGAGGTTATCCGCAACTGATGGACGGCGGACTGGTGACCGCACCGCGGCTCGCGGTTGCCGGACTGAAAGGTTCGTGGGAAGTGGAGAATCATGGGATCGCACCTGACATCGAGGTTTGGCAGGATCCGAAACTCGTACGCGAGGGCCACGACCCGCAATTGGAGCGGGCTGTCGCCGAGGCGATGCAACAGTTGAAGGAGCATCCGCTGCCGAAATACGAACGGCCGCCCTACACTTCGCATCAGCCCGAGCTGCCGTCCGTGCCGTAGGGGGCTAACGAAAGGCAAGCTAAGGAGGACACCATGGCGAACGCCGGGCAGGCACCCATTGCAAGTACGTTGAGCGAAACCGAAATTCGAAATGCACAGCGGGCGTGCGAAGCGCTCGCTATCGAATATGCCGAGATCGTGGACGCGCAGGACTATGAGCGCCTTCGTGAAATTTTCGCGCAAAACGCCACTTTCGGCCGGTCGGCAACCCCTGATGAAACATTACATGGCGTGGAAAATATCGTCGCATCCTTCACGTCGCGTCCGCGTAACCGTCTCACGCATCACGTGATGTCCAATATTCGCGTGCGCATCGAAACGCCGAAGACTGCCAGCGGAACGTGCCGCGTGCTGCTTTTCACTTCCGATACTTCAGAGCCTCAAACGGCGGAAGGAAGGAAAGTTGCTCCCAAGCAATTGATGGGAACGTATCACGACCGTTACGTTCACACGAACGACGGCTGGCGAATCGCAGAACGCCGCGGCGGCATTTCATTTCACACCTAGGCTCATGGGTCCCGAACCAATTCGGCGCGTGGCGATCGTCGGCTTCGGCGAAGCAGGCGGCATCATTGGAAGCGACCTTGCGGCGCAGGGCGTCGACGTATCGGTTTTCGATATTCTGCTGCAGGCGAAAGAAACGCGCGTCGCGATGCTGGAGAAAGCTCGCGAAAGCAAGGTGCAGGCGAAAGAAAGCCTCGCCGATTGTTTGCGCGATGCGGAATTGGTGATTTCCGCGGTCACGGCATCTTCTTCGCTCGATGTCGCGCGAGACGCCGCGAAGACCATGCGTCCCGGTCAAATTTTCATGGACATCAACTCCGTATCGCCCGGGGCGAAGCGCGCCGACGCCGCGCACATCGAACGGAGCGGCGCGTATTACGTCGAGTCCGCGGTGATGGCCGCACTCCCTCCGCAGCGGCTGAAAGTGCCGATGCTGCTCGGCGGAAGCTATGCCGCCAAACTCGCGCCGCGTCTGGCGCTGCTGGGGATGAATGCAACCGCCGTAAGCGACAAGATCGGCGTGGCTTCGGCCGTGAAGATGTGCCGTAGCGTAATGATCAAGGGAATGGAGGCGTTGGCGGTGGAGTGCCTTTTTGCGGCGCGGCGCTACGGTGCGGCAGAGGCCGTGCTAGCCTCGCTCGATGCCACCTATCCACAAATGGGATGGCGAGACAAGCTGCCGGACTATCTTGTGAGCCGCGTGGCAGAGCACGGGCGACGCCGAGCGGCTGAAATGCGCGAGGTGGCCGACTCTCTGCGCGATGTCGGAATCGACCCGCTGATGGCCGAAGCGACGGGCCGGCGGCAAGATCGACTGGTCGATGCAATGATGGAAGAGAATCTCAGGTACAAAGGCATCACCCCGTTTTCCTGGATCGCTCTCGCGGAAATGCTGAGTGCAGCCTCGGCCAAGAAAAAATAAGCCGCGTTGCCGATTCGGTTGTCGTATCGGCTCGTCACGTGATCCGGACCGGAGTCGCGCGCAGTTTTGCCGTGCTGCGCCTTTTGCGGGCGCGAGACGAAAGTCAAAGGATCCGTCTTCGATTGATCGCGTCGCCGCGGAGTACATCCAAGAGAGATTCTTCGACTGCGTGTCCCGGCGCTTCGCGCAAAACCAAAGACGGGACACTCCGCTCAGAATGACGTAGGAGAAGTTTCCACTTAGAAGAACCAGAAGCGTTTGCGACGGCGCAGTCCTTGCGGCTCGGGACTGCTTGCTACCAGGTCCTCCGGCAGTTCGGGAACGTAGGGCAGGGGACGCCCCTCGAACGCGGCCAGCGGGTTATCCACCAGCAAAGCGCGTGCAACCTCTTCGCCGTGCGCCGCGGCGATCTGATCGAAGGTTTCCTTCAACTGCAACGGCCGCGAAGTGACGTTGTGTGCATCGCTGGCAATGAAGTGGACAGCTCCCGCACGCAACCATTTCCCGGCCATCTCCTGCGCGGATTTTCCGAATTTCCCCCCCAAAGATTGCGCGGTGATCTGCGCGTAGCAACCTTGGCCGAGCCACTTGTACAGGCGTTCGGGTTGGGCGCGGATTAGAGGGTTGCGCTCGGGATGCGTGACGATGGGACGCAATCCGGCAAGCTGCAATTCGTGCAGGGACTGATCCAGCGACGGCGGAATCGAATAATCGGCAAACTCGACCAAAAGATAGTTTTTCTGATTGAGCGTGTAGCGGGCGGAATCGTGCTTGATGTCCTGTAAATTTTCGAAGCTCAAATGGAAATCGCACCCGGTGGCCAGAACGAGACGGCCCGCGAAGATGGCTTGAAGCTCATCGCGGCGCTGCCGCACTAAGCCCGGACTGAACGTGTGGTTTTGATTCGCGTGCGGGGTACCGATGACGTGCGTGATGCCGTCGGCGATGGCCATTTCACCCATCGCCTGCGCGATTTCGAGCGATTCGGCGCCGTCGTCGATGCCGGGAAGTATATGGCAATGAATATCCACCATCGCCAGCCAGAATAGCGCAGGGCAAAAGCGATCACAACGCGAGGAAGTCGAGCCGCGCCAAAGTGCCACCTACGTTGCCACTCTGGTTACAACAGCGTTCTGCGCAGCGCCCAAACGCTTTGCTGGGCTTGACGTAGCCGAATTCGTCAGAGGCTGAATGATGTTCCGTGGGGACGCGGGAGGCGCGCGTGCGATACTGAAATAGCGCATGGAAGCTGAGAGGGGTGCGCAAGCTGAGAGAGCGCAGCGGGCGAAAGGAAGACACGACGATGAAAGCAATTGCAATTATACCGGGCACGAAGGGATCACGGATTGTGGAGCGGCCGGAGCCGTCAATCGGCGCACCCAACGACGTAAAGATGAAAATCATTCGCGTGGGCATCTGCGGCACGGATCGCACGGAAGTATCGGGAGGACGAGCGGACGCGCCCGAGGGTCAAAAAGAACTCGTGATCGGCCACGAGATGTTTGGGCAAGTAACCGAAATTGGCGCGACGGTGAAGCGCGTGAAGGTGGGAGACTTCGCGGTGTTCACGGTGAGGCGCGGATGCGGCGAGTGCGCGCCCTGCAATATGGGCCGCGCCGACATGTGCCAAACGGGAAAATACAAAGAGCGAGGCATTCACGGACTGGACGGCTACCAAACGGAATTCGTGGTCGATAAAGAAGAGTATGTGGTGCACGTGCCGGCCGAACTGGCGACCGTGGGTGTGTTGATCGAGCCGCTGACGATCGTGGAAAAAGCGATCGACGAGTCAACTCGGTTGCAGATCGCGCGGTCTCCGGAAGCGGCGATTACGCCGGACTGGATCTTCGGGCGGCGTTGCCTGGTAGCCGGACTCGGGCCCGTGGGCCTGCTGGCAGCGATGGCGTTGCGCCTGCGGGAAGCCGAGGTTTACGGTTTGGATGTGGTGGACGCCGCAAGCCCGCGTCCGCAATGGCTCGCTAAAATCGGAGGGCAATACGTCGACGGGCGGCAGGTACCCGCGAGCGAAGTGGCGAAAAAAGTAGGAGCGATGGATTTGGTCCTCGATGCCACGGGCATTGCGTCGCTGGAGTTCAACATTCTGGACGCGCTCGGGACGGAACGGGATTTACGTCATCACCGGCATTCCGGATGGCGAGAGGCCGCTGCAAATACCAGGCGGAGAATTGATCCGGCAACTGGTGTTGGATAATCAGGTGATGCTCGGCAGCGTGAACGCCGCGCGGGGACATTTTCAAATGGCGGTGAACGATTTGTCTCGCGCGCAGCTGCGCTGGAAAGATCATGCCGCGGCGCTGATCACGAATCATTATCCGTTCGCGCAGTTTGCGGAGTCGGTGGGCAAGCATTCACCGGACACTATTAAGGAAGTGGTTGAATGGGGACAAGCGGCTAGCGCGGGGCGTTGAGGAAACGTCGCGCGGTCTGCAGCCGGACAGGCTCGATTCGCGCCATGTCGACGTAAGACCTTCGCATGAAGCCGGGCCGGGTGCAGTGCGAGGCAGGCCAGAATCGACGCAGTACGAGGATACGAATAGAATCTTTACACCGGGGGTCAAAACGATGCAAGTGGTTGTTGGTGTAAAGAAAAATCGTCCACGGTAAATACGGTCCCGAAGGCTAAAGCTGGCCGCTTTCCACGGATTGTGGGATTCCTACTGTGTGATTCGCTGAAACTCTGGCAAAATATCGGTCGATGACAGAGCGCTCCTCGAATCCCATCTTCAACGACAACAAACTGAAACTGGGCACCTTCTGCACCAACACCATCGCGAACATGACGTTCGTTCCAGAGGTGCTATATCCGACGTGGCAAAACACGCTCGCGGCGGCCCTCGTGGCGGACAAAGCCGGGCTCGAAGCAATCGTCCCGATCGCGCGATGGAAGGGATATCTCGACGGCAAGCCGAACCATCCCACGAATGACGTGCTGGACGTTTTCGCTTGGGCCGCGGCGATGGCGCAGGCCACGCGGAACACGTGCGTGTTCGCCACGTCACATGCGCCCACGATGCATCCGCTGCTCGTGGCCCGGCAGTGCGCGACGATTGACGCGATCTCCGGCGGCCGGTTCGCGCTGAATGTGGTCGGGGGATGGAATCGGCGGGAATTCGATATGTTCGGTATCGAGTTGGTGGAGCACGACCAGCGGTACGTTTACCTGGAGGAGTGGTTGCGGGTGGTAAGGAGGCTTTGGACCGAGCCAGGCGAATTCGACGAGAACTCGAAATTTTTCCACATGAAGAAGGCGATCTCGCGTCCTCAGCCTCTGCAGAAGGGTGGCGTGCCGATCATGAATGCGGCGCTTTCGCCGGTTGGGATGCGGTTCTCGGCGAAAAATTCGCAAATCGGGCTAATCAGCCCGCGTGGAGATACTCCCGAAGAGTGGCGGCCAGCGGTAGAAAATTACAAAAAGATGGCGCGCGAAGAATTCGGCCGAGAAATCCAGCTTTGGACGAACGTATCAGTGGTGCAGCGCGATACGAAGAAAGAAGCAGAAGAATATCTGCATCGCTATGCGGTGGAATACCTCGACAACGAGGTGATGGACAGCATCATGGCGACGATCAGCGCCGAGAACAATATTCCAGCCGGGTCCGAGCAGCTTGCGGCCATGCGCAGGCGAATGGCTGTGGGCGCCGGGCATCCTCTTATCGGGACGGCGCAGAGCATCGCCGAGGAATTGCAGCGCATGTCTGACGTGGGCCTCGATGGCATAATTATGACGTGGCCCGATTACATCGATGGCGTGAAACGTTTCACGAAGGACGTATTGCCGCTGCTCGAGCAAGCGGGGTTACGCAAGCCATTTGCGAAGGGTAACTGACATCGTGGTCAGCCCAGGCAAAAAGGGCTGCGGGCCGGGGCTAAAGCCCCAATTTCATGAAGTGTTTTTCCCCCGCATAAATGCGGGGGCTTCCACCTAACTGCCCGGCATGCGGGTCTTCCACCAAACTGCGGACATGAACGCGAGGGCTTCCATCGCAACCGCTGGTGCGGGGGCGTAATCTCTTCCCGCTAGCGTGGACTCTAGGGCACATCGAAGAGATTCTTTCCTCGCACGCGACGTCAGTGGCGCGGCGGAGCCAAGCATGGTTGCCGGGCACAGCATGCTGTGCTCCTACGAAGACCCGACGCTGAAGCGTTGCTCCGCCGCAGGAATGCGGCTGTTCGCACGCGACCGCCGCATGAACGCGGGGCCGGCACCGACTGCTACTGCTTTCGCATGAAGAGAGATGGGTTTTTCAGCAGTTCTTCGTAACGCTGCATGTCCTGGTTGTTTTCGACGCATTCGTATTCGCGGATGCGGGTCCCGGGTCGCAGCATTAGCGTGCCGTGGCGGGTCCAAGGGCCGGTGAGGACGACGGGGTCCTCGACGGTGTCCTCATAGACGATTGTATTTTCATCCACGCGGGTGAACTTCTCGACGACGTGCAGCTTTTCGCTGTGAATGGTTCCGGTGCCGGAGAGCCAAGTCTTATCATTGAAGCCGGTGACATCAACTACCAGAGTGTCGCCTTCCCAAAGGCCTACTGAATCGCCCATGTAGCTAGGCTCGAGGTCGTCTGGGTGCTTGGCGTCAATCGGGATAATGCGGAAAAGGTGAAAGACCTCGAATAGCATGACTACGGTCTTTGGAGTTTGCACGATCTGCATCGGGAACAAGCCCATCAGCGTGGTTCGCGGCACGCCGGGCGGCAGGCAACGCACCATCGGCTCATCAATCCCGCGCCGGTTGTAAGCTTCGACCACCTTTGCCGCCGCCCACGGCTGGTACGGAGGCTTCGGCTGCGGTCCTTTGATCGCGTAAGAGGTGATCGGGCCGCTCTGGCCCAGTGGCCCGTCACCGTTGTTGGTGTCTTCCCAGGTTCCGATGCGGTTGCTGCCGCCTTGCCATACTCCGGTCATGTCCGGATGGCCATCCGCTGCGCGCGGGACGTTGGGGCTGACAGGCGGCGGATAGACGTACGGTGCCGGCGTGTTCTGCGCGGAGGATGGCTGCGCGGCCGAATTTTGCGCGGCGGAATTCTGTTGAGCAGCCACGCCCACCGGTAAGATCAGCAGCGCGACAAAGGCTACAATTGCGCGATTATTTCTCATGCGGGTTTCCTCCGCTAGTTCGACGGGGGCACCGCGACTTGCGGCGCGGCTCCGCCGTCGCCTGTGCCGGGCGCGGGACCGAAATAGAGCTTCTTACCATCCTGAAGCGTGACGGACCGGGCGTGCCCCCACGACCCGCCGTTGCGCGCCTGCCAGCCGAAAATGACGATTGTGTCGCCGGCTTTGATGGTCGAATCGCGCTTCCATCCGGTTCGGTAAAGAACGCCGGGGGGATAGCCTTCGAATTTCCAGTTGGTAACTTTGCCGCTGGGGTCTTTTACATCGATGTAGATGAAGCTGTGAGGATTGGTCCACTCGATGCTGGTGATGACACCCGTCAACGTGACAGGCTTGTTGGCATCGTACTCGACGCCAAACGAGTGGTGCGCCCACGCAGGCAGGACTGCGGCTAGCAATAGCAAAGGAACCGCGAACCAAAATAACGAGACTCTAGGTTTCATCCCCACCCCTCCGCTCGGCTCCGACTATATTCACGCTCATAGCCGGAATCAAGCGAAGGGTTGACGATTCGAGGACTAGAGCAGGGCACCGCCGGTAACGTCCAAGTATTGCCCCGTGACCCACCTGCCGTCATGCGATGCGAGAAACGCGGCCGCATCGGCAATGTCGTCCGGTTGGCCGACTCGACCGAACGCGGAGGCGGAGCTTGCAAACTGGCGGCCTTTCGGGTCGCTGAGAATGTCAGCGGCCATGTCGGTATCCGTAAAACCGGGCGACAGTGAGTTGACGGCGATATTTCGCGCGCCCAGCTCTTTGGCGAGTTCGAGGGTGAGGATATTCAGGGCGCCCTTGGTCATCGCGTACGCTGCCTTCTGGGGAAAGGCTACGCGCGTGACAGCCGAGGAAATATTGATGATGCGGCCGCCGTCACGGAGGCGCGGCAAAGCTTTCTGGCTGACGAAGAACGGAACTTTTGCATTCAGCGCGAAGACTTCGTCGTAGGTTTGTTCCGTTGCCGTCGCGACCGGCGAGTCAGGCGCAATGCCCGCATTGTTGACCAGAATATCAAACCGATTCGCTCCAGTTCGTTTGGTCAGCTCTGCATCAAGCGCTTTGAAAAGTTGCTCGACACTCTCGACGGAACCCAACTCGACGCCGATCGCGAATGCGGCGCCTCCGGCAGCTTCGATTTCGCGCACCGTGCTTTCCGCGCTTTTTTGATTCCGTCCATAGTGCACGGCTATCAACGCGCCGTCGCGTCCAAGCCGAGTTGCAATTGCGCGGCCGATGCCTCGACTCGCGCCCGTTACCACCGCAATCTTTCCCTTCAATGATTCGCTCACGCTTTTGCTCCCTTTTCTTCGAAACCGACAGTTTCCCGCAGTCCCGACGCCAATCAATCGCGCCGTGGTGCGTTGCAGACTAGATGAGGCAATGGTCAGGTAGGATTCAGCCGAGGGGACTCGGATCCGGCTCGCGAGGGGAAAGCAGATCCCTCTCTGCGTCCCGCGTCCGCAAAAGACGCGGGAAAGACAGGACGCGGGACTTCGCTCGGAATGACAGCAATGCCGGAATAGGACTAGGAGATGTGGCGCTCGAGGATCTTTACGATCTGCTCTTTGGGTACGGCGCCGACGAGCTGATCGGCAACCTGTCCGCCCTTGAAAACGAGCAGCGTGGGAATGCCGCGAATGCTGAACTTGGCCGGGACATTCATATTTTCATCGACGTTGAGCTTTACAACTTTGATTTTGCCGGCATGTTCGCGCGCGACCTCTTCGACGGTGGGCGTGAGCATGTGGCATGGACGGCACCAATCCGCCCAGAAATCGACCATTACGGGCTGGGTCTTGCTGGCTTCAATGACGTCGGCCTGGAAGCTGGCATCACTGACTGATTGAATGTTATCTGACATTTTTTCCTCTTATGGCGGCGACCGGTTGAGGGCCGGGATAAACCGCATTATTTAGATGATGCTGCGCCTCTTGGGATTCGGGACCGCTTAGCCGCCTCATACAGCGTGACATAGGCAGCCGCCGAAACCCTCCAGGAGAAGTCCTTTTTCATGCCATTTGCCTGAACAGCCTGCCACATCTTTGGATCACGGTGAAGCTTCAAGGCCGTTCGAATGCAGTCCAGCAAGGCCTTGGGTTCGTATGGCTCGAACTTGAAACCAGTCCCTTGCTGAGTCTTAGGTGAAAAGCTTTGAATGGTATCGTCCAGTCCCCCCGTTGCGCGTACAACCGGAACGGTACCATAGCGCAAACTGTATAACTGGTTTAATCCAGAAGGTTCGTACCGGGACGGCATGAGGAAAATATCCGAACCGGCTTCGACCTTGTGCGCCAGCGCGTTATCGTACCCGATTTTGACCGCGACGCGGGCTGAATATTTCTCAGCAAGACCCCTGAAGAGCTTTTCGTATTCCGGCTGGCCGGTCCCCAGAGCCACGAGTGCCAGATCTTCTTTCATGAGGGCGGGAGCAATTTCTGCGATCAAGTCAAAGCCCTTTTGGTCCACGAAACGCGAGACGATTCCGGCAAGAGGACGGTCGATATTTTCTTCGGGTAACTTGAAAGCAGCGAGGAGATCTTTTTTGCAGAATTTCTTTCCGTCTAAGTCGTTGACTGAATACTTTTGCGCGATGAAGGTGTCGTTTTCCGGGCTCCACTGCGAGTAATCCACGCCATTCAGGATTCCGACAAGGCGATCGGAACGCTTGCGGATCACGCCTTCGAGACCAACGCCGAATTCGGGAGTTTGAATTTCCTTCGCGTAGCGGCGGCTCACGGTAGTCAAGTAGTCTGCGTAGATCAAGCCGCCCTTGAGGAAGTTGACCTTCCCGTAGAATTCAAGGGAATCCATGGTGAAGAGATTGTCCGGGAGGCCGATGGACCGCATCGCGGACTGAGGAAAAATTCCCTGGTAGGCGAGGTTGTGAATCGTCAAGACGACCGGAAGCGAGCGAACGACCGGATCTTGAGCGTGCTGGGTGCGGAGTATCAGAGGCACAAGCGCCGATTGCCAATCATGGCAGTGAACCACGTCCGGGAGCCACACGCGCTTGATGCATTCGATGGCGACGCGGGAAAATTCGGCGAAGCGCTCGGGGTTGTCCGGATAGTCGCCGGTCTTATCTCCATAGAGTTGAGGACGGTCGAAGAACGGCGGGTCATCCACAAAAAGATAGCGAACTCCGCCGACCGGCTGGCCCTCTACGATCGCGGGAAAGCGCAGTCTATCGCCCAGTGCAACGGTGACACTGGAAATCAGAACTGACTTGGCCTTATTGCCGCGATAGCGCGGCAGCAGCACGACAACTTCGTGCCCCATCTCATGCAGCGCCTTGGGTAAACCATCGACGACGTCCGCGAGGCCACCGGTCTTTGAGTAGGGAAGTCCTTCGGAGGCTATAAAAAGGATTTTCATGACGATGAACTACAACTAAAACGGTAACGGACGGCCGGTGACGCGTCAAGCACAACGCCGAAGATCCGTTCCGCGAAAACACAACTCGGCGGGGAATTCGCGAACCTTGCTAAACTGGCCCGCGATGACGCGACAGCGGATGGGACAGCATTTTCTGGCGGGCGAGAGTTGGCAACAGCGGATTCTAGCTGCTCTGCCGCGCGAGAAGGATGAGACCTGGATCGAAATCGGAGCGGGTCACGGCGAGATGACTCGCCTGCTCGCGGCCCGTTCTCGGCGTTTGATTGCGATCGAGGCAGATTTGAAGTTCGCGCGGAGTTTGCAAGAAGCCCAGCAGCGACACCCTGATGAATGGCGCGGCGTGGAGGTCGTCACTGGAAACGTGCTGGAAATGGATTTGGCTGAATTGGCGGGCGGGCGTTTTCGCGTATATGGCAGTTTGCCGTATTACATCACGTCTCCGATTCTTCACCTGTTTTTCGGCTGCGCCGAGATGCTGAAATCCGCGCACATCGTGATTCAACGCGAGGTGGCCGAGCGTGTAGTAGCGCGTCCGGGCAGCCGCGCGTTTGCGTATCTTTCAGCAGCCTGCCAATTTTATACGCGACCGGAGATTGTCTTCCGGATTCCTCCCGGCGCATTTCGTCCTCCGCCGCGCGTAACGTCCGCGCTAGTGAGCATGACAGTGCCGGGGGAGCGGGCGTCGCTCGATATAGGCGACGAGGCTGAGTTTCTCAAATTCGTGCAGATATGCTTTTCTCACAAGCGAAAAACTCTGAGGAACAATTTGCAGGCAATCGCTTCAGCTCAGTCGATTCAAGGCGCGCTGGCGGCCTGCGGCCAGCGCCCGGATGCACGGGCCGAACAACTTTCCCTCGCCGACTTTGCGTCACTCTTTTCGAGTTTGCGATGAGGCGGATGACGAAGGTGAAGGGCGTCGATTTTCAGCCCGGAGACGCATTAGGGATAGAATCCTCAACAACTGCGCGCAAGCGATCAGGCCGGTCGGTCATAATCCCGTCGATGCCGGTTTGGATCAGCGAGCGCATTTGCTTCAGATCGTTGACGGTCCATGCGACCACCTGCAAGTCGGCAGCATGGGCTCTATCCACCAGTTCCGAAGTGACTAGATCGGCACGAGGGCAGAGTTGCCGCGCGCCCAGTTCCGTCGCCGCCTTCACCGGGTCGGGCCTTGTGTGGTCGACGAGGAGGCCCATCATTATCCCTGGGTCCAGCTTCGGCAGAGGCGCCAGCGTGGATGCGTCGAAGGAGATCACCACAGTTCTCGCTGCATTTTCGGCGCTCTGCAGCGCCCCGACCAGTGCGTGATGCATGCCCCAGGCTGCTCCGTGCTTTATCTCAAGGTAGAAAACCACGTCATGCGTGCGCGCAAAAGCGAGGATTTCCTCCAGCGTAGGAATTCGCTGGCCCGCAAACTGGCGGTCGTACCACAAACCCACGTCGAGAGCACGGAGTTCCGCCAAGGTGTGGTCTCTCACCGCCCCGCGACCATTGGAGGTGCGTTCCAGGGTGTCGTCGTGAATGGCGACGAACCGGGCGTCGCGGGTGAGATGCAGGTCGGTCTCGATGAATCCGGCTCCTAATTGCACGGCGCGCTCAAACGCGGCCATGGTGTTTTCGGGCGTATAGCCCGAGGCTCCACGGTGAGCAATGATCCAAGGCGATCGCATAAGTCGCACATGCTAGCAGATTTGATCGGGCATCTCGCTGCTGACACCGCGCCGCTTTGCGAAGACTGCAATGCGAGGACGAGGCGACAAGGTCGGTACTAGAACGGCGGGAGGTTCTAGGACCTGAAGTTCCGAGTGTGCAAAATGGTTCCGCGACGAGAATGCGAGTTGCCCGTTCGTTGCACCTCACCCAATGGAAATGCGGGTTGGTCGTCGGTCGAATGGTCCCACGAGCAGCAGAACCGCTTGATCGCTCAGCAAATGGCAGATAGTGAGGCCGGGCGCTGGGATCTAGATAATCCCCTTTGCAAGAACTTTGGTAGGCGGATTGCGCTGAGTCTGCTATCGCCAGGCATTTTTAGCGTGTGCCTCAAGCGACTCCACAAGAAGTGGGTGTCTGTCGGAGCAGCGAAATCGTCTAAGGGGATGGCGGATTTCGCGCTGAGGGTAGGCAGCATCCGTTGTATTGTGTCGCCCACCGTGAGTTATTTCCGCCCGGGCGAGATTGGGAGGAGGGGGCGTGGCGCTGTTCGTTTTGATATTGGTAGCCATTGTAGTCGCCCAAACTTGGTTTGACTGGGGCGATACGAAAAAAGGCTGGTCCGTACCCGACTGGGGCAAGGGGATTGCCCTCGGCGGATTGATCGCTGTTTCGCTGGCTGCTTCAAGCGCCTTTGCGTCTGTCTGGATGCGGGAGGAGGCCGGTGATTGGACCGGCGGCTTCGGCTCGCCACGTTTTTGGCTGGAGCTCGGTTGTTCTCTCGCGATGCTGGGCATCGTGGTCTATGGAATCCGCAAGAAACGACTGCGGCTGATGATAATGCTTGGATGCGTGTTGATTACGGCCATGGTGCTGGGGATGGCTCTGTAAACGCACGGCAATCGAATCTTTCTTCCTTTTCGTCACATGATATTTCTCCCCTTCAGGTTTGCAAGAGGATCGGCGCTTTAGCTTCCGCCAGTTCACCGGTAAATATCCCGCCGCACGCCGAAAACTGCGAGACACCTCCAATCTTTGCCGATAATCTCCGCGCATGCTCGCTGAATTAAGTAACGAGGAGATGGCAATGACAGACGCGACACCCCGGCTTCTTTCCCAGACCTCCATTTCCCGAGTCGCCGCCATAATGGCTGCCATCATGCTGATTTTCCTGGGAATCGTGTTTCAATGGGGCCAGCTTGGCGAGGGGCAATTCAACGTCGATGGATTCTGGATCATCCACGTGCTCGCGATGAACGCGTGGAATCTGGTGGCGATGCATCTGGGCACGCCGGGCCTGACGGAGATTCTGAGGTTCTGGCCACTGCTGCTGGTCGCATTCGGCCTCGCCATTTTGGCAGCCCTTAAGCTCGGCACAGGCGGAGGGCGCGTGTTACACAACGGAGGAAACCCTAGTGCTTGATACACGGCACCCAAGCAGGCACCTGATCATCGGCGTCGTGATTCTGATGCTGGGCGTTATTCTGTTGCTGGATCAGCTTGGATTTCTCGAAGCTGATAAGATATTTCTTTTCTGGCCCCTGATTCTGATTTATGTGGGCGTCAACAAATTGCAGACGCGCCGAAATTCGACGGGAACTTTCTGGGGAGCCTTTCTGGTTCTGCTGGGAATCTCGTTCCAACTTGAGGAACTCGGATTAAGCCACATTCGTTTCGGGACGATCTGGCCCGTTTTTCTGATTTGCGTAGGAATCTTACTGATACTCCAAAGGTACGAAAGGCACGGCCGGTGGTACCCTCCCACTCCCGGAGCTCCTCCAGGTGCTCCTGAACCGCCGGGCAGCGTTCCGCCCCCCGGCAGCACCGGCCAAGTGGAGTCGAATGTCGCACCGGGAGCTGATGCAAGTCAGGGCGCGCACCCGGGCGGAGCCGAGGAGCGCTGGAAAGGCTACGATCCAACGCGCGCGCAATGGGCCGGTGGCGGCGAGTGGTACGATTCGTCGGAGCCTCGATTAAATGTGGTGAATATTTTTTGGGGCGGCAAGCGGCGTCTCGTAACCAATAGATTCGCGGGCGGCGAAATCGTGACCATCTTCGGCGGGTTCGATATCGACCTAACCCAATCCGACATTCCGGGCGCCCAGACGCAAATCGATGTTGTCACGATTTTCGGCGGCGGGGATATTCGAGTGCCGCCCAATTGGGAGGTGGTGCTCGAGACCGTGGGCATTTTCGGCGGCTGCGGTGACAGAACTTTGCACCCAGAGCAACAGAAGTCCAATGGTTCTGATCCGGCTGCGCCTGCTACCAAGAGGCTGATCGTCAAAGGCGTTGCCATCTTCGGCGGCCTCAACATCAAGAACTAACCGCGCTCATGCACCCGATTCTTGGCCAACTTCGGCGGCTTCTTCTCTATCTACTGGGCTGGATTCCACTCGCGGGAATGCTCACGTATCTGCTCGCTGTTCCGGGTGGATTGACCTGGGTTGAGGCATCAACCGTCGCGTTCATTCTGTGTCTTCTGTACGCCTTCGTATGCCTGGCCGCGTGGTACCCATGCCTAGCGACTCCGCTCGATCGTTCGAGCTTGCCGCGTTTTCTGTTCACACACGTTGCCGGAGCCCTCGTAGCCAGCGCATTGTGGCTGCTGGCGGCGCGGGTCCTCGGGAGGATGCTGGCAGGACTCGACGACTTTCATGGGATTGATGCGCGACTATCCAAGGATTTCCCACTCTTATTTGGAACAGGTGTTTTGCTATACCTGCTAGCGGTGGGATTTCACTACGTACTGCTCGCTGTGGAAGCCTCGCGCGAAGCCGAGGCTCGCGTAATGCAAGCGAGCGTGCTTGCACGCGATGCGGAACTGAGAGCTTTAAAGGCGCAGGTTAATCCACATTTTCTCTTCAACAGCTTGAATTCGATCAGTGCTCTTACGGCTTCGGATGCCGCCAAGGCCCGCGAAATGTGCATCCTGCTCGGCGACTTCCTGCGGCGGACGCTGGGGCTCGGGGAAAAGCAGTCGATTCCTCTCGAGGAAGAAATGTCGCTGGTCCACGCCTTTCTAGCCGTCGAAAAAATACGGTATGGCGCGCGCCTGCAGATGGAAGAGTCGGTCGAAGAAGAGGCTCTCGCCGCCCAAGTGCCGCCGCTTTTGCTCCAACCTCTAGTCGAAAACGCCGTCGCGCACGGGATCGCCAATCTGGTCGAAGGCGGCTGGATCAAGCTGGAAGCCAAGCAGCGCAACGGATATTTGTCGATCGCGATCGAGAACCCGTTTGATCCACAGGCCCCGCAACGCCGCAGAAACGGAGTGGGGCTCGCCAACGTTCGACAGCGGCTGGAAGCGCGCTATGGAAGTAACGCGACATTCGGCGCCACGATGGAGGGCGGTCGTTTTCGAGTGGCCCTCAGTCTTCCCGCGGGAGGAAAGGAACGAACCTCTTGACCCACGAAGGGAGCAAGAAAATTCGCGCGATGATTGTGGACGACGAAGACCTCGCACGGCAGGTTCTTCGCGAGTACATTTCCGCCCATGCAGAGGTCGAAATCATCGCCGAATGCGCGAACGGCTTCGAGGCAGTCAAATTTGCCACAGAGCTCGAACCCGATCTGTTGTTCCTCGATATCCAAATGCCGAAGCTCGACGGTTTTGAAGTGCTGGAGTTGATTGGTGCGAACCGGGCCGTGGTGTTCGTTACCGCGTACGATACTTTCGCGATCCGCGCGTTCGAAGTACACGCTGTGGACTACCTCTTGAAACCAATCAGCGCCGACCGTTTCGACGCCGCACTGAAGCGCGCGAAAGAGCGGCTTTCTGGAAAGTTGCCGCCCGTGCCAGTTCCGGCGAACGACCTTGCCGCAGCCGCCCGCCCGCCGTTGCAATATCTCGACCGGATTCCGGTTCGCAACGGGACCAGCGTCTTCATCATTCCGGTGGGAAAACTCGATTACGCGGAAGCCCAGGACGACTATGTGGCTCTAGTTTCGGAAGGCAGGAAACACCTGAAGCAGCAAACAATATCGAGTCTGGAAGGCGCGCTCGACCCGTCACGGTTTCTGCGCATCCACCGGTCGTACATCGTGAACCTCGAGCGAGTGGTTAAAATCGAGCCTTACGGGAAAGATTCGCATATTGCCGTGCTCACCGCTGGAACGCGGCTTCCTGTCAGCCGCTCCGGGCACGCGAGGCTTCGCGCCTTTCTCGACCGCTAGTAGGCCGCCGAGGGCACGGGTTGTTTATTGCTTGTCCGTTTGAGGAAACGATAGAGGCTGGTGCGGCCGATGCCGAGCATGCGCGCCGCACGCACGCGATTGCCACGGCACGTTTCAAGCACGCGCTGAATATGTAAGCGGCGAACCTCGTCAAGAGGCAGCGGCTGCCAGTCGCCGTCAGCTTTCGACCCGTTTCGCTGCGGCTTTCGCAGATGTTCGGGCAGGTCTCCGACGTCGATAAAATCCGCATTGGCTATGATCGCCGCGCTCGAAATTACATTCTCAAGCTCGCGCACGTTGCCGGGCCAGTTGTGGTCTCGTAAGACGAGTTGCGCGCGGCGCGAAAGTCCCTGCAGCTTCTTTCCATAAGCGTGCCCATATTTCTTCAGAAAATGCTGAACGAGAACGGGGATATCTTCTGGGCGCTCGGTAAGCCCGGGAACTCTTATCTCGATGCTGCTGAGCCGGTAAAAGAGATCTTCTCGGAACCGACCGGCCAAAACGTCGGCGCGAAGGTCGCGATTGGTAGCCGCCACAATTCGTACGTCTACCTTTCTTAGTTCAGGAGATCCCACTCGTTGAATTTCGCGGTTTTGAATCACGCGAAGTAATTTCGCTTGGAGCGGCAGCGATGTTTCACCGATCTCGTCTAGAAAGACAGTTCCGCCGTTCGCGTAATCCAAGAGGCCCGGCTGAGTGTCGGTTGCTCCAGTGAACGCTCCTCGAATATGTCCGAAGAGTTGGCTTTCGAGTAAGGTATCGACCAGCGCCGAGCAATTGCAGATGGCAAAACGCTCCTGTGCTACTGGACTCAATTGGTGCAGCGCCCGGGCGACCGGTTCCTTTCCGGCACCAGTGGGCCCGGTGATCAGGACATTGGTGTAATGCCGCGCGATTTTTTTCACCAGGTCGAATACGTTCATCATGGCCGGACTTTTGGCCACGATGCCTTGAAAGTGCAGATTTTGTAGAAGCTTGTCTTCGAGGTGGCGAATTTCGGAGCGTTGCCAGAATAAATCGGCGAGATCATCAAGCGTTTTAACAAGCCGGGGCAAATCAACCGGCTTACATAGATAATCGTAGGCTCCTCGCTTGATAGCCTCGATCGCCGAGTCGACCGAATAGGACCCGGTAACAAAGAGCACATGCATTCCGGGATCATGCTGCAAGGTTTTTTCGAGAAACGTGAATCCATCCATTGCCGACATGTTGCAGTCGATCAGGACGACGCGGCAAAGTCCCATTCTCACGTTTTGCAAGGCTTCTGCCGGACTTGTGGTACCTACGGCCGGGAAGCCGGCGCGTTGAAGTGTGGTCGTCGTTAGTTCCACTTGACCTGGATCGCTGTCAAGCACGCAGACGGACAGATTTTTTCGCGTAGCGACAACACCCGCGTGTACCGCAACGGCTCCCATATGACCGGTATAAGGCACGGCACGTGCCAACAACGTTTCGCTCAAGAGCTAAATTCCGCTTGACCGTCCCCAAAAACGCTATTCGGTTAGGCAGGCAGGTAACCCATTGGAATGCTGGGGATTAGTCCGCGCAGATAGGTGGCGAATTGGAAGATACTGCAACCCATTGACAATCTTTTGGCACGTGTCGCCTAACCGAAATCTCGAAACGGCGTTCCAAACTGGAACCGCAGTTTAAAAATGGGCACCGCATCCTATTGCCGCGATCTTTCGGTCAACGCCCCGCCACCGCACTTTTGGTGTCCGAGTGATGTCAAGGCGTTGACGACCGAAGATACTTTTGAAGGTCGTCGTGCGCTCCACGCCGATTAGAATTTGAACGCTGAACTGTTTTCTTCGCAACATGCGCGCGAGTTTGAAGCGGACGAGAGCCGGAGCGCAACCTTTCACGGGGCAAAACGCTGTGCTAGACTCCGCGGAGCGGTCGGAGCGCGAAAAAGTTTTAGCGCGGTCCGTCGGTCGGTGGAACTTCGGGCTCCGTGCAACGATTCCCCGCGAACCCCGCCAGGCCCGGAAGGGAGCAACGGTAGCGGGTCAGCTTCGTGTGCCGCGGAGTACCCGAAGTTCCTCTCATCGCAGCGGCGGTTGAGCGAAGTCCAGAGATTAACTTCATGGCCTATAAGGTTATCGCAAGAAAATATCGTCCTCAGTTGTTCAGTGAAATTGTGGGGCAGGAGCACGTGACCAGGACTCTTGCCAACGCGATTAAGTCAAATCGCGTGGCTCAGGCATATATTTTTTCGGGCGTGCGAGGCGTTGGCAAGACAACAGCGGCGCGCATCCTGGCAAAGGCTTTGAATTGCGCGAAAGGTATCACCCCAGAGCCGGACAATACCTGCGACTCATGCCGCGAAATTTCCGCGGGAACGTCACTCGATGTCTTGGAAATCGACGCCGCTTCAAACCGCGGCATCGATCAGATCCGCGAGCTTCGAGAAATGGTGCGGTACGCTCCGGCCACAAGCCGCTACAAAGTGGTGATTCTAGACGAGGCGCATCAGCTCACCGACGAGGCTTCGAACGCGCTGCTAAAAACACTGGAGGAGCCACCCGACCGCGTCGTTTTTGTCCTAGCAACCACTCAGCCGGATGCCCTGGCGGACACGATCAAGTCGCGCGCGCAGCTTTTTCAATTTCGCTCGCTCACGTTCCAGGAGATCTCCAGCACAATCGAACGGATCGTGAAGGCTGAAAATCTAAGTATCGAGACAGGCGCCGTGGCGGTGATTGCGCGCGCAGCGGAAGGCAGCCTACGCGACGGTCTTTCTTTGGTCGAGCAGGCGATCGCTTACTCGGGGGACACGATTACGGACGCTCAAGTGCGCGAGCTTCTGGGCGTAGTTGCAGAGAGCGTGCTGGACGAGCTGGTGGGCGCAATTGAGATGCAGTCCACCGAACGCGCGCTGGGCTTGATTCACCGGCTGATTGCCGAAGGACAAAATCTCCAGCACTTTTGCCGGGAGGCGATCCGTCATTTCCGTAATCTCCTTGTCGCGCGCGTTTGCGGAGCGGACTCCGAGCTAGTGGTGGCCCCTCCTGACGAGCGCCCGCGCCTGGGACAGCAGGCGGCAAAATTCAGCGAAGAAGACCTCACACGCTTTTTCAATATTTTGCTGGCCACCGACGACGACCTTCGGCGGAAGCCCGACACGCGGTTGCACCTTGAAATGGGTCTGCTGCGGCTCATCAACGCTCAAAAATTGGCTCCGCTCGAGGAAGTGCTGGCTGAAATGCGTGGCGAGGGCGGTGCTGGTCCTCGCGAGAAAGTTCGGGCGGCCGAATATGCGCCACTACCTTCCTCCATGGCTCCGCCGCTAAATTCATCCGCGAAATCCGCTGCGGCTTCTTCGACGACAGCAGGTGCGCGCATGGCTCCGGTGAGTTCTTCTCCGTCGTCAGGCAGTTTTGCGAGCGCTGGATCAGCGCGGCCTGCATCCGCCTCTCCGGTGCCGCTGTCCCCACCTCGAATTATGGCGCGTGCCGCCGAAGAGGCTGACGGCCTTGCAGGCGCGCGCTTGGAGGCGATCAAGGCGGTCCTGCACGAATCGAAATTATTGTCGTCGTTTCTGGAGCAAGCGACGCGATGCGAGATTGAAGCCAGCGAGTTTCGGCTTTTTTTCACAAGTGAAAACAGCGCGCTCGCAGAAATGCTGCCGCGCGAGGCGATGGAACGTTTGCGCACAGCCGTGCAGCAAGTGATAGGCCAGCCTCTGCGCGTCTGTGTTAAACTGGATTCCGCGCGGACGCTCACGGCTCGCGGTTCGGAGTTGAGGGCCCGTTTTGAAGAGGATCCAGTCGTTAGGGCGATGCTCGAGAAATTTGGCGGGCAAATTTCCAGAATCAAACGCCCGGGCGAGGAATAAAGCATGGAAGTAAAAGCATTACAGCAAATGCTGGCGCAATTCCGGCAGGTGCAAGAAACGCTGGAAAAGCGCATCGGGGAAATTTCGGTCGAAGCCTCGGCCGGCGGCGGAATGGTGTACGTGAAGATGAACGGACAAAAGCAGCTCACCGAAGTGCGCATCGAGCCGGAGGTTTTCAAGTCCAAGGATCAGGAGATGCTGCAGGAGCTTATGCTGGCGGCGGTGAACGAAGCCACCCGGCACGTGGATGAAGAGCTATCCAAGCAGATGAAGGACCTGACCGGTGGCATGTCCGGAACGATGGGTCTGAAAATTCCCGGCCTGTTCTAGAATTGTCCTCTGTAGATTCCCGATTTTTTTTCCTGACGTCCTGTTCAATCGAAAAAATATTCCTGGCAAGAGCCGAAAAAAAAGAGGCGAGAACGCGTTCACCCCTCGCGGTGAACGATCCCGCCTCTCTTCAGATCAGACGAATCCTTACCGCGGCGGTGGACCCATCTGGAAACCTGGCTCGTGGTGAAACAATCCGATGAGCACGGTCCCAGTGAGAACGTGGCCGTCCATGGCTTTCTGCACGTCATCGCGGCTGGCACCCTTCTGCAGATCGAGTTTCGTATCCAGCGCGAAAAGCTCGAACGTGTAGTGGTGCGGGGGTCCTGGGGGCGCGCACGGGCCAAAGAACATCGGTTGGCCGGTGACGTTGGCTGCTTGAACGCCCACGGTCGAATCCGCCTTAACGCCTTCCGGCAGTGACGTTGCGTCACCTGGAATATTAAAAATCATCCAATGCGTGATGTCGTCGAATTGCTTGCGCGCATGGGCGTCCGGATCGTGCAAGAGCAGCACGAAACTTTCAGTTCCTTTCGGCGCGTTGACCCAGGAGAGCGGCGGCGAAGTCATGTTGGTTGGTTGCGTCATGGATTTTCCATCTGGCGAGCAAGTGTACTTGTCGGGAATCATGGTTCCGTCAGTAAACGCGCTGCTCGTAAGTTGCAGAGGCGGTCCCATCATCGGGCGTCCCCCACCGCCTCCCGGACGTCCGCCGGCACCACCCGGCGGTGGTCCTTGTTGTGCAGTCGCAGGAGTGATGGCAAGTGGCACCAGGCATGCCAAAGCTAGAAGCGATAGCAAGATTCTCGTTCGCATTACGTCTTTCCTCCCTTTCCGCTGCTGGAAAGTTCCAGAGTCGGTTCCCCCACACCTTCGGTGAAGCGTCCGATTGTAACCTCACGGAGTTGGACGCGCAACGACGCGAGTGTGTTTCAAAAAGCGTTTACGCGCCGCTCATGGCAGTGTAACGCGGCGTGCGGAAAATCCGAGAAGACGGTTTTGGTATGACCTCAGTTATGGCTTCGCTGACAACAACTACTTGCTGGAAGCCTGAGGTCTTCGATCGTCTACTTAGGAAGGCGGCCGCATCCTGCTGGCTGGAACGATTCAAAGAGGAAGAGGCCCAAGGAGCGCATAGCGTGAATCAGCATGGCATCGGTGAAATGGCAGGAACAATCTGGGAAACACTCTCGCGGGAGGGGCCGCTTAGCTTTGCGGCCTTGATGGAAGAAGTGAACGCGCCGCAAAGCGTCTTCTTTATGGCGATTGGATGGCTTTCGCGCGAGGAAAAGCTTCAGTTCGAGCAAGCGAACGGCGACTATCTCGTTCGTCTGTGCTGAGCTTGGTGGACACACCAGCCTAGCATTTGATCGAGCCGGACGGATCGGGGCGGACCGCTTTGCGCGGCCCGCTCGCCGAATTACTTAACTGTAAGACTTAATCCGACGAAGAGGCCGTTGCAGGAGTCCGAGACGCTTTCGTGTACGACGGCTTGTCGAGATCGCTGCTGTCGCTTGAATCGCCGGCCTTGTCGATTTCAATCGAGCCTTTGAAATAAGCGCCGTCCTCGATCATGATCCGTGCGGTGGTTAGGTCCCCAACCACCGAGCCGTCCTTCTTGATCTCGATGCGGTCGCGTGCTCTAAGATTGCCCTTCACGTTGCCGTACACCACTACTTCGCGGGCAATCACATCGGCGGTCACGCGAGCGCTCGCGCCGATAGTCAGCTTTCGATCTTCGAGCTGAACCAGTCCCTCGACGCTGCCGTCGATGGCCAAGTCTTCATTACCTGTGATTTCGCCCTTTACGTGCAGACTTGCTCCGAGCCGGGCCGTGCCTCCGCTGCTGCGGTCGGACGTCGCCGGGTAACCCGAATCCAAAGGTGCCATAGTCTTAGCCTCCCCAGAAAAAGATGGTGCAGGTGGAACGTACGGCCTAGGCTGCTGCGGGAGCGGCGTCCTAGCGGGAGTTTCCTGCTTTTTCTCTCCCCACATTTAACCTCCTTGGGCCCGATTGCGCCGGACAACCTATTTAACACAGACCGGGCTATCAATCTATTCCTGTGGTAAGACGACGCCAATCCCAAAATGAAACGTTGTGTCGGGGTCATTAACCGGTCGAACGGTCAGGCGAACGAAAAAACACGGACGCCGAAGTTACCCTTGATGATGCTTTTGCGCAAATTCGACCACTTGCCTGCCGACAGTGCTGAGCTGATCCAAAACTTTCGCGTCCGTGCACGTACCCGATGGATCGAAAATCGCACCGGTGGTGTTCAGCGTTGCGCCGAGTGGTGTTGGCCAGCCGCGAAGTGCGTGCACGATCGACCGCAGAGCCATGAGCGTGCTTACACATGCCTGCCACCCGGCCGCGGTGACGATGCATCCCACCGCGCGCCCATCCAGATAGCACGGATCGCCTTCCCGTAAGTCCTCGAGCAGATCCAGTGCGTTTTTCACGAGTCCGGAAACACCTCCGTGGTATCCGGGGCTGGCAACGATCACGCCATCTGATTTTCTAACCATTTCAACGAACTGGCGCTGCTGTTCATTTCGCTCCTGATTCTCCGGGGCAAAATGTGGAAGCTGCGACAAAAAGGCTCCGCCAAACAAAAAAGTGCGGGCGCCGGCTTCTTCCGCTGCTTGCAAGGCGATGCGCAGCGCGCGGTCCGTGGAGGAAGCGGTGCGGGTGGTGCCGCCAATGCCGACCACCAGCGGCTTAGCGGCCGGATGTGCCTCCGCTTTTTCGTTTGTCACCGTGTTTCCTCCGCACTCTCAGCGTCGATCGCGCCTGCAGGATCGATAATTCAAGACCAGCTCCTATCCAGCGATTCCGCGATTTTGTCGTGAACGTAGTGCAGTTCCTGCTGCGAAATCACATAGGGCGGCAGGACGTATACGATATTGCCCAAAGGCCGAAGTAGCAATCCGGCGTCTAGAAAATATTGATACAGCTTCGTTCTGATTTTCGAAGTGTACCCTGCGTCGTCGGCTTTCAGTTCGATAGCCGCCATGGTGCCAATCGAGCGAACGTCCCCCACGGCGGGATGATTTTCTATGGCGGCCAGTCGCTCGCGGTGAGTCGCGGCAATGCAATTGATCCGCTCGAAGACCGGTTCACGCTCAAAAATGCCCAGACTCGCCAGGCCCGCCGCCGCTGCGATTGGATTTCCAGTATAAGAGTGCCCGTGATAAAACGTGCGGCTTCTGTCCGGACTTACAAATGCATCGTGAACTTGAGCAGTGCAGACCGTCGCGCCCATGGGGAGAACACCGCCCGTCAGCCCTTTGGACAAGCACATCACGTCTGGGATAACGCCTGCCAATTCGCACGCAAACATTTTTCCGCAACGGCCAAAACCGGTGAGAACCTCGTCCACAATTAGCAAGACATCGTGTTCACGGCATGATTTGCTTACACGCTGCAGGAATTCTACGGGATGAACGATCATCCCGCCGGCGCCTTGCAAAAGCGGCTCCACAATTACTGCGGCAATCTCGCCGTGCTTTTCTGCTAACAGCTTTTCTAACTGCTCCGCGCAATCGATTTTGCAAGTGGCGCGCGTTTTTCTTACAGGGCAGCGGTAACAGTAAGCAGAGTGCACGCGGTGAACGGAAAAAAGCAGGCCGCGAAACGGCTCATTGAAACCCGAATCGGCGCCCACGGACATCGCTCCCACCGTATCGCCGTGATACGCGTGCTCGAGCGCCACAATGGAACGTTTTGCTGGTTGGCCTACGTTCCGCCAATACTGCACTGCCATCTTGAGGGCCACTTCGACGGCCGTGGACCCATCATCAGAAAAGAAAATGTATTCAAGCGGGGCTGGCAAGACTTTTCTCAAAGCGCAGCGCAGCTCTTCAACCGCATCATGTGTAAATCCCGCCAGCAGGACATGATCCACTTTCGCGGCTTGCTCCGCGATCGCCGAAACAATCGCGGGATGGCCGTGTCCGTGGATATTCACCCACCAGGACGAGATTGCATCGATGAAGCGCCGGCCATCTTCGGTGTACAAATAAACGCTCTCGGCTTTGACGATACGAAGCGGCGGAGGATCGAGCGCTTCCTGCGTGAAGGGATGCCAGACTCGCAAATCGGCAGTCATGAGCGAAACATCCCGCGATCGAAGCTTCTGCGAAAAACTGCACTGAGAGTTGCGCGATTGATTTGTTTCAGCAAGGGAACCGTGCCGGCCACTGGAATTTGTCCGTAGCGCCGGATGGCGGCTTCGTTTTCGCGATTTGGCTTTCCAACCAAAACCACCGCACGAATATCGAGGCGTGCGGCGCGCAATGCGGCCAGCGAAAGCAAAGTGTGATTGATCGTGCCGAGAGTGGTGCGCGCAACAAGCACCACAGGCAGGTTCAAATGCCGCATCAAGTCGGTCATCAGCTGCGTTCGATTCAGGGGAACGAGCACTCCGCCCGCGCCCTCGGCGATCAGGCTGCCTGGCACTGGAGCGGGCATTTTGATTTTGCGCAGCTCGATTCGCACGCCTGCCCATTTCGCGGCGAGGTGAGGCGAAACCGGAGGCTTGAAGCGATAACTTTCCGGCAGCGTCCTCTGGCGCGGCAGCTGTGCTAGCTGCATCACGGTCTCCGTGTCCGTGCCCTCGCGCGTGCCCGTTTGAACTGGCTTCCAGTAGGTGGCGTCAAGGCCCACGCAGAGAAGCGCGGAGACGACCGTCTTGCCCACGCCGGTATCGGTGCCGGTGATGAAAAAACTTTCAGGCATGCATCGCATTGATGGGCGAAGCTCGATACGCCGAATTTCGGGCTGCGTCCATCGCCTCAACCAAGCGATGAATTTCGCCGGCAGTGATGCGGCTGGTGAGCGAAAAACGAATGCGCGCCGTGCCCTCGGGAACTGTGGGCGGACGAATGGCCTTCACTCCGAATCCGGCCCGTTGCAGTTCGCTCGCGACGTGGAAGGCCATCTCGTTTGTGCCGAGCATGACGGGAACAATGTGAGTGGTGCTTGCGCCGGAATCGAAACCGCGAGCGGAAAGCTCTTCGCGCAGTTGCGAGGCGATTCGTGCGAGGTGATCGCGCTCCGCGTCTGCTCCGCGGGCAATTGCGACAGCCGCGCGAATTTGCCCCGCGATATATGGGGGCATCGCGGTGCTAAAAATGAACGTCCTCGCTCGGTTGACGAGATAATCCTTCAGCGTGGCGCTGCCGCACACGAACGCGCCGCAACTCGCGAGAGTTTTTCCGCAGGTGTGAACGATGGCGAGAACGTCGCGTTCGTGTCCGCCGGCTGCTGCGATTCCGCGTCCCTGCGGCCCGCAGACTCCCATGGCGTGCGCTTCATCCAGCATCACCTCGGCCTGATACTTTTGCGCCAGCGTTAGAAGTTCATCCAGCGGTGCGACGTCTCCTTCCATGCTGAATATGCTCTCGGTGACGATCAATCTCGATCCGGGCGCGTTGGCGCGCGCGCGCAAAGCGCTTTCAAGAAATTGCAAATCGCGGTGCGGATAGATTATTTTGTGCGCGCCGGAGAGCCGGATGCCGTCGATCAGACTTGCGTGGTTTAGCGCATCCGAAAAAACGATGTCGCTCGGTTTCAGCACGGATATGAGCAGACCGAGATTCGCTCCGTAGCCTGATCCGAAAAATAGCGCGGCCTCCGTGCCTGCAAATTCCGCGAAGTCTCGTTCCAGATTTTCCCATTCGCGGCAATTTCCAGAGAGCAGGCGCGAGCCGGTGGCGCCGACTTTCATCGCGTGCGCCACCGTTTCCGCCACGGCGCTTTTCAGACGCAAGTCGGATGCAAGTCCCAAATAATCATTCGAGGAAAGATCGATGCCGGCGGGAATCGCGAGGCTGCGGAATTGCGATCGCTCGCGGAGCAAATCCAGTTCGCGACGCATGCGCTGCTCAATCGCGTTTGGATCGCGATCACGCATTCTGCATGGCCCTCATGCCCAGAGTGTCGAGCAGCTTTTGATCGTCACCCGCCGCGGGATTTGGAGCGGTGAGCAATTTCTCCCCTGTGAAAATGGAATTTGCGCCGGCAAGGAAACACAGCGCCACGCTTTCCGGAGACATTTGCCTGCGCCCCGCAGCAAGGCGCACCCTCGACGCGGGCATCAAGATCCGCGCGGTGGCAATCGTTCGCGCCATAATCAAAGGATCGAGTTTCGGTGCGTTTCCAAGCGGCGTTCCTTCGCTGGGGACGAGCATATTGATCGGGACGCTTTCGGGATGGGGCTCGAGGCTTGCTAGTTGGTGCAGGAGGCCGATGCGATCCTCGTCGGTTTCTCCCATCCCGAGGATTCCGCCGCAGCAAACGGTGATTCCGGCCTTGCGCACGTGGGCGATGGTTCGCAAGCGGTCGTCGTAAACTCGCGTGCTGATAATTTCACCGTAGAATTCCGGCGACGTATCGAGATTGTGGTTGTAGGCGCTCAGGCCCGCTTCCTTCAGCCGCTGCGCCTGCGATTCGGTGAGCATGCCGAGCGTGCAGCACACTTCCATGTTTAAAGCCGCGACGCCACGCACCATTTCCAGCACGCGCTCGAATTCTTTTCCCTCGGGGATTTGCCTCCACGCTGCGCCCATGCAGAAGCGCGTGGCTCCTTCAGTTTTTGCGCGTTTCGCCGCTGCGAATACTTCGCTGGGATTCATCAGTTCTTGCCGGGCTACGTCCGTTTTGTAGTGCGCGCTTTGCGAACAGTAGGCGCAATCTTCCGGGCATCCGCCGGTCTTGATCGAAAGTAAACGGCAGAGTTGGACTTCCTCCGGACGATGAAACTCGCGGTGCGTTGCCTGCGCTTGAAACATCAGTTCCGGAAACGGAAGCTCGTAAATGCGCCGAATTTCTTCGCGGGTCCGGTCGTGGCGAATTGGCATCAATAAGGGTCCCTCATGGGATTTCAAAGATATCAAAATCGCGGACGGGCGGGGAGAAAACTCGAGGGTATGAGATGGGCTAGGTGGCGCGGGCTACATCGAAGAGAGATTCCTCGACTACGTGTCCCGGCGCTTCGCGCAAGTGCAAGGCGCGGGACACTCCACTCGGAATGACGCCCCTTTTGGCGAGGCGGATAGCTACAGCGCGCCAAGCATGTGCGCCGGGCACAGCATGCTACCACCCCAGCACGCAAAAGCGGCGCGCTGGGGACCCCGGTGCTGTGCCCCTACGAAGAAAACCCGACAGCAGACGGCCTAGCGAGCTGACGCGGTGACTGGCTTGCGCGATTGGCGGGCGTCGCCGATCTTCGCGAGGCCTTCCAGTAGATCCTCGACCAAGTCTTCCGCGTTCTCGCAGCCCGGCGAAAGACGCAACAGGCTATCGGAGAGGCCCAGCTTAGCGCGCTCTTCAGGTGGAATAGACGCGTGCGTCATCGTGGCGGGATGGCAGATCAGCGCCTTCACGCCGCCCAGGCTTTCCGCGAGCGCGAAATAGCGGCGCGAGGACGAGAACGCGATCACTTCTTCCATCGTTCCATCCAGCTCGAACGAAACCATGCCGCCGAAACCCGTCATCTGCTTGCGGGCGATTTCGTGGCCCGGATGATTCGGCAGGCCGGGGAAATAAACCTGGCGGACCAGCGAATGTTTGCTCAACGCCTTCGCGATTGCGGTGGCGTTTTCTTGGTGACGCTGCATTCTGAGCTCAAGCGTTTTCAGTCCGCGCATGGTGAGCCAACAATCGAACGGCGAAGGAACGGCGCCCGTGGCATTCTGCAGAAACTTGATCGGCTCGAACACCGCCGCGTCCTTGGCGAGCACCGCGCCCTGCACGGTGTCGGAGTGGCCGGCAAGATATTTCGTCACGCTGTGGACCACGATGTCCGCGCCCAGCTCGAACGGCTGCTGGAAAACGGGAGTCGCGAAGGTATTATCCACAACGACGAGCGGCCGATCTCCCACGGCCGACTTGCCGTCCACTGGGGAAGTCTTTGTGCCGTGCGCCAACTTGCTGATGGCCACAATGTCGCTGATTAGCAGGCGCGGATTCGTGGGCGTCTCGATCCAGACAAAGCGCGTGCGCGAGGAAAGCGCCGCTTCGACGGCCTTCAGGTTGCTCGGTATCAATTTGCTTGGTCACCACGCCGATCGGCTGAAAAACTTTATTGAGGATGCGGTAGGTCCCGCCATAAACGTCCAGCGGGATGATGACTTCGTCGCCCAGGGCGCAGGTAGGCTTGCAGCACGGCATTTTCGGCGGCGAGTCCCGACGCGAACGCCGCGGCATGTTCGACGCCTTCGAGGGCGGCCAACACTCCTTCGAGGCGCTGGCGCGTGGGATTATTCGTACGCGAATAGGAGAAGCCTTTGTCGTGGCCGGGCGATTCCTGCTCGTACGTGGAGGTCTGGAAAATCGGGGCGACCAGCGCGCCCGTTTCCGGCTCTGACGGCTGGCCCGCGTGGATCGTTCGTGTGGCGAATTTCATGATGTAACTCCCTTGGCGCTCGCTGCGATCCGCAAAAGACCCTAGGATCGAGCAGGGTCCTCGCCGATCAAAGCGGCGCAAAATAAGCTGGCACGGTATCCACGCAATGCGGATACGCGCGCTGCTTTGAACTTCAGTTTGGGAGTTGAATCTTCAATGATCGGAGGGCCGATCAGTTGAGGATCTTATCTCTCCCCACTGGGCAGGAATTAGCACCTTGGCAATTGCACCAGGTTGCTGTGGCTTCCTAGGGCCTGTCCCCTCAGCCACTCTGGATAAGCGCTGCGGTAAAGCAGCAGCAAAATCGTAGCAAACGGTGCCTGCTGCGTCAATAGATGACGGGCAGTTGACCGCGGGACGGAGAAACACAAGCGGTAATTTATGGGCGTTGAATCAGTTCCAGGCGGTTGCCGGCTGGATCGATCGCGATGCCTATCATGATGCCAGTGTTTCCGAACGCGCGGGGTTCGCCGGCCATCGAGCCGCCAGCTGCCGTGACAGCAGCGACGGTCGCCTTCATGTCCTTCACGTCGAAGATCAGATGCGCAATCGGGTCCTTCAGGTCGTTTGAATCGCGACGCGTGATTACGACAGGCGTGCTTTTGTTGGCTTTTGCGGCGTCGGCCGTGGCGCCGAAGTTCAGGAAGATCTCCGCTCCGCCGGGCACGTTGATCCGATTCACCTCAAACATGCCGAACGCGGACTCGTAGAACTTCGCCAACGCAGTAGTGTCTTGGGCGCCGACTCTCGCCGAGTTCAGCGTCACCTGCGCGTGTGCGGCGCTGGCGAGAAGCAGCGAGGCGGTTGCCATCATCACAGTTGCGTAAATTTTCTTCATCGAACCCTCCGGCACGCCCAATCCGCGACGGATCCCGCGCCCGGCGTCGCCTTGAATAAATTTAAGGCCGACATGCTAACACGATTCTGGCGGAATGCACCCGACGTCATTCTGAGCGAAATGCCCCGCGCTTTTGGGTTTGCGCGAAGCGCCGGGACACGCAGTCGAAGAATCTCTCTTCGATGTAGACCGCGGCAATGTTTCACTTCCAAGAGAGATCCTTCGACTCCGTCTCGCGCCGCGCAGAAACCGCGCGAGGAGAAAAAGCGCGAGACTCCGCTCAGGATGACGGCTCTCGCGAAGGCGAGTCAGACACAATTAACGCGAGATGGGAAGTTACTTAGGTGCGGAGGGCGGAGGATTCTGCGGCGCTGGCGACTGCGCCGGTGCCGGCTGCGGCGTCTCGGACGGTGGCGGCGCCAGGGTGAACTTACCATTGACGATGGGGTTGCGATCCTCGCCCTCGCAGTCCTCGTAGACCATGCGGTGAATGTGTGTCACTCGTTCGTAGGTCCGCCTCATATGCCACGGCGCTGTGAGGTTGGCCGGATCGATGATGGTCATCTGATCTTCCAGATGGCCTGGGTCGATCATTCGCATCCGCTCGATGAAATGCGCTTGCTGGGTCAGAATTCCGATGGTCAGGAATCCCTCCACGTCGCCAAACGCCGAAACGGAACTGCCCGAATCGGGACCGCCGTACGCGCCTTTCACCGCGATTGTGTCCATTACGAGTGTCTGCCCCTCCCAATGACCGATTGAATCGCCCCAGGGCGTTGCCCACAAGTCATCCTTGCCGGGATGCTGCCGCCCGTCGGTGTAGATCGTGCGAATTTCGCGGCTGGAGAAGACCAGCGCCGTTTCTTTCGGCGTCACCAGCACCTCGAACATCAACGGTGTATCCAGCATCAGGCCTGGATAGCCGAAGGTGCAAGCCGTGAAGGCGTCCGCGGGATTCTCTCCGCGTGCAACCGCCGCAAGCCGCGCGCGCTCCTTCGCTTGCATAGCATCAACTTTCGCTTTCGTGGCGACATTAAGCGGAGGTAACCACTGCATCTGTTTGAGGACCTGCTCGAGTGACTGGTTGAATCCTCCCGATGCGTCCGGCGTCGCGCCGACGTTCTCCCACTGGCCGCTCCAGTCGGGCAAGTGTCCTGACGCGCCCCCAGCGGCAGCGCAAGCTGCCGCGCCCGTCAGTAAGAGCGCCACGGCGAATGCCTCTTTGCGCAGCCTCATTTTCCCTGACCTTGCGACGGTGTTGGCGTGCCCGCCAAGGGCCCATCCGGCCCGGTTCCGGAGACATACTGCCCGCCCTTGACGCCATCGTGCATGGGATGGATGTTCAATATCACCTTGTCGCCCGGCTTCAGAGTACCGGGCCGCCACCCGACCCGCGCCAAGTGTTCTGGGCTAGTCATTTCAATGCTCCACTCCTGGTCGGTGCCGTCGTCCGCCTTGACCAGCAACTGGATGAAGACATGGGGATTGGTCCAGCGGAAATCCTTGACCGTGCCTTGCACGGCGACTAGCTTCGACTGGTCAAACATCGCAAACGAATGGTGCGCAAGCGCCGAACTTGCCGTCAGCATTGCCGCGATGGCGATGAGGGTATAGCGCCGCACCTTATTCATTTGTCCTCCACAGGCCCGGGATTCCGTGTCTTCCTCTTCAGACAGCGCAGGGTTATGCCTCGCCGGGAACACGAAGCTTGCGTGCCGCGATTATACACGCGCAGGCTCTTCGGTTCATGTAGCTCACCCTGCCTTCACGGGGTGGGAGTTTTCGGTGTCGTTCCGGCCTCCGAATCGAAGCCGCTGCGGTCAGCAGTTAGCCAATTCGTCAAAAACGCCAAAAGCGCCAATTCTAGGGTTTGGTTTGGCGTTTTGGCGCTTTTGAGCTGGCCGTTCGCTTCGAACTCGAGTGGGTCGTTGGTCGGTCCTCAAGGGGAGGGTCGGGTCAGGCATTGCGCATGCCGGGCTCGGACCGCCAGATTTGGCCATCAAGGAGCCGCCCCCGGGGACTTCGCTCAAAGAGGTGGCTCGACAGCGGGAGCGCGCGATGGCCGCGCTTCACCTCACGACCGTCATTCCGAGCGGAGTGTCCCGTGGGTTTGCATTTGCACGAAACGCCGGGACACACAGTCGAGGAATCTTTCTTCAATCCCCGATTACCCGGGGATTGAATCGAACAGAGAATTCCCCTCGTTCTCGGAGCTATTGGGTGGTGTTGGCGGCGGCTGGGGCGCAGAAGCGATCGAAGACCTTCGTTAGGTCGCTGGCGATGGAGTAGGGATCGCGGCCCTCGATGTCGCGGCGTTCGAGCATGAAGATCACTTTCCCGTCGCGCATCAGCGCGATGGAAGGCGACGACGGCGCGTATTCGGGGAAGTAAGCGCGAGCGCGCTCGGTGGCTTCGCGGTCTTGTCCCGCGAAAACGGTCGCGAGAATTTCCGGCCGCGTCTGATGCGAAATGGCCTTGGCGACGGCGGGGCGTGCCTTCCCGGCGGCGCATCCGCAAACGGAGTTCACCACTACCAGCACAGTTTTCTTTTCGTTCTTTAGGACCGCGTCCACTTCCTGCGGCGTCCGCATCTCGCGAAAGCCGACGCGCGTGAGTTCGTTGCGCATCTCCTGAACCATGATGTCCATGCCATATTGCATTTGTTCCTCCGCTGATTCACGACGCCGAACAAACATTCTACCACGCCGGCAGGGGCTCGGTCGGAATGAAGTCGCAGCAGTAACGGAAGAGCCGTGCGTGGCAAAGGAAAGCGGAGCTGTGATAGCTTCTCTGCTGATTCGCGGCAAAAGTAGGCTGAGCCTGAATAGGTAGAAGGCGGCGCATGAGCGACATTGAGGTTCCCATTCTGATTGCAGGCGGCAGTCTGGTAGGCATGTCGACGGCGCTGCTGCTGGGGCATCACGGAATCCCCGCGCTGGTGGTGGAACATCACCGCGGCACCGCGATCCATCCTCGCGCGGCAATGATTACGCAGCGGACCATGGAAATTTTCCGCACGGTCGGCGTGGAACAAATCGTGTTACAAAAATCCGACGAACAGTTCGTGCAGGATGGCGCCATCATGGCCGTCGAAACGCTGGCAGGCAAGGAGCTGGCTTGGTTCATCGCCAACTTGAACGAAGGCGTGCGAGACGTCAGCCCGAGCAGCCGCATCTTTATCACCCAGAGCCTGCTGGAGCCCCTGCTGAAGAGCCGAGCCGAAGAACTCGGCGCGCAGCTTCGGTTCGCAACGGAGCTCATTTCGTTCAAGGAAGATTCCAGCGGCGTGACCGCGCAAGTCCGCGAGCGCGATAGTGGCAAGATGTCGAGTGTCCGCGCACGCTACATGATCGCCGCCGACGGCAGCCACAGCCAGATTCGCGAGCGCCTGGGAATCCGCATGCTCGGCCACGGAGTGTTTTCAAAGAGCATCACCATTTATTTTCGCGGCGATGTCTCCGCGCTTTTGCGCGGCCGCAGCCTCAGCGTGATGTACGTGATAAATTCGACGCTGAGCGGCTTTTTTCGAATCGAAAAGCCGTTCACATCTGGCTTCTTGGCGGTCCACTGGCTGGGCGATCCGAAAAATCCCGTCACGGACGTTTCGCACGGGCTGACCAATGAGCGCTGCCTGGAAATGCTTCGGGCCGGGCTGGGCACCGCCGAGGTTCCAGTCACGATTGAAAACGTGATGCAGTGGGACGCCAGCGCCGACACGGCGGAACGCTTCCAACACGGGCGCATCTTCCTTGCCGGCGATGCCGCGCACGTGATGCCGCCCAGCGGAGGCTTCGGCGGCAATACCGGCGTGCAGGACGCGCACAATCTTGCGTGGAAACTCGCTGCTGTGCTGAAGGGAATCGCCGGAGAAAATTTGCTTTCAACCTATGACGCCGAAAGGCGTCCGGCAGCGGCCTTCACGGTGGAGCAGGCGTATTCGCGCTATGTCACGCGCTCCGCGCCGTACCTGCGCTCGGAACATATGCAAGCCATCGAGAACGATCTGAATATAGAGCTGGGTTATTGCTACCACTCGGCAGCCGTGATGCCCGATCCCGATGAGAAGAGTGTGCCGCACGATAATCCCCGCGAGACGCGAGGACGTCCGGGGACACGCGCGCCGCATATTCCGCTCGAGCGTAGCGGAGAGAAGATTTCCTCGCTCGATCTTTTTGGTCGTAATTTCGTGTTGCTTGCCGGACCGGAAGGGCGCGCCTGGAAGGAAAGCGGCCGCGACGCAGCGAAGCAATTGGGGCTGAGTCTCGATGTTTATATGATTGGCGACGATGGAGTGACCGATCCAAGCGGGGCCTTTGCGGGTGCGTATGGGGTCGGCCGCAGCGGCGCGGTGATCGTTCGGCCGGATGGGTTCGTCGCATGGCGCGCCAAAGCCGCGGAAGGAGCCTCGTCCGCCACAGTCCGCGACGCGCTTGTGGCGCTTTTGTGCCGGAAAGCCATTTGACGCTGAGAAGAGTTAGAATCGAAGCGATTGCTGCTGCACAGGGAATGTCGAATTAAGGGGATACGGATCATCATGTCAAAAAAGAAAATTGCAGCGAAGAAAAAGGCACACGGCAGCAAGAAGGCTGCCGGAAAAAAGAAAGCCGCAAAGAAGCCCGCGACGAAGAAGGCTAAAGCGGCAAAGAAGCAGGTCGTTTTCACCAAAAAGACTGCGCGCGTAAAGCGCACTCCGCCGCGCGAGATTTCTTCGGGCAGCGAGCGCTCGTCCTTAGGGTCGAGCAGGCTGAGCAGAGTGCCCCGCCCGCCGGGGCGTGGGATGGGTGACGAAGCCGGCGGCCAGGCCGGCGATCTCCAGGGACTCTCCCGCGAGGAAGATGCCAGCAACGAGAGCGTGGAAGAGCTTGTCGAAGAAGGTCAAGCGTTCGAAGCGGACGTGATCAATGGCGTGGAGAATGCGACGGATGCGGACGAGGGCCCCGTTCGCACGCACGAGCGTCCCGAAGATGATATTCCTCCGGAGGAACGAAGCGACGAAGTTTAGATCGGATGCCTGCCGCCGATTCCGTTTCTCAACTCGGCCGCTGATATCTGGCGAAGTTTTCGCTGCCTTGCTCGTTCAAGGCGGCTGTCAGCAAGATTCTCTTGATCGTGATCTTGCCGTTGCATTCTATAAAGCCGAGCTTCCTGAACTTGCTCATGAAGAAGTTCACGCGCGAACGCGTCGTCCCAATCATCTGCGCCAGCGTTTTTTGAGTAAGTTTCGGCAGGATGGCGTCCGCCTGACCTTGTTTTCCATAACCCGCCAGCATCAGAAGCGCCCTTGCCAGGCGTTTCTCGCATGGATTGAAGAGTTGATCCACCAGATCTGCTTCCATTCGAATATTGCGTCCGAGCATGTATTCGATAAAGCGGTCGGATAGATGCTGTTCGTTGTGAAGCACGCGCAGCATCTCAGTTTTACCAATCGCAAGAAGTGTGGTCGGCGTCATCGCGGTCGCCGTGCCCATCCGCAACGGCTGGCCTCTCATGCAACCTACCCCGATAAAATCGCCAGGACCATACATGGCGACCACAGCTTCCTTACGCGCGCCATTTTCAACGGAAAGCTTTACGCCGCCCTTTTGAATGTACAGCACACTGTCCGCAGCGTCGCCTTGCGAGAAGATTCGCCCGCCTCTCCGAAACTCACGCAGTTTCCTGGCCGCTCCCTCGGTAGCGAGAAACATCTGTGCGTCGAAAGCGTTTCTCTTCGGTTTCTTTGCGTTCATATCGGACTTGGTGTGCTGTCGCCCACGCACGACGATGACCACAAGCCCGTCTGGCCAACTGTTTCAGGGCGAACGTCTTAAGGAACCGGCGCACAGGCTGGTACAGCCTTCTATTCCCACTCTGAGACTGGCGCGTCCATGTGGGGAAAGGAACGCATCGCAGAAGGCCAGGAAAACTTGTCTAGAAGGGGGGCGCTGCAAGAATCAGGTCGGGCGCGATTCTGTCCTCATGTTTTCCTTGAACAACTGAGCGTCACTTTGGATCACGTTTGAAATGAACGCTTTCAAATGTTTTGACGCCTTTTGTGGTTCTTAGATTGCACAAACAGGCCTCGGGAGTGGCGCAATGAGAGTCCTCATAGCTGAGGATGATGCGAGTGTGCGTCATCTGCTGAAGAAGAACCTGCTTCGGGCCGGTTACGATGTTCTTGAAGCGACTGACGGGCGCGCCGCGCTGGAATGTCTCTTGAGTGTCGATGGCCCACGGCTGGTGCTTCTAGATTGGCTCATGCCGGAACTTGACGGGCTGAGCGTTTGCCGCGAGATCCGCAGTTGCACCGAACACCCGTACGTCTACATAATTTTTCTTATTTCGAAAGGCTCCAAGGTGGACGTCGCCGCTGGCCTCGCGGCCGGGGCCGACGACTATCTGATCAAGCCCTGCAACCCACAGGAACTGAAAGCACGGTTGCGGGCCGGAGAGCGGATTCTGAAGCTCGAAGACACATTAATTCATGACGCTCTTCACGACCCTCTCACGCATCTCCCCAACCGGCCATTCTTTCTCGACTGCTTGTCTCTCTGTGTGAGCCGTGGAAAGCGCCACGCGGACTACAAATTTGCAGTGTTGTTCGTGGACATCGACCGCTTCAGAGTGGTGAATGACAGCCTGGGCAATGCCGCGGGCGACCGGCTGCTCACGCAGGTGGCCGAACGCTTGAGCGGATCGCTTCGCCGGGAAAGCAGCATATCGCGCTCGATTCCTGCCTCCCCGATGCAAGGGCCGCAGCGAGGCGGCGGCATCCTCGCGAGATTGGCAGGCGACAAATTCACAGTCCTGCTGGAAAACATTCAGGATGCAGCCGACGGAATCCGCGTGGCCGAAGCGAATTCAACGGAACATCCAGTCTCCTTTTGTAATCGATGGGCGAGAGGTGTTTATCACCGCCAGCACCGGCATTGCGCTGAGTTCTACGGGATATAGCGCGGCCGAAAATATGTTAGGCGATGCCTTCACTGCCATGAATAGGGCAAAGGCCCTGGGCAAGGCGCGGTACGAAATATGTGATCCTGTGATGCATGCTGCGGCGGTGGACCGCCTCAGGCTGGAAACCGATCTCCGGGGCGCTTTGGAACGCGACGAATTCCGCGCCTATTACCAGCCTATCGTTTCATTGGGCGATGGTCGTATCACCGGCTTTGAAGCCCTCATGCGTTGGCAGCGGCCGGAGTTCGGACTTGTGATGCCCAGCGGATTCATCTCCGTGACCGAAGATACCGGTTTGATTCTTGGGATGGGGAATTGGGTTTTGCGCGAGGCCTGCCGCCAGCTATGCGTCTGGAACGGGCAGTTTCCATCCGATCGGTCGTTTACCGTGGCCGTAAACGTATCCGCCAGGCAGTTTGTTCAGCCTGACCTGGTCCGCCGCATAGCGCAAATTCTGTATGAATCCGGTACCGCGCCCTTCAATCTGAGATTGGAAATCACCGAGAGTATGACCATCGGGGATGAGGAGCGCACCGCTCGAATTCTCGCCGAACTCAAAACTTTGGGTGTGCGCTTATGCATGGACGACTTCGGCACCGGATATTCGTCTTTGAGCTATTTGCGCCGCTTCTCCCTGGATGTTCTCAAAATCGATCGCTCTTTTGTTTCCGACATAGTGAGCAACACCGAAAGCCGTGAAATCGTGAAGACTATTCTGAGGCTTGCACGCAACTTGGGACTAGAGGTCGTTGCGGAAGGCGTGGAGACTGCCGAACAGGTGAGTTTGCTACAGTCGCTTGGATGTGAATGCGCGCAAGGCTATTTCTTTTCCGAACCCCTCGATCAATCGGGCGTAGCGCAAACCCTGGTGCTATTGGGCGCAAGCAACTACACAATGCCGCAAGGCTTCCCAATCCAATTGGCTTCTCCTGCAAGTTGAGCGGAAGTTTCGCGCCACTGAGGAATAAAATCTGGCGGAGAGGGGGGGATTCGAACCCCCGACACCCTTTTGGGGTGTAACTGCTTAGCAGGCAGCCCTGTTCGGCCACTCCAGCACCTCTCCGCAGTGCTAAGCCTTTCATTTGGCGGGTTTTAGCAGTTTGGGCTTTATCGCCCGAACCTTACTGTAGCCACTTTTGTAGCCACTCCGCACCAGTCTGCCAATCGCCGCGTGCAGCGCAGTATCGCTGGGGTGCACGTAGTTGGCGCTCACTTGCAGGCTGCTGTGCCCGGCGATCCGCGCGAGCGACCAGGCATCAATGCCACTGGCCCCAAGGCGCGTCAGAAACGTGTGCCGGAGCGAGTACAGCACAAACGGGCGCACCCCGCTGTCCTTGATCGCCTGCCGGTGCGGTTCGTAAATTGAATTAGGCACGATGTGTCCAGCGGAGGCCTTGGGCGCGGGCCATACCCAACCATTTCCGGGTTGCTCTGCGGCCTGCCAACGCGAGCTAAGTATAGCACGCACCCTCGGCGTCATTGGAACCGGCCTACGAGCAGCCGCGCTCTTTCCGTGCTGAACCAGGATCAATGCTCGTTTGGCGTCAATAAATCTCACGTCTTCCCACCGCATCCGAAAACATTCCTCGGGGCGCAACCCGGTTTCGGATAGGACCGTCGCCACGTCACGCAATGGCTGCGGCGCGGCGGCTAGATACTTGTCCAGTTCTTCTGGCAACACCACATGCTCTCGATGCTTCGCCCCCTTTATGATTGAGAGCTTGGGCCTCGCTGCCAGCAACCATCATCGACCGCGTGGGCCAGTGCGCTGCGCAGAACGCGGATCGTGGAGTTGATTGTCGAGATTTTGCGGCCCTGTTTTAGTCTGGCGGCCTTGAAGCCAGCTAAGGAATCTTCGCCGATTTCATCGAGGCGTGCTCCGGCCAATGGAGCGTAATTTGAAAGAACATTGCATTCGTTTTTGTACCACTTCAACGATTTGGGTTTTCCAGTGAACTGCGCTTCGGCCCAAGGAAGCAGATTATTTTTCAGGTAATCGGACAGCGTGACTGCTTCCTTCTTGATCCGTATCCCTGCATTACCCTGGGCCAACTTGGTCTTAGCATCGTTTTCCATGCTCACGGCGGCGCGGTAGTTGCTTTGCCGCGTGCTCTCCTGAATCCGCGTTCCGCCCCACGTGAATTTGTACCAGTAGATATTTCGCGCTTGAACACGCTCATGGTTGGCCTTTCTTCTTCCACTCATAGGGACCGCTTGCGCTTGTGCCAAGTACAGCGCCAGCCGCCGCGCTAGGGCTCGTAAACACGTGATCTTCAACTAAACGGAGGGAATCAGCATCCTGAACCAGTTTTTTGCTTTGAACTAGTTCTTCACGCAGCGCCACGGCGCTGGCGGGCGCGCCCGGAGTGGAAACCAATCTAAACTTGCTACCGGCCAATACTGTCGTGGTGCCATCCTCGTCTACGCGCATGCGGGCATCAGCTCCACTACGGTTTATCTGATACTCACCAGGGGCCAGACCAGTGCTGGCGCGCCGCTCGGCTTTTTTCCTTTCGTCGCGGGCAACAACATCTTCCTGCTCCACAAACAGCAGCCAGTCGTCCCACGTGTAAAGGAAGCATGGCGCTGATTCTTCGTCCGGGCTGTAGACGACAAACTTGCGGCACCGCAGGCCGATCTCACTCTTAGCCCAATCGATTTGACTAATACGCGCGCGGTCGCCTCCCACCTTGCTTTCAACAAATAACATGGGCAGGTCTGCGTCGGCGGGCGGTGCACCCATGAAGTCCAATTGACCGCCTCCTGCTCGTCTTGCCCCACGCGTATCCTGGAAACATTTGTTGCAGGTACTTGAGTGTCTTTGCCTCCGACTTGTTCAACCCATTCATGTCCGCTCCAGTACTCTGTGGCCGCAGCGTTGCTGGCAGTGTAGCCGAATAAGCAGCCCTGTACAATTGACGCCAGCACCAGGCAGGTTGCTTAGTACTAGTACCTCATGGTATGATCTGCGTCGCCTAGTTGGAGGGAACTTGTGGGGTCATTTGAGATTGAAAAGATGGTTGTAAATTCAGATGTGCCCGGTGTTGAGCTAACCCTGACGTCATTGTCCTTTCCGCCCGACGCGTCCCTTAGCAAGGAGGTGTGGCTCGAAGTTGGCAGGCGGGTTTTCACAGCACATTCGGCTGTACAGTGGTGGATAGGCGACTGGCTAAATGAGGGTGAGGTGTTTTACGACGGGACTAAGGGTGGCACGATTCATTACACTGAGCTCGACGGTACGATAGTTCACTACGCCTATAAGGGTGAGGATGTGCGGTCGCCAGAAACTGAGGCGATTAACCTTGTGCCGGGGTACAGCCGGGATACGCTGCTCGAGTTTAAGCGCGTTGCGCGGATTTTTGATAAGCCTATACGTATAGGCACCCTGCATTGGGGTCACCATCAGGTGGCGGCGGCGCTACCAACCGCTGAAGCCCGGCTAGAGGCCCTCGAGGCAGCAGACCGAAACAAGCTGTCAGTAGCAAGTTTCCGCGCCTATCTGCGTCGGTTTTATCCCAACGGTGCCTACACACCTAACCCTCTCCTGCTTCCAGCTAAGGATAGGCTCTCCCCACAGCCGGAAAGCCCGCTGTGCGAGGCGCTTGATTTTATTGACCGTCTTAGCGCGAAGATTAGTACGGATGCGGAAGTCGAGGTGTTTTACCGTCGGCTGATTGAGGACCTACAAAAAAAGCTCGCGGCGGCAAAGGAAGAAGCTGTGCCAGCAACCGGAGCGTTGCCGAACGTTGAGGTGTACAACGGCTATCTGCAACGCGGCAAAAAGTACGCGATTGAGGTGCTGGCACCCGGCGGTATGGTCGCGAGCAAGGGTACAACTGTCACGGCAAAGCTCAAAAAGTACATGCTTGCCAGGGCTGGCACCGACAACCTTTTGAATATTACGGTGCCTCAGTGGGAAGCGATTTGGTCAACACTCGACGCAGTGGCCGAGAACGGAAAGGACGAGGCGGTTGCTCTGGTTGAGGCCAAGGTTAGTAATAGATAGCAGTTGCAAGTTAGTCATTACCGTGGTAGGATGCCGGTAGCGTTGGCCAAGGGTAACAGCCGGGGCACCACGGCTGGAATTGCCCGTACCGCTTGGCAGCAGTACGCGTCGGTGGACCAAGGCACTATCAGTCAGAGGTAGTGCAGCCCCGCCTTAATTGGCGTGGAACGGGAAATAAAAGAGCCGTTCCATGCTTCCCAAACAGAATGCTGTTGCTACAAGTTCGCCTACAGCCACGCCCGGCCTGCTTACGGTGGTTGAAACCGCCAAGGCGCTGCGGATTTCACAAGGCACTGTGCGTGCGTGGGTGCTGGCCCGCAAGATCCCCTTCGTCAAACTCGGAAGTCGGGTGTTGTTCAAGCAGTCGGATATCGAAGCCTTCATAAACCGCAACACAGTGCAGCCGGTGAAAGCGGCCTAACCGTGGCTTGCGATCATTATTTCGTACGGCGCAGGCAGCGAGCACCCGGCCCACAGGACCCGCGCAGCCCGTGGTACAGCAACGACCAATACGACACCGCCCCCGAAGAATGGGAAGTAATTCCCATGTTGTACGACTATGGCTTCAAACAAATCTTGCCGGGCAGCCCTGATTACCCACTGCCTGACCCGGTGGCGGTAATTAAACCAACTGACTTGGAGGAACTGTTGGCGCGTTCCAAATACGACGACCGCACACGGTGCGCTATATGGGCGCACTTGCTCTCAGACGTTCCGGTAGGGGAGCTGGCCAAACAGTATCAGCTAAAGCCCCGCAGCTTGTCCGTGGCTTGCTCGCGTGTCAAATGCGATCTTGGGTTTCCACGGCGATAGAGGAGTTATTCAGTAGGTGGCAGCACCCGGTGCAAACCGGCAACTAAAAAGGGAGAAGCAAATGGAAAAACCAGATGCGGATGAAGCGGTTTTTAATCGCCTAATAGATGAATTGTCTTTGGGCGAGCTAATCATTGATAGGTTTTGGGGCAGCGTGGAAATTCAGTTTCAAAACGGCTATCCCGTAACTATCAAGAAAACTGAAACCAAGAGGTTAAAGGGGAACAACCCAAATGCCAAAGATACGAGATAGGCAATTTCAAAAAACAGCGCGCTACGTCGTGCGCGTACGGTCCGATAGGGAGCATAGCTGGAAGCATCACTTCCGTGGCGTGTTTGCCGAAGTAATCGGCTACCTTGAATTTTTGTCCAAGGACGACAAGGAATGGTTCGTGTGGGCGCAGGTGGACGACATAGTTAAGCATTGCAATCGGTACCACAAGGGGAAGCCCTACAGCCGGGCAGCCGTGTTGCTGGCGCTGGAATATTTTAGGGCGCTGCGAATTGTCAGCGGCATCGTGGAACGCAAGCGATTCACCCAAGGCGGGGAAATGCACACGTATGTCGGGCGCATTGTCACCCCGCACCACGTGCTTTGCGAAGCGGTGTGTATTCGTGACAGGTTCAATTATTGCGCGTTCAAGCCGCACAAGAAAACCCCCGGCCACAAGTGGCAAGGGGAAAAACAAAAGCTGGCAGCGGGTAAGGGCACGGGTTCGCCGGTGATTTGGTACGCCGGGCCGGTAACGGAAAAGGATTGGGTTTCAAGGGTTTAGGCCGAAGTCAGTAGTAATGAAAGTAGTAACGACTGTAGTAACGAAAGTAGCATCGCCGGTAGCAACGATTGTAGCGATGAAAGTAGTAACGGAACGGGGCAAAAAGTAGTAACGGGTTCCGTCGCAAATTTTTGAAGTCCCAAGGCTTACCGGCGTGCTGGCAAGGTTTGGCCGCGCGATAGCCTTTGAACCGTGGGAACCGTAGGTAGCCGGTGTACCTGTCTTACCTTGGCTAACCTGCGAAAAGCGCACCGGCAAGCGAAGTAAAGCGAAGGAAAGGCAAGCGCGCACGCGGGCAAGCCCGGCCCGCTAACCCGCGCGGACGACCTTCCCTCCTTTTTTCTTTCCCAAAGGCAAAGGCGCTGGCAAGGAACCCCCCAGGGCGTAGAGCGGCCCAAAAATAACTGCGTTAACATATTAGCTATCACGTTACGATACGCAAGTGGTAATCACTTTAGGGTCAGTGCAGGTGCAAATTGCACTTAACGCAAAATCCTTAGGGCACGGTGAAAGCAAATGACGGTGACAATTAGCGCGGTGCGCGACGGCAAAGACATCACATTTCAAATAGCGGGCCGCGATGCGCAAGAGGTGTTCCGCCAATGGCAAGCCGGGCCACTGGCCAAAGGCTGCACCCGCGCGGCGCTCGGCAACAAGCCTGCACCCGTGGCACAGCGCGACATGCCTTTGATCTCGTTGTCTGATGGCCTGCGCGACGGCTGGGAAGGCTACACCCACACCCTGTGTCAGGAATGTGGCGTAACGACACACAGTGTTACCGGGGGCGATTACGTCCGCAAGGCTGCGGTGCACCGCAACGGCTGCAAGAACATTGTGGAAGGCGATTTGATAATCGCACCGCCACTCAAGTGAACAACAGAAGTTTTCGCAGGAGGGCCGGGGCAATGCCCGGCAAAAGGAATGGGACCGTGGACATGAAAGGCTACCTAGCAAAAGGCACGGACCCAACCGGGCCAGAGATGTATGTGGAATGCGACACAATTCAGTTTCCAGTGGCGATCAGGATTCCGTGGGAACTTGATTACCTGCGCACACTGGTGGGCCAGCAGGTGACTTTTAAGCCTAAGACGCTTGGCACCCGGCGCAACCCTGTTACACAAAAGCTGGAAACAGTTGTGCACGCGACGGACGTTTGTGCGGCGAGCAATGTCAATTGAAGACAACCGTTGGCACGTGGCGCGCGGAATTACAAATTCAAATTGCGCGCTATGCGCAGAAGGAAATAGGAATGTCGCTTGAACAGTACCAAGCAATTTTGAAAGCGCCGGTTGAGCCTGAGGTGGTCAAAGCACTTCACCAACCCGAAAGACATATTTTAGTTTCCTTTAAGGTGTTCGCGGCGTTGCTGGCGAGAATTGAATTGTTAGAGCAGCCGGTAAAAGAAACAGTCAACCGCTTGGTTGACGCCCGCGTTAAAGAGGTCACCGCGGAATTGGAAAAGACGTGGAACGAACGGCTACTCACTGCCCGCATCCGTGGGGCACGGCCCATTGAGGTGGGCCAGCCACAAAGCACAGTGCCAGCTATAGCGCCACGCGACCGCGAAGCACAAGGATAACGTCAAATGCCAACAGCATTGTTGAAGAGTTGCCTCGGATGCGGCAAAGCGTGCGATCGAGACAATATGCGCAATGGTCGGTGTAAGGAGTGCGCTAAACCAGTTGACGCAGCCAATGACCGTTTTCGCAAAGACGATCCAATCAGGCAGTTGTATCTACTGGCCCGGTACGGCTGGCGAAAATTCGCTAATCACATGCTTGCGTGCAACCCGGTATGCCAAGCAATGGAACGGCACCCGCAGACATTTGAAAACGTGCAGTGCAGGGACGCAGCAACGGACGTACACCACTTGGTAAGCCCGCGCACACGGCGCGACCTTTTTAAGGTACCTAGCAATGTGGTGTGCTTGTGCAAACGGCACCACCACAAATCAGAAGGTGAGCCAGAAGGCAAACGTGACCCGGCGCTGTACGTGCCGACACTTGAGGGCTACGGCGCTACCGGCGGTATCAAGGCGGTTAATTAAAGGGTCCACAAGTGCCAGAGCCGCGCGTTTCAGCGCCCGAGCCGGGTCGCAACAGGCCGGGCAAAGTATTGGCGCAGGGGGCAAACAAAGGCGGGCCGCAGGGCAATTCAGGTATACAGCAGGGCAATCGGGCCTTTGCAAGCCGGGTAAGCCACACGTGCCAGCATAGGTAAGGGCAGCAGCGCGGCGCGCTGGTGTGTCCAGAAACAGAAATCAAACGTGGACTTATCTGCTTAGTAAACAAATGGGATATCCCGATATGGGGGTGATTCTTATTAACCCTTGTAGACCAAAAACCACTCGCCACCTTGGGCTAAGAGGCCGCGAAATTTGGCGATTTAGGGTGCCAACGCCGCGAAACGATTTCTGAAAGTATTGCGGGCGGGCAGAAATAGAGGGCCAATGGCCCGGTAATGGAGCCGAAAGCTCTAGTAGCGAAATGCAAGAGTTGAGCGGTAGGCCGTGCCACGGCATGAACGCAAGGGTATTACCGGGCAAGTTTTTGGAAAGCTGACGGTAACTGAATTTTCACACACAGACAAATGGGGGCTCGCGATGTGGGCGTGCTCCTGCGTGTGTGGGGGGGAACACCGTTGCCAGCGGCTCGGACCTACGTCGCGGGCACACGCAAAGTTGTGGCTGCGATTGGCTCGGCGGTATCGGCAAGATGGCAGCAATCAAACTCAAGGCAAGCAAGGAGCGCGAGCGCACCAAGCTACTCCGCGCGTTCTTTACAGAAGGGCTTTACCCAATGGGTAGGCCAAAAGGGGAATGAACATGAAGAAACCTATCGCGGTTTTGGAAGCAGAAGATCTGTTGGTAGAGGCACGTGCACGCGCTGCGGCTGCGCCGGACAATGCGGAGTTTGCAATGCAAGTGCGCATGGCCGAGCGCCACTTGGAACTTACTACGGAGCTGCAAAAGCCCCGGACAATTCCGCAAGAAGCTTACGACATGGTTAGGAACACCGTGGACTTTACCGGCCAAGCAGACGAACGCGCCTACCACGGCGGGGCTGAGTAACAAACGAGATTAGTGCAGAGCGGGACAACGTGGGCACTAAACCCTTTTACCGGGTCCATTACCACGCCGCTCTTGCTGGCCGGTTTATGTAGGGTCAACCGGCCCACAAGTTCGTTGCAACGCGGGAAGACATGGGCAACGAAAACTAGGTGTGCTTAATCGTCGCGGAGGCGGCACACCGGGTGCTCCCATGCCGCTGACGGGGCCGTAGGTACTCCACGGACTTACGGCCCTAAAAATTTTGATGCGCTGACAAAACCGGCGCAAGGCGTACGGCAGGCCGACCACGGGGAGTGGTCACCGCTGCCAGCAGTAGAAGTAACTGCCTGAGCCACGCAAGCCACGGACTGGATTTTCCAATTCTTCCTACAGGGCACGGGTGCAGTTTGCCCGCAATGGCGAAGCGCACCGATGGCGTCAACGGGGAGTTGGCGCGGCGGATTACACAAAAGTAGGTATCCCAAAGTGAACGTACAAGAAATGCGTGAAAAGCGCATGAAGCTGCACAGCGATGCTACAGCCATCATGCGGCAAGAAACAATCAGCCCTGCTGATCGTGTTAAGTGGCAAAAAATTCAGGACGATGTTGACCTTCTTGGACAGCAGATCGCCACTGAAGAGCGATCCGCAAACATTGAGGCGCACCGCGTTGAAATTGACCGAGAGCGTTTCCGTAATGCGGAAAGCCCCAAGCAGACTGAACGGCGCATGGCGTTTGACAAGTTCCTGCGGCGCGGCAAGAACACGCTGTCGGAACGCGAACGTCAGTTGGTTTTTGAACAGCGCGACACCGACAACAGCGCACAGGCTGCCGGTGCGTGGTCCGCAACCAACACCGAGCTTAGCTCGGGCGGTGCGTTTGTTCCGGTGGGCTTTGTCTACGAAATTGACAAAGCATTGAAGTATTACTGCCCGTTCGTGGACGGAAGCGTTTGCCGCGTGCTCAACACCGCTACCGGCGCATTGCTGCCATTCCCGACGGACAACGATACGACCAACCAAGCCGCCGTGCTTGCGGAAAACACGTCGGACACGGAAGAGCCGGTGGAAGTGGGCGTCAAGAACTTTGGCGCGTTCAAGTACTCCAGCCGCATTATCCGTGTGTCAACCGAACTCATGCAGGATAGCGCCTTCAACATTGAGGAATATCTTGCTGAAAAGATTGGCATACGGTTCGGCCGCGCGTACGAAACTGCCTTCACCATTGGCAACGGCTCGGGCCAGCCCACTGGTGTGGTTACTGCTGTTCTGGCGTCTGGTGGGTCTCCTGTGATCTCTGTTGGCTCTAGCGCCAACGACGGCACCGGCACCGCCAGTGCAACAGTCGGCTCCAATGACTTAATTGCGTTGGAACACTCTGTTGACCCGCTGTACCGGCGTGGCGCGCGCTACATGCTCCACGATTTGTCCTTGCAGAAGATCAAGCAGTTGCTTGACAAGTACGGTCGGCCCCTTTGGTTGCCCGGACTTTCCAGCAATGCGCCTGACACCATCCTTGGATACCCGTACACCATCAACCAAGCCATGAACACGATCGGCACGGCTGGTGCGGGTGCGGTGTTGCTGTTTGGTGACTTCAGCCACTTCATCGTACGCAAGGTGCGCGAGTACCAAATCCTGCGCCTTGACGAACGGTACGCTGAATACGGCCAGGTCGGATTTATCGCGTTCAGCCGCGTTGACAGCAACCTTGTTGACGCCGGTACGCACCCGATCAATACGCTGTCGCAACACTCCTAACCTTAACCAGCGGCGGGGAAGATACTGCCGCACAAACGCGGGGGGCTGCGAAGCCCCCTGCTATTTTTTTTTCAAAGGACAAGAACATGAACGCAGAAACCCCAGCAACGGAAGTAGTCCACACCGGGTGCGTGAAGTGGTTTAACGCCACAAAGGGATACGGATTTATCGTTCCCGATGCCGGTACGGAAGATGTGTTTGTGCATTTCACCGCCATTGTCGGCCAAGAGGGATACAAATCCCTGAAAGATGCTGACCGCGTTTCCTACAATGTTGTGAAGGGCCACAACCCAAAGAATAAGTTCCAAGCTGCAAACGTGCGGGTAACTGAACCAGCTTAACGAACCTCCTCATTGCCGGGCGCTGCTGAATTTGATTTTGCGTGTGCCAATCTGTGCGGGAGTATCGCGCGCAAACGGGCGGCCATCGGTCGCTTAACAACTGAATAGACAAACTGGCCCCGGCATTGTGTGCCTGCCGGGGTCATTTGTCGTCTTTTTGTGGCCTGCATTGCCCGCGCGGACTTTTTTATTCCTTAGGCTGGGTCCACGTGTCCCAAGTTAGCCCGGTGTCCTCATCCGGCTTAGGGTACTTCGCTCTGAGCTCCGCCAGTGTCGGCAATTTGTCAACATTGATCGGCTGACTGCTACGAAACTCATCTAACGCTTTCTTGATTATGTGAGCCGGTTCCGCGATGCTGATGTTTGTATTAACGGAATACGCCCAACTTGCCTGTTGCGACTTGGCAAACCGCCACTCCTGTACGCCACTGCTCATCATCCCAACTACGACTCCGTCGGCGGCGTGCAGTACGGGCGATCCGCTGGACCCTCCTTGTTGCGTTATGTCAACGGTGAAGCCGTGGGGGAGAGCTGTAGGGCACGGAAATACACTGCTCACGATGCCCTGCCGAATGAATGGACTTGCTTGGTTCAATTTTCCCAGCGCGGTCAGTGGCAGATTGCCCATCGGGTATCCTATGGTCGCAATATCCATGCCAACCTTCAGGTAGAACCGTTGTGCAGCCAATTCAAGGTACGGGACCTCACGCACACTCAACTGTACGAACCCGATATCCGGAATCGTTTTGCCATACCAGTGGTCCGAAGAAGAAAATTGGGCAAGCGCGTTCCAACCCAACACGTCCACGACAAGCATTTGCCAAGCGGACCCGTCTTTTTCAGGAAAGAACAAAACCGCAGCCAATGATGAGTTACCTGTTCTGGGATCAGGCCGCAGTTGGCTGAACACCTCTATAACATGTCTGTTTGTAGCCGCTAAACCGGAACGATGCACAAAAAACCCCGTTCCAAAAATCTCGGGAAAATGAGGTAAGGTCAGACCCACACTTAGTTTGTTAATGAAGCCAAGCACAGAGGGACTACTATCTGAGAACAACCTCGTCAGGTCTAATGACCGCTTGCCGACTCTCTGACGTGCCGATGTTTTCGCCATTAATCCGTGCGACGGCTTGGCTTGCGTTCTTAGGCTGGCCCCGCACTATAGCGAGTGTTGCCTTGGCTGGCAATAGCAGTGTTAGACAGCCCGCGTGTTAGAATTCGCGCTTCAAGTTAAGTGAAGCGCGCTATAGGAAAGGGATTGTGTTCGTATGAACCCGTTAGGATGGGCAAAGGCAGTCTACGAAACGTTCGGTACGCCATACCCTCGGGCGTCAATGATAGTGGTTATCGTGGTATGCGCAGCAGTCGGTGCCGGTGCATGGCAGTTCTTGGCCAAACAGGTAGAAAGAGATCGTGTCAAAGTAAGTTCTCCGTCTAAAGTTAGCGGACCGGCGTCTACGACAGGTAATAACAGTCCCGCAAACACTGGCAGCGGGAACGAATTTAACTATGGTCAATCATCCCCTGCAAAGGAGCAGAAGCCGCCTAAATGAAGGAGTGAACAATGAAATATGGCCTGATCCTTTTCGTGCTGCTTGCCGCGCCTTGCTGGGGCCAAGCCACCACCACGGGAACGGCAGATACAAAAGGCCCATGTAGTCCTGCGGTCACTGGCAGCAAGAACACTTTTACAATTAACTGCGGGATCGACAAGAAGCAAGGGCAGAAGATGCTCGACATACTAAACAAGATTTTGGCGAACCAACTTGACCCCCAAGCGGTCATGACGAAGCTGGATGAAATCCTAAATGCTGTAAATCCAAACGTCCCAGCCAAGGCATATTTCTGCGATGGCCATTGGAGAACCATGGGACCAGGAGCAAACGCCGCTCTCGAGGTCAACATAGGCGGGGACGATTCCGCCTTTCAAGAAATGGTTCGTCTTAACAACGCTAGAGAGTATGCAGATTTGCTCAAGACGTGCCTCGCCCAAATCAGGTCCGCACCAGAATGGCTTACACCGCGTCTATTCTGCGGGCTGGCATATCTAAGTACTGGCGATAAAGCGAAAGCCAAAGAAATGCTGACAGAGTTTGACTCCAAGACTGGTCCTGCGTATACCGTGGATGCGTGCAAACAGATGTCGGACTATCTGCATGCGCAGATCCCGTGAGCGACTTGCAGGGTTGAGTGAAACAATGAGCGATGCGCTGTCTGATGAAATTGACCGACACCTCAACAAAACTGAGGACAGGACGCTCCTTATCTTAGCCGCCCACCTTCTTGTTGAAGAGCGCTTGCGAGACATCCTTGCGCAAGTAGCCCGCGAGCCAGAGGAACTGACGATGGCAAGACTTTCGTTTAATCAAGTGTTGATGTTGTGCCGTGCGGTGCTTGGTAGGGGCGACGAACCGCCTTGGGGCTTTATGGCACGCCTCAACGAGGCGCGGAATCGGATTGTTCACCGGCTCGATCCGGGCAGCCTAGATGACTTGCTTGTGTCGGTGGTCGAGAAACTTCGCCACGATTACGCCGGTCATCTGGAAACACCTATCGCTAGGTTCACCGTAGCAATTCACTATGCGTGTGGCTACCTTGATGCCATTAAGGGAAGCATTCGTCTAGGTCATGCCTACGCGGACGGCTCCTAATCCGCGCCATGGTACGATATGTCCTTGAAAGGCGGCTCTGTCAAAATGGATGTGATACAGAAGTGTGAAATTAACGAGTTGAAATGCTCGGAGACTGGACCGAATTACGAGCCACATTGACGGTGAGGATGGTCAGCGCGCTGTACAATTGTGGTTTGCTCCTCGTCCCGGCACGAGCCACGATGAAGTGCACGATCTAATCAAGCACATGCACAAGCTGTTGGACTCTTGCCATGTTGAAATTTCCGCAAACCCCTATCCACGAGCTAAGTCTGTAGGCCGCTAGGCGGCCTCTGAAGCGAGCGTTTTCGGGGAAATAGAAAGAGGCCCCGGCTACAGCCAAACCAATTTCCAAGATTTAAACTTCTGTTCCGCCTTTAGGTCAAGCTCGGGAAAAATAGTTAGAGTCTGTACTAAGCTAGCTTTCTCTTGTTGTTTTGTCTTCAGTGCTTTTTGGTACTCGTCGCGCAAGGAACCTTTTCCGTAGAGCAGCAGCGTACTATAGAAGTCTTGTAAAGATACGCGTGCGTCGTCCCCCCATTTATCGCCGTCTGGCTGCCCCTGTTTTATTTGTGCCCATTGAACCGCGGAAGTTAAAGCGAAGGTAGCCCTGCGAATTTCGCGCCAGCCTGCCCGCACTCTGTCGCAGCGTTCGTGTTCTGTTTGAAGCATCATAAACAGAAGGGTTATCAGGGCCACGCCAGTTAGCAAATCAAATTGAAGTTTAGTCATATAGACAACACAGGCGTCTAGCGCGGAGATAATGAGTATCCCAACGAACGGCTTACTTTTGTTCCGCCGACCATTCTTGGGAATTTCTATAGTGGGGGGCTGAACGGCGGGGGTCTGGGTCGTAGACATACTAGCGCGCCTGTCTTATAGCACATCCTAAAACGAAAATCCCGACCTCGCATCGCGGCACTTTTCCCGGGTTCTTACTGCCAACGGACGCACTTTTGAGCACGAATACGGTGGGTGACCGTTTCGCCATACCTGCACCTTGGGCGCGTTGGCGGCAAGAGGGAGCGCTTTTAGGATACGGTATGGGCACACTACAAACTGAACTTGCAAAGATAAAACCGCGCTACGACGGTAGCGAGCAGACGGCGGACCCCAACTACGAAGAACCGGAACTGCCCGGTAGCGAGCAGACGGTGGAACCCCCGAAGGGTGATACCCAATACGAATGTGCAGTGACTGGGAAGATCCGGTTTTTGAGCAGGCGCGCGGCACAACGGCACGCGGATACGTTGAGCGAAAAGGCTTACGCCTACCTATGTAGGTTTTGCAATGGGTTCCACTTTTCACGAAAACACTGGAGACAAGTAAGGGGCAAGAAGGTGCGCAGGGGCAGGCAGATGGTCTGGTTTTCTGACGGAGCCACTATATCAGCCAAGGAGTATGCCGCCAGAATCAAGAAAATGGATAAGGAGCTAAAGGAGCAAATGAAGGCTGACGCGGCATTGGCAAAACGTGGCCGCATGGCTCACAAACCTAAACCCCAGCCGAAGCGCAAGCTCAGCAAAAAGAAAAAGCGGCTTGGGCACTGAGCCTTAACCCATCAAATTCACACTCAGGGACCTGCCTTCGCCTTGGCGACGCGTTCTTCGATTTGCTTGCGGGCACGTGAAATGCCGATGCGCTGCGCTACAATGACCCGATAAACGCTACAGAATTACGGCTCTTTAGTCCTGTACACACCACACGCGATAGGATTCGCTGCATCTGGATGGCGAATACGTGTCACCGGCACGGGGGACGAATCTAGTACGCCAAGGTGCAATTATCGAAGGGTTGAAGACGTTTTCAGGCATTGGAGACTTCCACTCTCCACCGATGACAGCCCCGATATTGGAGCCCCATGCGGGCGTTAACGCCACTACCGACCCTGACTCGTCAGCCGCGTCTTTAGTCCATAACTCGCAATTCGCAATTCCCCCTCCGCTAGTGGGACCCGGTCCCCAAGAGACTTCCCCGGTTCTAACCCAGCCTTCTTCGTTGAATGGGGGTCCTGACCCAGAGTCCGGCGCATTGAAACCAACACTGGTGTCATATTTTAATACCGAAGGATTGACGATCTCGGCCATATTAGCCATGTGAAATCCCGCTGGACATGCCGTCAAAGGTTTGTTGCCCGCTACCTTCGTTTTAGTTAAGCAATACCGCCTCGCCTGCCAACTTGTGCTCTCAGTATTTGAGCTGCCGAATACCGTCGAGCCTCGTAAAACATAGAAAACGAGCGTGGCGAGGGCCACTGTAAAGACACTTGCAAGGAAAGATGCTTTTAAGAGGTTCTTGTCCACAGCGGTCATCCTCCATTTTTGAGCACTTTTCTGCGACTCAAGAATTAGGTAACACACTCGACCTGCCCTGAGTAGCGACAGTCCGGGTTGACAGCGTGCGCAGTTCTGCCCCACTGATTGGGATTACTATCATTTTGGAAAAATAGCTCTAGCTGAAACGCAGCGTTCTGGCAATGTGCGTTGAGGATGGGTTGATAATTACCATTGTTATAGCACGTGTCACAATCCGTGAAGCAGTTCCGATGGATCCACGGCATTGGGAAGAAAGCACCTCCATTTATCCGAGCTTTCTTGAGAGTGAAACCAGCAAGTATCAAACGAAGGTAAATCATATAATCGCCTGCCGCCAAGGGCTGGATCCCGACCCCCGTAGGACTGACGATACCCGGAACTTCTGGCGCGCGTCGGTCGCTTGACGCATCGTACATTTCGATCTTCTGGGCGTGAGACTTAACTAGTCCTTCCATAAATTCCTCCCGGTCTCTCTACCTAGCTTAGCAGTACGTATACACCATTAGTATGTAGAGTCAAGTTACTTTTGCGTTAAGATATCCGCTTCTAGACTGGGATGTGGTAGGCTCAAAGCCGACGCGGCCCGCTGTAGCCAATTTTGTAGCTACCGCCTGCCACTAGCCATTGCCATTCATCACTAGGAAATCAGCCGTAAGCCCCTGTGCTGTGGTGGGTTGTGGCACTGCGTGGCAATTCTCGGTAGTTATCATAAGTCTTTTAGAACAGGGGTTCGTATTTTTAGCAGGCAGCCCTGTTCGGCCACTCCAGCACCTCTCCGCAGGAAAAGCGAGTGGCGGGACAGCTTGCGCCGATTAGTATAGCACCAAGATTTTTGGATGCGGCGCGCACTCTCTCGTGGACTCTTTCGGCCCAACATTTCACAGAAGCTTGACGCGTTCCAATCCGCTGCGTAGGATTGCGCTCGCTTTTCAGATTGCTGTTATTCTGCTGGCTGAAAGCGAGATTTGCCCTATGCCTACCGCGCGATATCACGCTGAAAATATCGGCAGCTTTTTGCGCCCGTCGCAACTTTTGCAGGCGCGTGCCGATTATGCGGGCGGCAAAATCTCGCTGGAGGCCCTCGGCTCGGTGGAAGATCGCGCGATTCTTGAAGCGCTGGAAGGTCAGCGGAAGGCCGGGATACCCATTTTCACGGACGGGGAATTGCGGCGCGGCTCCTGGCTGACGGATATGGCCGATGCCGTTGACGGATTCGTTGCCGACAAAGTGATTCTTGATTGGAAGGGTCCGGGTGGCGGGCCGGAAGGAAGCACGGCGCAAGCCGTCGGCGCCAAGCTGCGAAAAGTTCGCAAAATGACGGGGCATGAAGTGCCGTTCCTGAAGAAAAACGCGCCAGGACCGTTCAAGGTGACGCTGCCCTCGCCCGCAAACTTCATGGTGTCCAGTTATAAACGCGGCGTGAGCGACCGGTTCTATCCCTCGCATGCTGAATTGCTGCGCGACCTGGTCGAAATTGTGCGCGATGAAATTCAGTGGCTGCTTGGCGAGGGAGTGCAGTACATCCAGCTCGACGCGCCCTTTTATTCGCACTATCTTGACCCCAAGCAGCGCGCGCAAATGAAAGCAAGTGGCCACGACCCCGACGCTGAATTCGAGAAGTCCATCGCAGGTGACAACGCGGCGGTCAAAGGTTTCAAACGCGATGGCATCATCTTTGGGATCCACGTTTGCCGAGGGAACAGCCGCAGCCGCTGGTTCACGGAGGGCGGGTACGACGCGATTGCCGAAAAACTCTTCGGAATGTTGGATGCGGACGTGTTCCTGCTGGAATATGACACCGAGAGAGCGGGCGGTTTCGAGCCTCTGCGCCTGGTGCCGCGTGGCAAGACGGTCGTGCTCGGCTTGATTACGACCAAGCAGCCGCAACTGGAGTCGCAAGATAATTTGCGGCGGCGAATTGACGAGGCTGCGCAATACGTGCCGCTAGAAAATCTGGCGCTCAGCACGCAGTGCGGTTTCGCCTCGGTGGCGGCGGGTAATCTTTTATCGGCGGATGAGCAGTGGCGCAAGCTCGAGCTGGTGGTGGACACGGCGCGAAAAGTTTGGGGCTGATTCACAACTGCATCAGGTTTGCGACTCCCGGTCGCTAGAAGACTTTGTCCGAATCGAGAAGAATTGTGACGGGGCCATCGTTCACAAGTTCGACGGACATATGCGTTTGAAATACTCCCGTCTCGGTCGCGACGCTGAGCGCCCGAAGCGCGCGAACGAATTCCTCGTAGAGCACCTGCGCTTTTTCGGGTGGAGCGGCTTGAAGAAAACTCGGACGGCGCTGTCCGCGTGCATCGCCATACAAGGTGAACTGCGATATTGTGAGGATAGCGCCACCTGTATGGAGTAGGGAGAGATTCATTTTGCCTTGCTCGTCGTCGAAAATTCGGAGATTCACAATTTTCTCGGCGAGAGAGGCCGCCGTAGCTGCGACGTCCTCTCGCCCCACCGCGAGCAGCACCACAAGGCCCTTTTCGATTTTGCCGGTAACAGCGCCATCGACGCTTACGCTTGCGCGGCTCACACGTTGAATGACGGCTCGCATGCGCGAGATTCTACATCGGCACGCGAATGGTCGTTGACCCAAATCGCTGCGTGCAGCCACACTGATCCGCCGCTATGAGTGAAACTGCAATCGCAACTCCCCCAAAGCGCTGGCTCACGCGCGGCGTACTCGGCATTGGACTGACCAGCCTTTTTTCCGATTGGTCGCACGAAGCGGCCACGGCGATTCTTCCCGCTTTTCTCGCGAGCCTTGGAGCGCCAGCTGCGGCGTTGGGAATTATCGAAGGCGTGTCCGACGGGCTTTCCAGCTTTGCAAAACTTGTCGGCGGATTTGTCGCGGACCGGCCCGCCTGGCGAAAACCAGCAGGAATCCTGGGCTATCTCACCACGGCGCTCACCACTTTTGGATACGCGTTTGCGCAAAGCTGGCCGGTGTTGCTGGTGTTGCGCGCGGTCGGATGGATGGGGCGGGGAAGCAGAGGACCTGCGCGGGATACGCTGCTCGCTTCCGCGGTAGCGCCGGGGCAGGAAGGGCGCGCCTTCGGGTTCGAGCGTGCCATGGACACGCTCGGCGCGGTGTTAGGCCCGCTCTCGGCCACGTTGTTGCTGGGCACGCTCGGATTTCGCGGGGTCCTGCGCTGGACGCTGCTGCCCGGCATGGTGGCTGCGCTCGCGTTTGTGTTCCTGGTCCCCGCCGCAAAACGAGCGGAAGCGCACGAAGCGCACGCGATCAGCGCCTCCTTTGCAGCGAGAGTTGCGCAGCTTCCAAAAACATTTTGGCATTTTCTTGCAGGCGTGTTTGCGCACGGCATCGGAGATTTTGCGCCGACACTTTTGATTTTACGTGCCAATCAAATTTTGGCGCCGCAGTTCGGCGCCGGCCGAGCCGCCGCGATTTCGGTTGCGTTATATACGTTTCACAATTTAGTGGACGCGGCTGCGTCCTACCCGGTTGGGGCGATCGGCGATCGCATCGGCAAACGAAAACTGCTGGCGCTCGGCTACGCGGTCGGCGTGCTCAGCTATGTGGGTTTCATAGTCGAGCGGCCGACCATCGCGGCCCTCGTGATCCTTTTTGCGCTCGCGGGAATACACGACGCGTTTCAGCAATCAATCGAGAAATCCCTGGCCGCGGAGCTGCTGCCGAAATCGGTGCGCGGATCTGGATTCGGAGTCCTCGCCGCGACGAACGGAGTGGGCGATCTCGTTTCGAGCGTGGTAGTGGGGTTGCTGTGGTCGGCGGTAAGCCCGGCGGCTGGATTCGCGTACGCGGCAGTTTTCGCGGCGATTGGCGCGGCGGTGATTTTCAGATGGCGCTAGCGGATCGCTCGACGACCGCGGCTGTGCGATGACCAACTACAAAGACAAATCAAGCGGCGTGCCGCGCTCCTGATTCACGCGCTGTGTGGCCGTCGAATCGAGATCGGCAACTGCCAGCGTTCGGCGGCTGCCATCGGTGGTGATGTAGACGATCGTGTCGCTCTTGCGAGTGAAGGCGACGGCTTGAATCTTGGTCCCATCGCGCAGCACCAGTGTAAATTGACCAACGTCCGGCAGCGGCGGCGCCTGCGATTCGGCGGCTGGTGCGGGCGCGGCAGCTTGCTGATTAGCAGCAGCGGGTGCCTGAACCACAATGATCTGAGGCTGCGGCGCGGGAGCAGCGGCAGCAGGCTCGCTCGCAGGCTCCTCGGGCACGGTGTAATAACCTCCGCCATCCAGAATGTATCCGCCCGTCCCAACGAATCCACCGAATCCGCGATTGTCTCGAAGCAGCCGCTCTGCGATCGCCAAACGCCATTGCGTGGCTGGATCGATGGCGGCCTTTATGTCGAGATCCTGATCCCTTGCGGCGAGATCCGCGTAGTCAAATCCCAAGCCCGGCACGGGATCAAGCAGTTGCTGCACCGTTAGAGGCGCGCCCCCAAAACCAGCGAAACCATTTCCGAAATCGTTAGAAGAGGGCAGTCCGGTCGTGATTGGGCCACGGCTTCGGGCGACAGTTATACGAGGCGCCTGAGCAGGTCGCACGCGAACAGTATTGGCGGGGCGAGCAGGTAGCGTGCGTCCAGACACCTGCGCGGACGTCGGCGCCGGACGCTGTGCTTGGACAATCCGTGGTCCCAGAAAAAGCGCGGTGGAAATAACTGCGGCCAGCCTAAACCCCTTTAGATCGTTCATGGCTGCCTCGTTTCTGCACTATAAGACGCTGCGCCACATGGCAAGGTTGCAAAAATCGTCTACCGGAGAATCTCTCTTCGTAGAGCCCCGCACCACGCGACGTTCAGGTTTCCTCGCGTAAATCTACCTTCACCGGCGCCCCGTTGCCTTTCCCGCGCTTGGTAAACCACTCGCTCATGGCGGTCGCCAGCCGCGTCGCATCCACGCCCAGCCCCGCTTCAAGACGCCCTTCGCCGGTCGGCAGCGTGTCGTCGAATTCCGCCGAGCCGGTAAAATTCCGCATGCAGAAGCTGTCGAGCCAGTCGAGCGGCACCGCCCTGCGCTCCGCTCCGATGGTCATTTCCGCCGCTAATTTCCGCGCGTACATCTCGCGCGAAGTATAACCGAGGCCATCAGCGGGAAGAAACGTCCGTCCTGGGCGGCTCGCGCAGCGCGATTCACGATACGGGGTGTTGCGACAAGAGATTTCTTCTCACCTTTGTGCGCCTGGTGTAAAATCTCGCCGCTTTTGGCGCTCAATTGGAAATATGGGTTTATTTGTAGCGTCATCCCCGCGAAGGAGACTCCCACATGCGCTCGAAAACCGGCCCTGGCGCAATCATTCTCGCCGTCCTCATCGTCGCTGCCTCCGCGCCATCGGCTACGGCTACGCCGCCCACCGATGCGTGCCCGCTCCTCACTCCGGCCGAAGTCAGCGCCGTCGTCGGCGTCACCGTGGGTGCTGGCTCGCACATGACTCCCACGTATCTGAAATCGTGCACGTGGGCTCCTCCGGGCGGTGCCACGAAGGACTTCGCGACCCTCATACTCGCCCTTGAGTCTGCAAGTTCGTTCGAGGCCGCGAAGACTATGCTGCAAGCAGCCACGCAGTCGCCCGACAACTCCAGAAAAAATCCCCTCACGATGACGCCGGCCAGCGGCATCGGCGACGAAGCCTTTTACTCAAGCGTGGCCAGCTACACGAAGCTCATCGTAAAGAAGGGCGATGTCGTGTTCCAACTCGTCATATACGGCAGCTCCCCGATTGAAAAGAAGAGGGACATGGAAAAGGCCCTCGCCTCGAAAGTCCTCGCCAAGCTCTGACGCGCCACGCGAAAAATTCCAATCCGCCTGACTCGTGTTGCTGTTCGCTCTCGCCTTGGTAGCCCCGGCGTCTCACCGGCTCTCCGGTTTGCCTTCGCACGCGACTCATACATTCAAAATAATCGGCAGTTACAGCGCGGTTGGCCCGTTGTAGGCGAGGGCGGGAAGGCATATGATGCGCGAGTGCGAGGTCTGAATTGGAAATTCCGCCTAATATCATTCGGCTTTGATTCCTTCAGCTAGGGGGAAACATGAGCGGCTTTCTCAGCAAGGAAGAGTTACACAGGTTGAAACCCGCGGAGACGTCGGCCTATCCTTCGCCCGTTCCCACGCAGATCGTCTCCAGCGACGAGTTTTTTCCGCAACGTCAGAATAAAAGTCAGCGCGAGGTTGAGGGCCGACTGAAAGAGATGGGCAGCAAACTTGCCCGCAAGCAAGGGATCAGCCGAAGAGCTTTTTTCGCCACGGCCGCCGGGATGGCCGCTGCATTTGTGGTCATGAACGAGGTCTACGGCCCGCTGTTCGATGTCAGTACGGTCGAGGCAGCCACCCCGGAGATGGCCGATGAGCGCGCGAGCGCCCTCCGGAACCAATTCATCTTCGACGGCCATACGCACTTTCTCCGCGACGATACGCGGCTCAACGGTTTCGTCATGATGCGGCAGGCGGTTGGGGATTCAGGCTGGAATCCAGAGTTAAAGGGCAAGAAGCAAACGATTGAGGACTTGAAGTACAACAATTATTTCAAAGAAATCTTTTTGGACAGCGACACGAAAGTAGCGCTCATCTCCAGCGCTCCCTCGGATATCCCTCGAGACTGGTTCTTGACCAACGAAATGATGGCGGCGGCTCGCGAAAAAGTGAATCACGCAGCCGGTTCGAAGCGCCTGCTGAGCCACGCCATCTTCACGCCCGGTCAGCCGGGTTGGCTTGAGAATCTTGATCGCGCGCTATTGCTCAAGCCTGATTCAGTCAAAGGCTACACGATCGGCGACAACACTCACAAAGATCTCTCGCACTACCCATGGCGGATGGACGACGAAAAGGTAACCTATTTAGGTTACGAGAAGATGCAGAAGGCGGGCGTCAAGAACGTCTGTGTTCACAAAGGGCTTTTTCCGCCATCTCTGGATGCTGCGTTTCCAAAGCTCCGCCCATACGCGGACGTACGCGACGTGGGAAAAGCGGCCAAGGACTGGCCGAATCTCAATTTCGTGATCTATCATTCCGGTTTTCGCAACGTCGGCGGCGGTGGCGCTTCTGACGCCGCCGAAGCCTGGGCACATGTGGAAAAGACGGGGCGTAACGACTGGGTCAGCGATCTCGCGGAAATACCCGCGAAGTACGGCGTGACGAACGTATACGGCGATCTCGGACAGGTGTTCGCCGCCAGCACCGTCGCGCAACCGTGGTTAGCGGCATTCATCGTCGCGACGCTGGTAAAGGGACTTGGCGCTGATCGCGTCGTGTGGGGGACCGACGCCTTGTGGACTGGCTCACCGCAATGGCAGATCGAAGGCCTGCGCCGCCTCGAGGTGCCCGAGGACATGCAGAGAAAATTTGGATTTGAGCCGCTGGGCGCGGCCGACGGCCCGACGAAGACGGCGATCTTCAGCGGCAACTCCGCGCGCCTCTACAACTACAAGGCTCCAGCGAAGTGGTCGAAAATGGACCGATTCGCCGCACTAAGAGAGGATTACATCAAAGCTGGAGCGCATCGCAGCAATCTTCGCTACGGCTATGTGTCGGTTTAGGACAAACGACCGAAAACACCCGACAAACGACGCAAAACCAAATTCGAGGGGAGGATCCACATTTCTGGCGTGATGCTATTAGTGTTGCGATCACAGCTAGGTCCTGATTAGCGGGGTAATCGGAAACCGACACACTATCGGCGCTGTGCCTTGCATTTCGCGTTGGCCTACCCTAAAATTTTTAATTGCGATTAGGCTGGCAGCGTACTCTACATCCTGACGCTCCAAGGCTTTATCGCGATGATCGGCGTCCCCGTAGGCCAGTTCCGGAGACAGGGTGTCCACACCACTAGAGAGTTGGGTAGAAGAATCGGCTCGTCTCACCAAGCCGTCAAAAATTGTATGGTGCGATGGATCGCCGTCGGAAAATGACCGTCTCACCGCGGACATGCTCGCTGATGGCACCTTCGTCGAGCTAAATCAGCAGACTTACCCGCATTGCCACCTTCATCGCAGTAATCCAAATGACGTCGCCCGCACCGAGAACCTCACCTTCATCTGCACGCGGCAAAGGTCCGACGCCGGCCCCACCAACAACTGGATGGCTCCGGCCGAAGCCAAGGAAAAAGTGCGCCCGCTCTTTGAAGGCGCCATGAAGGGCCGCACGATGTATGTGGTCCCGTACATCCTCGGCCCGGCGAGTTCTCCGTACAGCAAAGTGGGAATTGAAATTACGGACAGCGCCTATGTCGCCGCCAGCATGCGCATCATGTCCCGCATGGGCAAGCCCGCGCTTGATCGGCTCGGTAACTCAGACGATTTCGTTCCTGGACTTCATTCCCTAGCCGACTTGGACCCCAAACGCCGCTTCATCCTTCACTTTCCGGAGGAAAAATTGATCTGGAGCGTTGGCTCCGGCTACGGCGGCAACGCGCTGTTGGGAAAAAAATGTTTCGCGCTCCGCATCGCAAGCTGGATGGCCCGTGAACACGGATGGATGGCCGAACACATGCTCATCCTCGGCCTGGGAGACCCGTCTGGCAAAGTCACTTACATGGCTGCTGCTTTTCCCAGCGCCTGCGGAAAAACCAATCTAGCCATGATGGTTTCCGCGCTCGAAACCCAGGGCTATCGCGTTTGGACGGTCGGCGACGATATCGCCTGGATGCACATCGCGTCTGACGGCACACTGCGCGCCATTAATCCCGAAGCTGGATTTTTCGGCGTCGCTCCCGGCACCAACATAGAAACCAATCCAAACGTCATCGCAGCGGCGCATCACAACACCATTTTCACCAACGTCGCCATGACGGCGAAATCCCACGAACCTTGGTGGGAGGGCATCGACGGCGCTCCGCCCGAGGGCCTAGTCAACTGGAAAGGCGTTCCGTGGAAGCCGGGTGCCGAACCCGCCGCGCACCCGAACGCCCGCTACACCGTTCCCGCTGCGCAATCCTCCTCGATTTCGGATCACTGGGAAGATCCCGCCGGCGTTCCAATTTCCGCGCTCATCTTCGGAGGCCGCCGCGCGCATCTCGCTCCTCTGGTCTACGAATCGCACAATTGGCAGCACGGAGTTTTCGTCGGCGCGACCATGGCTTCGGAAACCACGGCTGCCGCAACCGGCGCGGTGGGCGTTACGCGTCGCGATCCCATGGCTATGCTTCCGTTCTGCGGCTACAACATGGCCGATTATTTCGGCCATTGGCTCGCCATGGGCTCGAAGCTCAAAAATCCTCCGAAGATTTTTCACGTGAATTGGTTCCGGCGCGACGCGAAAGGGAAATTTCTCTGGCCAGGCTATGGTGAAAACGTTCGCGTGCTGAAATGGATGCTCGATCGCATCGAAGGTCGCGCGCGCGCCACCGAAACGCCGATAGGCTATGTGCCCACGCCTTCTTCGCTCACGCTCGACGGGCTTTCCATTTCGCGCGAAACGCTCGACGAACTCTTGCGAGTCGATCCCGGCAATTGGATGGAGGAAGATCAAGCCATCGCCAAATTCTTTGAAAAGTTTGGCGACCGCCTCCCGCCGGCTCTTTGCCAGGAACAAAAATCTCTCGCCGCGCGGCTTTCCGGCTCGTCCGTCGCCACCAAATAGCGAACAATCACATGACCCCTAACGCCACTGCCAACCCACGCGGACTCGAAGGCGTTGTCGCCGCTCAGACGCGGCTGAGCCACGTGGACGGCCAGAATGGCGTGCTCATCGTCGGCGGTTACTCCGTCGAAGATCTCGCCGCTCATGTCACATTTGAAGAAGGCGCGCATCTTCTCTGGCGGGGCCGTCTGCCGGATCGTGAAGAGCTCGCGAAACTTTCATCCGAGATGGCTGAATTGCGCGAGTTGCCGCCGCTCGCGCTGGAAGTAATTCGCGCCGCCGCAAAAGCTCCTCCGATTGACGCGCTGCGCATGGCATGCGCCACACTCTCACTCGGTCTCAAAGATCCGAATGCCATCACGCCCGAAGCCGATTTCGCCGCAGCCATGCGGCTCACCGCGTGCTTTCCCACTATCGTTGCCGCACACGCGCGCCTTGCAAAAGGCAAAGAGCCGATTCCTCCGCGAAAAGATCTCTCGCTGGCCGCAAACTTTTTGTACATGGTGCACGGCCGCGAACTCGATCCGATGGCCGCGCACGCGCTGGACGCATATTGGGTTACGGTGATGGATCACGGCATGAACGCTTCCACTTTCACGGCGCGCGTAATCGCCAGCACGCGCTCGGATTTGGTGAGCAGCGTCACCGGCGCTTTGGGCGCGCTGAAAGGACCGTTGCATGGCGGCGCACCCGGTCCGGTGCTCGATATGCTGCTCGACATCAAGACCGCCGATCGCGCCGAACCATGGATTCGTAATGAACTTGCGCAAGGGCGCCGCATCATGGGATTCGGCCATCGTGTCTACAAAGTTCGCGATCCGCGCGCCGAAGTTTTGAGCCGCGTGGCCGAGCGCCTGCAAGGAGCGCAGATCGAAGACCGCAAGCTCTACGATCTCGCGCGCCACGTGGAACAAACCGCGCTGCGCGTGCTCGCCGAAGTGAAGCCGGGGCGCAACCTCCGCACCAACGTCGAGTTCTACACCGCGCTGGTGCTTCAGGCCATTGGCCTCGAACCGACTCAGTTCGTGGCGATGTTCGCGTGCGGCCGCACCGCCGGATGGTGCGCTCACGTGATCGAGCAGCACAAAGAGGACCACTTGATACGTCCGCAATCCGAGTATATTGGCCCCGTCGGCCTCAAGATGGATCGCTAACGGGTGGAGTTCTCCCCGCGTCACCGCAACTTCTGCGAATCGCCGCAGGCGAATGCCAGGCGAACACGAAAACGACAAAATTCATTCGAGTTTGTCGCAGGATTCGTTCTAGCTCGATGCAATTAAGCGGCTCATTTCGTCATTTTTTGTACCGCAGCAACGCCTTACCGGTCGCAGCGCTCGCGCTTCTGTTTTTGGCGCCTCCCTCCGGCGCTCAGCAGCCCCCAACCGCTCAGGGAACTGCCCAAAACGGTAGTCAAGCCGCCTCCGGGACGGCCGCGAGCCAGATGCCCGGCATGCAAATGGGCGCGAGCGGGCAAATGAGCATGCAGGCAGAAAATTTCATTCAGGAAATCATGGCCCACAGTACCTCAGGCACCAGCGCCGAACCGGACTCCACCCCCGCGCCTATGCTGATGACCACAAAGCATTTGTGGACGCTGATGTTTCATGCCAACGTGTTCATCCTCGCCGAGCAGCAATCCAGCGCGCGCGGTGGCGACAAATTTTTCTCGACAAATTGGTTCATGGGAATGGCGAAGCACAAGGCCGGCCCCGGGGTGCTCACGATTCGCTCGATGCTCACGCTCGAGCCAGCAACAATCACGGAGCGGCGTTACCCGTTGCTTTTCCAACAAGGCGAGACCGCGTTCGGCGTGCCGATCGCCGATGGACAGCATCCTCACGATTTCGTCATGGAGCTTGGCGCGCTTTACGATCTCAAACTGGGCGACAGGGGACTGCTCTCGCTTTACTTTGCGCCCGTGGGTGACCCGGCCATCGGTCCCACGGCGTATCCGCATCGCGAATCGGCGTCGGAAGATCCGGTCGGCGCGCTCGGCCACCACCAGGAAGATTCGACGCACGTTGCCGCTGACGTCGCGACCGTTGGGTTTACTTATGGCATCGCGCGGATCGAAGCCTCGGGATTTCACGGACGCGAGCCGGACGAATTTCGCTGGGATATTGATCAGGGGAAAATCGATTCGTGGGCCATGCGCCTCACGCTGCAACCGGGGAAAAATTGGAGCGGCCAATATTCTTACGCGCGCATCACCAGTCCCGAGGGGCTTTTTCCGGACGAAAACCAGGAGCGCATGACCGCGTCGATCATGTACAACCGGCCGTTCAGCAATGGCAACTGGTCCAACACAGCGGTTTGGGGACGTACACGATCGCTCGAAGACAATGCCATTCTCGACAGCTACTTATTCGAATCTCTCGTGCGCTTTAGGACGCGCAACCATGTATGGACGCGCATCGAAGATGCGGATCGCACCAATGAGCTGCTGGTGGGAGAAAATCCGTTGCCGCCGGGCTTCACGGAGCTTCCCATCGGACACGTGCAAGCCTATACCTTCGGATACGACCGCGATTTCAATTTGATTCCCGATCTCGAATCCGCGCTGGGGGCCCAGGTGACCACGTATGGGGTGCCGAGCGTCCTCACTCCAATCTACGGATCGCACCCAATCGGCGCCGCCATCTTCATCCGTCTGCGCCCCTTCTCCGAAAAGAATCACTAGCGCGAATCACTCGACCTGTGCTCGCATCACATGCTCTCCGCTGAGGATGCGAAGCCCATCTGTCCGACCGGAGAAGTAGCGATCGTTCGCATCATCGGGGCTGAAGTGCGCGACTCGATTGAAGCCCAATTCCTTCAGCTGGGAGGCGAGTTCGGCCGGTTCAAAGAAGCTGATCCACGGCTCACCGCTGGCCGCTGTGGATGCAACGGCGATCGGAAACATCCGCTGGCCATCTCCGGCCCAGAGAGCCTGTGGAACAATAAACGTGAACGAGATCTCTGTTCCGCGGGCCAGCGTGGCCACCTCCTTCAGGGTACCGATGACGGCCTCTCTGGTGAGGTACTGCGTGACGCCGAGCCACGAAATGAATGCAGGTTTCTCCAGTGGATATCCGCCCTCGCGGAGCCCGTTTACGAGCGTTTGCCTTTCAAAATCGATTGGCAGAAAGGTCAGGTTGGGCGGGCGACCGATGCCCAGTTTCTGCAACCGTCGCTGCTTCCACCGCTGGCTGGCCGGATGGTCGATCTCAAAAACTTGTATGGCGGCGGCTAAGTCAGTGCGGCGCCAGGCGAACGAATCGAGGCCCGCTCCCAGGATCACGTAACACGTTATGCCGCGCGCCATTGCCAGGCCCAACGCATCCTCCGTATACCGGCTTCGCATGAGCATGGAGGCTCGCGCTACGCGGAAAGATTTTTGGGCGGCATCGGGTCCGGCCTTGGCGGCAACCTCCCCGAGCATGGCGTTGATAGTCTCGCGCAAGGATGCTTCGCTATCGGCGCCACTGAACCGCAGGGCAAGATCGTCGCGAAAAATCTTCGGCTCCCCATCAAGTAAAAGATGTGCGGCACGCCCCCTGGCTGCTGTCACGGCGGTCACACTGGCATGCCCCTCCATGATTGGCTCCCGTCACACGCGATGAAACGCCTGCAACTAATAAGCTTATCCCAGTTGAGCGTGGTGTGAAGCGAATCGTAAATGTACTCCGGGGCACGCGGAGGTAATCCATCACGGTAAGGCGCCGCTTACGGAGTCGTACTGATAGCTATCCGCCACGCCTCAGCGAGAGCTTGTGCGGCAGCAGGTAGGTGAATCCAAAGAACACTTCCCAGCGCGTCGATGTGCCGGTGAGGCCGCGATCAAAGCCGCCATCGAGCACGAGATTTCTTCGCGCGTTGTAATTCAGCGCCCACAGGTTGCCGACGGCATTGCTTCGCAGAAAGGGCTGAGTAAAGTGCCAGATTTCTCCGGAGATTCCGAATTTCTTCGGGAGTGAGTGCGAAACTGAGAGTGTCTGCCCGAATTGGGCGCGGTGAATACCGCTGTCGATGATTTCGTTGAAAATAAAGTTCGTGTCGTAGTGAAAGCCTTTTACATCCGCGCTGGCAAGAATCAGCATGGAATTTCTGTTGCTGCCGATATCGATGTCGGGTGCATCACCTGCGTACACGCGGTGAAAATAACTCACCGCAATTGTCGGCCGCGCTGCTTCTCCCTGATAGACAACTCCTTGCGCTCCCAGCGCCACGTCTCCCGTAGCCCATGCCGTTTGGTTTCCCGGGTGAGAATAGGCAAACGGCTGATCCGCTGCCAGCAATTCGATCCGGGGTGTTACAGAAAACTTCACCACTTCATTGACACTTGACTGTGAAGAGAATTCGGGCGAGTGCCACGCGCCCAAGTACCCGGTTTCAAACTGAAAATAGCCAACCGGAGTGAGAGTGGCAGGCGTGGATACAGTAGGCCTGCCGGGGTTGGCTTCGGGTGCATCTTGCTGGCTCGTCTGTACGGGTGCGTCTGGCGTTGTGGACGTGTCCTGCGCTGCAGCGGGAATCGCTACGGCCATCAACAAAAACAGCAGCAGTGCGGGCGAGGGCCGAGTCAGCATATTTTCGCGACGCGCCTCATTTCGCCTTGAGAAGAAGAACGGGGACTCTGATGCCGTGCTGGACTCGGCTGGCTGTGGTGCCCAGAAAAACATCGGCGAGGAAACGGTGTCCATGCGTGCTCATGGCCACCAGATCACAGCCCTTTTTCTGAACCCATTTGATGATTTCCTTCGAGGGCGAGCCGTAGGCAAGTTCGGCCTCCGTTGGAATGCCCGTGGCTTGAAATTCCGCCTGGACTTTCTCCAAGTATTCAGTGTCTTCCGCAATCTCGGGACTGACCGCGTCTGGGCCATAGGTTCGCGCCGCCCATCCATCGGCCACGTGAAGCAAGACCAAACGGCTCTGCGCTAGCTTTGCGAGCTCTTTGACGTGCTGGATAATCGCGCGATCGCTTGGCGTGCCGTCCAAGGTCACGAGAATTTTTTCATACATGGTTGTTCCCTTTCCCCCGCACGAGCGACACGCGTTACCCGCCCACGATGACGTGCCATGCGGCTCGTAGCGAGTCCGGCAGGCCGTAGACATCCATCGCAGTGATCAGAACCGCGCTGCTCCAACCGGTTGCCAAGAGAAACCAACCGTTCTTCCAGAGCCCCATACGCTTGCGGGAACTGGTGAACTGCAGCAGCGGAAACATGGCGAAGGGAAGCTGCAGCGCGAGGACCACCTGGCTGAGAGTCAGCAGGTCGGTAACGCTGCTATCGCCTCGAAAGCCGATGATGAACACGGCCGGCAGGATGGCCAGCGTGCGAGTAATGAGGCGCCGCACCCACGGCTGGATGCGCCAATGCATGAAGCCTTCCATCACTACTTGTCCGGCGAGGGTGCCGGTGATGGTGCTGCTCTGCCCGCTCGCGAGGAGGGCCACAGCAAAGAGCGTGCTGGCGATGGCTGTTCCCAGAAGCGGCGCCAGCGTCAGATAGGCGACGCGAATCCAATCGCTATCCGCGCTGAACATGACCACGTGCCCGCCGGCTACGGTCACGCTGTCCTTGCCGAAAAAGACCATCGCCGCCAGCACCAGAATCGCGGCGTTGACGAAGAAGGCGACGGCCAGGGCGACGGTTGAGTCCAGGGTATTGAACTGGATGGCGCGACGAACGGACAAATCATCCTTCTGTAGCTGGCGGCTCTGTACGAGGGCTGAGTGGAGGTACAGGTTGTGGGGCATCACGGTTGCGCCGATGATGCCGATGGCGACGTACGCCATTCCCGCTTGACGAAACCGCGGCGAGATTAGCGCCCGCCCCATCTCCAAAAAGCTGGCGTGAGTTTCAGGGAGCACGAAAATTTCGATAAAGTAGCAGACGCCGATCGTCGCGATGAGCACCAGGACCACTGCCTCAATGGTACGTATTCCAAATCGCTGCAAGGCCAATAGCAGCAGCACGTCCAAGCCAGTAATGATGACGGCCCAAAGCAGCGGAATATGGAAAAGCAGGTTGAGGGCTACCGCGCTGCCCAGCACCTCGGCCAAGTCACAGGCGCCGATGGCCACTTCGCTCATCAGCCAATTCGGCCAGCGGGTCCAGCTGGGATACCAATCGCGGCAACACTGCGCAAGATCCTTGCCGGTGGCCACGCCGAGGCGGGCGGAAATGACTTGCATGAAGATGGCCATCAGGCTGGCCAGCCCGACCACCCACAAAAGCCCGTACTTGAACTGAGCGCCGCCTTGCAGGTCGGTGCCCCAGTTGCCGGGGTCCATGTAGCCGACGCTGACGAGAATGGCGGGCCCCACGAAAGCGCGCCACTGCTCCCAAAAGCCAGCCCGATGATGCGGCACTTGGACGGTGCTATGGATACCCTCCAAGGATACGTGGCCGGCCTGTGGAACTTTCGTTGCCATCTCTCTCCCGTATGTTAGCGTGGGTATAGTAACACAGGTTAACTGCGGCTAACTATGCTTCGGTGGTCGAACGGTACGGGAAGAAGCCACCCAGATTTTCTCCGCGGCGGGACCGCCGAGGACAATGCGACCGGCAGAGGTTTGGATCGAGAGAGTCTGGTCGTAGTGGCGGGCGCGGAGGTAGATATCGCTTCCGGGCCGGACGCCGCGCCGATCAAGCAACTCGCCGAGCTTAGAATCCCTCTCGTACACGCTGGCAACGGTATATCTCTGGCCCGGCTGCGCTTCCGAGAGCAGCTTGTGCCCGCGCCTGCGCTTCCGCGCGGGGCCGTCGACCATCGCGAAATTGCCGTGAGGGCATGCTTCGCCTCGACCCAATTTTCCTACCAGCAGCGACTCGAAGTCGGCTGAGACGCCGTGCTCCAGTCTTTCGGCCTCGTCATGGGTGCGGTACCACGGCATGCCGAAAATCTCGGTGAGCATCCGCTCGATGAGGTGGTGCCGAAGCGCGACGCGCTTTGCGATCCGGCGCCCCTGACGGGTCAGCCGCACGCGGCCGTCTCTGCGGACAACTACCAGGGAGTCGCGCTTTAGCCGGCGAAGAGCCATGGTGACCGCAGGCGGAGAAACCTTGAGCCAATTCGCCAGCGTTGCCGAGATGACAGCTTCGCCTTCACTTTCAGCTTCGAAAATCGCTTTCAGGTAGTCTTCTTTGGAGACGGTGATCATCGAGACGTGCGATTATAGCTGGCCAGAGCCAGCCCTTCCTAGCGTCGCTACTCCGGCCCGTGTTTTGCGCGTGCTCGGGATTACTTGGGACGGGGACGCGATTCCGGGGGCACGAGGCCATTCATGCGGTAATAGACAACGAGCTGGCCATAGTGTTCGCCGGAGTGCTCGCAGTCGTTCAGCCACGAAAGCAATTCGCTGGAAGGCCGGCCCGAGTCGGGGTCGGTGATGATGCGGTTCAACTGATTCGCGTGTTCTTTTATCAGTGCGGCGCCGTCGGCAAAGGATTTCTTCAGCACAGCCACAACGTCCGCTTTGGTTTTGTAGACGCTGCGCGACGGATCATTGTCGTCCGGTCCCATTTTCTTTCCGGAGAGCGCATTGACGTACGCGTAATTTGTGCCGGCAACATGGAGCAACTGCGCCGCAAACGTGCGTGACTGCAGCGCGGGCTTGAACTCGTACTTACTTTCGGGAAAGTCTTCGGCCATGGTAATCAGCTTGCGGCCGACGTAATCCCACGAGGCCAATACTTCATCGACGGGTTTTGGAGTCGCGGTTTCGGCGCGAATCGGCGGCACTGCGGTTGCGATAATCAGCAGACTGACAGTTCCGGCTGTGGACATCCATCGTAACTTCATGGTGTTTCCTCCCATCGTCTATAGAGGCCGCACGTTTTCTCCGTGGCGCCTGAGCCCCAACAGGAGCGCACGGAGCCGGAGAGATGTTTATCTATCCTTGCGGGGCGGTCAAGCCGGATGGTCCGGGTATAGTCGAGCAAAGCGAAAGCGAAGGCTCGGGGAAAGTCCCTTAGTCCTTCGGTACCATTGGAGAGATTCGATTTTTCATCCATCCTAAGGGCCCACCTTGCCAATCTTAGGCGTCCACGGAGGAAGGCATGCCCAGCGAGAACGGTAGAAGAAGTCGGCGCAGCGGCCGTGTGACCCTGCGCGTTGCGATGCGAGTCTACGAGCATGGCACTAACAAGCGATTCGCTCTCGAAGAGACGCATTCCGTGAAAGTGAGCCTGTGGGGCGGGCTCGTGGCACTAAAATGTGCCGTCAGCACAGGCCAGAAGCTGGTGGTGGTTAATCGAGCAACAAGTGAAAGCAGGGAAGCTCGCGTGGTTTCCGTGGGGCCCTTGCAGCTGAACAAAAGGCTGGTTGGCTTCGAGTTCCTAGAACCTTCGCCCAAGTTTTGGGGCGTGGTGTTTCCGCCCGCCGGCGTGCAGCCAATGCCGGCCAGATCGGTCTACCGCTCGCGGGTAAGCTGAACCTATTGCAGCTTTTCTTCCGCCATCGACTCCACGTGAGAAACCGACACTTCGAACGCCCGCTGCAAGTGTGAATGAACCGCCGGAAGGTCGCCGATTTTGGCGGGCGCTGCGCGGGCGGCAAGGTCGTTGTGTCGAGGGCGGGGGAGGGGTTACGATGCGCGAGGCAGGTGGTTTGGGTCGAAACTTCTGGCAGGCGGGTTGATTCGCAAATTAATTTTCGAGGAGAGACAACATGAAGCGATTGGTTTGGTTGGCGGTGATCGGCTTGGCCTTGCCGCTGACCGCGCGGGCACAGAGTTCGACGAGCGATCCCATATCCACGCAGTTGCGGCAGGTTCTGGACAGGTACGCGACAAACTTGGTGGCCGCCGCCGAGGAATTTCCCGTGGACAAGTACACCTACCATCCGACTCCGGAAGGAATGACCGTAGGGCACACGATGGAGCACATCGCACAGGTGAACAACTACGTGTGCTCGACCGTCGGCGGAGCTGCCCCACCGCAAACGGAGAAGGCTGCGGAGACAGACAAGGACAAGCTGGTGGAAGGGCTCAAGGCTTCGATGGATTTTTGCAGGAAGTCATTTTCGGGGCTGACCGACGCGAAGCTGGACGAATCCGTTCCAGGGTTCGGCGGTCGCTCGACGACACGCTTCGGCGCAGCGATGGAGGTCAACAACGACCTGATCGATCACTACGCGACGCTTTCGGTCTACCTGCGAATCAACGGCCTGCTGCCGCCTTCGGCGCAGAAGAGGCGGCAGCCCTAGAGACCCGATATAAGACCGACACGCGGACACGCGCAGAGCTTGGCGCTATCTTGTGATGACGCCGCCCGGATCGCGTGTCACGCCTCCCGCTCTGATGGTGTACTCGTATTTTTTCTGCGGATCGGCGAGAACTTCGCGTCGCACCAGGCCCGAAGCAGAAAACTCGCTGTTGAACTGTGACTCGTAGAACGGCGATTCCTTAGAGAATTCAACCGTAAAATAGACGCCGTCGCGGGCGTTCCAGATGACCTCTTCCTGAAGTTCTTTCGAGATGCGAAAGGGTTCGGGATCAACAATGATTTTTCCGTCTTTGACCTCGATGGTCACCGTTTTTCTTTGCGCTGTGGCTGTTGCCGCGTGGTTCATCGTTTCTCCTTTTCTGAAGAACATGTCAGGTTTGGAACAACGCTTCGAACCGGGGATTGGACCGAAGAAGGTCGAAGTTGGGCGTGTCGCGCACGATTGTGGCGGAAAAACCGCCGGCCAGCGCCTTGGTCAGCCAGGACAGCGTTTGCGCGGTGTCGCCGAACTGGTTGTAAATCAGAGCGGCCTTGAAACGCATTTCGGAATCTTGAGGAGCCAGCTTGAGGCCTCGTTCAAGGTAGTCGAACGCAGGCTTTCGTTCGCCCAACATGGCGTGGCAGTAGGCTACGACGCCGAGCGCGTAGGCGTCGCGCGGATTTACACGCAGGGCCTGGTTCGCAAGCGAAATCGTCTTTCTGTATGCCTGGCTGGCTTGAGGGCGCTTGGCCGGATCCCAATAATATCCGTCAGCGAGGTTCCACCAGAGAATGTAATTGTTTTGAGTGAGCTGCACGGCTTTTTCGTATGCAGCTACGGCGTCGTCGTATTGGCGCAGATAGAAATGTGCGTTGCCGAGATTGCTGAAGGCGTCGGCTGTGGGCCGGATGGAAATCGAACGCTGCAACATTGCGATCGCATCGGTGTAGCGGCCCTGATAGTAGTAGACGCCGCCGAGATTGGAGTAGCCGCGGAAACTATCAGGGGCCAGCGCCACGACTTGTGAAAACATGGAAGCGGCGTCGGCGTAGCGAGCGTCGCGATAGTAAAACGTCCCGAGCCAGTTGTAACCCGCCCAATATTGAGGGCGCAAATCAATCGCTCGTTGGCAGGTTTCTTCCGCTTTGACGGGCTGGCCGAGGCTTTCGTACGCGCCTGCCAAGCTGCGGTAGGCGTCGTCATTGGTAGGCTCGATGGCGAGGGCGCGTTCGAACTCCTTCACTGCTTTTTCATACTCGCCGGTGCCGCTCTCGAGCTGGCCCATGCAAACGTGGGCCGCCGCGAGTTGTTCATCGAGGCTTAGTGCGCGCTGGCAAGCTTGGCGCGCCGAATCGACGGATTTCGGATCGTGACTGGCCTGATATTTTTCCCAGTGCGCCTGACCGAGCCCGGCGTAAGCGAGAGCATAGTTGGGATCGAGTGCGAGCGCCCTTTCGAAGGCGGCGATAGCGCTATCGAGATTTTCAGTTTTGTCATAATTCTGCAGATAGCCCCGGCCTTGCAGATAGGAATTGTATGCGGCGGGCACTTGAGTGCCGTGTACATCGAGCGACTGAAGCTCAGGCGTACGCACGACGACATCGAGCATTCGGAGCGCTCCATTCACGACTTGATCCTGAACCGCAAACGGATCGGCTACCGCCGCGGTGATGCTATCTGCGGCGAGCTGGCGGTGACTGCGCGTATCGACGAGGCTGTAATTAACGCGCACTCGGTCTCCCGATTGGCTCAGGCTTCCTTCGAGAATGAGATTCACGCCGAATTCCTCGCGGGCCTGGCCCGGCGTGGTGACGCGGTTGGAACGCACTTCCGATGCGGAGATAACTTGCAGCGCATGGCTGGCGGTAAGCTGCGTGAGTTTCGCGGTCAGAGTTTCGGTGAGCCCGTCACCGAAGGCGCGGACGCCCGGGTCTCCGCCTACTACCTCGAAGGGAAGCACGGCGAGCTGACGTTCCTGTGGGATCGCACTGACGCCGAGCCATCCGCTGATGCGTTGGCGTACTGAAGGGATGACTCCCGTCCCAGCGCTGATAAGAACAACGACAAGCAGAGCGATGGTGGCGCTCTTCATCCAGTGGCGGCCCGCGGCGCGAGGCGAGAGCGCCGTGAGGGCCGCAATGGAGCTGCCGCGCTCGACAGCCCGCAAGTCCGCCAACACCTCGGCGGCCCAGCGGTAGCGCTTCGCCGGATCCTTGGCCAACATTTTCGAGATGATGTTTTCGAGCTCCTGCGGAATTGCGAAATTGACGGTGCGAAGCGGCGGCGGAGCTTCTTCGAGAATGCGCCGGGAAGTTTGGAGAATACTTTCGGCATGGAATGGGTTTCTCCCCGCGAGCATTTCGTAGAAAACCACGCCGAGGGAGAAAATATCGCTTCGAGGATCAGGCTCCTTTTCGAGCAGCACTTCCGGCGACGCGTAAGCCGGCGTGCGGCCGGCATTCGCGGTGAGGCGGTCGGTGGTGGCGGCGTCCGCTCGGGGCACATGCCGGGCGAGGCCGAAATCGAGAATTTTCACATCGCCCGTCCGCGTGAGCATGATGTTTTCGGGTTTGAGGTCGAGGTGCAGGATGCCGAGTTCATGCGCCGCAGCGAGCGCTTCAGTGCATTGGAGCGCGAGCGGAAGAAATTCGTCCACGGTCACCGGCCTGCGGAGACGTTGGCGCAGCGTTTCTCCGTCGACGTACTCCATCACAAGGAATGTTTCGGTGGCTTCTTCGATCACGTCGTAGATCCCGGCGATGTGGGGGTTGCTGAGTCTGGAGGCAAACCGCGCTTCGTGCAGGAATCGCCGCCGATTTCCTTCATCGGACCTGAGCTGGGATGCCATGCGCTTTAGAGCCACGGGACGGCGCAGCTTGGTATCCTGCGCCAGATAAACTTCGCCCATTCCACCCTTGCCCAGGGCCGACTGGATGGCAAATCGGCCGACAATGGTCCCCGTCAGGCGCTCCGACGGCTCAAAAGAGACGCCGTGTTGAATTTGAGGCTCCGCCATTGGGTCCGTAGCCAGTCAATCAGGATAGTGGGTCCAGCTTGGAGAGAAGAGCGACAATTCAGATTGCCGCGCCTCGGCAAGGAGGATGTCGCCCGACTCGTGACGTGTATCTTACGCTCAATCCTTCGGCGAAACTACCATTTCGCGGGCGACCATGAACACCTTGCCTAAAAACGGCGGGCGGTTGACCGCCAGCGGCGGCAGCGGTGGCTTTGTGGTACACTCCGGCCAAACTGGGGAAAGGGGACACGCCTTGCGATACAAAACGTCCGGTGCGTTGGTTGTGCTGGCGATGCTGTTTGTGGGTGGAGCCGCTTGGGCGCACCATTCGCCTTCTTCCATATTTGATATGAGCCAGAAGTTCGTTTTGACGGGGACGCTCACACAGGTGGAGTGGGTGAATCCCCACATCGCTGTGTATATCAATGCGAAGAAGGGCGACGGAACAGTGGAGAACTGGAAGTTTGAAAGCGCGCCGCCTTCGTGGCTCCGGCGCGTGGGCGTGAATCGCAGCGACTTCTTGAGAGCCGTAGGCCAAACAGTGACGGTGGAAGGGAATCGTGCTCGAGATGGTTCCCTATACGGTTTCCTTTTGAAGATCACGTTCGCGGATGGAAGCTCGTTGGCGATGGTGTCGGGGCGTCCGCCGCAACCGGGCGCCGCTGGCGCTCCAGCCCCTCACTGATCGTTTTTCGTTGGGCGAGCTGTTGATCGTTGAGCAAAAGGAGGCGCAAGCAAATGAAACACTTGCTGATTGGGATATTCGCCGCGGCGATTCTGCTCGCGACTTCGGCTGCCGCGCAGCAAAGCGCGGACACCGGCCAACAAGCCGCGGGCGCAACATCCGCGCAAACGAAGCGCATGGCGGATGGGCATCCCGATCTCAGCGGAATCTGGGCTTACTCAATCGACCTGCCCGGCGGCGCGCTGCAAAAAGAGAGCGCCAACGGTTCGGTTGAAGTCGAGAGGGTAGATTTAAGCGGACGGCATGCCGCGAAAATGGCAGTGCCGGGCGCACTGCCATCTACGCCAACGCCGTCTTACAAACCCGAATATCAAGCAAAGGTGAAATATCTATTCGACAATGAGGCCAAGCTGGATGGGGTTTTCTTTTGCGGCAAGCCCGGTGTTCCGCGCATCAGCTCACCGCGAAAGATCGTTGAACTGCCGAACGAGGCAATTTTCTTCTACGAGGATATTTCCGGCGATCCCTACCGCATTATTCCCACCGACGGCCAGCCGCACAACCCTGACGCCGATCCATCGTATTATGGCGATTCGATAGGCCACTGGGAGGGGGATACGTTGGTCGTGGATGCGACGAATTTCGTCGACGACACGTGGTTCGGCGAAGGCGGATATTTCCACACGACTGCGATGCACGTGATCGAACGTTTCTGGAAAGTGGGCGACAATCTAGCCTATCAAGTCACAGTGGATGATCCGAACGTTCTCACCGAGCCTTGGACCGAGCCGGCGCGGATCATCAAGCCATCGAACGAACGCCTCGAAGAATCGCCGGTCTGCGTGGAAGACGACGCAAAGCGGATGCACAATTTGGACCATCACGGGCAGCGGTAGCCCGCGGTGCGCGCTTAGAAAATGTCCACTACGAGGAAGGCGTTTGTGCCGTTTATTTGCGAATGATGGTTGAGACCTCGCCGTTCTTGATTGGGTTGCGGTTATTTTCCTCGCAGATAAATTCCATCTGATCCCAGTCGCGGTGCCGCGTGAAGGTGTGGACGGTGTGCCAGGGCTTCGCGAGCACGTCCGGATCGATCAAGGTCATTTCATCCACCATCGTATCGGGCGAGAGCAGATGAATGCGCTCGATCGTGTGCAGGCTCGGACCGTGATCGAGGCGGTTGTATCCCAAGGGCGTTTTGTGTCCGAGACCGACGGTATCGATCACAAGGGTATCGCCCTCCCAATGGCCGATGGAGTGTCCATTGAAGGTGGGATCCAAATTCGCCGGGTGCGGACGACCGTCGGTGAACACGCGGCGCACCTGCATGTACGCCTCTTGAATGATGGTTACCCGGCCTGGCGTGAAAAGAAATTCAACGTCGTACGGTTGAAACATGATCGTAGGCATGCCCGGCGGCAAGCAATTCGCGCTCTCCGTGGGAGGCTCTTCGTTTTTCGCTTCTTCGGCCTGCAGAACTTTTAGCTCCGCGGCAGCCGGCGGCGTCAAGGACGGCTCCTCGGGCGGCGGCGAACCGCGCTTGGGGAAATCGAGGGTCCAGATGCCGGCCCAGTCCGGCAAGGAAGATAGGGGCCTTGCATTTGCAGAGGTGCGGCTCGATTGCGCGGCTGCTGTGTTGGAAGAAGATTGCTCCGTCTGGGCCCGGGATATTGGGGCGAACCCCACACAAGCGATGAGCGCCAAAAAAATCGCCAGCGAAAATTTCATATTGTCTCCATCCCGACGATGCTCCATCGCCTTTTTTCTAGCTTTGCACGGAGATGATGCGATACATCGCGCAAGAAACAAAGCTACAAATTCCGGGGCGTATTATAGTACTTTATGCGGGCGGGGGAAGCGGTTCGCATAAGAACTGGATTAAGGCCGCCGCTTATTTTTCGGAGGGGAATCATGAAGAGGGGATTGATCGCGTTCTTGGGTGCGCTTTTCGCGCTGAGCGCCGGCACGGCGTTTGCGCACCACTCTTTCGCGATGTTTGATCGGGACAAGGAGATGACTCTAGTGGGGGTGGTCGAAGACTTCCAGTGGACGAATCCGCATAGCTGGATTGAGGTCAACGTCCCGAAGGAAAGTGGAGGCATCGACAAATGGAGCATCGAGTGCAATAGCCCGAACAACCTCTCGCGGCAGGGTTGGCATTCGAGCAGCCTCAAGCCCGGCGACAAAATCTCGATTGTGATTTGGCCCCTGCGAAGCGGCGAAAAGGGCGGCCTTTTCATCACGCTCACGCTTGCCAATGGCCAAGTGCTCGACGAAGCGGCTTTTCGTAACCTTCGCAAGCACCCCGGGGTCGCCGCCCCTGCACCCCCGCAGTGATGGCCTCTCGTTTGCCGACGCAGCATTCCGAGGGGGCCTGCAATTACCAGCCGGCTTTCATGCCGTAGATGCCGGTGTTCACCAGCGCTTCGACGCGCATGATTTTTCCGTCCTGAATCTTGAACATTTCGGCGATTTCCCAGGTCCAGGGAGCGGTGCGCGTCTGCTTCACCGTGCGGCCGTCCGCAAGCTGGTAACTACGCAGCGTGGCGTCGTGGTCGAAGAATCCCAGGACGAAAACGAGGCCACGCTCTTCGTCGATCACCGCGAATCGCCGATCGCGGATCAGTGTGTCGGGCTGGAAATTGCGCGTCTTGATCTGATCGGCGCAGCCGAGGCCGAGAACCGAATCGGGATTCGTGGCGAGCTGTTTGTTGTTCGTGGTTTGAACGCCGGATTCGATGCGGTTGCAGTTTGAATCGAAAGGAACGTAGGAGGCATGGCCTTTTTCGATCGCATTGAAGTAGCTATTGGCGATGGCGATCATGTTCTGCCGCGAACGCCGCTGCGTGGGCGGGACGGTTTCGGAAAAAATCGGATTGGGCGTGACGAGGTTTTCCGGCTGCGCGATGCTGCCCGCCTCTTTACGCGCAATGATGGCCTCGATTTCCGTGATGCGGTGCAGCTCGATTTTCAGGCGCACGCAGAAAATTACCGGCGCGCCATTTTCCTTCAGCACACCCATGAACATGGCCTGCCCAGCCTGCGGATCATCGGCATAGATTTTGTAAGTGGGCAGGGAACTGGCCGTGCCCCAGAAGCCGTCGCCGATTTTGAGGAGTTGGCCGTTTTCGGTGTACTTCACGTCGCGCGCGAGCGGCAAAGTTGAAGAATCGTGCTTAACCATCGCGGCGATGAGCTGATCGAGAAAGCCGTTGAGGCAAGCTCGATCGCAGTCATAGTTGAAATTGGGATCGTAATCCGGGGGCGGCGCTGAGGATTGCGCGCGGGCGACGCCGCTCGTAAATGCAGCTAGAATTAAGGCGAATGCAGCGCTGAACAATTCCCGATTGATTCGCATGTTGCCTCGCGACTTATTTCGAATACTTCACCCACGGGCTGGGCATGTGATACGGAACCGTAACAATCACAGCTTCGATCTGGCGGATCTTTGCGTGCTGTATTTTGAAAAGTTCCAGGATGGCGAAGGAAAACGGGCGGTCGAAGGGCGGGCGGACGTGAAATTCGGTGCCGTCCACCAGCTTGAAGTTCGTGAGTGATCCAGAGTGGTCGAAGAAAGTGGAGACTAGGACCAGCCCCTTCTGCTGATCGACAACCACGAAGCGGCGGTCGCGGCAGCGGGTGACGAATCGGAGTAGGCCGGTTTTCAGTTGGGCTTCGCATCCCATCTTGGCGACACCGGTGCCGTTCGGATTGTTGGCGGTAATTCCTCCGTTTTCGACGCGCTGGCAATCGGGATCGAACGAGGTGTAGATCTTGCCGGTATTCTGCTGAATCGTGGAAAAGTAACCATCGGCCAATTCGATTAATTTGTCACGCGAAAGGCGTTCGGTCTCCGGCACGTCCTCGGAAAAGATCGGCTTGTCTTTCAGGTTGGTTGCGCCGCCCATCGGCCCGCCGCCGGCGTCTTCCGGGCGAGCGACGAGCACTTCGATCTCGGTGGCCTTGTGGTCCACCACCTTCATCCGCATCCCGAGAATTCCAGGATGGCCGTCTTCGTCCACGACACCGAAGTAGCCGACCAATCCCTGCTCCGGATCGTCCATATATATTTTGTAAGCCCCAATTCCAGTGGCGGTGGCCCAGAGGCCGTCGCCGAGCTGCAACTGGACGTTATTCTCCGTGTATTTGACGTTCGCGGAATGCGGGAGTTTGGAGGGGTCCCGCGTGACGACAGCTGCAAGAAACTTATCGGCCATATCGTTG
>CAVPWV010000011.1:0-330553 GCA_963709445.1 uncultured Acidobacteriota bacterium
CTATGCGTGGCCGCGACGACTACGTATTGCTCGCCCGTCTGGGACTTCCCGAACGGCACCCTGGCGGGCCGCGAGGTCGCCGCCTACGTGGTCTCCCGGGCGGCCGACTGGAACTTCGTCCCCCCACGGTCATGCGCGACGGCCGGGTGGCCCGGGCATGTGCCACTATGATCGACCTCGACGAGAGCGTCGACCTGATCGCGCTCGCCGCACGGACCACCAGCCGCTGCGCAAGATGGCGGTCTTCGACGCCGACCTCGGCGGCCAGCCTCCTGCCCGTCGCCGACGGCCACCTTGTACGGCTGTGACGGGATCTGCTTCGCCGAGTACAAGCTGCACGGTCTTGTGGCAGTGGCGCGGCCAGCCGCTGCGCCAGGGTCGCCCCTGCTGGGCCAGGGTCGCCTTCGTGTCACACCAGGCGTGTCGCGCTCCGAGAGGGCCTGCCGCTGGTCGTGGCGGTCCCCGGTAGCCTTGTCGGGTCATGACCAACAACGACCTCCCCTCCTCCAGTTACCTACAGGCCACGTCCGAGCGAGTGCTCATCTTCGACGGCGCCATGGGCACGAACCTGCAACTGGCCGAGCTGACCGCCGACGACTTCGGTGGGCCTGATCTCGAAGGCTGCAACGAGCTGCTGGTGGTCAGCCGTCCCGAGGTCGTGGACAGGGTCCACCGGTCGTTCTTCGAGGTCGGGTGCGATGTGGTCGAGACCGACACCTTCGGAGCCTTCGCGCCGGTGCTGGCCGAGTACGGGCAGGGCCATCGGGTCCGGGAGCTGAACCTGGCCGCCGCCACCATCGCCCGAGATGCAGCCAGCGACTTCTCCACCCCGGACCGACCCCGGTGGGTGGCGGGGAGCATCGGGCCAGGGACCAAGTTCCCCACGCTCGGTCAGATCCGTTACGCCGACCTTCGGGACTTCTACCAAGAGCAAGCGGCAGCATTGATCGAGGGAGGCGTCGACCTCATCATCATCGAGACGGTCTTCGACCTCCTGCAGGCGAAGTCGGCCATCAATGGCGCCCGCCGGGCGATGGCAGCTGCCGGCCGCCACCTGCCCATTCAGGCCCAGGTCACCATCGAATTGACCGGGACCATGCTCCCCGGAACCGAGATCGGCGCCGCGTTGTGCGCTCTCGAGGCCATGGACGTCGACGTGATCGGCCTGAACTGCGCCACGGTCCGGCCGAGATGTTCGAGCCGCTGCGCCACCTCACCGGCCACGCCTCGATCCCGGTGTCGTGCCTACCCAATGCCGGCCTTCCCTCGGTGGTCGACGGGGCCATGCACTACGACCTGACACCCGACCAGCTGGCCGAATTCCACCGCCAGTTCGTGAGCGAGCTGGGCGTGTCGGTGATCGGCGGATGTTGCGGCACGACGCCCGCACACCTGGCCGCCGTGGTGCAAGCCTGTGCCGACCTCCGCCCGGCAACCCGTCAGGCGGAGCCCGAACCGGGCGCGACGTCGATCTACACCCAGGTTCCGTTCGACCAGGACACCTCCTTTCTGGTCATCGGCGAGCGGACCAATGCCAACGGTTCGAAGAAGTTCCGCGAGTCGATGCTCGAAGCCGACTGGGACACGTGCGTGGCCATGGCTCGCGAGCAGGTCAAGGAGGGCTCCCACCTCATCGATGTCTGCGTGGACTACACCGGTGCCGACGGCGTCGCCGACATGGAGCAGGTGGTGTCCCGATTCGCCACCCAGTCCACCGTACCCCTGGTCGTCGACTCGACCGAGGCCCCCGTCGTGGAGACCGCCCTGTCGTGGATCGGCGGCAGGGCGGTGATCAACTCGGTGAACCTCGAGGAGGGTGACGAGCCGGGGACCCGGCTCGACTCCTTCCTCACGCTGGCCAAGGAGTTCGGTGCCGCCGTCGTCTGCACATGCATCGACACCGAGGGACAGGCCCGCACCGCGGAGTGGAAGGTCCGCGCCGCCACCGCCATCCATGACATCGCCACCGAGCGCTACGGCCTGCGGCCCGAGGACCTCCTGTTCGACGCCCTCGCCCTCCCGCTCTCGACCGGCATGGAAGAGAGCCGCAAGGACGGCATCGAGACCATCGAGGGGATCCGTCGGATCAAGGCGGAGCTCCCCGGCGTCTACACGGTGCTGGGTCTGTCCAATGTCTCGTTCGGACTCAACCCTGCGGCCCGTCAGGTGCTCAACTCGGTCTTTCTCCACGAGTGCGTGGAGGCCGGGCTCGATGCCGCCATCGTCCACGCCTCGAAGATCCTGCCACTGTCGAAGATCGACGATCGGCCGAAAGAGATCTGCCTCGACCTCATCTACGACCGGCGTCATGACGGCTACGACCCGTTGACGGAGCTCCTGGCCTCTTCGAGGGCGTGACGTCGTCGGCCGGTGCAGCCAAGGAGGACCGGTCGGGGTGGACGGTCGAACGGCGACTCGAGCACCGGATCATCGACGGTGATCGCAACGGTCTCGAGGCAGATCTCGACGAAGCGATGGCCAATGGCTTCACACCGCTCGAGATCATCAACGACATGTTGCTCGCCGGCATGAAGACGGTGGGCGAGCTCTTCGCCACCGGTGAGATGCAATTGCCCTTCGTGCTGGGATCGGCCGAGACCATGAAGACCGCAGTTGCCTACCTCGAACCCCACATGGAGAAGGCCGACCAGGGCGGCAAGGGGACCATGGTGCTGGCGACGGTCAAGGGCGATGTCCATGACATCGGGAAGAACCTGGTTGACATCATTCTCACCAACAACGGCTACACGGTGAAGAACCTTGGCATCAAAGTCGGGATCACCGACATGGTCAGCGCCCTCGAGGACTCCAACGCCGATGCCATCGGCATGAGCGGGTTGCTGGTCAAATCGACGCTGATCATGCGGGACAACCTCGAGGAGCTCAACCGGCGCGGCCTGTCCCACATACCGGTCATTCTGGGCGGCGCCGCCCTCACACGCACCTATGTCGAGCGAGATCTCCGGAAGGTCTACGACGGACGACTCTTCTACGGCAAGGATGCCTTCGAAGGCCTGCGCACCATGGACAGGCTCATCGAGCTGACCCGGTCCGGGGACGACGACCCTGAATTCGGGACGGCCATCGGAGGCCGAGACCTCGGGCCGCGCAAGAGCGAGCTGCGCAAGCAGGCCGCCGATGAGGCGCGGGAGCGTGGCGAGGCGCTGCCCACCCGCTCGCCGGAGGTTGCCTCGGACAACCCCGTGTTCAAGCCGCCCTTCTTGGGCAGCCGGGTGGCCAAGGGCATGGCCATCGACGAGGTGGCCGCCTTCCTCAACGAGACAGCCCTCTTCCGGAATCAGTGGGGCTTCCGTCCCGAACAGGGTGAGAACGATCCGGCCTTCAAGGAACGGGTGCGGGGACTGCTTCGTGAGCAGCTCGGCAATGCGAAAGCAGAACAGCTGCTGGTTCCCCAGGTGGCCTGGGGCCACTTCGCAGCCAATGCCGATGGTGACGATCTGGTCATCTTCGAGGACGAGAGCCGGACAACCGAGTCGATGCGGTTCAGCTTCCCCCGCCAGACCGAAGAGCCCTGGCTGTGCATCAGCGACTTCTTCCGCTCGGCGGAGTCCGGGGAGCCCGACTGGGCCAGCTTCCAGGTGGTGACCATGGGATCGCGGGTCTCCGACGAGGCCGCCCGCCTGTTCGCCATCGACGAGTACCAGCGGTATCTCTTCCTCCACGGGCTCGGGGTCGAGATGGCTGAGGCGCTGGCAGAGTACTGGCACCTCCGGATCCGCCAAGAGCTCGGGTTCGCCAACGAGGACGGGCCCAACCTGACCGGTCTCTTCCGACAGAAGTACCGGGGTGGGCGCTACTCGTGGGGCTATCCCGCCTGCCCCAACCTCGAGGACAACGCCAAGGTGGTCGAGCTGCTCGGGGCCGACCGGATCGGGGTCGAGGTGAGTGAGGGGTTCCAACTCCACCCCGAGCAGTCGACCACCGCCATCGTCTGCCACCATCCCCAAGCCAAGTACTTCGTAGCCTAGGGACAGCCCGTCGCCGCCCTGCACGGACGGCACCCGCCTTCAGCCCTGCCCGAGCCGACCCGGGGCTCGTCCCTGCCGGGGGACCCGCATCCGGACGGATGCCCGGGCTACAACGCCAGAGTGGCTCCGCCGTCAACGACCACTGCCGCGCCATTGACGAATCGCGCCTGTCGCGAACAGAGGAAGGCAGCGACGCTGCCGAAATCCTCGGGAGCACCCATCACGTCGCTGCCCCCCAGTTCGCGCATGCGGTCGGTGGCGTGCGGACCCGGGCAGAGCAGATTCAGGGTGACGCCGGCCCCCTCCGATGCGAGGTCCTGGGCGGCCGTCTTGACCCACGCCCAGAGCCCGACTCGAGCGGTGTTGGAAAGCGCCAGCGCTGGAATGGGTTGCACCACCGAGTAGGAGGATATGCAGCAGATGCGACCCCATCCATGGTCGCGCATGACAGGGACGGCCTCTCTGGTCAACCGTATGGCCGACATCAGGTTGGCGTTGAGGGCGGCGGTGAGCGTGGCGTCGTCCACCTCGAGGGCTCGGCCGGCCGGCGGGCCGCCCGCATTGGCGATCACGATGTCGACGGAGCCGAACCTCTCGAGCGTCGCTTTCACCAGCTTGGCCGGCGACGTCGGATCACCGATGTCGGCCACCTGGGTCTCCACTTCCGCACCGGTCGCCCGGAGTGACGCCTGAACCTCGGCCAGGCTGTCCTCATTGCGGGCCGACAACATCACCCGCACCCCTTCGCCGGCCAGGGCCTCGGCCGTGGCCCGCCCCAGCCCACGCGACCCGGCAACCACCAGCGCCACCCTTCCCGCGATGCCCAGATCCATCCCGTCCGCCTAGGTGTCGATGACCACGAGGCCGTGGTCGGCGGAGTTGAGCGGTTGAGGACTTCCGTCCTCGCCGATCACCACGATGTCCTCCAGGCGCATGCCGAACCTCTCGGGCCAGTAGATCCCCGGCTCCACCGAGAACGCATGGCCCGGCTGCAACCGCTCGACGTTCCCGGACACCAGGTAGGGGTCTTCGTGCTCTTCGATTCCGATTCCGTGGCCGGTCCGGTGGACGAAGAGGTGCCCGAGGCCGGCCTGTTGGATGATCTCCCTCGCCACATGGTCGACGTGCTCGGCAGTGACTCCGGCCCGGGCCGAGAGGACCGCCGCTTGCTGCGCCGCCAGCAGGACCTGGTAACAATCATCGATCTCGGAGGAGGGCGACCCGGTCACCACGGTGCGGGTGATGTCCGAGCAGTAGCCGACATCGCCGTCCAGCGAGTAGGACCCGCCGAAGTCACACACCACCGTCTCGCCCTCGCTGATGACCCGCCCGCCGGGCTCGTGGTGCGGGCTGGCCGCATTCGGGCCGCTGCCGACGATGGCGAAGTTGACCTGCTGGTGCCCCTCTTCGATCAACAGGCTGGCGATGTGGCCCGAGACGTCGGACTCCCTGCGGCCGACGAGCCGATCTCGCCTCCCTGGAATTTGGCCGCCACCCGGTCGGCGGCGGCGCCCGCCATCCGCAGGGCGGCCAACTCCGCGGCATCCTTCACCGCCCGGATCGGCGAGGTCACCGTCGATGCCTCGGTCCACTGCGCATCGGGCATCTGCCGCTGGAGTGCCAGCACGGTGGTGGCCCAGGCCCGGTCGGAGATGGCACATCGGAGACCCGCTCCGCCGGCTCTGCCCGTCCCCGCCACAATCGACGCGACCAGGTCGATCGGATCCTGATCATCGGTCCACGGAAGCAGGGTGAAGAGATCGTCAGCCCCGGCCACCCGAGGTGCCTCCAGGGCCGGTACGACCAGCACCGACTCACCGGCGGGCCGGAGCACCAGCATGGTCAGTCGCTCCAGCGGCATGGCCCGGTACCCGGTCAGCCAGGGGAGGTCGGCGCCATGGGACAGCAGGAGGGCATCCACGCCCAGTTCCCCCATCCGAGTGCGCACCCGGGCCATCCGTCCCTGGCGGGCGGTGCGGGCCTGATCTGAGAGCGCGATCACGAAGCGGCCACCGACCCCAGCGGTCGGTCGAGACGCCCGGCCGGCCGCGGTCGGTGATGTCTGGGGCTGAGGCCTCCGCCGCCTGCCGGGCGTGGTAGCTGGAACGGGTGAGCGGAGAGGCCTGGACGTGGGCGAACCCCATGGCCATGCCTGCCTCCCTCAAGATCTCGAACTCTCCGGGAGTCCACCACCGGGCCACCGGGAGGTGGCGGCTGCTCGGGCGCAGGTACTGGCCGACGGTCACGATGTCCACACCGACCGCCCGGAGATCGGCCAGGGTGGCCAGCACCTCGTCCTCGCCCTCTCCCATCCCGACGATGATGCCCGACTTGGTGGTCAGCCCGGCGGTCTTCGCCCGGGCCAGTACCCCGAGGCTCCTGGCGTAGCCGGCCGAGGGCCTGACGGCGCGCTGCAGTCTCGCCACGGTCTCGATGTTGTGGTTGAGGACGTCGGGCCGGGCGTCGAAGATGACGTCCAGCGACCGCTGGTCGCCCTTGCAGTCGGCGATGAGCACCTCGATGGTGGTGCCGGGGGGCCTGGCGCCTGACCGCGGCGATGGTGGAGGCAAACCCGCCTGCTCCCCCGTCGGCGAGGTCGTCCCGGGCCACACAGGTGATCACCGCGTGGGCCAGGCCCATCCGCCGGACCGCCTCCGCCACCCGCTCCGGCTCGCCCTCGTCCATCGGCAGGGGGTGGCGGGTGTCCACCTGGCAGAACCCGCAGGCACGGGTGCAGCGGGAGCCGTTGATCATGAACGTGGCCGTGCCGTCGGACCAGCACTCGTAGATGTTCGGGCAGCCGGCCTCTTCGCACACGGTGATCAGGTCGAGATCACGAAGATCATGCTGGAGACCCAGGTACTCGCCCCCCATGTGAGCCTTGACCCGCAGCCAGGCCGGCTTGCGGGCATCCAGTGGCAGCCCGGCCTGGGATCGACTCCTGACCGCTGGAGGCGCCGGTCGAGGGGACGTTCGGCGGGCCGGCGACGACTAAGGGAGACGGCCACCGACTCAACGGTGACCGGAGACGGCCGGACGGGTTCGGCCCCTACGGGGTCGGTAGCCCGCCAGATGGGGTCGGTGACCTGCTGGATGGGGTCGGTGACCCGGTGGATGGGGTCAGTGACCCGGTGGATGGGGTCGGTGACCCGGTGGATGGGGTCGGTGACCCGCTGGATGTCGCCAGCCGGGCCCCAGACCGACTCTGACGCGGCGATGACCGCGTCCACCACCTCGGACATGGTCGCATCGCACCCCTCGGCCAGGAGCGACGTCACCTGCTTGTCGGCGATTCCGCAGGGGACGATATGGTCGAACATCGAGAGATCGGTCCGGACATTGAGGGCGAATCCGTGGGTGGTGCGCCCTTGGACGTCCGCACGCCGACGGCACAGATCTTCCGCGGCCCCGACGACCCGGGTGGACCGTCTTCGTCGAGCCCGGCCCAGACCCCGGGATAGCCGGCCAGGCGACCCACCCCCGCCGCGGGCATCCCCAATGCGACCAGGGTGTCGATCACCACCTGTTCGACCCGGTGCACGTGCTCCGGCCCGCGATGGGGCCCGGGGCCCACCGAGATCACCGGGTACCCGACCAACTGCCCGGGACCGTGGTAGGTGACGTCGCCGCCGCGGTCGACCCGGATCATCTCCGCGCCTAGTGACGCCGGATCGACCAGCACATGGTCGGGATCACCGTTCGCCCCCAGGGTGTAGACGTGCGGGTGCTCCAGCAGGAGCAGATAGTTGTCGCCCGATCGGCTACTCATGGCCCGCTGGACCGCCCACGCCTCCCGGTAGGGCACGCGGCCCAGCCATCGGATTCTCATCGGCGATTTGGTCGGGCGTTCAGGGAGCGACAAGGCGGTCGGTCTACAGCTCGCCGGCCCAGTCGCGATCGTTCAGGATCTGGGCCAGTCGGGCCAGGTACCTGGCCACGTAGGCGCCGTCGACGGCCCGGTGGTCGAACGTCATGGCGACCAGTCCCACCGAGTGGATGGCGATCGACTCGGTGCCGTCGGGAAGCTCCACCACGACCGGCCTCCGGGCCACGCCGTCCGTGGCCAGGATCGCCACCTGTGGCTGGTTGATGATTGCTCCGGTGATCAGGGTGCCGAACGGTCCGGCATTGGTGATCGAGAAGGTGCCGCCACTGATGTCATCGAGGCTCAGCCGCTTGTTCCGGGCCCGGTCGGCCAGGTCGCGGATCCTGCGGGCCATGCCCCGCAGGTTGAGCTCCTCGGCATTGTGAACAACCGGGACGATCAGCCCCTCATTGTCGAGATCGACGGCGATCCCCAAGTTCACATCGTGGTGGACGATCAGCGAATCCTCGCCGACCGAGGCGTTGAGGTGGGGGAACTCGTCGAGTGCCTCGACGGCCGCCCGCGCTGCGAACGGGAGGTAGCTGAGGCTGAATCCCTCCTCGACCTTGAAGTGCGCCCCGTGGGCCCGGCGGACCTGCTCCACCCGCTCGTAGTCGATCTCTTTGACCATCAGGGTGTGGGCCGATGTCGCCTTGGACCGGACCATGTGCTCGGCTGTCCGGCGCCGGATATTGGTGAACGGGACCACTTCGTCGCGGGGAGCGGCTCGAGTCTCGGTGGATTCTCCGGCTGATCGTCTCGTCGCAGATGCGGCCGGTCCGTTGGGTGTCGGGCCGGATGGCGCAGCCGCAGGGCGGTCGGTGATGCTCGGGACCGGGGCCGGCGCCATTGCTTCCCCGGTTGCGCCATCCCCGGTTGGGCCGGAGGCGACGACCGCCTCCACGTCAGCCCGGGTGATCCGCCCGCCCAGGCCCGTCCCTTGCACCGTGGCGGGGTCGATGGCGTGCTCGCTCAGCAGCTGGCGCACCACCGGTGACAGGACGAGGCCCTCGCCCGAGCCGTTCAGTGGGGCGGAAGGTGATGGTGCATCGGCCCGGGGCCCGGCGGACCGGTCGGGCGCTTCGGCAGGAGGCGTGGAATCCCGCACCGGGGGGCTGGCCTGGGCAGGGTCGACGGCCCGGGCGGGCCCGCGCGCCTCGGCGACGGAGCCCGCGGCGACACGCCCGTCGGTGGCGCTCTTCTCCGGCGAGTCGGCGCTGGCCTTCTCCTCCGCAGCGCGATCGGCGTCGGCGGGCGCCGGGGCATCCCCGTTCGGCGAGGCGCCGTCGCTGATCACCGCCAGCTTGACCCCTACGTCGACGGTGTCACCTTCGTCGACCAGAATCGCTGTCACCACCCCACCGGCCGGCGAGGGGACTTCGGAGTCGACTTTGTCGGTGGACACCTCGAACAACGGCTCGTCCCGGGCCACCTCATCGCCGATGGCCTTGAACCACTTGGTGATGGTCCCTTCAGTCACCGTCTCACCGAGTTGCGGCATCGTCACATCAGCCAACGTGAAGTCCCCTTCCGGTCAAGGCCAGCACCGTCTCACCGAACGCCTCGGACAGCGAAGGGTGCGGCTGGATGAACTGGGCCACCTCGTCGGCAGTGGCCTCCCAGTTGACGGCCAGGTACCCGGCGCCCAGCTGCTCGGTGACCCAGGGGCCGACCATGTGGACCCCGAGGATCCTGCCGGTCGTCCCGTCGGGCCGGCGCTCGGCCACCACCTTCACCAGTCCCTCGGTGTCCCCGATGATCCGGGCCCGACTGTTGCCACCGAAGGGATCCTTCTTGACCACGAGGTCGAACCCGGCCTCTCTGGCCGCGGCCTCGGTCAACCCGGCGAAGGCCACCTCGGGGTGGCAGTAGATGGCCCAGGGCACCCGGCCGTAGTCCACGGGCAGGACCGGCTCACCCAGGATGCTCTTGATCACGACGATCCCCTCGGCGAAGCCGACATGGGCGAGCTGAGGTGTGCCGGCGACCACATCACCGACCGCCCATACCCCGTCGGCATCGGTGCGCATCAGGGTGTCGGCCACGACGAACCCACGATCGTCGACCTCCACGCCGGTCCCCGGGGCAAGCAGTGCCTCGCTACGAGGGCGGCGGCCGACCGAGACGACGACCGCCTCCACCGCCAGCTTCTCGCCGTCGTCGTAGGACACCACCGTGCCGGTTCCCGACGGATCGGGCGTGTGGCCCTGGAGCCGGGCACCCACCTTGACATCGATACCCCGCTTTCGGAACGAGCGGGCCACCGTCTTGACCACGTCGTCGTCACAGCCGGTCAGGATGGTCGGAAGGGCCTCGAACACCGTGACCGCGGTGCCCATGTCGCTCAGCAACGAGGCGAATTCGCACCCGATGGCACCTCCGCCTACCACCGCCACCGAAGACGGGAGGCGCTCCAGGGCCAGCACCTCGTCGGAGGTCATCACCAGTTCGCCGTCGATGTCGAATCCCGGGATGGTGCGCGGGACCGAGCCGGCGGCGAGGACGATGTCCGTCCCGGTGATCTCGGTGGTCGACCCGTCGTTGCCTGCGATCTGCACTCGGTGGTCGGGGAGGAGGGTGCCGCTCCCCCCGAAGGTGGTGACACCGCGCCCCTTCAACAGGCCCTCGAGGCCTCTGAACAGCTGATCGACCACTTGCTGCTTGCGGGCCTGGCTGATCGAGAAGTCGACCACCGGCGGGTGGTCGCCGTCCCCGCCCGGGTTGATCCCGAACTCGCCGGAGCCACGCACCGTGCGATAGACGGCTGCCGTCTCGAGGAACTCCTTGGCCGGCACGCAGCCGCGGTGCAGGCAGGTCCCCCCGACCTTGTCCAGCTCCACGATGGCCACCGACATCCCGGCGGCCGCACCATAGAGGGCGGTGGCGTAGCCGCCCGGGCCACCGCCGATGATCACCACGTCGAAGGCTGACCCACCTCCGGTCCCTGATCCGGCTCCCCCCGACGCCGTTCGTTCACCTGCTGCCTCGGGTGCCGTGGGAACCACCTCCATCGAGTGCGCGGACTTCCTGCGAGAACACGTCCAGCCTACCGGTCTCCATCCTCCCCCCACCTCTGGTCCGGTGCCGCGACGGCCCGGCATCGGCAGCGGCGAGGAGGTCTGGCACCCGCCAATGGACCGACCTACGGATCGAGCGGCCTGCGACCCCAGGCCGAGATCATCGGGGAGGTGGCGAGATCCAGATCGCCCCTGGCGATGTTGACCAGGTGGCGGTCGACCTCCTCACCAGTGGCCAGCCCGCTGGCCACCAGACGGTCACGGGTCTGCTCCACGGTCGTCCGCTCGAGCGCGGTGCACGCTGGTGAGGTGATCGGGAAGTAGGCGTCCGCCGCCACGTCGACCAGACCTCCCTCCCGCAGGACGCGTGGAAGGGTGCGCCCGTAGCCGAGGTCGACTCCACGGCCGGCCAGTAGAGACCGGAAATCACGGCGCAGCTTGTTGGCCAGCTGCTGGGCCGGGCCGAATTCGTCCGGGCAGATGAGTGGTTGCAGGGCCGGATCAGCGTCTTCGAGCAGCAGCCAACCGCCGGGCCGGAGCACCTCGATCATGGCGGCCAGCGCCCTGGCTCGCTCGGGGACGTGGACCAGCACCAGCCGCGCATGGACGAGATCGAACGGCCCAGCCGGCGGTTCATCGAGGCCCACGTCGTGACGCTGCACGGTGAACGACTCCCCGTCGGAGGCCCCCATCCACGAGACGTCGATGTCGGTGGCGAGCACCGAGCCGGTGCCACCGACCCGACCGGCCATCCAGGCGGCGACGCTGGGGCCGCCGGCGCCCACTTCCCAGCACCGCCACCCGGCGGAGATGCCGAGGTTCTCGATGTGTCGGAAGGTCGAGGGGTCGAAGAGCTCGGAGAGTGCCCGAAGGCGCTCACCCGCTTCGACTTGCCCGTTGTCGAGGAGATACCCATCCTGTTGGGCCACGGGGACCATCGTACGGTCAGATCAATTCGGAGCGGAGCGCCATGGTCCTCCCGGAGCCGAAGAAGGCGGGCCAGGCTCGGTCGGCCCGGGTCATCGACCGGTCCGGCACTGGTCACCAGCCGGCCCGGCACGGGTCACCAGCCGGCCCGGTGCCCGAAGATCAGGACAGCACCCGTCTCCTGAAGTTGCGAAGGCCGAGGCCCAAGAAGAGGAGGAGGAACCAGACCAGCACCGGATAGATCACGTAGAGATGCATGTGGGGAGCGTTGGTGAATGCCGCCCGCATGCCCTCGTTGACATAGATCAGCGGGTTGACAAGAACCACCGTCTGCAGCCAGTGCCAGCCGCCCACTTTGATCGGTGCCAGCCGGGTCCACTGGTAGTAGGTCCCGCCGAGAAAGGTCACCGGCAGGACGATGAACCCGAACATCAACCCGATGTTCCGTGGTTCGAAACTGGTCCCGAGCAGCAGCCCGAGCGATGCCATGGTCACGCAGGCCAGGGGGACGATGGTCACGATGATCCACCAGTGCAGGTTCAAGTGGGCCTCGACCCCCTTGGCGTGCACGACCGACGCGATGGGCAGGACGATGACCGCCGAGATCAGGCCCTGCACCGCCCCGGACAGCACCTTGGCCATGGCCACCAACCAGATGGGGCACGGAGCCTGCACCCGGTCCTCGATCTCCCGGGTGAAGCCGAACTCCTGGGCCATGATCAGGGCCACCGACTGCACCCCTTGGAACAGGATCGAGATCCCGACGACACCGGGAACCAGCACGGTCGCGAACGCCGACTCTGCTGCCGGGCCGCCGGCGCCGCCGATCCCTTGGCCGATCTTCGGGAAGACGTAGAGGAAGACGAAGCAGAGCAAGAACGGCTGGACCAGGGTTCGGATCACGAACTCGAAGGCGTTCTTGCGCACCACCACCAGGTCCCGCAGGATCAATGCCCACAGGGCAACCCGGCTGGCATCGAGGGCCGACCGGGTGGGTGTGGCGCTGACCCTTGCCGCCGGGGCGCTCACCTGAGCGGTGCCGATCAGTCCCTCGGCACGCATCAGTCCCGCAGTTCCTTGCCGGTCAGATTGATGAACACCGTCTCGAGGGTGGGCTCGGTCACCGAGAGATCGATGACCGGAAACCCGGCCTCCTCGGCCACGGCCACCAACTTGGGCAGGAGCCGGTCCTTGCCCATCACGTGTAGCTCGACACCTCCGTCGACCGAACGGGTTCGGGTGACGCCGCCAACCCCGTCGGTGAGCACCCGGGCCAATCGGTCGGGGTCACCGGCGGCCGTGACGGTCACAATGGTGTCGGCGTGCACCTCCTGCTTCAACGCCGAGGGGGTGTCCAGCGCCAGGATCCTCCCGCGGTCCATGATCGCCACCCGGCCACACAGTTGGTCGGCCTCCTCCATGTAGTGAGTGGTGAGCATGATGGTCTGGCCATCGGCATTGAGGTCGCGCAGGGTGTCCCAGAGAGCGAGCCGGCTCTGTGGATCGAGACCGGCGGTGGGCTCATCGAGGAAGAGCACGGCCGGTCGGTGGAAGATGGCCCGGGCCACCATCAACCGTTGGGCCATGCCACCGGAGAGGGCATAGACCGAGGCCTTGGACCACTTGTCCAACTGGAACTGTTGCAACAGGTTGGTAGCCGTCTGGCGGGACTCCCGGGCCGAGATTCCGAACAGGCGGCCGTGAAAGTACAGGTTCTCCCACACGGTCAACTGGCGATCCAACGTGTTCTGCTGGCTGACGATGCCGAGAATCTGCTTGGCCAGTGCGGGGTGGCCCACCACGTCGATGCCGCCCACGAAGGCGCGGCCCGAGGTCGGGATCACCCGGGTAGTGAGCATGCCTGCCGTGGTCGTCTTACCGGCTCCGTTGGGCCCGAGCAGTCCGAAGATCTCACCTGGCTCGACTACTAGGTCGAGGCCGTCCACGGCACGCAGGTCTGAACCGGCGTAGACCTTGGTGAGGCCGATGGTGCGGATGATGGCACTGTCGGCCACTGGATCTCCAGTGCGATGGGGCGACGCGGTGATGGTCATGGGTCTCGTAGCGACATTACCCGCGGGAGTCCGGCCGACCGGCCCGGGTGGGAGCGGACTCGGCAGGTGGAAGGCCCCTCGCCGTGGCTACTCGGCGGGGTACGGCGGTTTGGCGGGTACGGCGGCTTGGCTACTTGGCGGGGTTGGTACGTGGCTACTTGGGGGGCATCCGGATACCCCCGTCGAGCCGGATGACCTCGGCGTTGAGGTAGCTGTTCGTGGCGATCTGGGTCACCAGGTCCCCGAACTCCGCCGGGTTGCCCAGGCGCTTGGGGAAGTTCACCGACTCCCCCAGGGCGTTGCGGGCCTCGTCGGGGAGCATGGCCAGCAGCGGTGTGTCGAACAGGCCGGGGGCGATGGCCAGTACCCGGATTCCCACCACGGCCAGGTCACGGGCGGCAGGCAGGGTCATACCGACGATGGCACCCTTGGAAGCCGAGTAGGCCAGTTGACCGATCTGGCCGTCCATGGCGGCCACAGACGCGGTGTTGACGATGACCCCTCGCTCGCCGTTGGCCTGCGGCTCCACCGTGGCCATGGCGGATGCCGCCTTGGTCATCACGTTGAACGTGCCGATGACGTTGAGGTTCTGGATGAACTGGAAGGGAGCCAGGTCATGTGGTGAACCGTCCCGGTTGATGACCCGCCCCACCCAGCCGGTGCCAGCGCAGTTGACCGTGATGCGGAGATTTCCCCCTTCGGCGGCTTGATCCACTGCCTTCTGGGAGTCGTCGGGATCGGTCACGTCACCGCCGATGAAGTTGGCCTTGTCCCCTATCTCGGCGACGACTTCCTTGCCTCGCTCCTCATTGCGGTCGAAGACGGTGACCCGCACGCCTTCCGCTGCCAGTTTGCGGGACGTGGCCTCCCCCAGGCCCGAGGCTCCCCCGGTGACGATTGCTGAACTTCCTTTGATCTCCATGCCAGCAGGTTACGGGAGGGAAAGACCGGAGCCAAAATGCAAGGTTCCTACTGTTGGAGTGCAGCTTCCTTGATGGCCATCAGATCGACCACGTCGTTCATCCGATCTCCCGAGTGGCCCTTGACCCATTCGAAGCTCACTGGTCGCGAAGGGTCGAGCGCCAGCGGCAACAACGCCTTCCAGAGATCCTGGTTGGCCACCGGCTTGCCCTGCGAGTTGCGCCAGCCCCGCCGCTTCCAGCCGACCCACCACTCCTTGCGGAAGCAGTTGACCACGTAGGTCGAGTCACTGATCACGTGCACCGGGCCGGGCAGGGTCTCGAGGGCCCGCAGCACTGCCGTCACCTCCATCCGTTGATTGGTGGTGTGCGGATCGCCGCCGCTGTCCGACGGTCCGCCGTCCACCGCCCACGCCCACCCCCCCGGACCGGGGTTCCCCAGACACGAGCCGTCGGTATAGACGACGGTCACCTGGTCACCGGATGGCATCGCATTCATTGGGACAGCATGCCCGATCCGGCGGCGGCCCGATCCGCGGCAGGCGACCCCCTTTCGATGACTTCCCTTGTCGCACCAGCGGTGGAAGCATGGGTTCGTGCTGTTCGACGGAGTGACCCACCAGCTTCCGGATGCCGATCCGGTCGAGACATCCGAGTGGCTGGACGCCTTCGACGATGTCGTGGACGCCCACGGCCGGACCAGGGCCCGCTACTTGCTGATGAGGATCCTCGAGCGGGCCCGCCAGAAGCAAGTGGGGTTTCCCGCCACCGTCTCCTCGCCGTATGTCAACACCATCCCCTCCGACGAGGAACCGGATTTTCCGGGCGACGAGTTCCTGGAGAGGAGGATCAGGGCCTTCATTCGCTGGAACGCCGCGGTCATGGTGGTCCGGGCCAATGTGCGCTCCGAGGCCATCGGTGGCCACCTCTCCACATACGCCAGTTCGGCCTCGCTCTACGAGGTGGGGTTCAACCATTTCTTCCGGGGCAAGGACGGAGGTAAGCCGGGGGACCAGGTCTACTTTCAGGGCCATGCCTCTCCCGGCATCTATGCCAGGGCCTTCGTGGAGGGCCGTCTCTCCGAGGACCAGCTGGACAACTTCCGGTTCGAAGTGGGAACCGACGGGCTGTCGTCCTACCCGCACCCCCGACTGATGCCCGAGTTCTGGGAGTACCCCACTGTGTCGATGGGGCTCGGCCCGCTCAATGCCATCGCCCAGGCCCACGTCAGCAGGTACCTCCAGGCCCGGGGTATCGCCGACACGTCGTCCAGCCGGGTATGGGGCTTCGTCGGGGACGGCGAGTTCGACGAGCCCGAGACGATCGGCGCCCTCGGCATGGCCGGTCGCGAGCACCTCGACAATCTCACATTCGTCGTCAACTGCAACCTGCAGAGGCTCGACGGCCCGGTGCGCGGCAACGGGAAGGTCATTCAGGAATTCGAGGCGCTGTTCCGAGGTGCCGGTTGGAACGTGATCAAGGTGATCTGGGGACGCACCTGGGACGAACTGCTGGCCAAGGACGTCGAGGGCGTGCTCCTCAACAAGATGAACTCGACCGTCGACGGCGAGTTCCAAAAGTACGCCACCGAGTCCGGCTCCTACATCCGGGAGCACTTCTTCGGACCGGACCCCCGATTGCAGGCGCTGGTGGCCCACCTCTCCGACCAGGACCTCCAATCGCTTCCCCGTGGCGGGCATGACTACCGGAAGCTCTATGCCGCCTACAAGGCAGCCACCGAGCACGTCGGAGCTCCGACGGCGATATTGGCCAAGACGGTCAAGGGTTGGACGCTCGGGCCCGAGATCGAAGCTCGCAACGCAACCCATCAGATCAAGAAGATGACCAAGGCACAGCTGCTCGTCCTCCGAGACCGGCTGTTCCTCCACGACGAGATCCCCGAGCGGGACCTGGATGCTGACCTTCCCCCGTACTACCGACCCGAACCGGGCTCTCCGGCGGCCGACTATCTCGCCGAGCGCCGCCGCCTGCTGGGTGGCCCGCTTCCCCAGCGGGTGGTCCGGCCCAAGCCACTTCCCGCTCCGGCCGAGGCCACGTTCGCCGACCTTCTGGCCGGCTCGGGAAAGCAGGCGGCGTCAACCACCATGGCATTCGCCCGGCTCCTGCGGTCACTGGTCCGCGATCCGTCCATCGGCAGCCGGATCGTTCCCATCGTTCCCGATGAGGCCCGCACTTTCGGTCTCGAGTCACTGATCAGCGAGGTGCAGATCTATGCGCCCGAGGGTCAGCGATACACGCCCGTCGATGCCGGACTGGCCCTGCACTACGCGGAGAGCGCGTCTGGTCAGGTGCTCCAAGAGGGAATCACCGAGGCCGGTGCCGTGGCGTCGTTCACCGCCGCCGCGACCTCCTATGCCACCTGGGGCGAGCCGGTGATCCCCTTCTACCTCTTCTATTCGATGTTCGGTTTCCAGCGGGTGGGCGATCTCCTGTGGGCCCTGGGCGATTGCCGCGGGCGCGGGTTCCTGCTGGGTTGCACGGCAGGCCGGACGACCCTCAACGGGGAAGGCCTCCAACACCAGGACGGGCACTCGTTGCTCCTGGCGTCGGCGGTTCCGAGCGTCGCCGCTTACGATCCGGCCTTCTCCTACGAGGTTGCAACCATCGTCGAGGACGGGATCCGCCGAATGAGCGGTCCCGATCCCGAGGATCGGATCTGGTACCTCACCCTCTACAACGAGAACTACCTGATGCCCGCCCTCCCGACGGATCCGACGGATGCGGAGCGAGTACGGGTGGGAACGATCAAAGGTATGTATCGCTTCGACCCTGACGACGTCATCGCGGTTGACGGGGCGATCGGATCTTCCTCCCGGGATGAGACGGGGTCGGACGGGCCGGATCCAGCGCAGACGTCGGATCCAGGCAAGTCGACGGGGTCGGCCGGGCCGGATCCAGCGCAGACGTCGGATCCAGGCAAGTCGACGGGATCGGCTGGATCGGGCGGACCGGGCGGATCGGGCGGATCGGCCACTCAGGGTGCAGCCCGGGCCACCTTGCTCTTCTCGGGCTCCGCATGGAGGGCGGCGACGGAGGCTCGGCGGCTCCTCTCGGCCGAGTGGGATGTGGACGCCGACCTGTGGTCGGTGACCTCCTACAAGTCGCTGCGTGAGGACGCCATCTCGGTCGAGCGCTGGAACCGGCTACATCCCGGCGAACCCGAACAGCTGCCGTATGTCACCGAGCGCCTCGCCGAGTCGGCGGGACCGATCGTGGCCGTGACCGATTTCATGCGGTCGGTTCCCGACCAGGTCTCGCGCTGGATGCCCCGACGATTCACCTCGTTGGGCACCGACGGGTTCGGCCGTTCCGATACGAGAGAGGTCCTGCGGAGGTTCTTCGAGGTGGACGCGGCCCACATCGTTGTGGCCGTGCTCCATGGCCTGGCCGACGAAAACGTCCTCCCGACCGGTTCGGTCGCCGAAGCCATCGCCCGCTACGGGATCGATCCCTCGGCCTCGGACCCCTGGTCCTCCTGAACGGGGCAGCAGGCCTCATCCATTTTCGACGCCGGCCGGCCGAGCACGCTCGACGGGACCCTGATCCCTGCTGATCTGCACCACCGTGCAGTTCGAGATCCTAAGCTCGCCCCATGGCCCGCCCCACCCTCCATCTGTCCGGCGAACCCGATGCCGACGCGCTGCTGGCGAAGGACCCCTTAGCCCTCCTCATCGGAATGGTCCTCGACCAGCAGGTTCCCTTGGAGAAGGCGTTCAAGTCGCCCTTCGATCTCCAGGAGCGCCTTGGAGGTACCCTCGATGTCGCCTCGCTAGCCTCGATGGATCCGGAGGCACTGGCGGCAGTCTTCAGTGAGAGGCCTGCACTCCATCGGTTTCCGAAATCGATGGCCGGACGGGTGCAGGAGCTCTGCGCCCTGATCGTCGAGTCCTACCACGGTGACCCTGCGGCCATCTGGACTTCGGCCAGCGACGGCCAGGAGTTGCTCGCAAATGTGAAGTCGCTTCCGGGATTCGGCGAGCAGAAGGCGCGCATCTTCGTCGCGCTACTCGGAAAGCAGCTCGGAGTCCGTCCGCCGGGTTGGGAGAAGGCAGCTGGACCGTTCGGCCAAGCCGGATCATTCCGCTCGGTGGCCGACATTGATTCGACGGAGACGCTGGCCAAGGTACGTCAGTACAAGCAGAAGATGAAAGCGCAGGCCAAGGCCAAGGCAGCCACTGGCAATTGAGCGGTCCGATGACTCGGTCGGACCACTGGGACTGGAATGATCGCAGGCTCTATCTGTGCACGCCCGACCGGAACGACCTGGAGCAGTTCGTCGAGGCGTGCATCGACGGGGGTGTGGATGTCGTCCAGTTGCGCGAGAAGCATCTGCCCGATGACCAGTTGTCCAAGCGGGCCGCTCTGGTCCAACGGGTCTGCGCCGATCGCAATGTGCCCTTCATCCTCAACGACAAGCCTGAGCTCGCGGCAGCCATTGGCGCAGATGGCGTCCACGTTGGCCAAGATGACATGTCGCCGGCCGCTGCTCGCCAGGTGATGGGGGACCGAGGCCTCATCGGGCTCTCGACCCATGCCGCTCACGAGTTGGAGGCGGCGATCGGAGCCCGCTCATCGAGCAGTGAGGTCCCTGACCCACAGCAGGCCACTGCTTCGGCCCCGGTCGACTACATCTCTGCGGGTCCCGTGGTGGCGACGCCGACCAAGCCGGGCCGACCGGGGACAGGTCTGGGCTACCTCAGCGAGGCGGTCCAGCGCGCACCCTGGCCGGTATGGGTGACCGGCGGTGTCGATCCGGTCACCGTGGTCGACATGATCGGCGCCGGCGCCCAGCATTTCGTGGTGGTCCGGTGGCTCACCACTGCCTCTGATCCGAGGGCCAATGCCCGTGCGCTCCGTCAGACCATCGACCAGGCGCTGCAGCGCGACGGCGGCTGAGCAGGCGCTTACCCGGCCGCACCGCCGGCGGTGCCTACCACCTTGGACCCGCTCGGCAGCGCAACCGGCGGCGAAGAGCCCACCTGGGATATCTCCAGCTGGTCTGATTCAGTCCCCGCCATCAGCGTCATCGCCGATACGTACGAACCGGAGACGGTGGCAGTGAACGCACCCGTCACTCCGTTCTGCTTCACGGTGAAGGTGTACGAGCCCCCGGAGCCCTTCAGGCCCTTGCCCACAGTCACGAAGCGCAAGAAGCCGCGAGCGGGATCGCTCAGTGCGGCCGTGCGGCCCGCCTGCTTGTAGAACACCAAGTGCTTGTCGGAGGCTGTGGCGGCAACGGTCAGACTCTGGTACTCCACGCTGTTGATGACGTAGATGTAGGTCCGCTTGGTGCCGTTCACGGCATACCCGCCCAGGCGCCCGGGCGATTGAAAGACGAGATGGAGCACCTGGGTGCCACTCGGCGTCGTAGTGCTGAGCACCTCGGTATAGTTCTTAGCGGCGAGGGTATTGGGCACCGCTCCCGTGCAGTGCCGGACTTCCGCGGTCTTGGTGCAGCTGTACAAGGGTGCGTTGTTGGGCGACTGGACGACGCCGATCACCGCGGCCCCGGCGGCCACGACCGTGAGCAGCCCCAGAAGCAGCCAAGGGATCATCCGTCTGGAGTCGTTCATCGTCGGAACGCTACGCCAGTTCGGTGCCAAGGAAGCTCACCTGGCATCTGCGCCGGCCAACTGATGCCAGGGATCGACCTGCAGGCAGTGGACACCGACGGCGCTCAGATGCCGATGCGCTGGGCCAGCAGTTCACGGTGATAGGACGGGTCGCCCAACATCAGCTCCGAGGACTTGGCCCGCTTGAAGTAGAGATGGGCCGGGTGCTCCCAGGTGAAGCCGATGCCACCGTGGATCTGGATGGTCTCGGCGGCGGCGTGGAAGTACGCCTCCGAGCAGTAGGACTTGGCCAGGCTGGCCACCACGGGCAGTTCGTCGGAGTCCTCGGCCGCAGCCCAGCCCGCGTAGTAGGCGGCCGACTTGGCCGACTCGACCTCGAGCAGCATGTCGGCACACTTGTGCTTGATGGCCTGAAAGCTGCCGATGGGGCGCCCGAACTGGATGCGGGTCTTGGCGTATTCGACCGAGCTGTCGAGGCAGCGCTGCGCTCCCCCCACCTGCTCGGCCGCAAGGGCCACCGCGGCCAGGTCCAGTGTCTTGGCCAGGCCGGGCGCGGCCCCACCATCGGCTCCGATCAACCAGGCCGGCGTGTCGGCGAATTCGAGTCGAGCCTGCTTGCGGGTCTGGTCCATGGTGGCCAGCGGGGTACGGGTGAGGCCGCTCGCATCCCCTTTGACCCCGAAGAGGGACAGCCCCGGCGGGAGTGCGCCCGACCACCAGGATCAGGCCGGCCACGTGCCCGTCCAGCACGAACGACTTGTGGCCGTTGAGCGCCCACCCGTCGCCGGATTTCGCCGCCGCCAGGGTGATCCCGTCGGCGTCCCAACGCCCCGAGTCCTCGGTGAAGGCCAGGGTGGCGATGGTCTCGCCAGAGGCGATCCCGGGCAGCAGATACTCCTGGGCACTCTGGTCACCGGAGGTCAGGATGGAATTGGCGGCCAGGGCCACCGTAGAGAAGAAGGGAGCGCACAACAGGACGGCCCCCATCTCCTCCAGCACCACGATGAGCTCGACATAGGAGAACCCGGATCCGCCGAACTGCTCGGGGATGGTGAGGGACTGCAACCCCAGCTGCTCGGCCATCTGGGTCCAGACCGCCGGGTCGTAGCCCTCGCTGGTCTCCATCAGCCGGCGAACCTCGGTCTCAGGCGACTTGTCGTCGAGAAAGCGGCGGACCGACTTACGGAGCTCGTCCTGCTCCTCGCTGAAGGCGAAGTTCATCGTGTTCTCCATCCCCTGGGTATCCCCGAAAAAGTCCCCGAAACGGGGACGATGTGCCCCGTTTGTCTACCAGAACCATGCCAAGGTTGACGAACGGGTCAGGTGTGCCAACTACGCTGGATGCCAGCAGACCCGGCCTCCCACTCCGCTGGGAGCTGGCCTTTCCGGGGACACGAAACCCCCGGTCGGCCAACGTTCATCAAGGCCTGCCGATCCCAAAGGAGGCCCCTGAGCCGTGCCAGATACCATCGTCGACTACCAGGACACTGCGGTCGAGGTCCACCGACTCGTTGTCGGGCCGGTCGACAACAACGTCTACATCGTGAAGTGCCGTTCCACGGGAGACTCGGTACTGATCGACGCCGCCAACGAGCACGACAAGCTGCTCGATCTCTGCCGGGCCCTCAACGTGCGCCAGGTCGTCGAGACCCACGGCCACTGGGACCACATTCAGGCCGTCGAGGCAGTGCGGGATGCCGGGATCGACGTGGCCGTCACCCAGGCCGACGCCGGCATGCTTCCGTCCTATGACCAGATTCTCGAGGATCGCTCGGTGGTGGAGGTGGGCAGGCTGCGGATCGGGACCATCGCCACGCCTGGCCACACCCCGGCTCGATGTGCTTCACCGTCGAGGGCACACCCCTCCTGTTCAGCGGCGACACCCTCTTCCCCGGCGGCCCGGGTAACACTTCCTTCGATCACTCCGACTTCTCGACGATCATCAACTCCATCGAAGCGCGTTTGTTCGCCGGCTTTGGTCCTGACACGCTGGTGCTGCCCGGCCACGGCGCGGGAACGACCATCGGTGCCGAATCGCCCCATCTCGGGGAGTGGATCGATCGGGGCTGGTGAACCTCCCTGGTTGGGGGTTCGGCCTGGCGGGCTCGACTGGCGGGTCCCGGCTGGAGGGGTTCGGCCTGGCGGGCTCGGGGTCGGACGGGTTCCGCCTGACAAAATCCGGCTGGCCGATTCGAGAGCAGGTTCAGACCGCTGTCGAGGGGCGGCGAGGCTCCCGGATCAATTCGATCTCTGGAGCGAGGCCGCTCACCATCACCCCGCCGGGCACCTCGGAGCCGACCTCGATAGTCACCCGGGAGCCTGCCAATGGGATCCCCTCCACTTTGAGATAGGCGATCTCCTCGGGAAGGTTCGGGGACAACCAGGTCTTGCCGTAGGGCACCCAGGGGTCCAGCCTTAACAGGGTTCGCAGGCAAAGGAGGGGCGACGCCGCCGCCCACGCCTGCGGGGAACACGACGTCGGATAACCCACCGGAACTGGCAGCTCGCCCCGCTCGAGACCGCTGAAAAGCTCGGGGAGCCTTCCACCCTGGGCTTGTGCCGCGTCGAACAGACCGAAGATCAGCCGTTGGGCGGCTCCGTCATAGCCGTAGCGAGCCAGGCCGGCGGCCACGATTGCGGTGTCGTGCGGCCACACCGACCCGCAGTGGTAGCTGATCGGGTTGTAGCCGGCGCTGTCCTTGGCGAGGGTGCGGAGGCCCCAGCCGCTGAACATGGCCGGTGACACCAGCCTCTCGGCCACCCGGCGCGCCTTGTCCTCGTCGACGATGCCGGTCCAGAGGCAGTGGCCGATATTGGAGGTCAACGAGTCGATCGGCCGCTTGTCCGCGTCGAGCCCGACGGCAAACCAGCCCCGCTCCTCCAGCCAGAAGTCACGGTTGAACGCCGCTTTGAGCTGGGTTGCCTTGGTCCGGAAGCGATCGTAGGTGGCAGTGTCGCCGACCTCGAAGGCAAAGTGCGCCGTGGCCAGATAGGCACCGTAGGTGTAGGCCTGCACCTCGCACAGCGCGATGGGGGCTTCGGCGACCCTGCCGTCGGCGTAGCGGATGCCGTCCCAGCTGTCCTTCCATCCCTGGTTGGCCAAGCCGCGTTCGGTCGCCCGCTTGTACTCCACGTAGCCGTCGCCGTCGGCATCGCCGAATGTCTCGATCCATTCGATGGCCCGGGCCGCATTCGGCAGCAGTTCGTCGACCATCTCGCGGGCGACGCCCCAGCGGCGCATCTCCCCGAGGAGCATCACGAAGAGCGGCGTGGCATCGGCGGTTCCGTAGTAGATGCTGCCGCCACCTAAGGACAACGAGGCGGCGTCTCCGAATCGCATCTCGTGGAGAATCCGCCCCGGCTCTTCCTCATGACGGGGATCGACATCTTTGCCCTGGAATCGGGCCAGGGTCTGCAGGACGCCCCGGGCGAGGTCGGGATCGACCAGCAGCGCCATCCAGGCGGTGAGCAGCGAGTCGCGTCCGAACACGGTCATGAACCACGGCGCGCCAGCCGCCACCACGACCCGCTCGGGATAGTCGGGGTCGAAGATGCGCAGCGAGCCGAGGTCCTCGGCACTGCGGGCGATGACCTCCTTCAGGCCCGGATGGCTCGTTTCGACCAGGGGCACCTGCCGCCGCCACTCCGCCAGCCGCTCCGTTGGCGTCGCCCGCTCGACAGGCTCACCGCACCGATACCTCGGGTCGAATGCGGGCCCCGTCGAATACCGGTGCGACCTCGATGCATGTCGACCATTCGCCCCGGGGTGGCACGACCACCTCGAAAGTGGCCCGGTCCGGGCTGACCGTGGCCGGCACGTTGAACCGCATCTCGACTCCTCGGACTCCCCCGCTGCGCCGATACGAATAGGTGACGACCGAGGGTTGCCAATTCGGCTTCTGCCCGCCCGGCCGCGGTCCCCTGACTCCCTCATCGTCGCCATCGTGAGGTCTCGTTGTCGCTAGGTCACCGGAAGTCACCGTGGCCGACAGCTCGCCCGAGTTGGAGTCCACACCGACCCGTCCTTCCTTGACGGCAAAAAGATCGGCAAAGTCGCACCCCAAGAGGATTTCGACGATGCATTGAGCGGGGTCCATGGCGAAGTTGCGGATGGTCAGGTCTTCACGCATGCCTTGGCCGACATAGCGGGATCGGAACACCATCAGCGTGGAGTCGGCCCGACCCAATGGGGGCATGCAACGGGAGACGAACGTGGCCGAGAAGGGATCCTCGGTCACCGCGGCCAGCGGCTCGGTCCGGACCCCGTCTATCAGCACCTCGAACCTCGACAGGAATTCGGGTGTCCCGAACGAAGAGGCCCTGCGCAGCACCCACGGTAATATCGCCTGCACTCCCGCTGATGGCGAAGGTCGACTCGTCTACCAGGGTCACGACGCCGGCTCTCGAATCGAGTTGCGTGACCGAGCCGGCAAAGTTCCAAGGGTCGGTCATCCGGTTACCGTACCGGTTGACCTGGTGACATGCGCAATTCCTCACCCCTGCCCAGGGGCCTTTGGATTCTCCCTATTCTTGTAGGAGAAAATATGGATTAAGGCTAGGATTGGTGCGATGCAGAGCGAGACGGCGCAGAGCGAGACGGCGCACAGCGAGACGGTGCAGAGCGAGACGGTGCAGAGCGAGACGGTGTCCAGCGAGACGGTGTCCATCGAGACGATGCCGAGCGGGACCATGTCGAGCGAAACCGTGCCGAGCGAAACCGTGCCAGTCCAGACCGCCGAGAGCCGGGACCGGGCTCATCCCCTCCTGCAAATCGAGAAGCTCCATGTCTCGGTGGAAGGCGAGCCGATCCTGCGAGGCGTCGACCTGACCGTCGAATCAGGTCAGGTGCATGCCCTGATGGGTCCGAACGGTTCGGGAAAATCCACCTTGGCCAACGTGCTCCTGGGCAACCCAGCGTACGTGGTCACCTCAGGATCAATCCTCTTTCGCGGCGAGGACATCACCGCTTGGCCGACCGATGTGCGGGGCAAGGCCGGGATCTTCCTCGCCTTTCAAGAGCCTGAATCCATCGGCGGCGTGCCGGTCATCCAATTCCTCCGTCAAGCCCTGTCCGCCCGCCGACAGCTGGACATGTCAGTGCTCGAGGTGCGGCTCATGATGATGGAATGGATGGAGAAACTGGGCATGGACCCGGCGTTCGGGGAGCGTTACCTCAACGAGGGCTTCTCGGGAGGGGAGAAGAAGCGCAACGAGATCCTCCAGATGGCAATGCTCGATCCCGAACTGGCCGTACTGGACGAGACCGACTCCGGGCTCGATGTCGACGCGCTGCGTACCGTGGCTCGTGGAGTCCATACGGTCCGAGAGGCTCGGCCCGCTCTGGGTGTCCTGGTGATCACCCACTATCAGCGCATGCTCGACGAGTTGGCCGCTGATCGGGTCCACTTGCTCGTCGGCGGAGTCATCGTGTCTGAGGGCGGACCGGAGCTGGCGAAGAAGCTGGAGACTGAGGGGTACGACGCATGGCAGAGCTGACCGAGACTGCCCCGGTGGATGTCGCCTCGCTTCGCAAGGACTTCCCCTTGCTGTCCGTTGAGGTGCATGGGCACCCCATTACCTACCTTGACTCGGCGGCCTCGTCGCAACGACCGCACCAAGTGCTCGATGCTATGCGCGAGTACGACGAGACGACCCACGCCAATGTGCATCGTGGGGTGTACTCGATCGCTGAGGAGGCCACTCGGCGATTCGAGGCGGCCCGTCACAATGTCGGGCGGTTCATCGGAGCCCCCAGTCCCTCGCGAGAGATCGTCTTCACGAAGAACGCAACGGAGGGCCTCAATCTGGTGGCCCACACCTGGGGACGCACCCACCTCCACCCGGGCGACACCATCGTGCTCACCGAGATGGAGCACCACGCCAACATCGTCCCCTGGCACATCCTTGCTGCCGAGCGCGGGCTGACGATTCGGTGGATCCCTGTGGACGAAGATGGCGGACTGGTACTCGATGGCCTCGAAGAACTCTTGGATGGCGCCAAGTTGGTGGGGGTCACCTGCATGTCCAACGTCCTCGGCACCCTCAATCCCGTTGCTGAGATCGCTGAAGCCGCCCACGCCGCGGGGGCGGTGGTGGTCGCCGATGGCGCCCAGTCGGTGCCGCATCTGCCGACCGACGTCGGATCACTAGGCGTCGACTTTCTCGCCTTCAGCGCCCACAAGATGCTCGGCCCCACCGGAATCGGCGTGTTGTGGGGCCGGGACGACCTGCTGTCTGAGCTTCCTCCCTTCCTCGGTGGCGGCGAGATGATCCTCGATGTCCGCAAGGACGGATTCACCCCCAACGACGTCCCCTGGCGGTTCGAGGCCGGTACCCCACCGATCACCGAGGCGATTGGCCTTGGCGCTGCGGTCGACTACCTTCGGGCCGTTGGGATGGAAGCGATCCGCTCCCACGAGATCGCCCTGACCACCTACGCCATGGCCAGCCTCAACGATCGGTTCGGCGACGACATCCGGATCTTCGGCCCTCCTGACCCATCCGCCAGGGGTGGAGTGCTTTCCTTCGCCTACCACGATCTGCACCCTCACGACATCTCCCAGATTCTCGACGAGTACGGGGTATGCGTGAGAGCCGGCCATCACTGCGCCAAACCGCTCATGCGCCGCTTGGGCGTCAACGCCACCGCCCGTGCGTCCATCGCCCTCTACAACGACGAATCCGACGTCGACGCCCTCGCAGATGCCTTGGCAGAGGCCGGAGCGTTCTTCGGATGAGCGCTGGACGGTACTCTGATCGGGTGGATCGCTCTCGTGTACCCGGCCGGCCCGGAGGCAGGCGTGGACCGGTGGCGGAACCGTCGTCGATCATCGCCCCATTTGGTGGCTCCAGGCCAGCGAGGGGAGGTTCGCTCTGATGCCCGGGCTCGAAGATCTTTACCGCGAGATCATCCTCGACCACTACCGGTCTCCCCGCAACCGGGGCGAGCTGGAATCCCCACCGGCCCAACGAGCCGAGGGATTCAACCCGCTGTGCGGAGACGAGATCGTCGTGACCCTCGAGGTGAAGGACGCCATGGTGTCCGATATCAAGATCGCTGGAACCGGCTGCTCGATCAGCCAGTCTTCCGCGTCACTGATGTCAGCCGCCGTGAAGGGGAAGCCGGTGGCCGAGGTCCGCGATCTGATCCGCACGTTCAAAGGCATGATGTCCATCCACGAGTCCACTCTCCCTTCACCCAACGGTGGATCCGCCGCGGACGGGGCGTCGGAATTGGAGTCGATCGAGCCCGAGGCCATCGACATCGATGCCTTGGGAGAGCTGGCCGCACTTCAGGGCGTCGTGAAATTTCCCGTCCGGATCAAGTGCGCCACGCTGAGTTGGAACACGCTGGCTCAGGGTCTCGACGCGACCGAAAGCGAACCGGCCGCCTGAGCCTCACCCGTCAGGTTGGGGTGGATTCTGCCCTTCCATTGCCGGGGTTCCCCTCTCGACGTCGAACCAGAGGCCGACGTCAGGCCTGCCTCTTCGACCAGACGGAGGGCCCTCGATCGTAGGGGCCGATTCAACAGGGCGTGGGGTCGAAGTCGGTTTCTATGGTGGTCGTCGTACTCGTGGAGGTCGATGTGCTGGGGGTTGATCCGTGACTGGGATTGGCCGTCGGCGACGGAATCGTGGTGGTCGTCGTCGGCACCACGCCATAGGGCCCAGGCGGAGGGGTGGGCGCCGTCTCCGGAACATCTCCAAGGAACTGGGAGATCACCTGTTCGGCCTGAGGTTGCTGCACGTAGAGGACAGAGCCCAGGTAGCCGAACTCAGATGAATTGGAGGAGTAAGTGGGCAGGGTGGCGGTGGCAAGCGACTGCGAGGCAAAGGTGTGGAACTGGCGAGCCAACGAGATCAGGTCACTCACGGAGAAGGTCGAGTCAATGGTGACCCCTTGCACGACCGATCCGATGAAGGCGTTCAGGGTGAGGGGGTTGTACTTGGTCTCGGCCTGGTTGATAACCGCCTTGAGGAAGGCGTTCTGGCGCTGGATCCGGCCGTAGTCGCTGGTCCCGTCGTACTGCCAGTAGCCGTTCTTCTTGTACTCGTAGTGCCGGCTGCGGGCCACAGCCAGGGAGTACCCGCCGTTGACATGTTGGCACCCGGTCTGCTGGATGTTGAGACCGGTGTAGGTGTCCATGGCCGGGTATGGGAAGTTGAGATTGATTCCTCCAATGGCGTCGACGGCTCCCCGGAATCCCTCGAAATTGATCTGCACGACGTGCTCGATGGGAATCCCGAAGTTGACCTCGATGGTCTGTACTCAGTTGGTCCGGACCGATGTTGTACGTGGCATTGATCCGGTTGTACTTGCCGATCTGGCTGGTATCACCGGCCACTGACACCACCGTGTCCCTCGGTATGGAGAGCACGCTGACCTGACCGGTGGCCGGAATGATGTGGACGATCTTCACCACGTCGCTCCGCTGGCCCCCAGCAGTTGACGCGTTTCCGAAATGGGACTGATCTGAGGAGCTCACATTGGCACGAGAGTCAGAGCCGATGAGTAGGACATTGAACGGCTGACCTACCGGGGCCTTGGTCAGGTGCTTCACTGCCACCTTGGCGACCTGGTCGAATCGGTATTGGAGATAGGCGTACCCTGACCCCACCGCCACCAAGGCCAAGGCGACCACCACGACTCCTGCGAGCAGAAACCGATCCAGCCAGCTGCGCTTTCGCTTGCCCTTCTTCTTGCCTTTCTTTCTTCTCTCCCCGTTGTCGTTGTTGTCGTTGTCACCGCCGCCGTTGCCATTGCCGCCGCCGTTGCCATCGCCGCCGTTGCCATTACCGCCCCCCTTGCCGTCGCCCTTGTCCGGGCGTTTGGAACTGGATCGCCTCGAGGCTCTTCGCTCCTTACGACTCAGGGTGGATCCGAGATCAGCGGTCGAGAAGTCGGTCGCCAGAATGTCGGTGGCCGACAGGACACCCCCGGCCCTCCCAGCGGCGCCCCCCGGCGCCGAAACATCGCTCCTCGTCGTCGCTGGGCCGGGCGATTGATCCGATGGTGCCGACTTCGACGCTGGCGGATCGGGTGGTGACGGACCGGGTGGTGGCGCATCGGGTGACGCCGGCGAGGGGAAGGACCAAGGCGGGGGTGACGCAGGTTGAGGCGAGGGGTCGACCGTCGCGCCTCTGTCCAATTGGGATTCGTCGTCACCGGCATAAGTGGCGTCGGGACCGGTCGAACGGGGCGGTGACGAACCCCTGCCTTTACGAGGTGCACTGTGGGCTCCACCCCGTCGGCGATCTCGGCGGGCCATGGGCAGAGACGCTACCAATCGCAGGCAGAGTCTTGGTGTAGCCCAGGCGATGTCGATGGGCGCTCCGTCGGGTCGCGCGCGCCCGGCGAACCTGCTAGGACTCCTCAGCTGTAAGCGGCATAGCCGGTCCGGTCGACGATTTCGGCCAGGTCACTCTCGCCCGTAGCCACGACCCGACCGTCCGACAGCACGTGCACCACATCGGGGTGCAGCACATCGAGCAAGCGCCGGAAGTGGGTGATGGCCAGGACGCCAAGCCCCCATTCCTCGGTTGCTTCCTGTACCCGCCTTCCTACGGCGCCCAAGGCGTCCACGTCGAGCCCGGAATCGATCTCGTCGAGAACGGCGAAACGGGGGCGGAGAACTCCCAACTGGAGAGTCTCGTTTCGTTTGCGCTCTCCACCCGAGAGATCGACATTGAGCGGGCGATCCAGAAATCGCTCGTTGAACCCGATGCGACCGGCCTCGGAGCGCAGGCGGTCGGCGATGTCGAAACCGTTGGCGCCGATCTCATCGGCGGGAATGCTCGGCCGGGCCGCCGTCAACGACGTGACCAGCGAGACTCCGGGCACTTCGATCGGGTGTTGCATGCCGAGAAACAGACCGGCTCGAGCGCGCTGCCACGTGGGCAGGGCCAAGAGGTCGATGCCATCGAGCGTCACCGACCCGTCCATGATCTCGTAGCCCGGCCTTCCCATCAGGACATGGGCAAGCGTGCTCTTACCCGACCCGTTCGGCCCCATCACGGCGTGGACCTCTCCGCTTCGTACGGTGAGGCTGATCCCACGGAGGATCTCGCGGCCGGGGACACCGGCCCGGAGCCCGTCGATGACCAACTCTCCCGTACTCATGGCACCACCAACGACACGTCGTCCCCCTCGAGGACCACCTCGTACACCGGAACAGGACGAGTAGCCGGGAGCGAGCAGGGCTCACCGGTACGAAGGTCGAAGGTCGACCCGTGCTTGGCACATTCGATCTCGCATTCGCCGGCCCAGACCTCGCCGTCAGCCAGCGAGAAGTCCTCGTGACTGCATCGATCGCCGACGGCGTAGAAGTCGTCCTCGATGCGGACCAACGCCACTCGCAACCCGGCCACGTCGAATCGCCTGGCTTCGCCCGAGGCGAGCTCGTCGCGGCCACAGAGCCGGACGGCCTCGGGCTGATCCAATTCCTTCCTGGCTGCGTCAGGCATCGCGTACTCCGCTCCGATCGGCCAGGGCCCGCCCGATCATCGAGCGAGTGCCGGCGATGGGCACCTGGTCAGCGATGTTCTCGAAGAACCCGGCCACGATCAGTCGCTCGGCCACGTCGGGCTCCACTCCCCGCGACTCCAGGTAGTAGCGCTGATCCTCGTCCACCGGCCCGACCGTCGACCCGTGGCTGCATTTGACGTCGTTCTCTTCGATGTCGAGGTTGGGGACCGAATCGGCGTGAGCACCCTCGTCCAGGACCAGGTTGTGGTTGGTCTGCATGGCATCCGACTTGACTGCTCCCCGATGCACACGGATGAGTCCGCTGTAGACCGAGTGCGACCGGTCGGCCACCGCGCCCATGAAGAGGAGGTCACTGGTCGTCCGGGGAGCGAGATGATCTTGGAGGGTGCGGAAGTCGAGCATCTGGTCATCCCGTCCGATGAAGGCCGCCCGCAAGAGGCTGGTGCCCGAACTTCCCTGCAGCGCCGAGTCCGTCCGAAGCCGGGCATAGCTGCCGCCGAGGGCCACCGCGAAGCTCCGCAGTGTCGCATCGGCTCCGATCGTGCTGGCTTGATGGGCCAGCTGCCAGGTGTCAGTGCCAAGGGACTGCACACTGACGTAGGCCAGCGAGGCCTCGTCGGCCACTTGAAGCTCGGTGACCGGCACCACCAGCCGGTCGGGCCCTCCCCCGCCAGGTCCGCCGGCACCTGCCAACCGCCCAGCGAACGGCAGATCAGCCAACAAACCGGTGTCGATGTCGACGACGATCTCGATGACGGCGGCTCGTGACCCGACTCCCGCCCGGATGACGGTCCGAGGGAACACCGCGTCGGCCACCGGCGCCACTGACCACGTGGGCGACGACGATGGGGTCGTCGACAGCTGCCCCCGGTCCGATGTCGATCACCAGGGGGTCGATGCTGAAGGCATCGTTCAACAACAGGAACTCCCGTGGGTCGGACACCACGGATCCGAGGAGGGACTCGGCCTCCTCGTGCTCGGTGACACGGCCGAGCCTCAGGAGGTCATCGTCGACTGACGAAGCCACGGTGGCGAGAACGCCATTGATGGTCACCATCAGGCCCGAGCGGTCCCCGAGGCTGGTCAACAGCGAGTGGACACGGTCGGAGGACGACAGTCCTGGGTCTATCGACGACACGCTGGGCGCGACGCCCTGCGGGCCGGTACCGCTCGAGATCGAGTTGATCGATCCGGCTGTAACGCCATACCTCGTCCTTCTCACGCGGCAGAGGGCAGGAGGCGAACGCTTCGGCGGCGGCCGACCGCCTTTGCTGCAGCCAGGGAAGCCCGGGGAGGGCTGCGGCAGATTCAGGGGTGAAGGTGGACAGAACAGAAGCCTCTCGCGCAAGGAGGCCCGAACCGACGAGCCTCGCATCCATACTACCGGCCCGTCTTGGCGGGCCGACCTCACCGCTACCGTCCCCGATCGTCATGATCGACCACCGGCGGAGCCCTTCGGGGCCGGCCAGCCGCAGGCGACCCGACCCGGTGCCGCCTACGCTCAGAGCATGACGCCGTCACCAGCTCCAGCCATCGATTCCTTCTCCTCCGAGGTCCTTGCCATCGAAGTCGACGGGCATGTGGCAACGCTGTGGCTCGACCGCCCGGAGAAACGGAATGCGATGGGACCGGCATTCTGGTCCGATCTCCCGCGGGCGATGGCCGCTCTCGGCGCAGACCCCGAAATACGTGCCGTCGTCGTTGCGGCCAGGGGACCCCACTTCTCGGTGGGGCTGGATCTGGTCGCCATGTCGGGGCTGACCGGGCCGGCCAGACTCGGGCAACGGCGCTCCGCTCTCGATGGCTGCCCGAGCCCGCTCGGCCCGAGCCGAGATCCTCCGGCTCCAGGCATCGGTGACCTCGGTTGCCGAGTGCCCGCTGCCGGTGATCGCCGCCATCCACGGCTACTGCATCGGGGGTGGGGTGGACGTGGCAGTGGCGTGTGACATCCGCTTGGCCAGTGCCGACGCCCTCTTCTCGGTCCGAGAGACCAAGGTGGCCATCGTGGCCGATCTGGGGAGCCTGCAACGCCTGCCCTCCATCGTGGGGAAGGGCCATCTGGCTGAGCTGGCCTATACCGGCAAGGACATCACCGCGGCGCGGGCGGCATCGATCGGCCTGGTCAACCATGTCAGCGCGGACTCCGAGGCCGTCCTCAACGAAGCCAGGGCGATGGCTGCCGAGATCGCCGCCAATTCACCACTGGCCGTACAGGGCACCAAGGCGGTGCTCACCGCCGGCGAGGGTCGCCCGGTGGCCGAAGGGCTGGAGTTCGTCGCCGCATGGAACGCGGGGTTCCTGGCCTCCGACGACCTCGCTGAAGCGATGACTGCCTTCATGGAGAAGCGACCCGGCGTCTTCACCGGCACGTGACGGCGCACCGGGGCTGCCGGCGCTCCATCCCGTTCACCGCCTACGGCGCCACCAGCGCTGGCCCTTCCGCTCCTCGCGCTCGTCATCCTTGCGCACATCGGCCAGAACCCCGGGCCCGACGGCGTTGATGATGTCCTCCGCCTGGGTGAGCAGCTTGGCCGCCTCCTCGCCTGGCACATCGGGCATTGACTCGAGTCTCGGCTCGACCAGCGAACCGTGGGACCAACCGACGTCAGCCAGACGCGGCGCATAGGAGGCACAGTCGTCCGGGCACTTCCACGGGGCCTCGGGAGCCAGATCGAGGATGCAGAATCTGGCCACCTCTCCCGAATCGTAGGTCCGGCTCTGAAAGTGCTTGCACTCTTCCCTCATCGCCATGGGTACATTCTGCCCTTCTGATCGCCCATTTGCTGCCCGCCCACTCCGTCATCCATCGGACGAGCTCGACCAGGTCCGGCTGATCAGCCGACCAGGTCCGGCCCGATCAGCCCACGGAGCCTTCCATCTGCAACTCGATCAACCGGCTCCACTCGACGGCGTACTCCATCGGGAGCGTGCGGGTGATCGGCTCGATGAACCCATTGACGATCATGCCCATGGCCTGCGTCTCCGAGAGCCCTCGACTCATCAGGTAGAACAGCTGGTCGTCCCCGACCTTGGACACTGTGGCCTCGTGGCCGATCCGAGCGTCACGTTCGGCGACCTCCATATAGGGCTTGGTCTCCGACACCGACGTGTCGTCAAGGAGCAATGCGTCACAACGGACGAAGCTCTTGGCGTGCTTGGCCCCTTCATCCACATGGACCTTGCCCCGGTAGGTCGTGATGCCGGCATCCTTGGAGATCGACTTGGAAATGATCGTCGACGTGGTCTCCGGAGCCGAGTGGATCATCTTGGCCCCCGCATCCTGGTGCTGGCCAGCCCCGGCATAAGCCACCGAGAGCACTTCACCCGATGCCTTCGGGCCCATCAGGTAGACCGACGGGTACTTCATGGTCAGCCGTGAGCCGATGTTTCCGTCGATCCACTCCACGTGAGCTTCGGCTTCGGCCCGCGCTCGCTTGGTCACCAGGTTGTAGACGTTGTTGGACCAGTTCTGGATGGTGGTGTAGGTAATCCGTGAGCCCTCGAGCGCCACCAACTCCACCACCGCCGAGTGCAGCGAGTCACTGGTGTACACCGGGGCAGAACAGCCCTCGATGTAGTGCACCTGGGAGCCGACGTCAGCAATGATCAGGGTTCGCTCGAACTGACCCATGTTCTCGGCGTTGATCCGGAAGTAGGCCTGCAGCGGCTGGTCGACGATCACATTGGGGGGGACGTAGATGAACGACCCACCGGACCACACGGCCGAGTTGAGAGCGGCGAACTTGTTGTCGTTGGGCGGGATGATCTTCCCGAAGTACTTGCGAACCAGGTCGGGGTACTCCCGCACCGCGGTGTCCATGTCGCAGAAGATGATGCCCAAGGCCTCGAGGTCCTCGCGATTGCGGTGGAAGACGACTTCCGACTCGTACTGGGCGGTGACGCCGGCCAGGTACTTGCGCTCGGCCTCGGGGATGCCCAGCTTCTCGTAGGTGTTCTTGATGGCGTCGGGGAGGTCGTTCCAGTCCTCCACCTGCCCGGAAGTCGGCTTGATGTAATAGAAGATGTCGTCGAAATCGAGGTCGGGCATATTGACGGCGAACCACTCGGCCATCGGGCGCTTCTCGAACCGCTGAAGGGCGCGCAGGCGGAAGTCCCGCATCCACTCGGGCTCTTTCTTCATCGTCGACATTTCGCGGACGATCGACTCGTTCAGCCCCTTCTTGGGCTTGAAGACGTAGTCCTCTAGGTCGGACCACCCAAGCTTGTATTTTCCGAGATCGAGATCGGTGGTGGTCATTCGGCTCCTGAGATGTCGTCCGGTGGACTGATTTCTCCTATACAGATAGTAACAACCTAGGGGGCGAAGCGGAACGAGGTGAAGGCGCTTCGGCCAGAAAGACGTGTCATCCTGGTCGGATGCCCGACCGTTCGACCATTGAGCCCCTGCCCACGGCCCTCGAACCTCCGGTCGCCGAACGACATCCGGTCGAGCTCGAGGCCCACGGCGACGTCCGTGTCGACGACTGGTTCTGGCTCCGGGACAAGGACAACCCCGCGGTGATCGACCACCTCAGAGCAGAAAACGCCTACACCGAGGCGGTCATGGCTCCGGTCAGGGGACTCCAGGCCGCCCTGTTCGAGGAGATTGTCGCCCGCATCGAGGAGACCGACCTGTCCGTGCCGGTCCGCAAGGGCCCCTGGCTGTACTACAGCCGCACCGTGGAGGGAAGCAGCTACGGCATCCACTGCCGACGGCCGTTCATCGAAGGTGACACGGCTGCTCCACTTGGAGGTCCCGCCAAGGTCGAGGGTGCGGGAGGACCAGGATCCGGGTTCGCCCACGATGGCGTTCCGGACGGTCCGTACGGGGAGGTGGTCCTGTTGGACGAGAACCTCCTCGCCGAGGGGCACGACTACTTCGCCGTCGGGAACCTCGAGATCAGCCCGAACCACGGCTGGATGCTCTACTCGACCGACACCACGGGCGGGGAGCGGTACACGATGCGCTTCGCCGACCTGGATTCGGGTACCGAGGCGCCAGAGTCGCTGGTGGACACCTCCTACGGAGCCGCGTGGGCCAATGACAACGCCACTGTCTTTTACGTACGAGTCGACGATGCAATGCGGCCCTATCAACTGTGGCGCCACCGGGTCGGGACCGACCCGGCCTCCGACCTGTTGATCTACGAGGAACCCGACGACCGCTTCTATCTCGGTGTGGGCCGGACCAAGGACGACCGCTACGTCCTGGTGGGCGTGGCCTCCAAGGTGACCTCCGAAGTCCGTGCGCTCCAAGCGGACCAGCCCCTCGGGGAGTTCTCGATCATCGAGCCGCGACGCCAGGGAGTCGAGTACAGCGTCGACCACGACCGTGGCGACCCGATCCGGGGCCGAGACAGCCGGTTCCTCATCGTGACCAACGATGGCGCCGAGGACTTCCGGTTGATGGAAGCTCCTGACCGATCGCCCGACCGCTCCCACTGGGCCGAGGTGATCCCGGCGAGGACCGGGGTCAGGCTCGACAACGTCGACCCGTTCGCCGGGCACCTGGTGGTCTACGAGCGCGAGGCCGGCGAGACCCGGATACGGGTGGTCGACCAGGCCACCGGTGACATCCACCCGAGTGGAGCAACCCGATTCCCCCTCCACCGTGTGGGGAGGGGCCAACCCCGAGTACGACTCGTCCACCCTCCGCTACGAGTACACGTCCCTGACGACCCCCCGCTCCGTCTACGACCTGGACCTCGGCTCGGGTGAGAACGTGTTGCGGAAACGGCAGCCCGTGCTGGGTGGGTTCGAGACGGACCGCTACCGGACAGAGCGCCGCTGGTCACATGCCGCCGACGGCACCGAAGTTCCGATCTCGGTGGTCTACCGACCCGACCTGGTGGCAGGCCCCAAGGGCTCTTCGCCCTCGCCGTGTCTCCTCTATGGCTACGGGTCCTACGAGGCCTCTATCGACCCGACCTTCTCGTCACTTCGGCTCAGTCTCCTCGACAGGGGCTTCGTCTTCGCCATCGCTCACATCCGGGGCGGCGGCGAGATGGGCCGGGCCTGGTACGAGCAGGGCAAATTCGCTGCCAAACCGAACACCTTCACCGACTTCGTGGCGTGTGCCCGGACGATGGTGGAAGAGGGATGGACCTCGCCGGACAAGTTGGTGGCGCGAGGGGAAGCGCGGGCGGGCTCTTGATGGGTGCGGTGGCCAACCTGGCTCCCGAGTTGTTCCGTGCCATCGTGGCCGAGGTCCCATTCGTCGACTGCCTTACCACCATCATGGACGAGAGCCTCCCGCTCACCGTGACGGAGTGGGACGAATGGGGCAACCCGGTCGAGGACCCCGAGATCTACTCGGTGATGAAGTCCTACTCCCCGTACGACAATGTTCGCTCGCAGGATGCCGACGGCACCGCCGTTCGCTACCCGGACATCTTGGCGACGGGCGGGCTGTCCGACCCGCGGGTCGGCTTCTGGGAACCGGCCAAATGGGTGGCAAAACTCAGGGCGTCCAACCCGGAGAACAAGGTGCTGTTGAAGACCGAGCTCGGGGCCGGCCACGGAGGCCCATCAGGACGCTACGACGCATGGAAGGACGAAGCACTGGTCTATGCCTTCATCCTCGACGCCGTAGGCCCGGCAGAGACCCCGGCTTCGTCATAGGCGACGGGGACGCAGGAGCGCAGGAGCGCCGGCGGGCCGCACCAACGCCGATGGATCCGACAGCGGTCTGGCCGTCAGCCTGCCGGAGTCGAAGTGCCGGATGCGGGGGCGGTCGTCGCCGTTGCACCGCCGGCCGACCCGGTCGCGGTGGTCGGCTCGAACGTGGCTTCGAACGGGGAGCGCATCGGTGTGGGGAAGACGACGGGCACGTTGTTGAGTGTCACTGACGCCGAGGTGCTGCCCAACTCGACCTTGACAGTGCCGGTGGCCTGAATGGGCTGGACCGCCCCGGCCTGGAGCGTTCCGGTCCAGAGCGTGGAGCCGGTCGAGGCGGTGGTGGCGGCAACCCAGCACGGTCCGCTGGCTGAAATCATCAGGCGGTACGAGCTGGAGGCCACCGGGTAGATGGCGGTGCCGGGGGTCGACGAGATGGCAATCACCTGGGTGGGCGTGGTGGAGGTCGTCTTGGTCTTCCCCTTCGGCTTCGTCGCTGTATGTCCCGGGTGGGGTGACCCTGAGGTGGTTGACGATGTGGACGTCCCGTTGTGAGTGGTGGTCGATGACGTCGACCTGACCGAGCGGGCAGGACTCGGGTTGTGCGAGCGGCGGCTCCCGACATAAGCCAACGCCCCGAACACCACCAGGGCGACAATGACGACGGTCACCGATGCCCATCGCCGGGGGCGATGGTTCATCGAGTCGAGCGCATGCCTCTGCACCCGGTCCGGGCGAGTGAAGGCAGCGCCGTCCCCGGATGTCACCCGGTGGTAGCCGTCCCGAGGCCGGGAGTCATCGAAGACCAGAGGAGTCTCGGAGCGGGTGAGCTCCTCACCTACCCTCGCCGAGGTACGCGGCACCGATTGGCTCCCAGGCGACACGGCTGCACGGTCGGCGTCTGCACCGTGCTCGCCGTCTCCGGAGCGATCGGCGAGGCCCTCCGCTCGTTGGCGGCTGTAGAACCGGGGGGCGGATTGGGAATCGCTTGGTTGATCGGCCGGACCGACGACACTGCCGGGTGGCTGGATTGTCCGTTCGGAGATGTGTTCGAGGGTGCCCAGTGCCGTGTGATAGCTCCGGACCGAATTGAGATCGTCGGCCCGGGGTCGCCGGAAGACGGTGACGACAAAGGCCCCGACGGCGACCAGTACGACTGCGGCCAACACGATCCACATCCAGACCATTCAACCCGAAGAGGCAGGCGACCGGATCGCGAGGGCGGATTCGGCCATTTGCGACGGCTGCCCCCCTACTCATTGGGGGTCTCCCCGGGTCAGTTCGGTGTCAGTTGGGCAGATCGAGAGTCCGGACTGGGGGGCGGTTGACGCAGGTGGGTAGGCGTCGCAGGTGGGGCAGGCGTCGCAGGTGGGGCAGGCGCCGCAGGTGGGGCAGGCGCCGCAGGCCGGACAGGCGCCCGCAGGCCGGACAGGCGCCCGCAGGCCGGACAGGTGCCCGCGGGTCAGGCAGGAGTCTGCCGAGGGTGAAGGCCTATCAGGTCCTGAGGCCCGTCCGCGGCTGCACGCCGGGATGGATCTCCGACCGCATCGGATTCGCCTGGTCCCGCGCCGACAACACGGGGTCGCTCAGGCCCCAGTCCGCTCCGATGGCCGGATCGTTCCACGCCACTCCCAGCTCGTCGTTCGGGTTGTAGTACCCGTCCACCAGGTACCAAAGCGTGATATCGGTGAGCGAGGCAAAGCCGTGGGCCACACCGGGCGGGATGAACAGGCCGCGGTCGTGGTCCCCGTCGAGGTCGAGGGTGAGAGTGGCGCCGTCAGTCGGCGACCCTTGTCGAAGATCGTGGAGGACCACACGGGCGGTGCCACGAAGCACGTACCAATAGTCGGCCTGGTGCAAGTGATAGTGAAGACCGACGATGGCGCCGGCCTGCTTCTCAGACCGGTTGGCCTGGGTCATCTCCCGGCCCAGCGGGAACCAGCTCCGTCGATAGGTCTCGACGAATCGACCCCGTTCATCGCCATGGGCGTTCGGTTCGACCACGATGACGTCGGCGATGATCCCCGACTCTTTGATGTCTGGCACGTACTACTCCCCATCCTCGTCGTGAGTGCGCGGGGCAACAGTAGCGAAGTTGCTCCTGAAGAACAGAAGGGGGGACCCCTCGCCGATGCCGAGGTCGAGCACCTTCCCGATGATCAGCTCGTGATCCCCGGCATCGTGCACGGCTCCACACGGCAGTCGACCCACGCAAGACTGCCCTCGATGACCGGAGCGCCGCTCACCGGCGCCGGATGCCAGTCCACCCCGACGAACTTGTCGCCTCCAGACACGGCAAAGCCCCGGCACAGCTTCTTTTGGTGATCGCCGAGCACGTTGACGCAGAAGCTCCCGCCCGGGCGATCCGAGGCCAGCTGGTGGACGTGCGGGCCGGGGCCACTGCAACGAAGGGAGGCTCGATGGAGAGCGACACGAAACTCTGGCAGGTGAAGCCCACCGGCTGGCCATCCTCCATACCCGCAACGATGGTCACACCGGTGGTGAACCGGCTCATGGCGTCCTTGAACTGGGCGAGGTCGAAGGTCATGGTCATGCCTTCCCCAGGTCCACCGATGCCCCCTCCGAAGCGGCACTCACCTCGAGTGTCTGCCTGGACGCCAGCCGCCGGGCGTGGCTGAGCATCCTGTCGATCTCCTTGTCGGTATGGGATGGGTCGTGATGGAACAGACTGAGCCGCCGTGCTCCTGACTGGCGAGCCACCAGAACTGCATACAGCGGCGGTCGAGTGGCCCCAATCGGAAAGAGTCATGAACTCCTCGTCCGTGTACTGGGCGTCGTGGATGATCAGGTCAGCGCCGTCGGTGAGATCGAGGACCTCCTTGTCCACCGTGCGCCGGTCCACCGGCGCCTGATGGTCGGAGATATAGACGACGGACCGACCATCGGCCTCGAGCCGGTAGCCCAGGGTATGGCCGATATGCGGGATCGCCCTGGCCTTGACCTGGATCGATCCCAGGGCGAAGTCGGCGGAGCCCTCGAGGTCGTGAAAGCGCAATTCACCGCGGAAGTCCGCCATGTGGACGGGGAAGAACGGAGGCTTGACCATCCCGGCCAGGACATCGTGGAGCGACGCGCCCTCCTGGGAGGGTCCGAAGACGTCGAGGACGGCGCCGGGGTCGCGCATCGGTGCGAAGAAGGGGAGACCCAACACGTGGTCGTAGTGGAGGTGGGTCAAGAGCGCGGTGGCGTGCAGCGGGACGCCGGACGCCTTCAGCGGAGGCTGGAGATAGTCGCCGAGGGCGCGCAGCCCGGTCCCCAGATCGAGGATCAGAGGAGGCTCGCCCGACCACCTCTACCAGAACGCAGGACGTATTCCCCCCGTAACGGCGATGCTGATCTGACGAGCATGGGCACGAGCCCCGGACTCCGAAGTAGGTGATTCTCACCGAAGGTGCAGGCTACTCGGACAGCGGCCCAGCCCCGGAGCTACCCTCCGATCCATGGACCACGAGACGGTCAGCGCCAACGGGATTGACTTCGCCTATCTGAGCGATGGACCGAGCGACGGCCCACTGGCGTTGTGCCTTCATGGATTCCCTGACACCGCCCATACCTGGCGCCACCTCCTGCCTCGCCTGGCCGACGCCGGGTTCCACGCCGTAGCGCCCTTCCTGCGGGGATACGCCCCCACGCCAGTCCCGGCGGATGGTCACTACGACACGGGCACGCTGGCACTGGACGCGTGTGAGCTCCACCGCGCCCTGGGTGGCACGGGGGACGCGGTCATCATCGGCCACGACTGGGGAGCCTTCGCCACCTATGGTGCGGCCGCGTTCCAGCCCGACCGATGGCGCAAAGTGGTTACGGCCACGGTCGCTCCCCAAGCATCCATGGCCGATGGTTTCCTCACCTTCGACCAACTGCGCCGCAGCTGGTACGTCTTCTTCTTCCAGACCCAGCTGGCCGAGTATGCCGTTTCCCTCAACGATCTCGCCTTCGTCGACCGCCTGTGGGCCGACTGGTCGCCGGGCTTCGACGGATCGTGGGACGCCGCCCGGGTGAAGGAGGCACTGGCATCGCCGGAGAGCCTGGGGGCGGCCATCGGCTACTACCGGGCCATGTTCTCCGGGCCTCCTGACGACCCCGAAGCCGCCGCCGCCCAGAAGGCAAGCGGGATGGTGGCTCCCCAGCCCGCCCTGTACCTGCATGGAGCCGATGACGGGTGCATGGGCCTCGACACCATCGGGCCGGTCACCGACTTTCTGGCCCCCGGCTCGGAGATGGTCGTCGTCGAAGGCGCAGGCCATTTCCTGCATGTGGAGCGACCTGACCAAGTCAACGACCACATCCTCCGCTTCGTCACCTCCTAGCTGCTCCACCGGGTCAGGGGCTTGAGTCGTGTCAGACGTGTGCTCCACGGGCCCAGCCCGGGACGACAGGCCAGCAGGCCGCTCAGGGGAGGCGGAGCACCCCGGACCGGTCGCTGGCCACCAGTCCCTCGTCGATGAGCCCAGCGACGATCCGGTCCGCTCGCTCGGGGTCGAGCGGCCATCCGGTCGCCCCGGCCACCCGGTCCGGTGCCACCTCCCCCTTTCGCAACTCGTCGATGAGGCGTCCACGGCCTTGGCGGTCGGAGCCGACGAAGACGCCCTGAGGCGTCGAGACGCCCGCCGAGCCCCGGGCCGGATCGGGACCGCTGCGCCCCGTGGCCCGCCACCGGCACCGGCGGCGGATCGGGCATTCGGGGCAGAGGGGTGCTCCGGCAATGCAGACCGACGCCCCCAGATCGAGCAGGGCCTGGCCGAACTGCCACCCACGGCCGGCCGGAACCATCGAATCGACCAAGCTCTGCGCCTCGGGGGCCCGGATCGGTCGGCCGGCAACGGCTCGGGAAAGGACCCGTCCAGCATTCGTGTCCACCACACCGACGTCGACCTCGAAGGCGAACGCCAAGACGGCACGCGCCGTGTAGGCACCCACCCCGGGTAGGGCGAGCAGCTCCTCCAGACCGGTGGGCACCCGACCGCCGTGGTCGGCGACGATTGCCAACGCGGCTCGGTGCAGATTCCGGGCTCGGCGGTTGTATCCCAGGCCCTCCCAGGCCCGGAGCAGGTCACCCAGCGATGCCGACGCGCAGGCATCGGCAGTCGGGAACCGGGCCAGGAACCGCCGGAACACAGGGATCACCCTCCCCACCTGGGTCTGCTGAGTCATCACCTCGCTGACCAGCACCGCCCACGGGTCCCGGGTGGAACGCCACGGAAGTTCAGGCCGTCTCGAACCACACCCGAGTGCCGTCCCCCACAGCTGGATCGCCCGCCCGATGGCCCGCACCTGAGTCGCACTGCGGATCGGAACCAAAGGAAGGCCATGGGCCGACCGGCGGGGAGGGGTCGCCACCGTCCGGTCCGTGGAGCGGCCGGGACTGGTCAATTCCAGACGTCATCCCCGTAGGGACGCTGGCGAGGCGGGGCGGCGGATTTCTTCCAGACCATGACCTTCCGGCGGAAGAAGCACACCTCCTCGCCCCGTTGGTTGAAGCCTTTGGTCTCGACCGTCACCACCCCCCGATCGTCGCGGGACTTCGACTCGACCTTGTCGATCACCTTGGTCTCCGCGTAGATGGTGTCGCCGTGGAAAGTTGGGGCACGGTGGACCAGCGACTCGACCTCCAGATTGGCGATGGCCATGCCGCTCACGTCGGGCACGCTCATCCCCAACACCAGCGAGTACACCAGGTTGCCCACCACGACGTTCTTCCCCTGCACCGTCTCGTGCTCGGCGTACCAGGCATTGGTGTGCAACGGATGGTGATTCATGGTGATCATGCAGAACAGGTGATCGTCGGCTTCGGTGATCGTCTTTCCCGGCCAGTGGCGATAGATGTCACCCGGCTCGAATTCCTCGAAGTAGCGCCCGAACGGCCGCTCGTAGGTGGTCACGGATCAGTCACTCTTGCGCGGTCACGGATCAGTCACGGACCAAGGTGGGTCGAGTGGTGAATCCCAACACCCAGTCGGTGTGCGAGTCACCGTCGATGGCCATGCGCCAGGTGTAGCGGGTACCCGGCGTCAGCGGCAGCGGTCCCAGGTTGACGGCGAGGGCCACGTCGATCGGAGAGCCTTCGGGGATGCCCGGTGGCCTTCCGACCGTGAACTCTCCCCGCACCTCGACCGGATGTTCCCCTTCGGGCGTGTCGACCAGGACCGGACGACCGTCTGCGTCCTCGAGGAACAGCTCCCAATGGTGGGGTGACTCGGCTTCGTGCCAGCCCACGTCGATCTTGAGGGCGATGGCCGACGGAACCGGATCGGGACCAGTCATGCTCCAGCCGCCGCCCAGCACATAAAGCTTGCCGTCTGAAACTTGGGCGGCGTCACACAGCATCATGGTCACTCTCACAAGACGTGAGGATACCGGCTCCGCACGGCGCAGATTCCAGGATCCCGTGGTCGGGGGCCTGGGATTCGGTGCCAGGGGCTCGGTGCGGGGTTTGGTGCCAGGGGTTCGGTGCCCTGGGGCTCGGTGCCGGAGGTACGGCGCGTCCCGCTGGGGCCGACGGGGCCACGAGCCCGGCGGGCTGTCGAGGGGAACGGTTCGATCCGGCCCGCCCGATGGCCTCGGTGGTGGGGCCGGGGTCGCCCGCCACGGGCGCCGGTAACGTGTCGACATGGGCTCCGGGGCCTGAGGGACGAAGTCTACCGGCGCCCACTGGCCACCGCGCTGGACCGGCTGGGAATCGGTCCGGGTTGGACTTGCGTGGACGTCGGTGCCGGAGGGGGCGATGTGACCGTTGCCCTGGCCGAGATCGTCGGCCGTGCCGGAAGGGTCTATGCCGTGGACAGCGACCCGCAGACCCGCGACGAGGTCGCCGAGGCCGCCGCCGCCCACAGCCAGGTCTTGGCCATCACCCAGGCCGGTGAGGACCTCCGGCTCCCTGAGCCCGTCGACTTGGCCTTCTGTCGATTCCTCCTGCTCCACGTGGTCGAGCCCTCGGTGGTGCTGGCCCGTATGGCGGGTGCGGTTCGTCCCGGCGGGTGGGTGGTGGCCCAGGAGCCGATCACCTCGGCCGGCCGCGTCAACGGCGAACCCTTTTCCATGCCGTCGGCACGACATCCGGACATCGGTGCCCTCCTCCCTTCGCTGGCACGGGACGCCGGGTTGGTCACCGTGGACGTGTGGGCCGAGGCGCCGGCCGGAGCCGGGCCCGGCCCCGTGGCCGACTACCTCAAGCTCCTGACCGAGGTTGACCCGGGCGACGACCCGGTCGTGCTGCCGCCGCTGGTCACGGTGGTGGCCCAGTCCCCGACCCGGTGATAGCCACGCCGCTTGGGAGCGGGCGACACCCGGTGCAGGCGGGAAGGGCCGCCTGCCCTGCCGATAACCTTGGGCGGTGACCCCGGATCGTCTCCCCACCCTGACCTGGCCGCTGCGACCGACGCCGTCGATCTGGCCAATCCGCAGTCGCCGCCGGCACCTCGGCCCTCGCCGCCGCAGGTGGCCCGAGCCAAGCCAGGTGTGGCCTACGACCTCGCCCATGCCGCCGCCGCCGTCCGCACCGCCGACGCCGCCCTGGCCTACGGCGCCCACGGCGACACCGAGGCCCGCATCGCCTGCGCCTTCGTCGCCGACGCCCTGGCGGATCTGGCGTCACGGACCATCGGGTCGCGAGTGGCGGAGTGGGGTGTCGAGCCGCCGACTGGATGGCGCCGGCCGATGCGTTCGTGGCCACGTTCCGGGACCCGGCCTTTCTGGCCTCGCTCGCCGACCGGCGAGGGCGACCGCGCACCTCGACGAGGACTTCGAGCTGGTGCGCGAGACCTTCCACCGTTTCGCCGACGAGCAGATCCGCCCGCACGCCGAGCACATGCACCGGCGCCAACACCGACATCCCCGAGGAGATCATCTCGGGCTGGCCGAGATCGGCGGCTTCGGGCTGTCGGTCCCCGAGGAGTACGGGGGCTTCGCCACCGGGGGCGAGAGCGACTACCTCGGGCATGGTGGTGGCCACCGAGGAGCTCTCGCTGGGGCTCGCTGGGCGTCGGCGGCTCGCTGATCACCCGGCCCGAGATCCTGACCCGCGCCCTCGTCAACGGCGGCACCGAGCGAGCAGAAGCAGCGCTGGCTGCCCCAACTGGCCATCGGCCGAGGTCATGGCGGCGGTCGCCGTCACCGAGCCCGACTTCGGGTCCGACGTGGCCGGCGTGGTCGACCGCGCGCGACCCCGACCGACGGCGGCTGGCTGATCAACGGCGTCAAGACCTGGTGCACGTTCGCCGCCCGGGCCGACGTGCTCATGCTGCTGGCGCGCACCGATCCCGACCGGGCGCAAGGCCCACCGGGGCCTGTCGCTGTTCCTGGTCGAGAAGCCCCAGGCCGAGGGGCAAGGGTTCCTGTTCACCCAGGACGCCGGGACCGAGGGTCGCCCCGGCGGGCCGGGGCGGATGGAGGGTCGGCCCATCGACACCCTCGGCTACCGCGGCATGCACTCCTACGAGGTGGCCTTCGAGGACTGGTTCGTGCCCGACGCCAACCTGGTCGGCGGGGACGAGGGACTGGGCCGGGGGTTCTACCTGCAGATGCAGGGCTTCGAGAACGGGCGGCTGCAGACGGCGGCGCGGGCCCTCGGCGTCATGCAGGCCGCCTACGAGGCGGCGCTCGACTACGCGCGGAACCGCGTCGTGTTCGGCACGCCGATCATCGACTACCAGCTGACCCGGGCCAAGCTCGGCCCGGATGGCCGTGATCATCCAGTGCGACACGGCAGTTCTCGTACGAGGTGGCCCGCCTGATGGCCAAGGGCGAGGGCAGCCTCGAGGCGTCGATGGTCAAGGCCTACGTCTGCCGAGCGGCGGAATGGGTCACCCGCGAGGCGATCCAGATCCACGGCGGGCATGGGCTACGCGGAGGAGTTCCCGGTCAGCCGCTACTTCGTGGACGCGCGGGTGCTGTCCATCTTCGAGGGTGCCGACGAGACGCTCGCCCTCAAGGTCATCGCCCGACGATTGGTGAGCAACCTCGGGAGGTTGAGGCGCCGGGTACGGTGGGCCAATGGACAACGCCTCCCTCATCAACGCCGTCCAGATCGAAAGCGGCGCACTGATCTTAGCGGTGAAGGCGGGGCACCGAACGACTCCGTGCCACCTGCGAGGGCTGGAAGTCAGCGACCTGGCCGTCCACGTCGGCGAGTTCTGCGGGTTCTGGAGCCACGTCCTCTCCGAGGGGACCGGCCGGCCGAAGGCGCCGTTTCCGATCCTCCCGAGGGCGGGGACCTGGCCGGTGGTTGGCCGAACGAGCGGCATTTGGTCACGAGCTCAGGGCGGTACCGGCGGCCACCCGGGTGTGGACCTGGTTCGATCCCGACCACACGGCCGGGTTCGTGGCCCGACGCTGCGCCCACGAGCTGGCCGTCCACCGCTACGACGCGCAGTCGGCCCGGGGCATCTGCACCCCGATCCCGGCCGAGCTGGCCGCCGACGGGATCGACGAGGTCCTCGACATCCTGATCACCGGCCGCGACCACTCCGGCCAGGGCATCGGGCCGGGTACTGTCCCTGCGCTCCACCGGACGTCGGTTCGGAGTGGCTGGTCACACTGGAGCCGGACCGGATCGAGGTCGAACGGCGCACCCAGGATGAGGCACCACGGGAGGGCGGCGACCTGGTGGTCAGCGGGACAGCCTCGGACCTGGAGCTCACCTTGTACCACCGACCGACGCTGAGCCCGGTGGATGTCGCACGGCGACTACACCGTGCTGGAGGAATGGCACCGCGAGTTCACCTTCTGAACCGGACTTGCCAGTCTGGCCGAACCGGACTTCCGTCTGGGCGGACCAGGTCCCTCTCGGAGCCGAAGGAGCCCGAAGCCGGACTCCGCTGTCCCGGCATCTCGGCCGGAGCCCGGGATCAGCCGGCCGATCGGGTCAGGCCGGCCCGCTCGCCCCGGGTCACGAACTTGGTGGCCATCTTGCGGGAGGCCTCGTCGATCATCTCGTCGCCGAACATGACCGCCCCGGACCGGTCGTCCTCGGTGGCCTTGCGGTAGGCGTCGAGGATGCTCCAGGCCTTGTCGAACTGCTCCTGGGTCGGCGAGTACACCTCGTTGAGCACGCCGACCTGGTCCGGGGTGAGGGCCCACTTGCCGTCGTAGCCGAGCACCCGGGTGCGCTGGGAGAACTCCCGGAGGCTGTCGAGCTCCCGGACCTTGAGGAACGGGCCGTCGATGACCTGGAGGCCGTTGGCCCGGCCGGCCATGAGGATCTTCGAGAACACATAGTTGAAGTGGTCGCCGGGATACTCGGGGATGGCCACGCCGCCGGTCAGCACCGGCATCTCCATCGACGCGGCGAAGTCGGCGGGACCGAAGATGATGGTCTCCAGCCGGGGCGAGGCGGCGCAGATCTCCTCTACGTTGATCAGGCCCCCGGTGGTCTCGATCTGGGCCTCGATGCCGATGTGGCCGACCGGCAGCCCGCAATTCTTCTCCACCTGGGTCAACAACAGGTCGAGGGCCACCACCTCGGCGGCCCGTCTGTACCTTGGGCAGCATCAGCTCGTCGAGCCGCTCGCCGGCGTTGGACACCACCTCGATGACATCGCCGTAGGTCCATTCGGTGTCCCAGGCGTTGATCCGGACGCAGAGCACACGGTCGTCCCAGGCCAGGTTCTTGATGGCGTCGGCCACCTTGGCCCGGGCCGCCTCCTTCTCCAATGGAGCGACCGAATCCTCGAGGTCGAGGAAGCTCATGTCGGCCGGCACGGTCGGAGCCTTGGCCAGAAAGCGCTCGTTCGACCCGGGGGAGGACATGCACGAGCGGCGGGGAAGGTTTCTTGAGCGTTCGGACATGCCTCGATGGTACGGCTCAATCGGGGGCAGCCCCAAATGGCGCCCGCCGGGGCAGCCGCACTGCCGGCCTCGCTGCCGGCCCTCCCGCTGGCCCCGCTGCCGGGACGCTAGTCGGCTTGCCTCGCTGGCAACCCGGTACCGGTCGGTGTACTCCTCGAACTCCTCGGCCAGGCCGGCATAGGTCCAGCCGAAGTCGGCGGGGTCGTAGCGGTGGCGACCGAAGGCATCCTTCGGTCGGTGCTCGAGGAAGGCCTGCATACGCCGGGCGTGCAGGTCGCTGACCTCGTCCCCGAAGGTGCGGTAGAGCCGCGCGGACCGCGCCGACCGGGTCGGCCATCAGGGCGTCGTAGTGGAGGTGCTGGCACCAGCCGTCGCCAGCCTTCTCGTCGAAGGCCACAGCCGATCGCAGCGCGAACGAGCACTTGCGCTTCCACTCCTCGGCGGTGGGGCGGGGATCGCGCCCGACTGGTCAGCGGGCGTTGACCGGCATTGGCCAGACTGGCCAGCGAGGTGACCACCGGTCCCGGGTCGCGGTGGGTCCAGATGATCCTGGCGTCGGGATAGGTGGCCAGCAGGGCCTCGAGGTGCCACAGGTGATTGGGTGTCTTGAGGATCCAGCGCTCGGTGGGCTGGCGCGACTGCAGTGTCTGGAGGGCCAGCCGGTGCTGGGCGTAGGCCGAGGTCATGTCGGCCTGCTCCAGCCAGCGGGCGTAGGACGGGCACGTGGGCCTGGGTCTCGAGGGCCAGGGTCCGCACGTCGTACATGAACAGGGACACGCACTCCTGGGCCAGGGTGGCGCCGAAGGGGTGCATGGCCCTGAGCGGCGGGTTCAGCTTCATGAGCCCGTCGAGCTCCTTGGCGTCCGGGCGATGCGCGGGGTCCTGGTCCGCCTCCTCCAGGGTCGGCGGCGGGATGGGGTGGGCGGCCTCCCACTGCAGGAGCGGCCGGGCCATCGGGTCGAGACCGAGCAGCATGGAGAGCACGCTGGTTCCGGTGCGGGGCAACCCGACGATGATCCACGGGCTGTCGATGCGCTCGTCCCGCACCTCGGGGTGGTCTGTCGGACCAGCGATGCAGCTCGATGCGGTTGGCCAGCGCGCCGGCCAGCATCTTGGTGATCAGGATGCGGCCGAAGGTGGTCAGCTCGGCCTCGGCCGCGCAGGCGCGGAGGAAGACCTCGAGCGGCTCGCGGTAGCTGTCGCTGCCCAAGTCGTCGGACCCGGCCTGTCTTGGCCGCCGCGGCCACCACCGACGAGGGGGTCAGCGAGGGGAGCTCGAGCCCGATGCGGGCGAGCCGCGCGCCCGCCCGGTTGAGGGCGCGCAGGGGCCGGCTGCGCAACTCGGAGTCGCGCCAGGTGTAGTCGACGGTGCTCCGGCTCCGCGTCACCCGGCCACCTCGACCACGGTCCGGCCCACGCGACCGACGGCGCCTCGTGCTCGTCGAGCGCGCGCCCGGCCTCCTCCATGGCGACCCGCCGGCCGACGGAGGGTCGGATCTTGCCCGTCGGCGGCCAGGCGCAGCAGGTCGGCGTGGATCTCGTCGGCCACGTCCCTGCCGAACGGGTTGAAGCCGAAGCGGCGCATGCCCGGGTCGACCGAGTCGACCCAGGCCAGCATGACCCCGACGATGTCGATGTTCCCGATGCAGGCCATCCGCAGCGGCCGGCCGGTCATGCCGTTGTCGTCGTCGTCGGCGAACCCCACGGCCAGGTACCGGCCGCCCGTGGGCCGTGCACCGCCACGAACGCTCGACGAAGTCGCCCCCGGCCAGGTCGTAGACCACGTCGGCGCCGACGTCGCCGGTGGCGGCCAGCACCGCCTCGACGAAGTCCTCGGCGGTGTGGTCGATGACCAGGTCGGCGCCGAGCGAGGCGCACAGGGCTCCCTTCTCCGGGCCGCCGGCCACGGCGATGACCCGGGCCCCGGCGGCCTTGCCCAGCTGGATGCCGGCCGTGCCCAGGCCGCTGGCGGCGGAGTGCACGACCAGGGTCTCGCCCGGCTGCAGCCGCCCCCGCCGGAACAGGGCCAGGTGCGAGGTCTGGAAGGTCAGCAGGAAGGCGGTCGCCTCGGCGTCGTCGAAGCTCGGGGGAGCGTCGAACACCGAGATGGCGTCGGCGCGATGGCGTACTCGGCGATGCCGCCGAGGGCGGTCTTGGTGATGGCGACGACCCGCCTGCCCAGCCACGGCTCCGCGCCCTCGCCGACCGCGTCGACCACCCCGCACACGTCCATGCCCAGGGTGAACGGGCGGAGGGGTGGGGACCGAGACCAGGTTCCCCGGCACCGGTCGATGTCGTTGAAGTTGAGCGAGGCCGCCCCGACCTTCACCCGGACCTCCCCCGGCCCGGGCTCGGGCCGGTCGACGGTCCGCACCGCCAGGACCTCCCCCGGGCGGCCGTGGCGGGTCACCTGCACGGCCTTCATGTCCGCACTTCCCCTGTCCCCGGTGGCTCCCGGTCGGCGGCCCGGTGGGTCCGTGAGACGATCCGCCCGTGTGACTGCCTCGCCGTGTAGCGCCTCACCGGCGCCTCGGCTGTGAGGCCGCGGCTCAGCCGACCAGCCGCCTCGAAGGCGGGCAGGAACCACGTAGGCAGCTGGCGGCGGATCTCGGTCGGGCGCCGGCCCCCGTCACCGGGCACCGCTGCGTAGGAGATGAGGACCCGCAGAATCCAGTCGACCAGATCCTCCATCCCGCGTTCCGAGAGGGTTCCGTCGGCGAGGGCCGAGGCCAACAGCGACCGCAAGCCGGTCTCACCGATGCGTCGGAGGGCCTCCTCCCGGATGGCCTGGCCTGGCGGCCCACGCCGCCGAATCGCCTCCGAAGACCGCGGCATGGACCGGTCGGCTCTGGATCTCCCCGATGCTGAACATCATCCCCTCGAGGATCCGCTCGGCCGGGTCGGCCACTCCGACCAGGTGGTCCGCTGCCGCAGCCGCCATCTCCTCGGACTCACGGGTCAGCACGGCGAGGAAGATCGCCTCGTGGCTGCCGTACCGGCGGTAGAGGGTGGCCCGGGACATGCCCGCCGACCGGGCGATGTCGGCGGCGGTGGTCCTGGCCACGCCGAGCCTCAGGTAGCAGGGCCGCGGCGTCCACGGATCGCCTCGCGGTCGGCTCCGCCGGGCTCGCGGGCGTGGGCCGCCGCGCCAGGCTCAGGCGGGGCGGTCCCGGCGGTCTCGACGGTCGAAGCCCGGCGCCCGTCGATACGATCTGGTCAGCCAGCACGTCCGGGGTCAGCTGCTCGGAGAGCAGCCGGTCGAACCGGGCCGGGTCGCCGTCGACGAAGTGCCGGCAGAGCGGGCAGGCCCTCGACGTAGCAGGTCAGGTAGGCACGCCAGGTCGGGTGGGTCGAGGAACTCGACCGCCTTGGCGGCCCGGTCCCGCGACAGCAGCCCCCAGCGGGCCACCTCTGCGGTCACCGTGTCGGCGTCGGCCCCGTCCTCGTGGAGGCGGAAGGCGGCGTTCTGGCGGACGGCACCCGAGCGCCTCGCCGGCCTCGGACACCGCCGCCACCACCTCGGCGTCGTAGCGGATCCCGAGCGGCCGAAGGTGACCGGCCACCTCGGCCTCGGGCCGTCGGCCCATCACCACCTCGAGCCCCAGGTCGGCCAGGCCCTCGGCCAGCAGGCACTGGGGGGTGCCGACCAGGAAGATGGACTCCTCCCACCACTGCCGGCGCCGGACCAGCCCCACCTCCTTGCGGGTGTGCTCGGTGTGGTGACCGGGGTAGGCCTCGTGGGCCACCAGGTGGGCCAGTCCGGTCGAGAGCACCGGCAGGTCGGTGTTGACGGCCACCCGGCTGCGCAGGCCGCCGAGGTAGTAGTTGAACCCCGACCACGGCTGGCTCGGTGACCAGCTCGAACTCGACGTGCTCCCCGTCGGGCAGCCCGAACAGCGTCCGGGTCCGCTGGCGGAGGTCCTCGGCCAGCGAGTCGATGGCCGGCCGCAGCCGGTCGACCGGGACGGCGTGGGACTCCCGCCAGGCCACCAGGCGCTCGGCCAGGGGCCCGATCCCGGGCAGCACCTCGTCGAGGCGGCGGTGGGCCGCGACCAGCACCTCCTCGTCGACCCGGGTCGGGCCGCACCCCGTAGCAGGCCTCGACCTCGTCGGCGTAGCCGATCGGCTCGCCGGCCAGCCTTGCGGGCCGTGGTGAGCAGCCCGACCACCTGGGCCCGGAGCCAGTGCCGACGGGCCGGGGCCGCCCCGTCCTCGGGGCCGGCGTCCGGCCGTGCCGGGATCGAGCGCCCCTCCGGCGTCGATGGCCGCCAGCAGGGCCCTCGCCTCGGCCACCAGCCGCTCCGGCGGTCGGACGGCTCGGCGCCGACCGCGCGCCGCCAGCTCGGGCGGGCCGTAGTAGGCGTCGACCAGGCCGTCGATGTGCCGCCCCAGACGGAGGCCGAGCGTCAGGTACTCGCTCGACCAGACCGGGTGGTCGCCACGGCGCCCGCTCAGCCCAGCGTCTGTCGGAAGAAGGCGACCGTCCGGTCCCAGAGGAGTTCGGCCGACTCGCGCGTGGTAGGCCTCGGGGCGGTCCTCGTTGAAGAAGGCGTGGCCGGCGCCCGGATAGATGGTGGAACTCGACGTCCTTGCCCAAGGCCTTGAGCTCGGCCTCCAACTGGCGCGCCGCGTCGGGTGTGAAGAAGTCGTCCTCGCCGGCGGCATGGCCGAGCACGGCCGCGTCCAACTGCGAGTAGTCGGGCTGCGCGTCCGGCCACGGGATGAGCCCGTAGGCCGGCACCACGGCCTTGACCGCGTCGGGCCGCTGGGTGGCGAGGACCAGGGCCAGCCCGCCGCCCATGCAGAAGCCGATCACCCCCACCTTCGGCCGGCCGGTGCGGCGATGCAGCTCGTCGACCGCGCCGCTCAGGTCCTTGGCCGCGTCGTCCATCTTCAGCGCCATCATCTGCTTGCCGGCCTCGTCGGGCTCGGTCAGCGGGACGGTGGTGCCGTGGTAGAGGTCGGGGGCGAGGGCGGTGAACCCGGCCTCGGCGAACCGGTCGCAGGTGCGCTTGATCTGGTCGACCAGGCCCCACCACTCCTGCAGCACGATGATTCCCGAGGTGGACGTCGGCACCATTGGCGGGCACGGCGATATAGCCCTGGCCGGTGCTTCCATTGCTCGGAAATTCGATGATTTCGCCCATGGCGATGACCCTACCCGCCGGTCTCGTGACCACCGCTCACGTCCGAGTCTGGCCGGTGCACGGCGTTTTCGGGCTCACGGCCGGTGCCCGACCTGGTTGAGACACGCGAAAGCCAGTTCACAAGGAAATCGCTGGGGGGTCCTTGTGGGCCGGAGGTCGATTGGACTAGACAGTAGGGCGATATGACTCACGCCGAGCAGTACTCGACGTCAGAGCCAAGTGCATCCCCTGCCCCCCGCGAAAGACCCGCAAACGGATGTTTGCGGTGCTCGCACTGGTGCCACCATTGGGCGTCGCCTCCGCGGTGATTTCCTCGTCGCGACCCGCCTCGGCGGACCAACTCGCCGACGCCAAGGCCCAGGCCGCGGCCATCACCGCCAAGATCCAGGCGACCCAGGCGCAGATCGCAGTCGCTGACCGGCCAGGTGCAGGCGGCCGACTACCAGCTGTCCCAGCTGAACGGCCAGATCGTGGCCAACCAGGCCCAGGTGGCCAAGGACCAGGCCAAGGTGAACAAGGACGAGGGCCAGCTCCGCACCCAGGCCATCAGCGACTACACGAGCAGCGGCACCACCAACCAGGTCACCCAGATGTTCTCGTCGAACGTGAACACGTCCGGCATCCGCTCGGAGTACTCCTCGATCGCCACCGGCAATGTGACCACCACGATCGACAACCTGCACACGGCCCAAGCCAGCTGCAGGCCGACCCAGAGCCGCCCTCCAGCAGCAGCAGGCCCAGGCCACCACCACCCGCAACAACCTGCAGGCGTCGGAGACCCAGGCCACGACGCTGGCCGCCCAGGACCAGTCCACGCTGAACAGCGTCAACGCCAACATCCAGACCCAGATGCCGCCCAGCAAGCAGGCCGCGGCCGGCGGCGGCCAAGGCGGCAGGCCACTGCCGCATTCAACGCCAGGGTGGCCGCGGCGCAGGCGGCCCAGGCCGCCGCGCAAGCCCAGACAGTCCGCCCGTCGCGGTGGGACGAGCTCGGCGGGTCGGGGTCGAGCACGGTGCCGCGACCCCGGCCGCTCCCGCTCCTCCGTTGCCCGCTGGTGCCGCGGGGCGGTCCAGGCCGCCGAGAGCCAGATCGGCGTCCCCTACGTGTGGGGCGGCGAACTCCCCGGGCGGCTTCGACTGCTCCGGTCTGGTCCAGTGGTCCTACGCCCAGGTCGGCATCGGCCTCCCCCGCACCTCAGGAGCCCAGTACGCGGCGACCACCCACATCCCACTGGCCGACATCGGCCCGGCGACCTGCTCTTCTACGGTCCCGGCGGCTCGGAGCACGTGGCCATGTACATCGGGGGCGGCACGATGATCGAAGCGCCCTACACCGGGGCCTCGGTCTGGGTGACCGGGGTGCGCACCGACAGCGGCTTCGCCGGCGTCGGGCGGGTCGGCTGACCGGCTGATCGGCTGGAACCCGCTGGAACCGCTGAGCCGCTGAGCCGCTGATCGGCTACCGCCAGGTACGCCCTTTTGATCGCTCAGGCTGAGTGTGCCTGCCGGCGGACGGGGTCGGGTCGGACCTACCGCTCTGCCACCGGCCTCACCCCTGATCGTGGGCGGCAAATTCGGTTGGCGGCATCTGTCCGACCGTTCCACCGGCCCGAGGCCCGGGGGGACGGCCAAAGCGGTACGCCAAGGCCTCACGTCCGGCCTGGATCACCATGGCTTCGCCGCTCTCCTCCCCTGACAGACGATCGAGTACCGCATCTGACACCGAGACGGCGTCAATCAGTGGGAAATCCGCTCCGCTCCAATACCTCGCGGCTGTTCGGCGATGAGCGGCGTGTCGACGATGCTCGGGCACACGGCGTTGATGGTGATCTGGTGCTCGGCCAGCTGAGGAACGAGTGACCGGACCAATCCCACCACGGCGTGCTTGGTCAGGCAGTAGATGGGGTCGGGTGAGAAGCCGATCAGCCCGGCCAATGAGGCGGTGGCCACGATGGCCCCGCCACCGCGGGCCGAGAGAGCCGGCACCAGCGCCCTCACTCCGAAGACGACCCCATCCACGTTGACACCAACCGCCCGACGGTACGTGTCGTCAGTGAGCTTGGTGATGTCGGACTCGCCGGTGACCACCCCGGCATTGAGATGGGCGAGGTCGATGCCACCGAAACGCGAGCGAACCGCTTCCACGATTCCTGGCCATTCGTCGGAATGTCCGACGTCGGCCTGGAGAGCCAGTCCCCCGAACTTGGCGGCGGCCTGCTCCGCCGACGTTCCGTCGAGGTCGACCACGGCCACGGACACCCCGGCATCGGCCAGGCGCACGGCCGTGGCCAGACCGATCCCTGAGCCCCCGCCGGTGACGACGGCCACTTTGCCCGAAAGCGCTCTCATTGTTCCCCCATTGTTTGGTCTGGATCCCTGGGTGGTGCCCGGGTCGAGCCTCCTCACCGGACGGCCTGGCCTCCCGACTTCACCCTACCGGGCACCTGGTGCATACTGGCAGTGCCGTCCCCTGTGTCTCGAATCAGACGCTCTTCGACCATGAGACCCCTTCTTCTATGAGACCGATCCCTGTCGCGTTCCACGTGTGGTTCCTCGAGGTCCACACCTACGGCATAGGGCTGGCCCTGACATTCTGGTTCGGGCTGCGCTACACCGAGCGGAGACTGCGCAAGGCCGGCTATCCCTGGCAGTGGGTCACCGGGATGTTCGTGTGGGTGATTGTCTCCGCAATCGTCGGTGCCCGGGCCCTCCACGTCCTCTCCAATCTTTCGTTCTACTCGCACAATCCAGGACAGGTCCTCTCCATCTGGCAGGGCGGCCTCTCGTCCTTCGGTGGTCTCCTCTTCGCGGTGCCGGTTGCGATCGTGAGCATGCGACGACGCTGCCCTCAGCTTCCGACGCTCCGCTTCGCCGACCTGATGGCCCCGGTGCTGATGGCCTGTTGGGGCATCGGCCGGCTGCTGGGTCCCCAGCTGATGGTGGCGGGAGGGGGCCACGCCACCAACCAGTGGTTCGGGATGTACTACGCGGGCCAGACCGGCAAGCGACTTCCGGTGCCGATTTTTCAGTCGATCGAGGACTTCACCATTTTCGGCATACTCCTGCTCACCGAGCGCTGGCTGCGCTCGATCGCCCCGACTCCGATCCAGTCAGGGGGCGGTGCTTCTCCTGGAAGGCTCCTTCCGCCTTCGGGGATCGTCCTCGGTGTGGGCATGGTGCTCTGGGGCATCGAGCGATTCCTCGACGAGCACCTGTGGCTCGGCGAGGACGGGCACCTCGGATCGCTTCTGGTCCAAGTTGCCGGCGTGGCCCTGGCGGTCGCTGGCCTCCTCTTGCTGATCTCACGGATCGGGCCTCTGCGACGCTGGCGGCGGGGCGAGGGCGGCGATCCCGATCCCTCGGTCACGCCGGCGGCGACCGGCGCGTCTGGTGGAGCAAGTGGGACCGGTGATGGCGGCGGGACCAGCGGGAGAGAGCCGGCGACCCAGACGCAGGTTGCCTCGTTCTTTACCGGGTTAGGACCTTCTGACAGCGGTTGAACGAGGCGCCCCCGGAGCCCCGGCAGCCCGGAGGCAAGGAATGGGCTCGTTCCGAGTTGGGAGGGGCTCAGTCCGTGACAGGGGACGAACGCTGCCCGACCAGATTGGCCGTGCCTGCCGGCCCGGCCGGGTCGGACTTCGGGCCACGTCGAGCCGTACCAGTCGCCGTCGACGACGGGGTAGATGTCGGTGATGGGCTGGACCAGGAGCTGGCCGGTGCGGAGACCAGGCCTGGCTTCTTGGCCACGATGAGTGACAGAACCGACAGGCCGAGGGCCAAACCGATCATCGTCACCGCGGCCGGGGATCGGAGGTAGCCAGCCACGACGGCCGCGGCCGCTGCTTCGACCACCACCGCGGCACGGCCGAACCAAGGTCCGGCCTCATTGAACCGCCGATGGAAGGCCAGCAACTCCATCGGAGTGGTCAAGCGCCGGGTGAGGAGTACCGCCAGGCCTCGGAGAACACCGAAGCCGGTGCCCACTGCAAGGGCAACGACCGGACTGGCGGTGAGCGCCCCGAGCACGATCATCAGATACACCGCGGCGGTCGCGATGTAGGTGGCCAGCCCCGTCCCGATCTGCCAGCCGAATCCGGCGCCATAGACCCAGGGCCGGTAACGATCGAGCCATCGCTCGTTGACCTGCCGGCCATGAATGGGCAGCCTGAAGCCACCGATCCCGGCGTCCGACCCTGCCGCGATGAGGGCCGCCCCCAGAGCCAGAATTCCAGCAGTTGCCGGTGCCAGGCCCAGCGAGTGCACTCCCGCGGCCAGCGCGGCCATTGCCACACCCAGCGTCGCGCCACCGCCGGCGGCACCAACCACGAACCACGTCGCCGTCGTCCGGTAGGAGTTGCCCTTTGCCTGCTCGCTGACCGGCGTGATGGTGGAGAGCATGGAGAGCCCGCAGGGAGACCAGGTCGAGCGGGCGGCAGCGACGATGGCCACGATCGTTGACACCAATGCGAGGCAGGCCGTCATGGGGCTCCTTGATCGGAGGGTCGGTGTGGGAAAGGTCGGTGTGGGAAAGGTCGGTGTGGGAAAGGTCGGTGTGGGAAAAAAGGTCGGTGTGGGAAAGGTCGGTGTGCAGAGGGCCGGTGCGAGTTCATAGCTATGCCGCCGATCCGAAGAACGGGGTGTTGAAGGTGAAGACGCCACCGTCCTGGGCCACCAGCCAGTAGCCCTGGACCGGGGCCTGGACCGAGGCCTGGGTGGAGGACGGGGATGCGGATGAGGACGCCATACCCACGATTGGCTGGTTGAGCAATTGACCGCCCATCGATCCATAGAACTGCGCGTCACCGAAGCAGAAGATGCCTCCGTCCGAGGCGACAAGCCAATACCCGCCTCCTGTCGGAGTTGGCGCCATTCCAACGACCGGCTTGTTGAGCGGGCTCCCGCCCATGGAGCCGTAGAACTGGGCGTCTCCGAAACAGAAGATGCCTCCATCCGATGCCGCGGTCCAATATCCCCGGCCCGAAGGCGTGACAGCCATTCCTACCATCGGCTTGTTGAGCGGGCTCCCGCCCATGGAGCCGTAGAACTGGGCGTCTCCGAAACAGAAGATCCCCCCATCGGCGGCCACCGTCCAGTAGCCCTGGCCGGATGGCGTGACAGCCATCCCTACCATCGGCTTGTTGAGCGGGTAGCCGCCCATGGAGCCGTAGAACTGTGCGCCTCCGAAGCAGAAGATGCCACCGTCGGCAGCCACCAGGTAGTACCCCCCACCGCGGCGCTCAGCAATGCCGACCATGGGTTTGTTCAAGGTCACGCCTGACTCGTCGCCCTCGTTTTGGAAGTCACCGAAGGACAGCACCCTTCCGAACGAGGTGGCCATCCCGTAGCCGGCACCGTCAACACTCGGCGCCACGCCGATCACCTGGCAATTGGTCTGCGGGGAGCTGCAGGGTGCCGGCGGTGCCGTTGGTACGGCCGGCGTCCAGCACGCTGCATTCTGTTCCGCCGTGCTGTTGTCCTGGGCATTGGTGGTCGTGCACGACGGGTCCACCTCCCAGGGCGGGACGCACGCCACCACCCGGCAGACAATCCGGCCCATGCAGGCGACATCTTGATTGCACTGTCCATAGCGGAACTGGAAGCAACCGGTGACATAGGAGTTGCACCCGTTCGGGCCGCATCCGCAGTTTGTGCCGTCGCAGCCCGGCTCGCAGAAGCCCCATCCATTCCCGCAGCCGGTGTCGCACCGGCAGGTGGCGTTGCAGTCCATGTAGTAGCGGGGGCCGCCGCAGAACGAGGAATTGTCCGCCTTCCACCAACCACCCATCACCGAGTTGGCCGGGCAGTAGTTGTAGCCGCCGTTCACCGAGCAGCAGAACTCGGTAAAACCCGCGCAACAGGTCGACCCGCAGCCGCAATTGCCGTTTCCGCAGGTGCAGACCAGGCCGTAGGCGGTGCCCGGCTTGAGCACGAGATCGAGGCCGGCGCCGATGGCAACCGCGCTCCCGGCGTAGGCGGAACGGTTGATGAAGCTACGGCGCGACAGTCTGGACTCGAGAAAGCTCGACGCCCGCCCGACCAGTGTGGTCGTCATGGTGGTCGCGATCTTGGTCGTCACCCTGGTCGTGATCTTGTGGTGGGATCGTCGTCGCTGAGGTCGGTCGTAGTGGCGTGGCGGGACGAAGGTGCCATCACCGTGGCCGAAATGAGACGGCGGTCAGGCGGCGCGCCCCCTCGAGTCTCGCCCCAACCGAGATGGCCAGGTACACCAACCACCCGCACAGCGCGCTCACTGCGATCAACGGCAAACCATGCGCCGGCTGCGCCGAGAGGATGGCAACCATGGGCCGGGTTGGCGCCGCGATCGCCATGGCTGCCGCCGACGTGGCCAATCCCGCATTGAGAATCGCGTGGAGCGTGGTGGCAGGAGTGTCAGGGGTACCGAAGCATCCGCAGCTGGCAATCGCCCCGCCCTTCGATCGGGCATAGGCCACGGTGATTGCGAACGTCGCATAGGAGAGAGCCACGAGCCCGGCCGACGCCGGGCGTGGGACCAACAGGGCGAATGCTCCCAGAGCAGCCTCAACGACCGATCCGATGCGGACGATGATGCGCATGCCCGCCACAGGGACCCCGAACAGGCCGGCCAGTGCGCGGGCGGTGTCATCGGGGCGGATGGCCTTGGCGACGCCGGCCGCCACCAGCAGGCCGCAGGCAACCAGGTAGAGCCCGATCAGTTCCATGGAGCACCGGGCCCGGTGGCAAGAGGTCCGGTACGAAGCGCTGCTGATTGGGCGGAACTGATGGCGAGATTGGTGATCAGATTGTTCACTCTCGGTACGAGGGCACCCCGCTGAGCGTGGCTGCCGAGCACGACATATAGCGAGAAGGGTCTGAGGGCCTCCGTGAAGAACCACTGCGTTCCCGATTGTCCGCCCAAGCCGCGTCGCAGGACGTAGGGCCGAAAGTCACCAGTGGTCAGGGACCGGGGAATGCCCTGCCGGGCGAAGAGCTGCTTGCCGATGCTCTCGGGCCCGTATTCGAAGAGGGCGGCGAAGATGTCTGAGGAGCCCATCAGATTGACTGCTCCGCCTCCGAAGTCACCGACCTCGGCTGGAAGGGCGAAGGTGGCAAAGTGCGCAACGGGATACGGCACCTCCCGCCCGATCGCCGGGCGAATGAAGATGCGGCCCTCAAAGCCGGTCGGGAAGTGGGGCCTCGATTCCGTGGGCGCGGAGGGTGGCCAAGGTCAGCCGGCCTTGATGTTCGGAGAAATGTCTGCCGGCTGCTGGATCGGTGACTGGCCCCGGGGCTCCGTATGAGGTGAGAGCACTGTGTCCCCGTCGGACGTTTTGGATGCGTCCGACCGGGGTCCGTACAGGTCGGCGAGTGAGGATGGGTAGAGGCTCGGATCGCCGGGGTGGATTCCCGCAGAGATCAGCTCGCGGTCATTGGCCCTCTCTCGCTCGGGGCCGTCGAGGCCATCAGAGAAGGCGCGGCTCCGGCTTCCGAGTGCGAGATCCTGGGCGTCGGCTTCAGCCCGCCGAACCAACTCAACCACTTGGCGGAAGTGGTTGGCAACGCCTTCACCGATCCGTCGGCCAGAGCTCCCATCGACGAGAACGAAGAACGGTGAGCCGGGGACTTCGTAGTCACTCCATGCGTCGGTGGACATGACAACTGACAGGCCGGAACGCACATGGGCGGCGACTTCGGCCGGGATTTCCATCTCTGGTCCCTTGGTCACTACGACCAATCGGGTTTGGGCCGGAAGACCGAGCTCACCCGGCTGCTGGAAGGAGCTCCAGAATTCAGCGCAGGTGGCACAACCCGAGGTGAGAAACGCCAGCAGAGTGAGATGACGGCTTCCCGCCATGTTGAACGCCAACGCATCGCCATTCGGCGCCACTCCCGCAATGGTCGGAGCGGACGTCGAGTTGCGCTCGCCCGGTAGCGGCGGTCCCATCGTGAAAGGAACGGGCACGGAGCTTGATCCTCCGGCGCCGGCATGGTCTCCGTACTCGTGTTCCTGCGTGCTGCCCGGCTCTCCGACTCCCACCCCCAACTCGTGGAGCGCCTTCAGGATGTCGGCATGACTGCGCAACAGGCCGGCTACGAGCACGGCCAACAGCAGCACCACGACGCTCAGGACAATTGCCAGTGCAACCAACGCAACACCTCCGAGTAGTCACGGGAGGGGTGCCGTGTCGGTGGCGCCACCTGCCCGTGGCTCATGCTACGGATTGCTCGTATCGAATCGGTGTATGGCCGATGACGTCGAATTACGGCCGAGCTTGCGCGCTCGTACTGGTCAGCTTCTCTTCGACGGCGCAGGATCCCCGTTGATCGAGTCCGCGAGACGGAGCGGCGGAAGACGATGGCCTTGCAGTGGGTCTCGGTCCGCGCCTCGGCCGGGTGGCCGCTCACTCCCTGGTGGTGAACAGGGTCGGGTCGTCGGGGTCGGTCCTCTGGGTGGGCCCGGCCTTTCGGGCGGCCTTTCGGGCGGTGGTCTTTCGGGCGGTGGTGGTGCCCTTTGGTGTCCGCTTGTCGGGGTGCTTTCGTCTTGCCGGGGCCTTCGGGGTGGCCGGGGGCTCCCAGCGCCACCGGCCCGGTCCCCCGTGGAGCTGGAAGCCCCGGTGGGTTCGCTCGTAATGGTGGTGGCTGCACAACCTGGCCAGGTTCTCCAAAGAGGCCGGGCCGCCCTGGGCGAAGGAGATGGCCCAGTGGTCCCGCTCGAGGCCGAGGGCCACGTCACAGCCGGGGACCACACAGCACCGGTCCCGCTCGATGAGGGCGGTGTTCAAGGCGGCCGGGATGGACCGTCCGAGGTGGCAGACCGTGGTCACGTCCACCCCGTTGGTGATGACCAGGTCGCAGAGGGCGTCGCCCAGCAGGTCCCGGGCCCGCTCGACGGGGACCGGTCCCACCCCGGGTATCTCGCACACCTCGCCGTGGTCCAGCGACCCCCGGCGGAGGGCGTCGAGGTCCACCCGCAGGTGCACGGTGGCCTTCGGGCCGGGGGCCCGGCCTGTCCGGTGGCCGGCGGGCTGAGCGGAGCTGGTCTGGTCGGTCTGGTCGGTCTGGTCGGCGGGGTGGGATCCCCGGGTGGTCCCCGGGCCGAGGAGCCCCTGGCCGGTGACCAGGGCCACCAGGGCGTCGGCGGCATAGGCCTCGTTGGCCTCGTGGACCTCTGCGGTGCGGGCCCGCTCGAAGTGCCGGTTGGACTGGTCGGCGAGAGCCGAGGCCAGAGCGGCCCCGGTGTCCGGGCACAACCGGGCGTCGAGGCAAAAGGCCCCGTCCTCGTCGGTCCAGGTCCGACAGCGCCGTCCCCTCTGGATGGCGGCATAGGCGGCCCGGGCGTCTCTATCCGAGCGGCCCTCGGCCTTGGCTCGGAGGCACCGGTCGCGCAGCTGGCGGAAGGTGTCGCCCCTCGCCCCATCGACCAGGTCCTCTTCCCGCCCCGGGTTGACCGAGGCGGCCCGGGCCACCAGGGCGGCCCGGGTGGGGGACAGCGTCCCGGACCGGAAGGCCTCGTCCACCCCGGGGTGGTGCTCCAAGGACTCGCCCAGCTTGAGCACGTCGACGGCCCGGCCCACCGGCTCCCCGGTGACCGAGGCCAGCCACTCGGCCCCCGAGCGGTGGCCGGCGTGCTCGTGGGTGTGGGAGTCGACCACCCGGGTGGCGGCCAGGGTCTTGCCCGCCGCACACAGCCGCTCGGCCCGGGCGAAGGCCTCGACCAGGGAGCCGGCGTCCGCCCCGCTGTAGCGGGCCGGCTCGAAGCCGGCCACGAACGAGGCGATGACCTCGATGGCCGCGGCCAGGGCCTTGGGGGCGGCCGGGGCCCCAACCGTTCCCGACCTCCCTCCCCCGGCGGTGCCCTTGGCCGTTGCCAACGTCATGGCCCAATGCTGCCAGCAGGGTGTCTCACCCGTTGTGGGTGTCAGAGGGAGTTCAACCGGTGAGGCAGAGCTCCGCCTGGTTGAACCCGGCGGTGCCTATGGGGTCGGCACTGCCGGAGCAGGCGGCCGTCCGGCCACCAGCTTGGCACTGACCTTGATGGTCTTGACTGCACTGGTCGCACCGGTCTGGAGCACCACCGCAATAACCAACAGGATGATGGCAAGAACCCGAAACGTAGGAGACCCCAGCATAAGGAGGGCCACCCGGCCCAGGGCATAGGGCGGCGAGCACACCATGGCTCCGATGGCCCCGCCCACCGCCGAGGCGGTCAACTTGTCTCGTCGCGACTGGCTGGACTTGATCCCGATGATCCGAGCCGGTACTGCCACGTAGGCGACCATCATCACCGCGACCACGATGCCCAGTGCCAGGCCAAACCACCGCACCCCCCATCGATTGGTGACCATGGTGGCAAAGCCGAGACCGAGTCCGATCACAAAGCCCCAAGTCAGCACCGTTCGCCGGTGTGACCGGGCTCGGGCAAAAGCCGGCCGGATCTGGGCACGCCAGGTTCGGCGATGGCAAAGGCGAACACCGCATTGAGGAAGAATCCAGCCGCGGTGATCGAGGCGATGGCCAACACGATGGGAATGAGCCAAAGTCCGTACAGGGGGTGGAACTCCTTGCCATGGAACACGTGGGCTTTGAGGTCGACCATGGCGATCCAGATCCACATGGCCGGAAGTACCTGAATCAAGGTGAGTCGCCAGTTGGTGAACAACAGCTTCACCCCGTGGAAGAGCATGGCGAACGCACCAACCACAAGGGCCAACGGCGCCAACAGTCGGTTGCGTTGGCTTAGGGCCAGAACGGCCGACTCGACCGTGTCATCGTCGCCGTCGCGAATGGCCTCGACCAATCGTGCGAACTGCGCCGACATCACTGATCGCCGGGACTTCCGGACCTGGCTCCCGGTGGGGCTGGACTGGTCGACGGCGTTGGTCCCCGGCCCGTCCTGCCGGGCAGAATCGATCGGCTCGGACCCGGGTTTCACCGGGGGTCAGCGCTCTGGGTGCCGCTGGCTGGCGGACGCCGGAGCCAGCCCGACAAGCTCAGACGACTGCACGACACCAATCCTCATTGCGGCCCACCCTACTTTCAGGAGGTGCCGCTGCGGCTGCCGCCATCCCGGTGCCGAGGGGGCTCGATCTCTGATTCGAGAGCCGTTGGTCCGACAAAGACGGTTGACGCGTGGGCTTACCGGGCCATTTGCAATCGGCGACTCATTGACGCCGGGAGACCGAATGCGCCCTCCGGCTTCTTCTTCGCGGGCACCACTCCGACGTGGCTCCCATAGATCCGAAGGCGGGAACACACCTTGGCCCGCCACAGGCGATGAGAACGACCGGTGCGGCAGGAATCGCGTCGGGTTCGCAAGCCTCTGACGGCCGGAAAGCAGGGCCAAGCCGATCGACCATTTGACGCCTACCGGAGCGTCCGGACGTCTCACAGGGTGACGGGTTGGGGGTTTCATCGAGGCCCGGGGTGACATCGCAGCCAACCCGGCCGGAACGGTCTTCGGCACCGGGTCCATGCTCACGGAGGGGACCGGTGGGCGGCTGGGCGAGCCTCAGCCACCGGATTTGAGATCGTCCAGTCAAGGAATCAGGGAAAACTCGCCGAAATCCTCAAGTCAAGGGGTTGGGCAGGCCGATGATTCACCAATGGCACTTCGGAGACTGCAGATGCCCGAAGAAGGCGATCCCATTGACCAGCTCGAGCCCTATATAAGTCTCATCGTCTACGAGTACACACTCCGACGCGAGGCTGGCCTCGAGGCAAAAGAGGCGGTTCGATGGTCCCTGAGGCGGGTGCTGCCCCCTCCGGACGGACTCCACCCCGTGTTGGCGATGATTGCCGGCTACAAGGTCGCACCTGGAGTCTGGGAGGCACAAGCCACGACGATCCTGCGAAACCTGATTGCCACCGGCGACAAGACTGGGACGGCTTGCGTGGGGTGGAGGGCGCGCGCCGGGCGGTCCGGATGGCTGGTGAAGTAGGGCCTTCCCCCGGCTCTCGGCCGGAGCCTATTTGTCAGCCTGTCTCGCCACCATCTGACGAACCCGTTCCCTGCTGACTCCAAGGCGCTCGGCGATGGCGTCCAGGGACAGGCCGTTCTTCCGAGCCTCTTGGATCGCCTTGGCCCGCTTTTTTGCCTGCCTGGCCCGCTTTGCCTCTGCGTCTCTCATGGCTTCGTTGGCGGCGACCACCCGGTCGAGAGCCTTCCACGCCTTGGCGGCAACCGGCCGGGATTCGAAGGGCATTCGTCACTCATTTCTCCCACTGCAACCTTACCCTTGCGAGCCGATTTCGCAACCGAAAGGTTGCTAGCGCAAATGGGTCTCGCCGGCAAGGAGGTCGTCTCAACACCCAACGTGACCTGGCGCAAAGGCAGGTTCCGCTCAGGATTTCTACAGGACGCCGGGCGGTAGACGTGAGTAAGATTCGTCCTACTTCGCCAACCGGGCAGATGGCATCTTCCACATCACGGATTCGACTCCGAGGAGCGGTGATGGCGGCTCGGTAACTTCTCTGATGATGAGGGGCGGCGAATGAGGATGGGGAAGCGATGAAGTCATGGCTTTGGGTTGTGTGGAGTCCTGAGTTCAACGACGTCAAATGGTCGTTGGGGACGAGCTGACCAAGGTGGAGGCCGTCGAGGGTGCTGACCGGCGCAATGACACAGCGGCGCGTGCCGGCTTTGTGGGTTTGTATGCAGCCCTCCCCCAAGGAGAACCGCTGGCTTAAATAGAGGGAGCAACCGTGAAACGCATAATGGTGGTCATGAGTTCGGTCATTGCGCTGATCGCACTCAGTGTGACCTTGGGGGGTGCTGCGTGGAGTGCGGCGGACAGTTCGTCCACCGCCGTCATCACCTTCGACGATGCAGCCCAGCAGGCGCAGCTGATCATTCCGACCCCGGCCTGCCCGGCCTCTCAGCCGGACTGTCAGTGGAAGTTCTTCCTCAACGAGCCGAAGCTGTCGGTCGATGTGGCCACCGTCTACGGGACGTCCGGGACGCTGACCATCGACTACCCGAAGGACTTCTGTGGCGTGATCCAGGCCGATGCCTACGTCGGCCCCCCCTGGGTGGCCAAGCGGGGATTCCAGCACACCATCGAGGACTGCACACCTCCCACTACGACGACGACGGCTCCCCCTGCCACCACGACGACGACCAGTTCGCCTACCCCGCCCACCACACCCACTACTAACCCACCACCGGTGTTCGGCTCGGTGACCGCCACCACAGCGCCGCCCCCGGCCGCGCCCCCGTTGTGCCCCCGGTCGTGATCGCTACCGCCGCGCCAGCTCCGGCCCCGGCTGCGGCTCCCACTCCGGCTACTGCGCCGGCCACCCCTGCAGCGACACAGTTGCCCTTCACCGGTGTGAACACCAAGCCCCTGTTGTTCTTGGGACTGACGTTGGTGGCGCTCGGTCTGTGCCTTCTCAATTCGAGGCAGTCGTGGCGCCGGATGGTGCATCGGTTGCTGACACCGCTTCACGGCCTTTGGCTGCCTGGCCTCTGACCGATTCCATCTGATGGGCATGGCCTGACCGGACCGGGCTTACAACGCCGTATGGATCGGTCCGGGCCCGTGGCGGCGAAGAGGTCGGCGGCGGCGCAAGACGGCCCCGTCCGGGCCCGGGCGAATCAACCGCGGCGTGAGGCTGGCACACTGGTCCGATGGCAGCCCAGTACATCTACACGATGCGTGACCTGCGACGGTTCTATCCGCCCGACCGAGAGGTGCTGAAGGGGATCAACCTCTCCTTCTACCCGGGGGCGAAGATCGGGGTGATCGGGTCCAACGGCTCGGGGAAGTCCTCCCTCCTGCGGATCATGGCCGGCGAGGACGACGGATTCACCGGTGAGGCTCGTCTGACAGCCGGCTTCACCGTGGGGTTCCTCTCCCAAGAGCCTCACCTCGACCCCAGCAAGGACGTGCTCGGCAACGTCTCGGACGGCATCGCGGAGACCAAGGGACTGGTGGACCGGTTCAACGAGGTCTGTGCCGCCATGGGAGTGCCGGGGGCCGACTTCGACAAGCTGCTGGCCGAACAGGCCGAACTCCAGGACAGGATCGACGCCGCTGGAGCCTGGGACCTCGAGCGGACCTTCGATATCGCTATGGACGCACTCCGCCTGCCGCCGAGCGACGCCGACGTTTCGACCCTGTCGGGAGGGGAGCGCCGTCGGGTCGCGCTGTGCCGGCTGCTCCTGTCGAAGCCCGACCTGTTGCTCCTCGATGAGCCCACCAACCACCTCGACGCCGAATCGGTGGCGTGGCTCGAGCGCACCCTCCAGGAGTACCCGGGAACCGTGGTGGCAGTGACCCACGACCGCTACTTCCTGGACAATGTGGCCGGGTGGATTCTCGAGCTGGATCGGGGCGCCGGCATCCCGTGGGAGGGGAACTACTCATCGTGGCTGGACCAGAAGCAGGCCCGACTGGCCGGCGAGCAGCGAGCTGATCAGTCACGCCAGCAGGCCCTCCAGCGCGAGCTCGAGTGGATCCGTATGTCGCCACGGGCACGCCAGAGCAAGGGCAAGGCCCGCATCAACGCCTATAACGACCTGGTGGCCGAGGCCGAAGCGGCAGAGCGACGGGCCGACAAGCTCGAAATCTCCATCCCGCCGGGCCCCCGGCTGGGCGACCGGGTGGTCGACGCCGAGGATCTGGTCAAGGGCTACGGAGACCGACTGCTCATCGACGGGCTCTCGTTCCTACTACCACCAGGGGGGATCGTCGGTGTCATCGGTCCCAATGGGGCCGGGAAGACGACCCTGTTCCGGATGATCGTCGGCGAAGAGGGCCCTGATCGTGGCCGGCTCGAGATCGGAGCCACGGTGAAGCTGGCCTACGTCGACCAGTCAAGGGATGAGCTGGTCGGTGAGGCCAGCGTCTTCGACGAGATCACCGGTGGTGAAGACCGCATCGTGGTCGGCCATCGCGAGCTGCATGGCCGGGCTTACGTGGCCAGTTTCGGGTTCACCGGCAGCGACCAGCAGAAGAAGGTCGGCCAGCTCTCCGGCGGGGAGCGCAACCGGGTGCAGCTGGCCAAGGTGCTCAAGGAGGGCGGCAACGTACTCCTCCTCGACGAGCCCACCAACGACCTCGACGTGGACACGCTCCGCGCCCTCGAAGAGGCCCTGCTCGGGTTTCCGGGGTGCGCGGTGGTGATCAGCCACGATCGCTGGTTCCTCGACCGGATAGCCACCCATGTGCTGGCGTTCGAGGGCGAGTCGGAGGTTCGCTGGTGGGAGGGAAACTTCAGCGACTACGAGGAGGACCGGAAGAAGCGGCTGGGCGTCGACGCCGACCAGCCTCACCGGCTCCGCTACAAGCCGCTGGTGCGGGACTGATGCAACTTTCCCGAGGGAGGCCAGGGCGGGTGCGGCCCAGATGAGAGGGGACCGATGACCCGACGGACATTTGCCAGCGACAACTGGTCCGGCATCCACCCCCAGGTACTGGCGGCCATCGTCGAGGCCAACGACAACGGCGGCCATGCCCCCTCGTACGGGGCCGATCCAGTGACCGCCGAGGCCATCGCCCTGTTCCGACGGCACTTCGGCGCCGGCGCCGAGGTGTTCTTCACCTTCAACGGGACCGGCGCCAATGTGGTCGGGCTGCAATCGCTGTTGCGGCCGTTCGAGGCGGTGATCTGCGCAGAGAGCGCACACATCAATGTGGACGAGTGCGGCGCCCCCGAACACCATCTGGGCAGCAAGCTCATCCACATACCGACGGCAGACGGGAAGCTCACCCCCGAGCTGGTCGAAGAGGCCGCCACCGGCGTCGGAGACGAGCACCGGGTCCAGCCCAGGGTGGTGTCGATCGCCCAGTCCACCGAGGTCGGGACCTGCTACCGGGTGGACGAGATCACCGCCCTCGGCCGCTGGGCTCATGACCATGGAATGTGGCTGCACCTGGACGGGGCCCGCCTGTCCAATGCGGCTGCGTCACTCGGGGTCGGACTGGGCGCGTTCGGTTCGCCGGCCGGCGTCGACGTGCTGTCTTTCGGAGCGACGAAGAACGGGGCGATGGGGGCCGAGGCGGTGATCTCCTTCCGTCCGGCGGAGGAGTCCTCACTGCGCTACATACGGAAGCAGTCGATGCAACTGGCCTCGAAGATGCGGTTCGTCTCAGCCCAGTTCACCGCGCTCCTGTCCGACGACCTCTGGAGGGCCAATGCCGAGCAGGCCAATCGCATGGCCCGGCGTCTGGCCGACGGCGTCGCCTCTCTGGAGGGGGTCAGCCTGGTCTATCCGGTCGAGGCCAACGCCGTCTTCGTGGCCATCCCACCCCAGGTGACCGAGGCGCTGCAGGAGCAGTACCCGTTCTATGTTTGGGACGAGGCGACGGATGTCGTGCGCTGGATGGCGTCATTCGATACCACCGAGCAGGATGTCGACGACTTCGTCGACCTGGTGGCCAAGCTGATGGGCTCGAGCCGGTAGCCACTCTGCAATGTCGGCGGGTCCGGGATGTTGCCGGGTCAAGTGCCCCGTTCGCTGGGCGGCCGCCCGGTCCGGGCGGACCGGCGAAGGCCTGAGCCACCGACATCCACTCCACGGCGGAGTCTCCGTTGACCTCCAGTGCGGTGTCGACCAGGTTGCGCCGCTGGGTCACCACCAGGCAGAAATCGAGGGCCGGTCCCTTGACCACCGCTGGCTCCGCCCGGTCAACGGGGTCGCCGACCTGCCACTGCCACAGCTCGCCCGAAGGAGCTGCCAGGACCACATCGATGCGCCCGGGAGGTGCCTCCCGGCCGCGGACGAGATACGAGAACGGTCGTGCCCGTACCCCCAGATGAGCCACGTGACGCAGCCGGTGGCTCGGCTGGCGGGATCGGCCGAGGGTGTCGGCAATATCTTGGCCGTGGGCCCAGATCTCCATGAGCCGGGCCGAGATGAATGACAAGACTCCCATCGGCGGCCCGTACCAGGGAACCCTGGCAGCGGGATCGGCGTCGGCGAACCCCTCCATCATCCCCTGGTGGGCCGTGTCCCACCAGGCCAGGAGCTCGCCTCCCTCCATCGCCCTTCCCTTGGCCAGGTGCTCCTCCATCAGATCTCCTCCCCGGGCCATGGCGAGCTCGGCCCCCTTGGCGAAGACCTCGGGTTCGACGATGGCCATCCGTCCGGCCTCGTCGAAAAAGGCCAGATGGCTGACCTGGTCCCTCACCGCCCAGCCTTCGGCCGGCGTGGCCCAGTCCCATTCCGGAGCATCGGCTGCCAGCGGGGCGACCAAGTGGCGAAGGTCGGCAAACTCATCGTCCAGATCGGCCAATAATTTAGGGAGCGTGGTCATTGGCGCCAACGCTGTTCATCAAGATCAGTGATTGCCACGTAGTCCATTCTGCCCGGTCACCGAGCGCGACAACCAACGGCGAAGCAAAAGGAGTTATCGAGGCCCGAGCCGGCGGAGCGGGCGGTCAACGGTCGGGGTCCAGCCAGCAGCGACTGCCGGCCAGCACGTCCACTTCCGGGTGAGACCACACGAATCGCTCCACGGTGTCGAGCACGGCTTCGACATGGCTCTGTGACCCGGCCACGGCGGCGAACCCGAGCTCGGACCGTTGCCACCGGTCGTGATAGCCCACCTCGGCGGCGGCCACGCCGAAGCGTGCCTTGCTGGTCTCCACCACGTGCTTGACCACGGTGCGTTTGGCCTTCAACGAGCCGCACTCGGGAATGTGGAGGTCCAAGGTGAGGGCGCAGGCATGGAGCATGCCTACAGGATGGCCGGACAGCCGGACGACTGCACAGCGCCCCGAGTCGCCGGACGAAACACCCGGAGCGTTCATGCCCCGACACCGGATGGAGAGGGCGCCGGGGCATGAACGGGATGGTCTCCGAGGAAGCGCCTCACCAAGAAACGGAGAGGTCGCGCGTGTGCGGACCAGTGCAGGCCGCCTAGCTCGAGCCGGTTGCCGGCCTCGTCGGCGGGGTTCCACCCCGTGTGCCACCCCGAGGGTCGCCGGGACCTCCCGGTCCGCCACCCGGATCGCCGATGGCCACGCTGGTGGCCGACACCACATTGGAGGTGTCGGTGCCGAAGACGGCCACGTGCTCACCCACAGTCACGTTGGCGATGGTCGGCGAGGTGACGTCGCGATCGCGGTAAGTGGTGGCACTGGTGACGTTGACGGTCACCGTCGTGCCGTCCTGCTCGGTGAGGGTGAAGGTGCCATCTCCCACCGATTTCACGGTACCGAATGCCGACGGCGGGCTTCCTCCCATTGGCGGATGATCCGTCTGGGAACCGGTAGCCGGAGCGGATGAGGACGGCGGCGCTGTCGATGTCGCCCCGGCGACTGCTCCCCCGCCCAGAGCCAATCCCAGCGCCACCGCAGCGGCGGAGGTCACCCTGACCCCACGTCGGGATCGCGGCCTGGCCGCCGGCGATGGCTCCAGCTCGGGCCGGATGATCACTCCCTCTAGATCACTATCGTTCATGTCCTTTATTGTCCATGCAGAGCGAAATCGCCGTCGAGTCCATCACCGAGAGGCCCTTCTGCAGCACGTCGAGATAAGTGATGCGCTCGAACATCTTCGCGCCCGGCACTTTTTCCGGGTCGGCGTCGTAGATGCCATCGACGCGCGTGGCTTTCAGGATCACCTGCGCCTTGATTTCCATGGCGCGCAGAGCCGCCGCAGTGTCCGTGGAAAAATAAGGGTTGCCGGTGCCCGCCGCGAAGATCACCACGCGTTGTTTCTCGAGGTGCCGCGTGGCGCGGCGCCGGATGAACGGCTCGGCCACCTGGTGCATTTCGATCGCGCTCATCATGCGCGTGTGGCACCCGGCCTTTTCGAACGCGTCTTGCAGCGCGAGCCCGTTGAGCACCGTCGCCAGCATGCCCATGTAGTCCCCGGTGGCGCGATCGATCTCAAGTCCCTGCTGCCGCGCCCCGCGGAAAATATTGCCGCCGCCGACGATCACCGCGATCTCGATGCCGAGATCCTGCACTTCCTTTACTTCGCAAGCGATACTGCGGATGGTTGCGGCGTGGATTCCGAATTCATCCGGGCCGGAAAGCGATTCTCCCGAAAGCTTCAATACGATTCGCTGATAGACAGGTGTGTCCCGGACCACGCCGTCGGTGCGTGTCTGATGTGCGACGCTCATCGTGCTGGTTGACCGCTCCTTGCCCCCGGGGCATTCTAGCAGAGAATCGGCCGAGGCTGGCGGCCTCGTGAGCTGAGGAGTCACCAGGCTCTGCAGAACGATTTAATCTGAGTAGATGGAGGGTTATGCGGAGGCGCCGGCAAAGGAGAGCAATCCGGAGTTTCCGGCGTGACTCCGCGGCTGCGGTTCCGGTCGCCATCCATCTCGCCCACTTTGAAACGCGAGAAGCGGCGAATGGAGATATTCTCGCCGAGCTTCGCGATCGCCTGGTCGACCAGCTCCTTCACAGTGATGCCTTCATCCTTGATGAAGTGCTGCTCGTAGAGGCAGTTCTCTTCGTAGAACTTTTCCATCTTGCCGCTGACGATCTTTTCGACCACGGTTTCGGGCTTGCCGGTAGCCTTGGCCTGTTCGCGATAGATTTCGCGCTCGCGGTCGAGAACTTCCTGCGTGACTTCCTCGCGCCGCAGGAATCGCGGATCGAGCGCGGCAATGTGCATGGCCACGTCGTGGCAGAGGCCCTGAAAAGCCTCCGTACGCGCGACGAAATCGCTCTCGCAATTGATCTCGACGAGCACCCCGATCTTTCCTCCCGCGTGAATGTAGCGGCCACTAGGCCTTCGGACGTCGCTCGCTGCGCTTTCTTCGGCCGCGGCCGCTTGTCCCTTCTTGCGCAGAACGGTAATGGCTTTCTCGATGTCGCCGCTCCGATTCGATCAGGGCCGCGCGGCAATCGGCGAAAAGCCGGCGCCGGTCTTCTCCCGCAACTCCTTCACGAGCTGCGCGGGTATATTCGCCCTGCTCTTTGCATTCAGGTGTTGTCGCCATCGACTCTCTCAATTCCTATTGTTGGATTTTGAACGGCCGGACCGAATTCGCAAACTCGCGTCGCAATTCCACCCAATTGCGTCCGGTGCCTCAATGATCGGTCCCTTCGATGAATTCTATCGAGGCTTCCTCGTCATCCGGCACGGAATCAGAACTTCCTCGGCGGAACGGCTTCCGCTACTTCACCCTCGACGAAATCGCCTTCCTGCTTCTCGTATTGTTCGTATGCGCTGGTGTCCACGTACTCGACGCCATCTTCGCCCGGCACGCCCCGCCGCCTTCTGATCGGCGATCTGCGTCTGCTCGAACGACTGGCGCCCCGCCAGCACCGCATCCGAAATTTTCGAGGTGAACAGGCGGATGGCGCGCAGCGCGTCGTCGTTGCCGGGGATCACCCAGTCGACGAGCGTGGGATCGCAGTTCGTATCGACGATCGCGACCACCGGAATGCCCATTCGCCGCGCTTCGCGCACCGCGATCACTTCCGCGTTGGGGTCGATCACAAACATCGTGTCCGGCAGCGTAGTCATGTTCTCGACGCCGCGAGAAATTCTGCTGCAAATGCTTCAATTCGCGGTCGAGCCGCGCGCCTTCTTTTTTCGAAAACTGCGCCATGCGGCCGTCTTCGGACATGGCCTTCAGCAGCTTGAGCCGCTTGATGGATTTCTGTAGCGTCACCCAGTTCGTCAGCGTCCCGCCGAGCCAGCGGTGATTCACGTAGAACATGCCGCAGCGCTCCGCCTCTTCCTTGATGGCTTCCTGCGCCTGGCGCTTGGTGCCGAGGAAGAGCACGCTCTTGCCCTGCGCCGCTTGTTCGGCCACGTAGCGCGCGGCCTCGCGGAACAGTTTCAGGGTCTTCTGTAAATCGATAATGTGGATTCCGTTACGTTCCCCGAAAATGTACTCTTTCATCCTCGGGTTCCAGCGACGCGTCTGGTGACCGAAGTGTACGCCGGCCTCCAGAAGCTCCTTCATTGTGATTTCGACTCCCAAAGTACCTCCTCTATTGAAAGGGATGCTTTCGATTCCGGCTTGCCGGAACAGCATCCTTTTCTGCCGGTTCCTTCCCGGCCGTGAATTCAGTCCGGACACTTTGCTGCCTCGCGAGCGCTTACCGATACACTACCGCTTGCTGAACTGGAAGCGGCGGCGTGCGCCCTTTTGTCCGTACTTCTTCCGTTCCTTCATGCGCGGATCGCGCGTCAGGAAACCGTTCTTGCGCAGCGCCGGACGCAGCTCCGGATTCAGCCTCGAAAGCGCCCTCGACAATCCCATGCGCACGGCTCCGGCCTGTCCGCCTACGCCGCCGCCCTTCACCTGCGCGCGCACCTCGAGCTGGTCGTGCATCTGCGTGAACTTCAGCGGCTCGATCGCCGCCGTGTTCCACGCCACGTTGCGAAAATATTCGTCCACCGGGCGGCCGTTGACCGTGAAACGCGCCGGGCCCGGCTTGATGTACACGCGCGCTACCGCTTCGCGGCGGCGTCCCGTGCCGTAGAACTGCTTTCACGGCGCCTTCAAGAATTCGCGGCTGAACTCAACGTTCCCCCTCTGGATGAGCTCCCCGATATCGCGCCGTCTGCGGACTCTCCGCGCAGCGCAAAAAGATCGAATTTTTCGCGAGTTGTTATTAGACGCGAGCGGCTGGGGCTTTTGTCCGGCGTGGCGGGCGAGAGCTTCACTTCCCTGCGTAAACACGTAACTTCTTGGCGCGACGTGCGCGGAGCTTGTTCTTCGGCAGCATCCCGAGCACTGCTTCGCGAATCACTTCTTCCGGGACGGCTTTTCAACATCGGGCGGATCGGAATTTCCTTCAGCCCGCCCGGATAGCCGCTGTGGTGCCGGTAGATCTTCTGGTCGATCTTGTTGCCGGTCAGCCGCACGCGTTCGGCGTTGATCACGACCACGTGGTCTCCGCAATCGAGAATCGGCGTGAAACTCGCTTTGTCCTTGCCAATCAGAAGTCTCGCGATCCGCGTCGCCAGGCGCCCAAGCACCTGTCCCTCGGCGTCCACCACGAACCAATTCTTCCCCACCGAGAGGTCTTCCGCCTCCGGCCCTTCGGAACATACGTCCGCATCAGCTCAGTCTACCTTTCCGTCTTGAGACAAACGCAAAGTGTAGGCTATGAAGCAATTTCTGTCAACGAAGACTGCGCAACGGCTTTTGCAGCGGCCGATAGACGGGCTTGCGAAATCGTGAAGAGGCCACTGAAACGGATGCTGAACGGGGCCCTCCTTCCGGTGTGACGGGTAGAGTGCGCCGCCGTTGTTTGTTTTCTGTGAGTTGCGTCACATTCTACTCGGCTCGATTAGAATGTAAAGATTACCGAGGATCTAACTCCGTCCCTGGCGGTGATTACCGCGTACCTGGGGGCGAACGTGGATACCACTGCCTGCCCTTCCGTGGGCCGCGTGCTGCGCTGAACGGTCTCTCGGATCATTCTTCCATGTTTGTCGATGGGAGGGATCGCGTCAATGCGGAGCGCCTGTGGACTTTTTAACCGGGCGAGGCCGGCCGAATTTCTTGCCGCAGCTTGGCGGCGCACTGGCGGAGATCGGGCCACTTTGCAATAATGAGCGCCCATGCCAGATTTCGCGCCTTCCATCACAAGACTGATCGACGAACTTCGGCGGCTGCCTGGAATCGGCCAAAAGACGGCGCAGCGGCTGGCATTTTACTTGTTGCGCACGGACCGAGAGCAGGCGCTGGCGCTTTCGGATGCAATTCGCGAAGCCAAGGAACGAATCCGCGAGTGCTCGATCTGCAACAACATCACGGACAACGACCCGTGTCTTTTCTGCGCAAGCGCCACGCGCAATAAGAGCCTGATCTGCGTGGTTGAAGAGGCCACAAATATTCAAGCGGTCGAAAAAACGCGGCAATTCAACGGGCTCTATCACGTGCTGGGCGGAGCGCTTTCGCCGTTGCAGGGTATTGGTCCGGAGCAATTGAAGATCAAGAGCCTCATCGAGCGGCTGAAGGGCGGCACGGTTGAGGAAATTATTGTGGCGACGAATCCGACCGCCGAAGGCGAGGCGACCTCGGTATATATCTCGAAGCTGATCAGGCCGCTGGGTGTTCGGGTGACCCGCATCGCCATGGGCATTCCCGTGGATCGGACTGGAATATGCGGATGAAGTGACGATGATGAAAGCCATGGAAGGCCGCCGCGACGTATGAGTCGACTGTCCTGCCCGTCAGTTATCCTGTCAGTAAAAAGCCAAAATAAGGCAATGGCTGTATTGCTGCCAAGCGGTCCGGGGTATTGACTAAAGAGAGTCAGGCGATAACCTCGCGACCCCTTGGTGGCGAGTAAATGCGAACGGTCTCTTTAGCGGCGAGTTTGATCTTGTGCGTCATCTTTGCAGGGAAAGTCTCGCTATCGGACGGAACCGTCCAGGACGACGCAGGGAGCGTTTCGGCGAATGAACTTTTACGCAAAGCTGTGGATCATGAAATTCGCGTGGACAAAGAGGATCAGAGCCGTTGGATGTACAAGAGCACGACCAACAAGTCCGGACGAGTGGTGACTAAAGAAGTTATCGAGACGAAGCAAGGAGACCTCGACCGCCTATTATCCATCAACGGAAAAGCTATCAGCGAAGACCAACAGAAGAGCGAGAATGAACGCCTCCAGAAACTGGTTGCCGATCCCCAAGAACTTCAAAAGCTGCAGAAGAACCAACAAAATGATTCCGACCAATCCGAACATCTGCTGGCCGTGCTCCCGAAAGCAATGATCGCCAGTTATGGTGGCCGCCGCAACGGACTCATCGAGTTGAATCTCGAACCGAACCCCAAGTACCATCCCACATCCCATGAGACAGCAGTCTTCCACGCCATGGCAGAAAGTATGGGTAGACCCCAAAGAAGACTGGCTGGCGGAAATTGACGGTCACTTGATCAAGCCAGTGAAATTCTGGCATGGCCTGCTAGGTCACCTTGAAAAGGGAGGCCAATTCCACGTGATCCAGTCGGAAGTGCAGCCCGGCCACTGGGAAATTACCGCGCTACACGTCAATATGCGGGGCAAGGCCCTGTTTTTCAAAAATATCGGAGCGCAGGAGAACGAAACGCGGAGCGATTTTGAAAAAGTTTCGGATGATCTGACACTTACACAAGCCGCCGAAAAACTTGAGCCTCAAACGGAGGCAGCGGAACAGTAAGAATCTACTTTTTGTTTAGTGGATCGTGGAAATCCGAGCCGAATGTAGGATTCTGACGCGTGCCCGTAATCTTGATGGGTATTTCGGCCCCGCCCTTCGGCCCTTGGAAGAAATGGTCGAATGGCTTCAGCACCACAGACTTCCATCCGGTGATGGTCTGCGAAAGCTTGGCATCCATCCGCAGTTTGCCCCGGAAGTCCAGCGTTGCCCCGTCGATGTTGTAAACGCCGCTGAGGGCGAGCGACGCACCCTCGACGTCAAAAGTAAGGTCCGAAAAAGCGACCTCGGCGTTATTCATTCTGAAACGACCCTGTAGATTGGAGAGCTCGTTCGCCAGGTCCATATCCTTGGGTTTCCCCTGGCCTCTGCGACTGAACGCATCTATTTTCGCTTGCACGCCAGGATTCGTGAACTGAACCTTCGCCAGGCCGAATTGACCATCGAGTTGCAAGCGCTTGATTAAGTCCTCATCTTTCTCAGGGATCACGATCTTTGCTATCAACTTCGCTGAACCGGTCATGGCCGGCTTGTCAGCCTTCACCGCGAGCGAGAGCAAATCCTCGATATGAGCGTCATTGGACACTGCATCGAGTGCGATGGTTCGGCTCTTGATCCCGGGGTAAACGTCGACCACGGCTCCGTGAGTGAGGAGCGTGGTATGAAGGAATTTCGCGACTACGCTATTGAGAACTACATTGCCGTTGGTTCCGTCGACGATCGCTTTGAAATCGGTATGCAGGGCCATCGGAAAAGCGGCGGTGCGCAAGGCAAAATCGGGAGTATCCGTTTCTCCTTCGACAGCCAGGTAATTGAGCGGGCCTGCGAAGTGTCCCACGGAAGAGAGAATACCCATAATGCCCTTTATGGTTCCCAGGTCAGCATTATTGAAACTGTAGTTAGCGGAAACAGGCGTCTCGCTGGGCTGATCAGCTTGCCAAGGCCCGAACTTGCCTTCGCAGCGAATTTCGCCGCGCGGTTTTGGGTTGGTGAGAATGGCGTAAAAATCGGCCGAATGATCAAAACTGAATCCCTTCATCACCAAACGATGGATTGCGAACTCGCTGGGCGGCTTGCCGGCATCCGAAGGCGGGCGAAGGAGAACGAGCAACGCGTCATCAGCATCAATCTCATCGACGACAACCGGATATTTTTCTCGAAAGTCGGTAGCGCTGCCCTGAATCATTGGGCGGCCTCCAGGCACTCGCGGCGGAGTGTGGATTTGGAGGCCTTCCAGGTGCACTCTGGAAATCTCGTGGCGCGCCCCCAGTAGGGCCAGCAGCCCGGCATCGACGGTCATTTTGCGAATTTCGATCAGTGGCGCTATGTCCGTCCGGTCCCCGTGGCGCAGGGCCAGTCCCTCAACAATGACCCGGGCGCGGGGAAAGAGAGTTATGTGAACGGAAGAGACCTGGACGCCGCTCTTAAAGTTGGCGCGTAAGTAGGCCTGGGCTCGCCGGTCAGCGGCGTATTCCAGCCTCGGAACGGCAAAACGCGCGGCCAGCACCAGGAGGAGGCAGAGCAAAACAAAGCCACCTGCCGCCACGAGAAGCCATTTTCTGACAGACTTGTCCGTTCCTTCCGTCACGTTGCTATTACGATGATGCATGAGGCTCCCGAGGCACAATATTTCGATCAGCAAGCACCATGCCGTCCGTCAAAGTGGCCAGGCGAGGTAAGTGCCGTAGTTCCGGTGGAGCAAAGTTACCCTTTTCGCACAACCGCGCCACGGCGTTTCGGACAACACCCTTTGGGGTGATAACCTTACAACACCCCCTTCCCCAAGGAGAGTGTGTGGTCGAATCCGTCCCATCGAACGACGCCGGCACCCAGAAGCGGCGGAGCACTCGCATCGTCCAAGCCATACCAATCAACGTGGCGGGCGTGGACGCGCTCGGCCAGCCGTTCAAGGAGCGAACGACGACCGTGATGGTTAACTGCCACGGTTGCAAGTACCAGTCGAAACACTACGTTCCAAAGAATTCCACCATCACTCTGGAAATACCCCGCCCCGAGCCGACCCTGCCGCCACGGATAGTGAAGGGACGCGTTGTGTGGGTTCAACGGCCGAAGGGTAGCGAACTCTTCCAAATCGGGCTGGAATTCGAGACTAACGGAAATGTATGGGGAATCGCATTCCCGCACCGGACGATTGGTTCCCTTGCGCCGAATACGATGCCGCCGAAGCCAGCGGAGCGCCTTCTCTATCCGGTGCCGCCAAGCAGACGGCATCGACGACGCCCATCCTGATCAGTCCAGAGAAAACCGAGGGAACTTCCGCAGCCGACGCTGTTGCTCCGCCGGAAACGAGCCCAGACAACAAGATCCATGTAGTGCCGACACCGGCGCAAACGGAGCAGGCTCACGTCGCCAACGCTCTACAAATGGCAAGGCTGGTCTCTGAGGCCAAGGAGGCACTCGATAAGACAATCCGCCGGGACGCGCAATCCGCGATCAACGAAGAAATGACGATTGTGCGACAGCAGCTTGACTCCCAGCTGCATGAAGCGGTCGAGCGCGCCATCAAGATATCGATGGAGCGCGTTGCAGATTCGGCAGGCAAGAAGTTCATTCAACAGGCATCCGAACGGTCGGCCGCAATTGTTGAAGACGCGCGAAAAGCAAGCCAGGTGAACGCCGAAAACCTGGATGCCAAGGTTCGCGAAGCGGTGAAGCGCGCGGTAAGCCACGCGGCGGAGGAAGCCGCGAAGCAGGCCGCGGAACAAACGGCGGCACACAATCTGAAACAGACGGTGGAAGAAGCCGTCGACCTGGCGATCGCACAGCGCAAAGCGGCCACACCGTCGCTTGGAATCCTGGCGTCGCCCGAGGCGGCTCAAGAACACCTCGATCAATGGAAGAAGAGTCTGGAAGACACCGCGCACAACGTTCGCAACAAAACCATCGAGCAAGCTGAGGCCGATGCGGCGATAGCAAGGCAGCGATGGAATGACGAGTTCGCCGCCGCTGTGAATAACGCCTCGCAGAAATTAGAGGAAAAGATCGGGGAGGCCTCCGAATCCGCGGTAACACGGGCGGAGCAAGAGATTGCGGCGAGGCAAGAGAATGTTCGCTCTGGACTGGATGAAGCCATCGCCGGCGCGCAATCCGCCTTTCAATCCCTGGGCTCGACCCTTGAGCAGGAGCGAGCGCGCACCGAAGAAGCGCGCGCCCGGCTCGAGGAGTCGGCAAAGACCGTAGTAGCAAAGGCAGAACAGGAAATCGCGGCGAAGCAAGAGAATATCCGCTCCGGACTGGATGAAGCCGTCGCCGGCGCGCAATCCGTCTTCGAATCCCTCGGCTCGACGCTTGAACAGGAGCGAGCGCGGACTGAAGAAACGCGAGCCCGGCTCGAGGAGTCGGCAAAGGCCGCCCTAGATGACTCCCGCCGCCGGCTGGACGAAATGATTTCCGCTCAACAGGAAGAAGCGGCGCGGAAAGCGGACGAATTAATCTCCGAGCGCGTGCAGCACGTTGAACCGGTTCTTCAGGATTCCGCGCGGAAGGCGATCGAGCAATTTTCGGGTGAGCTGGATCAAAGGCTCGCTCCAAAACTCGAAGAGGCGGAGAAAGCCGCCTCAAAACTCTCTCAGGCGGGCGAGGAAGTTGCCCGCGCCGAGCGGAGCATCCACGAACAAGTCCACAAAGCCACCGAACAAGCGGAGCAGATTCAAGCTGCCATCCGAGAACAGACTCGCCGAGCCTCGCAGCAAGCGGAGCAGGCTCAAACCGCCATTCGAGAGCAAGTTCGCCAAGCCTCCGAACAAGTGGAACAGATTCAAACGGACCTTCGCGAGCAGGTCCAGAGCGCCTCGCAGCAGGTTGTTTGGCAATCGATCGAACGGATTCGCGAGGAATCCGCAAAACTGCCTGCGGAGCTCGAGGAATCTTTCCGCGCGGTGGTGTCGAAGGCTGAAGAGGAATTCGAGCAGAAGAGCACCGAAGCGCAACACGAGACGTTCGAAGCGCTCTCCAAGGCCTCCGACTGGTACGAAGAAAGCGCAAACCACGATGCAGTCGACGCTGGAGAAGGCCGTGGAGCAATCCGCCACAACGCTGCGGGGCCGCGCCGCCGAAATATCAAGCTTGGTAGCGTCCGAGCTCGACCACTACCGGCGCTCATACGTCGAGCACAGCCGCGGGGAGATCGAAGAGGCTGCGAAAGAAGTGCTGGATCGCGAGCCGGGAAGCTCAGTGAATCCGCGGAAGTGGCTCATGCCGGCTTTAGCGACCGAGTGGAACGGATGACCGGAGAATCGCTCCGGAGGTTCGAGGACGCGTCCCGGCAAGCGCTGGAAAAGGCGCGGTCCGATGTGGAGTACAACCGTGAAGCATCGCTCGCGGAGTTTCAGAAGGCCCTCGACCAGAAGATGACACAGGGCGTCGAGCAAGCGCAGGTTTTCCTGCAATCGCAACTCGCCCCCCTGATCGAGGCGCTAGAAGAGAATCGCCAGAAGCAGCAGCGGGATTGGTCGGAGAGCCTGAAGAAGTCCAGCGGGACTCCATCGAGCAATACAAGTCGCGCTTGGAGAACGCCTCCAATTCGTGGCTTCTGGCTTCGGCCACCACCTTGGGGCAGCACTCGCAGGCTGTTTTGGACACGTTGGCCAAAGCCGCCGAAAAGAGGATGCGGGAAAGTATTGCCGGTGTGCTCGCGGGCATGGGCGATACGCTGAAAGACCGCCTACTGGGAATCTCCTCTGATTTGGCCGCCGGAGACGAGGACGACGCGGCGCCTCCTGATAAAAAATAGCCTTCCCGCCCACCAATTCGCCGTTTCCCACGAAGATCGCTATTTCGGAATGCGACGGGCATCCCGCTATAATGTCCGATATGCCGAATCAGGCTTATCTGAACGTCTGGTGCACCGATTTTCCGGAGGATCACATCATCGAGCGCTTCAGCGCTTTTCTTCAGACAGTACCTTTTTCGGCGACGCATCCTGGATTTACCAGCTTGACGATTCGGGCAGTGGATGCCTCTGAGCAGCCTATTCTTGAGCAGGATTTGCGCGCGATGCCGCTCGATGCAGCGGGGGTAATCGAAATCGCCCAGGACCATGTTCACGGAGATTGTTCATTCGAGACGAGCGGATACTGGGACCTGGCGATGTTCGATGCTGGGAATGGAAAATCCAAAATAGAGCGCAACCGTTGGAAATACTTTGCCGGGGCGAGGATTATGACGACGCGCTATGGCGCCAGAACGGCCATTTTGAGGTGAACCTCGGGTTTGAACATCTTTTCATGGGCCACGCACGTCTGCTCGGCATTCGCCGCGGACCGAGCGCGCCGGCCGAGAGTCCCGAAGAAGCCCGCTTTCTGGAAGCGATGGCTTGGCCAGACAATCTGGAGAAGTACCGAGAAAGCACGCGGGAAAATATACGCAAGCTGCTTGAATGGCTGCGGCGAATCGAAGGAGCGATACCTGTGGAGCGCGTGCAATTATGGTCCGAGGGCGAAGACAATTTCGAAGCGCGCCTGGAGGAGATCGCCGCGGCTTCCTAGCGCCAGAGCCTTGAATTTGGTCCGGCATGTCCCGGGGAACACTGCCGAACGATGTATTCCTGAATGGAACCCGAAGGATATATATTGTCTTTCTACGCCTAAAAACGGCGAAGCCAAACCCATGCGTACCGCGTCTAAGAGTAAGACTTACCGATGAGCGCCGTCACCCAATCGATTGCCGGAGCATCTGCGCGTCCCGCGCGCAAGCCATCGGGGTGGGACCACCTGAAGCTTCTGCTGCCTTACGTGGGCCGCTACAAGAAAATGGTGGGCGTCGGATTATTGGCGCTGGCGATTACGGGAATTGTGGGCGCATTGCCACAATTGATCATCGGCATGATCGTGGATTGCCTGCAGGGCTCGCCGCGGGCGCTTTCAACTCTTTCGGGAACCGCGCGACATCTACTTCACCCTCTCTTTGCGTTTTATGCGCCACTGAGCCGCCATACGCTCGGTCTCTATTGCATCATTTTGGTCGCCGCGATGCTCGTGAAGGGATTCTTTTCCTTCTGGACTAGGTGGATTCTGATCGGCGTTTCTCGCGAGATCGAATACGATCTGCGCAGCGATCTTCTCGACCGCTTCCTCGCGCTGGATCCCGAGTTCTACGCGCGGAATCGCACCGGCGACCTGATGTCGCGCGCCACCAACGACCTTAACGCTGTTCGCATGGTTTTGGGTCCCGGCATCATGTATACCGCTACGACGATCGCGACCATGGTCTTGGCCATTTTTTTCATGGTCAAACTTTCGCCGGTGCTTACGCTGTGGGTTCTGATCCCGGTCCCGTTTGTCGCTTTATCCGTTCGCTACTTTGGCCAGATCATCCATCGCCTGTCCGAACAGATCCAAGCGGCGCTCGGCGTGCTCTCAACGCGCGCGCAGGAAAACCTCACAGGCATCCGCGTGATCCGGGCTTATGCCCAGGAAGAGCCTGAAATCGCGCTATTCGATAAGGCGAACCGTCATTATGTCGAGCGAAACATCAAACTCATCGGGTCATGGAGCCTTTTCTTCCCCGCTCTTTCCGCGCTGATTGGCCTGACCGTGGTTATATTGCTCGGCCTGGGCGGCATGGAAGTTACTGATCACAAAGTATCGCTGGGCACATTTTTGTCTTTTTACGCGTTCTTGATCCAACTGATTTTCCCGATGATCGCGATCGGGTTCGTCACGAATATTTTCCAGCGGGGTGCGGCTTCAATGGGGCGCCTCAACTATATTTTGAAAGCCAACCCGAATATCCGGAACAACGCTCTTTCGCAGTACGAGTCCGCGGCCAGGGCGGCCAATGGAAATGGTCAGGGCGACGCCGACGCAGGCCAGGCCAGTGCCGGATCGAAGGATTCGATTCGCGGCGAAATCGAATTCCGCCACTTAAATTTCACTTATCCCATCCGGCTCAGACGCGGCCACCTAACCCAGCCGTTCTCCACGATATTAATCTGCATATTCCCGCGGGTTCGACGCTCGCCATTGTCGGGCCCACAGGAGCGGAAAATCCACTCTCGCCGCTCTGATCGCGCGCCTATGGGAGGCTCCCCCCGATACGCTCTTCCTCGACGGCCGCTCGATTCGCGATGTCCGCTCGACTCACTTGCGCCGCGCGATCGGATATGTGCCGCAAGACACGTTTCTCTTCAGCGAAACGCTTCGCGAAAATATCGCTTTCGGCGTGGACGAATCCGTCGAAGAACAAGTATTGCGAGGCCGCTGAAATCGCCGGCATCTCCGGCGAAATCCGAAGTTTCCCGCAGCGCTTCGAAACCATGGTCGGCGAGCGCGGCATTACGCTTTCCGGCGGACAAAAGCAGCGCACCTCGCTGGCGCGCGCCATTCTTCGCAATCCGCGAATTCTGATTCTGGACGACTCGCTTTCCAGCGTCGACACGGATACCGAAGAGCGCATCCTGCGCGGCCTGCGAAAGGTGATGCAGCAGCGCACCACGATACTGATCTCGCATCGAATCTCGACGGTAAAGGAAGCCGATCAGATCATCGTCCTGCGCGAGGGCCGCATCATCGAGCGCGGCACACACGACGAACTCCTGGCACTCGGCGGTTACTACGCGGACTCACCAGAAGCAGCTGCTCGAAGAAGAACTGGAACGCGAATGAGCGATTTCCGCGAAGAAGAAAAACTCGGCAAGATCTACGACACGCAGCTCACGCGGCGGCTGATCGAAGTATCTGCGGCCCGTACCGCTGGCAGGTGGTGATCGCGCGGTCCATGACGCTTCGCCGATCGCCGCCGTTGGGTCGCTGGCCCTTACCTCTTCCATATCGCCGTCGACCGGTATATCGATGCCTGGCTGCATCACGAACTCACCGAACGCGCCGTGTCCGCGGCTTGGATCGGTGCGTCCTCTTTCTGGTCGCTCTGTGCGAGTTTCGGCCTGCAATATCGTGCAGGTCCGCATCATGCAGTGGGTCGGCCAGGAAACGATGTACGACCTGCGCAAGGAGATTTTCGAGCACCTGCAGCGCCTGCCGATGAGCTTCTTCGACCGCAGCCCCGGTCGGGCGCCTGGTAACACGCTCACGACCGATGTGGACGCGCTCAACGATCTCTTCGCCTCCGGCGTCGTCGCAATGCTCAACGATTTCGTGCTGCTCTTCGGCTTGGCGATTTTCCTGTTGCCTGGCACCCGAATCTGGCGCTGGCCACTTTTCGCCGCTGCCGTTTATGGTGCTGCTCACTTATTTCTTCCGCAATCACGTGCGCGACGCCAACCGCCGCATTCGCACGGCAATCGCGCGCATCAACGGTTTCCTGCAGGAACACATCAGCGGCATGTCCGTGGTGCAGCTTTTCAATCGTGAACGCAAAGTCCCGCGAGCAATTCGCCAACTTCAACCGCGTTCACATGGAAGCGTACAAGGACGCGATCGACGCCTTCGCTTATTTTTATCCCGGCGTAGAATTTCTAGAGCATGGGCGGAATCGCTCTCGTTTTTTGGTAGGTGGCGTACGCGTGATCGCCGGCACGATTGCGGTCGGCGTGCTCATATCATTCATGCAGTACGCACAAAGCTTCTTCCGGCCTATTCAGGATTTGAGTGAGAAATTCAATATCCTGCAGGCTGCCATGGCGGCCTCCGAGCGCATCTTCCAACTGCTCGACGAGCCGATCACCGTCGCCTCGCCAGCCAGCACGCGCTCGTTGCCGCTCCGCGCGGCGAAATCGAATTCCGCAACGTTTGGTTCGCGTATCGCGGCGGACCAACCCGAAAGAGGAAGATTGGGTCCTGCGCGATGTTTCCTTCCGCGTGGACTCCGGCCAAAACCTGGCCATCGTTGGCCATACTGGCGCAGGCAAGACCACCATCATTCAGCTTCTGCTGCGCTTCTATGATATCCAACGCGGCCAGATTCTGCTCGACGGCGTGGATATTCGCGAGATTGAACTGCAGCAACTGCGCCTGATGTTCGGAATCGTGCTGCAGGACCCCTTCCTTTTCACTGGCACGCTCGAATCGAATGTCCGCCTGGGCACGGAAACAATCGAACGCCCCGTCACCGAGCAAGCGCTCAGGGAAGTTGGGCTCGGGCCTCTTCTTGATTCTCTGCCCCGCGGAGTTGAAACACCGGTCACCGAACGCGGCGGCACTCTTTCGGTGGGCCAGCGCCAGTTAGTGAGCTTTGCCCGCGCCCTCGCGCACGATCCGAAATTCCTGATCCTCGACGAAGCCACGTCGAGCGTCGATACAAAGACGGAACTTCTCATCCGCGAAGCGGTCGATCGTTTGCTCACCGGACGCACCGCCATCGTGATCGCCCACCGCCTCAGCACCATCCAGCACGCGAATCGCATCCTCGTATTCCATAAGGGGCGCCTCCGCGAACAAGGCTCGCACCAGGAACTGCTTGCCCTTCACGGCATCTACTATCGCCTCTACCAGCTCCAATACAAGGAGCAGGAAATTCCCGCGCCGCTCGCCGGGGCTGCGCTCTCCGGATTCTCTCAGCCCTTGCCTGCTGATGATTGATGGCGCACGCATAACACGCAGCGCGTCCAGCTCATTCGCATGACACCGCCTCGACGTCCTCATCTCCGCCGGTGAAGCGTCGAGCGATATGTATGCCGCGCGCCTGGCACAGCGCTGCGCGAACGCACCGGCGCTGAGGTTTTCGGCATGGGCGGCCCTCGCATGGCCGAGGCCGGCGTCGAACTGATCGCCGACTATCATGAAGTTGCAGTCGTCGGCATCTCCGAAGTGCTGCACAAAATTCCTTCCGTCGTGCGCGTGCAGCGAAGTCTGGCGGCGAAGCCTCTCGGCGGCGCGCCTCGCTCGCAATACTGGTCGATTCGCCCGGCACGCATCTCGGCGTTGCTCGGCGGCTGAAAAACGCCGGCATTCCAGTCGGCTATTTCATCGGGCCGCAGGTATGGGCATGGCGAGCCGGACGCGTGCGCGTGGTCAAACGGCTGGTGAATCGCATGGTCGTGATTTTCCCTTTCGAGGAGAAAATTTATCGCGACGCCGGCGTGCCCGTGGATTTTGTCGGTCATCCCCTGGTCGACGTAGTGCGGCCGACCATGAACCGCGAGGAATTTGCGGCGCTCCACGGAATCGATCCGGCGAGGCCGATCGTCACGCTGCTTCCCGGCAGCCGCCGAAACGAAATCGCGCAGCAATTATCCTGCCGGATCCTCGAAGCCTGCGAGCTTCTGGCACGCGACATGAAACCCGGGCGGCGTCCAATTCGTTCACGCGGCAGCACCCGGGCTCGGATGCAGCTTATTCGCCCCGTAGCGCTCGCCCGGGCTGAACATCAAGCGATAGAGGGCGCCGCCTACGACGCCCTGGCCGCTGCCGATTGCGCCATCGTGGCCAGCGGCACGGCCACCGTCGAAGCGGCACTGTCGGGCACGCCGATGGTCGTCATCTACCGCGTCGCCAAACGACGGCCGCGATCCTTCGGCGATGATCCACACTCCCTTTTTCGGCATGGTCAATCTGATCGCCGGAAACCGAGTGGTGCCCGAACTGATTCAGGACGATTTCACGCCCTGCCGTCGACCGCCGAAGTCCGCCATCTACTGGAATCGCTGGACGCCCGCGATGAAATGAAAACGGACTCGCCGAGGTCCGCTCCAACTCGGGCTCCGGCGGCGCCATCGAGCGAGCCGCCGACATTTTCGCCCGGATGCTGTAAATCCATTTAGCTCCGGGCAACTGCGGGTACTTATCTGGTATCTTAGAAATAAGCTGAAGTTAAATCGCCGCTTCCGGAGAGGAGTTCCTCTTGTCCAGAGCGTACCAATTGACGATCAGTCTCCGTGTTGTCTCTTCTGGCTGCGTCCGCCGCTCGGCGCAAGCCCCGCACGCATTTCCCTTTCCGCGCCACGAATTACGATGTCGAAGTATTCTTCATCCGAATGATCAGACAATCCAGGCGCAAGCCAAGGTGGACTTCGTCGCCGATCAGGTCGCAAAAACGCTGCTCGTCGAGCTGCATCCGGATTTGCGAGTCACTTCCGTGAAGTCCGCCGATGGACACGCTCTGAACTTCGCCCGGGATAATAACTCCCCTCTGCTCCTTACTGTGGAACTGCCGGGTGCGGCGACGCCGGGAAAGCAAGTCACACTGACGTTCGAGTACAACGGGCCGGTTTCGAGCGCGGAAGATAGCCCCACAAGGGGCGTGCGCTTCGCCTCGGTTGACAAAACATCGGCCTATCTTCTGCTTCCCGCGCGCTGGTTTCCGCTCACCAATTTTCCATCGAATCGTTACACCGGCACCTTCAACGTGATCGTCCCCAGCAGCTTCACCGTTGCCGGCACGGGCAAGGCGGATCCCCCGGTTGCGCGTCCTGGCATCGGCGTCGGTGCCGAGAGTAATCGTCTTATGTGTTCCATTGCGAGCAGCCGGGCCCGGTAGGCTCGTTCGTGGCCGGCAATCTGCAGCTCTCACCTGTCTCCGCGCAAGGCGATCAATTCGCGTTCTACACGTCGCCCGCTCACGCATCCACTGCCGGGGCATATGGAAACTCTCTCGCGCAGATCATGGGCTATTTCTCCGATACCTTCGGCGCCTTCAAAAACCAGCCCAGCATTACCGTTGCGGAAATGCCGGATGGCTCGCTTCCCGGATATTCCGCCCCGGGGCTTTTGCTGATCAGCGCTCGCGAATGGACTCCCAGGGTGAACGATCGCTTGCTCTCGCAACTCGCGGCCAGCCAGTGGTGGGGCTATCAAGTTTTGCCCGCCACCGCGTCCGATGTGTGGGTCACCGACGGGCTTTCTCGCTACGCCGAAGCTATGTACGCGGAAGAATCCGGCGGCGTCGCCGCGCTCAATAGGGCGCTCGAAGATTTTGCCGTAGGCGCGCTGATGTTTGAACAGGATACGCCCATCGCACAAGTTGGCCGCCTAGGCGCGTACTCGGATCCATATCACTCCATCGTCGCGGACAAGGGCGCGATGGTTTTTCATATGCTCCGCGCCCAGTTAGGGGACGACGCATTCACCGCCCTCGTTCGCGACTTCTACAAGCAACACGCTGGTAAAACCGCCACCATCGATGAATTCGAAAAGCTTACCGCCGCGAAAGTCCCCGCGCCCAAACCCGGCGAGCCTCGTCTCAATCTCCTTTCCTTTTTCTCTCAATGGCTGAATTCCACGGGCATTCCCGAATTCAGTCTGGAATACATCGTCTATCGGACGCCCAAGGGCTTCCAGGTGATCGGCAAGGTTCACCAGGAATTGGACACGTTCCGCATGCCGGTTGAAGTGAAGGTCGATACCGAGGGGAACCCCGAATTCAAGAAAATTCTCGTCACCGGCACTACCTCCGAATTTAGAATCGAGACGTTTGGACGCCCCAAACCCAACGGCATCAGCATCGACCCAAACAACAACCTGCTCAAGTCCAGTCCGCAATTGCGCATTCGCGCCACAATCGCGCGCGGCGAGGCGCTGGCGCTGGTGGGCAAATATTACGAAGCGATTCAGCAATATCAACAAGCCTTGGATATCCAGCCGACGGACTCGCTGGCTCACTTCCGCATCGGCGAAGCGATGTTTTATCAGAAGAACTACCAAGCGGCCGCCAACGCCTTCCGCTCATCTTTGGGTGGCGATCTGAATCCCAAGTGGGTGGAAGTGTGGGCCCACATTTACATCGGCAAGATTTACGATGTGCTCGGCCAACGCGAACGCGCCGTCAATGAATACAATCTGGCGCAACACACCAGAGACGACACTGCCGGCGCGCAGGAAGAAGCGGAGCGATACATCCGAACGGCCTACAATCCCGAAAACACCGCGCCGACCCCCACCGCAACCGCCAGCGGTCAACCGGCTCAGGCTCCGCCGTCCTCCGGCGATTCCGCCGCCAAACAACCCAGCCTAAAAAGGCGCCCCGAAGATAACAACTGATTGAGGACCTGCCGTGCCTTCGTAGCACCGTCCCTTCGGCGGCGGCCTCAAGCGCCAAACACAACCTCGACGAAAACAATATTCCCTGCTCACCCGGTGTTCATATTGGAAGGAGAACCGTATTCCCAGCTGAGACCCGATTCTGTGAGATATGAGGTTACGGTTGCGAGATTAACTCCCGGAGGGAGAACATTGATGGCTAACAGCCGTTCTCGATGCTCCTCGACGACGCACCCGATCCGCCCAAGATGGTTCTCAATGTTGGACCTCAGGGCGGAATCTCCGATTAAGTCTTTCGAGTCGGGCTCGTAGCGTCCTGTTTGCCGGAGCGCCTCAACACCGTTACGAACTGCGGAAATCCATCCTCGTATTTGGGATCGCTGACACAACGTCATCGAATGAAACGTCATAAACGAAAAAGGGAGGGTTTTCGAGCCGATATGTCCCATCACCGAGGGGCGTTGCCCAAATGTTTTCGTATCCGACTACCGGATCGTAGAACTGCACCTTTACGCTCTTGACGTCTTCCATGTCCGCGCCCCGGAAGTAATTCTGCTATCTATAATTTGCCCGCCACCACTGCGGCGTAGTACGCGGAGTCCGCTGTCTGGCCAGCATAACTAACCGTCGTTCTTCTTCTGAAGGTCCTCAAGAGCAGCCGAAAAAGTAGCCATCGCGGCCTGATCAAACAGCACGAAGTAGACTTTTTCTACCGACGTTGGCTGCTCGAAATGTTTCGCGGCCTCGCGCAGCATGATGTCAGCGCATTCGCGAACGGGAAATTGCGCAATTCCCGTGCCCAGGGCGGAAAACGCAATCGACTTCAGCCCCTTCTGCGCCGCAATGCGAAGGGCGTGCGCCGTCGAACCGCGCAGCGTAGCGGCTGACGTGCGCCCGCCAAGTTCCATGCTCGCCGCGTGGATCACGTAGCGCGCTTTCAATTTGCCGCCAGAAGTAATCGCTGCCCCGCCCAGCGGAATCGACCCAATCGCGTCGCATTCTGTCTGAATCGCAGGGCCTCCCTTGCGGCGGATAGCCCCAGCCACTCCGCCGCCTAGTTGCAGATCGTTATTCGCGGCATTCACGATGGCGTCGGCATCCGTCTCCGTAAGATCGCCCTCGAGAATTTCGATCCGATCAGCAGGAATCATGGCGAGGCGCCCCTTCGTAATATTAGGATCTGGCGCCAAACCGATCGGGCGCCAGGTCCCTATAGTCTTAGAGTCATTCGGAGAGCGCGCGGGACATGTCGCGTTGGAAAAATTGCGCGGCTAGGACGAACAGCAGCCCGCCGAGCCGGCGTCGTTATCGCCGCAGTGGACATCGAGTAGCGAATCGCGGCAGTGCCGAGTTGCTGTGCGTAGTGGTCATTGAAGACGCCGATTAGGAATGGACCTAGTCCCAGCCCGATCAGCTCCGAAATGAGATAGACAATCGACGTGGAAAACGCCCGCATCCCCACCTTTACCACGGAATGCGTAGCGCCAACGATGGGTCCCACGTGCACTGGAGACATCATCGAAACAATGGTGAAGCCGACGGTGCACACGAATAAGCTTTTCGCGAATACGAAGAGGAGCACGCCCGGGAACGCGAGTATCGAGCAGATCGCCGAAACGTAGATTCGCCAGCGCACGTCCTTCCGCCCCATCCAATCCGAAAGGTAGCCTCCCGCGAGCGTGCCAAACAGGCTGGCCCCGGCTCTCACCAGGCCGAAGGTGGTGCCGATTTGAGCGGTATTGAGATGGTGGATTCGGCCGAGGAAGGGAGCGGTCCAGACGCCGAAACCGAATTGGGTAAAGGTGGTAAAGCAAAACCCGATGAGGATCAGCACGTAGCACCGCTGGCCGAACATGTAGCGGAAACCCTCGACCAGGTTCTGCTGGGCCGTGCTTACCTTTTTTGACTCCGAACGTCCGCGCACCGGCTCTTCACAGAGAATCGGAACAGCAGCGCCACGAGCCACCCAGGGATTCCGGCCACCAGGAACGCATCGTGCCAGCCGTAGTATTGGTTCACCCAGCCGCCGATCAGAAAGCCGAGCAGCCCGCCAAACACCGGCCCAAGCTGATAAATCGACATCGCGCTCGATCGCGTTTCTCCCGGAAAAAGATCGGAGATCATGGAGGTCGAGGGAGCCGTGCCCGCTGCTTCGCCCACTCCTCGCCAAACCTCGCAAGCGTCAGTTGCAGGGCGTTGCGCGCGATACCGGCGAGTGCAGTCATGCCGCTCCACAGCACCAGACCCCATGTAATGATCGTGCGGCGATTGCCGCGATCGGCCCATCGCGCCACGGGCGCTGCCAGGATCGAATACATGATCACGAAGCCGAACCCCGAAATGAATCCCATCATCTTGTCGGAGAGGTGATACTCGCGTTTGATGGGGTCGATCAGGATGGTGATGACGGTGCGGTCCAAAAAGTTCAGGGCGTAGATCAGCGTCAGCATCCCGACCGCGTAGTACGCCGCCATGGACGTCTTTTCAATTGGCGGCGCGGCGACTTCTGTCACGGCAGTGTTCTTGTCGTGCATCACTCCGTCGAAATTCCTTCCGGCACTCGCTTGCGGCCGCGATGCTGCCGCATTTGCGATTCGCACGGGCAAGCCTATGCCGTGTCCGCGCCCGCGTCAATCGCGAATCGCTGGCAGAGTCGCGCCACATCTCGTTTCACCGTTTGGGTCCCTCGGAGAACAGGCGAAGAAAAACGGATCGTAACCAGCGGTTTCCGGACTCTCGATGGAATCGTTCATGCCAGTATTGGGTGATGTGAACGCGCGGCAAATCAATAGGAGGGGTTACAGCTTGAAGATCCAATTCCTTCGCAAGTAGTCTGGCAAGCCTTGTTGGTAGCGTCGCGACCAAGATACTGTGTTTAGCTACGACGGCGGCCGCGGAAAACGACGCAACCCGCAGCGCGATGTTGGGTACCGGAATCTCCGATTCCAGCACGCGCTCAACTTTCTGATGGGCGTGCCCCGTCCCCGATGCCGATACGAGGACATGGGATTCGGAAAGAAAGGCTGATCTCGATGGTGCGGTTCCGATGCGAGGATGCTGCTTTCGAGCAAGGCTCGTGTAGCCATCGGTATAGAGGCGTTGCCGGCGGATATTCTGAATGAGTGGCGGGAAGTCTCCGATAGCCAGATCCACCTCTCCAGATTCAAGACGGGCATGCAATTGCCGCGATTCCACCTGTATGGCTCGCAGCCTTACACCGGGAGCTTCCCTCGCCAAGAGACGCATGAGAGGCGGGATAAGCAAAATGATGCCAACGTCGCTGAGGAAGAAGCTGAAGGTTCGATCGCTGGCCTTCGGCCTGAACAGTTTCGGATGGAGATGGAGCGCTTGCGACGCTTCGAGGATCGTTTGCGCTGAATTTCGAAGTTCCAACGCTCGTGATGTCGGTTCCATTCTAAGCCCGACTCGCACAAATAGGGGATCGTCGAAATACCGGCGTAACTCGCCCAGGCATTTGCTCACGGCCGGCTGGGACGTGTCGAGACCTGCGCCGCGCGGGTGAGGCTGCGCTCCCGAACCAAAATCACAAGCGTTCGCAAATGGCTCAGATTCAGAGCATCATGTTCCGATCTGGAATTATTTCCATAACCTTTTGGGGATAGTATAGGCGCTTCAAGGAGCATACGCTACGCGGGAGGGAATACGATTTCGACGGGAGGGGGAACAAATGGGTTCTGCCGTATTGGACGCCGAAAAGTTTAACAACGTAGCTCGCTATGATTCGCTGATGGAAGTCGTCCGAAACCGGCTGACCAATCGCGAGTTCGTGTCGGACTATAAAGTCCCCAAAGAGCATTTCGAAATGATTCTGGAAGCGGCGCGCCATGGTCCGTCGGGCGCGAATGCCCAGCCCTGGCACTACATCGTGGTCAACGACCCTGCAACCAGGGAAGTGCTGACCAAGTGCTTCCTCGAAGAGCAGCAACATCGCGCCAAACTGAAAATGGGCTTTCCAACCCCCAATTACAAAGGCGTGAGAACCGCTCCGGGCCTGATAGTAGTCTGCTGCGATTACAGATTTACGCGAGCGTTCCCTGTGCTGCTGGATGGATCGGAAGAAGATAAGTTGTATCAGCAGAACGCGGAGCGAATCCTGCTTCAGTCCGTGGCGGCGTCAACGATGTCGGCGCACCTTGCCGCGGCAGCTCTCGGCTACGCAGTATGGTGGATCACAGCGATTGGGCAAGAAGCCATTCAAACCAGAATCAGGCCACTACTCGGCGTCCCAGAGGGGATTTCGGTCATCGATGTGATGTGTTTTGGGCCTCCCCTCAAGCCGTCCTACAAACGCTGGAAGAAGACCCTCAAGCAGATTATGAATTGGGAGCGATTCAATCCTGAAAACTACATGACGGTCGAGCAGATCGACGAATGGATTGAGAACACTCGACACAAGGTGATGTATCGAGACGAATCAAAGATCGACTGAGATCGTGAAGAAAGTCGGACGGCGACTTGTCCTGCTCGTCATCGCATCCATGATGGCTCTCCCGGGCTGCGCCCGTACTAAGGGGAATCAGACCTCTCTCGACTCCTCCGGCGTTTGTGCTCTGTCTCCCAATCCTGAGATTCCTTTCTTCGTGCGCTGGGTGATGCCGAGGATTCCACAGGCGGTGACGATCGCTCCGTCCGACAACAGCACAATCATTGTAATCAAACCCGACCCCACAGATCAGATCCGCTGTGGAAAGACTCAGGTCAAGCTGATCAAGGATGTGGTCTACGCCGTGCCCACCACCGCGGATGGCAAGACGATCAAATTAGCGATGGATATTATGGTCCCTGCGGGTAACAGTCCCGCGATCGTATATGTGCCGGGTGGCGGTTTCATGATGTCGCCGAAAGAAGCTGCAGGGGATCTCCGCCAGTACGTCGCGGAATCGGGCTTCGCCGTGGTCAGCATCCAATACCGCACCGTGAGCAACGGCCACGCGACCTACCGCGAAACCATCCAGGACGTCAAAGCAGCGGTTCGTTATCTTCGCGCTCACGGCGCTGAATATGGCATCGACGGCAGCAGAATCGGCGTCTGGGGCGAATCGGCAGGCGGCTATTTGGCCGCGATGATGGGCGTGACGGGCGGAGTTTCGGAATTTGACGCGGGAGGCGACCTTGATCGGAGTAGCGAGGTCCAAGCCGTCGTTGACAAGTTTGGTCCGTCGGATCTGTCAAAGATCGTGGCGGATTACGAACCAGCGCAGCAGAGCCAGTACGGCCCAGGAACCTCACTGGCGCATTTCGTCAACGGTCCGAACAGCAAGAAGGGCGTCTTGGATAATCCGGAGGCGATCTATGCGTCGAACCCCTTAACGTACGTTAACGCTTCGGACCCGCCCTTTCTCCTCCTCCACGGTTCCGCCGACAGCCTTGTTTCACCCAGCGAAACACTTATCCTGCACAAAGCTCTGAAGCGTGCCGGAGTAGACAGCACGCGCTACGTGCTTGACGGCTCGAAGCACGGCGATATGGCATTCATCGGTGACGTGAAAGCGGGCAAGGCCTGGTCAACAAACGAAGTAATGAACATCATCGTGAACTTCTTCCACAAACATCTTGGTTAAGAACACACTCGAAAGTGGCCTCGCTGGGTTCGCGATTGTGCCTCCCTGCCACAAGCGATATTCTTTCGAACACCTATGAACTCGACCACAAGCATCTTGCCTCTGCCGTTCGATCAGGTGGAGGCGCACGCATATCTCTCGAAAATCGATAAGCAGCTGGCGCGCCTCATCACGCAAGTAGGCGGATTCCGCTTCAAGCTGGACGAGTGCGATAGCGTGTATGAATCGCTTCTCGAAGCCATCATGCACCAGAGCATCGCAGGCAAGGCCGCGCAGGCGATTTTCGCTCGCATCAAGGCTCTGGGGACAAATGGCAACTGTCCCACTCCGGAAGAATTGCTTCGCGTACCGAAGCAGAAGTTGCGCAAGGCTGGTCTTTCGAAAGCAAAGTCGCCGCCGTGCGCGACCTGGCGCAGAAAACAATCGATGGCGTTGTGCCCACGCTCGAAGCCGCCGGAAAGATGTCCGACCAGGAACTCGTTGAGCGACTGATTTCGGTGCGTGGAATCGGCGCTTGGACCGTGGAGATGTTTTTGATCTTCCGGCTGGGCCGCCCGGACGTTTTGCCGATCCACGATTACGGCGTGCAGAAGGGATACGCGATCACCTACCGCAAAAGAAAAATTCCCAAGCCGAAAGAACTTCTGAAGTTCGGCGAACGCTGGCGGCCTTACCGAAGCGTGGCAAGCTGGTACATGTGGCGCGCAGTGCAGCTTGCCGGGCCGTCCGCCCGCAAGATCACCAAGAATGGCAAGGCGAAGGTAAAGCGCGTGGTTGTGCGGAGAGTCAGAGTAGTCAGAGTCAGGAAGAAACAGCCCGTTTAGCCGATATAAGCCGCTCGTTGCGAGTCTAAGCTGGCTTTTCGCGCATCGCGAGAGACAGCGCAATCAAACCTGCGACTAGGATTCCGCCTTCGATGTCCACCGACGCGGCGTGCAAGCGATCGAATTGCGCGCGGCGTGGGTCGCTGGCAGAAGTGGCCTCAATGGAGCCCATCTGCGCCCGCAATAAGTTCATGCAAGGAATCACGTAACTCTGCGATGCGATCGTGAAAGCAGCCATCAGAATGACGAGCGCTACCGCAGGATCGATAAAAGTCCGCAGCGATTTGCCGATTGCCAGCGACGCAATCACGAAAATTAAAGCCGCGATCAAGCCCATCGCGTGCAGCCCGCCGAGCGTAAACCCCACAAGCAGCCCGGCCTGATCGCGGTTCGGCAAAACCGCGAATGCGCCCCGCGTTACCACGGCGGCGAAATAGATAATCGCGCCAATCCACGCGCCTAGAGCGAAGACTTTCGCAAATCTCAGCATCGGAATCATCAAGTCACCGTTGAGCGATTCGAACGGTAGCGAAAGTCGAAGGCAATGTCGATACCGAACGCATCGCGGCCGAAAAATGTGCCGAGTATGTGCAGAATATGTGTCGAGTTTGACGCAGTAGAAGCGTCCACCTATACGCTTTAGAGAGGCAATTTTTGCAAAAATAGCCACGCTAAATCCCTCCAGGGCGTCTCGTTTGATGGGTGACCGAGCGCGGCGTCGCACCCCGTCCATCGCCTGCTAGGCGACCGCAGGTCCGCCACTTCTTGACTCGGGTGGGACCCACGAATAGACTCAGTGTGTTCTTGGTAGAGGCGCGGAGGCCAGGAGTAGCCGGGCTGGAGGTTCCGAGCAGGTTCGGAAGCCGGGCGAAAGGGGCGACTGAGCACGATGCTCCGCCGAAATCGTTTCGGTAACTGCACGAAACGATTGGGGGATAGGCTGAAAGGCCTGTTCACTGTCATCCGTTGAAAAGCGGGTGGAGCGCTATCGAGGAGTGAAGACGCGGGCGCCTGTTTCGCGGTATCCTTCCTTCTCTTTCCGCTCCATTCAATCGATTTATAGAATGGTTTCAGCGACTTAAGCCATGAATGTAATTGAACTAACCCGGGCGCTGGTCGATATCGAGTCGATCACGGAGAACGAGGGCCGAGTAGGCGCTTACCTGCACGACCACCTTACCAAGCTTGCGTCGGGGACTGGCGGATCTGTTGAAAAGATGGAAGTTGAGGCTGGGCGATTCAATGTGCTGGCTTGTTGGGGAAACCCTGTGGTGACCCTCTCAACGCACATGGACACCGTGCCGCCCTTCGTTGCGTCGCGCGAGGATGCGGATTTCGTTTGGGGGCGGGGCGCGTGCGATGCGAAGGGCATCATCGCGTCGATGACCGGCGCGGCGGAAAAACTTCTCGGCGAGGGACTGAGGAACTTCGCGCTGCTATTTGTGGTGGGAGAGGAGCGCAACAGCGTGGGAGCGGAAGTGGCGGCTCGCGCACCTCGCGGCTCGAAGTACCTTGTGAACGGAGAGCCGACGGAGAATAAGGTGGCGCTGGCCTCAAAGGGGATTTTGCGCTTTGAGATTGAGGCGCATGGGCGGATGGCGCACTCGGCCTATCCCGAACTCGGTGTATCGGCGATTGAGGCGCTGCTGGATTCGCTGGATGCCGTGCGGCGCATACCGCTGCCGCACGACGCGCTGCTTGGCCAGTGCACAATCAACATCGGAACGATTTCGGGAGGCCGTGCACCGAACGTGATTGCGGATGCGGCCAAGGCCGAAATTCTCGTCCGGCTGGTTGGCGATCCGGCCCCACTGCGGGAGGCCTTCGCCCGATTGGCCGGGAAGCGTGTGCAGGTGAAGGAAATCCTTTGCATTCCGCCGATACGATTTCAAAGTGTCGATGGAATGCCCACGACGGTTGTATCCTTCACCACGGATGTGCCGGTGTTCGGAACCAGTTGGGGCAAGCCTCTGTTGCTGGGACCCGGGAGCATTCACGTGGCCCACTCGGTGGAAGAGCGGATATCGAAGCGGGATTTGGTGGAGGCCGTGGAGATGTATGCCAGTGTGGTGAGGACGTTGCTGGCGGCCGGCTAGGGGGATGGCGGGAGGCGCGTGGGCGAAATCAGCGACCCGTCGCTGCAGCAGCAAGAGAGAAAAACGCCGCCAGGATGGCGGCGCTCAAGAGGCGCTCGGCGGGTGGCGCACATCACGCCAAGCATGTTAGCCGGGCGCGATATATCGTGCCCCTACAAAGGCAAAGACGCCAATCGGGAGATTGGCGTTCCCAGGTTGATGCGAGGAGCACGCCCGGGCAAGCCCGGGCGGCAAACAGCGGTCGGCAAGCCGCCGCACTCCACATGAGGCGCCCGCGAAGGCGAAGCGGATGGTGCGTATGGAGCCAAGCATATTGAAGAGTACGTTGGGAACTGCGGAATGAACCTTGCGATTGTTGGGTACGGGAAAATGGGGCGCTTGATCGAGCAGCTTGCTCCGGAATACGGATGCGACGTAAAGCTGCGACTGGACGTGGATAACAACGCGAAATTCGAGGGATTGACGAAGGAGAATTTTCGAGGGATCGATGCCGCCATGGAATTTTCGACTCCGGCGACGGCGACTGAAAATATTGAACGGCTGGCGCGCCTGGGAGTGAATACCGTGATCGGGACGACAGGATGGTTCGGGCAAATCGAACGGGCGCGAGCGGCCGTCGAGCGCGGCGGGACGGGACTGGTTTGGAGTCCCAACTTTTCGGTAGGGGTGAGCCTGTTCAATCAAATTGTTTCCGAGGCGGCGCGGCTGTTGGCGCACCAACCGGAATATGGCGCGTGGGCGTGGGAAATCCACCACGCGACGAAAAAAGACGCGCCAGTCGGGCACGCTGCTCGCGCTGGTTGAAAAGATGAAACAGAGCGGTTACGAGCAGCGCGATCGATACGAGCACAGCCGCGCCGGCGCACATCCCGGCACGCATGAAATCGGATTCGATTCGCGGCCGATACGATCACCATCCGTCACACGGCGCGCAGCCGCGAGGGATTTGCGCGCGGGGCGCTGCGCGCGGCGCGATGGGTCGTCGGAAAAAAGGGATTTTTCGAGTTTCGAGAGATTGTGAACGAACTGGAGTAATGTTGTCGGAGAGGAGGAGGCGAAAATGTTTACGGGATGCGGAACGGCGCTGGTAACTCCGTTTCGGCAGGATTTTTCGCTCGATGAAGAGCGCTGCGGCGTCTGGTGCGGCGGCAGATCGATGCGGGGATCAATTTTCTGGTGCCGTGCGGCACGACGGGCGAAAGCCCGACGCTGAGCCGCGAGGAGCAACTGCGCGTGGTGGAAATCACGATCGAGGAAGCGCGGCGCGGCAAGGTGCCGGTGGTGGCGGGGGCCGGCGGGGACAACACGCGCAAGTGATCGAGATGGCGCGCGAATTTCAAGCGCTCGGCGCGGACGGAATTCTCTCCGTGAGCCCGTATTACAACAAGCCGACGCAGGAAGGGCTGTATCAGCATTACAAGGCGATTGCCGGGGCGATTTCGCTGCCGATCATTCTTTACAACGTTCCGGGGCGCACGGGCGTGAATATCGAACCGGCAACTTTGGTCCGGCTGGCCGAGATCGAAAATATTGTGGGAGTGAAGGAAGCGTCCGGAAATATTTCGCAGATGGCCGCGATGCTGGACAGCGTGCCGGAGCAGTTTCTGGTGCTGTCGGGCGACGATGCGATGACGCTGCCGCTGATGGCGCTGGGCGGGCGCGGGGTGATTTCCGTGTCGTCGAACGAAATTCCGGCGGAGATGACGCGGATCGTGCAGCTGCCTGCGCGAACGATTTCGCCGCGGCGCGCGAAATTCACGAAGCTATTTGCCGTTGATGGAAGCGAATTTCGTCGAGACGAATCCGAGGCCGGTGAAGGCGGCGCATGGCGCTGATGGGCTTGCTGGAGCCGGTGTGGCGGCTGCCGATGGTGCGCGCCGAAGCCGGAAAACCTAGCGAAAATTCGCGGCGCGCTCGAAGCCGCTGGGCTGTCCGGCAGGCCCATGCTGCAGCGCTGAGATCGAAGCGCTGTTTGACGAAAAGCCCGCGAACGTACACGCGAAGAACATTTCGCGCTGTTTCAGGAGTTCAAAGACGCGCTGAATGCGGGAGAGATGCGCGCGGCGGAGCCGGATGCGTCGCAGCCGACCGGCTGGCGCGTGAACGCCTGGGTGAAAAAAGGCATTCTGCTGGGATTTCGCATGGGCGCGATCGTGGATATGTCGATCGATCCGGCGCGGCAGCCGTTTTTCGACAAAGTCGACTTACCCGGTGAAGCAGTTCACCGCGGAGACGGCGTGCGCATCGTGCCGGGCGGATCGAGCATTCGCGACGGCTGCTTCATCGGCAAGGGCGTGACGTGCATGCCGCCGATGTTCATCAACGTGGGCGCGTATGTGGGCGACGGCACGATGGTGGATTCGCACGCGCTGGTGGGCAGTTGCGCGCAGGTTGGGCGCAAATGCCACATCTCGGCCGCGTCGCAGATCGGCGGCGTGCTCGAACCGGTCGGCGCGATGCCGGTGATCATCGAGGACGAAGTGCTGGTCGGCGGCAACTGCGGCGTTTATGAAGGCACGGTGGTGAAGAGGCGCGCGGTGCTGGGCACGGGACGATACTGAATCGTTCGACGCCGGTGTACGATTTGGTGACGGGAGAGGTCACACCGCGGAGCTGACGACGAGCCGCTGATGATTCCGGAAGAGGCGGTGGTGGTCGCCGGGTCGCGCGCGCCATTTCGCACGGGCGCGGGAAGGATTGGGAATTTTCGCTCTACACGCCGGTGATCGTGAAGTATCGCGACGCGAAGACCGATGCGAAAGTGCAGCTCGAAGATTTGCTGCGGTAGATGATTAGGCGGGCGAGCGTTTGGCGAATGCAATTACCGGATGGAGATGGCGGCGCTGGGTGCGAAAACCCTCACCCCGTGAAGGCGGGGTGAGCTACATGAAAATCAAAGGCGCCAATCGGGAGATTGGCGTTCCCAGGTTGATGCGAGGACACGCCCGGGCAAGCCCGGACGGCAAACAGCGGGAGCAAGCTCCCGCACTCCACATGGTGCGAGGCGGCCGTTCGCATGAGGCGGATAGTGGATGGGTAGCCATGCGCGCTGCGGGCATCCGCCGCGGCGGATGCCCCTACGAAAGAGCTAGGGATGGCGTGTACGTGACGGCTTGGCGAGATCCAAGAGAGATTCCTCGGCTGCGTGTCCCGGCGCTTCGCGCAAAGGCAAAGGCGCGGGACACTCCGCTTGCCCCCTATACGGAATGACGACGCCCCCGCAGGTTCGCGCTAGGCGAATGGACGCACAAGTCAGCCAAGTACGTTGCCGGGCACACACGTTGTGCCCCACGAAGAGAAGGCAAGCCGGATGAGGATCGCCAGTATGTCTGTACTCTCCTCCACTGCGACCCTTATTTGGCGGCGGAGAGAGAGAGCATGGAGGCGCCGAGGATTCGCCGGTCGAGCGGTCCTGCATGAAGGCGACTACGTGCAGATTCTGGCGCTTCCAATTGGGGGCCAGGCTCAAATCGGGCGCGGCGGAGAAAGCGCCGGATGAATCCACGCGGCCTAGGACGCGAAGTTCGCGCACGACGGCGCGATGGTTCATGTGCGCACCGGCATTCTCGCCGGCGGTTACATTCGAGGGGAGATCGTCTTCCGTGATTGCGAGAAGGACGTCCGCGCCATGTTTGGCGTTCGAGCCGCTGGAGGGCGCCAGGTTACACTCAAAAGCACGGACTGCGGCTCCGATGCCGCGCCGGCGCGCTGCTGGATTTGAAGGTTCGCTTTCGGAGTTCGCGCGGCTTGCGCAATCGCCGGGAGTAAGTGGTGAGCGTCGCTGCCTACAAATTGCGCCGCGCCATCGACCACCATCTGAGGCGTGTAAGCACTGGGAAGATTGAAGGCGTAAACGTAATCCCGTTGCCGCAAAGTAAACCGCGAAGATGAAAATGGATCGCGCCAGCCCTCGTGGTCCCAATAATCGACGTGCTGTTCAAGGGGGATGATTTCTGCGCCGGGTACTGGTTGCGTTTGTTCGAGTTGGTAGAGCACCGGTCGGCAGGAGGGCAATCGGAGCAGCCCTCAGACGTGAAAAGTTCGACGATCACTGGGTTGGAGGGCTGCGCCGGCTGACGTGCCGAAATCCCGGCAGCGCTTCGCGCCCCCGGCGCCTTCCCGGTGATGCGCCCCGCCGCTGGAACCAGGAGAGCGATTCCGAACGTGCCGGAGATTGTCAACACAAGTGGAATCGCTATTCGCATGCCAAACCTCACTATGATTACGCTCGATACAGCCTGTTTAGATGTATCGAGAGGGCGTTTCTACCCCGAGTTTCGTTGATGATGTGGTTACAAGCCCGTTCCCTGCTCTCGCGTGTGCATTGACGCGAATGCCTGATTTTGCTATGTTTTTCTGCTTGTTCTTTGACGGTGGTCTGGGAGTGTACCCGTGAAACGTCGCGCCGCCCACAGTACCGGCTCTTCCCGCTCTGGTCGTAACCATATGGATAAAAATGGTTTACCAGTGGGAAAAGCCCCGCCGGACCCGGACGCGCCCGCCAAACAGCAGCAAATGAAGCTCTACGAAGAGGCGTTGACACATTTTCAGCAGCAGAAGTTTCACCGCGCCAGCAGGCGCTCGAGCGTGTATCAAGGGCCCGAGCAAGGAACTGGGAGACCGTGCTCAGGTTCATTTGCGGATCTGCGAGCAACGGATCTCGCGCCTTCCTGCGCCCCAGCCAAGTCGGCGGAAGACCACTACACGCAGGGCGTGGCGCTGATGAATCTGGGACGGTGGGACGAGGCGCGCGAGCACCTGGACCGCGCGCGCAAGGCCGCGCCCAAGGCCGACCACATCGTCTACGCAATGGCGGCGCTCGATTGCCTGACCGGCGAAGCAGACTCGGCGATGCAGAATCTGAAGATCGCGATTCAATTGCGCCCGGAAAACCGCTATCACGCCCGCAACGACGAAGTTTAAGTTTTTGCAGGAAGATCCGCGATTCACCGAGCTGCTCTATCCCGAGCGAGATGGCTCCGCCAGCTGATTTCTCGCTCTCATATGAAGAATAGCCGGGAACCTCGCTCGCCGTCGGTCCGGGTGGTCGCGCTTGGTGGGGAACCGGACTTTCCACCGTGCTGCACGGGCTCAAGGAGCACATCGCCGAGCCCAGGCAGGCGCAGGCATAGAGCAGCCCATTGCCGATCTGACAGCCGTGGTTACGGTGACGGACGACGGCGGAAGCTCCGGGCGGTTGCGCCGCGAATACCGGATTCTCCCTCCCGGAGACATTCGCAACTGCATGGTGGCGCTCTCGAAAGACGAGCATCTCCTCAGCAAACTTTTTCAATACCGATTTCCCGCGGCACGAGGACTTGCGGGCACAGCTTCGGCAATCTTTTTCTGACGGCATTGACCAACAGCACAGGCGACTTTCCCAAGGCGGTTCAATTGTCCGCGCAAGTACTGGCGATTCGCGGGCGGATATTTCCATCGACGGCGCAGAACGTGACCTTAAAGGCGGAACTCGAAGATGGAAAGGCGGTGGCAGGCGAGACGAAAATTTCGCGCTCGCGGAAGCCGATACGGCGCGTCTAGCTGGTGCCGCGACGCGTGCGGCCTCTGCCGGAAGTGCTGACGGCGCTGCGAGAGGCTGATCTGATCCTCATCGGTCCCGGCTCGCTCTACACCAGCATTTTGCCGAACCTGCTGGTGGAAGAAGTAGCTGAAGTAATCGCGAAGTGCGGGCCACGCGAGTATACATTGCGAACCTAATGACGCAGCCCGGCGAAACGCGGCATTATTCGGTGGCGGACCACGTCCGCGCGATTTACGAGCAACCAAGCCCGGCCTATTCGATTTCGTGGTGATCAACCGTTCGCCCGCTATCGCCGGCCGTGCGGCGGCGGTATAAGGCGCAAGGAGCCAGCCGGTCGATCCTTCACTTCGAGAACTTTCTCAGATGGGCTCGGGCTACGTTACCGGAAATTTCCTGCAGCAAGGGAACGTGGTGCGTCACGATCAATCGCGCCTCGCGCGGGTTCTCTTGGACGAATTCGTGAAGCGGAGTGCCCGCGTCCGCGGATAGCCGGCGGAGGCGGACAGAACGTGGATTTAGTTGCCTGCGTTGGGGTGCGGCGCCGTGTAACCTTCCCGGGCGGTGACGACGACTTTTTCTTCTTTACCCTTCTTGTTCACCAACATCATCGGATTTCCATCATCGTCTAACATCTGAACCGAGATCTTGTGGTATTTGCCGTCCTGCGGAGTGGACGGCGAAAAAACGAGCGTGTACTGGCTGCGCAGGTAGGCTGCGACAGTATTGAAGATGTCGGGCATCTCGCCTGAAAGCGCGGGAAGAATGCATAGCCGCCGGTCATGCGGGCGAACGTCATAGAGTTGATTTTTCGCCTGAGCATAAGCGATGTCGGCCCCGCCCGCCGAATACAGATCGATTTCCTCTCCCATTCCGACGCAAAAATGGTGGTCTCGGATTCCTTCAAGCGAGTGAGGATCTGATCGAGATTGTGTTTGCTGAATGTGTCGAATCCCGTGGCGAGAAGCAGGATAGATTTCTTCCCCTTCACATCGCGCAACTGATTCAGGGTTTCATATACCGCGTCGAACAGAACTGCTTCGTGGAAATTGGGGAAGCCGAGGGTGCGGATGGCTTCGTCGATGGAGCGCTTATCCTGGGTGAAATCTTCCTGGAGCGTGGTGCGAAGGTCGAAAGTTTTCAGCGCGACCCAATCCTGCGGCTTCAGAGCTTGCAGAAAACCGTCCGCCCAGAGCTGGGCTTTATAGCCGAAATAGCCCTGATAGTAGCCCCAATAAGTGTTGCTGTACTCCATCAGGATCACCACGGTAATCGGGGCGTCGGTGGGCGCGAAGTTCGTAACTTGCTGCGGCTGGCCATCGTCGAGAACTCGAAAGTTTTCGCGTTTCAAACCTGTAACGAGGTTGCCATCCTGATCGGTGACGATCGCGTCCACAGTTACAAGGTTGGATTGAACGGAAATTGCTACTTGCGGCGGCGGCTCCTGCGGCTTTTGCGCTGGTCCGCTTGGCGCTGAACTGGTGGGCGGCTTGACCGGCTCCGGCTGCTGCGAAGGCGGGGATTGCTGCGGGCCATTGTTTTGCGCGGATGCGCCCCGACGAGGGAATGCGATCGCAGCAATCAGGACCACTGCAAAAATGATGAGACGACACGCCTTCACGTGCATATTTGCCTCACAGACCTTCGATGCCCTGATGTGCTCGTCTGGATGTTTGATTGCAATCCAGAAAACGCTAGCGCAGTGTCTATCCGGGGCATGACGAATCCACATGATAGTATTGATTTGGTTCGCTTGGCGATGCTCTTTCAGATTCCACGGGAGGCGAAAAGGATGGCGCGAGGAATTGCAAGGATAGTCCTCACGATCTTGTGGGGGCGCTGGCTTGCGCTTTTCCACTGCGGGCCCAGAACCACCCCATGCCCGCTCCGCCCGCGCAACCGGCTTCGGCGGTGGCATCTTCCTCGACCATCGTGGGGATGGAAAATGAGGCTATATCATGGCTGCAAGGATTGGTTCGCATCAATACCACCAATCCCCCCGGCAACGAACTTAACGCCGCCAAGTATCTCGCGGCAATCCTCGAGCGCGAAGGGATTCATGCGGAAGTCTACGAAAGCACTCCCGGACGAGGGTTTCTGGTGGCCCGCCTCTCATCCAGCGCGATGCCTAATCCTTCGCGCGCACTTCTGCTGATGGGGCATCTCGATGTGGTCGGCGTGGACAGGTCAAAGTGGAGGGTGGAACCATTTTCCGGAATCATCCAGGATGGCTACCTCTATGGCCGAGGTGCGATTGACGACAAAGGCATGACCGTCGCCAACATGGCGGTTTTCATTGCGCTGAAACGTTCGGGTGCGCGCTTGGATCGCGACGTAATTTTCCTGGCCGAGGGAGATGAGGAAGCGGGCGGTGCTGCGGGCATGACGTTCGCGGTGGAAAAGCATTGGGACAAGATTGCCGCGGGCTTCTCTCTTAACGAAGGCGGCCGCGTGCTTCTGAAGAACGGCAAAGTGCAGTATGTGGGCGTGCAGGCCAGCGAAAAAGTGATGGTAAATGTGAGCGTGGTCGCCACGGGAACGTCCGGGCACGCGTCCGTGCCGCTGAAGGACAATCCCGTTGCGCATTTGGCAAGCGCCATCGCAAAAATATCCACGTACGAAGCGCCGATCCAGTTCAATTCCGTTACGCGCGCGTATTTCGATGGTTTGGCGCCGATAGAGGACGAAGAAACCGGCAAGTGGCTACGGGCGCTACAAGCTTCCGACCGCGCCGAACATGCCGCGCGATTTATCTCCGACGCCAATCCAACGTGGAATGCGATGCTTCGCGACACCGTCACGCCCACGATGCTGCAAGCGGGGATTCGGGAGAACGTGGTGCCGTCGGAAGCGCGCGGCGTGCTCAACGTGCGGCTGCTGCCTGGAAATATGATTGATGCGCTGGTCGCCAAGCTGCAGCAGATGGTGAACGATCCCCAGGTGAAACTGGAGATCGAGCCTGGGGGCGGAGAAGCCGCGCCGTCTTCGTCCCTTCAATCCGATCTCTTCGCCAGCATCACACGGGTGGCGGGCAAGGACTTCGCCTCGGCGCCTGTTCTGCCATACATGTCCACTAGCGCAACGGATTCCACACCGCTGCGAATGCGGGGCGTCGAGGCCTATGGTCTTCTCCCATTTCCGATCACGCAAGACGATCTCTCACGGATGCATGGCGACAATGAACGCATTCAACTCGATGACTTCCGCAAGGGACTCGAATTCCTCAGCGACGTTGTGGTGGATTTTGTCGTAGCGAAATAGGAGCGCCGAGACACGCAGTCGAGGAACTCGTCTTCGATTTTCAGCCCCGGCAACATTTTCGATCAGAGAGGTCCTTCGGCGACTGATCTCCCGGGCTCGACTAGCCGTCGACCCGGGAGCCCTGCCAATCGGCCGCCAAAAACGCGGGAAAGAAAGGCGCGCGCGACTTCGCTCAGAATGACTGGCGCGAGGGATGTTTGTAGCGCTTTCAATTGACCCAATTGTCGGGACGGCTCGGCGGTTTGTCATTGTGGTCCCGCTGGTACACTTCGAACTTCTTGCGCCAGGCGCCGCCGCTTCCAATCGGAAACCGAGTTGCGAAAGTTGAAGAGGTAGGATCCCCGCCGCAGATAGATGTAGCCCACCAAGCATCCCGCCGAGATGGCAGATGTGGCTCACGTTATCGCCTGAGGAACCAAGGGTACCGAAGAATTCGGATCGCGATCATGATCGCGACGAAAATCCTCATGGATACTGTTACAGGGAGAGGAAACATCCAAACGCGGCGGTCGGGGAACAAGACGGCGTTGGCCGAGCAACACGCCGTAGATGGCACCGGACGCCCCGATCGTGGGAACCAATGCCTGTCCGAGGCCGTGAGGGTCTAACGCCATTGCCACGACCACGTTGATGACGCCGGCGCCTCTCCCGCAGAGGAAAAAGTAGGTATAGAAGCGGCGCGAACCCCAAGTGTGTTCGAGATCGGCGCCGAACATCGCCAGAACAGCAAATTGAGCAGGATGTGCAGAATTTCCGTGTGCAAAAATAGGTAGGTAAATAACTGCCAGACTCTGAACAGATGCACTACGGCAACGGGCAGGAGTCCGAACCACAACAGCCAGAAATCTCGCCCTCTGGCGCGAAGAGCAACCCGGAAAGTTCCTGCAGGACGAAGACGCTGATGCACGCGATACAGAGTGTCTTGACGGCTCGAGGGAAGTAACCGCTCAGGTCGAAGCGATAGCCGCCATAACCGCGAGAGAAGGTGTTCACAGGCTCCCAGTCTAAAGGCCCGGGGGTTCGTATCAAAAGGCTAGGGGTAAGAGATGGTTAGAGCGTTCAAAGCTCCTGACACAGCCACGATTGCGCAACTGATGCTGAGATTAGTCCGCCGCATGACTTCCGCGAGAATCCCCTGTCGAGATGCCTTCAAGCACTCCATTTAGCGCACCGCCCGACAACAGTGCAATCCCGCACAGATAAAAGGCAAGAAGCAAGACGATCACGGCGCCTAATGGACCATACTCATCTGGGCTGGTGCCGGCGTAGTGGAGATAGATGCGCAAGCCAATCGATACGAGCGTGAGCAGAATGGTTCCCGCAACTGCGCCCGGAGTGACCCAATGCCATTTTCGATCAGCGATATCAGGCGCAAAATAGTACGTGATCGCAAATGCGAGCAGCAGGAACGCGATTCCCAGCGGCCATCGCGCTATGTTCCATACAATTGAGAGTAAGCCGCCGTGCGAAACAGCCCCCACAAGGTCATTTCCAAATGCCACGATGAGCACGGTCACGATGATCAGAATTCCCAGTCCGACTGTCAGACCGATGGCGATGGCATATTGTTGCACTAGCGAGCGTTTCTCTTTGACTCTGTAAATCGCATTCAGTGTGTCGACAACCGCGCTCATCCCCATTGACGCGGACCAAACCGAGAAGACGATTCCAAAGGACATTTTCAGCGGGCCGCCCGTTCTCAGGATTGCCTCGAACGTGCTGGTGATCAGTTGCGATGGAGGACCGGGCAGAAAGCGCGAGACAACCTGAAACATCACCGCCCGTCCGCGATCGGCATACCCGAAAACGCTAAGGCTTGCCGTGAGAATATCAGAAACGGAAATAGCGCCAGAAAGAGTAGTACGCCAGCTGCGCGGCGCGGCCAAAAATGTCATCCGCGCGAATCTCCGCCCAAATGCGCTTCGCAACTTCAGTGGGTGAAACGCCGTCGAACATGAAATCGTCACCTTTCGGCTAGCTACAAATGCTACCGCTACGACGCTCGGTGCGTCACAGTTTCAATATTTTGAAAGGGACATCGCCCCGTGGAAGCTGGGACTAGCGGTAGTTTCGGCCGAAAATCTACGTACCGTAGATCAACCGAATCCCATGGTCCTAGGGCACCGTTTATCAGGCACTACAACCTTTACTTCTGCGAAACAGTCAGCGCCAACGTTGTACCGAGGCCAGCATACAGATATCGATTACCGAAAGCGCTCCTCAGCGCCGTAAAGGCAGGCTCGCCGGTGCAGTGGCCAGGCGCGACATACTCTACTTTGAATCGATCTCGCAAAGCCGTGACGATTGCCTCGATCTCCGAGTCGCTTGCCACTAGTAGGTGAAAGCCGCCGGTGATTAGATGGATCCGTGGGTTGATTGCGCTAGCCGCTTCGACAATCTTGTCAATGCCGGGATGCGAACAGCCTGCGACGACCACATCCCGTCGGGCGTATTGATGGCGAGCGACAGCTCACGTAATTCCAGCGTTCCCGGCTTGTCCGATACCAATGCGATCAGATGGATATCGGCAGTGATATCCGTGTTCTTGTCGACAAGTTGAAAGTTTGCTCCGGGCCAAGCCGATCCAGTTCGCATCACTTCTGGCGGCTCGCCATTGTAATAACGCTGTTCCGCAGGGAGGCTCGTGTCCTTGCGATAAAAACTGCTGGGTAAGTGGCGCCGTAAACTCCGCCGAGCCCCTCCTTAGGTGCGTAGATCTTCACCGTGGGGTTTACCTTCAACAGATAGCTCAGTCCCCCCATGTGATCGCCGTGCCGATGCGACATCACAACGAAGTCCAACTTCGTCAAGTCGATGCCCTTCGCTTTCACGTTTTGCGCAAAGACCTCAGGGTTGTTGCCAGTGTCAAACAGAATCCGTTTTCCGCCGTATTCGACGAGCGCAGCATAGCCCCAGTCCTTCTGCATCGTCGACGTATTGCCGAATGCATCATAGAGAACAGTGATCTGTGCACTGCGAGGTGCGGCGGATATTGTCGCGGCAAATTCCATCAGAAGCAGGAACGCAGCTGAACAGGAAACAGCGCAGGAAATAGCCCACTTACTGGTCGTCATTCTGCCCTCCCGGTGCAAGAACTATTCGTGGTCTTGGGAGCCGAAGGCAAATTACATAGTGCGGAATTCATTCTGTCAAGACCACCTGAGGATACCGATCTTAAGGGATGGGTCGGTCCTCTTTGGGCGATGGTTAAAAATGTTGGAGGACCCGCATCTCTCATCCCCCTCGGCGAATCCAATCCCGTGGATCCTGGAGGAGAGCCGATAAAGATCAGAGCAAGTTTTCGAGGACTTTTTCCAGTGGCTTTCTACTGATTCCAACCAAGTGAGGATCGGGCGATGGACTTATCCGCGGTGAGGCTGTCTCCGTGCCGCTTTTTGGTTTGTGTTGCTGCGATCATCGTGTTTGCTCCGCATCTGGCTGCGCAGCAAATGGAAAAGTTGACGCATTTTGCAGATTCTCCGGAGTCCTGGCAGCAGCGCGCTGAGACGATTCGGGCCACCATTCTTGCGGGCGCACATCTTGCTCCTCTTCCTGAGCGCACACCGCTTCATCCGATTTTCGCGAATCGCCGCGACCGCGGCTGGTATTCGGTGGAGGACATCGCTTTTGAATCCGTGCCGGGCTTCTACGTATTTGGGAACCTCTACAGGCCGCTGGGTGTGAGAGCAAAGGCCCGGTGCCCGCTATCCTCGTTGCGCACGGCCACTTCAGGCAAGAGGGTTGGTATGCTCGTACCCGTCCCGAAAATCAGCTTTTGTGTGCCACGCTTGCGCAGATGGGCGCCGTCGTTTTCACTTACGACATGGTCGGCTACGGCGATTCAACGCAACTTCCGCACGACACGCGAAACGTACTCCAGATTCAACTCTGGGATAGCATTCGAGCTCTCGATTTCCTTGAGTCCCTCCCTGAAGTTGACGCCACGCGAATCGGCGTTACGGGTGCGTCAGGCGGAGCCTCGCAGATTATTTTTCTCGCCGCGGTGGATCCGCGGGTCCAGGCGAGTATGCCGGTCGTCATGGTTTCGTCTCGCTATTCCGGGCACGAGCGATGCGAGGACGGCATGAGAGTACGCGATGTGCTTGGTCCGGAAGATACCAACAATGCCGAAATTGCGGCGGTCGTTGCGCCACGACCTCTGATGATTGTTTCTGACGGGGCAGACTGGACGAGGCATTTTCCCGACCGGGATTTCCCCTATATTCAACGGGTCTATGAGCTGTACGATGCAATCGGGAATGTTCAGAACCGGCACCTGCCGAACGAACGCCACGATTATGGCCTTACCAAAAGGCGCATTGCCTATCGATTCTTCTCGGATTCTCTTGGGTTAGCTGCTCCTCCAAAGCGAGAAACCGCGCCGATCGAATCCCAAGCCGATCAAGCGGTTCGCAATTGGGTTGATCTCCCGCTCACATTCTCCGGGGATTTTGAGGCAGAGCTGACAAAGAGCCTGCCCGATCAGTCGGCTAGTAATAATGTGGGTAAGTAAGGTCGCGGTACAGGTCGACGCGGTGTAGCACTTTTCCTTCGGGCGGCGTCTCGGGTCGTTGACTCGCCTTCTGCGACCATCTAAGATGTGCCATTCATGGCGGGCCCTGCATCTCTGATTGGACAGACTCTCTCGCATTACCACATCCTCAAACAGGTTGGGGCCGGCGGAATGGGCGTAGTGTACGAAGCCGAGGATTCACGGCTCGGGCGTCGCGTGGCGCTGAAGTTTCTTCCCCCAGAAATGGCCGAAGACAGCCAATCGCTGGAACGCTTTCAGCGCGAGGCGCGGGCGGCTTCCTCCCTCAATCACCCCAACATCTGCACGATTCACGCGATCGAGCAGCACGAACTTCGTTACTTCATTGTGATGGAATTGCTGGAGGGCCAAACCCTAGCGCAGAAGATGACCAAGCAGCCCATGGAGATCGACAAACTCCTTCCGCTCTCCATCCAGATTGCCGATGCTCTCGAATCAGCCCATGCCAAGGGCATCGTTCACCGGGACATCAAGCCGGCCAATCTTTTTCTTACCGACCACGGCGACGTGAAGATATTGGACTTCGGCCTGGCTAAGATAACAGCGAATGAAATCGTGCAGAGCACGTCGGAGGGGCAGCGGGCTACCATAGCCGGCAGCCACGAGCTTACTATGCCGGGGTCGGCCGTCGGCACCGTATCCTACATGTCGCCCGAGCAGGCGCGCGGCCAACTGGTTGACACTCGCACCGACCTTTTTTCTACCGGAACCGTTCTCTATCAGCTGGCGACGGGAACGCTTCCCTTTCAGGGAGACACCTCAGCGGTGATCTTCGAGGCCATCCTGAACCGCGATCCTAAGCCGGCCGGAGAGGTGAATCCATCGCTTCCCCCAGATTTTGTGCGCATCCTGGAGAAGGCGCTCGAGAAGGACCGCAATCTGCGCTTCCAGACGGCCACCGACCTGAAAACCGACCTCAGCCGCCTGAAGCGCGATCTGGAATCACACAAACGGCGCGCAAAGGAAAAGACCGATTCGGATCCCGGCACCCAAAAGAAAATGGGGAAATCTGTGGCCGTGCTCTATTTTGAAAATCTGAGCGGCGCCAAGGAAGATGAATATCTCCGCGACGGGATTACCGAGGACATCATCACGGAGCTCTCGAAGATCCGAGACCTGAACACATTTTCGCGCCCCACCGTTCTGGCCTTCCGGGACAAGGCAGTTACCCCGGCACAGATCGGTCAACAGCTCGGCGCGGCCTATGTCCTCACCGGCACTCTGCGTCGTTCCGGCACCCGCGTGCGCATCAGCGCTCAGCTCGTGGACACGAGCACCGATTTTCCGCTCTGGTCAGAACGCTTCGACCGCGAGATGAAAGACGTTTTCGAAGTGCAAGACGAAATGGCCCGCAAGATTGCCGAGGCTCTGCGCGTGACGCTCTCACCACAGGAACTGGAGGCACTAGCCGACAAGCCGACGGACAACCCGCAGGCCTACGACCAATATCTGCGGGGCAAACGTTACGCGCGGCGGCAGACCCGCCAGGATGTCGAGTTCGCTCTGCAGATGTTCGAAAACGCGGTATCGCTGGACCCAAGCTTTGCCCTGGCCTATGCCGCCAGTGCCAACGCCTGCGCCATGTACTACTCGATCTTCACCCGAGATGAGGTTTGGATCGAGCGTGCGAGAGAAGCTTCTGGCAGAGCGGTGGCCCTGCGTTGGGATCTGCCCGAAACGCACGTCAGCCAGGCTTGGGTCCTTTACGCCGCCGGACTGCACGACGAAGCCGTGCGGATGGTGAAAAAGGCCATTGAACGCAGACGTGACTGCGATGGCGCTTATTACCTGCTGGGGCGTGCCCTGTTCGCGGCGACACGCTACCAAGAAGTTCTGGATGTTGCTGAGTCCGCCATTGAAGCTAGCGGCGAGGACTACAACGTCTATGTGCCCATCTTGAACTCTCTCGGCGCGATGGGCAAAGAAGAGGCCCGACGAAACATGTCCCACAGGATCGTCGTCGTGCTCGAAAAGCACTTGAAAGAGGTGCCCGAAGATGCGCGGGCTCGGGTTCTGCTGGGCGGCAGCTACGCGGAACTGGGACGACAGGAAGACGCTTTGCGCGAGCTCAATCTGGCGGTCACTCTGCGCGCCAACGAAGCTTCGATTCTCTATAATGCCGCTTGCGTGTACTGCCTTCTGAAAAGAAAACCGGAAGCCCTGGACGCGTTACGTAAGGCCTGGGAAGCGGGCTCTAAGGATGCGATTTGGGCACGCCGCGACCCGGATCTCAGCACGCTGCATGGGGACCCGGAGTTCGAGCGCCTCTACCCGGAGAAGCCTGCGTCAAAGCCCGCAACAAATTCCCCTTAGTTTGAGGCTTTGGAATGCCGCGTCAGATTTGATTTCTGGCTTGGCATACGATACGGTCTGATTGTACAAATTCCGTTTTCCAAATCGGCCCACAGCCCGCGGAAGGACTTCGCGAGGCGGTTTGATTTCATCGGTGGAGGTTTAACTCAGGATGTCTGATCCTGTAGCGGAAAAGGTGATCGCCACGCTGGCCTCTGTGAAGCGTGTGCCCGCCGAGAACATCAAGCTGGATACCAACTTACAGGAAATGGGCATCGATTCGCTCGACGTTTTCACCCTGCTCTTCGAACTCGAAAACACTTTCAAAATTTCGATTCCGGATGACGACGTCCGCTCCATCAAAACTGTGAACGATGTTGTGGAAGGCATCAAAAAAATTCTCGCCGCTGCTCCTCCGCCTGACACTTCGCTGGGTTCAACCAGCCCGGCGAGCTAACGCATGGCTTCACGCCGAGTCGCCATTACCGGCCTGGGAATTGTTTCACCGCTGGGACTCGATCTCCCCGAAACGTGGGCTGGCCTGCGCGAAGGGCGCTGCGCCATCGGCCCGATACAATCCGTCGACGGTTCGGGGGTGGGGCTCAAAATTCAGAATGGCGCGCAAGTCCGCAGCTTTGATCCTCTGAAACACTTCCAGGGTGGCAAGGACGCACAGCTCGATCGCTTTGCGCAATTCTCCGTGGTCGCGGCCCGCGAAGCCCTCCGCGATTCGGGCATCGAGCTGACGCCGGAGTTGCGCGAGCAGTCCGCAATCGTTTGCGGTTCGGCTGTCGGCGGACAAGCAGCGATTGAAGCCGGCTTTGAGGATCTTTGGGTGCAGGGTCGCGGCCGCGTCCATCCCCTCACGATTCCCAAAACCATGGCCAATGCCGGCGCGAGCCACATTTCGATGGACCTCGGCTTGAGCGGCCCGGTCTACACAATCTCGACAGCTTGCTCGTCTGCAAACCACGCCATCGGTCAAGCCTTCCGATTGGTACGCGACGGCCAAGCAGAATTCTCCATCACGGGCGGCGCTGAGGCGATTTTTACGGTCGGCATGCTGAAGGCGTGGGAAGCGATGCGCGTTATTTCGCCGGACACTTGCCGCCCCTTCAGCAAGGACCGCCGTGGCATGATCCTGGGTGAAGGCGGCGCGATGATGACCCTCGAGCCCTTCGACGCTGCGAAGGCGCGCGGCGCGAAAATCTACGCCGAAATCTGCGGCTTGGGAATGACGTCTGATGCTCACCATCTGACGCAGCCTACGGTTGACGGCCCAGCGCGAGCCATGCGAGCCGCTCTGCGCGAGGCAAGCCTTGCGCCAGAAGCTGTGGGATACATCAACGCCCATGGCACAGGGACGCTCGGAAACGATCCGGTGGAATCGCGCGCCATCCGCGAGGTTTTCGGCGCGCACGCGGACAAGCTTGGCGTCAGCTCCACCAAGTCAATGCACGGCCACGCTCTCGGTGCGGCGGGCGCGCTGGAGGCTGTTGCGACCGTCCTCGCTTTGCATCACGGCGTTCTGCCGCCTACGGCAAATTATCTCGGCCGCGATCCCGAATGCGACCTCGATTACATTCCCAATCAGCCGCGAGCTGCGCAGGTGGAAGCCGCTCTCTCGAATTCCTTCGCCTTCGGCGGGTTGAATGCAGTGATCGCCTTCCGCGCCGTGCCGCGCTACATCCGCTCAGTCCGAGTTATTTGTCGCGGAGGATTTCAGCGTTGGTGCTGGGGGAAACGATGCGAACGAGGCGCTGCCCGTCGAGAAAGAGATCGACTTCCAGGTCCGGACTCTTCACCGCGAGTTCTTCGAGCTTCTTCCCGCTGGCGTCGTGCGTCCCGGCTGACTCAACGGTAACGCTGCCGGGCGTCAATTCCTGCGGCACGAGCACCGCGAACGTCTGCGTGCCCTTCCGATTCCAATCGTAGAGGCTCGCGAGCACCGCATACTGGTAGTACAAGTTGTTGTCGAGGATCACCACTTGCGGCGAATTGAACGTAAACTGCTGCGTGTAAGGTTTCACGCCTTCGACGTGAAGATCGATCGTTGCGGTGCGAACCTTCGAAGCCGATCGTGGCTGAAGCTTTCTTTTCACCTTGAGTGGACCACTCGTAATGCGCGGGCGTGCCGTCCGCGTGGAGCTCGAGAGTGCCGGTGACACGTGACGTTCCTCCGGCGCCCTGTATTTCCGATGTGTCGTGAGCCACCCAATCGCCCCCGCGCGAACTGATCTCGAATTCTTCCTTGCCCACCTGCTGCCCATTCACAAGAATCCGAAACGTTCCCTTATCCTGCGCAAAGAGCCGCTCCCGGCTTGGGATTCGCTGGAGAAGCGGAGGACGCTTGCGGCTTTCAGCGTCTCTGCGCGCGCGCCGAGGGCGAAAAGCAGAATCGCGGCGGCAAGAGCGCCAGCGAGTGGCATTCGCTCTCGCCTCATACGGTCACCTCGGGAAAAATTCCAAGCGCCAGTATCTGCTCCACAACGCGCGACGGTTCCGCGTCGCTATCGACTCGGTAGTCTGCGAGTTCGTAAGTCGGCAGACGCTCGCTGTACAGCCGGCGGAAACTCGCCTCGTCGCGAAACAACGGGCGGTCCGTAATCTGCGCGCAGCGTTTCAAAAGTTCCTCAATCGGGCAGCGAAGCCAGATGAGCGCTGCGCCCTGCTCCCGGAGCAGCGTCAGATTCTGCGGCTGGGTGATCGTCCCGCCGCCCAGCGAAAGGATGCGTGGTTTCCTCGTCTGCGCGTACTCCGCGACAATGCGCGCAACTTGCTCGCTTTCGAGCCTGCGGAATTCCGCTTCGCCCGCACGACTGAAAATCTCGGAAATCGTGAGGCCAACAGCGTGGGTAATGCAGCGATCGAGGTCGGTGTGCATCCATCCAAGCTGGCTGGCCAGCAGGCGCGCGGCCGTCGATTTACCGCTGCCCATGAATCCAGTCAGGCAGACCAGCCTTCGAGGGCGAATCTCGTTGCTCATCGTTTCGGATAATCTTGGTTGCGCGACGGCGAAATCAGTTCCGCTTGAGGATGTTGATTGTACCATCGAAGGAGCTGAGCTCGACCATGGCGCGGCCGGAATTGTAAGACCCGAAGAGTCCGTTGCCGAAGCGGGGGAGAAAATGGTGATGAGAAGGGGGGACCAGCTTGGCCTCGTTGTGCACCTTACCCTTCAAGCGAGTTCGCACTCAGGTCGAACGAGTCCTCGGGCGAAAAGCGCACTTCGATCACGCCGTTGTAGTTTTTTAGGCGGTAGGTCGAATTGGGTAAGAATTGGCCGGTGAAAAGAATATTTCCCTCGGAAGTTTGCGCCCGAACGTATGTGCTGCGCAGGTCGATCAGCCGAAAACTCCCGGTAATTGAGGAAACTTCAAGGCGGCCGGCGCATCGCGCGCACTGGAACGAGCCACCCACCGTCTTCACCGTAAGATAGCCGGCAACGTCAGCCATGTCCACGTCCGCAGCGATTGTTTCGACGTTCATGTCTCCGAGAACATTCGAGACGTTCACACCGCCCGAATCGTCGTGAATCTGTAGCTCGGCGTCTTCGGGAACGCTAATTTCATAATCGGCGCGCGTCGATTCGGGAGATGCCGATTCGGAGACTTGTCGGGTGATGATGTCAACACGATTGCCGGTTTGCTCAGCGTCCACAACCACCTGGTCCGTGGCGCGGGTTGCGACCAGCATCACTTCCGATTTTGTCCAGGCGCGCACAGTAATCGTGCCGTTCGGATTGTGGATGGTCACAACCGGCCGCGCATCCACTTTGAAATGACGCTGGATCTTATCCGCCGACGCCGGCAGCGCGCTCAAGAGCAGCAGGCCGGGGACGAGCACGCCGGCCACTTTCCAATTCAAGGATCCCGACAGGCTGGATGGAGTGCTCATTGGCCCTCGTCGCCTTCCGTTACCTGCGCAATCAAGTCTGCCTTCTGCTGATACGCTTCATACAGGTAGTCGCGTGCGAACTCGTTTTGGGGTTCTTCGCGCACGCTTTTTTCACATAAAGCGATGTTGTTGTCAATGATGGCGAGGCTCTTGCGCAGGGAAGCAGTCACGACTGGGTTGGTGTCGGCCATAGATGAAATCGCGTCCTCCTCGGTCTCGAGGCTCGCGCTCAACGGCTGCGTCGAGCGCTGCGTTCGGCTCATCCAGAGGTTGCTGTCGTTCCGCAGACCGCTCGAGCCCGAGAGCGCAAATCCCACTGCAATCAGCGCCGCAAGATAGGCACCCGCTAGCACGGGACGCGGCAGTACCCAAAATGTTCCGCGGAGCCAGCGTTTCAAGGTATCCGAGACGCCTGGATGTGCCGCGTGAATCAGCCCCTCGTCCTGCAGTTGGGCGCGAAGAGCGTTCCATACCTGCTCGGAAGGTTCGGGATCGGTCGCGGCGAGGGACGAAGCGGTATCGCGGATGAAATCCAGGTCTGCGATGAGATTGCTACAGTCCGCACAGGAGCGGATATGCGCTTCAGCGGCAGGAGAGCGCTCGCCCTCCATCCACTGGTCGAGTTGTTCCAAAAATGCGCTACAGTTCGCAACTCTCATTGATCAATCCTCGCTGCCACCTGCGGCTCGCCGTTCCTGGCGGGCCTTTTCGCGCACCGCCTCCTGAAGCAAATCGCGGAGGCGCATACGCGCTTTGTGCAATTGCGACTTCGAATTCCCAATCGAACAACCCAGCATTTCCGCAATCTCGTTGTGCTCGTATCCTTGCACATCGTGCAGGATGAACGCCGCCTTGTAGCCCGGCGGCAACTGGTCGACCGCGCGTTGAAGATTCACGCGGTCGAGCGAACCGCTCAATCTCAAATCGATCGTGCCGAAGTCCCGCCGCGGCGTGCCAGATTCCTCATCGGGCTCGGTCACCTGCTCAAGCGAAGTCTCCTTGCCAGACTTCTTCCGAAGCTTCATCAGCACGACGTTGACAGCCAGCCTGTGCAGCCATGTCGAAAACGCGGACTCGCCCCGAAATGTGGCGATCTTACGGAAAAGCTGGAGGAACGCTTCCTGCGTTAGATCCTCTGCTTCCGCCGTATTCCCAACCATTCGAAGGCACAACGAGTAAACTCTGCGGCTGTGCAAGCGGTACAGGCGCTCGAACGCCGCCGCATCGCCTTGCTGGGCGAGCCGGATGGAGACCGCTTCCGGTACTTCCCCAGTTTCGGTTCGTCTCGTTCGGGCCACGCTACCCGTCGGGACGCATCCTTCACTGCGATGCGTCGGCCGCTCCAGAAGTTGTACTTGCGTTTCCTGCCGCGTAACTCATCAGCCGGTGGGACGGACGATGTAGCCGGTTGCCAGCAGTCCCATTGTGGTGCTTGGGATTCCCCGGCAAGTCTCGCCTATTTTCGATGGAATTGCATCCAGAGTCCAGCCACGCCACTTCGACAAGATGCGCTTGCCAGTCGTTTGCGCGAACAGGCGCCATGCACGGATCCACAACGGTGCGGAGAGCCTTCTTCTAGATTAAGCGAGGTCGATCTGGAGATAGGGCGCGAGCCTCAGTCGCGGAAGACAAATTCTAGCGCAATGCCGGCTACTTCAATAATGTCTCCCGACGACAGAATCATCGGGTGCGTAACGGCCACGCCGTTGACACTGGGCACTGCGTCCGCGGCGCCAATATAGTAGGACTGGTCGTCTCGGCGGTTGATCTGCGCCGCTGCCTTGGGTGCAAACCAGCCTTTGAGCTTCACTGTGGCCATGCCCGACTTACCCACTACCGTTAGTTTGTTGTTGAGCGTGTACTCACGGCGGTCGGTCTTGCCTTTACGCACAACAAGGGTCGGTACCTTTAAGCGTGCGGGAGCGATCTGTGCACTCTCGCCCACGGCCGCGATTTCCTCGAGGAAATCGCGGCGCTCTTTCGTATCGAGCATGACGGTTTCGTTGATTTTCGGCGCGGCCGCCCTAGCGCCGCCATTTCCACTCGCGAAGCCGTCCTGCCCGCGCGAGTCCGCAACCAAGATGGTGTGCTTGCCGATGCCGACGGAATCCCCGGGTTTGAGCGTTACCATTTTCACCCGCTGCCCGTTGACGAATGTCCCGTTCATGCTGCCGAAATCCTCGATCATCAGCCGGTCTTCCTCGTGAAAAACACGAGCATGGTAGTGGGACACCGCGGGGTTATCGATCACCAGAGCGTTTTCTGGTGAGCGCCGATGCTGACTTCGTTCGATCCCACGGGCAATTCTTTCAAAATCGAGCTCTCGAATTTCAGAACTAACTTTGACATTTCATTCCTCCTACGCCTCAAAACCGAGTTTGAACTTCCGCTGCTGAATGTTGCGCTCCGAAAAATCCCAGCCTCTCCGGGCCGACGTTAGACAGAATCCTTCAACCACTTCCCCAGCCGTCCAATGCGCGCCAAAACGCCAATGGATCTCGGAGCGCACCGCAGAACGATGGCGGTAATGTTGTCCCCTCCGCCGGCTTGCTTGGCCATTTCTATCAAGTGATTCGCGACGTGTTGGGCGTCGCCACCTTCCGCGAGCAAGGCGGCTATTTGAGCATCGGATAGCTCGCGCGTAAGTCCGTCGGAGCACAGAAGCAACGTATCGTCATCGGCTACCAACTCCTCGGCCACGGTCACTTCAACGCTGGCGTCAACGCCCAGAGCTCGCACCAGCACATTCTGTAGTCGGCTGTTGCTCGCTTCCTCCTCTGTCATGCGGCCGCGGCGAACCTGCTCAGCCACGAATGAGTGGTCTTGGGTAAGTTGCTCAATTTGGGCGTTGCGTAAGCGGTAGGCGCGGCTGTCTCCCACGTGCGCAATGCTGACGCGCTCATCGGCGAAACGGATTGCGACCACGGTCGCGCCCATCGGCTGCTCGCCAACGCTTTGTCGGGAAGCTTCGTACACGGCGCGATTTGCCAAGCGAACGGCGCTAGCAAGGCGATTCGAGGTGTCAGAGACTCCAGGGATGCTCACGCCGACAATTGGCAGAGCGGGGTTCGCCTCCGATTCGCGACAATGCTCAACGATGGTATCTACGGCGAGGCGGCTCGCCACTTCACCGCGGGCCATGCCGCCCATGCCATCAGACAGAACGTAAAGACCCATTTCCGGCACCGCGCAATAACTGTCCTCATTGTTTTCGCGAACGCAACCCTGATCGCTCCGCACCCCGAACTCAATCGGAACAGGTGTGGTCTTTTGCGTCGGGCGATCTAATTGGACGGCCAATGGAACCTCAAGGATTGGGATTTGAATTCTGAGTCGGATTCCAGGCCCGATTCCGATTTCGGACCGCTGGAGAGTTGCCCACAACACGAGCCCCGGCGAATCCCTGCAGCTGCAACAACTCCAGGGCGCCGGACATCCGATCGTCGGCAAACGGCCCGGCGAAGACTACGAAAAACCGGAGCTGCCCCATCTGCCTCGGGAGCACCTCGACGGACAGGCCGAGATCTTCAATCTTTTTCGCTGCGGTTTGGGCGCGATCTTGTCGCTCATAACGCCCTACCCAGATGTAGCCGGCACTGGAATTGTCAAGCGTCGCGGCGGGCGATGAGGCTACGCCAGAGCCGTGGTCAGCGCGCCTATGCGCATCAGGAGCGGCCTGGTCATGGGCTGCGGCATTGGGTTGCCGTTCCGGGCTGGGTGCGGGTTCTTGCACAGGCGCAGAAGTCGCAGAGCCGGGCGGAGCGGCAGCTGTTGCAGACGCGTCGGCATCCGCTTGCGCTGGCTTGGCCGACTCGGAATTCGATGTCGCCTGAGCGGCAGCGGCAGGCGGTGCGGCCGGAATATCGAGCGCGAAAGCCGGAGGTGCCGGCGCGGAGATGGGGCTCGGCGGCGTCAGCGCCTGATATGTTTTGATTATCTTCTCGGCTCGCGTCGCTGCCAAGGCTGCGAGAACCAGTAAGGCTCCGAACAAAACCCACACAAAAGCGGGAGCACGCTTTCTTTCTTGCCGCGCGAACGGCCCTCGAGCAGCGGGCGGCTCGGGCGCTGCGTAGTTGAAGGGAATATCGGCAAGGTTCCTGTTCGCGACGGCCGGAGCTGCTGGAGCACGCATGGCTGTCTCAAGCTCGGCTATGGACTGGAAGCGCTTAGCAGGTTCTTTTTCGAGGCATTTCAAGATAGCCCGCTCGACTGCATTGGGTATTGTCGGGTCCACTTCGTGCGGCGGAGAAGGCGCTTCGCGCATCTGCTTCAGCGCAACCGCGACCGCATTGTCAGCCCGGAAGGCCTGCGCCCCTGTGAAGACTTCGTACATGATTAGTCCCAGCGAGTAGACATCCGTGCGATAGTCGACTGGTTTCCCGGCCACCTGCTCGGGAGCCATGTACGCCGGGGTGCCGACCATCGAGCCGGTCAGGCGCGTAACCGCTTCCATCGAGCGAGCTATGCCGAAGTCCATGATCTTGACGTTGCCCTGGGTGTCGATCATCACGTTTTCTGGCTTCAGGTCGCGGTGGACGATTCCCTGAGCATGAGCTTCTTTGAGCCCTGAACACATCTGAAGCATCAGGTCAGTAGCCTTGCGCTGCGGCAGGCCGCCAAAGCGGTTCAGTACCGAGCGCAAACTCTCGCCCTCCACAAATTCCATCGAGGTGTAGGCGATCCCTCCGATCCGGTTGAACTCATATACCCGGCAGACATTTTTATGAGTAATCTTGCGCGCGAAAAGCAGCTCATTTTTAAAGCGCTCCATCATTGCCTGATCCGAGGCAATTTCGGGTTTCAGGAGTTTCAACGCGACAATCTCGCCCGTTTCCCGGTCGCGCGCTTTGTAGACGTTACCCATACTTCCGTGTCCGGCTTCACCCTCAATCTCATAGCGTTGCGCAAGAGCTGCGAGAGCTGCGGAACTAAGATGGGCATTCGTCAAACTCAATGGCTTCGCCGCTTCAGGCTCTGTGGAGGGTGCCTCGGGGACGTCGCTCAGGAGCACCGTCTTCTGCCGCTCCACGTTGCCGGGAGTACTTCGCGAGGCGGAAAAGCCCGTATCGGGATTGGTCGGCTGAGCCATAAATCGACCTATTCAGGATAGGCGAGAGTCACTATCCCTAGCTGTCCCGACACGGAGGCGTGTTAAGAAACAGTATCTAGTACTGAAATGACATGGAGCCCAGCATAGGCGCTGCCCTGGGCAACGCGCCCGCAAATTTACTTTGGTCGTTTACGGACAGCTATATCAAAATGAAAGGCTAACTATCTAGGATTCGTTACAACCGAGGAGGGCTTCTTTGAGGATTTCAGTTATTGGCACTGGCTATGTCGGATTGGTGACCGGCGCATGCTTGGCGGAAATAGGGCACGACGTTGTTTGTACCGATAGCGATGTGAGCAAGATTCAGATCCTCGAGTCCGGCGGAATTCCGATCTATGAGCCGGGCCTCGAGAAAATAATTCTCAAGGCTCGCAAGGACCGCAGACTCAACTTTCGTTCGAATCCTGCCGACGCCGTCTCCGCGGGTGATGCCATTTTCATCTGCGTGGGCACTCCGCCTCTCCCGAATGGCGATGCAGACCTCAGCGCGATCGATTTGGTGGCGCGAATGGTGGCAACGGAAGCTCGGTCACCGAAGCTCGTAGTGGAAAAGAGCACTGTCCCCGCGCGCACAGGGCAGGAGCTTAAACGCGCGTTGTCTGTGTATGGTCGGAAGACGAACGTGAAATTTAGTGTCGCCTCAAATCCCGAGTTCCTTCGCGAGGGCACCGCCGTTGGAGATTTCCTCCATCCAGATCGCATCGTGGTGGGCGTCGACGACGAAATGGCGGAGCGGCAGCTCCAGGAAATCTACCGTCCCGTGCTGGAGCGGAAGTTCACATGTCCTGTTCACGATGGCAAGTGCCCAGCCGGTCCCGCGCCTGGATGGCTGGTGACGACCATCAACAGCGCCGAATTGATCAAGCACGCCTCCAATTCGTTCCTCGCGTTAAAAATTTCCTACGCCAATATGCTCGCCGATCTTGCCGAACGGCTCGGAGCGGATATCGGCGAGGTGGTTCGAGCGATGGGCCTCGATCCCCGGATCGGCCCCAGCTTTCTTTCGGCTGGCTTGGGTTTTGGTGGCTTCTGCCTGCCGAAGGATTTGCAGGCGTTCGTGCATCTTGCCGAGCGTTCCGGAGTGGACTTCACGATGTTGCGCGAAGCGGAGCGCATCAATAAAGGGCGCATCGATCGCTTCATTGAGAAGTTGCGCGGCGCGCTTTGGGTCGTGCGGGGCAAGCAGATGGGCGTTCTGGGGCTGGCCTTCAAACCCAACACGGATGATATCCGCTTTGCGCCGGCCATCGATTTGGTGCAGCGACTACTTTCCGAGGGTGCAAAGGTCCGTGCATACGATCCTGAGGCGATGGACCGAGCACGCGCTGTCTTACCCCAGATCGACTATGCGAAGTCCCCCTACGAGGCCGCGCAAGACGCCGAGGCGCTTTTGATCGCCACGGAGTGGGATGAGTTTCGAAAACTGGATTGGGACAGGATTCGCGAGGCGATGGCGCGGCCGTTGATCGTGGACGGGCGTAACCTGCTTTCACCCCGGGAAATGAAGAGCCAAGGCTTCGAGTACCGCTCATTCGGCCGGCCGGACTGATGTTTCGACGTGCTTGAGGCGTAGTCGATCAGTTCGTGCTCGTCGGCGTGGCGATCTGCTGCCGGAAAAAATCGTAGGTGATTTTCAGGCCTTCGCTTAGCACCACCTTCGGCTCCCAATTCAGAATGCGGCGCGCTTTGCCGATGTCAGGGCAGCGCTGCTTGGGATCATCCTGAGGAAGTGGGCGAAAAACGATGGGAGCTGCGGTACCCACCAGTGCGCGAACGCGTTCGGCGAACTCCAGAATAGTAATTTCATTCGGGTTGCCAATGTTGACCGGGTCGTGCTCGTCCGATTCGAGCAACCGGTAGATGCCATCGATTAGATCGGAAACGTAGCAAAAACTGCGCGTCTGTTTTCCATCGCCGTAGACGGTGATCGGCTCGCCAACCAAAGCTTGATAGAGAAAGTTGGGCAGCGCGCGGCCGTCATTGAGGCGCATTCGCGGCCCGTAGGTATTGAATATGCGCACCAGGCGCGTATCCACTCCGTGGTGGCGGTGATAGGCCATCGTGATGGCCTCCGAGAATCGTTTCGCTTCGTCATACACGCTGCGCGGCCCCACACAGTTGACGTTTCCCCAGTATGTTTCCGGCTGCGGACTGACGGTCGGATCGCCGTAACACTCCGATGTGGAGGCCTGAAGAAACTTGGCTTTTTTGTGCATCGCGAGTCCCAGGGCATTGTGCGTTCCCAGCGAACCAACCTTCATGGTCTGGATAGGAGCTTTCAGGTAATCCGGCGGGCTCGCAGGCGACGCAAAATGCAGCACTGCATCCACCGTCCCGGGAACCTCAATGTATCGAGTTACATCGTGCTCCGTGAAACTGAACCGAGGATTCGAAAGAAGATGGGAAATATTCGAACGCGTCCCGGTGATGAGGTTATCGATGCACAGCACGTCCCAGCCCTTTTGAATGAAGAGGTCGCAGAGGTGGGAACCCAGGAATCCCGCTCCGCCAGTGATCACGACGCGCAATGTATGTCCTTTCGGTGCCTCTGTCTTCGAAATCGTTATTATCCACGGAAACTTCGGATCGACGAAGCCTTTGAATTCACGGTGAGCCTCACTTGCAAATACGCTGGAGTGCGTGCTTGCGGACACGGTCCCTGTACAGTACAGTTTTTGTCCGGTTCAAGGGCGCCGCGCTATGAAAGTCGCTGTTCTAGATCTGAAAGCCGAATACGCGCAGTTGAGGGACGAAATTCTCCCTGCGCTTGACCGCGTTTGCCAAAACTCCTCCTTTGTGATTGGTCCGGAAGTCGAAGCCTTCGAGCGCGAGTTCGCCGACTTCTGCGGCACCAAACACTGTGTCGCGCTCAGCTCGGGAACCGCCGCATTGCACCTGGGTCTGCTGGCTCTCGGAGTGCAAGCCGACGACGAAGTAATCACCAGTCCCAACAGCTTTCTCGCTACGGCAGAGGCCATCAGTTATTGCGGGGCCGTGCCGGTTTTCGTCGATATCGATCCGGCTAATGGAAACCTGGATCCCCGATTGATCGAGCGAGCCATTACGCCGCGCACGCGAGTGATTCTTCCAGTCCACATCTACGGACGCCCCGCCAATATGGACCCGATTCGCGAAATTGCCGCGCGGCACAACCTTCGCGTGCTCGAAGATGCCGCGCAAGCGCACGGCGCTCGCTATCGCGGCAAACGCGCCGGAGGACTTGCTCATGCGGCGGCCTTCAGCTTCTACCCAACCAAGAACCTCGCCGCATACGGTGAAGGGGGGGCGCTGACCACCGATGACGATCAGATTGCGAAGTTTGCGCGCGCCGCGCGCTCCCACGGGCAGACGGCGCGCTACGAGCACGAATTCATCGGCTATAACTACCGCATGCAAGGATTCCAAGGCGCTGTGCTGAGGATCAAGCTCCGGCACCTATTCGCATGGACTTCTCGACGCCAGGAAATTGCGCGCGAATACCGCCGCCTGCTCGCCAATGCGCGCCTGGAAATACCCGTGGACGATCCTCGGGATGAATGCGTTTACCACCAGTTCGTGATTTACACGGACAACCGCAATGCCACCGTTTCCCAGCTTGCCGAACGGGACATCGAAACTGTGGTGCACTATCCCAAGCCGATACACCTGCAACCCGCCTACTCGTCCCTCGGGCTGCCTCCCGGAACATTCCCTTGCGCCGAGCGAGCTTGCGAGCGCGTGCTCAGCCTTCCGCTCCATCCAGGATTGACTTCCGAGCAGATCACCTACGTCGCGAACGCCGTGCGCGAAATAGTCGGAGAGAAGTGATCCGTCAGCAGCCGGTGCCTTTTGCGAAGCTCAAGCACTGGCGCCCCGAGATGATTCGTTGTGGGGCGACGGCGTTTCGGCTGATTCCTCGCTCGGCACAACGCCAAAGCCGGCAGGCCCCGCGGAATTGCCCACCCTCTGCCGCAGCAACTCCGAAAATCCCTCGAAAAGTTTCGAGCATGAATCGCGAACGGCTTGGTCCGCGGAACGCACCAGCGTCTCTATCGCGTCCCGGCCGTGCACGTTGAACTCGCGCACCGATGAATCAACCCAGGATTCGCTCGCTCTCTGTAAACGCTCCTGGTATTTTTCAGTCGCTTCATCGCTGGCGCGGTCCAGTTTCCGGAGCCAGTCGGCATGGTAGGCCTCGCGTTCGGAGCGGTAACCATCCAGCGTGGAAGCGAATTCGGCGCTAAGAAATCGTCGGCCTTCGGCGACGCTGGTTTCCAGTTCCGAAGCCATTTGTGCATGAAAGCGATCGATGGAAGCGCCAGCGCCCGTCTCCAGGTTGAGCAAAAGCTCGGAAGCAAACTGCTTTAAATCCTGCTGGCGCTGTTCGAGAGCGCTGCGGTTGTCGCTCAAAAATTGCTGTCCTTGCTGTTCGGAAATGTTCCGAAGCACTTGCCCGAACGACGAAGCAGCGGCTTCCGACGCCCGCTCGATTTCCGTGCGAGTGCGCCCCGCAATTTCCCCGGCGGCGCCTTCTATACGCTCGTAAACCTTCGCCAGTTGGCCTGCCGATTGTATTTCAAGCGCCGCCTCAAAGTGCCGCCCCGCGTCCGTAGCTTTCTCTTCCATCCCCGCGCCGGCCTCCGCCAGTGCCTGCTCGGTCAGCACCTGCAGGCGCGCGCGCGCCTCCTGCTGGAACCATTCCGATGATCGGCCGATGGATTCCGCCGCGGTATGCGAAGCGCGAACTCCCGCGGCATCCAGTTCTTCGCTCCATCGCGTAAGCGCTTCTTTCCGTGCCTCCTCGAAATCGTTCCGAAGGCTTGCGAGTGTGGCAGTCGCCTGTCCCGCAGCTTCCCGCTGGCTATTTTCCGCGACTTGGCGCAGCCGTTCGCGATGAAGCCGGAGGCCTTCTTCGCCCTCGATCTCGCGTGCTGTCAGCTGCCGCACTAATTCCGAAGCGCGCTCCAGACGAGGCGCAAGCTTAGTTTCCACCTCCTGCGTCACGCGTTCGGCCAGATGATTGCCCAGCGCGTCGAGCGTGGACCCTAGGCGCTGTGGAACGCCCGCCACCAGGTTTTCGGCCCGCCGATTCAACTCTTCCGTCTGCGACTGAAGAATATTTTCCAAGCGCCGGTGAAGCTCGTCGAGCGTGTCGTGAGTCGCGGCGTCTAGCTCAGCCGAGTATTCCTTCACGCGGCTAGCGGCCTGTTCCATCTCTGACAAAGCGGAGCGCACGCGCCCCAATTCCTGGTCGAGCGCCGGCCTCAGTTCGGAAAGCGCATCGCGAGCCTCCGATTGCATCAGCCCAAAGGGCTGGCGCAAGTCCGCAACGCGTTCGGACATTCGTTGTTCAGCGGCGCGCAGCACTTCTTGAGAATGCCGCGATATTTCACCGACCAACCGCTCAATGCTGCCGTCGAGTGACGATTGCAAAAGTTCATCCCATTGCGTCTTGGCGCGCGCCATCTCGGAATCTAGATGCTCCCGCAGACTTGCATCGCCGCCCGCGGCCAAGGCCGCCGAATCTTTCGACGGATCCGGGACGCGCTTCTCAAGCGAGGCCTCGGCCGCCTCCATTCCCAGGCGCGCTTGTGCCATCCTTCCGGCTGACTCTATAGCCGCTTCTTTTTCGGCGCGCAGCGTGGCCGCGGCTCGCTCCAGCTCTTCAGCCAGCTCGCGTGACTGGCGAGCGCTCCGCTCGAATTCCGAGCGCAGCTCGGCCAGCGATTCCTGTTTGGACGCAACCTCTTCCGAGAACGCGCGGTGTGCTTCATGTTGCTCCCGCCGCAATTGTTCGGCCGCCTCTCGAATTTTTTCGGCGGCTTCTGTGGCGGCTGTCTCCGTCGCGCGCCTCACCTGCTGCTCCATCTCTGATTGCCAGCTCTCCAGGAGCGGGCTCGTTTCCGCCGGACGTTCCACGCCCTCGGGCGCTTTATCTGAACCTGAATTCCACGATGGTATTTTCATGTCGGATGGGCCCTGTTCCCCTACTGGCGCATTGGCGTCAGCTGTGACGGGTGATTTATCGCCTCTCTCAGAATTTTTGTCCGCGTTTTGCTTTCCAGATGTGACAGATTCTTCCGCCACCCCGGAAGTTTCCTCCAGCTTCCAGTCTGCGGGAGGTGAATCGATATTCCAGATGTTCGCCGGCCTCTCCAGCTCCACCGCAATCTGAAAAAACTCCCGCACCGAGTGCGGACGCTGAATCCACGCCACGCGCGCGCGCGTACTGCGGTGTTCGGGATCCTCGGGCAGCTCCAGGGTTACCCAGGTATTTTTTGGCAGGTGATGCTTCGAGGCATAGCGGCAGCCCTGAAGATTCAGCGCAACCGTCGACGTGCGCTCCTCGAACGGCTGGCCAAGCAGGTCGAATCCGTGTACTACCACGACCACGGACTTTGGCACTCGCTCGCTGCGCCGCCGTTGTGTACCGGAATGACCCACCTGAGATTCTGACACGGCAGTCCTCGCAAACTACCAGCGAGAGGATATCACCCTCGCAGCCTCTCGGTCGAGAGCAGCCCGCAAGCCTCTTAGATTGCCCCGCCGACTCCGCGCGTTGACAAACCAGATTGGTTGCGACTAGCATTCTCCGCAGCACTGAAAAGCGCAGGCCGATCACATCGGTGCAACCAGGAGTTCACCATGTCGAGCGTATACCTTGAAGAATTATCCGCCGTAGGAGCTGTTCGCTTCCCGGACATTCCCATCTACCAGGGTCCCGGCGCGCCGATGCGCCTCGAAGCCGACCTGCGTGATTGCGAAGTCACCTATGGCGAAGTGCCAAAAGATCTTAATGGCATTCTTTATCGCTGCGGCCCCGATCGCCAGTATCCGCCCATGGGAGGCGACGACATTTTCATCGACGGCGAGGGCATGGTGGTCATGTTCCGCTTCGATAATGGCCACGTGGACTTCAAAAGCCGCTACGTTCGCACCGAACGCTTCCGGATTCAGGAAAAGCATCGCCGCGCTCTCTTCGGCCGCTATCGCAATCGCTACACACGCGATCCCATAGCTCAGAATTGCAATCCCGGCACCGCCAACACGAATGTCGTCTGGCACGCGGGCAGGCTGCTCGCCCTCAAAGAGGACGACATGCCCTACGAGCTGAATCCCTACACCCTCGAGACCGTCGGCCGCTACGACTACAATGGCGCGATCAAGTCCGTTTGGATGTCCGCGCATCCGCACCTCGATCAAACTACCAACGAGCTCCTTACTTTTGCCTATCAGGCCAAAGGCGACGGCACCACTGACGTCGCCTACTTCGTCATTGGTCCCGACGGCAAATTGAAGCACGAAGTTTGGTTCAACGCGCCGTGGGCAGGCATGGTCCACGACTTCGCTATATCCGACAAGTACGTCATCTTTCCGTTCTTCCCGTTGCTCACCGATGTGGACGTGCTGAAGAAGGGTGGCCCCTTCTACACCTGGCATCGCGATCGGCCCACCGTCGTCGCGATTGTCCCGCGCTACGGCAAACCACAAGACGTCCGCTGGTTCCGCGGCCCAACCAGTTTCGCTGGCCACATGATGAACGGGTCAACCGATGGCTCGAAGGTCAGCCTCGACGTGTGCCTGTCGCAGGGAAGTTCATTCTTCTTCTTCCCCAACCACGATGGCGCCCCTCCCGACCCCACGCAGGGTGTGCCTCATCTCACGCGTCTGACGTTCGATCTCGCCGGCAACACAGAGGAATACAGGACGAATCAGCTTTACGATTTTATGTGCGAGATGCCCCGCGCCGATGACCGCTACTACGGCAACGGCACGTACCGGAAGGGCTACGTCATTTGCCGGGATCCCAGCGTCCCTGGAGCCGGAAACGTCGGATTCAGCTCCGTCGGCCAGTTCGATCACAAAACGGGCAACGCGAAGGTTTGGAACCCAGGAGAAAATTCGGGCGTGCAGGAACCGCTATTTGCTCCGCGCAAGCCGAATTCGCCGGAAGGCGACGGCTACCTGCTCGCGCTCGTCAATCGCATGGCGGAAAATCGAACCGACCTCGCGATTCTAGACGCGAAAAATGTCGAGGCTGGCCCGGTCGCGATCATCAAGCTTCCGCATCGCGTCCGCATGACGTTCCACGGCATGTGGGTTTCGCAAGAAGCGCTCGATAGCGGCCGCTATTCCGCCGTGCGCACCGCGTAACATACTCGCTGCCGCCATTCACGTTGCGCGCCACGAAGCGCCGGTGGAAGCCCCTGCATTTATGCGAGGGGAACGATCCCAATAATTGAATCGGGCTTCAGCCCAGGCGGTATCCGCGGCACGTTCAAGTCGAAATTGCAGGGGGAATGCGATGACGTCGGCCAATGGAATCGCCAGCAAGCCCACTAGACACTCCGTTGACGAGGTTGTGGTGAAATTGCTTCAGTTGTTGAAGGATGGCGGCGTCAACTTATTCGCGCTGATCGATCATAGCGGCGAAGCGGAAAAAGTTGGCCTCAAGATGCGGCCAACCAAGCTCTTGATCTTCGGCAATCCCAAGGGCGGCACGCCGCTGATGCAGGCTGCTCCTACCATCGCAATCGACTTGCCGCTGAAAATTCTCGTCTGGGAAGATGCCGCCGCTAAAGTCTGGATTTCCTATAACACTCCCGAGTATTTTGCGGAACGGCACCACTTGCCGCCCGAACTTCTGAAGAATATCTCGGTCGTCGAAACCTTGGCCGCGAAAGCAGCCGGTTAGTCCATTTGTAGAATCCGCCCGTCCCCTTAGTTCCACGTGGTCTCCATTTCCACCTTTTGGCCAATCTTCAGAAGCCGGGAACGCAAACTCTCTCGGTCGAGGCCCGCGAAGAAGCAAGCTCGTTCGAAATCCTCGTGGTCGTCAAAAATGAACTGCTGAGCCTTTCGGCGTTCTCGCAGCGTTCCCCTTTGCCAATCCTCTAGCGCCCGAGCGACCACGGCAGTCCACAACCGCCGCTCTGAAACGCAATCCTCAGTGACTCCGTCTCCCTGGCGGAGCGCCGGTATCGGCGGGACATACGTCCCCATAATATCTTCTCCCCTTTGTTTCCCCCGTCGGACTTCCAGACGGCTATCCGGTATAGCCATCGCATTCTCATCGCCAACATGGGGCTCAAAGGAAAGAAACTTGGCCTGTAACCTTAACTATCACAAGGGTTTACAGCCGACGAAACTGGGCCGCAGCAGCCTCATGGCTGGCGCGCCCCGTACCTGTTCCGAGGCCGCCCAAACTGTTCCCCACGGAAACACCGCGCTTTTCTCTTCGTCTGTTGCGCGCCATCTCTCGCCGTGTTCCAATCGGAAGTGGAGACTCAAAAAATGGCCCAGGTTTTAGCGCTGGTCGACGATCTTTTCTTCCAGGCCAAGCTGATCGAGACCGCGAAGCAGGTCAGCGTCCAGCTCCGCACTTGCACCACGCCCGAGGCTCTCGCCGCCGAAATTGCGAAAGACGCTCCACGCCTCGTTCTCATCGATCTGAATGCCCAGGGCAACCCACTCGACGCCATCCAGCGTGTGCGCGCCAGCAGTGAAGAGATTCCGCTGGTCGGATTCCTTTCCCACGTGCAGCTAGATCTCGCCGAAAGCGCCCGCGCGGCGGGATGTGCGGATGTAATGCCGCGCTCCAAATTTACTCAGAACATGGCAACCATCCTGGCCCGCGCTAAATCCCAGTCTTCATGACCATTCGCGCTGCCTTTCCGGTCGTGTCTGCCATCGCGCTCCTCATGTTTCTGTCCGCTGCGCCTCTCTGGGCGCAAGACGGCACTGAATCCGATCCCGGCAGCGCCCTAGCCGCCGCTCTTTCGGCCGCGTGCCGTGCGAACGAACCCCACTTCGCGAACTATCTCACTCAGCCCAACGCCGCCGCCTTCAAGGCCCTGCCCGCCGATCAGCGTGCTTCCTTGCTCCAGCGCTTTTCGCTCGTCGCCGAGGCCGGAAAGCCTCTGCTCGATTCTGATCCGCAAAATCACATCGTCCTTCGTTGCCAGACTCCGGAGGCCACCACGGAATTTCGTTTCGGCGATCCGCGCGTTCACGAGAATCTCGCTTTCGTTCCCGTCAACGTGGTCGATGGGCAGCAGACTCAGTTTGGTCTGGTCCGCGAAAATGGCGGCTGGCGCCTGATTTCCCTGGGCTTGGTTCTTCTGGATATCCCGCAACTCTCGAAACAGTGGGCTGAATCCGACCTCGCCGCGCATGAAGAGGCCGCGGTCGCCACTTTGCGCGGCCTGGCTGACGCCATCGAAACCTACCGCCGCGCCTATGGCAAGCTGCCGGATTCGCTCGCGCAGCTCGGTCCTGCCCCGAAGGATCAGATTTCGCCCGAGCAAGCTTCGCTCGTCAACGAGCACCTCGCCGCGGGCAGCACGGCCGGTTACAGGTTTCGCTACAGAATTGTTTCTCCCTCGGAAGCGGGAAATGAAACGTTTGAGCTCGCCGCCGTTCCCGAAGCCTACGGCAAAACGGGGCGCCGGTCTTTCCTGATGGATAACGCCGGAAAAATTCACGCCGCGGACAAGCACGGCGAACTCGCCACTGCGGACGACTCACTGGTCGCACAGTCGCCGTGACCCTCGCGTGAAAAATCCCAGCCGTGCGCGCTCGTATATAATTGCGGCGCAGCCATTTTCTTTGCTGGCGTCATCCCCGATGAAGGTTTGTTCAACGTTGCTGCTGCTTTCATTTGTAGCTGCGGCCCTGCCCGTCGCGGCTCGGCAGAAGCAAGAAGCGCAACCGCCTCCCGTCGTTGCCTCCGCGCAGCAAGTCCTCAGTGAAATCTCGTCGGGCCAGTTTGACATTGTCGAGGGCCGCTACGATGCGCGCCTCTCGGGCGCTCTCGCTCCGGGACAGCTCGCCATGGCCTGGGGACGCGTCCTTGCTGCGGTCGGCTCGTTCGAGTCGGTGATGTCGGCAAGAGTCGGCAAAACGGGAACCTTGGACGTGGTGATCCTCGAATGTAAATTCCAAATGGGCGAAATCGACGTGCAGATCGCTTTCGGCCCCGAGGGAAAACTCGCGGGCCTTCACTTCGGTCCGCATCGCGAATCGCCTCCGCCTTGGACTCCGCCCGCATACGCCAAGACCGATTCTTTCAGCGAGCAGCCTCTTACTCTCGTCAACGGGAATTTCGAGCTCCCCGGCACGCTTACGGTGCCGAAAGGCGAAGGCCCTTTTCCTGCCGTCGTCCTCGTGCAGGATTCCGGCCCGCACGATCAAGACGAGACGATCGGCCCCAATAAGCCCCTTAAGGATCTAGCCTGGGGCCTCGCCACGCGGGGCATCGTCGTATTCCGCTACATAAAGCGCTCCGGCAAGTATGGCGAGCAAAGCAGCGCCGACCGAGCAAAGCTGACTGTGGACGACGAGACGATGAGTGATGCTCATGCCGCCGTGGCGCTGCTCGGCAGGCAACCCAAGGTCGATCCCAAACGCATTTTTGTGCTGGGTCACGGCCTCGGCGCCTATCTCGCTCCACGCACTGCCGCTGGCGATCCTCAAATCGCTGGCATCGCAATGCTCGCCGCCAATACGCGTCCGCTCGAGCAATTGCTGCTGGATGAGATCCATTACGTAGCTTCAACCAGCGGGACCCCACCAACAGCGGACGACCAAAAACAGATCGCAGCCATCGAGGACGGCGTCAAGAAAATCGAGAGTCCCGACCTGAAGCCCGGAGAAACGATCACGCTATTAGGAAGCGCGCTGCCATCCTCGTACTGGCTCGATCTGCGCAACTACAATCCCATCGCCGCAGCCGAGGCGCTGAAAATTCCCATCCTGCTTCTGCAAGGCCAGCGTGACTTCCAGGTTCCTCCCGCGACCAATTTCGATAAATGGAAGGCAGCGCTCGCCAATCGCAGCAACGTCACTCTGAAGCTCTACCCCGATCTGAATCATCTGTTCATGCCCGGCGCCGGCCCGTCACTCCCGCAAGAATACGAAAAGCCCGGCCACGTCGACGAGCACGTAGTCACCGACATCGCCGCCTGGATTTCCACCGGCAAGCTCCCGCAGTAGCAGATCCCTGGCAAGATAGCGGTCGCTGTCATTCCGAGCAAAGTCCCGCGCTCCCGTCTTTCCCGCGGTGTCTGCGGCCGCCGCAGGAAGGGCTTCCGGGTCGACGGTTAGTCGAGCCCGGGAGATCAGTCGCCGAGGAATCTGTCTTCGAATGCGTCGCGGCCACTACGTCCGCAGGTTCGCCTTGTCTTCATAGGGGCACGATACATTGTGCCCGGCAAACATGCTTGGCTGCCTCTTCGCCAGCCGCCCGCGCCCTCTTGTAGCGCCGCCATCCTGGCAGCGAATTTTTTCTTAAGGTTGTCTCGGTTCTAATCGACAGCAGAGTCGACCAGAATCCGACGCAACTCATTGAAAACACAGGACGAGGGCACGAGTTACTCGACACTTCCGTGGAAGCTTAGAACTCGGCAGTTATAGGTGGCGAAGAGGGTCTTCGACAGCTTCGGGAGACGGCTTTTTGCCGTCGCGCTCGAGCGATTTGGCCAGCAGTTCCTTGGAATTCAGTCCTATGATCAACGCAAATACGAGGACCACTCCGCCGAACAGGATCCCGAAGGCCAGCTCCACAATCCCAGCGCTGATGCGCAGATGTTCCAGAGCCATCGCCACTGTAAGCACAATCACCAGCCACTTCACGCCCACGCTGAGCAAGCGTCCGTACTGAAAGTTCATGTTGACGGCGCCGATTAGCACGCTTCGCGCGAGAAATCTGGCGATGAGGCTGCCAGCAGCCAGCACGATTAGGGCGCCCACAATATTCGGAATGTAAGCGAATACCGTGCGCGCCAGCAGCGACGTCAAATCCGGATCGAACGCTGCGAGACCAATCAGGAAGCCGCAGAAAATAACCAGCGCGGCGAGCACTCGCGAGACCAAGAGCGCGGGACTCTTCAAAGGCGACCATAAACTGACCGAGGCGAAGCCCCACTGCACCAGCCGCTCGTCGAAGCTCATTCTCACCAGCAGCCTTCGAACTACGACGGCGATGACCGCAGCCAAGATCAACGCAACCAGCAGAGCCAGGATGAGCGCGACGATTCCCGGAAGCAGGCTTGCGAGCCTGGTAAGGAATAGCCTGGTCGATTGATCGAGCGCCTGCTTGACTTGATACCACATACGTTCCTCCGTTTATCTTCGCTTACGGATTGAAGCGATCCGGCCACCGCCACCGGGAGACAAGATAAGATTTAGCCGCTTCGTACGCGAGGCAGAGACGTTCGAGCCGCTGGTCCACAGTGGCGCTTCCTGCCGATTTAAGCTCGTTAGAATACGAAGCGACCCATGCCAGGTATAAAGGCGCCATGGAACGAAGCAGATGATCGCGATTGATAGTTCGAAGACGATGCGCAAGGGCGAAGTCGTACACGATGCGCGCCCAGAGCTCATCCTTCATGCGGAATTGCTGCGGCTCCAACCGGGAAAGCTTCCGAAGCTCGAGCAGAGTGGCGGGAGGAAGCACCAAGCCCCAAATTTCCTGGAGGTCTCGAACTCCCAACTGGAATGACTCAATCATGCGAGTCGCGTCCGGCGCTACCTCTTCCGCTGGAACGTTCACGCGCGGCCCAATCGCGGGGACAGAAACGGAGCCGCGCACCCTCTGCCAGCAGGGCGCCCTTTTTTCCATTTCCAAAAATACAGGGCCGAGAACCTGGACCAGAATCGAACTAACATTCGTCCAATCCGCGGGAGGATACGTGCGCGACCCGACGTACACTTGGTTGACGCGGAGATTGTCGCAAGCGGCAGCCGGAGTAAGCGAGATTAAAGGATGCGTGATCGCCGAGTCGTTTCTGGATGCCCGGTTGGACGCAATAATTTTCTGAAAAAGCTTTTGAGACACTCCCAAATCGGGGCCAAGCGGATTTTGAATTCGCTTCCCGTACAACGAGCGCGTCAGCGGGCACATGATGCCGCTATTTAGCAAGCCTTGGAATTTCTGGTGCCCGTACGACGGCACAACAAGGTCGCATTGCGATTCAAGAAGTGGTTGGGCAAATTCGGTCACCCATCTCTGCGCGTCGATTTCTACTTGCGAGGCAATCACGCAACAGGCGCGCGCGCCCAGCCGTTCGCTGATCGAAAAAGCGGAGTGGTACGCGGCCGAAACGCTCTGAAGCGGCCCCGCTACGACATCCGCGCCCAGCGGAGGCCAGGAAGCGATCGACACGGGCGAAGAATTCTCCCCGACTTCATTGCGAACCGAGTTTCCAACAGCCTGCGCGGCCAGAATTACAACTTTAGGAGCGCCCGCAGCCGTTCCCAAAGCGCTACATAATTGAGCAATGCTTTGCGGAGGCAAATCCGAAAGAACGCCGACGACGAAATCGGCGCTCTCCGCCTGTTCCGTCTTTTCCGCAACTTGCGGCCCGGCGGCCTCCGTTTGCATTTCTGAACCGTTCATATCTGCGGACACTCCGCGATCGGATGAAGCAAATGCATCTTTGGCAGAAAGATCACAGCGACAACGACATGATTCCCATCAGCGGAATCCTAACCCACGCGGGCCGGCTATTCAGCTCGTAGAGTACCTCATAGAGGGCCTTGTCCAACAGGAAGGCGTCCAGCAAGTTCTGAAAGTCCGATTCATCGGCCGGAAGAAAATCCGCGCCCTGGGCGGCCTGCCGGTACGCGCGCAAAAATTCCGCGGCCACCGAACGCTCCCAGAAGCGAGCCCACGGCTCCAAAGTCGCTAAGTCCTGGGGACGGCGAGCGGTGTAGTTAACGAGGGTTGCATAAGCGGCATAGCTGAAGGACCGCAGCATTCCTGCAACGTCCTTTAGCGCGCACTGTTTTGATCTGCGATAAGCCAACGGGCGGGCAGGCTCGCCTTCAAAGTCCAAGATTACAAAATCCGTTTTCACCCGGAGCACCTGACCGAGGTGATAATCTCCGTGGATCCGAATGCGCTGCGGAAGCGGAGAGCCGGAATCGCGCGAACTGAAAGCCGCGAAATGTTGGAGAATCCGGCGCCGCCGGCTGAGCACGGAAGCCGCGATCTCCAGCGGCTCGTCTGGCAGGCTGGCCACTCTTTCCTTCAAAACGTCGAAAACGGACGCGGCATGATCTTGGAGTCCCTTGATCAGGGATTGGAGATCCTCCGAATCAAAGGGTTCCGGTGAAAAAGCCGGATCGGCAGTGGGCGAACCTAGGGCCAGATGCATCTCTGCCGTACGCTTGCCGAGCGTGGCCGCCGATTCGAGGTAAAGGCCAACATGCTCCTTTGCGGCGTCAGATGGCGGGTGAGCTGAAAGCTCCAGCGGGGTGGCAAGATCATCGCCTAAATCTTCGGGAAGAGTGGCCGTGGCGCAATTTTCGTAATAGCGATCGAGTTCTTCAATGGTCCACTTCCAGCCATCGCCTTCATTGACGACCAAGCCTTGCAGCATCACGAGCGTCAAGTTCTGCCCGTCTTTCGATTCGTACTCGATGGAGCCGGCGAAGGGCGGAACCCGATCGAAGTTGGCTTTCTCCGTGAGATATCTGCCGACTTCACAATCGGGATTGACGCCCACATCCTGGCGGCGAAAGAGCTTCATGATGAGGCGGTCGCCGAACAAAATGGAAGTGTTGCTTTGCTCCGCCGATCCGCGCCGGACGGCGAGGGCCTCAGCATCGGACGACGTCAAATCCTGAAGGGCCTTGCCGCGCACGCTCCTGATCCGCCCGTGCGGCAGGGCCAGCTCCGAGGCATTCTCCATCAGCGAAAGCAACTCGGCGCACGCCTGGTCATTGAAAACGCCGTCGTACAGAATTCCCGATTCCTCCCCGGACACAATTCCGGTGATGACGGCGTTGGGAGAGGTGCGCCGCAGCTCTTCAGCGGGCTCGCCGAATGCCATCGCAAGCATCAACTGATAAACGTCCGGAGCGCCGCTCTCAAACTGCACCTCCACGAGCGCCAAGGCAGTGCCCGACTCCTCAAGCATTGCGGAATCCAGAACTCGAGTGGACTTTAGCTTCCTTGATTTGCCGGCAAACCACCGTTGTTTCGGCAGGTATTCGAGAAGGCTTTCGGTCTCAAGGCGAAGAAGCCCTGGACCTTCGAAAACGCTTCTCCACCCGATGGTGATCTCAAGAGGAATTTCATAGGCGGGAGCGGCGGCCTCTTCCGTCTCGGGCCTGCGCTGAAGTTCGAGCCAAAGAAAACTGTAAGGAGCCAGAGTCAGACGATAGGGCTGGCGTCCAACGGTTGGAAACTCCACGTATCCGAGCATTTCGACGGGAACCGTGCCTTCGAGTTTAGAGAGATCAAGATCAACGGGCTGCGCGAAACGAGAAAGATTTGCCACGCACAAAATCTGTTCTCCCTCATATTGCCGGAGATAGGCCAGCACCTTGCGGTTGGGAGGATCCAGGAATTCGATGGTGCCGCGCCCAAACACGCGAAAGAGTTTTCTGAGGGCGATCATGTTGCGCATCCAGTTCAGAAGCGAAGATGATTCGCCTTGCTGGCTCTCCACGTTGATTGCTTCGTAGCCCCAGACGGGATCCATGATCACGGGGCTGTAGAGTCGCGCGGGAGTAGCGGTGGAAAACCCGGCGTTGCGATCGGCGTTCCATTGCATGGGGGTGCGCACTGCATTGCGGTCGCCGAGATAGATGTTGTCTCCCATGCCGATTTCGTCGCCGTAATAGATGATGGGAGTTCCGGGGAAAGAAAAAAGCAGGCTGTTGAGCAGCTCGATGCGCCGGCGATTGTTATCGACGAGAGGAGCAAGCCGGCGGCGGATGCCGAGGTTGATGCGCATTCTGGGATCGGCGCTATAAGCCAAATACATGTAGTCGCGCTCGTCGCTGGTGACCATCTCCAGTGTGAGCTCGTCATGATTTCTCAGGAAAAGGGCCCACTGGCACGTATCGGGAATAGCAGGAGTCTGGGCGATGATGTCGGTGATCGGGAGCCGGTCTTCCTGGCGCAGGGCCATGTAAATGCGTGGCATCAGCGGAAAATGAAACGCCATATGGCACTCGTCGCCATCGCCGAAATAAGGGCGCACGTCCGTGGGCCACTGATTGGCTTCGGCTAAAAGCGCGCGGCAGGAATAGTCGGCGTCAATTTCGCGGCGAAGCGTTTTTACCACGGCGTGGGTTTCGGGCAGATTTTCGCAGATGGTTCCGTCACGTTCGACTAAGTAGGGGATAGCGTCCACGCGCAGCGCATCCACACCCATATCCAGCCAGAAGCGCATTACTTTGAGAACTTCCTCGATCACTCTGGGATTGTCGTAATTCAAATCCGGTTGGTGAGAAAAAAAACGGTGCCAGTAATACTGGTTGGCAACCGTGTCCCAGGTCCAATTGGATCTTTCGGTATCGGTGAAAATGATGCGGGCATCTTTGTATTTTTGAGCGGTATCGCTCCAAACATAAAAGTCCCGCTCCGGTGAGCCGGGAGGAGCCTGTCGAGCTGCTTGGAACCAAGGATGTTGATCGGAGGTGTGATTTACGACCAGTTCGATGATTACCTGCAAATCGCGGTCGTGAGCGGCAGACAAAAAGGCTTGGAAGTCCGCGATCGTGCCGTACATTGAATGCACGCCGGTGTAATCGGAAATGTCGTAGCCGTCATCCTTCAGCGGAGATGGGAAAAACGGCAGCAACCACAAACAAGTGACGCCGAGATCCTGAAGGTAATCCAGTTTCTGAAGCAGCCCGGGAAAATCGCCGATTCCATCCGCATTGCTATCCTTAAATGCGCGGACGTGGAGTTCGTAGATGATGGCATCTTTGTACCAAAGCGGATCCTCCGCGCTGCCGCGATGCTTCGGCATTCTCCGCGCCTCAGTCGCCATGGCGCGGCGCCGGCTCCGGCCGGAAAGCTACCATGCCCAGAGGCGGTAGCGTCATATTCAAGGAAAAGGGGCGGCCGTGAGCCGGCAGAGGCGATGCGTTCAGCCCGCCAAAGTTTCCCACGCCGCTGCCTCCGTAAAGAGGAGCGTCGCTATTCAAGATTTCTTTCCACGCGCCACCGGAAGGAACTCCCACGCGATAGTTTTGCCTGGGCACCGGCGTGAAGTTGCATGCCACAAGCAGCATATCGTTGGGATCCGATGCCCGTCGCAAAAAGCTAATCACACTCCTGTGGAAGTCGGTGCAATCCACCCACTCGAATCCGGCGGATTCTGATTCACGTTCGTAGAGCGAAGGCTGGCCGCGATAGAGCGTGTTCAGGTCCCGCACCCAGCGCAGCAGCCCGGCATGGGCCGGATCGCGCAAGAGATGCCACTCCAGGCTTGAATCGTGATTCCATTCCGATGGCTGGCCGAATTCGTCGCCCATGAACAAAAGTTTCTTCCCCGGATGGCCGAACATAAAACCGTACAGCAGGCGAAGGTTCGCAAACTTCTGCCAGCGGTCACCAGGCATCTTACCGAGCATCGACCCTTTGCCGTAAACAACTTCATCGTGCGAAAACGGAAGAATAAAATTTTCACTGAAAGCGTAGAGCAGGCTGAAAGTAATTTTATGGTGGTGATAGCTGCGAAAAACGGGGTCTTGCGACATGTACTCGAGCACATCGTGCATCCAACCCATATTCCACTTGAAGCCAAAACCCAGGCCCCCGATGTACGTGGGGCGCGAAACTTGCGGCCAAGCCGTGGATTCTTCCGCAATCATCATGGAATCGGGAAAAGCAGCATAAACGTGCTCGTTCAAGGAGCGCAAGAACTGAATGGCTTCGATATTTTCGTTTCCGCCAAAGCGGTTCGGCACCCACTGCCCTTCGCGGCGCCCGTAATCGAGATACAGCATGGAAGCAACCGCGTCAACGCGCAGGCCGTCAACGTGATATTTATCCAGCCAAAATAGCGCATTGCTCACCAGAAAATTCTGCACCTCGTTGCGGCCATAGTTGAAGACGAACGTATTCCAATCGGGATGCTCGCCCTGGCGCGGGTCGGCATGCTCGTAGAGATGGGAACCGTCGAAGTAGCCTAGTCCGATCTCGTCCTTCGGAAAATGCGCGGGCACCCAATCGAGAATCACGCCGATTCCGCGCTGGTGCAGGAAATCCACAAAGTACATGAAGTCCGACGGAGTGCCAAATCTGCTGGTAGGCGCGAAGTAGCCGGTGACCTGATAGCCCCAGGAGCCGTCGAATGGATGTTCCATGATCGGCATCAGCTCGATATGGGTAAAACCGGCGTCGTTGAGGTAATCGGCGAGAAGCGGTGCCATCTCACGATAGGTGAGCCATCGATTCCCTTCCTCGGGCACTCGCCGCCACGAGCCAAGATGCGCTTCATAGATTGATATCGGCGAGCCCAGCGAATTCTTCGCGGCCCGGCCGGACATCCAGGAGCTGTCGCCCCACGAGTGATCGTCGATATTCCACACGCGCGACGCGGTTTCCGGGCGAATTTGCGACGCGAACCCATACGGGTCGGCTTTATCAACGCGGTATCGGCCGTCGCGGGAAACGATGTGATATTTGTAGAGCGCGCCCTCGCCAACCCGAGGCACGAACCCTTCCCAAATCCCTGCGCTTGTGGGTTGCATCGGATTGGCGCCGGGACGCCAGCCATTGAATTCGCCAATGACGGAGACTTCGCCTGCGTTGGGAGCCCAGACCGCGAAGTGGACACCCTTCTCCTTGTCCTTCTCCGCAAGGTGAGCGCCCAGCTTTTCGTAAGAGCGATTGTGCTTGCCCTCGGCGAGGAGATACAGATCGAACTCAGTCAGAACCGTTTGCAAGTGCTCTCCCGATAAAAGTCTGAACCGTCCGGCTGGGTGGGACTGTTCGATGGCCTACAAGTAATAGTCGAAATCGCGCTCCGTGCGAACCCAGCGCCGGATATCGAAAATGTGGGCGGGAAGACTTTCCGGCGCCAGCTCTACATAATTGGCGGATCCCCGCCAGAGGTAGCGGCCCTCGCCCAGTAAATCGTTCGCTTGAAAATCGTGAGACCCATCGAGACCCATCGAGCCGAGATCGAGATTCACCCAACCCGTTTGGCGATGAAATGGATCGAGGTTCAACACGATTAGTAGAACGTTCGAAAGATCCTCAGTCGTCTTGCTATAGCAAAGCAGCAAGGGATTATCGGTATTATGAAAATGCAAAGTGTGATCGCGCTGCAACGCTGGATTTTGTTTGCGGATCGCGTTGACCCGCGAAATCAGATCCTTCAAACTCCAGGCCGCATTGAGATTGCGATGCTTGATCTGAAATTTCTCCGAATCCAAATACTCTTCGCTGCCCTGCCGCAGCGGCGTGTTTTCGCATAATTCGAACGCCGCGCCATAAATCCCGTAATTCGAGCCAAGCGTGGCAGCGAGAATCAGGCGAATCATGAAAGCCGCGCGTCCGCCGGTCTGAAGGAACTCGGACAAAATGTCCGGAGTGTTGGGCCATAAGTTTGGCCGAAGATATTCTCGAACTTCGGTGCGAGTAAGCTCCGTAAAATACTCTGTAAGCTCCCACTTCGTATTGCGCCACGTAAAATACGTATACGATTGCGAAAAGCCCAATTTCGCCAGGCGATACATCACATGCGGTCTGGTGAAAGCCTCGGCCAGAAACAATACGTCTGGATGCTCTGCCTTGATTTCGTTAATCACCCACTCCCAGAAAGCGAATGGCTTCGTATGGGGGTTATCCACGCGAAAAATGCGGACTCCCCGGCCAATCCAGAATAGAAAAACGGATTTCAGTTCCTCCCACAGAGCGCGCCAGTCTTTGGTCTCGAAATCCAGCGGATAAATATCTTCGTACTTCTTAGGAGGATTCTCGGCATACTGAATGCTGCCATCGGGCCGCGAGCGGAACCACTCCCGGTGCTGTTGAACGTAAGGATGATCCGGCGAGCACTGGAACGCGATATCCAGCGCCACCTCCAGGCCGTGATCCTTCGCCTTCAGGCAGAAGCGCTCGAAATCTTCGAGTGTGCCCAGCTTGGGATGGACTGCGGTGTGTCCTCCCTTTGAACATCCGATAGCCCACGGGCTTCCGACGTCAGCAGGACCGGCGGGGGAGGAATTGTTCTTCCCCTTGCGAAAAGTTTTGCCAATCGGGTGAATCGGCGGAAGGTAAACAACGTCGAAGCCCATTGAGGCGATGTAGGGCAAACGCGCTTCGCAATCGCGCAACGTGCCATGGCGAGTAGGCTCAGTCGAACAAGACCGCGGGAATACTTCATACCAGGTTGAGTAGCGCGCTTTCTCCCGATCCACCACCACAACCAATTGCTTGCTGTAGCGCGTGGTGGAGCGCCAATCGGGATATCGCTGCATCAGTTCGAGCAATTCCTCGTCGGCTGCGACCAACTTTGCGCATTCGTCGCTTTGCTCTCGCCGTAATCTTTCCGACCACGCCTTCAGCGGCTTGGCGTGAACGGATGCCGCACTCGCGCGAGACGCGGACTCTTCAATCAGCGCGGCTCCGATGAGCAAATCCGCACGAACATCCTGCGCGGCCGCAATTCTCTTGACCAAATCGCCGCGCCACGTCTGAAACCGGTCGATCCAGCCCTCCACCGTATAAAAATATCGCCCCACGGCGGGGACGGTAAATTCGCCACGCCACAAGTCGTTGCCAAGAGGCTTCATTGACGATGAATGCGCATCGGAGGGATCTTGGCGCCAGTGCAACACCCGGCAAGCAACTTGGTCGTGGCCATCGGCGAAAACGGCCGCCTCGACAATAACGGTATCTCCGACCACGCGCTTCACGGGGAATCGCCCGTCGTCGATTTCCGGACGAACGTGCTCAATCACTACGCGTCGCTGTTCGGCGGCCGGACCATCCGGCATGTCGCGTTCCTCCTACATCTATCCTAGTGTGTGCGTCGCTCTGAGTTCCAGTGGCTTTTCAATGGCGTGCTGCGGCTGGCAATGCACTACTCTGATGAACCGACAACCAATTGCCGATGTGGAGTGCGACCTGCCCTAGGGATTCAGGAGTCCTGACGAGAATCACCGTGGACGATTTTTCTTTACACCAACAACCACTTGCGCGATTTCACCCCCCGGTGTAAAGATTTTGTTTGTATTCTCGTACTGTGTCCGCTCACAACGCTGGAAGGTCGACCGCTACGCGAGGTCCGGTTTTCGACTGCCCGTGATTTCCCGCCGGCTGGTCGATAGGGATGGCCAGTTCGACAATCGTCCCGGGCGATGCATTTTGCAGACGCAGCTCCCCTCCAAATTCCTTGAGCCGCTGAATCATGCCGGAAATGCCGATGCCAATGCTGTCGGGCTGAAGCTTGGACACACGATCGGAAATACCTTTTCCGTCATCTCGGACCGTCCCCACGATTTGCGGATCGGTTCTCAAGAGATTCACCCAGATTTTCTTGGCGCCGGAATGCCGAAAAGCATTCGTAAGCGCCTCCTGAATCGCGCGGAAAATTGCGGTTTCCAATTCCAGCGGCAAACGCGGAAGATCCAATGGCTCCACGCTCAGAACCGTTTCAATGCCGCTGCGCTTCGTGAATCCCTCCAGGTACCATTGAAGGGCGGACTGCAAGCCCACCTCGTCCAATAAAGGTGGATGCAGCAGATAAGACATGCTGCGAATCTGCTTGATGGCATGATCGATTAGCAGGCTCACTTCGCCGGAAATCTCCCGATTGACCTGCGGCGATTGCCGCTCCGGAGGTATGCCGTCCAGAATCATTTTGGCGGCGGCGAGATCCTGGCCCAAACCATCGTGGAGTTCTCGAGCAATTCGCCGCCTGTCTTCATCCTGCATGGTGATGAGCCGGGAGGAAAGCCGCCGCAACTCCGAATTAAGCGTTTCGAGTTGCCGGGTTTTGCGATGCAGCTCCGCGAAAACGCTCACTTTGGCTCGCAGCAACTCAGGAATTACCGGAACTGAAATATAATCCACCGCGCCACGTTGATAGCCCTTGATCCTGTCCAGATCGGTGAGATGAACGCCGGAAATAAAAATGATCGCCGTCCTTTGGAATCGCGGGTGCTCGCGGATCATCTGCGCCAGTTCGAAGCCGTCAAGTTCCGGCATGCTCACATCCATCAACACGATTCCAATATCGGTCTTCAGCAAGTGCTCGAGAGCCTCTCTTCCTGAACTGGCCTTGATCAAATTCTCGCCAAGTTCCTGGAGAATGGCTTCGTAAGCGAGCAGCTTCGCCGGCTGGTCATCCACCATCAGGATGTTGACCTTTTCGTCCGCGCCCATATCGCTCCTTCTGAGATCGTGCAGAATGCTAGCCGGCCGCCTAGACCGCCGTCACCGTAACGAACCCCCGCCGCCTATCGATGCAGCCACATGCGAAGCACTGAAAGCAGCTGGTCCGTATTGACCGGCTTCGCAAGATATTCGGAAGCCCCGGCTTCCAGGCACTTTTCGCGGTCGCCCTTCATGGCCTTGGCGGTCAACGCAATGATCGGCAGCCGCCGCGACGACGGGCTTTGCCGGATCACCTGCATGGTCTCGTATCCATCCATTTCCGGCATCATGATGTCCATCAGGACGATCGCGATATCCTCGGTAGCCTCCAAAATGGAAATCGCTTCGCGGCCGGTTCCTGCCGTGAGCACTTTCATGCCCCGTCTTTCGAGCACACTGCTCAACGCAAAGATGTTTCGCACGTCGTCATCTACAAGTAACACTTTCCTGCCGGCCAGCGCCTCGTCGGAGCTATGCAGCCGGTGCAGCATTTCCTGTTTGTTCGCTGGCAGATCGGCAACCACTCGATGCAAAAAGAGGGCCGTCTCATCCAGCAGCCTTTCGGGTGACTCGACTCCCTTCACCACCACGCTGCGGGCCAGCTCACGCAATTGCAAGTCTTCCTCAGACGTCAGCTCTTTGCCCGTGAACACCACCACCGGCAGATCGACAGACGCGGGCATATCTTTGAGGCGTTCCAATACGTCGAATCCAGACATGTCCGGCAGCCGCAGATCGAGCACCATGCAGTCGTATGGCTCTGCGCCAATCGAAGCAAGAGCCTCTTCACCGGTGGAAGCAAGCGAAACGTCTATGTCGTCGTACCCGAGCAACTCCCGAATGCTAAACTGCTCGGCCGGGTTGTCCTCGACCACCAGCAACCGCTTGCGCCGCGGTGCCGCATACTCTTTGATGCGAGTCAACGCCGAATCCAAGTCCTCGGGGGTGGTCGGTTTGGTCACGAAAGCGAACGCCCCGCGCGCCAGACCGTGGTTCCGGTCCTCATCGAGCGTCAACATCTGCACGGGAATGTGCCGCGTCGCGGGATCCTGTTTTAGATGGTTGAGAACGGTCCAACCCAGCATGTCTGGGAGGAAAACATCCAGCGAAATAGCTGCGGGTTGAAACTCGCGGGCTAGAGCGAGCGCATCCGCTCCCCGAGGCGCAACGAGAACTTTGAATCCTTTCTCGTGGGACAGGTCGCGCAGAATGGTAGCGAAATGAGGATCATCTTCAACGATCAGCAAAATAGCGTCGCCCTGCTCGAGGTTTTCGCGATCGTCGCGAACCTGAGGCATGGACCGCTCCGACATTGTACTTGCCAATTGAGCCGGCAAGTTCGATGCGGCAGCCGTTTTGCGGTCCCCTGTAACGATGCCAGTGGAAGGTCCCACATAAATCTGAGGCAGGTAAAGCGTGAACGTACTGCCCTTCCCCGGCGTACTCTGCAGTTGTATCTCGCCGCCCAGCAGGCTCGCGAGTTCGCGGCTGATTGCCAGACCCAGGCCCGTGCCGCCGTACTTGCGGCTGGTTCCTGCATCCGCTTGCTGGAAGGCCTCGAAGATGATCCTCTGCTTTTCGGGGGGAATGCCAATCCCGGTATCGGAAACCTCGAACGCAATTACGGAAGGTGCGACCGATAAAACCGGATGATCCTGGCTCCAACCGCTTGTGACCGACGACACAGACAGGCGCACGCTGCCTTGCTCGGTGAACTTGAATGCGTTTGAAAGCAAATTTTTCAGCACTTGCTGCAACCGCTTGGAGTCCGTCACAAGGCCGCGAGAGAGAGACGGCTCTGTCCGCACTTCGAAGGTAAACCGGCGGTTCTCGGCCTCGTGGCGGAAGGGCCGAGCCACCATATCGAGCAGGCTGCTGAAGAATACTTCCTCGGCTTCGACGGAAACGGTCCCGGACTCGATCTTCGATAGATCCAAAATATCGCTGATCAGGTTCAAGAGGTCGGTTCCGGCGGCGTGAATGGTTCGCGCGAACTCAACCTGTTTCGGTGACAGGTTGCGATCGGGGTTGTCCGTAAGCTGCTGCCCCAAAACCAAGATGCTGTTCAGGGGCGTGCGCAACTCGTGCGACATGTTCGCCAAAAATTCGGATTTGTACTTCGAGGTGAGGGCCAATTCCTTGGCTTTCTCTTCCAACGCCCGCCGGGCCTGCTCGATTTCCTGATTTTTGCGTTCCACTTCCACGTTCTGTTCGGCCAATTGCTGGGCTTTTTGCGCTAACTGTTCGTTCGTCTGCTGAAGCTCCTTCTGTTGGGTCTGAAGCTCGGTGGCCAATTGCTGGGACTGCTTCAGGAGCCCTTCGGTCTGCATCGTCGCTTCAATACTGTTGAGGACGATTCCTATGCTGGCGGTCAATTGCTCGAGAAAAGCGAGATGCGAGGCCGTGAATCTGCTCAGCGAGGCGAGTTCAATCACCGCCTTCACGCGATCCTCAAAGAGCACCGGAAGCACGATCACATTTTGCGGCAAGGCTTGAAAGAGGCCCGATCGAATAGGAACGCTGTGCATCGGCATCTCGCTGATCAGCATGCTTCTCTTTTCCAGCGCGCACTGTCCCACCAGGCCCTCTCCCACCGCCAGGTGCCGCCGGTGCCCATCCAGTTCATCGTCAGCGAACGCAGAAAGCAGTTCCATTCCCGCCGATTCTTCACTTTCCATTCTGTAGATCACGCCCTGGTGAGCGCCCACCAACGGCGCTAACTCCGACAGCAGCAGGCGGCCCACGGTGCTCAGATCGCGCTGGCCTTGCAACATGCCCGTAAAGCGAGCCAGGTTCGTTTTCAGCCAGTCCTGCTCCTTGTTTCGATCGGTGGTAAGGCGCAGGTTGTCGATCATTGTGTTGATGTTATCTTTCAGCTCGGCAACCTCACCGCTGGCCTCCACTTGAATCGAACGCGTCAAATCGCCCTTCGTAACGGCCGTGGCGACTTCCGCAATCGCGCGCACTTGGTTGGTCAAATTGTCGGCCAGCAAGTTGACGTTACCGGTAAGGTCCTTCCAAGTGCCTGCGGCGCCTGGGACGTTGGCCTGGCCGCCCAAGCGGCCTTCCACTCCCACTTCGCGCGCTACCGTGGTCACCTGATCGGCGAAGGTGGCCAGCGTGTTGGTCATGTTGTTGATGGTCTCTGCCAGAGCCGCCACTTCTCCTTTGGCGTTTACGGTGAGTTTCTGCGTCAATTCTCCGTTTGCCACAGCAGTCACTACTTTGACGATACCTCGCACTTGCTCGGTCAAGTTGGCTGCCATCACGTTGACGTTGTCCGTCAGGTCGCGCCACGTGCCGGCCACGCCGGGTACTTGCGCCTGCCCGCCGAGTTTTCCGCCGGTGCCTACCTCGCGCGCCACGCGCGTTACTTCGGCGGCGAACGCGTTCAGCTGGTCCACCATGGTGTTAATCGTGTTTTTCAGCTCGAGAATTTCGCCTTTCACGTCCACCGTGATCTTGCGCGACAAGTCGCCGCGCGCCACGGCCGTTGTGACTTCGGCGATATTTCGAACCTGAGCCGTCAAATTCCCGGCCATCGCGTTCACCGAGTCCGTCAGGTCCTTCCACGTTCCCGCCACGCCAGTCACGTTGGCCTGGCCACCCAGCCGGCCTTCGCTACCCACCTCACGAGCCACGCGGGTTACTTCGGCGGCAAACGATCGAAGCTGCTCGACCATCGTGTTCAGCGTTTCTTTCAGCTGCAAAATCTCTCCGCGCACGTCCACGGTAATCTTCTTCGACAAATCGCCCGTGGCGATGGCCGTCGCTACTTCGGCAATGTTCCGAACCTGGCCGGTCAGGTTGCTGGCCATGAAGTTCACGTTATCCGTCAAGTCCTTCCACGTTCCCGCGACGCCCGGCACTTCCGCCTGTCCGCCGAGTTTTCCGTCTGTGCCGACTTCGCGCGCCACGCGCGTCACTTCACCCGCAAACGCATTCAGCTGGTCCACCATCGTGTTGATCGTATTCTTCAGCTCGAGAATTTCGCCTTTCACGTCCACCGTAATTTTGCGTGACAAGTCGCCGCGCGCCACAGCCGTCGTAACTTCCGCGATGTTTCTCACCTGCCCGGTCAGGTTCCCCGCCATCGAGTTCACCGAGTCTGTTAAATCTTTCCAGGTGCCCGCCACGCCCGGCACGTTGGCCTGCCCGCCCAAGCGGCCTTCGCTTCCCACTTCGCGCGCCACGCGCGTCACTTCGCCCGCGAACGCATTCAGCTGGTCCACCATCGTGTTGATGGTTTCTTTCAGCAGCAGGATTTCTCCGCTCACGTTGACCGTGATTTTCTTCGATAGGTTTCCGCTCGCAATCGCCGTCGAAACTTCCGCGATGTTTCGCACTTGGTTGGTAAGGTTGCTCGCCATCGAGTTCACGGAGTCGGTCAAATCTTTCCACGTTCCAGCCACGCCCGGCACCTGCGCCTGTCCGCCAAGTTTTCCGTCCGTGCCCACTTCGCGCGCCACGCGCGTCACTTCCGAAGCGAAGGCCCGCAACTGATCGACCATCGTGTTGATCGTGTCTTTCAGCTCGAGAATTTCACCCTTCACGTCCACCGTGATTTTGCGCGACAAGTCGCCGCGCGCCACGGCCGTCGCCACTTCGGCGATGTTTCGCACCTGGCCGGTCAAGTTGCTGGCCATGAAGTTCACGTTGTCCGTCAAATCCTTCCACGTTCCCGCGCCAGGGACCTGCGCCTGCCCGCCCAACTTCCCTTCGGTTCCCACTTCGCGCGCCACGCGCGTCACTTCGCCCGCGAACGCGTTCAACTGGTCCACCATCGTGTTGATCGTGTTCTTCAGCTCCAGAATTTCGCCCTTCACGTCCACCGTAATTTTGCGCGACAAGTCGCCGCGTGCCACGGCCGTTGTCACTTCGGCGATGTTTCGAACCTGCGCCGTCAAATTCCCGGCCATCGAGTTCACGGAGTCCGTCAGGTCCTTCCACGTTCCCGCCACGCCCGGCACGTTGGCCTGCCCACCCAAGCGTCCTTCAGTTCCCACTTCGCGAGCCACGCGCGTCACTTCGCCCGCGAACCGGTTGAGCTGATCCACCATGGTGTTCAGCGTTTCCTTCAATTGCAAAATCTCGCCGCGTACGTCCACTGTAATCTTTCGCGAAAGGTCGCCGCTGGCAATCGCCGTTGCCACTTCGGCGATGTTTCGCACCTGGCCAGTCAGGTTGCTCGCCATGAAGTTCACGTTATCCGTGAGGTCTTTCCAGGTTCCCGCCGCGCCGGGCACTTGCGCCTGCCCGCCCAACTTTCCTTCGGTTCCGACCTCGCGCGCCACGCGCGTCACTTCGCCCGCAAACGCGTTCAACTGGTCCACCATCGTGTTGATCGTATTCTTCAGCTCCAGAATTTCACCCTTCACGTCCACCGTAATTTTGCGCGACAAGTCGCCGCGTGCCACGGCCGTCGTCACCTCGGCGATGTTCCGGACTTGCGCCGTCAAGTTTCCAGCCATCGCGTTCACCGAGTCTGTCAGGTCTTTCCAGGTTCCCGCCACGCCTGGGACCACAGCTTGTCCGCCCAGTCGACCCTCGGTGCCGACTTCGCGCGCCACGCGCGTCACTTCCGAAGCGAAAGACCGCAGTTGATCCACCATCGTGTTGATGGCTTCCTTCAACTGCAAAATCTCGCCGCGCACATCCACCGTAATTTTTCGCGAGAGGTCGCCGCTCGCCACGGCCGTCGCCACTTCAGCGATGTTCCGGACCTGGCCCGTTAAGTTGCTGGCCATTGAGTTCACCGAGTCCGTCAGATCCTTCCACGTTCCTGCCACGCCCGGCACCTGCGCTTGGCCGCCGAGTTTGCCGTCCGTGCCGACTTCGCGCGCCACGCGCGTCACCTCAGCGGTGAAAACTCCCAACTGCTGAATCATGGTGTTGACGATCGTTGCCGACCGCAAAAATTCGCCCTCCAGCGGCCGCCCGTCCACGTCGATGCGCACCGTTTGCGTCAAATTGCCTTGTGCGACGCCCGCAATTGCGCGAGTCACTTCCGCCGTCGGACGCAGCAAGTCCTCGACCAGCGTGTTGATCGACACTTCCATCTCTCCCCAGGCTCCGCGCGGCGCGCGCAAGCGCGTGCGTTCCCTGGTGCTGCCTTCCTTGCCGACCACTTGGCCGACGCGCTTCAACTCCTGCGCCATCTGTTCGTTTGCCGCCACGATATCGTTGAATGTGTCCGCGATTTTTCCCGCAAGTCCGGTCCACGCTCCTGGCAACCGCACGGAAAAATCGCCATCGCGCATCGTTTGGAGGCTGGCAAGAATTCCCCTCAGTTCGGCAGGCGCAATTTCGGAGCGCCCGGGAGGGTGCCCGTTGCTCTTCACGCTCGCCTTGGCTTCATCCGTTCCCACGCTGGCGCCGGACGCGTCTGATTTCTTCATGCTATTCTCCGGATACAAAATGACGTTTCTGGTTCAAATCGAGTTGACTCTTGTCTTGGAAAGTCTCGCGGGAATTTCGGTAGTTCGAAGAGAAAAAGAAGATGGGCGATACGACATTTAGATTGATAGCTCTGCGGGGGCGCACCGGCTGGTCGTCTTCCGCACTCTCTCAAAGGTAACTCGCGTGTTTACCGAGATTCAGCGCGGTATTATCGCGCTTTCGACCCACGCTGTCATACCGTAAAACCCTTAGAAGTGCACGGCAAAACCTGTAGAAGCGTTGCGCGAAACGTCACACGGAGTACTGGGCTCCCGCAGCGTTTCCCGCCGCATCAAATCGTAATTCCAGCCGCCGCGCGACGGCGCTCAGGGCGATTCGTCAGGAATTTTGCCGCCGGTCTTGGATCTCGTTCAAATGTTCCCGCAGACGATCGATCACGCCCTCGTCGTTGTCGCCGTTGCGGATTCCCCGCTCGATTTCCGACAGCGCAAAATGGACGATATCGTGATGGTGTATTTCCTTGTCCGGCAGCCTGTCGCCAACATCCAACCAAATCTTGTGCAGCAGGTCGATTTCCTTTGGCGTCAACCGCGGCGCATGTGGACCCAGATAAAATACTTGCTCTTGCCCGGACGGCGTGAAAATCTCCAGCGTCAACCGCGGCCGCGGCTCCGGCATTCTCTCCCAGGCCATTCCAATTTCTCGCGCTTGGTCCGTCACGTTTGTCTTCGACGAACTCCCCGCCACGATCGTGCTCGACGACAAATTCATCGCCGTCCTCAAAATGCCTTCCCACAGATCGTTCGCCGCCGCCACGGCGAGCCTCACCGGCTTCCCTTCTTTTTCCGCCATCGCCAGCACCTTCGTGAATAGCAGTTGCTCGATCGTGCTGAAAAGCTGCTCCGGCGCCAGGTCGTATTCGCCCAGGGCGCCGCGCCGCAGTATCCGCACGTGCAGAACCACGATTTCCGCTTCTCGTCTGTGTGCGCGTCGCAGCGCCGCTTCCAGCGGATAAAGCGCGTAGTAGGTGCTCACGGGGACGAGAATGTTGCCTGGTTTCACGTCCACGTTTGCCAGCGTCAGCTCCGCTTCCTGCGCCAGATTGAACTGATCCAGTTCCACATGGCCCTGCGCGCGATTCCGCTGAATTCTTCGCTCCGAAATCTCGAACCCAAGGAACAGCAACCCCGAGAAAATCACGCCGCCGATTGTCGCCTCGGGCTTGGTAAACAAATTGATCAGCGCGATTGACAGCAGCACCAGCGTGATGCTCGCCACTCCCAGTGGAATTTCTTTGCCGCCGATCCGGAGATTTAGCGGAACCTTGTATTCCCGCCCCTCCGGTTGCGTATAGCGCAACACCAGCACGGCCAAGCCGTTTAGCACGAAGCTCCATATCACGCCGAACGCGTACAGGTTCGCGAGAAGTGTCACGTTGCCGCGGCTCGCAATAATCATCACGATTTGCAGACCTACGACGATGTTGATGATCCGGTACGTAGTCCCATGCTTCGGGTGCGGCTGCCGGAACCACGCCGAAAGAACACCGTCTTCGGAAACGCGGTTCAGCACGCCATTCGACCCCACGATCGCCGTGTTCACCGCTCCCGAAAGGATCAGCGTGCCCACAACCACCACGAAAATGCGGAACGCCAATCGCGCCACGAACGGCCCCGTCAAGCTCATCGCCAGGCCGCCAATCAGATTCTCGAAGTATTGCGGACGGATGTGATCCGGAATGATCATCACCGCAAAAAAGGAAACCAATGACGTGAACACCATGCTGTAGATGAAAATCACGAACACTGCTTTTTTCAGGTTCGGCAATTTCGGGTGCTCGATCTCCCGATAAACCTGCGCCAGCGATTCCGCGCCGCTCATCGCCAGGACGGAATGTCCCAGCCCGATCAGTACGGCAAGCACCGTAAAGTTCTGCGCGATATGTGTTCCGGATAGCCATCCCAGCGTGTGTTTGCTCATCACGATGTTGCGCGGAATCGGCGCGGGTGGCAGATGAGCGCCTCGAACCAGCAGCGTGTAACCGCACCACCCGATCAGCGCCACCACCATCACCGTGGTGAGCTGCATGATCCAAAGCGCTTTCTCGCTGGATTCGGGAATGCCTTTTATGTTTTCCCACCAAAAATAAACCGTCGCCGCAATCGCGAACGCAGCCGCCGCCGCATCCGCGTTCAGCACGATTCTCAAATGCGCGTAAGAGAACAATTCATTCAGCAGTCCCGCCAGATACTGTCCCGCGGACACGCCGCTGATCGGCCCCGTCAGGATGTAATCGAACATCAGCGCGGAGACCGAGAATTTCGCCAGCGCCCCGCCCATCGCTTCCTTCACCACGCGGTAAACGCCGCCGCGCACGAACATGCTGCAACTCTCCACATACAATTGGAAAACCGCGTAGGAAAGCAGCATCGTCGCGAAGATGAACCACGGCGCCGACTTGCCGATGAACCGCTCCGCCTCGCCGCCCGCGTAATATGCCGACGAAGCGATATCGTTCAACACGATGGCTGCGGCCCGCCAGTAAGAAATGAAGGCGAGCATCGCCGTCGTAGCCACCAGCACCTTGGCCACGGGACGCGCTGATTGTGAAAACGAGGGGCCCTGGGGGTTCGAAGACATGCCCTCTTACTTAGTGAGCACGCAGACTTGAGGAGGCCAATTTTCGCCCGCTCATAAAGGGATTATAAACAATTCCTAAAGAATTCATATAGCTAGACTCCTAACTCTCTCGGCTGTAAGGAGCTACGCCATCGAATTTGTGCGGGCACAGTGCCCGCTAGGGCCCCGCGGGCTGAGAAACAGGGCCAGGTTTCACCCAGAGGCACCTTGCGGTGTATAAAGTGTGCGGATTCTGGAGGTCAAAACGGAAACTCCGCTTTCCATGCGCCCGTCATCATTCTCGCCTAGCCTCGCAGCGTTCATTTTGTTCGCGCTTTGTCTGCCCGCAGGATTCCCACGCCCAGCCTCGGCCCAGATGAACCAGATGAACATGTCCAGCCCCGTGATGGAGACCAAGGACGAAATCCCGCCCGATCAGCTCCCCGCCCCCGAGAAGCTCACCGGCATCGGAAACGTGGACATGCAAATTACCGCAACTACCGAAGGGCAAGCGTGGTTCAACCAAGGGCTGAATTTGCTTCACGATTTTTGGGACTACGAATCCGCCCGCGCGTTCGAACAGAGCATTCGCGTCGATCCCCAATGCGCCATGTGCTACTGGGGCCTCTACCGTGCGGAAAGCTACTACCACAGCACGGAACCGAGTTATGCCGCCATCGCTCTTGCAAAAGCGGTCACCCTCGAAAAGCACGCGAGCAAGCGCGAGCGCCTCTACATCGAAGCCGACGCCGCCGGCGAAGCCGCCACGAAAAACGCCGAGAGTGCGCCCGATGATTCGAAATCACTGGCGCTCTGGCACAAGCTCGTGAAGAAGTACCCCAGCGATTCTCAAGCGCGCATCTTTCGCGCGCTGGCACTCGGCTTCGGCAGCAAAGAGGGTTTGTCCCTTCTCGAAGGCGTCCTGAAGGACGATCCGCAAAATTCGGCGGCGAATCACTATTTCGTCCACGGCGTCGAGGCCAGCCCGCATCCCGAGCAAGCGCTGCATAGCGCCGAGATCCTCGCAAACCTCGCGCCCACTTCAGGACACATGGTCCACATGCCCGGACACATTTTCTTCCGGCTGGGCGATTACGCCCGCGCCGAGCAAGCCTTTGACGCCTCCATGCACGTGGACGAAACCTACATGCGCGACCAGCATGTCGCGGTCGACGACGATTGGAACTACGTTCACAACCTCATGTACGCCATCGCCAATCTCATGGAAGAAGGCAAACTCGAAAAAGCGACTGCATACTCTGCCAAGCTCACCGGTGCTCGCGGCGAACTCGATTCCACTCTCTATCCGTTTTCGCCGCGCGACTCGATTTCGCGCCTCAATCCCGAGTTGCCAGTCGCGCTGCGAACCGCCGATTGGCCGCAGGTGATCGCGCTTTCCAAATCGAACGAAGCGCCCACCTCGCAGCCTAACCTTCGCTTCCTCGCGCGCGAACTCGCCTCGTTCGGCGAGGGCATGCAAGCCGTCCAAACTCACGATCTCGGGAAAGCGCAAAACTCATCCGCGCAGTTCGATGCCGAACTCTGGCGCGTCACGCAACAAACGAAGGACGCGCAACGCATGAAGCAATCCGCGCCCGAAAAAAGCGCCCCATCAGGCCCGCCGAAAATCCCAGTCATGTCGGACGCTTACCTCGAACCGCTTGTCAGCACCTTGTCCGTGATGTCTCTCGAGTTGCGCGGCTCGATCCTCACCGCCCGCAAACAAACCTCCGAAGCCAGGGCCGTCTTTGAACAAGCCGCTCGCGACGAAAAGGCTCTCGGCTACCGCGAGCCTCCTTCTTACATTCGGCCCGTCGGCGAAACCGAAGCGGCAGCCCTGCTGGCCGCCGGAGATTTCGCCGCGGCAAAAGCAGCCTATCAGCAAGCTCTGGTCGAACGCCCGCGCTCGGGCTTTCCTCTCTACGGCATCGCCCTGTGCAGCGAAAAAAGCGGCAATCTCGACGCCGCCGCAAAAGAATATTCCGATTTCCTCGCCGCCTGGAAAAACGCCGACCCCAGCCTCCCCCAGCTCGCCCACGCCCGCACGTACGTCGCGCAGCACCCAATCGCTAACGGTCGTCGGCGAAATGGCGATGATCCATAATTGGGTGTTGAAGGGCCACTTGCGGGCCCGCAGCGGGCAAACAGAAGCCCCGGCCTAGTGTTCGAATGAAATTCCCGGCAGAACCTGCGTATGCTCCTTTTGGACCGCCTGGAGTGCGTTGGGATCGAGGCCGAGCGCCTTCAGAATTGTAGGAGCCACCTGTGCGGTCTCGACCGGGCTGGTGATGGTCGTGTCGTCGAAGCTCGGGTTCGAAAGCAGCATCACCACGTTGACGTCGTCATGCGCGAAACCGCCGTGTTCGGCTTGCTTCGCAGTGCTCTTCGAATACGTGACTCCCACATTTGGCGTCACGATGATGTCGGGCGTGCGCGAATCTCCATCCGGAGGCAAGCCAGGCGCATTAAGGAACTGCGTGATTGCCGAGCCCCAGAAGATTTGTCCGATGCCGGCGATATTGGCGGATGCCGGTGATTGGGTCTCCAGCGTTTCGACTGCGCTCGAGGTGCTGCACTTGGTCAGCCAGAGCAGAGAAACATCATCTTCTGTAGGCCCGATCTGACCGCCTCCGTTCGACTCCGAATCCGGCAGGCAGGTGTCAACCAGCCTGGAGGGCGAAGTGGTCACCGGGCCAGACGCCGTGATTCCCGTGTATCGCGATGAATCCACGGGACTCTGGCCGTGCTTAGCGGTAATGATGATGAGTGTGGAGTCGAGGAGATGCTGTGATTTTAGCTCGGCGGCGAACTTGCCGATCGCGTTATCGACGAATTTAATCTCGTCCAAAAGCAATGGGCTGGGCGTTCCGGCGGCGTCCAGATAACCGCCGCTGCCCACGGTGGGCTCGATCAATTTTTGGCCGACGCTTACGGCTTGAAAATTCATGCCGAATATCTCCGGCACTTTGGTTTTTGTGCTGCGGTTGTGGTTCCAGCCATCGATCTCATTCAAGATGGCGTTGACCTTCAGCGTGTCATAGCACTTGATAAACGCGAAGCTGTCGGTGTACGCGCCGAGGCTTGAAAAATTCGGATCGTCGGAAGTGCTGCAGCCCGGAAATGGGAGAGCGATAGGAATGGAGTTAATTTCCGGCGCGTAGAAGTCGTCGAGATTCTGGGCGACGCTTGCCAATCCGCTGGTCGTCGGGCCAGACACGGATGCATAAGCGGGGTGCTTGTCCGACCAGGCTGTGTAGCCGCCGGCGGCGTGGATGACGCCGAAGATTGTATTGGCGCGCACGAAATTCCAGGGATAGACGGGCTCGCAGTTATTGGCCGGGTCCCTTGGCAGCTTGGTTGGGTCAATGGAAAGCACTCCGCCATCGGGGCCAGTCGCGGCGATGCCATTGAGGTACATCTGATTGAGGTCGATGCCCTCTTCGTATTCGGTTGTCGTCCCGCTGAAGACGCCGGTCGTGCAGGTTCCGCCCGAGAGGCCGTTCCCCGTCGTGTTCATGGGCGGAGCGAGCGCGCGGTCGTAAGCGACGTCGTAATACACGCCAAAAGTTCGCGGGGAACCGCCGCTGACAATCGCGGTTAGTCCGGGAAACGAATCCGACGGCTTCGAAGTGGAGGTGTCGAGGTAATTGATGCCGTTCTCGGCAAGCTCGGCCAGATGGGGACAATAGGGCTCCACGCTGTTCACACCCTGTGAGCAGTTAATGAAGTCCACAACATGCATTCCATCGATGCTGATCAGGAGCACGTGTTGAACGGTCTTGCCGGTTTTGGAGTCACTATCGTGACCCTCCTTATGTGCAAGGGCCGGGAGCGCGAACAGCGAAGCCAGCAGAAACGACGACGCAAGCCTGCGAAACAAACGCATGGGGTTCCTCCTTGAATTTTTCCCTTGTGGTGCGAGCGAAACTTAACGGAGTGAAACGCTAAATTGGTAAATGGAAAGTAAATGGATGGTCAAAAAATCTGGTCATCGAGAGTGAATTGCCATCGCGATCACAGATACTTTCAGTTGCATCTGCGCTTAGCGGCGGAGTCTTCCCCGTGGCTATTTGTTTCAGTGATTCATTCCAGAATACCTTTGAATTGGATTGTCTCGTTGCCGCTGGGTAGAGTTCGCCTATGAATCAAACTTGCCAAACAGGCGTCAACGCCACCAACATCCCGCTGTGGACCACTGGCTCAAGCACCACTCTTGCGCGCAATTCGGAGTCTGCGCCCAAAGACCTGTCTATAAGGCACTCCATCACCGCTTGCGCCGTTTTGCTGGCCTATATCGCCGTCTATATGTGCGTTGGGTTTGCGGCACTCGCACTGGTCGCTCGGGCCTGGGTCGCCATCTTCGAATAACCCTGGCGTCGGAAAGTCCTATTTAGGTTCGATTTCGATCAAGCCAATCTCTTTTCCACTGCTGAAAATCCTTGGCAATAATTCGCTCGTCGTGAACACTCTTTGCTTCGTCAGAGCACAAGAAGAGCGTGGGCTCCGCCATCACATCCGGCTGTAAAAGCTTTACACCAAACTTCACTCGCCATTTCTCCGGGTCGGCTCGAAACTCGTCCGGGAGCATCCCTGTATCTGTCGCGCCCCCTGGCAAAAGAATATTCACGGTGACTCCGCGCCCAGCCAAATCCTGCGCCATGATGTGGGAAAGCGACTCAGCTCCCGCCCGCGATGGGCCATACGGAACAAACCCTTTCCGCTTCATCGTTTCAAGACTTGTACTGATATTGATGATTCTTCCGCCGCCGGCTTTTAGAAAATAGGGCACGACTGCCTTAGCTACGAGAAAGTATCCAGTAAGATTCGTATCGATCACATCGCGGAATCCGGATGCAGAGACCTCCCAGAAAGGACAAAGATCAGTCGCAAATTTCGGATTGACGGTTGCCATTCCGATTCCGGCATTGTTAATCAGGACGTCGATGCCGCCCCAGAGCCGCACTATCTCGGCAACTCCTTTTTGAATCGACTGCTCATCTCGAACATTGATGAAAACTCCAACGCATTCTCCAGAACCGCCCTTGAGAGAAAATACGACTCGATCAATCTTGTTCTGGTCTCGTCCGCTAACCGCGACCTTTGCTCCCTCTTTAAGGAGCGCCTGGGCCATCGCTAATCCCAACCCGCTCGTAGCCCCAGTAATCAGAATGCGCTTCCCCGCTATCCCTGAATAACGGCTCATTTGCCTGTTTAGGCTAATCCTTCGGTTTGACGAGCGCCTGATAGACGGCCGGGCGGCTGATCTGTTCGACGTTCGGCTGATGAGGGCCGATCATGTGCTGGGTCATGCCGACGAAGACGATGTCATTCGTAGGATCGATCCAGAACCACGTGTCGGCGGCGCCAAGCCAGAAAAACGTGCCCTTGCCGACGATTTCGTCAGCCGTGGCGGGATCGGTGAACACGGCGCAATCGTAACCCCAACCCATGCCGGGGCGAATCGTTTCGGGGCCCACCGAAAATTCGCCGGTCATGAGCCTGGGAGCGAGATGATTCGAGCTCATCAGCTGCACAGTGGCAGGCGCGAGGATGCGAACGCCATCCAGCTCGCCTCCATTGAGCAGCATCTGCGCAAAGCGCATGTAATCCTGCGCGGTAGATACCATGCCCCCGCCGCCAGAAGGCATTGTGGGCTGCGACTTGTAATCGCCTACGCCCACATTGGACGGTGTGACTGCTGCGAGCGCGCCGCTTGAATCCTCACCGTAGAGCGTGGCGAAGCGGTTCCATTTCTCTTTAGGAACGTAAAAGCCGCTATCCTTCATTTTCAGCGGCACGAAAATGTGATCGCGCATGAAATCAGGAAGTGACTGGCCCGAAAGCTTTTCAATGATGTAGCCCTGGATATCCATCGAGACGCTGTAAACCCATTTTGTGCCCGGCTGGTAGAGCAGCGGAATGTTGGCGAGCTTATCAATCATCTCCTGGAGATTTTTCGACGCCAGCACTCCCTGCGTCACGTATGCCTTGTCTACAGGCCCGTCGCCGAATAAGCCGTACGTGAAACCGGCAGTGTGCGTCATCAACTCGTGCATGGTCGGAGGATGGACTGGATCTTCGACCAGCATTTTTCCGTTGGCATCCACGCCTTTGAAAACCTTCAAGTGCGCGAATTCCGGAATGTATTTCGAGATGGGGTCCTGCGGATTCCATTTACCTTCTTCGTAGAGAATCATCATGGACACGCCGGTAACTACCTTGGTCATCGAAAAGATGCGGAAAATCGTGTCGGTGGTCATGGGCGCACCGCTGGCGAGGTCTTTCTTGCCATAAGCTTTGAAATCGACCACTTTGCCATGCCGCGCGAGCAGCGTCACCGCGCCCGCCATCGTTTTCTTCTGGTCAATTTCCTGCTGAATGGCGGCGTGGAGCCGCTCAAGTCGCTCGGAGGAAAACCCCACGGATTCAGGCTTAGCGACGACAATATCAGCAGATTTCGTGGCCGCTTGTTGCCCGCGCGTGCATGTCCCAGCAAAAGCAACGAAAACCAACACACACAAAATTCGCAAGTACGCCGAGAACTGCCTTTGTCTCATTTTGCTCTCTCTCGTTTCCGCCAGAAAAGCTCCGCTAGGACGTTTGCCCTTGCCTGTGTAGCGCCGCGCCTTCAGGCCGGCATCTTGTCGCTTACCGCTCACTGTGTCAACTCAATGCTATTTCAGCGGTCGGGACCACCATGTCAGTGCGCGGTCATCACGTCAGGATGCAAGAGCTTTACTCAACCGTAACACCTGTCCTTGAAGAATACTGGAGTGGCCGAACAGCATGGTCAAATGACGCAAAGGAACGCTCCGATGAATCGACGCTATTGCCTGTTCCTACTGTTGACAATACCCATTCTGGCCGCTGCAGAAAAAGGTAAAGCCAGTTGGCGGGGCCCCGACGGCCCCGTCTACATCGTGACGCATAATCGCTACGCGGAAGGATTCGGTGCCGGAGTTCAGACACCGAGGTTCGGCGACTTAATTGCCATCGAAATTTACAGTCCCGAGCCTCATCCCGCGAATGAGGGTGCCGTATATAACGTCGGCGAACGCCTTCCTCTATTCATGAAAGGGCAACAGCAGGGTAACGTGCGAATCGAGAAAGTGATGCAGTTCCAATGCGATTCTTCGGCGGCTCTAGTGTCGGCTGAGCCGCCTTTTCATCTTCCAAAGAAGTCCATGGCGCTAGCGACCAGCGCCGAAAGCGTTCGACCCCACGCCAACAAGGAGCGCCAAGCCAACGCCAAGGATCGCCAGTATGCGCAGGAATTGGCGATAGAGGCATTCCGAAGGCACGGCGTGCCGGAGCAACTGGCGAAGGACATTAAAATAAGCCAGCTCATCGTGACGGGAATTGACAATAGTGATAGCGAGTTTTTGGTGGGCTCGTTGTCCGTCGAGGATAAGCGCGCACTGTACCAAGTGTTCCTGATCGGGAAGATAGGGGCTTCCGGGGCAACCGCAGAGTTGACTCGATACCACAAAAGTACAGATTTGACAGAGGGAACGGACTCCGAGGACGTCAGTTTCGCCGACCAATTGGATCTCGATGGCGACGGGACAGATGAAATCGTCGTCGAGGTTTGGGGGTACGAGAGTGAGGAGTTCGGAATTTACAAGCGCGAGAACGGATTTTGGAGACAGGTGTACGTCGGCGGGGAGGGCGGATGCTGAGGAACTTGGTTTCTTCCCACAAGCGGACTGCTGGACAACTCTTGGCCCTCAGCGTCCGACACAATCAGCAGGAGCCAGTCTTGCTCTCAAAGACGTCCATGGAATTTGCTTTCGGTGACGGCTTAGCGCTCACAAGACGTTCCGCTGGCCGAACTTATCGTTAGGCTGACCTGATTAGAGTGACTTGGATCTACTTTTCCGGCAGCTTGAATACCCAAATCTCGGCGCCATGATCGGGCGGGTTCTGAATCTCCGGCACCAGCACCGGATACGCCCCGGTAAATCGGCCCGCCGCTGCTGCGGATCGCTTCCCACAAGCCGACTTGCCGGTATTAATCCGACCAACTTCCTCGAACCCGTTTCTCGATCGTTTCAGGATTGCCGACCGGAAGTTGGCTGATTTGCTGACGGATCAGCCGGGCCTCTCAGTAAGTGAAATGGCCTGCCGTCACCGACTAACTACTTGCCGTCTTGTCGATCAGTGGCGAGCGGCAAGACTCGCTGGAACAATTCGTCGGCGAATTTCTGTTTCTCTTCAAAGAACGGGAAATGGCCGGAGTTTTCAAACCAGATGAGGTCTTTTTGAGGAGCCTTGATTGTTTGACTGTACTCCTGAACCAAGGAAGGGCGGCAATAGGGATCGTGTCGTCCTTGAAAAAAGAAAACCGGCACGCGGAAGTCGGGGCCTAATTTGCTCAGATCCATGTTTATAATTTGGGGGAGCAGCGTGTCCAGCGAAAAACGCTGGCCACGAACAAAGCCGAAATCATCCGCAAGAGAATATTCGGGGGCTGAAACCAGGCTCTTGACAATCCTTCCGGGGTCGAGGAACACCACCCCTTGAGTCGTCGGCGCGAGCAGCTCTGCTTCCCAAGGCTTGGCGATCCTTCCATTGCTTAAATCCCCGTCCGGAGGAGGGTAAGGCGCAATACTCGACAGCTCTTTGACAGCCTGTTCGTTGTGGCTGCTGCGCGCTTCCTGCAGCGCGTCCTGGAACGCGGCCTCCTCGTCCCGCTCGGGCTTGATGGCTTGCCCGACTCCCACGTAGGCGCAAATGAGGTTGGGATGTTCGTGCGCGAGCCATAGTCCCAGCAGGCTTCCCCACGAGTGCCCCAGAACGAAGATCTTTTCCCTCCCGAAGCGGTTGCGAAGATAGTTCGTCACGTCCAGAGTGTCCTGTTCCATTTGCGGCACGTTCATGGTTTTGCGCTGAAGTTCTCTGTTGTTCGATGCGTAAGTCTTCCCAGCTCCCCGTTGATCCCATTCGACAACCGTGAAGTACTTCTCCCACGGGCCCTGAAACGCGCCCGCCAACGGAATGAAAGCGACGCCGGGTCCGCCATGGATGACCAGAAGAATCGGGTTGTTTACGTTCTGGCCACGCACTTCGATCCACTGATCGATGCCCCCAATCCGCACGGGCTCGAGGCTGTCGATGCCTGGGGGCGAAGTGATGGCCCGTTCTTCTGCAGCCTTGTGTTGTAGATATTTTCTGTAGAACAGGGCAGACGAGAGCACCACAACAACCAGACAGAGGGCTCCTATCCAGACGTGTTTGAGAATCCTTTTGACCACGAGTCTCACCTGGGAAAAACTTCTCTTTCGTTGATACGCATATGCCCGCATCTTTGTTTCGAGGTTCGGTCACGAGTGTTCGACTGAAAGTGATCTCATTGGGTCGGCGCAACATCGCCTCCTCGCAAAGTGAGCGCCCATGACTCCGCTTGAGAGGGCTGTACTTTTGTATGATTGTGGGCGATTAACGGCGTTTTCGGGAGCTTTACGGGGTAAGAAGTCCGCTTGTGGGAAGTCCACCGTTTCACCGGATCGGTGACGACAAACCCGCTTGTCGGAAGTAATGCGCCCGACTTGCACGCAAGCGGCAAACCCGAAGTTGTTCAAAAACGGCGTGGTCGGGCAAAACGAGCACTGCCGTGACACACTCGGGTGTCTATCAGTATCTACTTCTTCGGCAATTCGAATACCCAAATCTCGGCGCCATGATCCGGCGGGTTTTGAATCTCCGGTACGAGCACCGGATACGTTCCCGTGATCGGCCCGCCGCTGCCGCGGATCACTTCCCACCAGCCGACTTCCCGGTACTAATCAGTCAACTTTCCTCGAACCCCGTTTCTGGCCAGCTAGAGCCACTTGTCCGGTAATCCGTGCGGGTTCAGGAGGTCGGATGCACTGCATTCGGCGGTTATAGCGACCCGCCGTCACAAATCCTTAGTGGAAACTATGTTGTTACGGATCGCATAGTGGATGAGTTCGGCAAGTGAATGCACGCCAAGCTTGAGCATGATTCTGGCGCGGTGCGTCTCCACGGTCCGGACGGTGATTCCCAGCATTGCAGCGATTTCCTTGTTGACCTTCCCCTTGCCGAGGAGCCGGACGATTTCAACCTCACGCGCAGTCAGGGCGCCCACGGGCCGCTCCTGCTGCGGAGAATGGCTTTCCGCCCTCAAGGTCGTGAATAGTGTGAACCCCATTGTCGCCACGGCCACAGCCGCGATGCCAGCCATGCCCAACCGCGGGAGGTTGACCGCGTACCGAGTATTTCCAATTAAGTTGGAGGTCTTAAAGGTGACCGCGGCGATAGCTACGTAGTGCATTGACGCGATACTGGTGCCCATAATTACCGCGCTCGTTAGCGTCGCAGAGAGGGTCTGCTTGGGTTCGTGCCGGAAGTCAAAAACAAACGTAAGCGCCGCCAATGATGCGATCACTCCGATCACGACCGATAGTCCCACGAGTAGGGGGTTGTAATTACATGTTGCATGGAGCCGCATGGCGTCCATGCCGATGTAGTGCGTCGCTGCGATTGCCGCACCCATCACTAAACTTCCGATGATCGCCTCGCGTCGGCCGAAGTATTCTCGGCTTACTACGTTTAAGGCGACAGCCGAGGCAAATATCGCCGCTAAAAGAGACAGAAAAACGGTGGGAACGTCATACAGAACCGGAATTGGCAGCGCGAGCGCGTACATCCCCACAAAATGCATTGACCAGATGCCGATACCCATCGAGCTCGCGCCGCCGGTCAACCAAGCGAGGCGAGCCCGTCCGTTAGCCGCTGCCACGCACGTGGCGAGCCCAAAAGACACGTAGGAAGCTGCAATCGCGAGGAGGACGGAAAGCCCAATCAGACGATAATCATAGAGACCCGAAAGGGTTATGCCAGCTTGCCCCAATTATGCACCTGCCGATTTTGGGCTGAAAAGCCCATCGGTCGGCTGACAGCAGTTGCTGGCCCTGGCCCGGGGGAACAGCTCTACTTGTATTACGGCCGAAACTATATACCTGCAAGTATACGTACGCAAGTCACTGTAACGTGCGGGAACTGCGGCTAATAAACGACCTTCCTCTTTGGCGAACAGCGATCGCAGCGAAAGTTCCGGTGTGAAACATGGTACGTGCTTTACGGAATTGCGCTCACATCGGCGTTCTGTGGAACATCGACCGGGCCTAGGCAAAAACAAAGACTCGGAGGAACTCTATGGCTGACGACGCGACCCTTTGTTGCCCGGCGTTACCAGGCCGCGCTGACCATGGCGGACTAATAGGTGAATCCGCACCGATGCGCCGTCTCTATGAAATGATTGCAAAGGTTGGTCGGAGCACTGCTCCCGTTCTGCTACTGGGAGAAACCGGCACGGGAAAGGAACTGGTAGCACGCTGCATTCACTTCGCGGGTCTACGCCGTGAAAAGGAATTTATCCCTGTCGATTGTTCGGCACTGACTCCCACGCTGGTCGAGTCCGAGTTGTTCGGGCACGTCAAAGGCGCCTTCACAGGCGCGGAGCACTCGAAGCGGGGCCTTCTTCAGGTTGCGCACGAGGGGACCATCTTCCTAGATGAAATCGGCGAGCTCCCGATCATCTTGCAAGCCAAATTGTTAAGGGTTCTCCAAGAAAAAGAAATAAGACCTGTGGGCGCCACGGAGCGAACTCCAATTGACGTGCGGGTAATCGCTGCCACCAATCGTAACCTCGAAGAGGGAGTGCGCGCGGGGACGTTCCGTCACGACCTGTATTTCCGATTGAACGTCATACAAATCAGAGTGCCTACGCTGCGTGAGCGCAAGAGTGACATTCCACTCCTGGTCGCTCATTTTCTGGAAAGATTCTCCGACCGGCTGCAGCATGTCCGAACGATTTCGCTTGATGCACTGCAGCGATTGATAGCCTACAATTGGCCGGGCAACGTCCGGGAGCTGCGAAACGCCATCGAACGTGCTGTGGCTCTAAGTTCTTGCACCATGCTGACGGTAGACGACTTCGACTTCGCCTCCCGCACCAAGCTCCCGCCGGGTCATGTTCCCGACCCCCGAGAATTCATTCCTCTGGCGGAACTCGAACGACGGGCCCTCGTGCTCGCTGTCCACGAGGCCGGAGGAAATAAGCTGGTCGCCGCACGCCTGCTCGGTATTGGAAAGACAACCTTGTATCGCAAGCTCAAAGAATACGCAGCATTGCGAATGCCGATGGATCAGGACGGGAGGGAGGCGTGATCTAGCAAGTGTTGCGCCGACCTTATTGTGCCCGCAGCGTTTACAGGACAAGTGCCCCCTGGTTCCCTCGAAGTCCGCTTGTGGGAAGTCCACCGTTTCACCGGATCGGTGACGACAAACCCGCTTGTCGGAAGTAATGCGCCCGACTTGCACGCACGCGGCAAACCCGAAGTTGTTCAAAAACGGCGTGGTCGGGCAAAACGAGTACTGCTGTCACACCACGCGTGTCTATGGGTGTCTACTTTTCCGGCAGCTCGAATACCCAAATCTCGGCGCCATGATCGGGCGGATTCTGAATCTCCGGTACGAGCACCGGATAAGTTCCCGTGATCGGCCCCCCGCTGCCGACGACTACAGCCACATATTGCTTGCCGTCCACGGTGTAGGTGATCGGGCACGAATCCGGAACGTCGTTCAACCGCATTTGCCACAGCGTCTTCCCCGTGGCGTCGTCGTATGCCTGAAGATTCCGATCGAACGAGCCCGCGAATGCCACGCCGCCCGCCGTATCCAAGAGGCACGTCGTTTGCGGCGCGCGCTGCCGGTCCATCCAGAGCACTTTCTTCGACTCCAGATTAAAAGCCTCCACGCGCCCGACTTTACCGTCACTGTCAGGACGCAGCCGGATGAACCAGTTCACACCTGAGGTCAAATTTCCGCGCTGCCCCGGCGCCGCCGGTATCAAATCCATGCACGACTCGTTGAGCGCGACGTAAACAATCTTCCTCGTCGCATCGTAGGAGCCCGCGATCCAATTCCGCCCGCCGCCGGGATGGGGACAAATCATGTGCGGCTTCCCGTCGCCAATCACCACTTCGGGATTGATCGTCTTCTCGCCAGTTTTCGGATCGATCGACGAAACCACGTTCTGAATTCCGAGATCGTGCGAGAAAATATATTTCCCCGTGGCCGCGTCCATGCCCTCATAAATTCCCATTTTGCCGGACGTGACCACAAGCTTCTGGTCCGCACCATCCACCGGCAAATTAATTAGCTGCTGCTCGAACGCCCAATCCAGGTCCCACTGATCGTTGTGAACGTGCTGAAAATACCACGCCAGCTTCCCCGTATCCGGATCGAACGCCAGCGTGCTATCGGTAAATAACCCGTCGTTCGAAAATCCCGGCACGCGATGCAGTACCGGCCCCGTGTCGTACGTCTGCCCCACTCCGAAATACGCGAGATTCAGTTTCGGATCGTAGCTTCCCGCCGTCCACACGGACGCGCCATTCCGCTTATCGTCGGGCAAGCCATTCCAACTGTCGCCGGGCTCGCCCTTCTGCGCAATGGTGTGAAAGCGCCACGCTGGGTTGCCGGTTTCAACATCCAACGCCACGATAAAATTGCCGCCCGGCGCTTGACCGGCGATCCCCTGCATCACCTTACCCTTCGCCACCAGCGGCCCGCCGGTCTCCTGATAGCCTCTTTTGTAATCGGCGAGAGGCGAATCCCAAACCACGTTGCCCGTCTTCACATCTAGCGCCACCAGATGAACGTCCGACGTCGGCACGATCAGCTTGTCTTGGTAGAGCGCAAGGTTGCGCTTCTGCATCGGCCGCGCGTCGTTCGGCAGTTGCCGCGAATATTGCCAGAGGAGGTCACCCGTCAGCGCGTTCAGCGCCTGCACTTTATCGCCGTAGCTTTCGATGAAGAGCACCCCATCGTGTTCGAGCGGCGTCCCCTCATTTTCCCCATTCGGCAGCGACCACGCCCACTTCACCCGCAGATCGTGCACGTTTTTCTTGGTGATTTCTTTCAGAGGGCTGAACCCATGATCGTCGTACGTGCGCCGCCACAGCAGCCAGTCCCCGGGCGGCGGATTCTGCAGCAGTTCGTCGGTTACGGGCGTGAATTTCTCGAGCGGATTCGGCAGCACCACGGGCGTCATCGGCGGAGCCAGCGGGGAAAGCGGCATCATGATCGCCGCCCGCCGCGTGGGGCCTCGCGGAATTTGCATCAACGCGAGCGCCTTCGTATCAGTGGGCAACGCGCTTTGCCCCGGCTGTATTCCGTTCACTTGGAGCACGTAGGCAATAATCTGCGCGGCGGCCTCCGGGCCCAGTTGGCCCGGGCTCGCGGGCGGCATCTTCGTATTAATGTAGGTGAAAAGCTCCACCGCTGACTTTCCGCCCCAATTGTTGCTGAACGTCATCCCATTAAGCGCGCTCGCGAATTCGCTGCCGCCGAGCGTCTGTCCATGGCAACTCGCGCAGCTCTTGGCGTAAACAGCCTTGCCCTGCGCCGCCTGCTCCGCCGTATATGTCGCAATCGACCTGCTGTTGAACTCCTGCGCTCCCGCCGCCCCGGCCATTGCGCCAAGGATCACCGACGCCCACACGATCAAGCGAGCTGACATTCTCTGCAGACTCATACACGTCCCTCCGTCGCGGCGCATTGAACCACCATTCAGTTTCGAAAACTAGAGGAATGATGATTGCGCGCTTTCTCAAGCCCGTCATCCTGAGCGGAGTCCCGCGCTTTTCCTCTTCGCGCGATTTTTGCGCGGCGCGGGACGGAGTCGAAGGACCTCTCTTGGAGATTACATCGTGCCTGTTTGCCTGCCTCCGCAACAAAGCGGGCCGCAAAAAAGCATTGGCTATTTCTCGATTTCGCGGCCAGAGCGAAGCTTCCAAACAATCTGGCGCAGCATGCCCTGCCAGATCACCGCATCGCGCTCCTGAATTTTCAGCCGGCGCACTACGCGGCGGATGCGCTCTTCGGAATCCGCTACCCGCCGCATGTCGAGAAATCCGCTCTCCCGCAGCGCGTCAAAGAGCATCTTCGTGATCCGTTCTATTTCAGCCGACGCTGCGAGCGCCACTTTCTCCGGCCCTCGAGTTCCCTTCCCCTCGCGCACCAATTCGTAAAGGCACACGGCGACAGCCTGCCCCAGATTCATCGAAATATTCTTCTCGTTGGTAGGAATGCGAATCAGCCAATTGCAATGGCTCAGATCTCTATTCGAGAGCCCAAATTTTTCCGAGCCAAAAAGAAGCGCGACGCGGCTCGACGCCAGCCGCTTACGAATCAATCGTGCACCGTCCGCGGGACCGCGCAACAAATGGTGCAATTGCCGGTGACGCACCGCCGTGGTCCCGATCACCAGCGTGCAGTCCGCCACGGCGTCGGCGACATTATCAAACTGCTCTGCGCTCGCGAGCAAATCCGAAGCGCCCACCGCCGAACGCGCCTCGCGAAACGCAGGCTCGTACGGTTTCACCACTCGCAAGCGACGAAAACCGAAGTTGCTCATCGCGCGCGCGGCCGCGCCAATGTTCAGCGGGTTGCGCGTAGCGACGAGGACCACGCGCAGGCGATCGGATTCCGCAGCTTTAGCCAAGGCGCCCATTCTAAAGCAGACGCGCCCTAGCTCACGCACAAACTCGGCCGCAAAACGGAACGAGGGTTGAGCGTAAGCTCAGCCCTCGCGTAACCGCCGAGTCAGCTTCCTTTGTGATGCAAATCGGTGCAGATTGCGACGGCACTCGTTGGATCAATCGCAGTGCTATCGAATTGGATATTTTTGATGTCGCCTTTCTTGTCGATCACGAAAGTGGTGCGGCGCGCAAATTCATATTTGTCGCCGGCCATGGGATACTTTTGCAAAATGCCGTAATCGGTGAGCACCTTGCGGTTCATATCGCTTAGCAGCGGAAAGGTGACGTCGATCTGCTTGGCGAATGCTGCGTTGGCGGGAGGGCTGTCTGTGCTGATGCCGAAAACAACGGTGTCGCTCGCTTCGATTTTGGCTAAATCAGACTGATAAGCCTGGAGTTCCTGTTTTCAGCCGGGTGTGAACGCGAGGATGTAAAACGCGAGGATCACATTTTTCTTCCCGCGGAAACTGCTGAGCGTGACCGCACTCTGCTGGTTGCTCGGCAGCGTGAAATCCGGGGCCGTGTCCCCCACCTTGAGCTTCGTGGTGGCGATGGCCGCTTCCTGACTCTGCGCCGCGAACGGCACGGCGACCATGAGCGCGAGGAGGGCCGCCACCGCTGCAAATTGCTTCATGTGGTGCTCCTTTCCTAAAGATTGGCTGCGTTTGGATGTTATCAGACTGTCATTCTAGTTAGAAGGAATTGGCGCACGTTGCTGGCGGACCCCGGCCTTTGGTTTCAGTGAGCTACCGCGATTTTGACCGACAATTTTGCCAGATCGAAGCGCGATTTCAGCCGCACGGGGCAAAATGCGAATTTTCGCGTTCGGCGGAGCCAGAGAAGCGCTACAAAAGTTGGTCGAGGCGGTCCTGAAGTTTGCGGTGTTCTATCTGGCGCTCGACGACGGTGGCGCGAAGGCTATCCACAACTTTGCCCGGGGCCTTGCTGGTGAAACTGTCGTCGGCGAGGCGTTTTTGCTTTGACTCGATGTCTTTTTCTAGGCGGTCGATTTCCTTTTTCAGGCGCGCGATTTCCGCAGGCTTGTCCACCACATCACCGTAAGCAATCCGCAGATCGAATGCGGCGGTCGAGCGAATCGCGCCACCCTCCGGATCCAGATGGTCCGCTGAGATTCGCAATTCCGAGAGAGAGGCCAAGCGCAGAAGCGGGTCCATATTTTCTTCCAGGAGATATCGCAGCGTCCGGCCTCGCGACGAAAAATCGGCGGCTACTTTTTTCTTTGGATCCAATTTCATTTCGGCGCGGATATTGCGCAGAGCGACGATAATTTCCTGCAAAGTCGCCATCTCGTTGTCGGCCGCATGGTCCGCCCAATTCTCGCGCGGCTCAGGAAATTTATCGAGCGCGATGGAGCGCGCGGCGGCGGGTTGCGGAAGCTTGTGCCACAGTTCTTCGGTGAGAAACGGCATCGCGGGATGCAGCAAGCGTAGCGCAGCATCCAGCGCAGCGAAAATATTGCGCCACGCGGGAACGGCGATTTCGCGATTGGGATTCGCGAGCTGCGGTTTCACCCATTCGATGTACCAGTCGCAGAAATCGCCCCAGAAAAATTGGTAGATCGTTTGGCAGGCTTCGTGAAAGCGGAAATTTCCGAGCGCGTCGTTGACCTGCGCAGCGACAGATGCGAGGCGCGAAAAAATCCAGCGGTGCGCCAGCGCTCCTTCGCCGGGAACCGGATACGGCGCTTTCGCGCGAATCTCCGGAGCAGCGAGTTCGTCCAGGGTGAAACCGTTGGCTTCAACTTTTTCCAAATTGACGAAAAGAAAGCGAGCGGCATTCCAGATTTTATTTGCGAAGGCGCGCGCACCGAGGATGCGATCTTCGGTGAGCGCGATGTCGGTGCCAGGTGCGGCCATGCTGGCGAGCATGTAGCGGAGCGCATCCGTGCCGTATTGTTGGGTGAGTTGCAGCGGGTCCACACCTGTGCCCTTGGTCTTGGACATTTTTGCGCCTTCGGAGGTGCGGACCAGCGAATGCAAATAGAGCCGGCGAAACGGAATTCGATCACGCGGCTCCTTGCCGCCGGTAAGGTGCAAACCCATCATGATCATGCGGACGTCCCAGAAAAACAGGATGTCGTAGCCGCTGATTAGCAAACTCGTGGGGTAAAACGTGCGCAGATCTTCGGTATCGTCGGGCCAACCGAGGGTGGAGAACGGCCATAGGGCGGAGCTGAACCAGGTGTCCAGAACATCCGTGTCCTGAGTGAGTTTTTTCCCGCCGCACTTCGGGCATTTCGGGGGGACGCTTGCCGGGCGCGCGTGGCCTTCCACAATCTCGACGCGTGAATCCGTCGCCGGAACCATTTCGTTGCAATCGGCGCAATGCCAGATAGGAATTCTGTGGCCCCACCAAAGCTGGCGCGAGATGCACCAATCGCGAATATCTTCGAGCCAGTGCAGGAGGATGGTGCGTTGATTATCGGGGACGACTTCGATCAGGCTCTCGCGCACAACTTTCTCCGCAGGTTCCGCGAGCGGCTTCATTTTCATGAACCACTGCGTGGAGATTCGCGGCTCGACGATGGATTTGCAGCGGTCGCAGACGCCCACAGCGTGCATGTGCTCTTTCACGCCTTCGAGCAGGCCCAATTCTTTCAAATCCGCGACGATGCGGGCGCGCGCGGCGAAGCGCTCAAGGCCGGCGTATTTTCCGGCGGCTTCGTTCATGTGACCGTCGCTCGTCATCACGTCGATTTGGGGAAGATTGTGGCGCTTGCCTATTTCGAAGTCATTGGGATCGTGCGCGGGCGTGATCTTGACGACGCCGGTGCCAAATTCGCGGTCAACATAGGTGTCGGCGATGATGGGGATTTCCCGATTCATCAGGGGGAGCATCACACTCTTGCCGATGAAACGCTGGTAGCGGTCGTCATCCGGATGAACGGCGACGGCGGTATCGCCGAGCATGGTTTCCGGACGCGTGGTGGCGACCACGAGAAATTCTTTCGAGCCGGCGATTGGATAGCGAATGTTCCAGATTTCTCCCGCGCGCTCGTGATGGACGACTTCGAGATCACTGATCGCGGTCTGGCATCGCGGGCACCAATTCACCATGTAGCGGCCGCGATAAATCAGGCCTTCGCGATAGAGGCGCAGAAAAGCTTCGATCACGGCGCGATAGAGCGCGGGTTCGAGGGTGAATCGCTCGCGCGTCCAATCGCAGGACGCGCCGAGGCGAATCATCTGATCCTTTATGACGCCGCCGCTTTCTTCTTTCCACTTCCAGACGCGCCGCTCGAATTCCTCGCGGCCGAAATCCTGGCGGCGGATTTTTTCTTTGGCGAGCTGGCGCTCGACAACAAATTGTGTGGCGATTCCGGCGTGGTCCATTCCGGGGAGCCAGAGGGTGCGGTGGCCGTGCATGCGATGCCAGCGAACCAGCATGTCAATTTGCGTGTGTTCGAGCATGTGGCCGATATGAATCGAGCCGGTGATATTGGGGGGCGGAAGCGCGATCGAAAATGCGGGGCCATCGCCGGAATTTTCGGCGCGGAAAAGTTTTTCGTCGAACCAGGACTTGGCCCAGCGCTCTTCAATTTCCTGCGGCTCGTAGGCCTTGGGAATTTCGCGGGTGATGGCTTCTTTGTGCATGAATTTTCAGTCGAGGCTAAACAACCACTATAAAGTCCGCGCGCGCAGCCCGTCAATTGGCCGGTAGAAGTAGCGCCAGGTTAGGTTCCGATGGATGCGTCCATCAAGGGTCGGATGCACGTTTGCGCGCCTACTATTCGACTTGTCCGATTACCCCTGCCGGCTCAGACGGTCGACGCAACACTTGCGTGCAGTTTACTCGCGGGAGTCTGGAAGCCTAGTGTTTTTCTCGGGCGTTGATTTAGGCGCAACGCGACCTGGTTGAGCTGCGCTTGAGAATAGCCAGACAGGTCGGTTCCTCGCGGGAAGTATTGCCGTAAAAGCAGGTTGGTGTTTTCGTTCGTGCCACGCTGCCAGGGACTTTGCGGATCGCAGAAGTAGACTTGCACATCCGTCGCGACCGTAAAGTCCTTGTGCTTCGCCATCTCCAGTCCGCGATCCCACGTCAGCGAGCGCCGCAGGGTAGCGGGGAGTTTACGAATATGCCGACTCAATGCCGTCACCACCACTGCGGTGTCCTTGCTGGGCACTTTAATCAGCATGGCAAAACGTGAATGCCTTTCCACCAAGGTCACCAGGTGACTGTTCTTCGAGCCGCTCAGGAGATCGCCCTCCCAATGACCAGGGACAGCGCGGTCCTCAACTTCAGCGGGTCTTTCCCTAATCGAGATGGCATCTGCGATTTGACCGCGCGAGTCTTTGAAGATACGAGAGTGCTGCGAGCGGCGCATGCGCCGCTTGGTTCGCAGGTGATCCATCAGCTCTTTCTTCAGCACTCCACGCGCTTGGATGAACAGGCTGCGGTAAATGGTTTCGTGGGACACTCGCATGCTCGGGTCATCGGGATACCGGGTCTTCAGCCACCCGGAAATCTGCTCAGGCGACCATTCCAGGACCAGTTTACTCGCAACCATCTCTCGCAACCTCCGGTGCAGGGCAAGAAGGCACTTCTTGGGCCGCAAGGCCGACTCCCAGGCTTGGTCATCGGCTTCATAGGCTCGATAGGCAGGACGGCCACCATGGCGTGTGACTTCTCGGCCCACCGTCGAAGCTGCTCGATCCAGATGCCTAGCTATCTCACGAATCGATGAACCGGATGCGATCCCTCGCGAGATGTCCTCTCGATCAGACCGCGTCAGGGCTAGTCGGGAGCGACGGCGCACTGCTGGAGGAATCCCTCCACGAGGCAACAATAGATGACGAATGGAAGTATGCGGCTTGCCAAATACGCGACCGATCGCATGCAACGACTGCCCGGCCTTCCACCGCTTCCATACGTCAGTTTCTTGCGTGGGAGAAAGCCTTGATCGTTTCCTCTGGGTCATAAACACCATCCCTAAACAGCAGATCTTTTAGATGGTGTTGCATCGACCTATCGAATCCACCGCGTTAATCAGGCAAGTGGATTACCTCCGAAAAAAAGGCTAGACGGGAATTTGTGAAATTTCCTGGGCCTCGATCCGTATGAATAGAGCGGGAGGAGTTAGCCAACCGGGAGGACCGTGTGCGCAAGTCTCCATTATTGCTGATGTTGTTTTTGATCTGCGTGCCCACAAAGGCGCAGCAGACCACAGTACAAGAAAGAAACAAGGAAGTTACCCGAGGCTTTTTCGAAGAGGTCATCGGCCAAGGGCACCTAGACAGGTACGCGGAATCACACTCCAAGGACTTTGTGGCGCACGGCGAGAATCACGAGGCCACCCTGGAGGAGGACATGGCTGCTGCCGAAGAGGAACGCAAGGCCCTGCCAGACATGCAAGTCGAGGTCAACCAGATTCTCGCGGAGCGGGATCTCGTGGCGGTGCATTGGACTGTATCGGGCACCAACACCCAGGCAGGAATGGGATTCCCAGCGACGGGCAAAAAGATCAGGATTGACGGTATGACCCTTTTCCGGCTCAAAGCGGGGAAGATTTGCGAGGAGTGGAGCGTTTGGGACATGCTTTCGGTCATGAGGCAAGCGGGTTTGTTAACTCCGCCCCGGTGACACGCCGCAACCGTCCCTCTATTCGGGAATAGAATGGACGCACCGGACCTGACCGAGGCCGTAGCCTAAGTGCTCAACGGCTTGCAGGTCGCTTTTCGAGTGGTGGCCACGCGCGGGCCTATCGATGACACCAATGAATGGGATCGGTTAACGTCATGCCCGCGCAGCATCAGCTTTTTCCACACTCGCCTTGCTTGTCTCTACCTTGGTCGCTTCGGGCTTGCTCTCGTTGAGTGGGTCTTGGCCGCGCTGGACGTTGACGGCGAAGTCAACCTGGGCCATAAGGGTTCGCAGGATCTCATCGCCCCTATCCAGGGTGCTCCGCAACTGAGTACTAATTGTCACAGCGCGCTGATAGGCATCCCGGGCCTTGGTCAAAAGTTGTATGTGTTCCAGAAACTCCGTAGCGCTCGTAGCGAACTCTTTCATCGCTTGTTCGTAGGCCGTCACCGTCTCTGCGGAGCCTGGCTGGTTCCCCTCGTCATATTTCTTCCACATCGCTTCGCTCCTTGGTTTCTTCGTTCCGGTGGCACGACCGGCGGGGGTTATAAACCGGAATTTCCGATTTGGGCCGCTTCGCACATCGTACGCTTCTCCCTGGCCTCGACACAACGAATTTGCCGTTAATACTCTTGCGCTTGACTGGTTCATTGAGGGTCCGCGTCGGCGGCCAACTCCTGGTTAGTCGGCTAACCGGACATGTGAAGTAGCACTTCATTTGTCCGGTTACCCCGTTAATCAGGGATTGGCCGATTTCGCTCGTGGAATTCCATCCGTGGGTGCTAAGTACGGGCGAATCCGAAGCAGCAACGTGGACTACGCAGGCGAGCCTGACCTACGATACGCTGGTATGCCCAACCGAAAGTCAGCGGCCGTGCTTTTTATCGTTGCGCTCTGCCTCTTGTTTGCGATTTCGAGAGCCAGAGTCCTTCGCTCCTGGACGGAAGGATCAAGACCCCTCGGTCAAACAAATATTCCCGAACACCCGCCATCTGTAGTTCTGACTCCGTCTTCGGCTGCAAACAAGATCATTGTTCCCCAGAAGGTGGCCGATCTCCTGATACCAATACTGGATTTAATGAGTGAAGCGACACAAAAACAACCGGTGGATGAATCTGCGGGTTCTACCTTTTGGCGGTCCTCAGCTCTTCTCGGACGTTTATTTGATAATCAGAGCCCCGCCGCCGACGAAGCTCTGGTCGTGCTATTCAGCTACTACCTGGGTGAGTCGAACGGTGAGGATCTGCTTCAGGCGGTTACCGAGAGGCGTCGTCGGATGTTGCCCATTCTGCGCAAATATCAATGCTGCACGGTACTCATCCCAGGCCGAACATATCGCCGTTCAATGCGGCTTGCTGATTCGACAAGAGCTATTCTTCTTCACGACGCAGCCGAGCTAATCGAGAAGGGAAAGACCGCGGGCGACAATTGAGCGGTACGCGGAAGTAAATTCCACTTGGATGATAAGTCGGCTAACCGTCCATTTGAAGTAGTGCTTCACTTTTCCGGTTTCTCCGTTACCAGGGTCAGTCGAGAATCAGTGGGGTGCGGTGAGCTTTCGGGTCCGCTTGCTAGTGCCTTTCATTTCTTCGGTTGCCACTCCAGTCGGGTGCTGTTGACGACTCATGAAGTTGGAGCGTACCCGGCAGCTGTGGTTCTGAGTGAGCAAGAGCTGGGAACTTATTTTCTAGGACGGGCGAGGGGCGCGCCAGCGACGAGCGAGCGCGGGAATAATGGCGCCGCCGAGATTGGCGAGATTAGCGTCGGGGAACGGGGCCCGATCCGCGCGGGGGTTCAGGGAGCGGAAGAAGGCTTTCAGGAAGCGCCCGAATGCATCAAGTTTTTCGCGGAGACTGAAATCGAGTGAGCCGCCATTAGCGCGAACGGCGAGAAGGGTTACGTCGTCGGCAGAGAGGTTTTCAGGAAAGCGATCGCCGATTTCCTGAAGGAGCGATGGGATGAGTTTCTCCGCGGGGATGTCGCCGAGCAGATTGACGATCCGCATCAGGCCTTCTTCGCCGAGCATTTCGCCGTCGGCGTCACAGGATTCGATGAGCGCGTCGGTGTAGCTGAGGAGGCAGTCTCCCGGTTGGAGTTCGACATCAAGCTGCTCGTAATCGGCGATCTGAAAAAGTCCGAGGGGAATGTTCCGCGGATCTTTGTTTTCGGGTTGATCCTGGTGGCCGAGAAAGGACCAGCGGCTATCGAGAGCGCGAAAGAGAAGCGGGCGAGGATGGCCGGCATTACAAAGTGAGAGCCGGCGAGTGGGCGCGAAGAATGTAGTGACAACGGCAGTGGCGAAACTGCCATCGCGGGAGAGCGCCGTGAACTGTTCGTTAAGCAGGCGAACGAATTCTTTCTGGTCGAGGCGATTCACAAAGCGGCGCATCAGAGTGCGCAGGTCGGCTGCCGTGGAGGCGACAGACTGGCCGTGGCCGGAAACGTCGGCAAGGAGCAGGCGGCTGATGCGGCCTGTGGCGCAACTCGAAACGTAGTAAACATCCCCGCCGCGCTGGGCCTGGCCGAACGGCTTGCTATAGACCCAGACATCAAGGCCACCCAGTCCGACACCGCTGGAGGTGAGTTGGCTGCCGCCCCAAACCTCCATGCACTGCATGTGCTGCGTGGGCGAAACCGTCATGGGAGGCATTATAGCGGTTGAGAGGCAATCGATGCAGTTAAGCTGCTGCATCACGTAAAACCAATTGTAAAGTGCTGATTAGCCGGATGACCTTTTCAAAATCCAGACGCTGGTCACTATGCTGTTCGCATTGCTAATAGTTGACGGGGTCTGCCGTTCCATCCGACCATCTGCCGACGGGAATCATGAATACGTCGATTGGTTCCGGATGGCCATGGAACTGTGGATTCAACATGACGGGAGAGCGGGCCAAATCCGCACCCCAAACGGCACCGTGCATGAGCGGAGTGTAAATCATCACGTGAGCTATCCAGTTGGGGTGGGCACCATCGTTAAGGTGCTGCTGTTTCGACATCATGTAGCTCATGGCTCCAGGCTCGAGCGGCGGCAGCTTTTGCTTTATGAATGTCTTGATGCCCTCCATGATCTGCGCTTTGGATTGACCGGCCAATACCATCTCCGTTCTTTTATACGTCATCGGCAGAATGGAGCGGGCGGCCGGCGGATTGAAGCAGAGCGGGCCTCGAAGTTTAGGGTTCCAAAAATTAACGGCAAATTCGCCGTCGAATGGGCTCATCCATCCTCGCTCCACGACACACACGAAACCGTTCTTACCTTTGACCGCGGTTTCGTAGCCATGCCTCCCTAGGACGAGGACATCGGCATCGCGCGAGATGGACTCCGGGGCCGCGCTCCGCGCCAGAGCAATCTCAGCGTTGCGCTCCATTAAGTATTGATCAAGCGGAGCCATGCTTGGATAGGGTTCCTTGGCCTCCTGCGCTCGCGCTTGCCGCCGCTCGCCGAGCCCGATAACCAGCGCAAAAGTTCCCAATGCGATCATGGCGACCATTTTTTGGCCCATTTGGTTCATTGATTCCTCCTGGGGAATTAAAGACCAATACAGACCCGTATGGATACCTTAATCGGGATTTCCGATTTGGCTCACCCTCTGGCGCATCGTACATCTGTTCCGCCTTAAGTAACGCTTCACTTTTCGGGTAACCCCGTTATAGATGCTGAGTTCCCGACGAGGTAAAGAACCGCCATAGGGGCGAGCGCGGAGGGCGTCAATTGGCGCGGCAGAGATATGAACTGCGAATGTTGAAGAGTGGCCTCCGCATTCCTTCGCATTTAGCCGCTTTTCAGAGCTGCAAGCAAACGTGTGCCGTCTGGCGTGCCAAGTCCCGTGCACGCATCCCATCCCGGACCCGCCGAATAGCCGTTGTTGTTGCCCGAGGTTATGTCGCGAAACGTGGCGGCCACATCCGCCGAATACAGGACTGGATTCAGATACCCCGCCGGCTTGCCCACCAGCTGGTTGATGCGCGCGAGTAACCCAGCCCAAAGAGGCGCCACAGCGCTGGTCCCGCCAATTACCGTGGATTCGCCATCTACCAGCACGGCGTATCCGCTTGCCGGGTCTGCGTCGGCTGCCACGTCCGGTACTCCACGGCCTCGAAATCCATTGGGAGCGGCGGGGACATGGACGCCACTCTGAAAGGCTGGGGCCGCAAATACTTCGCTGACACCGCCGCCGGTGGCGCCTTCGTTCTGCGCGAGTTCGTTCCATGCTTGCTCGCTACGGATGGAATTGCCGGTGAGCGCTAGCTTCGTTCCGCCGCAACCGATCACATAGGGACTCGACGACGGAAAATCAACGGTGAGCGCGCCATTTGTTGAGCCGTCCGAGGCGCCATTGTCGCCTGAGGCGACGAGCACGGTGACGCCCATGGTTGCGGCATCCTGGCAGGCAGAATTCAGCGTATTGCGCGCCTGCTCAGTCCACGAGTTTTCCGGGCCACCCCAACTGATCGAGACGATTGAGGGTCGCAAGTTGGTGTCGTGCACAGCGGTGGTAAGCGCGTCGATGAATCCTTGATCCGTATTCGGTGCGAAATAAACGCCGATTTTCGCGCCGGGTGCAATTGCGCCAATGATTTCGATATCGAGCTCGACTTCCCCATCAGGCCCGTCGGCGCTACCTGTGGGGGAGTTCGATGCGCCGTCAACGGAAATCGCGCTGACTGCCGGAGTGGCGAGGCCGAGATTGCCGAAGTACGAGCTCAAATCCTGCGGGCGGTAGCCACCTCCCAATTCGAGAATCGCGACCGCCTGCCCGCTGCCGTCCGCACTACCTGGAAAATCGTACGCCTCCGCCACTTTAAGCGCTGTGTATGAAACATCGGTGGCCGCGGCGCGAATTCGCCGGCGGAAATGCGCCTTGGCCTGCGGCCGGTTGTCGATGCCGAAGACGCCTTCGATTATGCCCTCGAGCGCGGCCGGAATCTTCAGCACGCCTTTCCGGCAGCGATAGGTGCCACCCTGAAAGGAGTAAAGATGCGCCTGCGTGCCAAAGGCCTTGCTGAAGGCACCGACGGTGCCGCCGAGTATGACCGTGCGGCGAGGCGCTTCCACATGCACAACTTGCAAGCTATTCTTGGCGGCAAATGCACGGATCGCGGCAATGTCTTCAGCACGAGCACCGTACTTTGAGGCGAACTCTTCACGAGTGAGGTAATTCCGCTGTGCCGGGCGACTGCTGCCGAGATCGGCGTCCGAAGGGAATTCGCCGGAACTCGAACCGCGCCGGACGCGAACCGTCACCTGGATTTGCTCCGCGGCGTCAGCGGGGCCGATTAGGTTGGCGCTGGGAAGCAGAGTACGGTTGCTGTTCTTCAGTGAAACGCGAGACCTCTTCTTTGTGCTCATAGCATCTCCCTAATGGAGAGGATCAAGGCGTCCGCGGCGGGGCGGTTCGCGGCGCCGGATTTATACGATACAAGTCTGGCTGGGGTGCTGAAATCCTAGGAGTACGGCACTCGCACGTCAATAGACCGCTAGAAGCCAAGGTTCGAATTGAGAGATGTGATGGCGAAGCGGACGCCGAGCTGCGCTTCTTAAGGCCGTGTCCGCCTTTGATTCAGGGCAGGGTGTTGGGCGCCACTCCGCTGTGACGCGCTTGGTCCCGCAGCGCATCGATATGCGCAGCGATACCATCGCGCTTGTTCTGCAGTTCCGCTTCTTCTCGAGACCAGCTATCGCCTTTCACCGCTCGAGGCCGTGAGGATGATTTTCCATCGCCCATTGCTTTCCCAGCGATCCCTTCGCGTAATTGTTCGATCTGACTGTCGAGCGGGGGGAGCTTGGCCTCGAGGTTCACGATCCGGTCGCGATACCAGTTCGCGTCGTGGGCCTTCGATCCTGCCACAGTTTTCCGGCCAGAATCGCGGGGACTGGCAGACGTCCTGCCAACGGTGGAAATCTCGGAATTAGCGCGCAGCTCCGTTACATTATCGTTCGTCCAGACTTTTTTGGATGCTGCCGGCGGAGCCTGCGACGGTGTGGTGGCTGAAGAGGAGGAAGATGGCGCGTCGGGCGCAGCGGAAGTCCCGTTTTGCGCGCGTGTGACCGGCAACACGATAACAGCTCCCAGAAATATGCTTGTTACAGCGGCGATCATGCGGCAGCTCATGGGGAGAAACTCCTGTGTGAATCAGTCGCTCGGCTTCCCTCCATTAAACCCCGTTTGCGCGAAATGGTTATGGATATTGGTCAAAGCGTTTTCCGGATGATAACTGCTCCCGAACCATTGCGAGACTACCAACCCATCTGGCGCATCCGCCCCAGGATGATTTCGCTGTAGCGAATCATGCGATCGGGGCGTCGCTTCAGGGGCAGCGGCAGAATTGCGGCGAGCTGGGCCGATTGTTGCCGGTCGATATTGCGGGCCGAGGTTCCGTAGTGGTATTCACACGCCGACTCCGCGCCATAAACACCCGGGCCCCATTCGACCACATTGAGGTAAAGCTCCAGAATACGCCGTTTGCCGAGGACCAATTCGGCCACCGGGACAAGCGTGACTTCGGCTCCCTTGCGGAGGACAGAGCGGCCTGTTCCGAAGAAAAGATTTTTCACAAGTTGCTGCGTGATGGTGGACCCTCCGCGAATGCGGCCGCCTTCCATATCGTCTGTAGCAGCGATTTGTATCGCGTGCCAATCGAATCCATGATGCTGATAAAAGCGCGCGTCTTCCGCAGCGATCACGGCATGCCGGAGATTGGGCGAGATTCGGCTCAGCGGAACGAATTCGTAACGTTCGTGATACGGCGCGCGGTGAATCCAGGCTTGCAAGCGGCGCTCCATGTGCACCGCGGTGGTCGGTGGGTTGATCCATCGGGCAGCCACTAGAATCAGCGCCGCGAGCGACCAAAGAATCGCTGCTCCGATGAGAAACCATCGAACGAAGGATGGGAGCAACCTTTTCCGAGAGGGGACCTCCGGGGGCGGATTTTCACTCACATTTCAGAATAACCGTTTGGCGCACTCTGACATAGTGTTCGATAAGTCGGATAGCCAGACATAGAGGGTACCTGCGCCACGGGGGGCTGGACCCAGTGCGCATTTCGCGGCTATCCCCCGCAAAAATGGCCCGCTGATGCGTTGTGGGTTCGCGCACGGGTGGTGGCGGGACGCATGTAGCGCTACTTAGCCCGGCCTCTTCTCGAGATCGCGGGCTTTCTGAATCCATGCCTGTACAATTCTCGGGAACTCCCGAACCGTCGGCCAAGGACGGTGGAGGGTGACCACCGTCCAGATCATCGGGAGCGCAAAGATCCACAGTTTAGCTCTGCAAAACCTTCCGGCGTCGCAGGCCAACCAATCCGAGCAAGCCAGAGCCGACTAACCCCAGTGTGCCCGGCTCAGGCGTGGCTACGGCCGGGTTGCCGAAGAACGCGAAGTGCGAAGTCGAATCCCCGCCGTTCCCGTCGCTCGTAACAGAAAAGAACTCCGTTCCAGCGCAACTGCTGCCGGTCCAATCGTTGCAACCGACCAATCCGAACGTACCCCCGGGAGTAAAACTGTCGCTGCCGCCGACCCCGCCAATCCAGTTGATCGCGGTGGGATCGCTCGTGAGATACCAGCCAAGTTCGTTCTTATCAGCGGCGATTCCCAGGATCACCGTCGCTGTTGAGGACCCAGGCGTGAAGGTGACGTCATTTACCGAACCTTTCGTGCTGCTGGCAAGGAAATCTGCGCCCGAATCCAGCGCGGTGCCGCCATTGCAACTGCCTCCGCCGTAGATGCAATACCCCACGTTGTAGTTGGAGCCATCAAAGGATGAGTGGTTCCAAAAAGGAGTTCCGCTCGTTCCCAGGGTTGCTGCCGATTCCGCATACCAGGTGCCACTTGAATTGAGCACCAAGCCTGTACCACTCAATGAAAACACCAGATCGTTATAGTCGTAGTCTCCACCGACCGTGTCCTCATATCCCCCGTAATACGTGTCGGCATGCACTGGCATCAGCGCAATCACAAATAAACTCAAAAACAAACCTGACAAAAGCCTTTTCATTATTTTCTCCCTTTTGCACTCAGAGGGGACTCCGAGTGCCGTTCACGCAGTTATTGGCAACCAAAATGCCAAAGTATCAGACTGAATTTAGGCCGCAGTGATGTCCTTCATTTGCAAATTCCATAGATCAAAGAAAACCCCAAGGCTGACCTACCCTTGGGAAACGACGCATTTTGTTTGCCGTAATCAGCTGAGGTTCTCTTTTCCTGTCGTTCTGAAAAAAACTATTCGAGCAGCATTCCCACTCGCTGGGCAGTTCACGTCTTACTGACTGAGCGGGCTGGTGACTCGCTCAAAGCGATGCGGTCCTCACGCGAAGCAGGGATGCGGGACGCGGCCTGTTTGATGAGCGGGCCGACTAGAACGGCGACGGCGCCTCCGATTACAAGCCACAATAGAAGGACCGTTATAATGATCGTAATTACCATCCCGATTGGCATTCGAGTGACCTGATTCAAGTGTGCGAAAAGGGGCCGGCGGGCGGAATGGGCTGAAGCTCTCAATCTCCTGGGCCTGGCGCTCTAGTACCCCTCTGACCCGGCTAAATTGAGGCCCCATCGTGCTTTGCGGGGCGAAGCCGATCGGACAAGTGCCTTTTTCGACCTTCGCATGACGCGGTGGCTCGCAACGGGATGCCGGAGCAGATAGACTGATTCAGGGGAACAAACTTTTGATTTTCCCGGCGGTTCGACGGCCGGCCCTGCGAAGGCAAAAGCAGATCCCTCACACAATCCGCGTAAAACGCGGCTTGGTTCGGGATGACATTTCTTCGTCAGAGTAGGTGGGATGACAACTGAGGCGCGCAGCCACGCGATCTTCACGGACGGCTCGGCATCCTGATGGACGTTCTCAAAAAACTTTTCGAGCAACATTTCCACTCGCCGGCGGGGCGGGTGCAGCCGCTTCACGGCCAACTCGGCGGCTCGGGACGCAAACTCGTACGGATCAGCAACAAAGAAGTGAGCGCGATTGGCGTGCTCTATAACGGGCGCGAAGAAAACGTCGCGTTTCTCGAATTTTCGAGGCATTTTCGCAAGCACGGGCTTCCGGTGCCGGAAATTTACGCAGAGGATTTGAGCCAGGGCGCGTACCTCGAAGAGGATCTCGGAGACACCACGCTTTTTGAGTTTCTCTCCGAGAAGCGCGACGGGGCGAACATCTCTCCGGCGGTGGTGGAGGCATATCGCAAGGTGGTGGCCGTGCTGCCGCGGTTTCAGGTGGAGGCGGGGCGCGATCTGGATTACAGCGTGTGCTATCCGCGCGGCGTTTTCGACGGGCAATCCATCGCGTGGGATCTGAATTACTTCAAATACTATTTTCTGAGGCTCGCCGGCATACCTTTCAACGAGCAACTGCTGGAAGACGATTTCGGACGGTTGACGACGTTCTTGCTGAGCGCGGACACGGATTACTTTCTCTATCGGGATTTTCAATCGCGCAACGTAATGCTGCGCGAGGGACAACCCTATTTTCTGGATTACCAGGGCGGGCGCAAGGGCGCGCTGCAATACGACATCGCTTCCCTTCTGTACGACGCCAAGGCCGATCTGCCGCCTGAGTTGCGCGAGGAATTGCTCGGGAATTATCTGGAGCAGCTTGCGGGTTTCATCGAGCTGAAGCGCGAAACGTTCATGCGGCATTACTACGCGTATGTTTACGTGCGCGTGATGCAGGCGCTGGGGGCCTACGGGTTCCGCGGTTTTTACGAGCGCAAAACGCATTTTTTGCAGAGCGTGCCTTACGCGCTGAAAAACGTGCAATGGCTGCTTGAGAACGCGGAGCTGCCCATCAAGCTGCCGGCGCTGATGGGCGCGTTCAGAAGCATGGTGAGCGCGCGGAAATTGCAGAGCCTGCCTTCCGAGAGCAACGCGCTGACTGTGACGATTTCCAGCTTTTCGTTTCATCGCACGGCGCCTCAGGACGAGAGCGGCAACGGCGGAGGGTTCGTTTTCGACGCGCGCAGCCTTCCCAATCCCGGGCGCGAGGAACAGTTCAAAGCACTGACGGGCCTAGACGCGCCGGTGATCGAGTACCTGAACAAGCAGGAGGCCGTGCACAAGTATCTGGCGAGCGTGATGGCGCTGGTGGATGCCAGCGTAAACGAATATCAGCACCGCGGATTCAAGAACCTGATGGTGTCTTTCGGATGCACGGGCGGGCAGCATCGCTCGGTGTATCTGGCGGAGGAAGTGGCCAAGCGGCTGAGGGGCAGGCGGGGAGTGGAGGTAGTGGTGCGGCATGTCGAGATGGAGAATTGGAATCAATGAGGGCGATGATTTTGGCCGCGGGATTGGGCACGCGCTTGCGTCCGCTGACCGATAGCCGGCCGAAGGCGCTGGTGGAAGTGGGCGGGCGGACACTTTTGGAGATTACGCTTTCGCGGCTGCGCTCATCCGGCATTCATGACGTGATCATCAATGTGCATCACTTTGCTGAAATGATTCACGATTATCTAAGGGCGAACGGAAATTTTGGCATGCACATCGAGGTTTCCCACGAGCCAGTTCTGCTCGATACGGGCGGCGGCTTGAAAAAGGCTTCCCATTTTTTCCTTGGGGATTTCAGCACTTTCGTGGAGCCTTTCATTTTGCACAATGTGGACGTGATCAGCACGATCGACCTGCGGCGGATGGCGCAATTTCACGATGAAAATCAGGCGCTCGCCACCTTGGCGGTGCAAGAGCGGGAGACGTCGCGATACTTGCTGTTTGACGAGAAGCTGCGGCTTTGCGGGCGGCGATCCGGAAGCAGCGAGAAGAGCGAAATGGTTCGACCGGCGGCGACGGCGCAGGCGCTGGCTTTTTGCGGAGTACACGTGATCTCTCCACGGATTTTCAGCATGATGGCTGAGGAAGGCGCGTTTTCGATCATTACTTCGTATCTTCGGCTTGCCGGCAGCGGAGAACAAATTTGCGCGTTTCACGCCGATGAATATTACTGGCGCGATGCAGGCAGGCCGGAAGATGTGTTGCAGGCCGCTCGCGATTTAGAGCAGAAAGCGCTTCTGCCCGACTAAAACCTCAAGTGGATTGTGAGAAGCCTTAGCGCGGAATCTTTACGGGATGCGAGTGCACAAAACCCCATGGAAAATCTACCAGGCTGGCGCGGGCATAGGGGTCGCGGCGAAGCTGCGAGGCTTTCGCGAGCAGAAGCAGGAAGGCAAAGGTGACCGTCGCAATAACAATTTGCAGCCCGCCAGGCAGGAGCGCGGCGTTGCCCACAAGTCCGAGAGCGATAAAGCAGAAAAAGAAGTGCGCGCAGAAGACTGGGAGCGAGGCTTGGCCCAGCATGATCAGAGAGCGCGAAACCGGCTTCACAAACCACAGCAGCGCGAACCGCTTCAAGACAGAGTGAAAGCGCAACACGAGCAAGATGACGGCGGGGAAATCAACGAGGCGGACGGCGGCTAGATTCCACTTATCAAAAAGCACGGAGTAACTTCCGAGGTTCAGTCCGAAAACTTCCGCGTATCGCAACGCGAACAAGGCTGCGGCGACACATGCGGCCGGAATCCAAAGGCGCTGCGCCCACTTGGCGGCGGGCAGACTCGTTTTTCGCCCAACGCACTCCGAAGTAGATGCCTATGACCCAAAGAAACTGCCACGCCCAGGGATTGAATGCGCCCATTTCGTTCAGCGGCACGCGGAGCGAAGTGGCAGCGACGACCCAGTGGTAGAGCGCGGTGCGAAATCCAAACTGCGCGGCCAGCCAGATCGCGGCGCTTCCGCCGAGAACGAGCCGCCAAGAGATCCGAGCGCCCAAGAAAAGCAGCAGCGGAGACAGCAAGCAAAAGCCCACGTAGAGCGGAATGATATCGAGGAGCGGAGGACGGTAGATCAGCAGCAGGCCGTCGCGAACAGCGCGCTCGACGCCCGCCAGGAAGTAAAAATCCAGCATATTGTGGAGCGCGGGGCGCCCGCGAAGAGCGTAGCGGCTGACGGCTGCGAACGCGAAAAGCAGCAAGAATATGTGGAAGATGTAAAGGCGCACGGCGCGAAAGACAAGCTTGCGATTCATCGCGGCGGCGCCGTCGCGCTCGAAGATTCGGAAGTAGATGCGGCCCGTGAGCAGCGCGGAGAGGAAAATGAATCCTTCGGAGGCGGAAACGTAGCCGAACGGCTGGTTCACATGCGCGCTGAGGATGGTGGGGAGGTGGACGAGCGTCATCCAAACCAACATCATGCCGCGCGCGGCGTCGAGCTCGGCAGACCGCTTCATTCGGTCAAGTCCCTCTTCCTTCATTCATTTCGGGTACGTCACTTTTCGGGTTGGGTGAAGTCTAAGCGTCGCACGGCGAGGAGTCCAATTCAATCCGCAAATTCGGCTCATAGTCGTTACCCTGCATCACCGCACCGCTGACCGACATCGACTTAAACCCGAGGCTGGAGGTTTAGTTTCACCTACAAGGGAGATGCGCCGGGGCGTGGAAGCGTTGCGCAGGACGGAGACAGTAAATCAAAGAAGAGGCAGGTTTACGTTGAACAGGGTATGCGGCGTGCGCGGGCTCCCAGAGGCTGGGACTATGCGAAGGATAGGAATTATATCTTAGACCTATCGGAAAGCGGTGCACTATACTGCGGGCGAAAGGGGGATTTAAATGCCGGAAAAGATGAAAGTTGTAAAGGCAGGCGATGTAACGCAGCGAGTGGGCGTGGAAGTAATTCGCGCGCGGGGCGTCGACGTAGAAAAATTGATCAAAATGCTGGTCGCCAACGCAGCGGCGGAGTTTGCCAGCACTTATTACTACTACACAATTCTTCGCATGCATCTTGCGGGTCACGAAGACTACAAGGAGATTTGCGAGGATGCGCGGCTGGAAGATCGCGCACACTGGGAGCTGATCGTCCCGCGCATTTACGAACTTGGCGGGGAGCTACCGAACGACCTGAAAGTTTTTCACGACCAGGCCGGTTGCGAGGCGGCAAAGCTGCCCGATCCGCCAACCACCGTGAATATTCTGACGCTGCTTTTGGAGTCAGAGCGCTGCGCGATTCGCAGTTGGATCGCCATTTGCGATATGACGTTTGGCAAGGATCCGCGAACTTACGACATGGCGTCGCGCATTTTGAACGAGGAAATCGAACACGAGGCGTGGTTTATCGAACTGCTCGCTTTTGAACGGGACGGGAAGTCGATTCCCTCCGGACATTTCCGGCGCGGCGAGCCGGGGCATGCGCCTTACAGCAAGAACGCCAGTTTCTACAACCCATGATGATTGTCCCTGGGGTCCTGCTTGGCGCGCTTGCGTCAGGCAGGACTTGCCGGGAAATTGAATGACACCTTCCCTTCCCCTATTCGATGTGGTCCTTTTGCTGCCTGACAACGAGGAGCGGCGAATTCAGGTAGGCGGCGAAGAGCACATTTGGGACGCCGCGTCGAAGGCGGGCATCGTATTGCCCGCGCTCTGCCATCAAGGGCGATGCCTCACCTGCGCCGGGCGTCTCGAGAACGGCGGCGAGGTGGACCAGTCAGACTCGATTCGCTACTACCCCGAGGATCGCGAGGCTGGATTCGTTTTGCTGTGTACCGGGAAGCCGCGCTCGTCGCTGCGAATTCGGACGCATCAGCAAGAGGAAATGAGGCGGCACCGGAAGCGGAAGGGGCTCGCGGCGCCGTATACGTAGGCGGCGCGCGGGGCCACTGACGCGAGGGTCCGCCATCCGCTGCGGAGCACAGTGCGTCTACGACGGCAAAAACAGGAAGCTACGGGCGGGTTTCGAGAATATTGCGGCGGCCGGACTTATTGCGGCGGCGGTCGTGTTTCCGTCTGTCTTCGAGGCGCTGGCTGGCGCTGAGCAAAATCACTTCTTTGATCCGAGGCATGGCTTCGCGGGCGGCGACTTCGCCGGCGGCGACGAGTTGCGGCGTCTTCACGAATTCGTCCCACTGCACGCGATGGACGTCCGGCTCGATGAGAACGTCCACATCGGAGTGCCAGACCTGGGTGGCGGCCGTTTGAAGAATGGAAAACGAGCGGCTGATCACTTCGATGGTGTTGCGCGGCGCGCTGCGAAGCAGGCCGGGCTCGAGATGCACTCCAATCACAATGTCCGCGCCGAGATCCCGCGCGGCTTCCGCGGGAACCGTTTCGGTGAGAAATCCATCCACGAGAATCCGCCCCTGGTATTCGATCGGAAGAAAAAGTCCGGGATAGGCACAGGAAGCGCGCAAAGCGGGGCCGATTTCGCCCTCCGTGAAGTGAACGGAACTTCCCGAAAGCAGGTCTGTCGCGGCGATGCTCAGCGGGATTTTCATTTCGTGGAAAAATTTGGCGGTAGTGAATTTGTGGAGAAAATCCTCGAGGCGATCGTTCGTGGCCATGCCCATGCGAGAGAGAGTCCAGCGGCCGAAGTCGCTGAAACGAGTGGCCGATCCCTGGCGTTCCATTTCCGTGAGAGAGGTGCCGCTGGCGTAGGTGGCGCCGATCAAGGCGCCCACGCTGGTGCCGGCAATGAAATCGACGGGGATTTCGTACTCTTCGAGGACGCGCAGAACTCCAATGTGAGCGATGCCGCGCGCGAAGCCGCCGCCCAGAGCGAGGCCTATCTTGGGCCTGTCCCGCTCGTCGGCGTAAGCAAACGAGCGCAGGCCGCTCACCGCCCGAGTGAACCATTTGGATGCAGGTGCCATCACCGACCCCTATAAACACTCTAGCAAAGTTCCTGGGCGCGGGGCGTTTCCGGTTGACCGCGATTACCGCTTTTGCAACCATGTGCCTTGCCAAAGGCGGGGGCGATGAGACGGCAAATCGAAAAAGCGGCGGTGCTGGGCGCTGGAACGATGGGGTCGCGAATAGCGGCGCATCTGGCGAATGCGGGAATTCCTTGCTACCTGCTGGATATTGTCCCACCTGAATTGAATGCCGACGAAAAGCGAAAAGGCTTGACGCTGGAAAATCCGGCGGTGCGGAACCGGATTGTCCGCGCAGGATTGGAAGCGGCGAAGAAATCACGGCCGGCGGCTTTTTTTACGGCGGAGACGGCGCGACTGATCACGCCGGGAAATCTCGACGATAACCTCGGCGTGGTGCGGCGAAGCGGACTGGATCATCGAGGCGGTGGCCGAGAATCTGGAGATCAAGCGGAAGCTGTTTGAGCGGGTGGAAACGGTGCGGAAGCCGGGGACGATTGTTACGTCCAACACATCGGGGTTGCCGATCCGGCTGATCGCCGAGGGGCGCTCGGAGGATTTTCAGCAGCACTGGGCGGGAACGCATTTCTTCAATCCTCCGCGCTACATGAAATTGGCGGAGCTGATTCCCGGGCCAAAAACGCTGCCGGGGGTGCTCGAGTTTTTGGCGGAAGTTTGTGACGAGCGGCTGGGCAAAGGCGTGGTTGTGGCGAAGGACACGCCGAATTTTATCGCCAACCGCATTGGCACGTTTTCGATTTTGCATGCCTTTCGGCAGATGCAGGCACTGGGAATGACGGTGGAGGAAGTGGACGCGTGCACGGGGCCGGCGGTTGGATGGCCGAACTCGGCGACATTTCGAACGGTGGATCTGGTGGGGCTGGATGTGCTGGTGCATGTGATTCGGAACATTTATGAAAATGCCACGGAGGATGAGTCGCGCGAGCTTTACAAAGTTCCGCCGTTGGTGGAGGCGATGATGGAGCGCGGCTGGTTGGGCGAAAAGACCGGCAGCGGATTCTACAAGCGGGTGAAGGGCGCAGGCGGCGAATCGGAGATTCTGACACTCGACTGGCAGAAAATGGAATACCGTCCGCGGCAAAAAGCGAAATTCAGTTCGATCGAAGCGGGCAAAGGCGTTGAGAGTACGCGCGCGCGACTGCCGATGCTGGTTGGTCCGGCACTGGAGGGCAAAGGAGGCGACAAGGCTAATCAATTTTTGTGGGCCACGCTGGGCGAGACGTGTGTCTACGCGGCGCGCCGAATTCCGGAGATTGCCGACAAAGTGGTTGACGTGGATCGAGCGATGCGCTGGGGATTTGGATGGGAACTTGGTCCGTTCGAGATCTGGGATGCGATCGGCGCGGAGCGCATGGCCAAGGCGCTGGAGCGCGATGGGAAGCAGATGCCGGAGCTGGTGCGGAAAGTGCTGGGGTCACCGAAGAAAGTTTTTTACAGCGAAGAAAAAGGGCGGACAAGCTTTTTCGATTTAGCTAGCGGCGCGCTGAAAGCACTGGAAGAGCCTAGCGGCGTGATCTTTCTGAAATCTTTGAAAGATCGCACCGCAGTGGTGCAGGAAAATTCCGGCGCGAGTTTGATCGACCTTGGCGACGGGGTAGTGTGCTGCGAATTTCACGCCAAAATGAACGCGATCGGCGGGGATATTTTCGCGATGCTGCAGGCGGGCGTGGCGCGGCTGGAAACGGAATTCGAGGCGATGGTGATCGGCAACCAGGCGGCGAATTTTTCGGCAGGCGCGAATTTGATGCTGTTGCTGATGACCGCGCAAGAGGGCGAGTGGGACGATATTCATTTGGCGGTGCGTCAATTTCAGCGCGCGAACATGGCGATCAAATACGCACCGCGCCCGGTGGTGGCGGCGCCGCAGGGAATGGCGCTGGGCGGCGGATGCGAAATTCCGCTGCATTCGGCAAGAATTCACGCCGCGGCGGAAACATATATAGGATTGGTGGAAGTGGGAGTAGGACTGATTCCCGCCGGCGGCGGCAGCAAAGAAATGCTGATTCGCGCAAACGAGCACGCGTCGGGCGGAGACAATCTGGACTTGATGCATGCGCTGCGGCCGGTTTTCGAAAATGTGGCGACGGCGAAGGTTTCCACCAGCGCGGAAGAGGCGCGAGGGCTCGGATACTTGCGGCCGTCGGATCTGATCTCCATGAATCGCGACCGCCAGATTGCGGACGCGAAGGCCACGGCGCTGGCGATGGTCCGCGCCGGATATCACCCGCCGGCTCCGGCGGAAATACGCGTGCTGGGCGAGGAATTTTTTGCGGCGGCGAAACTGGCGGTCCACATGATGGTGCGAGGCGAGTTCGCAACGGAACACGACGCGGTGGTGGCGCGAAAGCTCGCATACATTCTTGCCGGGGGCGGAATCACAGCGCCGCAAATTGTGCCGGAGCAATACATTCTGGATCTGGAGCGCGAGGCGTTCGTGAGTTTGTGCGGCGAACGCAAAACGCAAGAGCGCATCGCGCACACGCTGAAAACCGGAAAACCGCTTCGAAACTAGTCTGGCAGGCCACTCGAACACTCACGCCCTCGCGTTTGCGTATCCGTTAACACTTAGTACGAACGTACTATTGCCGGGCTGCGCGACCCCCAAAGACAATCGGTATCCCTAGGCGAAATCAGGGTTTCAACGGAGGGCGGTGTAAACCGTTCGTACTACATGACGCCAACCAAAGAGACACTCGAAGCGGCCGGCTCCATAAAGGATACGACCACAGCAAAAGTGAACGCGAACGTGGGACATCTGCGCGCCGACGCGGTGTCGCTGGACGTGCCCATCAAAGTGCACGGCACGCGCGTCACGGAAGCGGCGCGAGGCGCCGTACCGCAAACGGAAGCGTTCGAGGAAACCACCTCGACGATGATCGTCTTCCCGCAGGGCGCGGTCGTGAAGATGGCGACTGCCGTAGTGGGCGGGCAGATGGTGGTGGTGACGAATCTGAAATCCGGACACGACGCGATTTGCCGCATCGTGAAAGTGCGTCCCTACGCGCAAACGCACAGCTATGTGGAGATCGAGTTCACACACCGGCAGCCCGGCTACTGGGGAGTGCATTTTCCGTCCGATGGCCCGGGCGAGGCGCCGTCGATTGAGCCATCCGCCGCCATGGGGAGTTCACACGCAGCACCGACAGTATCGGTGGAAATGAAAATTGAAAAGGGGCATGACGCGGATAGCGATGAAAAGTTCTGGGAGCTTGCGGGAAATAGCCTGCCAAAGATTACCGCGACTTCCGGAATGACCAGCGTTCCGGTGTCGCCGCTTCCATCAACCAGCTCGGCATCACGACTGAGCGTGCCCGCGCCAACCTTGGCTTCGGCCGTCCGGCAAGTCAAACCTGAATCGTCCTTTGCGCCCATCGGTTCGCAAGAGGATGTGCAGGCAGCTGCGTCGGCGACAAATGTGTTTGGAGGGGACTCTTTTACGCGAAACGAACGGCCGGTCCACGCAGCGCGAGACGCGCGCACATACAGGGCCGGTGGCGGGTATTTCGGAATCATTTGCAATGGCCGAGGGTGGCCATGCCCTTTCGCAGCCTGCACACGTGGCGCCCTTTGGCCGTTTCGCGGCAGCCGCCAACATAAAGAGTGCTCCGGCGGAAAACGTGATTGAGGGCGTGACGACGTATTTGGAAGCGCGCAAAAATCCGCCCAACTGGTTCGCGATGGTTTTGGGTATTGCAGCGTTGCTTATAACGGCGGCCGGCGGCGCCTTTTTCCTGCACATTGGGCCTTTCGCCAGCCCCGTAAGCCTGCCGATGGCCACCGTCACAGCTTCGAGCCCGAGCGCCGTGCACACTTACGCGCCAGCGAGGCCAGTGGCCGCAGCGAGTATCGCGACTCCGCCGGCTGCGGTGGTCGCTGCCGATGTTTCCGTGCGGCCGACCGAACCAGCGCGGGCTCGAGTAAGCAAGGCGCCAGCGCAAGAAATCGCGCAGCCTGCGGCACCAGTACAAGAAGCCGAGCCGCCCGCGGCCCCGGTTCATGTAAAGCCGGCGGTCAAAGTGCCGGACATGTTTGGCGCGCTGAACGCGCATCCGGTTTCGCCGGGGCGCGGATTAAGCGTCGCCAGCACGGCATCCGCGCCTTCGATTGATGCGACCGGCGCGAACAGCGACAGTAGCCCGCTGAAAGGGCTGGTTTCCTCCATCGCTCCGCCCTCGCCGCTCAGCGAGATGTCGACGCCGGTGCATGCTGGGAGCCAACTGAAACCGCCGCGGCTTATTTCTTCCGTGATGCCTATATATCCGCAGATCGCACAACTGGCTGGGGTGGAGGGGGACGTGGTGGTGGAAGCCTCGATCGACAGCAGCGGAAATGTCTCGGCAACGAAGGTGCTTGCCGGCCCGATGATGCTGAGACTGGCCGCAACCGACGCGCTGCGCCGCTGGAAGTATGAGGCGGCAATGCTAGACGGGAAGCCTGTTGCCACGCAAATGACGGTTCGGATCCGTTTCCACCGATAGAGCCAGGCGACCCTCGCCCGAGGGTCGCGTTACTCTCCCAGCGCCGCGTGCGCGCGCCGTTGCTTTTTTTCCTTTCCTGGCATCCAATGGAGAAGTTTCAGGCGGCGAAGTCTGCCGCCTCGAGCGAGGTGCGCGATGCGCGAGGCTGTGATCGTAAGTTCGGTGCGAACGGCGGTGGGGAAAGCGCCCAAGGGAACTCTGCGGGCCACGCGGCCGGATGACCTGGGAGCGGCGGCGATCAAGGAAGCGGTAGCGCGGGCGAAGGGGCTTGATGCCGCCGAAATCGAGGATGTGATCATTGGCTGCGCGACGCCCGAGGCAGAGCAAGGGATGAATGTGGCACGGATTGCGGCGCTGCGAGCGGGCTTGCCGGTGACCGTGTCGGCGATGACCATCAACCGGTTTTGCTCGTCGGGCCTGCAGGCCATCGCGCTGGCCGCCGAGCGAATCATGGCCGGACAGGGCGACGTCGCGATTGCGGGCGGGGCCGAGTCCATGAGCATGGTTCCCATGGGCGGGCACAAAATTTCTCCGAATCCCTGGCTGATGGATCACTATCCGGATACTTACTTGAATATGGGGCTTACCGCGGAGAACCTGGCGAAGAAGTATGGCTTTACGCGGGAGCAAGCGGACCAATTCTCGCTGGCGAGCCATCAGAAGGCGCTGGCGGCGATTGCTGCTGGAAAGTTCAAGGACGAGATCGTTCCCATCGAAGTGAATTACACGTTTGTTGAGAATGGCGGGAATGGCGCTTCGGGAGCGACCGCTGGAACCAAAACGAAAAGCCAAAAGGTGACGTTCGATACGGACGAAGGGCCGCGCGCCGATACTTCGATGGAGGCGCTGGGAAAATTGAAACCCGTGTTTCACGCGCACGGCGTGGTGACGGCGGGAAACAGTTCGCAGATGAGCGATGCGGCGGCGGCGGCCGTGGTAATGAGCGGCGAACGCGCGCGGGCATTGGGATTGAAGCCGCTGGCACGGTTTGTGGCATTCGCCACCGCGGGTTGTCCGCCGGAGGAAATGGGCGTGGGGCCGGTGTACGCGATTCCGAAGGCGCTGAAGATTGCAGGGCTGAAACTGGATCAAATCGACGTGATCGAGTTGAACGAGGCTTTCGCGGCCCAGGCGCTGACGGTTATCAAACTTGCGGGGCTCGATCCGGCGCGCGTGAACGTAAATGGAGGCGCCGTGGCGCTGGGGCATCCGTTGGGGTGCACAGGGGCGAAGTTGACGGCGACCATTCTGCGCGAGATGGAACGACGGCGGGCGCGGTATGGGTTGGTCACGATGTGCATCGGCGGAGGGATGGGAGCGGCGGGGATTTTTGAGCGCGCTGCGTAGTTGCGAAAAGGATTTCGGCGAGTCCAGGCAAACCCCGGGGCTGAAGCCCTGTTTATTTTGAGGCTGTTCCCCCCGCATGAATGCGGGGCTTCCACCAAATAGCAAACAGTTAGCGCGTGCCATTTCAGGTATCGGGCGGGAGCGGGCCATTGTCTTCCGCGTTTGGCAGCGCGAGAATCGAGATGGCAAATCCGGGCGAGAGAGCGAGGTCCTCATGGCGACGACAACAGTTTCGCAAACACTCAATCGGGGCGGGGCTTTTCTGATTGCGTCCACCGGGCCGGAAGACGTTTTCACACCCGCCGATTTGAACGACGATCAGCGTCTGCTGGGGCGAACGATCGAAGAATTCATCGCCAAGGAAGTAGTCCCGCATATTCCCGAACTGGAAAAACACAAAGAAGGGTTGATGGCGGAATTGGTGCGCAAAGCGGGAGAGATCGGGCTGCTAGGCGCGGGGATTCCGGAGGAATACGGCGGCGCGGCACTGGATAAAGTATCGAGCGTGATTGTGTCGGAAAAGCTCGGCGTGTATGCATCGTTTACAGTTGCGTTCGGTGCACACACGGGGATTGGGACGATTCCGCTGGTTTATTTCGGCACGGACGCGCAGAAAAAGAAATACCTGCCGAAGATTGCGAGCGGAGAAATGCTGGCGTGCTACGCGCTTTCCGAACCGCAGGCGGGATCGGATGCGCTGGCTGCACGAGCGCGCGCCGTGCTCTCACCCGACGGCAAGAGCTGGCTGCTGAGCGGGCAGAAAATGTGGATCACCAGCGGCGGGTTTTCCGATCTTTATACGGTGTTTGCCAAAGTGGATGGCGAGAAGTTTTCGGCGTTTCTCGTGGAACGAGGCACGCCGGGGTTTTCCATCGGAGCGGAAGAAAACAAGATGGGGATACGCGGCAGCTCTACGGTGCCGCTATTTTTTGAAAATGCGCCTGTGCCCAAAGAAAACCTGCTGTACGAGATTGGGCGCGGGCACATTGTGGCGTTCAACACGCTGAACGCGGGGCGATTTTCGCTGGGAGCAAGCTGCGCGGGCGGGGCAAAGCAAGTGCTGGCGCTTTCGTCGAAGTATTCGAAGGAGCGCACGGCCTTCGGGAAGTCCATTTGCGAATTCGGCCTGGTAAAGACAAAGCTGGGCGAAATGGCGATACGCATTTACGCGCTCGAATCGATGATTTACCGCACGGCGGGAACGATCGAGGCTGCGGTATCGGCCGCGGGAAGCGAGAAGGTGAAGCAAGCCATGCAGGCGCTCGAGGAATACGCGATCGAGAGTTCGATTATCAAGGTGGCGGGGAGCGAGACGCTCGATTATTGCGCCGATGAGGGCGTACAAATTTTCGGAGGCTACGGCTTTCACGAGGATTATCCCGTGGCGCGAATCTATCGCGACAGCCGGATCAATCGCATTTTCGAGGGAACGAACGAAATCAACCGGCTGGTGATTATCCAGATGCTGCTGAAACGCGCGATGGCGGGGATTTTGCCGCTGATTCCCGCGGCGAAGAAACTTGCGGAGGAATTGCTCTCTGGACCGGCCTTTGAGGAGGCTCCTTCGGGTGCGCTGGCCGAAGAAGAAAGGGCGTTGGGACAGGCGAAGAAGATTTTCCTGCTGGCGGCGGGCGCAGCGGTGGAAAAGTTCCGAGATAAACTGGCTGAAAATCAGGAAATTGTGGGGTCGCTTGCAAATATTGTGATGGATATTTACGCGGTGGAATCGTCGTTGCGGCGGGCGCAGAAATCCGCGGCGGCGAAGGGACAGGCAGCGGGGCTGATGGCCGATGCGGCGCGAGCGTTCACGTACGATGCCATGGACCGAGTTGAAAAGGAGGCGCGCACGGCGCTTGCCGGCGTTTCCGACGGCGACACTCTGACCACGCAACTGGCCGCGCTGAGGCGCTTGGCGAAGCATGCGCCGGCGGATACGATCGCGCTTCGCAGGCGCGTGGCCGATGCGGTGCTCGCGCAGGACAGATACCCGTTCGAGGGGCGGTGATTCGTTTCGGCGATTCGGGCGCGAAACAAAATCAAATGCAAGTTTTCGTGTAGACACGAATTTTCACAGCAAGAGAGTTGCCAGATTACCGGGCGAAGAATGGAAGAGATTTCCCTTCAATATTTTCCTTTTTCTGCAATCCATTAGATATAAGCCATTTACCCCTTGATACTTTTGGACCCCCTCGTGCATCTAAGAGCACCGAGGGTGAACAAAACTTCGATGAAGACGCTTTTGCAGCGGATCAGGGAAACAGTGGGAGCGGTTTCTCCGAAAACCCGGCGCCGGATCGTTTGGACGCTTGCGGTAATCGCTATTTTGCAGGCTTATTTCGTCCGCGAATTAATCGCGGCAGAATTGCTTTTCGGGATGGTGTTCGCGGCGATATTTTTGTTTGTCGCAATTTGCTACACACTGGGAAGCGCCTGGGAATACGGCTTGGTCTGGGGCGAAGTTGGAGTGCGCGCAGTTGCCACGACAGCGCGACGCGGGTACGGGGCGCTCGAATACGTGAGCAGCGGCGTGATGGAATCGATCAGTAAAAGACAAGGCCGCCATCAACATTCAGGGTCTGCCCAGTAATCGCGCTGGCCTGGCTGGAAACGAGAAATAAGGCGGCGGAGGCGATTTCATCCGCCGTTTGCGGCCTTCCTTGCAGCGTTCCCTCAATCATCCGGTTGAGAATTTCATCTCCCTTTGAGCCTGACTGTGCGGCGAACTCGCGCGTGAGTTCCTTGGCCATTTGCGTTTCGGTTACTGGGCCAGGACAGATGGCATTGACACGGACACCTTTGCGAGCGGATTCAGCAGCGAGAGTTCGCGTAAGTCCGTCGAGGCCGGCTTTCGACGCGGCGTAGGTGCAATTCATCGGGTAGGCGACCTTCGCGCCAATCGTGGAGATGTTGACGATGGCACCGGAGCCACGCTCGTACATTTCCGGCAGGACGAGGCGCGCGAGCAGGAATGGAGCGCGCAGATTCACGGCTAGCACGAAATCCCATTCGGACGCGCTGACCTTTTCGACGGGGCGCACCGGGCCGAAAATTCCGGCGTTGTTGACGAGGATGTGGATTGCGCCGAAGGCTTCGCGCGCGCCGCGCACAATTTTTTCGCAATCAGGCCTCGCGTGAAATATCGGCGATGATTGCTGCGGCCTTGCCGCCTGCGCCTTGAATTTCCGCGACGACCTGGCGGACTTCGCTTTCCGTGCGCGCGGTTACGACGACCGCCGCACCTTCGGCAGCGAACCTGCGCGCAATGGCTCGGCCGATGCCCCGGCCACCTCCGGTTACGATTGCAACTTGTCCTTGCAGCTGCATCAGTTCCCCCTTGGAGTGAATTTTAGAGGATAGCATCGCTTGGCAAGAAAATACTGCTCGACCGCTTAACGTGGGTGGCCGAAAACGCTCGCGAGCAAACTCCCTCGCATGTTAGCCTCACACCGATGAATGAGCATCTAACCCGCCGCGAAGTGCTGCTAGGAGTGGCTGCCGCGTCTCTGCTTGAGGGCACTTTAGAGGCTCAAGCTCCCGCTTCCACGGTCTGTCTTATGACCGGAGTCGAAATGGCCCGGCTGATCCGCACGAAGAAGCTATCGGCACGCGAAGCGCTGGCTGCGCACCTGAAACAGATCGAGCGCGTAAACCCGAGGGTTAATGCCATCGTGACTCTAGTGCCGGAGATGGCCGCCGACGCTGCTGCCAAGGCCGACGAGATGCAGGCGCACAAACAGGCTTTGGGACCGTTGCATGGTCTGCCAGTTGCGCATAAGGACCTGCTGGAAACGCGTGGCATTCGCACGACATTCGGATCGCCGCTATACAAAGACTACATCCCCGCTGAAGACGATATCGTGGTCGATCGGATGCGGCGAGCGGGCGCGATCATCGTCGGCAAGACCAACACGCCAGAATTCGGCGCGGGATCGCAGACGTTCAACAAGGTGTTTGGCGCGACGTACAATCCGTACGATCTGACTAAGACCTGCGGCGGATCGTCGGGTGGCGCTGCCGTCGCGCTGGCCTGCGGGCTCACGCCCGTCGCTACTGGCTCCGATACCGGAGGTTCGCTGCGCAATCCCGCCGCGTTCTGCAACGTAGTTGGTTTCCGGCCTTCGATCGGCCGCGTCCCGAACCCGAAGGCGGCATTCGCGTGGTCGACGCTGAGCACCTCGGGATGCTTGGGGCGTTCAGTGGCTGACCTTGCCCTCGCGCTCAGTACGATAGCGGGGCCCGATCCCCGTGCACCGCTGTCGATCAACGAGTCCGGAGAACGCTTCGCACGCCCGCTCAACCGGAACTTCAAAGGTGTGCGGGTGGCTTGGTTCAAAGACCTGGGCGGACTGCCCTTTGACCCGCGCGTGCGCACGGTGGTTGATGGGCATCGCAGGACATTCGAATCGCTCGGATGCATCGTGGAGCAGGCGGAGCCTGACTTCGCTCATGCCGAGACTGCTTTTCGCGTATTGCGCGCGTGGAATTCCGCAAATATCCACGGGGAGCAACTCCGCGAGCACCCGGACGCTTTCAAAGACACACTCAAAGGTGAGATTGAGGCGGGCCTGCGACTGACCGGCATGGATGTTGCGCGCGCCGAGACCGCTAACGGGCAGCTTTGGCGGCGTTTTCAGGCATTTCTGGAAAAGTACGAATATTTCGTTCTGCCGACCACACAGCTGCCGGCATTCGACGTCAACATGGAATACCCGACAGAGATCGCGGGCGTGAAGTTCGATAACTACATCGACTGGATGAAGTCCTGCTGGTACATTTCGGCGACGGGCAATCCGCGCGGCCTCGGTGCCAGCCGGCTTTACGCCTGAAGGGCTTCCGGTTGGATTGCAAATCGTTGGCCGCGACCACGAAGACTTCAGCGTCCTGCAAATGGCGCACGCGTTTGAACAGGCGACTGGCTTTGGCAAGAAGCACCCCGCCATCGCATAGCACGCGCGCCTCCGTTCGTGGCGACGCTGCCTTCGAGTGTTGTATGCCCCTGGGACACTGCGACATCACGGGTTGACTGGCGTGCACCCGCGGAATAGCATGCGGCGCGTGCATTTCAAGTGCACTTCAATGGAGCAATCACACAGTGAATAAGAATATCGATTTGCTGGGATCGTATTGGACGCTGGCGATCGGCGCAGAGCCACACACTGACCATGAATTCAGCACCACGGATTTCAAGGAGCGCGCGGAGGCGATCGCTCGCGCAGGGTTCAAAGGCATCGGGATCTGGCACGCGGACCTGGAGCACACGCTGAAGAAACGCAGTTTGAAAGAGATGAAGAAAATTCTCGACGACAATGGCATCCGTCACGTCGAACTTGAATTCCTCGGCGGTTGGTTTTTGGATGGCGAAGAAAAAAAAGCGTCGGACATCGAGCGCAAGAAGCTTCTCGTAGCGGCGGAAGCCCTTGGAGCACATCACATCAAGGTCGGCCACTTTTTCAAGACGCAGGCCACCATGCCGAAGATGATCGAGTCGTTCGCGGCGCTCTGCGCCGACGGCGCCAAGCATGGCACGCTAGTCGGCTTTGAGATGATGCCGTTTTGCGATATCGATTCTGTCGAGAAGGCGCTGCAGCTGGTTGAAGGCGCCGGCGCGAAGAACGGCGGAATTTGCCTCGACCTGTGGCACATCGCGAAGCTGAAGATTTCTTACGACAAAGTGGCGACCATGCCGTTGAAATACGTGACCAGCATCGAGATAAACGACGGCATGCACGAATGTCCCTGGAGCCTGCATGAGGATACAATCAATCATCGATTGCTGTGCGGCGAGGGAGAATTCAACCCGAAGGATTTTGTTTCGAAAATGCTGAAGGCGGGGTACGACGGCCCGTGGGGAATCGAAGTACTGAATGCAGAGCTGCGCAAGAAACCGCTGGAGGAAACCGCTCAGAGCGCGTTTCGGACCACCCGCGCGCAGTTTCCGAGCTAGGCTTTGGCGCTTTCCGCGGGCCTGGAGGCGTGCGCTTCGAGAGTTTGTGTGCCAGGGCTCAAGCCATGCCCTTCCCCAAAGGCCCATGGCTAAAGCCATGACTTAGAGCTGCGGGCCATTCACGGGCGTGAAGGCCCGTGCTTCCACCGCTAGCCGCCGGCAATCGCTCCGATGATGAAAAACGGCTCCTTGCCCGAGGCGACAGGCTCAGGCAACGGAGCGTCCGGCGAGTCGTGCGACAAATCGCCTTCGCAGGCAAAAAATCGCAGGAAAGGCCGGCGCTCTTTTGTGACCTGATCGCGAATCGTTCCGCACAGCATCGGATAGCGGGCCTCGAGCGCGTCGAGGACGGAGCGCTGCGTGATTTGACCCGAGACTTCCAACTCCACATCTCCGGTGACGCGCGCCAGCGTTCGCAAATGCGGCGGGAGCACGACAACGATCATGGCAGCGTCTGCACCTCGACGGAAAGCACTGCTGGAAGATCGCGAACGATAGGCGCCCAGCTATTTCCGGCGTCCGCGGAACCGTACACTTGTCCGCCAGTGGTCCCGAAATAGATGCCGCAAGAATCAAGCGAGTCAACGGCCATAGCATCGCGCAACACGTTGACGTAGCAATCGCTCTGCGGCAAACCCTTTGTGAGCGCCTCCCATTCGTTTCCACCCGTTTTGCTGCGGTAGACGCGCAACTTGCCGTCGATCGGGAAGTGCTCGGAATCGCTCTTGATCGGGACGACGTAAATGGTTTCCGGTTCGTGGGCATGAACGTCAATCACGAAGCCGAAATCGGTGGGCAAATTGCCGCTGACTTCTTCCCACTGGTCGCCGGCGTTGTTGCTGCGCATCACGTCCCAGTGCTTCTGCATGTAGAGCACACCCGGGCGCTCTTTGTGCATGGCGATGCGGTGAACGCAGTGGCCGATCTCGGCGGCGGGGTCGGGGATATATTGAGATCTCAGGCCGCGGTTGATGGGCTTCCAGGTCTTGCCGCCATCGTCGGTGCGAAAGGCGCCCGCGGCCGAAATGGCGATGAACATCCGCCCGGGATTGCTGGGATCGAGAACGATTGTGTGCAGGCACATGCCGCCTGCGCCTGGCTGCCATTTCGGGCCGGTGCCGTGTCCGCGAAGTCCGGAGAGTTCGTGCCACGACTTGCCGCCGTCAGTGGATTTGAACAACGCGGCATCTTCCACGCCGGCGTAGACCGTATCGGGATCGGTGAGAGACGGTTCGAGATGCCAGACGCGCTTGAATTCCCAGGGATGCTGCGTGCCGTCGTACCACTGGTGTGTCGTGAGGGGCTTTCCGGTTTCTGGAGCAGCGTCGTAAAGGAAATGGTTGCTCTTGCCCGGAGGCGCACCGCCGGGCGCGGGCATTTTTTCGCCGCCGGGCGTTTCCCAGGTTTTGCCGCCGTCGCTTGAACGCTGAATTACTTGTCCGAACCAGCCGCTGGTTTGCGAGGCGTAAATTCGATTAGGATCGGCCGGCGATCCCTTCAAGTGATACATTTCCCATCCCGCGAAGTGCGGACCCTTCACGTCCCATTTTTCACGTTTGCCATCTGACTCAAGAATGAACGCGCCCTTTCGTGTGCCAACCAATACGCGTACTTTGCTCATTCTTCCCCCTTCGATATTGGGATATTTTGCTTTTACGTTCTTGTAAATCGGTCAAGACTAGGCTGGCGCAGCAGCGGCTGTTTTCTGGCAGTTCACCATCCAGGGAATACCATAGCGGTCGACGAGCATGCCGAAGCGAAGCGCCCAGGGCGTTTCCTGGATTGGAAGGGCGACGGTGCCATTTTCGGAGAGCGCATTAAAAACGCGATCCGCTTCGGCGGGATCGTTGGATTGCAATGAAACGGAGAATCCCTGAGGGGTCTGGTAGCGACCGTCCGGAGCATCGGATCCCATCAAAACCGCGCCGCCTGCGTTGAGCTGCGCGTGCATGATTTTGCTGCGCCATTCCGGCGAAACGCCACCGCCTCCGGGCATATTTTCGAACCGGGCCATTGCATCGATTTTGCCTCCCAGGCACTTTTCGTAAAACTTAAAAGCTGCTTCACATTGGCCGTTGAAATTGAGATAGGCATTTAGCTGCATGGTTCGCTCCTTGAAGTTTGGATGGCCTGAAATCTTGGATGCCCGCCCAGCTACGTTAGGCGCTCCGGCGTGCTCGCGTCAAACTGCGACGGTCCCTTCGATCCGCGAATTTCGGCAGTATGGGAGTTCGGTCCTGTGTCTGCCAGCGCCGCCGCGTTTCAGCGAGAACTTGCTGGCGATTCTTTTCCATTTCGTCTATCACGGCGCAGGGCGCTCCCGTCTCTTCATGCCGCGCACCCCAGATGAGCAACTCCAAAAGCACCGGAGCCAAGTCAATTCCCTTCTCCGTGAGGCGGTAATTCAGCTTGCGTCCATCCGTTTTTTCAATTCCAGCGGTGACAATTCCCGCCGCCTCGAGTTTGCGCAAACGATCGGACAAAATGTTGGTGGCAATCCCTTCGCCCGCCGCTTGGAATTCCTTAAACGTGCGGTACCCGCGAACCATCAGATCCCGTATGATCAGCAGCGACCAGCGATCTCCGAGCATCTCAAGCGAGATGCTGACGGGACAATCCGAGCGATGTTTCGACTGGGACTTTACCGGCACGCCGGGGACGATATCAAATATCGCTTGCATAGTGCAAGCTATTTAAGGTGCATTTCAGCAGCAAGGAGCTTAGGTGATTCCGGAGATTCGACGATGACAACAGCCAGTGCCGGATACAAGTGCGATCTTTCACTCAGGCATGCCGTGGCAACACTCGCCTACCGGGCCGCCAAAGTGCTGCGGGATGCGCCGCCAGAGTTCAGCAGCTTTCGAGCAGCCGAGGGTTCGCGATCGGCGGGAGAAATCCTGGCGCATATGGGCGATCTGTTTGATTGGGCGCTCTCGCAGGCCCAGGGAGACCAACGATGGCGCAGCTCGAAGGTGCAACCGTGGAGCGAAGATGCGGCGCGGTTCTTTTCGGCGCTCAAGGCCTTTGATGAGTACCTCGCGTCGGACGCGACACTGCACACCGCACCAGAGAAAATGTTCCAAGGCGCGGTGGCGGACGCGTTGACGCACACGGGGCAAATCGCCATGCTGCGGCGCCTTGCAGGGGCCCGAGTGCGAGGCGAGAACTACTACGTCGCGAAGATCGAAGCAGGGCGGGTCGGCGCCGATCAAAATGCGCCCGTAATGGAATTTGACTGAGAAGAGCGCCGTGATGACCGACTACAGGTGCATTCGATACGGTCTTGACACCGTCTGGCATTCGGATGTATCTAGCACGCATGAAAATACAACCGTTTGTCCTAGTGGCGCTCGCGATCTCGTTTGTCTCTGTGGCCACGATTGCCCAAGAGCCGGTGGTTGGCGTGACGGGCGCAGAGGCTGACGCTCTCTTCACCAGCAAAAACCCGCGGTTGAACACCAACAAGCAGGCCGCCTATCACATCATGAAAGACCTGCTGGAGGCGAATCACTGGGACGAGGCCGACAAGTGGCTGACAGAGGCATACCATCAGCACAATCCGAATGTCGCCTCGGGTCGCGCGGGCGTGGTGAAATTTTTCGAGTCGATGCGCAAGCCGTCTCCCGTTCCGGAGCACCTTACGAAAACCAAGATCGTCGCAGTGGTGGCGGAAGGCGACTTGGTGATCGTGGTGACGCCGCGTGAGTTCACCAATCCTCGAGACCCCTCGAAGAAATACACAACATCGTGGTTTGACATGTGGCGCTTCAAGGACGGCAAAGCGGACGAGCACTGGGACGGGGCCACGATCAATGCGCCTCCCAAGGCCAATTAGCGGCATTGAGCTGTGCCAGGTTAGAAAAAAAGCTCCGGAGAGACGTGGAAACGTCGACTCAGTCGTTTGATGTGGGTTGTGGTGAGTTCCCGCCGCCCATTCAATACTTCTGACACAATGCTGGGCGTTCCGAAAACATCCACTAAGTCCTTCTGTCGAAGCTCGTGCTGGTCCATTAGAAAGCGCAAGGCATCCAGCGGTTTGGATCGCGGCAACCGGTATCGTTTCGTTTCAAAATCCTCGATCAACAGTGTCAGCAAGTCGGCCAGCTCTCTTTCGGCGTGCGTCAGGGCGTTATGTCGCCGGTCCAGATCGTAAAGAATTTCCGCATAGGCTTCGTTTTCTTTCTCAGTACGGATTACCTTGGGAGGAATCTTCGCCAGCAGTGCGCCGTACTCCCGGCTAATGGTCAGCGTGCTCATCTTTTCCATTCTCCCTTGCTGTAGTCAGCGTGGGTCAAGACATGACGAAGGAAGACTCTTCCCGTATGATAATTAATCTCCACAATCAAACGGTACGCGTTCCCCTTAATGTTAAACACGGTGAACCCTTCAACGGCGTCCGCGCTGGGAAATACGCGTCTGACTTCCACGAGATTCCTCCACTTCGCCTTCTTGGCGATGCGGTACCAGATGTCCAGGCTCTCGCCGAGGCCGGAATGCTCTCGTGCAGCCTCAAGCAGCTTCTTGCGGCTGATAATATGCACTGGCCCTATTAGATTCGCAAAATGCGAATTCGTCAACGGTTAAGTTCGCATATTGCGAACTGACTAGCCGCACGAGCCGGCGTTCGACCGGTTCTTGGCTCGCAAATACGCTGGTGGTGGCACTTGCGCGCCCGCTATGCTTATGCGACCTTGGGCACTGAGGCGAGCGTCCGAAAATTGCCGACCGAGAAGAAGCTTTCCCACTACGATAAGGCGGGGCGAGTTCGCATGGTGGACGTTACGGCCAAGCCAGCCACGTCGCGGACAGCTATTGCCCATGCCTTTGTCCGCATGCAAGCCGCGACTCTTGCGAGCGTGCGGCGGCTGAAATCGCCCAAGGGCAACCCGCTGGAAATCGCGCGAATTGCGGGAATCACGGCCGCGAAGCGCACTTCGGAGCTGATTCCGCTTTGTCACCCCCTCTCGTTGACGCACGTGGATGTAAGCGCGAAGCTATGCCAAAATGGAATTGAGATAACTTCAGAAGCGACGGCCACGGGACCGACAGGGGTGGAAATGGAAGCGCTTGTCGCGGCGTCCGTGGCAGCGCTGACGATCTACGATATGTGCAAGGCCCTCGAACGCGGCATGGAGATCTCGGAAATCTACGTGGTGAAGAAGTCGGGCGGGCGCAGCGGCACGTACGAGCGCTCCAAGACGCGTTCCGGAAAAAGCGCGAAACGATGACGGCGATGACGGATGTCCGCGTGCTGGTAGTCGACGACAATGCGCTGATCCTCGACCTTTTGATGAAGGGGCTCGCGCCGCACTGTGAAACCCAGGCGGCCGCCGACGGCGCGGACGCCTTGCTGAAAATTGTGGACGACCCTCCGGACCTGATTCTATGCGACTACCGCATGCCTGGCCTCGACGGGCGCCAGCTGTACGAAAAATTGCGCGGGCGCAAACAGACGAAGCTGATTCCGTTTATTTTCCTGGCGAGCCGCAGCGACGTGGAAGAAAAATTGCGGCCGATCGTGGAAGGCGTCGAGGAGTTCGTCGTCAAGCCCTTCTTCGTGAAGGATCTGGTCCGGCGGACGAAAAAAGTGATCGACCGGCTGCGCCTCGAAAAACTGCAGAGCCGGGCGGTACGGCCGGGCGTGATTCAGGGACGACTGGAGGAAATGAGCATCCTCGATCTCTTGCAGTCGCTCGAAATGGGGCAGAAATCATGCCGCCTGACCATCCGCCATCAGACGGACACGTGCGAATTGTTTTTCGCCGCGGGGCAATGCGCAGATGGCCGTCTGGGGCCGCTCGAAGGTGAAGATGCTGTTTTTCAAGTGATGCGCTGGCCAGCCGGCGAGTTCGAGATCGACTTCAATTCCAGCCCTACGCGCACGACGATTTCCCGCAGCACGACCGGCCTACTGATGGAAGGGCTGCGCCTGATGGATGAAGGCCAGCGCGACAGCACCACCGAAGGTGTGGAAACCACCGGGTAGCATTGGGTCCTCATGCGCGTTTCCGTTCTTACAATCAGCGATTCGGTGGCCGCGGGGAAAGCGGAAGACCGCTCCGGGCCTTCGTTGATGGCCCGATGCGGGGAGTTGGGTTGGGAGATTGCGTCTTTTGCGGTTTGCGCAGACGACCGGCCGGCCATCGAAGCGTTTTTAAAAGGCGCCGCCGATTCCAACAGCGCTGATCTTATTTTGACGACGGGCGGCACCGGCGTGGGGCCTCGCGATGTAACGCCGGAAGCGACTGCGGCGGTTTGCGAGCGGCTGATCCCCGGATTCTCCGAGCAGATGCGAACGGCGGGGCGGGAAAAAACACCACGTGCAATTCTTTCACGAGCGGCCGCCGGCATTCGCGGTCAGGCGATCATCATCAATTTGCCGGGCAGCCCGCGCGGGGCAGTGGAATCTCTCGATACGATTGCTGACCTGCTGCCGCATGCTGTGGCCGTGCTTCACGGCGCACACCACGGGTAATCGAAGACTTCCGCGATTTTGAAGCGTGGCTCGGCGTGCCGCCCGCTGCTTGCGCGTGCAAATGGCGCTCATTCTGGGCTACACTCCCTCCGTTTGAGCGTTCATCTCCGCGATTGGCAATGCAGAATTTAGATTGAGGAGGCGTGGCAATGAGTCCGAAGCGCAAAGCTGGCGCGAGCAAATCGAAGGCAAAAGCGAGACCGAAGAAGTACCGGCGAATCGCCACAGAGGAGGCATTCGCGATTCCAGAACAGATGGAGGCGCAGCGCGAGCTGGTGGCCAATACGCAGGAGTACGATCCCGATCTCTTTCTCTGGAGAATCCAGACCGATCCCAACGGGCCGGTTCACAACAAACTGATCGATTTATACGAAATGCGCATGCGGGAAATGGATAAGTACGACGTGGACATGCATCTGCTGGCGCTGACGTCCACCGGCGTGCAGATGATGGAGCCTGACCGAGCCGTGGCAGTGGCCGAGATTGGAAATGACCGCCTGCACGAGGCAATCCAGCGGCATCCCGATCGTTTCACCGGGCTGGCGACAATCGCCGTGCAGGACCCGCCACGCGCCGTGAAGGAAATCGAGCGCGCGATTACGAAGCTGAAGTTGAACGGCATTATGATTAATTCTCATACGAACGGCGAATACTTGAGCGAGCAGAAGTATTGGCCGATTCTGGAGGCGATCGAAGGCCTGAACACGGCTCTCTACATTCATCCTCGCGCGCCCATTCCGTTGATGGCCAAGGCGTACAAAACCGATCACCTGGAGCACGCGATTTGGGGCTATCAGGCGGAGACCGGATTGCATGGACTGAGACTAATTACGGGAGGCGTCTTCGATCAATTTCCGAAGCTGCAGGTCGTGCTGGGCCACATGGGCGAGGGGATTCCGTACTGGCTCTACCGATTGGATTTCATGTACGGGCGCGTCAAAATTGATTTTGGCCGGCGGAAACTGAAATTGACGCCCAGCGAGTATTTCAAGCGCAACTTTTACATTACAACCAGCGGAATGAATTGGGAGCCGACGCTCAAGTTTTGCATTGACGCCGTCGGCGCCGACCGGATTATGTGGGCGATCGATTATCCGTATCAGGACCATCCGGACGCGGTGGAGTTCATGGACGCCGCGCGCATTTCGGAAAAAGACAAGCAGGCGATTTATCACGGAAACGCCGAGCGCGTCTTCAAGATCAAGAAAAAGTAGCAGGAGGCACGTGTCGCCCGAGGATCAGGGACCACGCAAAATTTCAAGCGACTCGGCCAAGGCGTTCGCTTTGGCGTGGAGTTTGCCTTTCAGCCTAGTGGTGCCGATGGTGGTCGGCGGCGGTGTCGGCTACCTGCTGGACCGCTGGCTGCATACCAAGCCGATTTTTTTGCTGGTGCTCGGAATTTTGGGGCTGGGGATTGGAGTTCGCGAAGTGGTGAAGGCCGCGGTGATGTTGGACAAAAAAGATGGCGCATGAGTCTGAGAGTGTGGCGATCGAGCGGCGGATCGAAGGCTGGATCGCGGGGATGGGCGCGGCCGCGGTGCTTGGCGCCGGGATTGGCTGGGGCGGGCGCGCGGCGGCGGGCGCGGCGCTGGGCGGGGCGCTATGCTGGTTGAATTTCCATTGGCTTCGACAAGGAGCGGCGGGCGTGATTCGCCTGGGGATGGCACAAGCAGGGGCTGAACATGTGACTGTTCCGAGGACAACTCACGCTAAGTTCCTGGGGCGGTTCGCGTTGCTGCTGGTGGCCGCGTATGCTATTCTTGTTTGGCTGCGATTGCCCGCGGTGGCTGTTTTGTGCGGGCTGGCAGCGGTGGTTCCGGCAATCATTTGCGAGCTAGGATACGAATTGATGCGCGGGCACCATCGGTGGCCTGCGCGGTAATTCCAATCACGAAATCATAATCCCGAAGTCAGAGACTCGCGGAGAAGCATGGGCGAAGAGCAGGTTCTCGGTGCGACAAAGCTGGTGAATTTGTTGCTGGGCAAGCCCGCTGCTGCGCTGCTTGCGCTACTTCACATTCATCCTGCGAATCCGCAATATCCCATTCCGAATTTTTTGGCGATGGAACTGATTTTGTTCGTATTCGCCATAGTTTTCTTTTTGTGGCTGAAGGCGCGAATTTCAGTAGACCGTCCCGGCGGCACGCAGCAGGTGATGGAAATCCTGCTGACGAATTCGATGGGACTCGGCATCCAGGACCTGCTCGACGATGTGGTCGGGCACGGCAGCGAGAAGTTCCTGCCGATGATCGGGACGATCAGCATATTTATTCTGATGTCGAATTTGCTGGCCCTGATTCCGGGATTTATGTCGCCCACGGCCGAGGTGACGGTGCCGCTGGGCTGCGCCACGGTAATATTTCTTTACTACAACAGCTTCGGCATAGGGAAACACGGCGCGGGCGGATATGCGAAGACATTACTCGGACCGGTGCCGGCAATATCGCCGATCATGGTGATCGTTGAAACGATAAGCCACTTCGCGCGAGTACTTTCGCTTACCGTGCGGTTGTGGGCCAACATGATGGTGAGCGAACTGATTTTCGTTACGTTTCTGGGGCTTTCGGTCGGGTTGTTTTCCTATGTCAGCCACTTGAATCCGGTTGGATACATTGCGGTGATCGTGCCCATAGTCATACCATTGGCGCTCTTGGGCTTTCACATCTTCGAAGCGATCTTGCAGGCATTTATCTTTACGATTCTTCCGATTGTCTATATCGGCCTTGCGGTTGCCGAGGAACACTAATGCGGAATCACACGCCGCCAGCGTGAGACCGGTTGCCTCCCAAGGCTTTCCGGGAACCACCTCCTGGCGGGAAATTCATAACGAGGAGACGGAAAATATGACGAGAAAAGCAGCGTGGTTTTTGATGGCGATAGTTGCGGCGTTGATATTGGCGCCGGTGACGTTCGCACAAGCAGCCGGAGGAGCGGCGAGAGGACCTGTGGATTGGGTTGATTTCGCGGCCGCGCTCGGTCTTGGTTTGGCGGCGGCCGGCGGCGGACTCGGGCAGGGCCGGGCAACGGCGGCGGCTTGCGAGAGCACAGCGCGCAATCCGGGAGCGGCGGGGCCGATCCGAACGTCGTTCATCATCGGCGTGGCGCTGATCGAATCGCTGGTGCTGTACGTGCTGGTTATTGTTTTCATCAAGTAAGCGGAGCAGACAGTTCCCTGCCCCGAGGCTTGCGTGCTGCGAGCTTCGGGGCTTTTTTTTGCTGTGTAGTGATGGATTGGAGGCGAGTATGCGATGAACGCTGATGCGCAAAAGTTGGGAATCACGCGGCTGGGGCAAATTGCGGTGCCAGTGCACGATGTCGGGCGCGCCACGGCGTTTTATCGCGACGTGCTCGGGCTGCCGTTCCTTTTTGCCGTGGGGCAGCTGGCGTTTTTCGATTGCGGCGGCGTGCGGTTGATGCTCGACAAGCCGGAAAAGGCGGAGTTCGATCATCCCAGTTCGATTCTTTATTTTTCCGTACCCGATATTCAGGCGGCGCACAGGAAGCTTGTGGATGCGGGCGTCGCGATCGTGGAGGAGCCGCGCGTGATCGCGCCGATGGCGGACCATGATTTGTGGATGAGTTTCTTTCGGGATACCGAAGGAAACGTGATGGCGCTGATGAGCGAAGCGGCGCGCAAGCCGTGATTCCCTAGGTTGCGTCCCGTCTGTGGCGCAGCGGAAGAGAGGTTCTTCGACTGCGCGGCCCGACGGAGATCGAACAGCACGATCTCCGAACGGATAAAAGCGTCGGGACGCTTCGCTCAGAATGACGGCGACCAAAGACACACGGCACAACGAGCAGCGCCTCTACGAACCATCAGCGACGCGGGTCGTGTGGGCGTAGTACGAGGATACAAATAAGATCTTTACACCGCGGGCCTAAATCGCGCAAGTGGTTGTTGGTGTAAAGAAAAATCGTCCACGGTAAACGAGCGCCGAAAGCTATCAGAAGCCCACGGCGGGCGCTTCCAGCGGGCCGGGTTCGCTTCGGTAGGCCGCTGAAATTCGCCGGCAGGATGCCGACGCTACAAGAGCTTCGTGGCAGATAGTAAACATTGCGCCAAGCATTTTTCGCCGGGCATCCGCCGCGCACTGTGCCCCTCCCGCAACAGCCAAAGCGAGAGAGGTTCTTCGACTGCGCATCCCAACGGAGATCGAACAGCACGATCTCCGAAAAGGCAAAAGCCTCGGGAGGCTCCGCTCAGAATGACGCCCCGACAAAAGGAGGCGCTGTGCTGAAGCTAGTGGAGGAGAGAGAGGGAGTCAGCGGCAGCTTTGGCGAAGTCGAGGATGCGGCCTGGGAGAATGCCGAGATACAACGTGCCGGCGGCGGCGATGGCCAGCGCCACGATGAGCGAGGGGGCTACGGCGGACGGCGTGTAATCCTTTGAAGGCTCGTTGAAATACATGACGATTATTACTCGCAGATAGTAGTAAGCGCCGATCACGCTATTGATGGCGGCGATCACCACCAGCCAAATGATCCAACGGCCATGGGCGTCCGATGCGTTGAGCGCCGCCTGGAACGCAAAAAACTTTCCGAGGAAGCCGCCTGTGGCGGGCAGGCCAAGCAGCGAGAGCAGAAACAGCGAGAAGCACGCCGCCAGCACAGGCTGCTTCGAGCCCAGGCCAGCATAGTCCTGAAGCGTGAGGCGCTTTTCTCCGCGCTGGCCCAGGTGCGTTACCACCAGGAATGCGCCGACCTTCATCAGGACGTACGCCGCAAGATAAAAGAGCACGGCGGCCACGCCGATCGTCGTCCCCGCAGCAAACGCCACGAGAATGTAGCCCGCGTGCGCGATGGAGGAATAGGCGAGCATGCGCTTCAAGTTGGCCTGCACGAGCGCGGCAAAATTGCCGATGACCATGGTAAGAATGGCCGAAACCCAGACGGCCCAAAACCACGTGTCCGATGCGGCGCCGAAGGAAACCACGAAAATGCGCAGCATGAGCGCGAAGGCCGCGGCCTTTGGAGCCGAAGCCAAAAGCGCGGTGACTGGCGAGGGAGCGCCTTCGTAGACGTCCGGGCCATAGATTTGGAACGGCGCGATGACAACCTTAAAACCCAGGCCGACGAACATCAGGCCGAGGCCCAGGATGGCCAGGGCGGGCAACCGTCCGCCGGAGGAAACAGCGGCAAGGGCCGGCTGAATTTTGTCGATGATGGTTGTGCCCGTGGCTCCATAGACCATAGCAATGCCGTAGAGAAAAAATGCCGTGGCGAAAGAACCGAGCAGGAAATACTTCAGCGACGCTTCATTGGAGATGAGCGCGCGGCGGCGGAAACCCACGAGCACGTAGGTGGAAATCGAACTCATCTCCAGGCCGACGAATGCGGTGACGAGTTCATTGGCGCTGGCCAGGATGCCCATCCCCGCAGCCGCGAATAGAATCAGGGCGTAGTATTCGCCGCGTTGGATGCCTTCGCGCTCGAGATAGTCGAGAGACCCGAGAATTGCGAGGGCGGCGACGCCGATGATGATCACATGCAGGAAAATACTGAAATCGTCGTTGCTGACCAGACCGCTGTAGGCGAAGCCTTGATACATGGAAGCTTCGTAGACGGCTGCCAACGCGAACAACGCACCGACAAATCCGACCCAGCCGAGGACGCGCTTGCGCGCCGCGCTGACGAACGGATCGGCAACCATGATGATGAGTCCGAAAAGGCAGAGGTGAATCTCCGGGGCGATGCGGTGCAGGTTGGCGTGCTGTTCGGCGGAAAGAAACATCAGCGCTGCACCCGCCTTTCAGATATGGCGGCGAGGAGAGGGGGCGTTGCAGTTTTGCTGATGGTTATGGAGACGACTTTTTGTGCGACGTTCGCAGACGGCGGCGCCGCGCGGCGCAGGGCGTTTTCCGGAGGCGAAACTTGCTGCATCACGTTGTTTACCGAGGCTTGCATCCGGCGCGTGAAGAGGGGAGAGGCGACGCCCATGAAGACGATGACGATCGCCACGGTGGCGAGAATGAGACGCTCACGATTGTTGGCGTCAGACAGATTGCGATTTTTCTCGACGGTGACTTCTCCCAGGGCCACGCGCTGATAGGCCCAGAGCAGATAAATCGCGGACAGAACGGTGCCGCTGGCAGCCCATGCCGCCCAGGCATGGTGGCCGGCGAAAGTTCCAAGCAGGATCAGAAATTCGCCGATGAAGCCGTTGAGCGGAGGAAGCGCGAGCGACGAGAGCGAAATAAACAGGAAGAAGGACATGAGCACGGGCATGGGCGTTGCTAAGCCGCCGAACTGCTTGATTTCGAAGGTGTGGCGGCGGTCGTAAAGCATTCCGACGCCGAGGAAAAGCGCGCCCGTGGAGACTCCGTGACTGAGCATCTGATAGATCGCACCCTGAATAGAAATGGAATTGAACGCGAAAATGCCGAGGACCACAAAGCCGAGGTGGCTGACGGATGTATAAGCGACGAGACGCTTCAAATCCGTTTGCACCGTGGCCACCAGCGCGCCGTAGATGATGCCGATAATCGCCAGAACAGCGATCAGGGGAGCCATGCGATGCGCGGCGTCCGGAAAGAGCGGAAGGCAGAAACGCAGAATGCCGTAGGTGCCGAGCTTCAGCATGACGCCGGCGAGAATTACGGAGCCGGCCGTGGGGGCTTCGGTATGAGCGTCCGGCAGCCAAGTGTGCAGCGGGAAAAGCGGAACTTTAATCGCGAAGGCCAAGAAAAACGCGCCGAAAAGCAACTGCTCCGTATGCGGCGAGAAGACGATTTGTCCCGACTGGAGGAGCCGCTGGATTTCGGGCAAGTCAAACGTGCCGGCCGTGCCGTAGAGCCAAAGAATGGCGACCAGCATCAGGATGGAACCAAACATGGTGTACAGAATGAATTTCACAGCGGCGTAAATCTTGCGGTCGTGTCCCCACATGCCGATCATGAAATACATGGGGATGAGGGTGAGTTCCCAGAAAACGAAGAAGAGGAAAAGGTCCAGAGAGACGAAGACGCCGATCATGGCCGTCTCGATCACGAGAAGCGCGATGAAGAAGCCCTTTACGTTTTCCCGAATGGACTGCCAGGAGCACAGAATCGCGAGCGGCGTGAGAAAGGTGGTGAGCAAAACCAGGAACAGACTGATGCCGTCGACGCCCAAATGGTAATGAATCGTGGCGCCAATCCAATCGTGATATTCCTGGAACTGATAGGCGGCGGTGCCGGAGTTGAAGCCACGCAAGAGGAGCAGAGAGATAGCGAATTCGGCGATCGAAGCGGCCAGCGCGATCCGGCGAATCCAAACGTGATCGTCTGAGCGCAGCAACAGCAGCGCCGCCACGCTGAGCAGCGGCAGGAAAGTGATCACCGTGAGCAAAAGAGGCTGCTTTCCCACGCTAGTGCACCACCATTCCGAGTATGCCGAGCAAGAGCAAGGTGAAACCGACAGCGCCAATCACCACCCAGGACGCATAACTGCGCGTATTACCCGACTGCAGTTCGCGGACTTTTCCGCCCGATTCACGGGCCACGCGCGCCGAGCCGTTGACGATACCGTCGATCAAGCCTTGATCCACACCGTGCCAGAGAATATTTGTGGAGATCCAGAGCAGGGGGCGAACGATCAGGGCGGCGTAAATTTCGTCGACATAATATTTATTCAGCAGAAGCAGATACAGGCCGTGAATTCTTTGCGCGAGGCGTTTGGGCGCGTCAGGATTTTTGATGTAGAACCACCAGGCCACGAGCAGGCCCAGAATGCCAACGATTACGGGCCACCCAGTTAGCGCGTGAAGCAATTCCATCGCCGGGCTGGACGCCATGGCGCCTTCCGCGCCCGGATTGCCGGCAAGAGAGCCGGCTTGCGCGGTGGCCGCCTGTACCGCATAGGAGGAAAAAACAGGGTGCAGAAAGTGGTCGAAGTATTCGGTGCCGCCGATGAGGTGAGGAGCGGCGAACCACCCGCCGAAGATCGAACAGAAGGCGAGAATCATGAGCGGCACAGTCATATTCTTGGGCGATTCGTGGACGTGGACTTTGTGCTCGTCAAAGCGCGGCTTGCCGAAAAAAGTGAGAAAGATCAGACGGAACATGTAGAAGGATGTGAGGCCCGCGCCAATGACTCCGAGCAGCCAGAGCCACAGATTGGCGTGCGGTCCCGCGCCCGCGGCTTCGAGAATTTCGTCCTTGCTGAAGAAGCCGGCGAATCCGGGAATGCCTGCGATGGCGAGAGTGGCGATGAGCATCGTCCAATAGGTGACGGGAATTTTTTTGCGCAGGCCGCCCATTTTCATCATGTCCTGTTCGCCGCCCATGGCATGAATCACGCTGCCGGCGGCCAGGAAGAGCAAACCCTTGAAGAAAGCGTGGGTCATCAGGTGGAAGATGCCGGCGGCGTAGGCTCCCACTCCGCAGGCGAGAAACATGTAGCCCAGTTGGGACACGGTGGAATAGGCGAGAACTTTTTTGATGTCGGTTTGAACCAGGCCGATTGTGGCGGAATAGAAGGCAGTGACCGCGCCCACAACGGCTACGACGAACATGGCGATAGGCGCGCGGGAAAAGAGCGGATGCATGCGAGCAACCATGTACACACCTGCGGTGACCATGGTCGCAGCGTGAATCAGCGCGCTGACGGGGGTGGGGCCTTCCATGGCGTCCGGCAACCAGACGTACAGAGGCAACTGTGCGGACTTTCCGACAGCTCCGGCAAAAAGCAAAAGGCAAATTGCGGTGAGAACGCCGACGTGCGTGGCACTTTCGGCAGGCATGTGCCCTGCTTGCAGGAAGATCTCGCTGAAATTCTCCGAGTTGAAAGTCCAAAAAACGAGTAGAACGCCGACCATGAAGCCCATGTCGCCGATGCGCGTGACGATGAAAGCTTTTTTGCCAGCGTCGGCCGCGGATTTCTTCAGGAACCAGAAGCCGATCAGCAAATAGCTGCAGAGGCCAACGCCTTCCCAGCCGACGAACATGACGATGAGGTTGGCGGCCATCACCAGGGTGAGCATGAAGAACATGAAGAGGTTGAGATAGCTGAAGAAGCGGTAGTAACCGCCTTCGTGCGCCATGTAGCCGGTGGAGTAGATGTGGATGAGCATGCCGACGAAGGAAACGACTAACAGCATCACGACGGTGAGCTGGTCAACTTGCAGCGAGAAATCGACGCGGAACGGGCCGGCGACGATCCAGGTGAAATAATTCCCGACGTAGGGAATTTGGTCCTGCGCGAGGTTCGAAAATTCGCGAACCAATTCAGCGACAGCGAGAAAGGCCAGAGAGACGGAGCCGACAGCAACCGAGTTGACGGCCGATTGCGGCCAGCGCTTGCCGAACAGGCCATTGATCGCGGCGCCCGCGAGCGGGAGCGCGAGAATGATCCAAAGATGGCTAAGAATAAGCATCAGAACTTGAGCAGGTTAATGCGTTCCACGTTGAGCGACTCGCGATTCCGCGCGAGCATGATTACGATCGCGAGGCCCACGGCAGCTTCCGCAGCCGCGACCACGATCACGAAGAAAACGAAGACGAGTCCATCAAGCTGGTTGCGCGCACGCGCGAAGGCGACGAACGCGAGGTTCACGGCGTTGAGCATCAGCTCGATGGACATGAAAATGGTGATGATATTGCGTTTGAAAACAACCGCCACCACCCCCAACCCAAAAAGGATGGCGCTCAGCACCAGATACCAGGAAATGGGAACGACGCTCATTCTTCCTTCCTCGCCAGAACCAGAGCGCCCAGGATCGCGATCAGAATCAGGATCGAGGTGGCTTCGAATGGGAAAAGATATTGCTGGAAAAGATCGAGAGAAAGCTGCGTGGTAGAGGCGGCCGGTCCGGACGCGCCGGGGCCATTGGCAATCGCGGCGCCAATCGGCGCGCGGAACAGCCAGTGCCCAATTTCAAGCAGCAGGATCAGAGCCAGAGGTAGGCCCACATATTTCGCGAGTTTGCTCCAGTTGGTGCGCTCTTCCACGCCGGCGTTCAGAAGCATGATGACGAAAACGAACAAGACCATGATGGCGCCAGCGTAGACGATGATCTGCACGGCGGCGATGAATGGAGCGCCGAGGAGCAAGTACAGAACGGCAAGCGAAATCATTACGAGTACCAGCGCCAGGGCGCTGTGAATCGGCTCGCGCGAAACGATCAGCAGGAGAGCTCCCGCAATGGCGAGCACCGCGCACGCGAAAAACACGAAGAAGGGGACGCTCATGGGTGCCCCAGCTTCGGCAAAATAATGACAAAAGCTGTGATGACTAGATTTGCCAGCGAGACGGGGAGAAGAAGTTTCCAGCCGAAGGACATCAACTGGTCGTAGCGAAACCGCGGCAGAGTGCCGCGGACCCAAACGTAGAAAAAGATGAATACGAGAACCTTGGTCGTAAACCAGAAAGGCCCTTGGATAATCGGCATCACGGCGGGAATCAAGCAGATGGCTCCGCCACCCAGGGCCAGCGCGGTGACGACGGCGAATTGAAGCTGAGCGATACCTCGCATGTTTGCAACAGTGTCATAGGCAGTGTAGAGGCCCAGGAGCAGCAGCCCGGCTCCGGGCAAATAGAGCTGCCAGTGCCAACTATCGGGCAGCGGCGAAAGCCAGCCACCGAAGAAAAGAATGGTGGCCAGGCAGGAAACGGTGAGCATGTTGGCGTATTCGGCCATGAAAAACATGGCGAATTTGAAACTGGAATACTCGGTGTGAAATCCGGCAACGAGTTCCGTTTCCGCCTCGGGCAAGTCGAAGGGAATGCGGTTGGTCTCCGCGATAGCGGCGGTGAGATAGCAGAGGAAGCCTATGATTTGCGGGAAATATCCGTAGCCGGTGTGAATCACATTCCAGTGCAAAAAGAAGTGGCCGCTTTGACGCGAAATGATTTCGTTGAAATTCAGGGTTCCAGCGAGGAGCAGCACGCCTACCACCGATATGGTGAGCGAAACTTCGTAACTAATCATCTGCGCGGAGCTGCGCAGGCTGCCCATCAGCGGGTACTTGCTATTCGAGGACCATCCGGCGAGGGCGACACCGTAGACGCCGATCGAGGTGATGGCGAAAAGAAACAGCAGCCCGATATCAATATCGGAAACGACGAAAACGGATTGCCCGTTGGGAAAGCGAACGCTGGGCGGGCCGAAGGGAATGAGCGCAATCGCCGTGAGGGCGAGAGAAAGCGCCAGAAAAGGCGCAAGCAGATAGACAAAACGGTCGGAGGCCGGCGGAGTGACGTCTTCCTTAAAGAGAAATTTCAGACCATCGGCGAGAGGCTGAAGCAATCCGTGAGCGCCGACGTAATACGGCCCCCAGCGCGACTGAATACGCGCTACGACTTTGCGTTCGAACCAGGTGAGATACGCCAGCGCCGTCATCACGATGAACAGCAAGACGGCAATTTTAACTAGCGATGCCACCAGGACTGGGTGCTGGGAGATGAACTCCACGGCCGCTCTTTCGCCTCGTTGGTGGAAGTGAGCCTGGAACAGTAACGGCCCAGGGTACCGCTGGTAAAGAGATAATCGTGTGAAGAGAAAACCGCGCCCGGAGGCGCGTCATACGACGGCTCGGCCGCCTTGCAAGCAGCGGCTGCCATTTCCGAACCGCCCGCGAGCAAAGTGGGATACGAAAGATTGTAACCGGAAACGTGCTGCCTGATTTCGTCGAAGGCTGCTTCGGGCGTGCGCAGCCGGATAGGCACGCCCAACCCCAGCGTGCCGAGCTGGTGCGAAAGGATGCGGATCAGGTCGAAATCGCTGCGCGGACCTTGCGGGTCGATGGAACGGTGAGTCATTTGGACTTCGCCGGCAGTGTTGGTGAGAGTGCCTTCTTTTTCGTAAGTGGATGCGGCGGGAAGAACCACATCCGCGCGCTGGGCGGTCTCGGTGAGGAACATGTCGTGCACGACGAGCAGATCGAGACCTGAAATTTTATCCGGCTGCGCGGCAGCGAAGGTCTTCAGGGGATTCGCGCCGACTACGTAGAGCGCTTTCAGTTTTCCAGCTAAGGCCGCTTCGATCATTGCGGCGGCGGTGAGACCGGGCGCGTCCGAGATTTCGCCGCCCCAGGCTTTGGCGAATCGCGCGCGCTCGCCTGCATCGGAGAGTGGCGCGTAGCCGGGCAGACGGTCGGGCAGGATTCCCATGTCCGCGGCGCCGCGGGAGTTGGAATAATCGCCGAGGGCCATGAATTTCGTTGTGCCGCCGAAGCGTGCGGCGAGAGAAATAAGATCGCGGATCGCAGAGCCTTGAATATCCGCGCCGAAGAGGACTACGACGTCGCTTTCAGCTTCCAGAGCAGCTTTTAGCTGAACTAGCGATTCCGTGACCTGCGGATCAAATTGGCCCTTTTCGGTGGCAAGCCACTGGAGGGTCTCGCGCTCGGTGCCAGCGGGCAGCTCGATCGCGATTTTCGCCTGGCGATGAATCTTGCTGGGTTGCCCGTTGAGCGCGTAAAGGCGGAGACCATGATGACGGAAGCCGCTGCGAATCTGCCAGGCGACGAGAGGATTTTGCTGGGTGACGTCGTTTCCAATCAACAGAACGGCGGGGGCATTGTAAATATCCGCCATAGTAGCGAGCGAATCTTTTGCTCGCGGACCTAGCGCGGCGGCAAGTCCGGCGTAGTCCGCGGTGCGATGGTGGTCGATATTGTTGGTGCCGAGCGTGACGCGCGCGAAGCGATTGAGGAGATAATTTTCCTCGTTGGTAGTGTGGTTCGAGCCGATCACGCCGATGGCGGACGGCCCGTGATTTTTGTGCACTTGCTTCAGCCTGCGCGCGACTTCCTCGAGTGCATCTTCCCAACTGGCAGATTCCAGTTTGCCATTGCGGCGGACGAGCGGCTGGCGGATTCGCTCGGGGTTACTGGTGAAATCAAATCCGAAGCGGCCCTTGGCGCAGAGAAATTCGCCATTGAAGCCGGAATGGTCGCGATTGTTGGCGCGCAAGATTTCATTGTTGCGGACACTGAGAGTGGTTTTACAACCGTTCGAACAATGAGCGCATGGCGTGGGGAAATAGGTCATCTCCCACGGGCGCGTCTGATAGCGGTAGGTGCCGCTGGTGAGCGCGCCGACGGGGCAGATATCGATGCACATGCCACATTCTTCGCAAGCGAGCTCGCCGGGCTTGTTGGGCAGGATGACGGACTGCACGCCGCGCGATCCGACACCGAGGGCCTTTACGTCCATGCCTTCATCGCAGGCGCGCACGCACCGGAAGCAGAGAATACAGCGAGGCGCGTCGTAGTAGACCAGCGGGGACCACTTTTCCTCGGGATAGTGCAGCTTTTCTTCGACGAAGCGAGTTTTATCGAGGCCGTAGCGGAAGGTCATGTCTTGCAATTCGCACTCGCCACCTTTGTCGCACACCGGGCAATCGAGAGGATGATTCGAGAGGAGGAACTCGATCATGTCCTTACGCGCTTTGTGCACTTGGTCCGTGGTGGTTTTTACCACCATGCCGTCAGTAGCGACGAGGGTGCAGGCGGTTTGCAGCTTGGGCATTTTTTCGACTTCGACCAGGCACATGCGGCAGGCCGCCTGAAGAGAGTAGCCTGGGTAATAACAGAACGAAGGGACCTCGATGCCCTGGGTCTTGGCGGCTTCAATTACCAACGTGCCGGCGATGGTGGTGACCTGGCGGCCGTCGATCGAGAAGGCGATCTGTTTTTGTTCAGCCATATTCCTTGGTGCAACCTCTCCACTGCGAGAGCCGAAGAGAGATCCTTCGACTGCGTGTCCCGGCGCTTCGCGCAAAAGATAAGGCGCGGGACACTCCGCTCAGGATGACGAACTTTTCCTAACTTCCTCTACCGTGCGCCGGCAACCAGCTCCGCGGAGTTGTATGCGCACTTTCCGTGGAGATGATCCTCGAATTCGTTGCGCCATTTCTTGACGATGCTGATGGTCGGCAGCGCAGCGGCATCACCGAGCGGACAGAAGGTGCGCCCGAGCATGTTTTTCGAAAGCTCGTCAATCAGCGGGATGTCTTCCGCGCGGCCGGCGCCTTCATGAAAACGGTCGAGCATCTTTCGCAGCCAAGCCGTGCCCTCGCGGCAAGGGATGCACCAGCCGCAGGATTCATGAGCGTAGAAATGCATGATGCGGCGAGCCATATCCACCATGCAAGTGTCCTCGTCCATTATGACGGTGCCGCCGGAACCGAGCATGGAGCCGATCTTCGCAACCGAATCGTAGTCCATGGCGACGTCAATTTCGTCGGCACTCAGCAAGGGACAGGAACTGCCGCCGGGAATTACGGCTTTGAGTTTCTTGCCGCCCCGCATGCCACCCGCTACTTCTTCGATCATGCGGCGCAGGGGAAATCCCAGGGGAAGCTCATAAATTCCGGGACGATTCACGTGACCCGAAATTGAATAGAGGCGCGTGCCGCCATTCTTTGGAGTGCCCAAGCTCGCGTACCATTCACCACCCTGGCGAATGATCGCCGGCACGGAGCTAAGCGTCTCGGCATTGTTGATCACAGTGGGGCAACCGTATAGGCCGACGACCGCAGGAAACGGAGGCCGAATGCGCGGATACCCGCGCTTTCCCTCGAGCGATTCCATCAGCGCGGATTCCTCGCCGCATTCATAGGCGCCGGCGCCGGTGTGGGTGAAAACCTCGAAATCGAAACCGCTGTCGCGAATATTTTTGCCGAGATAGCCCTGCGCGTAAGCCTCCGCGAGTGCCTTATCCATTATGTCGAGAATGTAGCGATATTCCCCACGGATGTAGATGTAGCCGCGATTCGCTCCAACGGCGCGGCCTGCGATCACCATGCCTTCGATCAGCTGGTGCGGATCCATTTCCATCAGCGGGCGGTCTTTGCAGGTTCCCGGTTCGCTTTCATCGGCATTGCAGAGGATGTATTTGGGCTTGTCATTGCCCTTGGGAACGAAGCCCCACTTCATGCCGGTGGGAAAACCGGCGCCGCCGCGGCCGCGCAAGTTCGATTTCTTCAGTTCGTCGATGATCTGCTCGGGCGTCATCTGCTTGAGGGCCTTTTCGAGCGCCTGGTATCCTTCGTTTTTCAGATAGACGTCAATCTTGCGCGAATTCGGGACGCCGAATAGTCTGCTGATGACGGGAACTTCGGCAGACAAGCGACCGTGCAACGAACCGGCGGTGACCGCTGATGGCTGCGGGACTTTCCCCTCTTGAAGTTGCTCGAAAATCGCGTCTACTTTGTCCGGATCGAGATCTTCGTGGAAGTCGTAATTCACTTGCATGGCGGGGGCACCCGTGCAAGCGCCCATGCATTCGACTTCTTCGAGCGAGAACGTGCCACTCGCGGAAACTTCCTTGTTGCCGATACCCAGGCGCTTCTGAACGTGCTGGTAAAGCTCGTTGCCTCCGCGAAGCATGCAGGAAATATTGGTGCAAACCTGAATGTGATACCGTCCGGCAGGTTTGCGGCGGAGCATCGAGTAATACGCCAGCGTTTCCTCAACCTGAATCTTATTCAGATCAAGGCGCTTGGCGATCTCATCGAGAATATCGTCGCCCAGATAGCCGAACTGGTCCTGCGCGTACAGCATCATCGGAATCAGGGCCGAGCGCTTCACGGGATAGCGCGAGACTAGCTCGTTAAACTTCGCGTCCAGCTGTGGCGGCAGTTCCATCATCTAAATTTTATTCACCGGAGGTTAGCGGTCCACTTCGCCGAGGACGATATCTGTGGTGCCGATGCATGCGACCACGTCGGCCAGGAGACGCCCTTCGCACAGCTTTGGCAACGATTGCAAGTTCACGAACGACGGCGCGCGAAATTTCACCCGGTAAGGCTTCGCCGATCCATCGCTTACCATGAAGACGCCGAGTTCGCCGCGCGGCGATTCGATGGCCTGGTAGACTTCACCCGGCGGCGGCGCAAACCCTTCGGTAAAAATCTTGAAATGGTAGATCAGGCCCTCGATGGAAGTTTTCATCTCCTCGCGGGAGGGCGGGATGATGCCGGGCATCTCTGCGCGGAATGGACCCTCCGAGGGAATCTTTTCCATTGCCTGGCGTACGATTTTGATGCTCTCTCGAATTTCAGCAACGCGTACTTGGTATCGAGCGTACGAATCGCCAGCCGTCTGCGTTTGTATATTGAAATCGAATTCGTCGTAGCTCGAATAGGGGAAAGCCTTGCGCACATCGTAGGCCACGCCGCTGGCCCGCAAAAGAGGGCCCGAAACGCCCATGGCGATAGCGTCCTGCGCGCTGAGGTAGCCGACGCCTTTGGTGCGGCCGAGCCAAATGCGGTTGCGCGTCAGAAGATCTTCATATTCGTCAACGTGGCCGGGAAGCGAATCCATCACGCGCTGCACGCGATCCAGCCAGCCGGGAGGAGGCTCGAGAGCGAGGCCGCCGATGCGGAAATAGCTGGTCATCATCCGCTGGCCGGAGACGTATTCGTAAATCTTCATGATCTCTTCGCGCTCGCGGAAGCTGTAAAGGAAGACGGACATCGCGCCGAGATCGATGGCGTGGGTACCGAGCCAAACCAGATGAGAGGTGATGCGAGTCAGCTCCGTGAGGAGAACTCGAATGTACTGAGCGCGCTTGGGAACTTCGATGCCGATCAGCTTTTCGGCGGCCAGGCAGAAGCCGAGGTTATTCGAGAGCGGCGCCAGATAGTCAATGCGGTCGGTAAGGGTGATGCACTGCGAATAGGTTTTATCCTCGCAAGATTTCTCGATACCGGTATGCAAATAGCCGATGACGGGATCGGCTTTGAGGACGATTTCGCCATCGAGCTCGAGGATTACACGCAGAACTCCGTGCGTGGACGGGTGCTGCGGTCCCATATTGAGGACCATCGGCTGGGCCGGGCCGACGGGAGTCTCGATTGTGGTGGTGGTCGTCACGGCTCAAACCCTCGTTTGCATTTCTAGCGGAACCCTTCCACGGGATAGTCTTTGCGAAGGGGGTATCCCTCCCACTCATCAGGCATCAGGATGCGGCGGAGATCGGGATGGCCCTCAAAGCGAATGCCAAACAGATCAAAATTCTCGCGCTCGTGCCAATTGGCGGTGGGCCAAACCGGCGTTACGGAGTGCACAGCAGGATCTCGACCTGGCAACCGGACTTTCAGCCGAAGGCGCGCCTGCTTTTCAAGGGAGAGCAAGTGATAATTGACTTCGAAACGAGGCTCGAGCGGAAAACGGTCCACCACACTGATGTCCGAAAGGAACGAGAAAAGCAGCGCAGACTCGGTGGCGAGGTATTCGGCAATTCGCAGAAGATCGGCCGCAGGTACGACAATGGTCGTTTCGCCTTTGGACTCAATCACTTCGGCGATGGCTCGGGGCATGGAGTCCCTGAGCTTCCGCACGGCAGGATTTTTATCGAGTTCCTGAGATTCCACTATTAGTCCGATTCCCGACGGGCGGCTATGTCTCGTCCCAGTTGAGAGCGCCCTTCTTCCAAAGAAAAATGTAACCAACCAGGAGGATCATAATGTAGAGCACCATCTCCACAAAGCCAAAAACGCTCAACTGTCGAAAGACGAGCGCCCACGGATAGAGAAAGATGGCTTCGATATCGAACAAAATAAAGATCAGTCCGACCATGTAGAAATGCACGGAAAAGGGCTGGCGGGCATCGCCCGTGGGGCGGATGCCGCATTCGTAAGGCTGATCCTTTTCGCGTGTGCGCTTGTGGCGGCCGATGATGGTGGAAGCGGTGATCAGCGCGCCAGCTAGTCCCGCGGCCAGTATAAACATCAGCAAGAGCGGGCCGTAATTATTCAGGTAGTTTCCGTTCATTTTAGTCGTGTTGCTATAATAGCGTTCGACTGTACGCCGGTCAAATGAACTCCAGAAATTTTATGCGCCCGAACAGCCCGAGAAACAGGTTCCAGGAGGCAATCGGCTGGCAATGAGTTCCGGGTTTAACACCGACGTGCGAGTGGGCGAGCAGGTTTACCACGTGCAGACAGAGGACCGGGGTCCGAACCGTCCCGCCATCGATACCGCGGTCTACCAGCAGGGGCGTGTGCTCCACCGGAGATCGTCGAATTATGCGGACTTTGCGGCGTCTGAGGAATTTAGTGCCGAAGGGTTGCGGCAGCGCGTGGAGCAGCAGCACCGCGCGATTATCGAGGAGCTCCGGTCAGGGACGCTGACCGCGGGACCCGCCGCGGCGGTTGAGCAGCCGCCTGCCGGCGGGATTCAGATCCAGCTTTTAAACGCTCAAGCGTGGCTCTCTGCGGGAAATGTGTCTTTGGAGGTGGAGATTCGGGGGAGAGCAGATCAGCAACCGCAGAAAGATGTTCACGTAGAAGCTAGGATTGATGGCGCGCTGCTCCACGGTCATCATGAGGGCACGAGTGACGACCAGGGTCGCGTGCGAATTCAGTTTCCCGTTCCACCACTTGGAAAAGGCGATCTGGCGCTGGTGATTCAGGCAAGCGGACGAGCCGGCAGGGACGAGCTTCGCTTCGCGATGCGCTCGCGCGCGAAAGTTGCGCCGGTCAGTTCCCCACCGGGTTCGTAGACCGTGACCATCACGATTAACGGCGAGCGCCGCGAAGTTCCCGATGGCCTGAATGTGGCTGAGCTGCTCGACAACATCGGGATGGCGAGTGATCGCGTGGCGATCGAGCGCAATTTCGAGATTCTTCCCCGCGGAGAGTGGCAACGAACGGCAATCCAGCCGAACGACAACTTCGAGATCGTGCACTTCGTTGGCGGCGGTTAGCGGACCTTCGATTTCGAGGCGAATATTTCTTCGACGGGCTTTTAATCTACAAGTTAGCCAGCAAGTGACCCAACTTTCTCTGTTTGGTGCGGAGATAGGCGCGGGAATGATGATTGATGCTGGGCCGGCACGGAATTCGCTCGACCACGCGGATGCCGCTGCGCTCGAGTTGCGCGATTTTGTCGGGGTTGTTGGACAACAGCCGAACGGAGCGGACATCGAGAGCCTTTAGAGCGGCGGCGGCGAAATCGTAATCGCGGGAATCCGCTGCAAAACCCAGGCGACGGTTGGCTTCGACGGTATCGAGTCCTTCGTCCTGAAGCTCGTAGGCTTTCAGCTTGTTAATCAGACCGATGCCGCGGCCCTCTTGCGGTAGATAAAGGACAATTCCGGATGGAGCTTTCGCGATTTTGCGAAGAGAAAGCTCGAGTTGGGCGCGACAGTCGCAGCGCTGGGAGGCGAAGACGTCGCCTGTGAGGCACTGCGAGTGGATTCGGACCAGAGGCGCTTTGCCGCGTTTCAAACGACCGTGCCGAATGGCCACCGCCTCGTCTTGTGGTCGCGATCCCTTGATACCTATGACCTCGAAGCGACCGAAGCGGGTGGGCAAGCCGGCTGTGGCGACGACTTTCGCGCTATTTGTTCTTTTTTTTCGCCTCATGTAAGCCAATGATTATAGCAGGGTTGAAGAGCGGGCCGGCCCCGACCGCCCGCGTGGCGACGGACAATTACCCTACGACGAAATCGCTGATCGATTCCATAGATTCTTTCGTACGAACCATACAACATTCACTGATAGAGTACGTCAATGGGAGCCGCTCCGGCGCACATGGCGAAGCTCGGCTTGTTTGAGGGCTACGACACGGGAAGTTTTTACGACGAAATGTTTGCCACGCCCGGGAATCCGCGCCCTCAGTACTTGAAGCTGTTCCAGAGGCTGGCCGCGATGGCTCCCGAGCAGTTCGAGGAGCGCCGCAAGCTGGCCGATCTTTCGTTCCTCATTCAGGGAATCACGTTCACGGTGTACAGCGACGGGCGTGGCACAGAGCGCCTATTTCCGTTCGACCTGATCCCGCGCATCCTACCGCATTCGGAATGGGAACGCATCGATCGCGGGCTTTCCCAGCGCGTGGTGGCGCTGAATCTTTTTCTGCAGGACGTCTACGGCAAGCAGCGGATTTTTCAGGACCGGCGGATCCCTCGCTCGCTGGTTTACTCCTGCCCTCATTTTCGACGAGAAGTGATCGGCGTGGAGGTTCCGCGCGGAATTCACACGCATATTTGCGGAATTGATTTGGTGCGTGATTCTAAAACCGGCGAATTTTGCGTGCTGGAAGATAACGTGCGAACGCCCAGCGGCGTTTCCTACGTGCTTGAAAATCGCATCGTGATGACGCGCACTTTTCCCGATGCGTTTCAGGATTGCGAAGTTTTGCCAGTAAATCACTACACCGGGGAGTTATCCAAGATTTTGCGGACCCTCTCTCCTCGCGGCGAGAATGAAGCACAAATCGTGCTGCTGACTCCTGGGATACATAACAGCGCATATTTCGAGCACAGCTTTCTCGCGCAACAGATGGGAATCGAGCTCGTCGAGGGGCGCGATTTGATTGTGGACGGCGGCGTCGTGTACATGAAGACCATCCGCGGGCTGACGCGTGTAGACGTGATTTACCGCCGCGTGGATGACGAGTTCCTCGATTCGCTGACGTTCCGGGACGATTCCATCCTGGGCGTTCCGGGCCTGATGGGCGCATACCGGGCCGGCAACGTGGCTCTTGCCAACGCGGTCGGCAATGGAGTGGCGGACGACAAAGCCATCTACGCCTATGTGCCCGAGTTCATCCGCTATTATTTGGGCGAGGAGCCGGTGCTGCGGTCCGTTGAAACGTACATTTGCGCAAAACCGGATGACTTAGCGTACGTGCTCGAGCATCTGCCGGAGTTGGTTATCAAAACTGTTGGGGAGTCAGGGGGCTACGGGATGCTGATCGGGCCAGCGTCCGATCGCCATCGAATCGCGGAATTCCGCGAGCGAATTCAAGCCAATCCGCGGAATTATATCGCGCAGCCCGTTGTGCCGCTCTCTCGCGTGCCATCTTACGATTCAGCGGAGCGTTGCATCGGCGGCCGCCATGTCGACCTGCGGCCGTACTGCCTTTACGACGGAGAGAAAGTGACGATCGTTCCGGGAGGGCTTACGCGAGTGGCTCTTCAGCGCGACTCGCTTGTGGTGAATTCGTCGCAAGGCGGAGGCAGTAAGGATACTTGGGTGCTGCGGGGTGAAAACTAGTGCTGTCGCGTATCGCGGAGTCTCTCTTTTGGCTGGCGCGCTATATTGAGCGCGCTGAAGGCACGGCGCGCATTCTCGATGTGAACTATCACATGCTGCTCGAGCAATCCCAGCACTCCTATCACTTGCGCTGGGAGCCGCTGATTGTGATGGCGGGGGAAGAGGATCGTTTCCGAAAGCTTTACGCCGAAGCGAGCGCCGAGAGCGTGTTCGACTTTCTTGCCTTTCGCTCCGACAATCCCAGCTCGATTATCCAGTGCATCTCGAAAGCCCGCGAAAACGCGCGCACCATCCGCGATCGCATCTCACGCGAAATGTGGGAGGACGTTAACGGGCTCTTTTATATGGCCAACAGCTATGTTCCCCGCGACGAGATCGCCGCCGGGCCGCACCGCTTCTGCGACAAAATAAAGTTTGGCGCCCATCGCTTTCATGGAGTGACCGACGCGACGCTTCCGCACGACGAAGGCTGGGAATTTTTGCGAGCCGGCTGGGCCCTGGAGCGCGCGGAAATGACAGCACGATTGGTGGATGTGCAATATCACAATCTTCTCGATGGTCCACCGGCCGAGGCGGCCCTGGATAATCATCAATGGATGGCTGTGTTGAGGTCGGTGGGCGCCTACGAGGCCTACCACCGGCAGTATCACCCCCCGATTGAGCCGGAAAAAGTAGCCGAGATGCTGATCCTGCATACGCAGCATCCGCATTCAATCCGCTTCAGCGCGGCCGAGGTGCAGGCCGCTTTGCGCGCTGTGAGCGGTTCGGGACGCGGCTCCTACGCCAACGAGGCGGAACGGCTCGCGGGCCGCCTTGTGGAACGGCTGAGCTACGACCGGATTGGAGAGATTTTCCAGCAGGGATTGCACGGTTATCTGAACGACGTGCTGCGCATGTGCGGCTCGATCGGGGGAGATATCGCGCGAACCTATTTCTACTACGCGGTGGTGGCATGAATCGATACCGGCTGGTTCATACGACTGAGTTTGCATATGACGGATCCGTTTCCGAAAGCTACAACGAGGTGCGGCTGCGGCCTTTGCATGACGAGCGGCAAAGCTGCATTTCATTCCGGCTGACAACGCTGCCGGTTTCCAAAGGCACGGCTTACCGCGACGCTTACGGAAATTGGGTGCACCAATTCAACGTGCTCGCAGAGCACCGGCATCTAAAAGTTGAGACGGAATCCGTGGTTCTTGCGCATGAAATTCCTGTGGCGCCCGCCGAGCCGTTCACGCTTCCTGAATTCGATTCGCGGCATCATCAAGTGGACGAGGAACATTTCGATTTCCTGGCCGCTACCGGCTACGTGCCGCACCTTTCGGCTTTGAAAGACATTATCGCGGCCGCTGAGAAAAATAGCGATGGAACCGTGTTGGGATTCGCGCAAGCGGCTTCGGATTGCATTCATCGGCGATTTCGCTACGTGAAAGGCGCGACGCACGTTCATTCGTCAATTGAGGACTCGCTTTCGATTGGCGCGGGAGTCTGCCAGGATTTTGCCCACCTGCTGCTTGGTGTGATGCGAATGCGAGGGTTTCCCGGGCGCTACGTTTCCGGGTACTTGGTCCCCGGCAGCGATGCGTCGCCGGATATCCCAGATTTCAAGCAGGAAGATGTGATTGGCGGCCAGGCTACGCACGCCTGGACCGAAATATTGCTACCGAATAACGGCTGGACACCGTTCGATCCCACGCTCGGCAAGCCCGTGGGTTTGCGCCATGTTCGGATTGCCTACGGTCGCGACTACGGTGACGTTGCTCCGGTCCGCGGCGTATACAAGGGGCACGCCGGCCAGAGTCTCTCCGTGGACGTGCGCGTTCGGCCAGCGCTGGACGATTCCGGCGTCGAGAAACTCAGCGAGATCACGGCGGGAACCTCCGTGCCGGTTTCGGCGCTCGAACGTCCCCAGCAACCTGCCCAGCAACAGCAATAGAGCGAAATCCGCCACAGCAAGCGATAGCGTCTCTTTACATCCCCGCCAGCATTGGCTACCGTAAACTAGGATTTTCCGGGGACGTCCGGCAGGACTATGCCAACACGCTTAGACTTACAGGGCACGGACCTGTTCTTCATGCTGGTCCTGAAGGTCGGATGGGCGGCGGCGCTTGCCGCGCTGCTGGTTCGATTCCGATCTTTCCGAAACCTCGTTTTCACCGAGAACCGGGACTCGGACCAGAAAGTAATGTTGCTGCTTTTTTTGACTCCTCCGCTGGCGATCGGGGTGATCCTGCGCATCTTCGGGTATCCGTTTCTGGATTTGACGCTGGAAGGATCATTCCTCATGGGGTTGATTGGCGGGCGGATCGTGGGTCTGCTCGGCGGATCGCTCATCAGCCTACCTGCTTTTGGAAATCACGAGTGGCTGTCCAGCCCGCTGGCGGCGCTTGTGGGACTGTTGGCGGGCGTGATCCGACAATCGATGCCGGACAAGGAAGACGTGTGGCATTTCGGCCCATTTCAATTTTTGAGCATCCCGTCATGGCTCTGGAAACTGATGCGATATGCGAAGGGCAACTGGGCGATGCTTCCATTGTTTGCATCGGCCGCCTTTGAAGCGGCTCAGATCGTGCTGGCGCGGTATGTCCCCGCGAAATGGCTGTTTTCACTGCATCCTACCAACTCGGGTTACGCAATTCTGGTCGTGTTGTCGTCGGTGATGTGCGTCGCGATGGCAGTGAAGATTTGGAATAACACCCGGATCGAGATGAACCTGGAGCAAAATCAGCAGCACTTGCTGAAAGCGCGGATGAATGCGCTCACCAGCCAAATCAACCCGCACTTCCTTTTCAACACACTGAATACCGTATCTTCGCTGATCCGCTTTGACCCCGATATGGCTCGCGGCGTGGTGCTGAAGCTTTCGAATATTCTGCGCCGGCTGCTGCGACAGCACGATACGTTTGTAGCACTGCGTGACGAGCTCGAATTCATCGACAACTATCTGGATATCGAGGTGATACGCTTCGGGCGCGATAACCTGCAGATCTTCAAGGAAATTGACGAGGATGCCATGGACGTTTTTGTCCCCAGCATGCTTCTACAGCCCATCATTGAAAATGCGATCAAGCATGGACTGGCGCCTCGCCTGGAAGGCGGAAGGATATACCTTCGCGCTCACCGGCAAGATGGGCGCCTGGGCATTGAGATAGACGACAACGGAGTAGGTATGTCGCGTGAGCGCCTTACGGAGGTTTACGGAGGGGGGATCGGCATCAGCAATGTTTACGAGCGCTTGCGGCTGCTATACGGGGACCAATTCGAGATGGACATCCGCAGCGAGGAAGGAGAAGGTACCCACATTCGAATTGCGATACCTGAAGTGGCTACCGTGGAGTCGGCCATTCTTTAGCGCGGCTGCTCGTGCCGATGAAATGAACTTCGAGCGTGGGAGTTTTCTCAGAGGCGTCCTCCAGTCAGAAGATGGCATCCCATTTCTTGGGCGCCCGGAAGGTTGAAAGAGTAATTTTGGAGAAAGCTGCAATAAGTTGGTCTGAAAATTGGCATTTGGCAGTCGAGGCTCTGCGCGCCAATCGGTTGCGCGCGGGGCTCACGATGCTGGGCGTCGTTATTGGGAGCGCATGCATCGTTCTGGTGGTCACGGTATCGCTGACGGGGAAGAGATACATCGCAGCTCAGATCGAAGGCGTGGGATCGAACCTTGTCTATGCCGGCCTGGAACAATCGGACCACTCTCAAGCGGTCACCCCGTCCGACCAGATATCCCTCGGAGATCTTGAGGCCGTTCGTGAAAGCGTCCCCGAGGTGAAGCGGGTCGCGGGCACGAACGACGTGCAGATGAGCGTGATGGCCAACGGGAGGGCGTGGCCCATCAGCCTGGTTGGCGTGACGCAAGAGTTTCAACAAATTCGCAGGCTGCTCATTCTGCGGGGCCGGTATTTTGATGACGCGGACTTTTCGACTGTGAGCAAGGTTTGCCTGGTATCCGAACATTTGGCACAAATCGCTCTGCCAGGCGACAATCCTGTGGGGCAAAGCATCCATGTGGGTGAACTCGCTTTTACAGTAATTGGAGTTTTTACAGAGCGAATCGGAACATTCGGACAATCCGAGATCAGGACAGATACCGTTCTCGTTCCATTTCCGTTGGTGAAGTACTATACGGGAGAAGCTTTCATCGAAACGCTTTACGCCCAGGCGGACCGCGCTGCGGATGTGCCGCTAGTCACGAGCGCGGCAGCGCAGGTATTGAGGGAGCGGCACCGGCCCGAGGCAGAATACGACGTCGAAAACCTTTCATCGATTCTGGAAACATCTCGCCGAATCTCGTACGCGTTGACGATCGTTTTTGTTCTGATTGCCATGCTGGCTCTGCTGATAAGCGGAATCGGCATCATGAATATCATGCTGGTGAGTGTGACGGAGAGAACGCGCGAAATCGGCATTCGCAAAGCGGTAGGCGCCCAGCGGCGCGAAGTACTCTGCCAATTTCTGCTTGAGGCCATTCTTATCAGCGGAATCGGCGCGATCACGGGAATCGCGATCGCAGTGGCGATTCCCTTCTTGATCGAAGCACTGTTGCGGTTTCTGCCCGTTCCAGGAGGGCTACAGATTCCGATTTCATGGATTTCCGTGGTGCTGGCGTTTGTAGTATCCTGCGCGACGGGAGCGCTCTTCGGTTACCTGCCTGCTAAAAACGCCGCTCAACTTCAGCCTGTTGAATCTCTGCGCTATGAATAGGACGTCGGACGGGTGTACGAACTATCGCCCGTGCTAGGGGGTTGCGGAATTGTGTGGGATTGCCGGCTTTACACATAAAGACTGGTCGCCCGAATCCGATCGCATCGACCGCGTGGCCGCTACGATCCTGCATCGCGGGCCGGATCAGCAGGGCGTTTTCCATTCCAACGTCGCCTCTCTCGCCGCGACGCGCCTGAAAATTATCGATCTCGCGGCCGGCGACCAGCCAATTAAATCGGACGATGGCAATGCCGTGATTGTATTTAACGGCGAGATTTACAATCACCTTGAATTGCGCGGTGAACTGGAACAACTGGGGCATCGATTTCACTCCCGCGCGGACACGGAAACGGTGCTTCACGCCTTCTTGGAATGGGATACCAATTGCTTCCGCAAGTTGCGAGGGATGTTCGCGATTGCCCTGTGGAACGAAACCAAACAGCGCCTGGTGTTGGCCCGCGATCGGATGGGAATTAAGCCTCTTTACATCGCGCGCCGAGGAAAAGACTTGCTCTTCGGCTCAGAGCTGAAAGCCATCCTCATCCATCCGGAAATCGACCGCCGGTTGAGCATGGCTGGGCTTAGTTGCTACTTATCGCTGAATTACGTTCCATGTCCCTGGACGTTGGTGGACGGAATAGAAAAGCTCTCTCCAGGCTTCTGGCTCGAATGGTGTGGAGGCGAGATTCACTCGGAGGCTTACTGGGATCTGCCTTTCGTTCCGCCGCGGCAGCTTACGATGAACGCGGCAAAAGAGGAGCTGGATTCTCTACTGGAGCAAGCCGTAGGCGAACACCTATTATCGGACGTGCCGCTGGGCGTATGGCTGAGCGGCGGAATCGATTCCTCAACAATCCTTCACTATGCCGCAAAGGCATCCGGTTCCAAATTAAAAACTCTTTCGATTTCATTTCGAGGCCGCGCCTTCGATGAAACTCCCTACATCCGCGAGGTTGCCGCGCGCTATGGAACGGATCACGAACAATTTGACTTGAATCCGGGCGAAAACCTTGCCGGCGCCATCGAGGAATTCGCGTACTACTCCGACGAGCCGACAGCCGACGCGGGGGCGCTGCCTGTTTGGTTCCTCTCAAAAATGAGCAAGAAGAAAGTTACCGTGTGTCTGAGCGGAGAAGGCGCCGATGAAGTCTTCGGCGGCTACCTCACATATCGCGCGAACCACTTGGCCGGAATCGCGCGCCAATTCCCATCCACCGCCATTCGAGCGGCGCTGGCCGCTGTGAGACACTGGCCGGTTTCCGACGAAAAAATCAGCATCGAGTATAAGCTGAAGCGTTTCCTCGAAGGCTGCTTGCTCCAGCCCGATCAGGCGCATGTTTATTGGAACGGCACCTTTTCGGACGCGCAGAAAAAGGCTTTGCTCCACTCGCGACTTCCCGACTCGCTGCACGGTATTCTGCAGACACTGCGCGAGCGCTTGATCGACACCGACAACAGCCTGGCCGCAACTCTCTGGTTCGATCAAAAGTATTTCCTCCCCGACGACATTCTGAACAAAGTGGACCGCATGAGCATGGCTCATGGGCTCGAAGTGCGACCCCCTTTTCTGGATCATCGCATTGTTGAATTCGCAGCGTCACTGCCAGCCAGTTTCAAGATTGAGGGAGCGAGGCAAAAAGTCATTCTCAAGGAGTTGATGAAGGACAAACTGCCGACTTCCGTGCTGACAAAGAAAAAAACCGGTCTAGACGTCCCATCGCATGAATGGCTGCGCGGCCCGCTGCGCGGCCTGATGGTCAATGCCTTGAACGAGGGAATGGCAGATCACCCTGGACTTTTCAAGAAGAGCGCGATCGACGCAACCGTGAGCGCGCACCTCGATAGGCGCGCCAATCTTGGCTACCACCTTTGGGGTCTGATGATCTTGTTCCTGTGGATGAGGAAATGGCGGATTCAAACGGAACCGCTTTCCGAACCGAGCCAAAGGGCGGCGGAAAGCGTTCTCACGGCTACCTAGCGGTCCTGCTCTTCGCCAGCGCTGTGTATCTCGGCTGCATTGTCTCCCCGCCGTCCTTGATGGACGATGTGGACGCCGTGCAGGCGCAGATCGCGCGCAACATGCTGGCTTCCGGCGACTGGGTAACTTCGCATATCGACGGGCTCGCGTACCTCGAGAAGCCTCCACTCTCGTACTGGATCACGGCGGTCTCCTTTAAGATATTCGGCGTTCACGATTGGTCCGCGCGTATTCCCATCGCTTTGTCAGCGATTGCGCTGTGCCTTCTGACAAGTGCGTTCGGTGCCTGGGCCTTTGGCAAACGCGCCGGGCTTTACGCCGGATTGTGCATGTCCACGTGCGTGGGTCTATTCCTATTCACGAGGATTTTAATACCGGACGTTATGCTCACCTTGGCGCTGGCGCTTGCGATGTGGGGTTTCTTGCGCGCGCTCGATGGCGACGAGCCGCGTCCCGGCCTCTGGGCCTTTTTGATGGCCACAAGTTTGGGCGCCGGGCTGTTGCTGAAGAGCTTGATCGCGGTGGTGTTCCCGCTGGGCGCCGGTGCCATATATCTTTTGCTGACGCGACAGCTATGTTGCGCCCGAACGTGGAAGCGGCTGCATCCTTTCAGCGGTTTGTTGGTCATGCTGCTGGTTGCGGCACCGTGGCACATCCTGGCAACGCTCCGCAATCCTCCGTATTTCGCTTTTACATTGCACAGCGGGCCGGGGCAATACCACGGATTCTTGTGGTTCTTCTTTATCAACGAGCAGCTCTTACGGTTCTTAAATCTGCGGTACCCTCACGACTACAACACCGTCCCTCGCTTGTACTTTTGGATTTTTCATCTGGTATGGCTGTTCCCGTGGAGCGTCTACTTCCCCGCGGTTGCGAAGCTCTCCTTCAAGCCAGTGGATCGCGCGGGGCAAACGCGCTTGCTCGCGCTGTGCTGGGCGGGTTTTATTCTCGTTTTTTTCACATTTTCGACCACGCAAGAATACTATTCCATGCCCGCTTATCCGGCCCTGGCGCTCTTAATCGGCTCGGCGATGGCGATGGGAGGCACGTGGGTGAAATGGGGAACACGGACCCTTTGTGTTATTTCCGCATGCGCGGCAGCGGCTGTTTTCGCAATCCTCGTCCATGTTCATGGAGTAGCAACGCCCGGAGACATTTCTTCCGCTCTGAGCCACCATCCCCAGGCCTACACCCTTTCGCTAGGGCATATGGAAGATCTCACCCTCGACTCGTTCGCTTACCTTCGCGTGCCGCTTGTCATGGCCGGGATTGCCTTTCTTGTGGGGGTGATCGGTACGTTTCGGGCGAAGGCTCACCGCGCTTTTTGGGCCGCTGGCTTGATGATGGTCATATTCTTTCAGGCGGCGAGGCAAGCTATGGTGGTCTTCGATCCCTACTTGTCATCGCGATCTCTCGCAAATGCGTTGATGCGAGCGCCCGGAGGGCAATTGATGGCCGAAGGTTTTTACTACCAGTTTTCATCGGTCTTTTTCTACACAAATCGCACGGGGCTGCTTCTCTCCACTCGCAAGGCGAACTTGGAATACGGCGCCAATGCACCCGATGCACCGCAGGTTTTCATTGATGATTCACAGTTTAAGGGCCTGTGGATGGGGCCGCGGCGCGATTACCTGCTCACGTTCGCGTCAGCCTTACCCCGCTACGAGGAGCTGGTCGCACCAGCTCAACTGGTGACCGTGGCCAAAAGTGGCGGGAAGGTTCTGCTGACGAATCATCTTCTCGAAAAACCTAATATCTCGACGTATTAGCGTGCTCGAATCTCCCACCCTCGGGGTCGCCTGCTTACCCGGCGAAGTAGCGGCTGCCAGAAAAACCTGTCGCAGGCTCGGGTCCGATTGATATACTTGCAAAATTAGCCCTATGAGCTGGGAAGAAAGTTCGCCTTTATATTCGGTCGTTGTACCCCTGTACAACGAGCAGGAAAGCGTGACGCCGCTTTACGTCAAGATCATCGATGTAATGGACGCCATCGGCGAACCATACGAAATCGTATTTGTGGATGATGGCAGCCGCGACGGCACCTTCCGCATACTGTCGGAAATCGCCGATGACGACGAGCGCGTTACGGTCGTTCGCTTGCGCCGCAACTTCGGCCAAACGGCCGCGCTGAAGGCCGCCTTCGACCATTCCCGGGGCGAGATTATCATTTCCATGGACGGGGATCTTCAGCACGAACCCGCCGAAATCCCCCGCTTCATTGAGAAAATGAAGGAAGGCTACGACATCGTGAGTGGTTGGCGCGTCGAGCGCACCGACCATTGGCTCACGCGTCAACTTCCCAGCCGGATCGCGAATCGGATTATGGCGAAGCTCTCCGGGGTGGATCTGCACGATTTCGGTACGACATTCAAAGCCTATCGTCGGGAAATTCTTTCCGAGATTCATCTTTATGGCGAACTTCACCGCTTCATCCCAGCACTGGCGAGTTGGGCTGGCGCGTCCGTGGCCGAAGTGCCGATCACGAATATCCCGCGCAAGAGCGGGAAATCGAATTACGGCATCTCGCGCACGATTCGCGTGCTGCTCGATCTGGTAAGCGTGAAGTTCCTACTCGATTATTCGACGAAACCACTTCAACTGTTCGGTCTGGCGGGACTTGCGTGCCTCAGCGGCGGCTTCGGCATCGGCTTGTGGGTTTTTGCCCGCAAGGCTTTGTTAGACGAAGGACTGCTCGCGAACCACGGCCCGCTGATGATTCTGGGCATGGCTCTGGTGATGGGCGGAATCCAGTTCATCGCCATCGGCCTGATCGGCGAACTGCTGGCGCGGACATACTACGAGTCACAGAACAAGCCTGTGTACAATGTGCGCGAACTGCGCGGCCGCCGCAGCGCTAAAGCCGACCGAACCGAACCCCCGAGAACAGCCGGTGCGACCGGACGCTAGCGTGGCGCGTGAGGTTCCAGCGGCCAACCCTCATCAGATATACACGTCAAACAATCCCAGGCTCGTCTCATCGGCAGGATCTTTTGGTTTGTAATACGCCCTACAATCGCCGGAGTTTTGCTCGCTTATTGACGCGACGCTCGATAATCGGTTCCATTGATGCTTGATCGGCAAACGGCCGCGCGAAAACGATGCGGTCAGGATTCCATACCTGAGCTTAAAGAGATACAATCCATTGGAGAAAGTGGCACCATCCTCGTTGAAGCAACCTTTGCGGACGCGTGAGGAGGATCGATGAAGATTGCTGTGCTGGGGGGCGACGGTTACTGCGGCTGGGCAACTGCCTTGTACCTCTCGCAGAAGGGTCATTCGGTGGCGATTGTCGATAGCTTTATCCGCCGGCAGTGGGACTTCGAGCTCGGCGTGCAGACCTTGACGCCCATCCGTGCGCTGCCCGATCGCTTACGAGCCTGGCACGAGCATACTGGCAAGACCATCGACCTCCGCATCGGCGACGTGACCGACTACGAATTTCTGTCTGAAACAATTAAGGAATTCGAGCCGGAGGCCGTGGTCCATTTTGCCGAGCAACGTTCGGCGCCTTATTCCATGATTGACCGCAGGCACGCAGCGTCCACACAGGTGAATAACGTGATTGGGACCTTGAACCTGCTGTTCGCCCTGCGCGAGTTCGCTCCCGATTGTCACCTGGTCAAGCTTGGCACCATGGGTGAATATGGCACGCCGAACATCGATATCGAAGAGGGCTACATTGAGATCGAGCATAACGGCCGGAAGGACGTGTTGCCCTATCCCAAGCAGCCCGGCTCTTTCTATCATTTGTCCAAAGTGCACGACAGCCACAACATCATGTTCTGCTGCAAGGTGTGGAAGCTGCGCGCCACGGATTTGAATCAGGGCGTGGTGTACGGGACCGTGACCGATGAAACTGCTATCGACGAGACTCTGATCAATCGTTTTGATTACGACGAAGTATTCGGCACGGTGCTGAATCGCTTTTGCGTGGAAGCTGCGGTGGGGCATCCGCTGACGGTCTACGGCAAGGGCGGGCAGACGCGAGGATTCCTGGATATTCGAGATACGGTGCGATGCGTCGAGATTGCCTGCGCGCATCCGGCGGCGGCCGGCGAGTTCCGTGTGTTTAACCAATTCACCGAACAATTTTCAGTGCTGGACCTGGCTCGCCTGGTGCAGGCGGCGGGAAAGAAAATGGGATTGAAAGTTGAAATCGATCACATTCCCGATCCTCGCGTGGAAGCGGAAGCTCATTACTACAACGCGAAACATTCAAAACTGATTGATCTCGGCTTGCAGCCTCATCACCTTTCCGATTCACTGCTTGATTCGCTTTTGAATATCGCCATCGACTATCGCGATCGCATCGATGCGTCACTGTTCCTGCCCCAAGTCAACTGGCGCAATGCGCGCAACGATCGGCACCGCCAACTGGGCGCACCCGCTCCTTCGATCTCGGAGTCTCGGCGCTAACGGCGAGCGTCTACGACGGGCCTGACGTCCGATTCACGGAAGTGGGTCGCTGCATTTCGCCGATTATTTCGCAAACAATCCGTGCGGCTTTCACCGCGCCCACGACCTTGCCGGAAAAAATGTGCAGTTCACCTGGCGCGGGCTCCTGTACGTACAGGGTTCGTCGATCCTGCGCGGGATTATTTTCCACCACGCGGATTGTGAATCGCGAGCCGAGATACACAGCGTCTTTCGACGCGGGAACGGCGAGCGCGGAATCATTTTTCATCGCATCGAAGCGGCTGAAGTCGACCGGCGCAAAGCTCGGGCCATTGAGAAGACTCGCGTACGGCTCGGGAACGGCTTGGTTGGGATCCGTGGTCGTCCAATGATTGGTGTTCTTGGCCGAACCAAAAAGCGAACGCTCTGAACTTCCGTAAGGATCGAAGGCGGTAAACGGCCCGTCTACCACGACCAGCGAAATCCCGCGTAGGTGCGGTGGCAACTCGATTAGAATTTTTTCGGCCACTTGATATTTTGCGATCTTGAAAAGCCCTCGGCTGGGCCCCAGCCCGTATGTTGCCCACACCACAAAATCGTAATCCGGTCGCATCTCGGCCGTGAACGCATGCTGGTCGAGAGGGATACCAAGGTCCTTGATGCGGAGCTCGATCAGGTCACGCAATATTTCCGGGTCGTAAATCTGCTCGGCCACCTCATAGCACTTGTCGATGAAATCGAAATTCATCCACGCAGGACGACAGGGATTACACACCAGGCTATATTTCGCCATCACCTGCTCGAACAAATCCGGCGGCGTTTGCGAGCCTTCATGCGGAATCGCATAGTAGTGCCGGCTGTTTCGCACAATTGCGGGTGCGAACGCCTTGGTGAACTCGGCGCGGGCTTCCAGCGTCTCAGTGATGGTTTCCTGACTTCGGGGATAGTGATACCCGGAGTGGATTCGAAACTGATTAATCGCGGATGCGGCGCGCAGGACTCCCAGCGGATCGAAGAGCCGCACGTGATGTCCCTGTTCGGCGAGGCGGATGGCGATGGTTGCTCCGTAAATCCCTGCGCCCGCCACCGCAACTTTTGCCTTCATGGTTGTGCCGAAGCTGCAGCCTGCTTGGCGGAGACCAGCTTTCCATCGCGGAGGAAATAGTCCACGCCGCGCCAGCGAATTGTCCTTCGCCCGAAGCTGGCGAGCCACATTCCGAAGGCCACTGCGTCCCAGAGTGGAATCAGAGGCATCTTCTTCCACAGGCCAGACTGCTTCATGCCATGCGCGCCAATCGTCCAGGTTATCGCTATCCGGCAGATTGCGTAACCGCCTAAATACGCAATCGCGATCGCGGCAGTCGGATGTATGGCTACGGCGAGCAGGGCCCAGGGCAATCCAAAGGTGAAGATTAGCCCCAAGTGGCCCCAAGGCCGCATGAGGCGCTGAACAGTCATCCAGCGGGTGCGTTTGTGAAGCAGGTCGCTCATGGACTTGAAATCGGCCACCGACTGGACGATGTACGGCAATAGTTTTACTTCAAATCCCTTCTCTGCGACGAGACGGCCGGCGTAGACGTCGTCCGCGGGGCGGTTTTCGAGCACCTGATAGCCGCCGTAGGCCATCACCGCTTTGCGCGTGGTGACAATCGTTTGGCCGAACGTCACATTCAAATCGTGCAGTTGCCACGCAATCATGACGGGAGCAAAAAAGTCCGAGATCATGCCGATAGATTGCAGTTCCTGCACGAAATTCGTTTCCTCGGTGGACACGTACAAACATGTGGCCGCTCCGACATTTGGATCGCGGAAGGGCGAGACTATGGTTCTCAAATAATCCGGACCCACACGCACGTCCCCGTCGGTGATGACGAATATGTCGTACGCGGCCTCGTTGGTCAGGCGGTAAAGGCGGCCGCACTTGTCGTTGATTGCATTGCGGCCGGAGCCGAACAGCAGACGGATTTTCCGCTCGGGAAATTCGCGGACCAACTTTTCGAGCAACGGGAGCGCTGGATCGTCTCGATCCACGCAGAAAACAATTTCGTATTCAGGATAATCCTGGCGGCAAAAACTCGCGTAATTCTCGTACGCCTCTTCATCCAGACCCTTAATAGGCTTCAGACAGCTTATCGGGGGCAGAAAATCGGTGTTGGGCGGGGCCTGTTTCGTTGCGGAAAAGAATCTAGCGGTGCTGTACAGCGCCAGAAGGTAGTAGATGAAGGGAATCGCGGCAATGCCCAGGACGATGTATTGAACGATCACAAAAGCCTTCAGCGCCTCCCGCAGTGCTTTTCGATAATTTTCCTATGAGCAAGGAATTCGCGGCTTGCTCCCGAAAGTTTAGCATGAAATATCTTAGAGCTTGAGCGGATGGGGCGTTTCACCCGTATAATTTCGAAGATTTTGCGGTCTTTTCGATAGCTTCCCGTAACGATACCCGAGGCGTCCAGCCAAGCTCCTTGCGGATAAGGCGAGTGTCATACCATCGATCCTGCAGCGCGCGCTGGGCCTGACGCTGCCAAATCGCCGCTTTTGCCCCGCCTACCGGCACGATCCTTGTCAATCCGTTCAACAGCGTTGGCCCCACGAGAACCAGCCAGCCGGGGCAGAACATTGTTCGGGTCTTGTCAATCGCGGCTTTCGTTGCGTGATATTGACGCAGCGTCAGATCGTCGTCATCAATGATGATGTATTTTCGCAGTCCGCCACCTGTTTCCGCAGCAAGCACCATCGCATCAACTAAATTATCGATATACGTAATCGGAAAGCGAAGACTCCACTTTCCAAACACGACGCAAGTCTTACCCGCCTGGAAGCCCAGAAGCGCAACCGGCAAGCGCCGCCCCGGTCCGTATACGACGCCCGGGCGCAGAATCGTGACGGCCAGTCGCGTCTTGAGGCCAATGGCCGTCGCATATTGCTCCGCTTCAATTTTCGATTGCCCGTAAGAGTCGCGCTTTTCCGGCGACTCATCCCACGGCGTAAGTTCATCAATCCGCTCACCCCTATGAATCAAGCCGTACACGGCAATCGAGCTTAGGTAGACCACGTGCGGTACACCGTAGCGGATACACGCCTCGAAAACCCACTGGGTGCCGCCCAAGTTCGTTGTGAGGAAGCCTTCCTTGGTCCAATTACCCTCCACAAGCGCCGCCGCGTGGAACACGACGTCCGCCCCCTCAATAGCCCGTTCAATCGCCGCGGAATCGGCCAAATCGCCTTTCACGACATCAACGCCCCGCGCCGCCAACTTGTCGGCTCGCGGCGACGGCCTGGCCAGCACGCGAATGGAGGCGCCATCGCGCAAAAGGCGATCGACCAATGCGCCGCCAATGAATCCCGTGCCTCCGGTCACACAAACGCGCATGTCGATCGACCCTCGCGGATTCTCTTTTGCACAATGAAAATAAAGCCGAAGCCAAGAAGTTTAGCAACCCCACGCTGGGAACCGATAGCCACAACTACCGGCGTGCGGGCTCGGCCCGCGGCGCCAGCACCTGCCGCATGGTAAAGCCGGGTGAAAAATCCAAAACAACTTCGAATTTTACATACGCAATGGTGTCCGGGACGCCGGCTTTGCCCGGTGTAATTTTGGAATCGATGAGGCGCAGCTCTCCCCGGCCGAGATTGACGCTGACCGCTTCATCCGCCGCGCGGACTTTCTCGGCTTCGGAAGCGGTGCCGGGATACAGCGTCGCATTCACTACATCCGCCGCCCGATTCTGGTCCTCCAGGGATTGCACGAAATAAAACTTTCGCACTGTAACTTGGACTGCCTCTCTCGCCGAATACCCGAACGCCGCCGCAAGATAGCGGTCGTTGTAGGCATGGTAAGGAGGGGTGGCGATCTCGGCGAACTCGATCGTTGCATCGGCGGGTTCCACCGCGGGCAGAATTTGGATAACCCAGCCGCCGCCTTCGTCCGACGTAGCGGGCGTCAAGCGGAACACGAGGCCATGCCCGATATCATGCTCATAGATCTGACCGTGTAGGATTTCACCCTCGAAGCGAATGTGCGACGCCTCAGGCGCCGTTGTAGACGAAGTTGGCGGGGCGCCAGCTTGCGACATGGCGCGAGCCGGCAAGCCCAGGCTCGCCCTCGGCGCAAGCGCGCAAATCAAAGCAATGGAGATGAGACGCAGCAACATGGGCGAGGATTTTACATCGCGACCTCGCAAATTGTCTCGATGAGGAGCCAAGTTAGCCGGCGTCAACGGATGCTGGCCGCCTTTTGCGGACGCTAGCGGGATGTACGCTTCGCGTGAAACCCGGTGTAACCTGTTCATGCGCCCACAAAACTGGCGACATCCGAAAAGTCCAGATGGAGGCATTATGAGCGACGTGGTCTATGTGTCGAAAGCACGAATCGAACGAAAGCGGGGACCGATTCGCATCGCGTACCTGCCCGGGGAAGCCCAGCCCGTTATTTTCAGCGTGCATGGCGCCATCGCCGAACACTACAAGATGGATCCAGCCAAGTTGACGGAATCACACTCATCGACAATTGACTATGTGATTGCCGCAACCGCCGGTTGAATGCTGGGGACCTTCGGAGGGGCGCTGGAAGCGCTCCAAATCGATGCCAGCAATGGACGACTGACCGCGGTCGTAACAGGGGAGGTCGAAGCAGAGGAGCGTGTGCTCGTGATCCGCCGCATTCACGTGGCGATGCGCTTGGCGGCCCCGGAAGAGAGCAGGGCGACAGTGGAGCGCGTGCACGGAAGCTATGCTATGCGCTGCCCCCTCTACCGGACATTGCACAACGCGATTCAACTCACGTCTTCGGTAGAACTGCTGGCGCTAGCTGCGGCGTCGTGACCGCGCAACGCCGAGTGAAGGCACACTACGAGGATACAAGAAATATTTTACCGCAGAGGTCCACGCGAGCGCAAGTACTTGTTGGTGTAAAGAAAAGTCGTCCACGGTGAGTGTGGACTCAGCGGGTAAAATCGGCCCACGATTCCCCGGAGGGCGGCAGTGCTGCGCCCCCCGGACGATGCTCGAGCTTGTAAGTCTAGGTACCTTCGTCCCAAGACGCCAGGTAGTGCTCTTGCTCTGGCGTCAACTTGTCGATAAGCACATTCATGGAATCGAGCTTCAGCTTGGCGATCTGCCTATCGAGGTGCTCCGGGACTGAATAAACCTGCGGCTTGAGATCCTTGGCATTCTTGACCATGTACTCGGCCGAGAGCGCCTGGTTCGCAAAGCTCATGTCCATCACAGAAGCGGGGTGACCTTCCGCTGCGGCGAGATTGATCAGGCGTCCCTCGCCGAGAAGATAGAGGCGGCGACCGTCCTTCATCAGGAACTCCTCGACGAACGGACGAGCTTCCCTTCTCGCGCTGGAGAGCCTTTCGAGCGCCGGGATATCGATTTCGACGTTGAAGTGGCCGGAATTGCAGACCACCGCTCCATCCTTCATTGCCTCGAAGTGTTCATGCGCAAGAACGGACTTATTGCCGGTGACGGTGACGAAAATATCTCCAATCTTGGCCGCTTCGTTCATGGGCATCACGCGGAAACCATCCATCACGGCCTCGATGGCCTTCGTGGGATCGATTTCGGTGACGATCACATCGGCGCCGTGGCCCTTGGCACGCATGGCCACGCCCCGTCCGCACCAGCCATAGCCTGCGACGACGAGCTTCAGACCGGCGAGCAGCAGGTTGGTGGCGCGGATGATGCCGTCGAGTGTTGATTGCCCGGTGCCATAGCGATTGTCAAAGAAATGCTTGGTAAGCGCGTCGTTCACCGCGATCACCGGGAACTTCAGCGTGCCGTCCTTGGCCATCGCGCGCAAGCGGATGACGCCGGTGGTGGTTTCTTCGGTGCCGCCGATGACGCCTTTGATCTGGTCAGTGCGCTTGGTTAGGAGCTGAGTGACGAGATCGGCGCCATCGTCCATGGTGATCTGCGGCTTGTGGTCGAGAGCGGAGCTGATGTGGGAGTAATACGTATCGTGATCCTCGCCCTTGATCGCGTACGTGGGGATGCCGTATTCCTTCACGAGCGCGGCAGCCGTTTCGTCCTGTGTGGAAAGAGGATTCGAGCCACAGATAACGAGGTCGGCGCCGCCATCACGCAGCGTGATGGCGAGGTTGGCCGTTTCCGTGGTGACGTGCAAGCACGCCGCCATGCGAATGCCCTTCAGCGGCTGCTCCTTGATGAATCTCTTGCGAATCAACTGCAGAACGGGCATGTGCTGGTTGGCCCATTCGATCCTGCGCTTCCCCGCTTCGGCAAGGGACAGGTCCTTTACGTGGCCGGTTACCTTCGTCGCTGTCTCCACTAGATACTCCTTTGGTTTAATTGCTAACTAGAAATTCGTTTAGATGCGGGTAGGCTGACGGCGAGAAAGGCTGCCTGCCGCACCCACTCGCGCCACCCCGAGGCCGGCGCTCAACTACGCGCCGCGGCCACCGGAGTTTGCGACGCCGCCTCTTTGCGGATGGCGTCTGCCTTATCTGTGCGCTCCCAGGTGAACCCCGGGCCGGTCCGGCCGAAGTGACCGTACGCAGCGGTCGGGCGGTAAATGGGTCTGCGGAGATCGAGCGTTTCGATGATCGCTTTGGGCGTCAGCTTGAAGAAAGCGCGAATCAGATCGGTGATCTGCGAGTCCGGAATCGTTCCCGTGCCGAACGTATCCGCCATCACCGAGACCGGCTCGGCTACGCCAATGGCATAGGCGAACTGCACTTCGATCTTGCGGGCCAGCCCCGCCGCCACCAAATTTTTCGCTACGTAGCGAGCCATATAGCAAGCGGAGCGGTCAACCTTCGAGGGATCTTTCCCCGAGAACGCGCCACCGCCGTGGCGGCCATAGCCGCCATACGTATCCACGATAATCTTGCGGCCCGTGAGACCTGCGTCGCCCATGGGACCGCCGGTAACGAAGCGGCCCGTCGGATTGACGTGGATTTTCGTGGTCTTATCGAACATTTCGGCGGGAATCACCGGCTTGATGACTTTCTCGATCACAGCTTCGCGCAGGTCATTATTGGAAACCTTGTCGCTGTGCTGCGTCGAAATGACGACGGTATCGACTCTGACCGGGCGGCCTTTACTGTACTCGATGGAGACTTGGGATTTGGCGTCGGGGCGGAAGAAGTCAACTTCGTTCTGTTTGCGAACTTGAGCGATTTTGTGAGTGAGCTTGTGTGCTAGCTGGATGGGCATGGGCATCAGCTCGGGAGTTTCGTCGCAAGCGTAACCGAACATCATGCCCTGATCTCCAGCGCCACCAGTGTCAACGCCCATGGCGATGTCGGGCGATTGACCTTTCACAGCGGACATGACGCCACAGGTTTCGGCGTCAAAACCGTACTTGGCGCGGTTGTAGCCAATTTCATCGATCACCTTGCGGACAATGGTCTGGTAATCGAGGACTCCGGCGAATTCCTTCTTGATGGTGATTTCGCCGGCAACGATTACCAACCCCGTGGTGACCAGCGTTTCGCAGCCTACGCGGCCCATGGGATCATGGGCCATCACGGTATCGAGCACCGCATCGGAAATGGCGTCGGCTATTTTATCGGGGTGCCCTTCGGTAACAGACTCTGAGGTAAACAGGAATTTCTCGTCGTGTGCCAAAGCAGTGTCCTCCAGCGGAATGACGGCAATATTGCGAATTATAGTGCGCTTTCCAGGCTAACTTTCGAACGCTAGCATGCGATGAATCACGCTGTCAATGTTCTGTGCCTAAAACGCTTAAATCGAGGCTAAATGGCATATAGGATGGCCGAAAAGCGCGCCAGGAACCGGCTAGCTATTTCGGCGCTACTTGTTCAACATCCCGACGGTAAAGGAGATACGCGCGAATGAACGGGTCGATATCGCCGTCGAGCACCTTTTGGATGTCGCCGCGCTCGAGCTTTGTGCGGTGGTCCTTGATCATTTGGTAGGGCTGCATCACGTAGGAGCGTATCTGGCTGCCGAAGCTAATGTCAGACTTCGTGGCATCGAGCTTGCGCATATCTCCGCGGCGCTTTTCGAGTTCCAGTTCGTACAGGCGCGAACGTAGAACCCTCATCGCGATCTCGCGGTTCTTGTGCTGGCTCCGCTCGTTTTGGCATTGGACAACGATGCCCGTCGGCAAGTGCGTGAAGCGAACGGCTGATTCCACTTTATTCACGTTTTGCCCGCCGTGGCCGCCCGCGCGGAATGTGTCGATCCGTAGGTCCTCGGGCTTGACGACGATCTCGATGCGGTCATCGATTTCCGGAATTACGAAAACTGATGCGAACGATGTATGCCGGCGCGCCTGCTGGTCGAATGGCGAAATGCGCACCAATCGGTGCACGCCGCTTTCTCCCGCGAGCATCCCGTAGGCGTTTTCGCCATTGATTTCCACGGTGGCCGACTTAATGCCCGCTTCTTCGCCGGGGGAGGAATCAATCACGGTCGCCTGAAAGCCTTTTTGTTCCGCCCACCGAAGGTACATGCGCAGGAGCATCTCAGCCCAGTCCTGCGATTCAACGCCTCCGGCGCCGGGCTTGATGGTTACGAGGGCATTCAGCGGATCGCTTTCGCCCGCGAGCAGTGTTTTCGTCTCGAGATCGGAGACACATGCATCCGCTGCAGCCAATTCCTTGGCAATATCCTCGAGAAGCGCTTCCCGCTGCTGGCTATTCGATTCTTCATGTGCCAGGTGAAAATAGGTGTCGAGGTCGCTGGCCTTGCTCTCGAGCGCACTCTCCCCGTTGGCGCGCTCTTCGAGCTGCTTGCGCTGCTGCAAGAGCGCTTGGGCCTTTTCCTGGTCCTGCCAGAAATCCGGAGCGTTGATTCTTACTTCCAGTTCAGCAATCTGCTTGCGGGCGGATTCGGCGTCAAAGATAGCTCCGCACGAGCCCAATACGTTTCTGAAGCTCGGCGTAGCGTTGTTCGAGGTCTTCGATATGCTCAGCCATGTTCAAATCCTACACAGGAAATTGGAAAATGGAAAATCGAAACTGCTGCTTCTTCGCGGCGCCGCGCTTTCGTCGAACGGCGGCCTGCTCCAAACACTTAGTGACCGCGATCCGGTGCCAGCGGTACAAGGGCGATCGCCAGAAGCACTACCGACGCAACTAAACACAGCCATGCGAACCAGTCGCCGAATCGGGCATAGGGCGTCAGCCCGCTGCGAAAATCGTAAGGAGCATCGAGCTCGCCGCGAATATCCGTTGGAAGCCTGGCGACAATCCGGCCGTAGGGATCTACCGCGACCGTGAATCCATTGTTCGTGCATCGCAGCAGCCAGCGCCGATTTTCGACTGCCCGCACACGCGCCATCATTAGGTGCTGCGCGGGCGCGGATGAGCGCCCAAACCAGCCGTCATTCGACATATTGATCAGCATCTCGGCGCCGTTGGCGGTAAATCGCCGCACCTCGTTGGGGAAAATTGCCTCGTAGCAGATGAACGCGCCGAAAGTTCCACCCGGAAGTTTGCCCACACGATAGACGGTGCCCGCCGTGAAATCGCCGATATCGGCCGTCAGTTTCCCTGCGAACGTGAGCCATTTGCGCAGCGGAACATACTCGCCGAATGGGACCAAGTGAATCTTGTCATATGTAAAGATGCGCTGACCTGATGGATTTAACAGCACCGCGCTGTTCGTCGCGATCCACTTGCCTGACGCGTCCTTTTTCCAGTCCTCGACGCCCACCAGGAAATCGCTGCCCGCCTCGCGCGCAATTCGCTGGGCGCGGTTGCGAAACGCAGGGTCTTCCAAGCTGAAGGGTGCGGGAACCTCAGGCCACACGATCAGTCCCGGCTCTTTCGTCGCCGCATCGACGCTGATGCGCTCCAATTGGTCCAGATCGCGCGCATGCGTGGGTATCCAATCGGGGGGATACTCGTACGATTGCGGAAAATTCGTCTGGACCAAGTGGGCGACGTAGCGCGGCTTCGCCGAGGGGACAAGGCGGCTTCCACCAAGAACCACAAAAACCAGTCCGGCGGCCACGGAAATCAGAATCTTCCACGCGCGCTGCCGCCCCGAAATGATTGCGTACGCAAGTAGCGAGCCATAGCCAGCTACCAGGAAGCTCAGGCCGTAAATTCCGGTTACGCTGGCGAATTGAAGCAGCCCCAAGCTGCCGCTTGCTGCGTAACCAGCCAGGTTCCAAGGAAATCCGATGATCGGCAGATGAGCACGCGCGAATTCGAGCGTTACCCACAAGCAAGGCGCAACGACGCAGGCCAGCGCTGCGTTCTTGCGCGACGCCAGCGCGATCCCCAGCGAAAACAGCGCCAGAATGATTCCGCCGGCGATAGCGATCAGCGCAAGGAGTCCGGCGGCGGTCAACGAAGGTACATCGCCATACTGGCGAACCACTACATCGATCCAGGTGAGGCACACAGGATAGAAAACCAACGCGTGAAGAAAACCGTACAGCGGCGCAACCGCTGGCCGGGCCCGATAAGAAGCAAGGACCAGCAGCGCAATTGAGATCCACGCCAGCAGCGACAAATTAAAGTTGGGAAAGGAAAGCGCCAGTGCCAGGCCGCTCGCAAGCGCGAGCAACACCCGCGTGTGCCAGGGCCAATTCATTTCAGAGGGGTCATTCAGCGTTTGATAATAGACTTGAAACCGGCACGCTCAAGCGCGTTCTTTGCGGCTTCGGCGCTTCGCTGATCCCGATACGGCCCGACTTGCACGCGGTAAAAATTATCGCCGGATGGCGCGAGAACGTAGGCGGAAAATTTCTTTCGCTGCAACGCGTCGGCCATTGCCACCGCGTCGCTTTGGTGCGTCACGGCTGCGACTTGGAGCACCACTGAACCTTTCAGCATTCTCGGAGGCTGAAAGCGAGCGGATACGGGGATAGCCTTAGCGCTTTCCGTCACCGCTGGAGGCGCTGCAGTTTCCTTGTTGGCCGGTGCGGCAGTCGGAACCGCGGGCGACGAAGGCTTCTCGGCCGGCTCCAAGTGGTTGCTAGCGTTCTTTGAGTAAAAGTCCCATTCGCTGTTAGACGGTCCCGGCGTTGTGGCGGAAGTGCTATCGGAAGCAGCAGGCTTCGACGCTTTATGGGGGATCGGTGCGCTCGCTTCGGGCGCTTCCGCCGCGTGTACCGCCCCGTCGTATTGATTGTGGCCGATTACATATCCAAGCGTGAAGAAAACGCCGCATAGCAGGACGATGCCGAGAAACAGAACGATTAGGTGCCGGCTTTCGAGCACGCGGTCACCGCGTTTTCCTCCACCAGACATGCGCTACTTGCTCCCTCCCACAGACTTCATCCACTGCGAAATCATGTCGATCGGCAGCGGAAAGATCACCGTGGTGTTTTTCTCCACGCCAATTTCCGTGAGCGTCTGCAGATACCGCAACTGAATCGAAACCGGCTCCTTTTCCAAAACTCCCGCCGCTTCGGCTAGTTTCGCGGAGGCCTCGAATTCGCCTTCGGCATGAATAATTTTGGCCCGGCGTTCGCGTTCCGCCTCCGCTTGCCTGGCGATGGCGCGCTGCATATTCTCCGGAATGTCGACTTGCTTGACCTCAACCTTCGTTACCTTGATACCCCAAGGCTCCGTATCCTGGTCAAGGATTTGTTGCAACCTGGAGTTTACCTTTTCGCGCTCGGAGAGGATGGAGTCTAATTCGAACTGGCCTACAAGGCTGCGGAGCGTAGTCTGTGCGAGTTGCGAGGTGGCGTACAGATAGTTTTGCACCTGCGAAAGCGCCATGTTCGCGTCGATGACCCGGAAGTAGCAAACCGCGTTCACCTTTACCGACACGTTGTCGCGCGTGATCACATCTTGCGGCGGCACATCCAGCGTTTCGATTCGCAGGGAGATGCGCGTTAGCTTGTCGATCGGATAGAGGACCAGCTGCAGTCCGGCGCCTTTGGCCTCCGGCAACATCCGCCCCAGGCGCAACACCACACCGCGCTCCCATTCCTTGATCACGTATATGGAATTGAAAATCCAAAAAAGAAAAATAACCACAGCAGCCATGCCCAAGAGCGTAACGAAATTCAAGTCCATCACGGCCTCCTCTGATCTGTGCTGGGAAAAAGTCGATCAGAAAACTTTTTCAGAAGAATTCTATGCCTTGGTCTCTTCGACTGTCAGGGTCAGCCCGTTCACCGCTCTCACTTTTACGTGAGCGCCCCGCGGAATTTGCTGGCCCGCCTGCGTCGCCGCCCGCCACAACTCCCCGTGAACGCGCACCATTCCCGCATCTGGACCGACCGGTTCGGTGACCTCGCCTTCTTCGCCAAGAAGCTCTTCCCTGCCGGTCTTCGTCTTCCAGGTCCGCGAACGCAAGACAGCCTTCATCAGGATGATCACGATCACAGCGAACGGAATGGCCACCCCAAGTGCCGTACCCAAGCTGACCCCCATGCCCGTCATCGGAGACTTTACCAGCATCAGCGCTCCGAGGATCATGGAGACTACGCCGCCCACGCCGAGCACGCCATGCGTCGGGAATTTGGCCTCCAGCACAAACAAACCCAACGCCAGCACGATGAGGAGAAGCCCCGTGAAGCTAACGGGAAGCATGTGCATCGCGAAAAGTGCCAACAAGATCGCGATTCCGCCAATCACTCCCGGCGCGAACATGCCCGGATGGGTGAACTCTGTGTAGAGCCCCAGCACGCCGATAATCAGCAAAATGAAGAAAGCGTCCGGCTCCACGATGCGCGAGAGAAACTTCTCGCGTCCCGTCATTTCACGAGTGACGATTACCGGATGCGAGAGCGCGAGTTGCATGGTCGATCCATCGAAGCGCGTGATCGTCCGCCCATTGAGTTCCGATAGCAACTGTTCAGGAGAGGAAGCCTCAATATCGATCAGCTTGCCATCCAACGCTTCCTGCTCGCTGAACGCTTTCGCGTCGGTTACTGCCGTCGCCGCGAGCGCCACATTGCGTCCGCGCTTGCTCACGTAACTGCGCAAGTACGCTGTTGCTTCATTGAGAATCTTTTTGCGGAGCGTTTCGTCAATTTGAACCGTCTGCCCCGCAACTTCCATGATCGGTGATGCCGCGCCAGTGTCGGTTCCCGGCGACATAGCCGCGATATCGGCCGAAAGCAAAATGAAAAATCCTGCCGAAGCCGCGCGCGAACCCGTCGGATACACGTAGGTAACAACAGGCACGGGCGAACGTAGAATAGCCTGAATGATTTGCCGCATGGACGTGTCCAGACCGCCCGGCGTATTCATCGTGATTAAAACCAGGCTGGAATGGTCGCGAGCCGCTTGCTCGATTCCGTTTACAAGGTATTCGGCAAGCACTGGCTCGATTTCGCCGTCGATCTGGAGCCGCGTGACGGTTTCCGACGTCGAATCGTCCTTTGGAACCACTGGAACTGGGGCCACCGCTCGCGCGGGAAAGGCGAGGAACAGACCGGCGAGAGAGCACACACAAATCAGCATCCGCCGTAATGACCGGGAACCCATCTCGGGCTCACAGTATAGCAAGCGCAGCGCCCGCACGCCGCGAAAGATGCCGCTTCGTTTATTTCGTTCGTCGTCTCGAAATGCGGACAGCCAAATTGGCCGCCGCGACCGCGCACTTTACGCGCAGCAGGTTCCCTCGACGCTAAAACCCGTGTGCTATAATTTCGCCTAGTAGCTCGCAATATAGAGCCCGATTGAGACTCCGGAGAGACGCGATGAGCTTTCCCAAGACCGAAAAGATTTGGTGTAACGGCAAATTCATTCCCTGGGACCAAGCCACCATTCACGTGCTCTCGCATGTTGTCAGCTACGGCTCCGCTGTCTTTGAGGGTGTTCGCTGTTACAACACCGCCCAGGGACCCGCGATTTTCCGCCTCCGCGAGCACATGCAGCGTCTGCTGAATTCCGCGCATATCTATCGCATGGATGTTCCTTTTTCGCTGGACGCTCTCTGCCAAGCCAGTCTCGATCTGGTTCGCGAGAATAAAGTCAGCGCTTGCTACGTGCGGCCCATCGTGCTCCGCGGCTATGGGGATGCCGGCGTGGACCCGCAGAATTGCCCGATCGACGTCTACTTTGCGTGCTGGGAGTGGGGCGAATATCTCGGCGAGGAAGCGCTGCGCAGCGGTGTGGACGTCTGCGTCAGTTCCTGGAATCGCGCCGCTCCCAATACACTGCCGCAAATGGCCAAGGCCGCGGCGAACTACATGAACTCGCAGCTCATCCGCATGGAAGCCAAGGCCAACGGATATTCGGAGGGCATTGCGCTCGACGTGAACGGCTACGTCAGCGAAGGGTCGGGCGAAAATATTTTCGTGGTGATGAACGGCGCGATTCATACGCCGCCGCTCGCCAACTCCGCTCTGCCAGGCATCACCCGGGATTCCGTGCTCACTCTTTGTCGCGAGGCTGGAATTTCCGTCACCGAGCAGATGCTTCCCCGCGAGACGCTCTATATTGCCGATGAAGTTTTCTTTTCCGGCACTGCCGCCGAAATCACGCCAATCCGTTCGATTGATCGCATCAAGGTTGGCGCCGGCGCGCGCGGCCCCATCACCAAGCGAATTCAGGACGCATTCTTCTCAATCACTAGCGGCAAAGTACCCGATCGCCACGGCTGGCTTTCGCCGGTAGGCATTGCCAACGGCGTCGCCGTTCGCTAAGCATCACTGGATTTTTGACCCCTCTTCTGTAATCGAGTAGAATCCGCGCGTCTGAAAGCAACTGCCTTGTACGGGCAGTCGCGCCCTTTGCCTGCAAAGGAATTTCGTGTACAGCCTTCCCCAGAAACTCGCCGCCGAATTTATCGGTACCTTTACCATCATCTTCATCGCCGTCGGCTCCGTCTGCGCGGATCAATATCTTGGCGCCGCGTCGCAAAGCAGAATCGGCGCCCTGGGAATCGCCGCGGCGTACGGGCTGGCTTATGCCGCCATGATTACGGCGCTGGGCCACGTTTCCGGAGGCCACTTCAATCCCTCTGTCACGATTGGCTTCTGGGTTGTCAAGCGCTTCGGTACCTTCCAAGCCATCGCCTATTCGATCGTTCAATTATTGGCTGCGGGTGCCGCCGCCTATCTGATCAAAATTATCATTCCGGAAACAACCTGGCGGCCCGTCGCGCTCGGCGCTCCCGTTCTCGCACAGGATTTCACTCGCTTGCACGCCATGGCGCTCGAGGCCGTTTTGACGTTCTTCGTTGTCTTCGTCGTATTTGCCACTGCCGGCGACGATCTGGACGGCGCTCCGCGCCACGTCGCAGGCTTCGCAGTTGGCCTAATGATTGTCGTGGGCGCTCTCTTCGGCGGTCCGTTCACCGGAGCCGCGATGAACCCTGCTCGAGCCTTTGGTCCGGCGCTGGCCGGCCCTCACTGGCAAAATCAAGGCGTCTACTGGGTTGGCACCCTTTTTGGCGGCATCATAGCGGCGTTTCTCTATGGGCGCCTTTTCCCAATCGACAGGCGACCCTCCTAACCACCCGCAGTCTAGCCCTCGCAGGCTCTTTCGAGGCGTTGCGCACCTAGAAATCCTGTCCTTCAGTCGCATTGATCGAGTCCTAGACGCATGCTAGCTTGGCTTCAGCGGGCATTCCAACGGGGTTATTGCTATGGCCATCAACATTGACGATCTCTTGCGCCGTGCAGTCGATACCAGGGCCTCCGACCTGCATTTGAAGGTCGGCAATCATCCCTATCTTCGCATTGACGGGCTTCTCAACGGCCTCGGCGACGTCCCCCGAATCACGCCCGAAGAGATGCTCTCCATGGCCTTTAGCATGATGACCAACCGTCAAAAGCAAAAATTCAAGGAGACGGCGGAGCTGGATATGGCCTACGGAGTGGCCGGCCTCGGGCGCTTCCGCGTCAACGTCTTCCAACAGCGCGGCAACGTCGGCATGGTTCTGCGCGTGATTCCAACGAAAATTCGCACCATCGAAGAGCTTGAGCTGCCGCACATTCTCAGCCAGGTCTGCGAGGAGCAGCGCGGCCTCATTCTCACCACCGGCACCACCGGTTCCGGAAAATCCACCACCCTTGCCGCGCTAATCGACCGCATCAATTCTCTGCGCGCCGAGCACATCATCACCATCGAAGATCCTATCGAATATCTGCACCGCGACAAAAAGGGCTTTATCAACCAGCGCGAAGTCGAGGTTGACACCGCCTCGTTTTCCACCGCGCTGCGCGCTGCGCTCCGCCAAGACCCGGACGTCGTCCTCGTCGGCGAAATGCGCGACCTTGAAACTATTTCCACGGCCTTGCTCGCGGCCGAAACCGGCCACCTCGTTCTTTCAACTTTGCACACGCTCGACGCAACGGAAACGATTCAACGCATCATCGCTGTCTTTCCGCCGCCCGAGCAAAAGCAAATCCGCCTGCAGCTTGCATCCACGCTCAAGGCCGTCATCAGTCAGCGCCTTGTTCGCCGAAGCGACGGCCAAGGACGCGTACCGGCCGTCGAAGTGATGATCACTACCGGCTACATCCGCGATTGCATCATCAATCCCGATAAAACGCGCATGATTCGCGACGCCATCGCCGCCGGCACCAGCCAATACGGCATGCAGACATTCGATCAATCGCTCTTCGATCTGTATTCACGCAGCCTTATTACCCTCGAGGAAGCCCTCATGCGCGCCTCGAATCCGGACGACTTCCACCTTCGCGTCCAGGGCATCCGCTCCTCCGCCGATTCCGCTCGCGAGGAAATGGAACGCTCCATGGCTGAATTCGACCGCCTCGGCAAACGCTAGAATTTTGTCCTGCAAGTATAGATCCCAGTATTCCTGTCGCCAGTTCTCGGCCCCTGTTATGCTCTCCGCGTGCGTTCTCATTCCCCTACCCGCAAACTTTCATCCGAAGGAGAGCTTTACGCCTCCGCCCTTCGCGCCCTCATGCGCCGCGCGCACTCCATCCACGAATTGCGCGAATATCTAGGACGCCGCTCCGAAACCAAAAATCACATTGATCGCGTAGTCGCCCGCCTCCGCGAACAAAATTACCTCGACGATGCCCGCTACGCTCTCGACTACGCCCGCCAGCACGCCACTTCACGCCGCCAGGGACGTTTTCGCATCGCTCGCGAACTCCGCGCCCGCGGCGTTCCTGACCACCACATCGACGCGGCTCTCGACGCCGTCTTCGCGGAAACCGACGAAGCCTCATCCGTTCGTGCGCGCCTCAAGCGCCACCTTTCGCACTTCCGTGGCGGACTCGATCAGCGCAAGCTAGCCTCTCTGCATCGCAGTCTTCTCCGCGCCGGATTTTCCTCGGACGTCATTCGCGCCGAACTTCGCCTGGCTATGCGCGAACACGAAGGCACCCTCCCCGCCTTCGCCTTTCCCGACCCACCCGCCGACGAATAACCAGAGATTCGCTTTGTATTCGCCTATCGCTAAAGGCGCACAACCATTTCTTTGGTTGTTCGCTCGCAAATGCCGTCGTACCATTCACTCCTCGCTCTGGCGAAGGGGGGAGCAAATGCCTGCTACCTGGAAGGGTTCACTCTCGTTCGGCTTGGTTGCCATACCCATACAGTTGTCCCCTGCCGCTCGCACCGAGCGCATCAGCTTCAATCAGCTCCACAAGGTCTGCCATTCGCGCCTGAAGCAGCCGCTCTTTTGCCCCACTTGCAATCGCAACGTAGAGCGCAGCGAAATCGAGAAAGGTTACGAGTACGAAAAGGACCAATATCTCCTCTTCACCGAAGAAGAAATCGACAAGATCGAGCCTGAATCCGCCCGCGTGATGGAAATTCTGGAATTCGTGAAGCTCGACGAAATCGATCCGCTCTACTTCGACGCTTCCTATTACGCCACGCCCGAACCAGCTGGCGCGAAGGGCTACAAACTGCTGCTCGAAGCGATGCAGAAGTCCGGCTACGCTGGAATCGCCAAAGTAACCATGCATAACCGCGAGTACATCGTCATCATCCGCGCGCGTAAAAACGGATTGACGCTTCACACCATGTTCTACACCAATGAAATTCGCCAGCCCGCCGAAGCCGGCTCGGACAAATTCGAGATCAAGGACCTCGAGCGCTCTCTCGCTTCCCAACTAATCGAAAGCCTGGCAGCGCCCTTCCAGCCGGAGAAATATCACGACGCCTATCAGGAGGGGTTGCGAACGCTGATTGAAGCCAAGGCCCAGGGGCAGGACGTTGTCGTGACTGCGCCAATCGTGCAGACAGCTCCCGCCGACCTGATGGCCGCGCTAAAGCAAAGCCTGGCGCAAAAGCCTTCGCAAGGCGAGAAGAAGACCCTGCTGCGCGTGGTCCCTAAGACCGGTAAGGCCGAACAGCCCGTGGCCGCAGCCGAGCCCCCAAAGAAATCTCGTCGCAAAGTGGGCTAAATCCGGCTTCCACCGTGGATGATTTTTCTTTACACCAACAAGTACTTGCGCGATTTCGACCCTCCGTGTAAGGATTTTGTCCATATCCTCGGAGTGCGACTTCTTCCCCTGTCGTGGCAAGCGGTCTCAGTGCGCCACGCTGTCCTGGATGACGGCGTCGGCTGGCGGCAGTATTCCCAGATCCATGTAGATTGGCCTAATAAGCCTTCTTATCATTCGCAGGTGCGAAGCGAACCAAATCGCTCCAGCCACGCAGCACGCCCCTGTTAGCATCACCGTCTTCGGCGCGCCGATCAAGTTGGCCAGGCTGCCCGCCAGCAAGCTCCCGAACGGAGCCATGCCCACGAACGCCATGGTATAAAAACTCATCACCCGGCCTCTTTTGCTTTCCTCGACAATCGTTTGAATGATGGTGTTGCTCGCGGCCATTTGTTGCATCAGTCCAAAACCGCACACCAGCATCAGCGCCAGCGATATCCACAGGTTTCGCGATAGCCCAAAAAAGATCAGGCCGATTCCGAATGCTCCGGCGGAAAGCGGAATCATCCTTCCAAGTCCCAACACCGTTCTTCGCACCGCGAGCGATACAGCCGAAACCAGCGCGCCCACACCCATCGCCGCCATCAGAAAGCCCAGTGTATGCGGCCCCCCCTTCAAAACCTTCGCGGCAAAAATCGGCATCAGCACTGTGAACGGCCAGCCCATCAAGCTCACGATTGCAAACAAAAGCAAAATGGTGCGAATCGGCGCAAACCCGGATACGTATGTCCAGCCTTCCTTCAATTGCGTGAGCACCGAATGCGCGCTCCGCTCGATGGTCTTGGCATCTATCCTCATCGCCAGCAGCGACGCGATCACCGCAATGTAGCTGATCCCGTCAATCAGGAAGCAGTAGCCCTCCCCGGAAACCGCAATGACGGCCCCCGCGAGCGAAGGCCCAACAAGCCGCGCCATGTTCACCATCGACGAATTCAGCGCGATCGCATTCCCGAGGTCTGCCTTGTCCTCCACCATTTGCACCAGGAACGCTTGGCGCCCCGGCATGTCAAACGCATTGATCGCGCCTTGGAATGCGCCGAGCCAGATAATTTCTTGCACGGTGATGTGCTTCGTAAGCGTGAGGACGGCCAGCGCGAGCGATTGCAGCATCGCTAAAATCTGCGTAATCACCAGAACCTTGCGCCTGTTCAGCCGGTCGATCCACACGCCAGCAAACGGCGCCAGCAGAAACGTCGGTATCTGCCCCGCAAACCCCACCACTCCCAGCAGCAGCGCGGAACCGGTCAACCGGTAAACCAGCCAGCTCGTTGCCAGCCGCGTCATCCATGTCCCGATCAGCGAAATGGTCTGGCCGCCGTAGTACAGCCGGAAGTTTCGATGCCGCAGTGCCCGCCAAGCGTGGGAAATCCCCCCGCTCTTCTTCGCGGGACCAGCGGGCAGGCCGCCTTTCTCCGAGGTGTTCTCAGCGCTCACAGCAATCCCATTTTGCCATCCACCTACGCGCAATTCGACTCCCAATCATCTTCAAAATCACCCGCGTGCCGCGGAGTGTCCCGCGTTTTTTTTTGCGAAGCGGCGGGACACGCAGTCGAAGAATCTCTCTTCGCTGTCAGCTCCGCCGGCGCTCACTCATCGCCCTCCACGAACCCGCGCCCATTGCAAAATGCTAAACTGGCGCAACTCACTCATGGAAGAAACGGCCATTTATTCAATCATCGGAGAGGAAGGCTTCACGCGCCTGGTCGCGGCCTTCTACCGCCAGGTCCCGCACGACGATATTCTGGGCGCCATGTATCCGCGTGACGAACTTCAAGACGCCGAGCAGCGTCTTCGTGATTTCTTGATCTATCGTTTCGGAGGCCCGCAAAAATACATCGAGGAACGGGGACATCCCCGCCTTCGCGCCCGCCATTTTCCCTTCCAAATCGATCAGGCCGCCCGCGACCGCTGGATGCATCTGATGGGCAAGGCACTAGCCGATGCCGCGCTCCCCACCGACGTGGAGCAACTCCTTCGCGCATTCTTCGAGCACATGTCCACCTTCATGATCAATCACCCGCAGCAATAATTTCGCCGCCACTTCGCAAAATCGGCTTTTAACGCCGCTGTAACAAATCCGTTATATTGTGGCCGCTCCTGTCGGACTTACGTCTGCACGAGGAGAGCACATGCCGACCGCAAAAAAAAGCGCCCGGGCAAAAGGAGTTGCGCGCAAATCCGCCGGTCGCGCCAAGAAGCCCGCCAAGACCGCCAAATTCTTCGAATTCGCTACGTGCGCCACCTGCCGCAAGGCGCGCTCCTTCATGAAAAGGCGCGGATTCAAGCTCGACGTTCGCGACCTGCAGAAAAATCGGCTAAGCGCCACGGAATTGGAAAAGTTGATTGGCAGGCGCGATCACGAAGATTTCCTCAACCCTCGCTCCAAAACTTTCCAACAACAAGGCATGGACGACAAGCCGCCCTCCCGCCGCCAAGCCGTCTCCTGGATGTCCAAGGACCCGGGTCTCATCCGCCGGCCCGTCGTCGTGGCTGGCGGTCGCGTCGTCGTTGGCTTTGACAAAAACGGCATGGCTCGCCTCTAGCAATCCGATTTCACCGCAGCCCCGACGAGTTTTGGCCTGCGCTTCCCTGTGGTAGACTCGCCCACGATCACAGGTACGGCCGTGAAAATTTCGCTTATCTCTCAAACTTTCAACTTCGTCGCTCGCACCGTGATGCTGGCGGGATTACTACTGTCGGCTCACCCTGCTGCCGCAAAAACCTGTAACCGCGACTGCCTGCGCGGCTTCATCACCCAATATCTTGCCGCAATGGTCGCTCACAACCCGAACGCGCTCCCGGTAACCGCCAATGTGCGGTTCACCGAAAACAGCCAAGTCATGAAGGTAGGCGACGGTCTTTGGCAGACGATTTCCAGCCTGGAAACCTACCGCCAGGACGTCCTGGATGTTCCGCAACACACTGCTGCCTCGCAGGTCGTCGTGGAAGACGCCGGCAAGCCCGCCCTGCTGGTGCTGCGGCTAAAAATAGACAAGAACAAAATCAGCGAGATTGAGACCATGGTCACGCGCAGCCAGAAAGAGGGCGCCATCCTGAATATCGCCAACCTTCAGCAGGCGGACAAGAACATGGCCTTCGTTCCTGCGCGTTCGCAGCGCAATTCTAGGAAGGACGCAATCCAAATCGCCATGCACTACCCTGCGGGATTGAAAGTGGGAAGCTTCGTCGAAGTGAACGCGCCATTCGCGCCTGGCGCATATCGCATAGAGAACGGAGTCCACACCGCCGGTCCCGGCTGCGCGCGCGCCGGGTGCGAAAACATCAAAACTCAAACGATCATCAAGCATCCCGACATCACCACTCGCGTCATTGCAGTGGACGAGCAGCTTGGCCTCGTTCTCCTGCGCATGGACTTCGGCAACGTCGTAAAAGCCTACGGTCCAGGCAACGCCCTTGTGGTGTGGGAAGTCTTCAAGATTTACGGCGGACAAATCCACGCGATCAACGCGTTCATGCGCATGATGCCTGCGAATGCCGGCTCGGGCTGGGATTCGCATGACGCAGGCCAGTAATACTTCGCGCTAGCCAAACCTCGTTACCCATGCCGTTTCCCCAACGTCAGCCGATCTACTCCCAGCCGGTTTTCGAATCGTAAGCCTTCGGAAATCCCAAGGCTTCGATCTCGTGAATCTTCCCGTTTCGAATCTTGAAAATGTGCGCATTCACGCTGTCCCAGGGATCGCGATTCATCGGCACCGATTCCACGCCCGGCACGCCCACGATTTTCACGAACTTCTCTTTCATCGGGTGGCGAAACTGCGAAAGGCCAAACACCAGACCAGTCTCCGGATCGGCAATTTCCACGCGCCGCGGCTCGATTCGCGCGATGTAGCTCATTATGTGGGTATCCAACTGTGCCGAGCAGCCCATGGCGCCCATTGTCGCGAACCCGCCTGGCTTTGCTGGCGGAGGATTGCCGGTCGTCTGCATTCCGTTCTCGCGCCGGACACAGTCGTCCGCAAACGGCGCCGCTTTGCCGTTGCTCGTAACGATCGCCGTGTAATACGAAAGCGCATCCTTGATCATCTGCGCTCGGGGCGTTCGCTCTGCTGGAGGCACCGTGGCCAGAAAGCTCGGCCTTGGCGTCTGCAGATTCGCCAAGCTTGCCGGCCGGAGATCGCGAGCGATCACGTGCTCGGCCTCTGTGATTTTTCCGTCGCGTACTTTTAGGCGTATGCCCAATTCGATAGGCTTGTCGTTTTCCTTCATCACGCCAATGAACCCGACCTCCTCCGACACAGGATCGGGCACATAAATTTTGAAAGTTGTCGGCGGTGCGGATGCTGTCTTCCAAAGTCCCTCGCCCGGTTTCATCGGCACCGTGTTTTCCACAAACTTCGCGTCCGGAGAAAACTTCACCCGCGAAGGATCGTGGGCGACAACAGCCGCAAGGTAACTATTCATCTCGCCGATCAAGCACGCACGATCGCATTTCCCCGATGCCGCCTGCGTCGGCAGTGCGATCGCCAGCACGCCAATCAAAGTGACCACAATCGCAATTGCTTTACTCAAAGTTTTCAATGTGATTCCCCCCGTATATTCGTTCCGCGCGCCCCAACCACGCGATATTGGCCGCGCGCCCCAAAATAAGCGCGACAAGCATAACGCCAATACCACACTTGGCCGAAGTCTCTCTTAAGGTTTTTATGTAGCTCACCCCGCCTTCACGGGGTGAGGGTTTTCGTGCGCAGAGCCGCCGTCGCCAATCAACGCCATCCGCCCCCTTTTCCTGAATCCTTTTGGGGGGCCTTCCCGTACCTGGAATATGATGAGCACCGCAATTCACGTCTGGGAGTCTCCGATGGTGCTTGACGCGGACGTCGTGCAGCTGCGGCGCGGGGACCTCGACGCGCTCACCGCGCTGATCGCGCGCTATCAAAACCGTCTCTACCGCTACTTGTTGCGTCTCGTCCGCGAACCTGCTGAAGCGGAGGATCTGTTTCAACAATCCTGGCTTCGCGTCGCGGAGAAAATTCGGAGTTACGATCCAAGCCGCAGTTTCGATTCCTGGCTCTTCACCGTGGCGCGCAATTTGGCCCTCGACCACCTTCGCCGCGTCCATCCGCAAAGCCTCGACGAGCCCGCCTCGAGGGGTTGTGATTCCGAGTCCCTCGTGGATCGCCTGCCATCGCGCGAAATTCTTCCCCTCGACCGCATTCTCGAAAGCGAACGCTCGGGAAAGCTGGCGGCTGCACTCTCCGATTTGCCCGCAACATACCGCGACGTCCTCTCTCTTCGTTTCGAAGAGGAAATGAAGCTCGAGGAAATCGCCGAAGTTCTTGGTACGCCTCTTTCCACGGTAAAATCGCGCTTGCGCCGCTCCCTCGCACAGCTCAGAAGTACACTGGAAGCCCATAATGTCCGCGGAGACCCATCATGAACGCCGCAAACGAACACGAAAAGATTCGTTCCTTATTGTCACTGGCCGCTTCGGGAGCGCTCGATTCCGCCGAGGAAGTGAGCGTCGCAAGCCATGTGCGGACTTGCCCCGAATGCGCCGCCGAGCTCGAACACTGGCAGGCTCTCGCCAGCCGTCTTAGGCGCCTGCCCACTCCTCAGCTTTCACCGGTCGTCTTGCAGCGAACCGTCGCGCTAGTCCGCGAAGCCCAAAGTGGCGCGGACGAGCGCCGCGCCACGCTCAAAGTTTTGATCCCGCTCCTCGCTTTGTCTTGGTTTTCGACGATCTTTAGCTGGCCCTTGTTCAAGCTTGCGAGCAGCGCTTTGCGCGTCGTGTTGGGCATCCATGTCGAACCCGATTGGCGCGTGTTTGCTTTCTTCGTGGTTTGGACCTGGCTCGCCGCGGGCGTCGCCGCCGCTATGCTCTCATCTCACCAGCGGCATAGGAGACTGGCATGAACTTCACTGCGCGCAAACAACGTGTAATCCCAACGCTCGCGTGGTTTTTGGCGTTCCTCCTCGCGGTCGTGGTCGGTACTTTGATCTTTGAATTTGCGATGGATGATCCGCAGTTTGCGAACTGGCCCGCCGTGGGCAGGATTGCTCTCGCCTACGGCGCCACATTATTCGGAGCCGCGTATGTTCTTCTCATCGTCTACGTCTACGGCGACGCGAAGCGCCGCGGCATGCGATATGTGATGTGGACCCTTCTTGCTATTTTCATTCCCGATGCCATCGGCATCATTCTCTACTTCATTCTCCGCGGTCCGCTCCCCATTTCCTGCCCGTCGTGCGCTAAGTCTGTAAAAGCGTCCTTTGCGTTCTGCCCCTTCTGTTCCGCTTCTCTGCAGCCCACGTGCCCGCAATGTGGCTTTGCCGTAGATCGCGCCTGGGCGAATTGCCCTAAATGCGGAACCGCGCTCCCCACACCTGCTCCTCATCAGACCCTGGGCTCCGCGGCCCCGCGACCCACTCCGTCATAACCGAGAGCGCGCCGCCTTTGCACTTGTAGCGCCGCGCCCTTTTACCCTGAGTCTCGAAGGGCAGGCCGCCAGCCTTTGCCTCTACCTCTGCTTTCCGTTCTTGTGGGGTTTTGCCTTTCCAGGAAACGCCAATTCCAGATTGGCGCGTTTGCCGTTTTGCCTCCGTAGGGGACAGCAGGAGGGGACCCCAGGTCGACGGCTAGTCGAGCCTGGGGGATCAGTCGTGCCCCGCAAACATTCTTGGCTACCTCTCTCTACACCATCCACTTCTCGACGCCTCTAGCACCCTCGCGGGGCGCCTTCACTGCCTCGGCTGAAAGGTGGAAGCGCGGGGCTTCCAGTCCCGCCATAAAGGGACGGCGCGGAGCGCCTTCCACTGCGCAGTCTCGCTCGCAGCAAGTATTTGCACGCACCGTTGAGATCGCAGCCGCGATCTTGAACCTGGCTACCTTTCGCTTCCAGTTTCCGGCCTCTAGCCTCCAGCCTCCAGATAGTCCACAGACGCGGGTCCTTGCGCTGCGTCGCTTCTCTCCCTAATATGGCTGGCGTGAATCATCGCGCCCAATTCGGGGAAGAGGCAACAAAGCGTTCGGGTGAGGCACGCACCTTAAGACTCGGCCTCCGGCTCGCCGCCCCGCGTTCTGAAACGTCCTACTCGCGCATTCCTCGCTCTTATCGACACTGTGGGCGAGTAGAACGTGACGCAAGTCACAGAAAACAAAGGCTCGCAGCACACGCTACCCGGCACGGAATCGGAAGGGTCGAATTCCCGTGGTAATGACCGGCAACGAAATCCGAGCGACTTTCCTCCGCTTCTTCGAGGAACGCGGCCACCGCGTCGTGCGTAGTTCCTCGCTCGTCCCCACCAACGATCCGACGCTGCTTTTCACCAATGCCGGCATGAACCAATTCAAGGACGTTTTCCTCGGCCTCGAACAGCGCGATTACAACCGCGCCACTTCCTGCCAGAAATGCGTCCGCGCCGGCGGCAAGCACAATGATCTTGAAAACGTCGGCTTCACCAACCGCCACCACACTTTTTTCGAAATGCTCGGCAATTTTTCCTTTGGCGATTATTTCAAGAAAGACGCTATCGCCTACGCATGGGAACTGATCACATCGGAAAAATGGTTCGGTCTCCCGCTCGACAAACTCTACTTCACAGTTTTCGGCGGCGCGGAAATTGCCCCCGGCAAGAAACTCGACCCGGACCACGAAGCCGCCAAGCTCTGGCTGAATGTCGGCGCGCCGAAAGATCGCGTCGTCGAAGTTCCTGGCCTCAAAGAAAATTTCTGGGCCATGGGCGACACCGGTCCCTGCGGCCCCTGCAGCGAAATTTTCTACGACATGGGACCCGCCGCTTCCGACCAGGGCCACGCAGATTGCAAATTCCCCTGCGACTGCGGCCGCTACGTCGAAATATGGAACTTGGTCTTCATGCAGTTCAACCGCGACTCAAGCGGCAACTTAAATCCCCTCCCCAAGCCTTCCGTCGACACCGGCGCCGGCCTCGAACGCCTCGCCGCCGTGAAACAAGGCGTGATCAGTAATTTCGAGACGGATCTGTTTCAGCCTCTAATCAAAGAAGCGGCGGAAATTGCCGGCGTGCGACTAGCGGAAGAGCTTAACGCAGCGATCGGAACTGTTTTAGTCGTCGACAGTGATCAGACGCCATCCTTGAGGATTATCGCGGACCATTCGAGGGCTGCCACTTTTCTCGTCGCGGACGGAGTTTTGCCTTCTAACGAAGGCCGCGGCTATGTTCTGCGGAAAATCATTCGACGGGCGCTCCGCCACGCTCGCTTCCTCAACGCCCCCTCTCCCGTGCTATCGAGAATGTCCGAAGCAGTGCAACGGGAAATGAAGGAAGCCTATCCCGAGCTTGAAGCGGTCGCTCATCGCGTCAGGGATGTTCTAAATCACGAGGAGGAGCAATTCAATCACACCGTCAGCGTAGGATTGTCGCGCCTGGAGCAGCAGATCGAATCAGCTCGGGCCGAAATCACAGGGGCAAGACCGGATTATCAGCTGCCGTTGCCGACAGTCGCCGAATTCAGCTGCGTGGCGAGGATCTGTTCCGGCTCTACGACACCTACGGTTTACCGCGAGATTTCATCGAAGACGCCACCCGTGACGCCGGAGTGACGGTCGACTGGGATGGATTTGATCGTGCAATGGAGGAGCAGCGCACCCGGGCTCGCGCATCCTGGAAAGGCGGGCACAAGGACGTCGCTAATCCCGCATATGCAAAGCTCGCCGAAACTTTCAAGACCGAGCCTGACTTCTATTTCGGCACCGACACGCGCGATTGCCGCATCGAGGCCATCATCACCAAGGACGGCCCAGTAAACGAAATCAAAAAGGGGACCGAAGCCGAAATCGTCCTCGACCGCACTTCAATTTACTCCGAGTCGGGAGGCCAAGTCGCAGACACCGGCGGCTTCTTCGACAATTCCGAATCGCTCGAAGTCGCCGAAGTAAAAGGCGCGTATTACCCGGTCACTGGACTCGTCGCTCACCGCATCGTTGCCAAAGAAGACCTGCACGTGGGAGATCGCGTCGCCACCGTTGCTGATCCTGAGCGCCGCGCGCGCAACATGCGCAATCACACCGCCACGCACCTGATGAACGCGGCTCTGCGCAATATTCTCGGCACGCACGTGAAACAAGCCGGCTCGCTCGTCGCTCCCGACCATCTTCGCTTCGATTTTTCGCACTTCGCCGCAGTCGATCCCAGCGAGCTTGCCGATATCGAGCAGCAAGTAAACGAAGAAATTCGCAAAAATCTCGACGTCACCACCGACATCATGAATATCGACGATGCTCTTGCCTCCGGCGCGCTCGCCTTCTTCGGTGACAAGTATCCGGAAGCCAATGTCCGCGTCGTCACTATGCCGGACGCGTCCTCGCCCCGCGGCTTTTACAGCAAGGAGCTTTGCGGAGGCACTCACGTCCATCGCACCGGCGCGATCGGCGTCTTCAAAATTGTGGGCGAGCAATCCACCGCCGCAGGCGTCCGACGAATCGAAGCCATCTCCGGCGATCGCGCCCTCGCCGAATACCAGCGCGCCCTGGCAACCTTGCGCACCGCCGCTGGCCTTTTGAACGCTTCGGAGGACCAAATTATTCCAGTGCTGGAGCGTCAGATCGATCAAGTTAGAAGCTTGGAGAAGCAGTTGGAAGCCCTAAAACGCAAGGCTGCCGGCTCGCAAGCGCAGGGATTGCTCGACGAAATCCGCGAAGTGAAGGGTGTCCGCGTCCTCGCCAAACAAGTCAGCGGTTTCGACCGCGAAACCCTTCGCCAGCTGGTGGATTCGCTTCGCCAAAAGCTCGGCTCAGGTGTTATCGTCCTCGCCGCTGCCGAAGACGGCAAAGTCGCTCTAATCACAGCAGTTACAAAGGACCTGACGCCGAAACTCCATGCCGGAAAAATCGTCCAGGAGTTGGCCAAGCTGGTGGGCGGTTCCGGCGGCGGCAGACCCGATTTGGCCGAGGCTGGCGGAAAAGACACATCCGGCATAGAAAAAGCCCTCGACCAGGTTTATCGCCTCCTAGACCGGTTGCTATAATTCCCATAGCGCCAGAAGCTTACGCCGGCAGATCCCTGTGCGGGGACCTTCCTGCGACTTCGCAACACTAGAGATTTCGTCGCGAGCGAGCCCCTCGCCTTCCCCAAGGGCCTGGAATGAGCGTCTACCGATGGCCAGAGGCCGGATCACCGTTGTAATTCTGGCGGCGGGATTCTGGTTCTCGCAGCCCGCTCCATCCCACGCCCAAATCGCATCCTACACTGATGAGAATGGCAAAGTCGTCTACGTAAACAAGGATTCGCCTAAAAGGCGAAGGGGGAGTACTATCAGTTCTCCCTCGGGGGCACCAGCGGCCGGACCTGTCGCCGCGTCGCCCGGATTGACGTCCTCAGGGGCATCGGCTGATTGGAAGGACGATCGGCTGGATCGCATCGTGCGCGAAGCGGCTGAACGCCACAAAGTCGATCCGGCGTTGGTAAAAGCAGTGATCACCACGGAATCGGGGTGGAATCCGCAGGCGGTTTCGCGCAAGGGTGCGGTGGGATTGATGCAGCTCATTCCACAAACGGCGCAGCGATTTGGGGTCAATAATTCGTTCGATCCGGCCCAGAATGTCGAGGGCGGAACGACGTATCTGAGATCGTTGCTGGACCGGTACAATGGCGATTTGTCGAAGTCGCTGGCTGCTTACAATGCCGGCGAGCGCGCCGTGGATTTGAGCGGCGGCATCCCCGATTATCGTGAGACGCGAATGTACGTCCAAAAGGTGACCAACACCTATTTCCGGCCCGGCTCGGGGCGCGATCCGCAGCTATGGAGCCCGCCGCGGAAACCGGTGCGGCAGGAAACGGAAGCGGGCGGCCGCGTAGTTTTCACGAACCAGTGAGGCGAAGGGTGCCCATCGGATTCAAATCGGCAGGGGCGCGTAGGTTTCCCGTCGCGGGAGTTGTCCTCGCGGCAGCCCTTGCCCTCTGCCTCGCGCTGCCCACTCACGCCGACGACCGCTCCCAGGCCCGCGACCAATTCACGCGCGCCGTCCGGATGCGGACCATGCTCGATGGCTACCTGGTGAAGGACCGATCGCTTTCCGCATACCAGCAAACTGTTGCGGCTTACCACAAGGTTTACCTGATTTCCTTTCGCGCCGATGAAGTGACTCCCGCGCTGGTTGCCGAAGCCGAACTGTACGAGGAAATGGGCCGGCTCTACGATCCAAAGTACTTTCAGTCTGCAATTGACGCCTGCAACTTCCTGGTGAAGCAATATCCCGGCAGCAGCTATCGCGGCGAGGCCCTGCTATCCATCGCGCGCATTCAAAAAGACGATCTGGACGAGCCCGATGAAGCGGAAGCGACCTATCAGGACTACCTGAAGCGCTTCCCGCGTTCGCAAAAGGCCAAGCAAGTTCGCGAGGCGCTGAAGGACATCCGGGACGCCGAATTGAAAGACGCGGACGCCTCCGCCAAGCCCGCGCCTGCTACCGATTCAGTTTCAGCAAACGCCAAGGTGGAAGCAAAAGACGCGGCCGATAAAGACGTTGGCGCCAAGCCCTCCGACGAGCCGCCCGATGAGAGCGGTCCGCACGCCGATCCGCGCGTAGCGGACGAAGGCATGGCGACGGTTAAGGCCGTTCGCACCTGGAACTCGCAAGGTTCCACACGCGTGGTGGTGATGCTCGGTGACACCATCGAATACAAGTCCGCTCACATCGCCTCGCCCGATCGCATTTACTTTGACCTTTCCAAGGCTAGACTCGGCCCAAAGCCCAAAATATCGCTGGACGAAAAGGCCGGCTTGCTGAAATCGGTGCGCATTGCGCCGAATAGGCCGGGCGTCGTGCGGCTGGTGTTGGACGTGGATGGCGCAAAGGATTATTCGGCGTACCTGCTGGCAAAGCCTTATCGGTTGATCATCGACGTTCGCGCACGGGGCACGGAAACAGCAAACGACGCTGCGGCTCCTCTAACGAATACGCCCGCACCGGCGAAAGAACTCGACGCCGGCAGCGGACCTGCATCAGCAGCACCGACAGTGGCGGCCGAAAAAGTTTCCGTGGTTTCTCAGCCAGCGTCAAAAGCGATCGCGTCGGACGCGGAGCCTCCCTCCGCAAAGCCGGCCGCGAAACTTGTGACCAAAGCTAACGCCGGGGCAAAGAAAGTTGCGGCCAAAGATGTTGCGCTTCTGCCGCCGACGGAGCCAAAACCGACGCGTGACGGGCAGCGTTCTTTGACCCGTGCGCTCGGATTGAAAATCAGCCGGATCGTAATCGATCCGGGACACGGCGGCCGCGATACGGGAACGATTGGACCGCACGGCCTCATGGAAAAAGATGTCTGCCTGGACGTCGCCCTTCGCCTGGGAAGACTGATCGAACAAAAGCTGCCCAGTGCGGAAGTGATCTACACGCGTAAGGACGACACCTTCGTTTCGCTCGAAGAGCGAACGGCCATTGCGAACCAGGCGCATGCCGATCTATTCATCTCGATCCACGCCAATTCGAGCCATGATCCGGAGGCGCGCGGCATCGAAACCTACTATCTGAACTTCGCCACCTCGGCCGAGTCCATGGATGTAGCCGCTCGCGAAAACGCCACCTCCGACGAGTCGCTTCACGATCTCCAAGACCTGATCCAAAAGATCGCGCGAAACGAGAAAGTGGAGGAATCCAAGGAACTTGCGGGGGATATACAAGATACTCTGAGTCAAAGGATGCAGCTCGTTAGTCACCGGGAAAGAAACCGCGGCGTGAAGAAAGCTCCATTTGTGGTGCTTATCGGCGCGAACATGCCGTCTGTGCTTTCGGAAATCTCCTTCGTAAGCAATCCCAATGACGAGCGCCTGCTTCGCAAGCCGGACCAGCGCCAGCGAATCGCCGACGGCTTATACCGTGGAATTTCTTCCTATCTGGAGAATATGAACAGCCTCGCATCCAACAAGCAAAAGCTGGTTTCCGATAACCACTCCTCCTCCGATGCCGGCTCGAAGCAGGACCCGTGACATCGGCCGGGAATCCCAAGTAAAATCTTCGGCGTCTAATAAGGCAGGAACATTCCCGAGGATAACTATGCGCCGTCTGACTTGGTTGCCCGTTGCTGCCCTGACGCTCTTCGCGCTGCCCGCCTTCGCCCAAGGGATTCTGCCGCCGTCCCTTTCAGGATGGGCCTCTCAAGGCTCGCCAGCGAGCCAAGCGCCAGCGCCTATGAACAACGCTCAATCCAGCGCTTTCCGGGAATACGGATACCTCTCGGGCGAGAACCAATCCTACGTCCAAGGGAGCGATCGAATCGATGTGACGCTCTATAAGTTCAAGGACCCGAGCGGCGCTTACGGGGCGTACTCCTTCCTTCGTCAACCTGACATGGCCAAAGCGGATTTGACGCAACATTCCTCAATTTCGGCCGACCGCGCCCTCGCGCTTACCGGCGACTTGGTTTTGGACATTCATGCGACTCGCATCGCGGAGCATGAGCAACAATTGAAATCCCTGATTTCATCAGCCGCGCGACACGCGCAGGATGGGCTTCTCCCGTCGCTTTGGCAGCATCTTCCGCAAGACAATATCGTTCCGCGATCCGACCGGTACATCCTCGGCCCTCAGACGCTCAACCAACTCTTCCCCGGAAATCTTGGCGATTCGCTGGGTTTTCAGGACGGCGCGGAGGCCGAAATAGCGCACTATCGCCTGAATGGACAGGACGCCGAACTCCTGATCGCGGATTTCCCCACTCCTCAACTCGCGCAACAGCAACTGGCCACGCTGCAAAAGAAATTCAACGTGAATGGCTCGAACCCGTCGGCAGGTTCGCCGCTATATGCCAAGCGGACGATCACGCTGCTGGCCATCGTTGCGGGGGCGCCCAGCCAAGCGGATGCCGCGAATTTGCTGAGCTCCGTTCATTCTGGAACCGAGCTCACATGGAATGAACCGACTTTCCAGTTCAAGGAGCCTCGGATTGAGGTGATGATCGTCGGATCGATCATCGGATCCGGCGTTATTTGTCTTTTTGCGCTTATCGCCGGGATATCGTTCGGAGGCTTGCGGCTTATCGTGAAGCGGGTGATGCCCGGAAAGGTGTTCGATCGCAGCGAATACGTGCAGATTTTGCAACTCGGGCTGGGCAGCAAACCGATCAATTCGGAAGACTTCTACGGCTACAGCGCTGGGCCCACTGAGAAGGTCCTGGTTGACAAGAATCTTCCCGACAGGGTCGCATTGCGTATATTTCGATGAAAATAGGACACTTAGCCTGCGAGACCTACGCTTGGGTTTCGCCTTGACTTCGCAAAACCTCCACACTAGACTGCGTTTCAGGAACGAGTTCCGTGGCCTACCGCGCATTGGCCGAGGAGCTTTCTCCCTTGAAGGCCCGCTGCAAGGCGGGCCTTCTGTTTTTCTACCCACGACTCTCGGTTGCGGCTCAATCGGACCAGGCAAGATAGCCCGGCACGATCAGGTTCACAACCGGCACGATGAGCAGAATGCCCCACCAGCTAGGCTTGCCGCGCGCCTCCGCAATCCCCATCCATACCACTATCGACATGATCAGGTTTACGAGCGGGATCAGAAACAGGATGATCCACCAAATCGGCTTCTTGGCGATCTCCAGCATCAGGATGATGTTGGCGATAGGAATCCACGCCAGCCATCCGTTTGCCGTGTTGGTTTTTTGAGCGATCGTTTGCAGCGCCAGCGCAACATAAACGTACCCCACAACAAAGCACGTGAGAAAGAACAGGAAAAACATCCCACCAGCAAACAGCCCCAGCCCTCGGTGGTCCATGCCGGTGTCTCCTCTCGCAGTCGATCAGGATTAGCGGAGCGGGTTCGCCCCAGTTTTTCGAATCATCACACGTGCAGCGGCCCATTTCACAAATCCCCGCCTTAAATGTTCATAACGGTAAACATAAGACTGCACGGCACCTGTGAACGCCAACCTGAGTGGCATAAGTGCTCCAATCGTGAAAACGTTGGCAGAATTGCGTTCGAGTCGTGCATAATGCTGGCCCACGGGTTTCAGCAAATCAAGGAGGTCATCCCCATGCAAACGATCACGACAAAAGACGGCATTCAGATTTACTACAAGGATTGGGGCTCGGGTCAGCCTATCGTTTTCTCGCATGGTTGGCCTTTATCGGCCGATGACTGGGATACCCAAATGATATTTTTCTTAAATCATGGTTATCGCGTCATCGCCCACGATCGCAGAGGCCACGGACGCTCGAGCCAGCCTGGCACCGGGCACGATATGGATCACTACGCCGACGACCTTGCCGCGCTTACCGCGCACCTCGATTTAAAGAATGCCATCCATGTTGGCCATTCGACCGGCGGCGGCGAAGTGGTGCACTACCTAGCTCGCCACGGCGAAAGCCGAGTGGCAAAAGCGGCGATCATCAGCGCGGTGCCGCCGTTGATGCTGAAGACGGCGGCCAATCCGACCGGTCAGCCCAAGGAGGCGTTTGACGGATTGCAGGCGCAACTCGCCGCCAACCGATCCCAGTTCTATTACGATGTGGCGGCTGGACCGTTCTACGGCTACAACCGGCCTGGTGCGAAGCCCTCTCAGGCGGTGATCTGGAATTGGTGGCGCCAAGGCATGATGGGAGGCGCCAAGGCGCACTATGACGGCATCGTCGCCTTCTCCCAGACGGACTTCACCGAAGATCTGAAGAAGATCACTGTGCCGGTCCTGGTGATGCATAGCGAGGACGACCAAATCGTGCCTTATGTCGCAGCTGGACCGCTGTCCGCAAAGTTGCTGAAGAATAGCACATTTAAAACCTACAAGGGCCTTCCGCACGGCATGCCCACGACCAATGCGGACCAGATAAACTCCGATCTGCTTGCCTTCCTAAGGGGCCAGCAAATAGGTGTGGGCGCGTGAAAAACCATTAGGGTAAGAGGACCGTACGGCGTTCCTCTAAATTCCGAACGACGCTTCGTGGCGCTTTTTCTTGAAGATTATGAGGACGGCGAAGCGTTCGTCTTCAAGTCCTGGTTAACGGTATCTAACGGGCTTTCGGCGGTGGCTAACCTGGAGTGGCCGGGGCCGATGGTTCGGGCTGGAGCAGCGATGCCAACGGCGAGTATCGCGGCGCGAAAAAATAAATGGAATACGCCGGGAAAAACACGATGACAGGTACAGCGATCAGCGCCGCCACAAACATAAGAATCGCCAGCGCAACGCACCCCAGGACCACCGCCAGCGCAATCGTGTAGGGATTCCAGGTCCATCCCGCAGCTTTGCCGCCAAAGAACGCCGCGACCCCGACTAACCCCATCATGATAACCAATGCGAACATCGCAATTACCGTGACGATCAAGAGGGCAATCGTCGCTCCGATTGCCAGCACGATTTTTATCCCGATGTACCCGGCATAACCGCCCTTCTCATTCTTGATCCACTCCCATAGCCTGCGCCAACCTTCCATCACGGCAATGTTTTCCAAGGCCATTTGTGGGACGACAAAGTCCTTCGTCATTACATTGATCACGGCCACTAACAACAGAAGAACCAGCAAAACCAGGAACAAGATGATTCCGCCCAGCACGAATCCCAGCACATGATCGCGAGCGTGCGTGAACCAGCCAAGGGCCCAGGCACGCCACAGCGGAATGCCAACGACAAGCAAGAAGGCCACTAGCGTCGCCAGCATAAACCAAAGCCGCCACATAAACAGACGGAAGCCAGGCTCTTTGCGCCGGCTCCATCCCGCGCGGATGTGACATTCCCGCGCAACGATGCTATCGAATAGGATGAATCGCATCACGCTGCTGATGTACGTGAACAGCACCAGCAGCCCAATTCCGACTACGATTAGGGCGGCAATCACTCCGGCGAATAACGCGGCATGCTCCGCCAGTTGAGCAGGAAAATTTCCGCCGAGAAACGCATGTGACCCCTGGTACGGAGCACTCAAAGTTTTCGGAGTTTTCGGAGCATTCAAGGGGTAATTGAAGTTGCATCCTCCGAAGGAAGCCATCTCACCCGCGAGAAGTCCGACGAAGGCCAAACGCGTCCATTGGCCAAAGCGGCAAGGCCGCAGGAGTTGTTCCTTGGCATGACGAAAAGCGGGCTCTATGACATCAGGGGCAGAGATTGGCAAACACACGCCTCTCTATGAGGGATCGCTCGATGGACAGAATGTACTGCGAAGATGGTAAGAGATCAACCAACTTGTCGCCGCCATGCTTGGCTTAGTTACGTCGCTGAGGGGTCCTTCGATGGTTCAATAATCAATTCGCGGCTTTGACTTCACCGGCCGGTTTAGCTTGTTGATGAATGTAAATCGTAGCCGGGCTCGATGCTCTTTGCGCGCCACTTGGAAGACGAATTGGGTAGCGAACTTCACGGTAGTGCTCGGAGACTTGGCGTTCGCAGTTGTAGACTTTGTTGAACTTCCACAGCATTTTCACGAAATTCGTTTGTCCGCGCGCCAAAAAGCCAAGCGACAGCCCCAGGGTACGTCCGAGCGCGGCCCAGCCCATAAATTTCTTGTTCAGCACTTGCTGCGTATCCATCAGTTCGCGGTAAAAATTCTCGAGCGGCATCTTCGTTGGCAGAACGGCATGCTGAACGTCGAATAACCGGTAATCGCGCGTGGTGAATTCGCGCGATTCCGTGAGCCACGTCTCAGTGCCGGGATACGGCGTGTTCACGGTGATGTGCACGATTTCCGGAACCGATAAGGCCCACTCGCGAATTACAGCGAAGCGTTTTTCATCCCAACTCGGATCGGCGATGATATTGATCGCGGCGACGATTCCCAGTTCCCGCGCACATTCCAGGGCCTCGAAATTCTTGCTCAGCGTGACGCGCTTTCGGTGCGCCTTCAGCCCTTCTTCGTCAATCGCCTCCACGCCGAGAAACATGTATTCGAGCCCGAGCCGCTTCCAGTAGCGGAACACTTCCTTGTTTCGTATCAAGACGTCGCCGCGCGTTTCCAGGTAATACTGCTTCTTGATTCCGCGGCGCTCGATTTCGCGGCCGATCGCGTAGCCATGGTCGGCCTGGATGAAGGCAACGTCGTCCACGAGGAACACGCCGGGTTCCTCGATGCCGGCGAGCTCCTCCACCACAACTTCGGCGCTGCGTTTGCGGTAATTCCGTCCGTAGAACGTCCAGGCGCTGCAGAAAACGCAGTCCCACGGACAACCCCGCGTAAATTCGATTGAAGCTGCAGGATCGAGCACGCCGATGAAGTATTTTCGCCTTCTCGGCAAGAGCTCTCGCGCCGGGCTTAGGTCGTCGAGGTTCCGGACGAGTTCCGGTGCCGGACCCGCGCCCGAAAGAGTCACGATGCCGGGCAATTCGTAAATTGTATCCCGGTCGGTCGAAGCGCGCTCCAGCAACGGCGGGGTAACGCCTTCGCCTTCGCCCTTCACCACGCAATCGAGCGTGCCGGCGCAATGCTCCAGGATTTCCTGCGCGGTGAAGGACGCGCTGTGGCCTCCGGTAAAAAGAAAGCTCTTCGGCAATGACTTGCGCGTGGCTTTTACCAGATCCACCACTTCGGGAATATTCGCCAAGTAATTCAGCGAGTAGCCGACGGCATCGGGGCGCCACTCGGTGAGGCAGCGAAAATATTCCTTTTGCGTGCAGGTCTGAAGATCGAGGAGACGGACGACGTAGCCGCTCTTTCGGCATGCCGCGGCCACAAGCTCGAGCCCGAGCGGCTCGAGCCGCAGGTACACTTCCGAATACATCAACGAACTCGGATGTACCAGAAGGACTTTTTGAATTTCCCGCGACGCCATGATCTAACCCCGCCCGATTGCCCAACCGGAATTTCTATTTTGAGCGTCCACCCACACTCAAAGACGTATACCCGCTGCCCCGTCGTGTCAAGCGCACCCCGGCTCCTGTGAGGCGGCAGCGCACAAGACTAGGTATTCGGCCTTCACAGCAAGGCGATTGCAGCGACAAGCCAAATATATACGCCGGCATCCGCCGGGGCGGATCGCGCATTCATGGAGGAGGAACGCTACACCACAGCTTTGACGGCGGCGCGGGCGTTGGGAAGCGCCGAATTGAGGACCTTCTCGTAGTAGGCTTCGTAGAGCGGGATGATGTCGTTCGAGCAGTACTGGCGGCGCGCGTCGGCACGGGCCATCTGGCCCATCGCGCGGCCGCGGTCGGGCCGCGTGAGAATTTCGAGCGCGTACTTCGCGGCTGTGACCACGTCGCGCGGCTCGAATAAGTAGCCGTCCGCCCCATGTGTGACGACTTCGGATACTCCGCCCACATTGGTGGCAAGAACGGGAACCTCGCACGCCATCGCTTCCAGCGCGGCAAGCCCGAAAGATTCTTCGTCGCTCGGCAAGAGGAACAGATCGGCCAGTCCCAGCTTTTCGTAGACGTGCTGCTGCTTGCCGAGGAAGAAAACGTCTTTTGAAAGACGCTTCTTCCGCGTGATGTACTCGGCGGCTCCGCGATCCGGACCATCGCCAATCATCACCAGCTTGGCGGGAATCTGCTCGCGAACCAACGCGAAAATTTCGATCACGTCAGTGATGCGCTTCACGGGACGAAAATTCGAGAGGTGCATCAAGATCGGCTCGCCTCCCGGCGCCCATTTCGCGCGGGCAAGCGCATCGTCTGACCTGTTGTAGAGATCGCAGTTGACGAAATTCGGTATCACGTCGATGGGCCGCTTGATTTCAAATTCCTTCAGCGTGCGGTCTCGCAGGTAATTCGATATGGCGGTGACGCCGTCGCTCTGCTCGATCGAGAAGCGCGTGATGGGCAGATAGCTGCGATCGTTGCCCACCAGCGTGATGTCCGTCCCATGCAAGGTGGTGATGAAGGGCAGGCGCCGCGGTGAGGCCATCATGCGCGCGAGCAACGCGCTTACAGAATGGGGAATTGCGTAGTGGACGTGCAGCAAATCGAGCGAAGCTGCTTCGGCAACTTCGGCCATTTTGGTCGCCAGCGCCAGCGCGTACGGCGGATGGTCGAACAGCGGATACGTGGTGACCTCTACCTCATGAAACGAGATGCGCTCGCTCGCTCCGCTAAGGCGAATGGGCATCGCATAGCTGATGAAGTGCACATCGTGCCCGCGCGCGGCCAGTTCGATGCCGAGTTCGGTAGCCACCACGCCGGAACCGCCGTACGAGGGATAGCAAGTGATTCCGATTTTCATTTGAGTGATGGCCGGTGCAACGATCCAAACCGGCGGGGTGAAGATACTCTACTGCCCGTTGGTACCGCCCTGGGCGGCCTCGTCTCCGTCCTTGTACATGTAGCGGATGCTGTGCTTGTAAATCATCAGATTGGGGCTGCCGTAGCGAGTGAGCTTGATGCAATCGCGGTCGTACCACTCCACGGTGCCTCGAAGCACTTCTCCATCTGTTAGAACCACGGCGACCGGAGTTCGTGACTGCATCTGTTTCACGAAGTAAAAATTTTCGGCAAAAGTCTGCTCTGGCGGCGCAGGTTTTTTGCGGGAGGGCGGCGCGGCTTGCGGCGCGGGCTGGGAGGGCCGCGGTACGTACTGTTCCTTCACTTCAGTTAGGACAGGGCGAAACAACTTGCGGTTCACCATGATGATGGCTCCTGTAATTATACTTCGGGCTTCGCAAAACAACTTATAACGGGTCGCTAATACTATGACTGCGGCAAAAAGCATTCGGTTGCAAGAAAATTCAAGAAATCCGGAAAAACCGTCTTTTTTTCAAATCGTCAAAGAAGCCAAGAGGGCATCAAGGCTCAACTGGCGGCCGATATTGCGGCGTAATCGGTCTTCGATCGTGTCCAAACCACGAGCCGCTCGCACCAGCCAGTTCCAATCGATCTTCTTGCCGAGGGCTTCGATTTCCTTTCGAAGGTCGGGGTTGCGAAGAACACTGCTCGCTGGGCTTTGAGAGGATTCCAGCAAGTCCGTAAGCAGACTATAGAACAGCGCGAGGATATTTTCAAACGATTCGCGTTCGCGTTTGGCGAGCTGGGCGGTGGCCGCGAAGATCTCTGCGTATTTCTGACCGGCGACGGCTTGTTCCAGAAGGCGCAAGATGCTCCGGCGGAGACGCGACGATTCCTCCAGATCGATCGACAGAGCAGCGCCGGGACTGCCGCCGGAAAGTTCCGCGGCCAGTTTGCGCTCCGCCGGTTTCGCCCGCGTACGCTCGGCCAGAAAAGCCTCAATCCGTTCGGCGGGCACCGGCGCAAAATGAAATTGCAGGCATCGCGACCGGATCGTGGGCAATAGCGAATCCGGAGCTGCCGCGAGCAGAATCAGCGTCGCGTATTCGGGAGGTTCCTCGAGGATCTTCAGCAAGAGGTCGGCGTCGTTGTGCCGCATGGTATCCGCGCCGTCGAGGATGAAAACGCGCCGGCGGCTCTGCGGCTTGAAATACGCGGCGCGTTGTATGGCGCGCAATTGGCTCACGCGAATCATCGGCCGCGCGACGGGCGTGCGCAGGCGCACCGGATCCGGAACGATCAGCCAAATGTCGGGATGGGTTTCGAGGATTAATGGCATGCGGTCGACCATCGCCGCGTCGGCGCTTTCGCCCCGCTCGGTGAGGCCGGCTTCGATGAGGGGCCCGGGATCCGCCAGCGCGGCGATGCGAAGGCAGGTGGCGCATTCGCCGCAGAAATCGTCGGTGAGGCGTTCGCAATTGGCGGCCTGCGCGAACATTCGCGCCAGCATGTATTTCCCGACGCCCCGCGGGCCGGTGAAAAGCAGCGCGCTCGGAGCGCGTTCCTTGCGAAGCATTCCGCGCAGCGCGCCGACGATGCGTTCGTTGCCGAGAAATTCGTCGAAGCCCATTCCGTTAGCCTCTCGCTCCCAGCGCTGCGGGAATGCGGACCTCGATTGCAGCGAGAATTTCGCGATGGATCGCGTCCGGCGCGCGCACGCTGCCTGACGAAGCGTCGAGGCACTCCACCGTCAACCAGTTCGGCTGCGCGGCCAGATCGTCATAGACCTGCGCGGCCGCTTCCAGGTGGGCGATGTCCGCTTCCTGCAAATCGCGACGCAATTCCGTATACTCGCGCGCGGCCTTTCTACCGATCAGACGATGGGCCTGCGCAACCGGCAGACGCAGGTAAATCACGAAATCCTCCGCGGGCAGCGCGTTCACTTCGTATTCTAGAGTTTTGAGCCAGGCGACAAATTCGCCGCGTTTCTCTGCGGGAACGCGCGCGCCTTGGTGCGCCAGATTCGAAGCCACGTAGCGGTCGGCGATCAGTGGTCTTCCCGATGCGAGCGCCGCCTCGATGGCCGGCTTGGATTCCAGGCGATCGGTAGCGTAGAGTACCGCGGAAAAGCGCGGGTCAACGGAAGCGAGCGGACCAAACTCGCCATTGAGGAATCGCGCCACCATCTTGCCTAGCACTCCCTCGTAATTGGGGAAGCTGATTTGCAAGAACGGGATTCCCTGCTGCGTGAATGCGCGAGCTAGAGATTCGAGCTGCGTGCGCTTGCCTGAACCGTCGATTCCTTCGAAAACGATGAACTTTCCGCGGGCAGGCATCGAAGTGACCGTCAGTTTAGCATACGAAGAATGCCGACAGGCACACGCGGCAAGCTGTGGCGGAACTTCTCCTGCTCATTTGAAGCGCGGAACGCTAGAATCGCCGTGATGGCACCTGACGCAGATGCTTTACTGCCTGCAAATTTGGCGCGCGTGCGCGAGCGAATAGCGCATGCTGCGGAACGCGCGGGGCGCTGGGCGGAGGAAATTACGCTGGTCGCGGTGTCGAAAACATTTTCAGCGGATGCGATTCGAGCCGCGTACGAAGCGGGGCTGCGGGCGTTCGGAGAAAATCGCGTGCAGGAGTTCGAGTCGAAGCAGCCGAAACTGGGAGATCTCGCGGATGCCGTGTGGCACCTGATCGGCCACCTGCAAAGCAATAAGGCGCGGCGCGCCGTGCATTTGTTTCACCGAGTGGATTCAATCGATAGCCTGGCACTGGCGCAAAAACTCGATTCTGCCGCGGCAGCAGAGGCGAAGCGCCTCCCCGTCCTCATCGAAGTGCATCTCGGCGGCGAAGGGACCAAGAGCGGCGTGGCCGAAGAAAACCTGGCTGCGGTCGCGGATTGCATCGAAAAGCTGCCACACCTCGAATTGCGCGGCTTGATGACGATTCCGCCGTATTCCGACGACACCGAAAACGCGCGCCCTTATTTTCGAAAGCTCCGCGAGCTGCGCGATGCGACCCGCCAGCGCCTTGGACGTACTCTGCCCGCGCTCTCCATGGGCATGAGCCACGATTTCGAGATAGCGATCGAGGAAGGCGCCACGGAAATTCGCATCGGCACCGCTCTATTTGGCCAACGCAACCAGCGCTAAGAGTACCGGAGCCAGCGGACCAGTTCGGGGAGCGTCGGACGCTTGCCGTACATCAGGACGCCGATGCGGTAGATCTTCGCCGAAAAGTAAATCACGCCCAGTATCGCCAGAATCAATAGGACCACCGAGAGAACCACCTGCCAAATGGGTGGCGTCTGAATCGAGAGGCGCAGCGGCATCAGGATCGGAGAAAACCACGGTATCTCGGAAAGCACCATGGACGCCTTGGACGACGGATCGGTGAGCACCGTCCAATAGATCATCATCGTGAAGACCAGCGGCCCCATAGCCAGCCATTGCAATTGTGCGGCGTCCTGCTCGTTGGAACATGCCGCGCCAATCGCCGCGAACATCGCGGAATAAAGAAAGTATCCTCCAAAGAAGAAGAACACGGCCGCACTCAGCAGTGAGAAAGAAATATGGATTGCCGGGAAGGAAGAACCCGGGTTGAACATCGCCGCCATCACGGCGCCGTAGGACAAAAGCAAGGCGAGCGATATGACCCAGATCAGGAATTGAGTGAAGGCCACTCCCGCAACGCCAAGAATTTTCCCTGTAAGAAGCTGAAACGGCTGCACCGAGGAGATGAGCACCTCCATTGTGCGCGTCGTCTTTTCCTCCAGGACCGAGCGCATGGTGATGATGCCGTACATCAACAAGGACATGTACAGCAGAACAACCAGCCCGATGGCCACGCCAATCGTTTGGCCCTTTTCAACGGACTCTCCGCCCGCGCTGACCTTGATCACCTGCAACTCCTCGCCGCGGGCCAAGTCGCCTAGATCGTCCATATGAATGCCGCGCGCGTTTAGGCGCGCTTCGATCAACGCTTCGTTCACTGCGGCGGTGAGCGGCGCAATCACGCGGAAGTTTCCGGGATTTTTCGTATGAAGCTCGGCGGGTTTGCCCGGTTCCGCGGGGATCACCAGGTAGGCGTCGATCGCTCGGGAATTTACCTCCGTGCGCAGAGTCTGCTCGACAGCGTCTCCCGAAGTAGGAAGTTCGATGGATTGCGTAACCGTGAATTGAGGTTTGTCGGCCTTGACCGGCCGCTCCAGTTCCTGCGCGACGGACTCGGCAAGTCCGCCGAGATTGTCCACAATCGCTATGCGGAACTTGGCCTTCGAGCCCTGGCTCGCGAGAAATGCAAACAGCGCAACCGACACGATGCCCAGCAACGGTACCAGCAATGTGCCGATGACGAACCCTTTGGTTTTCACGCGGGTCAAATACTCGCGCTTGAAGACGAGCCAGATTTTACGCATGGTGCGTTTTCTCGATGAAGATATCGTTGAGCGAGGGCTCGAGCAGCTCGAACCGCGTGATTTGCGCGCCGGATTCTATGGCAGCCTTCAGAATCTGTTGTGGGTCGGCTCCATGCTGCAGCTTGGCTTCGACTCCGGAGGCAAAGCGGTTGACCGTGGCGATCGAGGGATGATCCAGAAAGCCGTCGGGTCCGCTGAATTCGAAATGCACCGTATTTTTGCCGTAAGACTGCTTGATTGCCCGGAGTTCGCCATCGAGAACGTTGTGGCCGTGATCGATCAGGCATATGGAATCGCAGAGCTTCTCCACTTGCTCCATCCGATGAGTGGAGAGAACGATGGTCGCGCCGCGATCGCGCATCTCCAGCATGATGTCTTTCACCACCGTGGCATTCACGGGATCGAGGCCCGAGAAGGGCTCGTCCAAAATGATCAGCGGCGGCTGATGGATGATGGCGGTAATGAATTGCACTTTCTGCTGCATGCCCTTGGAGAGGTCGGCCACTTTCTTATCGGACCAGTCGCTAAGCCCGAAGCGCTCCAGCCATTCGCCGGCGCGGCGTCCGGCTTCGGCCTCGGAAAGGCCGCGCAGAGCCCCGAGGAACACGATCAAATCGCGCACCTGCATCCGCGGATAAAGCCCGCGCTCTTCCGGAAGGTATCCGATGGACTCGCGCGTTTTATCAGTCACAGGCAGGCCGAGGACGCGAATCGAGCCTTCGTCTGGAATGAGAATATTCATCACCATGCGGATCGTAGTGGTCTTGCCGGCGCCGTTGGGGCCAAGCAGGCCCAGGATGGCGCCCTCACGTACCTGCAAGTTCACGCCGCTCACGGCGGTGATGGAGTCGTATGACTTTGTGACGTTTTCTAAAGCGATGGCGTCCACAGATTCGGCCTTATCCCCCGATACGAAACTCTAACTGAATGCTACGTGCCAGACGAAAACAATGTTACGTGCCTATGCTAAGAAAACTTCAGAATGCAATCGAAGCTAATCCGGAAGCGGCTGCCCGATAGTCTCGAAGCCGAATGGGATCAGGAAGAGGCCAAGAACAAAGGGAATCGCGGTGAGCGCGACGGGAATGCCAATCGTGTGGAAATGCGATACCCCCGCGCCGACCAGAAACGTAAAGCCAGCCCCGATGAAGCGGCCAACCGACGTGGCGAATGCAAAAGCGCTGCCGCGACATTCCGTCGGGTACTGCTCGGGAAGCCAGAGCGTGTACACGGCGAAATTCGCTCCTCCGATGCCCAGAAAAAATAATCCCACGAAGAACCATTTCATTGCGTCATGCGGTAGATAAAAAGCGAAGCCGAAACTGCCGGCAACGGACACTGCCATGAGCGCAAAATAAACGGCGAGAGTGGCGCGGCGCCCGATTCTTTCCGCGATCCAGGGCAAAGGAAGGCAACCAAGAATTGTGCCGAGGGAGAGCACCATCGTGGCGTAGGTAGCCAAGTGGGCGCCGACAATGCCCGACATGTGCTGGCGCGCGGCTATTTCCGTCACCGACGCCGGAACGTAGACTGTTCCCGCCCAAAGACCGATGATTGAAATCAGCACGTAGGCGGAGTTCATCAGCGTGCGGCGTCGAAATTCAGGCTTGAACAGCTCAGCGAACGGCCTTGATACGCGGCGCACTTGCGATTTCCAGCGGTCCGATTCATTCACTCCGTAAAGGATGAAGCCGACGAGCAGCGCGGGAGCGCCGCCGAGAGCGAACATCGGGCGCCAGCCGTGGGTTTCGCCAATGAAGTGGTTGGCGATCGCGGCGAGAAAAAAGCCGAAGTAGTAGCCGGTGTGCATCAGCGCGGCGCCCATCTTGCGGCGCGATTCAGGCCATTCTTCGGCCACGAACGTCCCGCCCATGGCCCATTCCCCTCCGATGCCGACTCCGGCGAGCAAGCGGCAAATCGCCACCTGCCACACGTTTTGCCCGAAGGCCGCAAGAAAAGTGAAAATCGAGTAGCAGAGGATGGTCAGCATCAGCGTGCGCACCCGGCCGAACCTGTCGGCGACAGGCCCCCAAAGCAGCGCCATTCCCCAGCCGACGAGAAACAGCGCGAAAAGAAGGCCGCCATAAAAGCCCACATTGCCTGCGGTGGCGGGAAGTCCAGATTTAGGCAGAAGTTCGCGAAGCGCGGGCACTAGAACGAGCGCGTAGATGAACGAATCCATGCCGTCCAGCGCCCAGCCTCCCCAGGAGGCCCAGAATCCGCGCACTTGGTTCGGTGTAAGCCGTACCCTTTCGACGGGGGGTGTGATGGAAGACAAGGCGACGCATTTTACGAACAGCGCGAGGCGGTTGCAAGGCGTTTTCCGTGCGCCGGGCGGCGATTAGACGATGCGGATTTGGAGGATCGGGAATTTGAACGTGCCTGTCTCGGCTGTTAGAATCGTGGCCGCGAAATATTTCTATGCCTGATATCAAAGCGATCCAGGCCGAGATGAGAGCCGGCAAGATTGACGGCTGGCTCTTCTGCGACCACCACCATCGCGATCCCATCGCGGCGCGAATTCTTGGCCTTGACGGACACGCAATGGCGACGCGACGGTGGTTTTATTTCATTCCCTCGCGCGGAGAACCGCGCAAATTGGTCCACCGGATTGAGAACGGTATGCTCGATTCCCTGCCGGGCGGCAAACAGGTTTATTCCGGATGGGAAGAACTCCACAAAGGCGTAGCCAAATTGCTCGGCGCCGGCCGCACCATTGCCATGCAGTATTCCCCTGAAAATAACATCCCGTATATCGGCTTAGTGGATGCAGGCACGATCGAACTGGTGCGGAAACTGAAGAAAAAAGTGGTGACTTCGGCGGATTTGGTGCAGAAATTCGAAGCGGCGTGGACGGCGGAACAATTGGCATCGCATCTGGAGGCCGGGGCCATCCTGGACCGTATTGTGCAGGCGGCATTCGAGCGCGCGGCGGCTTTTGTGCGCGAGGGGCGGCCGATCACCGAATACGAGTTGCAACAGTGGATGCTCGAGCGTTTTCGCGCGAGCGAACTCACCACAGCCGAGCCTCCAATCGCCGCCGTGCAGCCAAACAACGGGAATCCTCACTACGAGCCGACGGCCGGCGCTTCGCGGCCGATTCGCGCTGGCGACCTGTTGCTCCTCGATATCTGGGCCAAATGCGACCGGGCCGGCAGCGTCTACTACGACATCACTTGGACGGGTTATCTCGGCAAGCGCGTGCCGGACGCCTATGCGAGAATTTTTCGCATCGTGCGGGACGCGCGAAATCGCGCGATCGAGTTCGTGAGCGAAGCTGTGTCGCACGGACGCGCGATTCATGGCTGGGAAGTTGATCGCGTGGCGCGGGAAAGCATTCGCAAGGCCGGTTACGGAAAATATTTCGTGCATCGCACCGGCCACAGCATCGGCCAAGATGTTCACGGCAACGGCGCGAATATGGACGGCCTCGAGACGCGTGACGACCGGGAAATCGCCCCACGAACGTGCTTTTCCATCGAGCCAGGCATCTATCTTCCGGAATTCGGGATCCGCAGCGAAGTGGACGTTTTCGTGAGCCCAAGCGAAGCGCGCGTGACCGGCGCCATTCAGAATGAAATCCTCGCACTACTCGCCTGAGCGATGACCGGGCAATTTTCCGAAACGGGCCTGAAGACAAAACTCAGCGCGACGCTTCCCTTCTCGATGGCGTTTGCCGCCTGGATCGTCCCGGGTTTGGGGCACGCGCTGCTGCGGCGCTGGCCGAAAGCACTGGGATTTTTTCTGGCGGCCGCCGGGCTGGCGATCGCCGGTTGCGAATTGCGCGGCGAAATTTTTTCGTGGCATTCGGGCGGTACTTTCGGGTCGCTCGGATTTATCGCCGATGCGGGTTCGGGAGTCTTTTATTTCGCGGCTCGAATTCTTGAAGCTGGGGGACCGGACATTTCGCGGGCCGCCGGCGATTACGGCACCAGGTTTATCGCCGCCGCGGGAATCGTGAATTTACTCGGAGTGCTGGATGCTTATGGCGTGGCAAGCGGCAGAAGAGACTGAAGATCCGGGAGCGGGATGCGCCTGAACCACCTGCTCTCGATGATCCTCTTCGCAGCACTTGTTTCGCTGGCGCTGGCGTGCGTGGCGCAGAGGACAATCGCCGAACGAGTGAAATACGCGCTGTGGTTGCTGGCGCTATTTGTCGCCGTCGGCCTGGGAATTGCGTGGCTGATGTACCCGCTATCGCGGTAGAAAACGCAGTGAGCAGAAAGAAAAGGGGGGAGCCGAAACTCCGCCCTTTCGGTTTCTAGCGAGGTGTTAGGTCAAATCCTCGGGCGCAACGGGCATCTTGCGAATGCGCTTGCCGGTGGCAGCGAAGATCGCGTTGCAAACAGCGGGCGCGACGGGCGGCACGGCTGGCTCTCCCATGCCTCTGGGTACCTCCGTGCTCGGCACGATGTAAACTTCGACCTTCGGCATTTCATTCATGCGCAGCATGTCGTAGCTATCGAAGTTCGCTTGCACCACGCGGCCCTTGTCGATGGTGATCTCGTTCTTGAGCGTCTGCGTGAGCCCGAAGACGATGCCGCCAATAGCTTGCTGTTCAACGATGTGCGGGTTGACCACCTGCCCGCAATCGAGCGCGCAAACCACGCGGTGAACTTTTACCGTGCCGTCTTTGCCGATCGAAACCTCGGCAACTTCAGCCACATACGTATCGAAAGCTTCCACCACCGCGATGCCGCGGAATACGCCCTTGGGCAGCGGCCTCCCCCATCCCGCCTTCTCGGCGGCAAGGTTTAGGACACCGAGATGGCGCGGCTTCTTCGAGAGTAGAGCCTTGCGATATTCGTAGGGATCTTTTTTCGCCGCCGCGGCGAGTTCATCGACGAAACTTTCTTCGAAGAACCCGTTCTGCGAAGCGCCCACCGAGCGCCAGAATCCCGTGGGAATTCCGGGAGTGGTCATTTTGTAGTCGACGAGAATATTGGGCACATCGTAGGGCATGTCGGAAAGTCCCTCGACGCTGCTCTCGTCCATGCCGTTTTTCACCGAACCGGGGAAAAACCAATTGTTGATGGAGTCGCACGCGACGCGAGCGGTGAAGGCAACGGGATTGCCGTCGGAACCAAGCCCTGCCGCAAGTTTCACGTAAGAAGCGGGACGATAATAGTCGTGCTGCATGTCGTCTTCGCGCGACCACGTCACCTGGACCGGCGCTTTCATCGCTTTGGAAGTTTCGCAAGCGTCGGTGACGAAATCGGACCAGCCGCGCCGGCCGAATCCTCCGCCGAGGTACGTGGTATGGACGAAAGATTGTTCTGGCTTCACTCCGGCAATGTGAGCCGCAATGCCCTGCGCCGGTGTTTGAAATTGCGTTGGCGCCCAGATATCGACGCGATCTTCCCGGACGTCCGCGGTGCAGTTCATCGGCTCCATCGTGCAGTGAGCCGCGAAAGGCGCCTGATAGACAGCTTCCACTTTTTGGGCTGCGCTGGACATTCCGGAATCCGTATCGCCCGTTTTCTTGGCCACTACGCCAGGCGTTTCTGTCGCTGCAGCGTACATCTTCCAGATGCTGTCGCTGGACATGGCCGCCGTGGGACCCTCATCCCAGGTCACGACGACAGCGTTGCGAGCTTGCAGCGCGTTCCAGGTGTTATCGGCGACGACGGCGATGCCAGTGGAAATCTGGATCACGTCCTTTACGCCCGGCATGGTTTTGGCTTTGGTGGCGTCGAAGCTGGCAACTTTGCCGCCGAAGACGGGGCACCGCAGTACGGCAGCGTGGAGCATGCCGGGGCGGCGCGCGTCGATTCCAAATCCTGCTTTGCCGTTGACCTTGTCCGCGGTGTCGAGGCGCTTGATTGGCTTTCCGATCACCTTGAATTGGCTTGGATCCTTTAGTTTTACGTCCGTTGGCGGTGGAATCTTGGATGCTGCTTCGGCGAGGCTTCCGTAGGTCAGTCGGCGCTTGGAACCGGTGTGGACTACGTCGCCATTTTCCGCGTGGCATTCCGACGCATCCACGCCCCACTTCTGCGCAGCGGCGGCGATCAGCATCTCGCGCGCTGTGGCGCCGGCTTGCCGCATGGGTACCCAGCCGGAATGAATGGTTTGGCTGCCGCCCGTCCCTTGCATGTGGAACGCGGGATCGAAATAAACGGTGGCCGCCGGCGCAAACTCGAAATGAATCTTCTTCCAGTCGCATTCGAGCTCTTCAGCCGCCAGCATTGAAAGCGAAGTGACTACGCCTTGGCCCATCTCGGACTTGCCAATGAGAATGGTGACCACGTTTTCCGGGCTGACGTGGACGAACGCGTTGAGAACTGCGGGTGTCGCTTCGGCCGCAAGCACCTCGCGCCTGCCCGGAAGATAAAAACCAACGATCAGGCCGGTGGCTCCGGCGAGGCTGGTCTTCAAAAAATTGCGGCGATCGAGTGCAGTGGTGATGGCGCTCATTCCGCACCTCCGGTAGTCACCGCTTCCGCAGGCTCGGGTTCAAGGAGGGCGCCGCCGCCCGATTGGGCGGGGGCGCCGCCGAGCCGCGCCGCGCGGTGAATGGCCTCTCGAATTTGTTGGTACGTGCCGCAGCGGCAGATGTTGCCGCTCATGGAATCGTCAATCTGCGCGTTAGTGGGATTCGGAGTTTTCGCGAGAAGCGAAGCGGCCTGCATGATCTGCCCGGACTGGCAGTAGCCGCACTGAGGAACATCGAATTCCATCCACGCGCGCTGGACGGGGTGGCTGCGATCAGGAGAAAGTCCCTCGATGGTCGTCACTTGCTTGCCGGCGACGCTGGAAATCGGAGTGATGCAGGAACGCGTCGCCTCGCCATTGATGTGGACGGTACAGGCGCCGCAGAGCGCCCTCCCGCAGCCAAACTTGGTGCCCGTCATGTCGAGCGTATCGCGTAAAACCCAAAGCAGCGGCATCGCCGGAACCACATCCACCGTTTTCGGCTTGCCGTTCAGAGTGAAATGAATTGCCACGATAACCCTCCCCCAAAACTTCCAGTCTGTGATTCAAATCGACGGTTGCATTCTAACTCTTTCCGGCCGCGGAAACCACGCCAAGTGCCTTCCGGAGTCGAGCTTCGCGAGCGGAGAGCGCAGCGCTCGCGCGAGAAAAGGACCTCCCAGTTTTGTGACGGGTAGAGTGTGGCGCGATCGTTTGTTTTCAATGGGATACTGGTGATTCTACTCGGCAGGTGTGTCGAGCAGAATCTGGATGCGGCGCGGGCAAACCTTGCGCGAGCTTGCTGACCGCCGTGGCTCTGCTCTGCGGCATCCTTTGGGCCCTCCTTTCCAAGTTTCTCTGACCGCACATACTTCCAAGATTAGCGTGACACTCGGCGGAAGGCGATGCAAGCGGTTGCCGGTGTAAAAATTCAGGCAGGTGGTTGACAAGCCTTTTGTGGCGGGTTGAGTGGGTTGTGGGCGCCGGAATCATTTTCCGCTGCTGCGCGCTTCGGCCTCCGCCAGCCAGCCTCGTCTAAGTTTCTCCGGCGGGACGCTTGACATATAGGGCTTGATATCGAGGATGGGCGTGCCGTCGAGCATGTCGACGCCTCGGACGTGCAACATTCGGCCGTCTCGGCGAAGGAGTTCGACGACTGTGAGGCCGATTGGGTTCGGGCGTAGCGGGGAGCGTGTGGCGAAGACTCCGTGGGGACGATGATCGGAAGGCGGCGCGCCTACCAACTCGACTCCTTGGGAGCGGTCGAAGACCCAGATGACGAAGAGGTGCGAGAATCCTTCGATGTCGGTGAGGCCGCGCTCAAATTCCGGCTGGACTTCCAGCACGCCCTCGGCCTCATGTTGCGTACCGAGGCCTTTCGGAATCTGTTTCGTACCGGTGTAAGGGCTTCTCACGTATCCAATCGGCTGTGGCGTGAACATTTAGCGGCCTCTTGCCCCTAAACTTCGCAGCGAAGCGCATGAACGCATTCTATTTTGGGCTACTGGCTTGCAGCTCCGCAATCACATCCGCTGTGCTGACGATACGCGCGAACTCGTCGTTGAGATTTGACAACGTCATGGCATGAATCTCTTCAGCCGGATGCTTGTCGCCGTCAGGCCCAACTCGGTCGTATGTCCAGGTGGCATCGCGCACCAGCCGCGTGTCAAAGCCGAGGTTTCCAGCCATGCGGGCGGTCGTCTCGACGCAGTGATTCGTCGTTGCTCCGCAGAGCACTACGGTTCGGACACCGGCCGAACGGAGTCGTCCTTCAAGATCCGTGCCTATGAAGGAGCTGTTGACCCGCTTGGTGATGACCGGCTCGCCTTCCCGCTCCCGAGCCTCATCCTTGACTAAATAGCCTGGGCGACCAGGCAAAAAGGAGGAGCCGGGCTGAGTACCTTCATGCCTGACATGGAATATCGGAGCGCCAGCAGCTCTGAATGCTGCAAGCAAGCCCGCGATGCGCCGAATGGCGTCTGGATTGTTGCGCCGTTGGCCTGCCGCCTCCCATTCGTCGAAGGCACGCTGCACATCAATCACGATCAAGGCCGCGCCCGGGCGTGGGATTTCATTCATGCAAGAATCATAACAAAAGGATAGCGGCGAGGCAGCCAACGAGCACAATATCCGCGGAGAAACGGGGGCCGACATTCAAACTGAGACACAACGCGCGGACGTGTTTGTTTGACAGGTTTTTCCAGCGGATGCTACAGTCGATTGCACCGCCGAGGTAGCTCAGTTGGTAGAGCAGCCGATTCGTAATCGGCAGGTCCCCGGTTCAAGTCCGGGCCTCGGCTCCAGCTTGTCTAAAGCTGTTTCGCCTCAGTCAGTTCCCTTACTCGTTTTCTCTCGCCGCTCAACTATGGGACATTACGGGGCCAATAACCTGGCAACCCTCCCCGCGGCATGCTTCGACGATTCGGAAATCGCCTGCATACGGGCGTTGAGTGTTGTCTTGGGGTTCCCGCACCACATGATATTTCCAAAGCCGTCCGGCTATTACGGCTCAGTGGCCTTTTTCTTGGACTTCAGCGTCGCTCGTTTTCCATGCTTGCGGCCTTCGGCGCTCAGCAACGTCAGGGAGTCTCTGGCGTTGAAGGGGTATTGACGCGCGGACTGTTGGCCTGTGGTGTTGAGGGAAACGTCCACGCGCCGGTTATTGGCCATAACAATCACGTGCAGGTTGTTCTCTATTCGCTGGCGCTCCTCACTGCTCAAGTCAGGATTCTGTTCAATCAGTTTTTTCACTTGTTCGGCGTCCAGATTATCCTGCTCGCCGAGAGCGTGAGTTTCGATGTCTGCCTCGGGAACTCCGTGTTCGACCAGAAAGCTCTTGGCACGTGCTACACGCCGCTCCGTCAGCTGCTTGTTGTATTCAATCGAGCCACGATGATCTGCGTGACCCTCGAGGATCAAATGGGCCTGCGGCTTGAACGCAAGGTATCGGTTGAAATCATTCGCGAGCGACGCCAAAACCTCCTGCTGACTCTCCACCAAGCCGCCGGCAGGATTTTCAACCGTGGGCCGGGCAGTCGCGAAGTATATGCTGTGAAGTGAAAGCCTCGTCTCAAGTTCCTTTACTTCTGGCGGAGGCTGGGCTGCCTGCACGTCAAAAACTACCGCGCAATCGGCCGTGCCGCTGCGGCCATCGTCGACGTGTCCAGTGACCGTATACGACCCGGGCGTCAAATCGGCCGTCTCAAGTCTCGCGGAAGAACCGGAACCTTCCACCGTTCCGCTACTGGCGTTCCAGGAGAAAGACAAAGGGTCGTTGTCGGGGTCGATGGCTGTAGCAGTGATCTCCACGGGCTGGCCGACCGTCACGGTTGCATGATCTGCGGAGCAACTCATCGTTGGCGGACGATTGGGGCGCGTTTCAACGCGAACATTTACCGAGCAACCCGCAGAGCCGCCTCGGGCGTCGTCCACGCGCACTTTGATCGTATACGTGCCTGGGTGCACGTCCGAAGATCTCCAGCGGACTTCGGGGCCGGTGCCGTCGACGGCGCCCTCACTTGCCGACCAGGTGTAGTTCAAGGAATTTTGGCCCGAATTGCCGGCCTGCGCGTCTACGACCACAATATCACCGGACCCCGCGTACACCATCTCCTTATCCGCCGAGCAAGTGGCGGTGAGGGTTGTGGGAGGCGGTGGAGGAGGTGCTCCGCCGAAACGGAAAACGACGCCCGTGGAAAGCCGGACGTTCTTCTGCCAACCCCGGTCTGTCCCGCCGGCTGAGAGAGGATTTCTAAAGCGGGTGAGCAAGAAATCACCTTGAATCAGGCGCAGAGCGACGTGACGCGTAATTCTGATGTCGAAACCGGCTCCTATCGCCGTGGCGAAAGCGTTCTCGGAACCGAGAGGCGTGCAAGCTGGAGTTCCGGTGCATCCGGAAATTTTCACCGAACTCGCATGCGTTACGCCGAAGAGCGCCTGGGCAAATGGAGTGACCCTTCCATGCCGGTAAGAGAAGCGCGGACCGAAGAGGTACGTGTAGGCACTCCCGCCCGAATCGAACGTTTCCTTTGTTGTCGGAGGAAAGAGCGTCACCCTGCTATCGTCGTAGCCGCCAAAATCCGCCACCAGTCCCACATAGCGGTTCAAGTTGTATGCGATGGACGTGCTTCCGCCATGCAGGTAGCCCATACGGTTGCTGCGCGAGGTGGGCAGGGCACGCCAGAAGGAATATCCCAGAAACCACTCGACCTTGGGATAGTAATCTTCCGAATCATCCCACCGATGCATTGCGGCGACGGGCTGTCCACTTCCGGATTGCGATTGCGGGCTGGTTGAGGAGGATGGCACAGGCAAAGGTTCAGCCGTATCTGGCTGGGCCTCGGCGGAAGCAGCCGGAGCGGCGATGGAGGCAGCCTCATCCTCCTTTGCCCTTGTTTTCGGTTGTGCTCCGTCGTCCGCATACAGTGCAGGCATCATTACAAAAGCAACCGCCATTGCGGCGATAAGTCGCTCTGCTAAGCTCATTTTTGTCCCCTCAATCGTGCCTAACCACCTGCGATACGGTCCAGATTCTCGCCTTCCATTCCTCAAGCGGGTCTGTAATTCCGGCTCAAGTGAGCTCTCTTTTATGGAGCGGGGACGTTGATCACAGTGTTCACCATGGTCACCGATGCATTGAGCCCCCAGGCCCTGCCGTTGAGCGTCGTTATCGCAGCGTTGCCAGCAGTGGAGAGCGTGATTCCTGCGGGCGCGATGATGGTGCCCACCATGGTGCCGCCGCCCGCGCCATTGATCGTTGCCGCGCTCCCCACCTGCCAGAACACGTTCTTGGCCTGTGCTCCGTTGATCAGAATGACGCTGCGAGGCGCTCCGGCAGCGCCCACAGTAAGGGTGCTCGCCATCTGGAACACCCACACGGCGTTCGCATTACCTTGGGCATCCAAAGTCAGATCTGATCCCGTGATCATGAACGAGCCGAGCGAGGCCGTGTACGTGCCCGGAGCGAGGACGAGTCCGCCGAGCTGGCCCGCACCTGGATCCGGGCCTCCGGGCCGTGCTGCAAGGTTGAGGTACGCGGCGAGCGCGGCGCTTGCGGCCTCCATTGCGATTGCGGCTGTCGCCGAGGTGCCTTCGGTAGGACACCCGACTGTGGGAGGCGGAGCAGCCGTATATATGTGCCCATTCACCATCCCTATGTTGAGCGGCGTTTCTGTGTAGGTGCATCCCGGCCCCGCATCGTGGAAACCTGTCACCAACGTAGAAGCGGCGGTGGTCCCGATATCTCCATTGATGACGGTGTTGATTCCCTGGTTTGTGATGCCGGCGTTGCCTCCAAAACTCCCAAAAGTCGCAGCGATTCCGAGAGGAGGGGGCGCCAGCCCGACCGTGGTGCCGGTGGTAAAGCTCCACGGATTCGGCGTGGTTCCCGCTGCGAGGGGATTGTCGGCCAAGTCCGTCGCCGCATTTGTAATCGCGGCTGTATATTGCGTGGTGGCTGCAAGGTTTGCTGTGGGCGTAAAGGTTGCGGTTTGACTCACGGGATCGTAGCTGACGTTTCCGGCAACGGCGGCGCCGCCGACTCCGGCCACCGCCAGAGTAAACGTGCCTGGAGCGGTGATTGTTGTCGGATCCATGGCTTCGCTGAAGGTTGCGTTCACCGCACTGTTCAGCAGAACGTTGATGTCGCCATCCGCCGGACTGGTAAGAGTTATCGTAGGCGGCGTGGTATCCGGGGCTGCACCTGTTGTAAAGCTCCAGGGATTGGGCACCGCGCCCGCTGCCAATGCATTGCCGCTCAGGTCTTCGGCGGCATTTGTGATCGTGGCGGTGAACTCGGTGCTGGCCGCCAGAGCCGCAGTGGGGGTAAAGGTCGCTATCGATCCAGCATAGGTCACAGTTCCCGGCACGGCAGCGCCGCCTGCCCCCGCCACAGCCACCGTAAATGTTCCCGACGCCGTGATCGTTGCAGGGTCCATTACCTTACTGAAAGTGGCGGTGATTGCCTGGTTCGTGGGAACGCCTATTGCCCCTGAGGCGGGGACGGTGATCTTCACCGTGGGGGCCGTCGCGTCGGTGGTAACGCCCGTCGTAAAACTCCAAGCGTAGTTGCCCGCGAGGGCGTTTCCTCCTGTGCTTTGCGCCGCTGTGTCAATCGTGGCCCTGTAGGCTGTGCTGGGCAGTAAATTCGTCGTGGGTGCGAACTTCACCGTATGGGCTGCCGCCACGTATGTCACCGTTCCCGGGACCATCGCTCCGCCAATCACCGCCAGCGTAAACGTCCCCGGTGAAATCACCGTGGTAGAGTTCATGGCCTGACTGAAGGTCGCGATAACTTTTTGGTTCAACGGTACGTCGGTCGCTCCGTTGAGAGGACTCGTAGAGATTACGGCGGGGATCGTTCCCGTCGTGAAGGTCCACACAAAGTTGGCGACCAGCGCACCCCCTGCCGGGTTCTCAGCTCCCGTCGTAATCGTCGCCGTGTACAGAGTGGAGGCGGCCAGAACTGCGTTTGGTGTAAACGTCGCTGTGATTCCAGAGTACGTCACCGTGCCAGTCACCGGGGCGCCACCCGGTCCACTCACCAGGAAGGTCGACATGTTTATCGTGGTCGCATTCATCGCCTCACTGAAAGTTGCGGTGACGGCCTGTGCGACCGGGACACCGGTAGCACCGTTGGCGGGCACCGTCGCAACGACGGCGGGAACCGCAACGGGCGCTTGCTCTCGCCCGCATCCGGCTGCGACGCCAATCAGCAAAAATGCCAGGACCCAGATCGTTCGAACCGTAACGTTACGCATCAGAATCTCCTCTTTCGTCGCTAACGGCATTTCGCTCTGGCTTTGTCGGCGCCTCGGGATGGGGGTGAATGAAGCGCGTGGATTGTTGACAGGAGCTCTCGCTTTCACACAGGACTCGAATGCTGAAAGGCTCAGGGGTGTTTTGCGGTTCAGCCATCTGCACGGGTGTTTCAAATGAGCGCATTTCACGCCTTGGACGAAGACTGGGCTTGACACTCTCGCTTCATGGTTACTCATCAGGAATAAGCTCATTGCAAAATTTGTGCCAACCGTGATGGGGGAAGTTTCACCCGGGGGGAAATTCAACGAGCGCTAGGCCCTTGATTCTAAAAGGCAGGGAGAATTCCACTCGCCTTCGGCACCGAAGGCGATCTCTCCCGGCAATTCAATTTCATTCCAAATGGGGAAGAACTGAACCGTTCGCGGATGCGCTTCTGGTCGCCAGTTCAAATCTGGGCCTCGGCTTCATCCATTGCGTTTCTTTCTGGTGAGTCGACTCAATTCAGTTGCTAAATGTCCGGTTACGTCACTGCATCGCCTCGAACAGCCGAGGGCCTCACGCGTGCTCGTGAAGAAATTTCAGCATGCTTCGGCAGCTTGCTTGGGCTGCTCCGGCAGAAGTGCGTGCGCGGCATGATTGATCTCGACGAGCTGCACCCGGTGAGGGAAATCCGCCTTGAAGAGACGCGCATTCTCGGGCACGGCGGAGACGTCCTGCAGACCCTGGACGACTAACACCTTTGCCACGCCACCTGCGGCCCAATACGAGCTGACCGGATCCCGTATGCCACCACCTTGCAGTTTGCTGGCTTCCGGATACCAGCCACTCTGCCAGGGAGTGGAGTCGTTGCCGAGCTGCGTGCTTGCTTACTCATGCCGCCACCCCTTCTCGCGGCTACACAAATATCCGTGCCCCGGCAAAGCGAGGTGCCGGACCTTAGCGTGGTCCGCATATTCGAGGCCGGCGAGTGACATTCGCCTAACGCACCTGTGCAACCAGCGTAGAAAGTTCCTGCATGACCCGGTTATCCCAAACAACGCGATTGTGATCCTGGCCCGGTATCACGATCACCTTGGGTTCAATGCCGTGCTTTCTCAAGGCGGACGCATACTCCTGGGTGAACTCAGGAGGAGCAGTGGCGTCCTTTTCTCCCACGATGAGCGTAATGCGGGCCTTGGGGCTAATCTTATCCACCACGTTGATTGGCGAAACGCTGGTGATGGGGTCGTCCCACAGAGGAGAAGGATGAAGTGTCTTCATATGCTTTCGCCACGGCGGCAGGTCGCATGCACAGGACAACAGCAACGCCCCTTTTGCGAGACCCTTGTCCCATGCGAGCAAGTCCGCTGAAATCGCCGCACCCCCAGAATGACCCATTAAGGATAACGGCGGATGGATGCAACTGCGCAATCAACTGATGAATCGCTGCATCGAGTTGGTTCAGGACTTCCGGCGTATAGTTGTCGCCAGTGGTATTGCCCTTCCTGCCGTCCGAGGTGTCGCCCGCGTCGTCCGTATATCCGGGTCTGACCAGAGCGGCAGCTACAATCCCGTGGACCTGCTTTGCGGCGTTGGCGGCCCAGACGTAATGATAGGCGGCGTCCAAATCCCCGTGCAGGATGACGACAAGGACAGGGTGCGCATACTTGCATCCGCACTCCGAAATATGTTCGCTCTTACCCGCTGGCCCGCGCTTCCGAGCCACTCCTTTTCGGCGCGGCTGGTTTGAACTACCGCTGCAACCAGCAGGAAAACGGTGACGATGCCTCGCAATCGCATTTTCCACCTCTCAGAGGCCGAACGAGCAAACCGGTTGCGGCGCACAAAGGAGATTACGCCGCGGATCCATCAAAGATTACCGTGACATGCCAGAACCGTCAGACGGTGCAGTTGCCAGCCCTCGCGGCCATAAGGCAAACGAGTTGCAAACAACAGGCCTAATCAGGACCACAGAGTCGTCATCAGGCACCGAGCAGGTTCATCTGTAGCTTCGCGTACCCGTGCTCGCGCGCCCACAGATCGAGGGGAATAGCGGCGAGTTCGTCTACCACGGGCACGGCCAACCCCAACTTGGTCAAATCGACGGTCTTCAGATAGGCGTGGCAGGTGTCGCAGACATCCACGCGAACGTGCGCGATCTCAGGAGCAGCATAGAATCCCATTTGCGGCTCGCGCTCTTCGCCGCACGCCGGACAGTAAATTCGCCGGAACGCCCACTCGTGCGCGCACAACATGCAGACGAGAAATTTCTTGCCGCCATCACCTTCAGGACGCAGCACTCCCACGAGAGGATTGCTCCCGCACATTGGGCACGTGAAAGGAGTGGCATTCAATTTCGCGGGCTTCATCCGATCGACTAAGAATTCCGCGAAGGGCTGAAGAAAGATCCATGCCAACAGCCGTTCGTGGGGCGACGAATCGCCGCAAACGTCCGTTGAATCGTCCGCTGCATCGGCGGATTCTGGCATCAAGCCGCCGCGCAGAAACTCGTCGATGGCTCGCTGCCGCGCATCCGGCCCCTCCCCCGCAACTTGGGCAGCGGCGATCGCGAGCGGCTCCGGAGCAAATTGCCGGACGGCTTTGGCAAACCCGGCGAAGTCTGGAAGAAGATGCGGATTACTTAGCTGTTCGCGCACAGAGGCAGGTTCCGAAATTTTCGGCGCACTCGCAAACACTTCTCCCGCATCGGCGTACAAAATACTTTGCAGTTCCGCGACGCGCGCGTAGAAGTGCAGGCCCTCAGCGGCAAACGGATAGGCAGAAATCAACTCGTTCGCGCGGCGGATGCGCCGGTCCCATTGGGATTGCGGGATTGCTTGGGTCCTAACCTGGGTCATCGCTTGGGTTATCGCTTGGATGCGCGATCGCCTTCGACCTGCTGGTACCACTTGCGGTGGAAAGTCCAGGCCCAAGCGCGCGTGACAGTGCCATGGACCATCGAGCCGAAACTGCCCTCTTCCAGAATGGTGCTCATGTACACGTGGATCATAAATAGTCCGATGGTGATCAGCGCCACGCTGGCGTGGATCAAAATCGCGGCATAGCGCACGAAGCGCATGGTCCATGGGAGTGAACCGGTGTACCACAAAAAGACGCCGGTGATCAGCAGCAGGATCACGCCGTAAAACATTCCCCAGAAGAAGAGCTTTTGGCCGTAGTTGAAGCGGCCTGCCGGCGGCAGCTCGTCGTCTTCGTTTCTGATGTACTCGGGGATCGCTTCTCCCCAGGCGCGATCGCTGTCGTCAATTTGCATGTCGCGTCGCCACTGGAGAAACGCCCAGAGGAGCGAAGCCGTGAAAACCAGGCCGACCCAGGGGTGCCAGAACCTTGCGGTGGTGCCGCCGCCTACTACGACCGCCATCCAGAACAAATAGGGCGACCAGAATGCCAGGCCGGTCATTAGAAGATAGATGTACGCGATTGCGCCGAGCCAGTGGTTGACGCGCTCGGCCAAGCTGTACCGTGCGATCAATTCCTGGTTCCGGTCAACGGCGGTAGTGGAACGCGGGACGGCGCCGGTGCTCATACGCGCCTCTCTTCATCTGGCGGAATGGGCTCGGCCTTTTTCGGGCCGAAGCGCAGGTAATGCAACGCCAAGCCAGCCAGGCCGCCGACGATGGCAAGGTTGCCCAGCCACTTCAGCGGCTTCTTCCAAAGCCATACGGAGTAGGGGATGTGCGGATCTTTTGGAAGGCCGCCGTAAATTTCCGGATTCTTCGCGTCATGCAGGACGTAAATCACGTGCGTGCCGCCGACGCCGGGCGGGTCGTAGACGCCAGCGTCCGGAAAACCGGACTGCTCGCGCAATTGTGCGGCGCGTGTTTCGGCGAGCTCTTTCATTTCCGGCTTGGTGCCGAAATGTAAGCAGCCAGTGGGGCACGCTTTGATGCAAGCAGGTTCGAGGCCCTGCGATACGCGATCGTTGCACAGCGTGCATTTAAAGACCTTGTGCGCCTTGGGGCTGAATTTCGGAATATTGAATGGGCACCCAGTGATGCAGTAGCCGCAACCGATGCAGTTCGCTTCCTGAAAATCCACAATGCCGTTGGCGTACTGCACGATTGCGCCATCAGCCGGACAAGCTGCGAGACATCCAGGATCTTCGCAGTGCATGCACTGGTCTTTGCGCATCAGCAGCATCAAGCTGCCATCTTCGCGCTCGTGCTCGTTGAACTTGATCAGGTTCCAATAATTCCACGCCGTTTCCGGCATGGTCTGGTAGGTGTTGTCGAAGCTGGTCTCGCTGAAGGTGTAGCCGTTCCATTCGAGGCAAGCTACTTCGCAGGCCTTGCAGCCGATGCAGGTGGAGGTGTCCACGAGCTTGCAGACTTGAGACTCCCGGTTCAAGCCGGCGCCTGGGACCGTCCCGGTGTGCCCGGAAATTCTGACGAGTTCGGTTGCTGCTTGGCTCACAATGCGCTCCTTAAGCCTTCTCGACCTTCACGAGAAAGCCCTTGGATTCCGGCGTATGGGCATTCGGATCGCTGACCGATGGCGTGAGCAGGTTCGCGGGAGTGCGCGCGTCTCGGCCTTCGTCCTCCGTGATTCCGCGAAAACCCTGGTGAATGGGCAAGCCGATCTGATACACCTTTTTGCCGTCGATCATCATGGGCTTCAGACGGCGCGTGACGAACGCTTTGGCGATGTAGGTTCCGCGTGCGCTGATCACTTTGATCGTGTCCGTGCCGCGGATTCCTTTTTCGTCCGCCAGCTCCACGGGAATCTCGATGAACGGTTCGGGAATCAGCTGCACATTCACGGGATTGTTTTTCGTCCAGTAGTGATACTGCTCGGTCAGGCGGTAGGTGGTGCAGACGATCGAGTACTCTTCCGGCGTGCCGAATTTATCGTATGGCGTCTTGAACTTCGTCACCAGCGGATTATTCGATTGCTGCGGATGCAGCAGGTTAGCCGAGGGGCTTTCGATCGGCTCGTAATGCTCAGGGAAAGGCCCGTCCACGAGGACTCCGATCGGCGCGAACAATCGGCCGACGCCTTCGGGATTCATAATGAATGGGCCCAGGTGATCCTTCGGATGCGAATCGGGCTTGAAGTCCGGCACATCGTTGCCGGCCCATTTGCCGGCGGCTTCGTTCCACCAGATCTGCTTGCGTTCGGGATCCCACGGCTTTCCCTCAACATTGCAGGAAGCGCGATTGTAGAGCACGCGGCGATTTGCGGGCCACGACCAGGACCAGTTCGGATAGACACCCATGTCCGATGGATCTTCCGTGCCGCGGCGTTGAATTTGCGGGCCGGCCTCGGTCCACATGCCGGAATAGATCCAGTTCCCGCACATCGTTGTGCCGTCGTCTTGCAGCAATGCGAATCCCGGTAATTGCTGGCCTGCCTTGACCGCTACCTGGCCCGTGGCGTCCTTTACGTCGGCGAGCGCTTTGCCGTTAAGTTCCATCGCCGCTTGTGCGAGAGGCGGGTGCGCGGCATCGGCGTAAGCCCAGTTCAGGTTCAAAATCGCATCGGGGAATTTCCCGCCGTCCTTTTTGTAGAGATCGCGAACGCGCAAAAAGATCTGGGCAATAATGTCCTGATCGAGCCGGGCGTCTCCTGGAGGCGGTACGGCCGCATATTTCCAAGTGACCCACCGCGCGGAATTGGTCATGCTGCCGTCTTTTTCCGCAAAGCCGGCACAGGGCAAGCGGTACACGGTGGTTTTGATATTTCGCTGCTCGTCGGCACTGATTCCAGGGGCTCTCCAGAACTCGCTCGTTTCGTCGGGATATATTTCGCCTACGACCAGCCAATCGGCCTGCTTCAGCGCGTTGATATTTTTATTCGTGTCCGGGCCGATCATCACGCCGTTCATCCCGAACGCAAACATGCCCTTCACTTTGCCGTTGTACATATCGTCCCAGATGTGCGTCCAGGAATAGTCGCGATCCACTTTCGGCAAGTAATCGAAGGAGAAGCCGTTTTCTTTCGTGGCCGCGTCTCCGTAGAAAGCCTTCATCAACGACACGAAAAACTTGGGCGTGTTCGACCAATAGTTCATGGAATTCCACGGCGTTGGTTTCGACGGCGTGGGCGTCACGCGCTTGAGGTAGGCGGCTAAATCCGCATCGGCCGGAACCGGCATTTTGAGGTACCCAGGCAAGCTGTCGTACAGCCCGGCCATGTCCGTCGCGCCCTGAATATTTGAGTGGCCACGCAGGGCGTTTACGCCGCCTCCGGCGCGTCCGACGTTTCCGAGCAGGAGTTGAATCATTGCCGCAGTGCGGATAATTTGTGTGCCGAAAGTGTGCTGCGTCCAGCCCACGGCGTAGATGATGGTCGCCACCTTTTTCATGTCACCGTCTTTGCGGACGGACGTGAACATGTCGGCGGCTTTCAGATACTGATCTTTGGGTATGCCGGTGATGCGCTCGACGGTTTCCGGCGTATAGCGCGAATATTGCTGCTTCAGGAGTTGAAACACGCAGTGTGGGTGCTGCAGCGTCAGATCGTACGCCGTGTTCGGCGGAAGCATGGGCGGCGGAGCGGGGGCTGCCGCGGTTCCGGCATGCGCCGGAGGATCGCCGTGCGCAGCGGCGGCATGCGCACCTGCCGGTCCAGCAGCGGTGGCCTTGCCGCTCATGTCACCGCCCTGCTCGTAGTTCCAAGTGGACTTGTCGTAGGAATGCGTCGCGGCATCGAAGCCGGAGTAAAGCCCGTCTTCCGGCAGCTTGAAACCCTCTTTCACGATAAACGCCGCATTCGTGTAATTGACCAGGTATTCTTTGGCGATCCGGTTGTTTTCGATGGCGTAGCGAATCAAGCCGCCGAGGAAAGCGATGTCTGTGCCGGCTCGAATTTGGAGGAACAGGTCGGCGGTTGCGGACGTGCGCGTAAATCGCGGGTCAACGGAAATTAGTTTCGCATTGCGATTCCGCTTAGCCTCCATCGCCCACTTGAATCCGCAGGGATGGTTCTCGGCTGGATTCCCGCCCATGATCAGCATCATGTCGGTGTTTTTTATATCGATCCAGCCATTGGTCATCGCCCCGCGTCCGAAGGTTGGTCCCAAACTTGAGACCGTGGGGCCGTGTCAAACACGGGCTTGGTTTTCCAGATAAACCAAGCCCAGACTCCTCATCGCCTTGATGACCAGGAAGTTGAATTCATTCGTATCGGTGCAGCCACCGATGAAGGAAATGCCCTCGCAGCGATTGACGGTGCGGCCATTCGCATCCTTTTCAACAAACGTCGCATCGCGCGTTTTCTTGGTCCAGCCGGCGATCTCATCGAGCGCGTGGTCCCAAGAGATATCCTCCCACTCGGTCGCGCCGGGACGCCGCACCTGTGGTTTCGTGAGGCGGCGGGGATTCAGCATGTCCTGTTCGAGTGAGGAACCCTTCGGGCAGAGCGTGCCGCGATTCGTGGGATGGTCGGGATCGCCCTCGACGTGAATCACTTGGGACGTAACGTTCTTCGCTTTGTCGCCAATCGTATAGATCAGCACGCCGCAACCGACCGCGCAGTAGGGACAAGTGGAGCGCGTTTCCGCAGCGCGTGCGATTTTGAGTTCTTTCAGTTGCGCGTAAGCAGGCTTGAGGTCGAACCCGAAGACGGTAGCGGCTGCGCCGCCGATGGCCGCAATCTTGAAAAAGTCCCTGCGCGAGGTTTGCATCGCGAGCGTCTCCCGATCCGGATTAGACAGGGGTCCATCGGCACGTTATTTGAGCTTGGGTTCGCTTGTCAAGGACTATCAGTCCACGCGGGCACCGCTCTCATAGCCAACACCGCTAGTCAGGAGGTGATCCAAAAATGGGCACACTGACTCTGCCGCGGAGCCAAGACGTTCAGTAGCCATTCCCGCGAATCCGATACTTTGCTTCACCGAGTTTCACCAAACCGACTTTCGGCGCCATCTCGGCTTGCTTCTTGCCCAACGCGGCAGGATCAAAGTTGGGGCGCTCCGCGGGCCCGTTTATGGGCATCCCAACATCCAGGAAAAATTCTTCGATTCCCGATGGTAACCATACAAACAGAAGCCTTCCCGTTGTTGATCCCATATTTGTCCAGCGATGAGGTATATTCCGTGGCCCGAAAAAGAAAGATCCGGACCTTCCGATCGATGTTTGACTCCCGATTGTAATTTCGTATCGGCCGTCGAGAATGTAAAAGCACTCGTCCTCGCGCAAGTGCTTGTGGAGAACCACACCCTCGCGCGGTTTGTTTTCCGCGAGCATCCAAGTGCACACTTTCCCGGTATCCGACCCGACAGCTTTCATGGCGAATGCATGGCCGGGAATCCAGAACCAATTGGCACGATCTCCGGCGTGCTCCTCAATCTGACGAGCGGCGGTGAATGCAGACGGGCTCAGCAATAGTGGAACAGAACTCAAAGCTGCCCGTAAAAGTCTCCTGCGCGAGCTCATTTTTCAGCACTCCTGGCCCGCAACGATATGCGCTGAAGTGGAAGGCGTCAAGCACTCGACTGCTCGCTCTCTGAGTCGCAGCAGCCCGTACTTTCGCAAGTTCCCTTTTTGGAACGGGACCTCTCGCGGGCAAATGATACGTTTTAAGACACGACATGCGCTTCAGAGTTCTTCAAAGGAGGCATCGAGAAATAAGCGGTACGGACGATATATATGTAGCTAGGCGGTCAGCAGGAGGTATGTCCAAGTACCAGAAGGAGGGAGTTTTTGGCGCGAAGGCTGGGATTCGTCTCCGCGCCAAACTCCCTGGGTGGTGGGTGGTACATTCTTTGCATCGGCCGGGTTGGGCTGCTTAGCCCAACCCAGCCGATGCGATCTGCTTTTCAGCCGCGGCAAAATCGCCGCGGGCTGATCCTTAGAATATAAGGTGCACGCCGAACTGGACCAGGCGCGGATTCACGCTCACGTGGCTGATCCGGCCGTTGATTGGCGATTGTTAGCGTCTATGACCCCGATGCTCGTAAATGCCCCGGAGCCGGGATCCGAGAACTGCGAATGGTTGAAGGCGTTGTAGAAATCGGCACGGAACTGCATGTTGAGGCGCTCGGTAATTTTTGTGTTCTTCAGGATCGAGAGGTCCCAGTTGAACTGGCCGGGGCCCTTCCCGATGCCAGTGCGCGCGTCCCCAAAGCCAGTAGCGCCGGGGCCCCCGAACGGAACCACGGCGGGAGTGCAGAACGCCGCCGTGTTGAAGTACGCTCCCAAGTTTGCCTTCGTGCTACCCGGGTTCCTGAGGTCGTGCCGGTTGAATCCAGAGCAGTAATCCGGCGTAGCGAGCCCGGTGAGGTAACTCGTCGTGCTAGTCCCATATGCCGTGCCGGCTAGCTGCGAATAGAAGGTCAAGTAATCGCCCGTTTGCGCAATCGTCACTCCTGACACGTTCCATCCACCAATAGCTTTGCCTGCTAATCCTGACATACCTTTGCCCATCGGAAGGTCATAGCTATAGTTCACGGCAAGGCGGTGTGCTCGATTGAAGGAGACTGGCCCGTACTGGCACATCAAGCAATTCGCGTTGTTGATGTTCGCCGAGTTGCCGAAGACAACGTCGGAAAGGTCTTTGCTCCAGGTATACGCTGCCTGCATTGAAAGCCCGTGAGAGAACTGATGCCGCACCGTGGCTTGCAGGCTGTTGTAGTTCGAAAACCCGTCTGCATCCGAAGCATTAAGGCCGGCGGCCTCGTAGCCCAGAAACGGAACCCGGAACTGAACGTTGCCGACGGTATTGCAGACGGCGCCCTGGCAAAGCCCATTCGGATCGTTAGTGGGGGAGAGCAGGGTCGCCGTATTGCGATTGTGGTTGTAATTGTTCAGATTAATGCCGCTGGACCCGACATACCCGAGATCCAATACCCAGGCGGGAGCAAACTGATACTGGATGCCGAGGCTGTATTCGCGAACCAAGGGAATGTGAACGCCGTTTGTGTACGAGATAGGAGTGCTCAGGCCGGAGTGCACCGGGAAGGGCGAGTTGGCCGTGGACGGATCCGCAAAGCGCGGCGCGAAGCCGATTACCGGATTGGACGCCAGAGGAACCAGGTTCAGGGCAGGATAGGGCTGAGCCAGGGTGGCGGCCGCCCAGCGTGCGCCGCCGATGTTGTAATCGTATGTCTGTGCGTATGGCGCGCCTTGCTCGAACGCGTGAACGACGCTATCCAGGCCGATACGGTTGTAGAAGATGCCGAATCCGCCGCGCACAACGAGCTTCCCCCCGCTGATCGGCTGCCACGCGAAGCCGATTCGTGGTGCGAAATCACTGTACGGCGCGTGCCCCTCGACCGTATTCTTTGTTCGTGAGGTGCCGACCCCATCCGGCGGCGGCCCGAAAAAGTGCCCGAAGTTGCTGGCGACGACATACTGTTGAACGGCTATGGGGTTGGTTAGCGCGTTGGCCAGGGAAGTTGGCACCGCGGCATTTGGGGCCATCCGGTCGAGCCAGACCTGAGTCAAGCGTCCAAACCGATCGCTCAGCAGACCGTCGTACTCCCATCGCAAACCGATGTTCAGAGTAAGCCTTGAACTGACCTTCCAGTCGTCCAGAACATAGGCTGAACGGTTGGCCACATCATAGAAGTGCGTAATGCCGTGTTCGCCCGGGATGCTTTCCACACAGAACAAGCAGCCGACATTCCAGAATGGTCCGGCGTTCCCTCCCTCGGCGAGACCGCCAGTGCCAAGGGTCAATAGGAGCCCTTGTTGGAGCCCGGAATCCAAAAGAGGCCAATTCGTCCATTCGTTTTCAAAGCCCGCACGGATACTGTGTTTGCCGTGCTGCCACGAAATCTGGTCCGCAACCTGCAACTGGTTGGTGGGTCCGAAGTTCGGCAGGAGACCTGCAAAAGGGTGAAGCCATCGAGAATGTCGATAACGGTGGGCGGCTCTTCGAAACCGCCAGTACCCGGTACAATTCCAAGCGCTGAATTCGTGCCGCCCGGCGGCATTGTGACGGTCGAGTTATCGGTATTCCGCTGGAATGACGCCCGAGCCTCGTTAACGAAATTGTTCGTCGCCTGGGACGTCAGCTTCAGCACCGCATCCTGGTTGCCGAAAACGATATTCTCCGGCGAGCCCGGCAGGTTACCACCATTCTGGCCGAGGAATGGCGTCTGGGGGTTGAGCGTGTAGAAATAGCGAGTAGAGAGTGTTCCTTACTGTAGTGATAGAGTCGCCATTCGCGACATATTGATTTTCACGATAGAGTGCTGGAACGCTGAAGTCGCAGCCGGTAGCAGAGCACTGGGTGCGGGTCGGACGCCGGAGCTGGGATGTAGTAGTTGTTGGGTACTCCGTACCTTTCCGGTCTGCAGTTGGAATATCCTCAGTCCCACGATGTTTTTGATTCCCACAGCGGATGCAAATGCCTGGGCGGTCGCATCGCATCCGCTGGGTATCGAGCGGGTGACTGGCTGGATGGCCGCACCGCAAGTGCCGCGTGACCCGAGAGCCGCGAACGGGTTTAGCGTGGCGGGCAACTGCGCACCGCTCGTGGTGCCTGCGGGTGCAACGCCATTCTTGGCTCGCGTTCCTCGATAGCTGAAGAAGAAGAAGAGCTTGTCTTTCTTGATTGGGCCACCAATCGTGCCCCCGAATTGGTTCTGGTTCAGGATCTGGTGCGGCTGATCGGGGGTGAGATTGTAAAAATAGTCGCTCGCGTTCAGCTGTGAGTTGCGAAAGAACTCGAATCCGGTGCCATGGAAATCATTCGTGCCGCCCTTGGTGGTGACGTTCACATTCGCGCCGGGGTTGCGGCCGTAGCTCGCGTCATACGTCGAGGTTTGAATCTTGAATTCGCCGATCGCGTCTGGGCTCGGAACCGGGATGCCAGTGTAGATGGTGCCGTCGTTCGAGCTGCCCGAGTTAGCGATGTTGTTCACTGCGACGCCATCCATTTGGTAGTTGTTCGAACCTGGGTCAACGCCGTTGGCGCTGATGTCCTGAGTGCCCTTGCCGAGGGATGTCGCGTTGTCGACGTTCGCCGTCGCGCCCGCCGCAAGACTGAGGACTTCGGTGTAGTTGCCATTAGCCATGGGCAAAGCAGTAATGGTGTTTCCGGTCACCGTGGTTCCGAGGGTGGAGCTCTGTGTCTGTAGGGTTTCGACCGTGCTTTCGACCGTGACGGTCTGGGTAACGGCACCGACTTCCAGCGCCTGATTGGCGGTTGCCGTCTCCGTAGTGTTCACAGTGACGGATCCAACTTCCGACGTCTTGAATCCTGGAGCAGTGAACTTTAGCCGATAGTTACCTGGTGGCAAGAGGGAGAATTTGTAATCGCCGGCTGGACCTGTGGTGGCGGTACGCGTCTGGTTAGTGTCGCGACTGGTCGCTGTTACCGTCGCGCCCGCAATCGCACCGCCCGACGCATCGGTAACGATACCCGTAATAGCGCCATTTCCGGACGATTGCGCCCATGCAAGCGGAACGCAGAGCAGCAGCGCCAACACGCAGACCAACCCCGAAAACACACCCGTACACCCCGAGAATCGTGCCCTCATCGGCTTCCCCCTTGATTATCGTCTGTCACTAGGATCGTTTTCAAACCCTATAACCCACCCGGAATCCTTGAACAATTCGGCTATTTGCCGGACAAATCGACTAATTCGATAAAATGCCTGTCAGTTCGCACCAATGAAACCCACCCGTCCTGGGGACGCGATAAAGATCGCTTTCCGAATGGCACACTAATATCAGGATTGCGACGAATGTCCATTTCTTATTTTGATTGCTTCTGTTACCGATTCGGAATATAAGGTAGGCAACTCTCGCGGAGGGGTGGGGGCCCATGGAACTTCGCCAGCTCAGGTACTTTATCGCCGTTGCGGAACGCCTCAGCTTTTCGAAGGCTGCGCAATACCTGCATATCACGGTGCCGCCATTGAGCCGCCAGGTTCGCCAACTGGAAGAGGAATTCGGCGTGGAGCTCTTCGTGCGCAATCGCCGCAACGTGGCGCTGACCGACGCCGGCAGAGCGCTTTTGCGGGAAGCCAAGACTCTGGTAACGCAAAGCGCGCACGTAACGGATTGCGTGCGCCTGGCCAAGTGCGGCGAGACTGGACTGATCAAGATCGGCATCGGCCTGGGACTGGGCGAGCCCATCAGCCGGGTGCTCATCGAGCACTCGAAGCAATTTCCCGTCCGTCGATTTGCAATACCGGGACATATTTTCAAGCTGGCAGAATAAGGCTTTGATTGATGGTGATATCGACGTCGGGTTCCTGCGCCCCTTTGTGGATTCAGCTTATTTGACGACGGAGGTCTTGTTTCAGGAAAGCTTCGTTGTTCACTTGTGCCGGACAAATCCTCTATCCAAACGAAAGACTCTAAAAATCAGAGATCTCGCCGGGGAGACTCTTCTTCTTCCCCATCGCGGGGGTTCAACGGGTTTGTACGATAAAACGCTCGAGCTGTATGCCGAAGCCGGGATTACACCCAAGATCGTTCATATAGAGCTCGAGCCCGTGCCACACAGCGATACCCAAATTGTTCTACTGACTTGCCACAAGGGAATTTTCATCATGCCGGACGAACTCTCCTGCCGGCCGGCTCAGGGTAGTGGGGTGGTTGCGATACCGCTCGACGAACCCCATGCCAAAATTGATGTGCTTGTCGCGTGGCGAAGAGCGGAAAAGTCGACGACGGTGCTTGCATTACTGGATTCGGCGAGGCGAGTTTATGCTGGTCCGCAGGAGCACTGCCCATCTGTCCGAACTAGAGTTCCGGTATTGAATTCAATTTCGCCCGCGGAGCGCCGAAGCTAGTCCGCGATTTCGAAACGGCAGATTAGCGAGCCGCGCAAGTTGCGCTGCCCGTCTCGCTTGTCCTTAGCCGATTTCGAATTATTGTTTGTCGAAAACGCTGGTCGTATCGAAGTTTCCCATGCTGGATTCGATGTGCGCCACTTCCTTGAGCGTTTTCCCATCCGCGCTCGGCGTAAGCGTATCCTTGATGGTCAGGTCGCTGCCCTGAAAGCTCGTTTTCGAATTGACCACCAGCGAACCACCCTCCCAATGAGCTGTGCTGGTTACCTGCGCTCCGCCCATTCCAGTCGAGGTAGTCGGCTTGCCATCAGTGCTGATCATGGTCGTGATGTTCGTATCGCCCATGAAGCCGCCCTTTTGGTCTGCGACAATTTTCACCGAAGGCTCATTGTCCTCGATTGTGTCGATTTGGCTGGCGGGCGCCGGTCCCTGCCCGAAATCGCTCTTCGCAACATTTAGCTTCCACGTTCCCGTGAGGTTCGGGGCCTCCCCGCCACCCGTATGAATCATGGCAGCCGCGCCCGCGGTCGGCGACACGCCTGACGGAGAAGCCTCTGCCGAAGCATCCGCCGCGTCGTAGACGAGTTTCCGGTCGCCATTGATCGTGGCCGACGTGATGTGCGAGTCCATCGTCATCGTCTTGCGGTCGTCGGAGGCGGTGAACGTCAGACGGTCGGTGAGCTCCGCTCCCTGCAGGTTCGCTGTTTCCGTGACAACCAGCGACGCGCCTTGCCATTCGCACTTAATTTTCGAAAGAGTGACGCGACCGATGTGCGCGTTCGGATCATCGGGTGAAAGCGTCTTTTCCTGGCCGTCGATCGTGCAGGCGCGCGTGTAGGTCTGGCTTCCCTGCTGGGTGGCGCTGGTCACTTGCTGCTTGAAATTCGAGCCGTCTATGTTGATCACGTCTGTTTCGCTCGCAGGTGGCGGAAACTGGCCGAAGCTGCTCTTGGCGTTGTCGAGTTTCCAGGTGCCGTTCAGGTTGGTGGTCTGCGCAAAACTTGGCAGCGCAAACAGCGCCGCGGCACACAAAATAAGGAAAATCTTTCGGTGCATGGATGCCTCCTCCTCGCTTATACGTGGGTCCCGATCCGATTGTTACATTGAAGTGGCGGGATTATACATCAGTGGCAGGGTTACGAGCCGAGATGCTGCCGAAGGATGCCAATCATGCGCCGAAGAGGCTCGGCGGCGCCCCAGAGCAATTGGTCGCCTACCGTAAACGCGCCCAGGTATTCCGGTCCTATATTCAACTTGTGAAGCCGCCCGATCGGGACGTTGAGTGTGCCGGAGACGGCTGTCGGGGTTAAGCAGCGCAAGGTGGAATCTTTGGTGTTCGGAATCACGCGCACCCAGGAATTCGCGCCCGCGAGCACGCCTTCGATTTCATCGAGCGGCACGTTCCTTCGTAAGCTTGATACAGAGGTCCTGCGCTGTGGCAGCGCATGGTGCCGATCCGGACGCAGATGCCGTCAACCGGGACCGGCGGATCGAGTCCGAGGATTTTATTGCTTTCGGCCATGCCTTTCCATTCCTCCTTGGTTTGGCCGCCGGGCATGTCCTTATCAACCCAGGGGATGAGGCTGCCGGCCAGCGGAACGCCGAATTCTGCAACGGGGAGCGAACTCGTCCGTTGACGCTCGATGACCATGCGATCGATTTCGAGCGCATTTTCGGACGGCGATTTGCGCGCGGGATCCGTCAGGCATTCCATCTGTTTGACGAGTTCGAGCACTTTGGCCGCGCCCGCGCCCGAGGCCGCCTGGTAGGTCATGGAGGTCATCCACTCGACCAAGCCAGACTTGAAAAGCCCGCTCACGGCCATTAGCATCAAGCTGACGGTGCAGTTGCCTCCGGCAAAAGTCACGGAGTCCACGCGCGAGGCCCTCTTGGATTACATCGGCGTTCACCGGATCGAGGATGATTACGGCATCGTCGCTCATGCGCAGCGTCGAGGCGGCGTCGATCCAGTAACCTTTCCAACCGTTTTCGCGGAGAGGTGCGTAGACTTCAGTCGTGTATTCGCCGCCCTGGCAACTGATGAGAGCATCGCAGGTCGCGAGCGTCTTCAGGCTTCGCGCGTAATGGAGGGTCGCGCCGTCGCCAGCTTCGCTGGGAGCTGCACCGCCGACACTAGACGTCGAGAAAAACACAGGCTCAATGCTGGAGAAGTCGCCTTCCTCCCTCATCCTCTGCAGCAGAACGCTGCCGACCATTCCTCGCCATCCGATGAATCCGACCCGCAACATGCTTCCTCCGAAGGTCTAGTCTATCGCCAGCCGGCCCAGATTCGTGACGGGTAGAACTGGCGGCGGTCCTTTGTTCTTAATGAGATACGAACCATTCTACTCGACAGCAGTTTCGATTAGGCTTACGACCGCTGCCCGCCGACTCACGCCGTCTCTTTGCACCCGCGCGCCGCTCGACGCCGGGATGCCGCTACCAAGCGAGGATGTCATGATCCGAAGGGAATTTCAAACGGTTGATGGTGTAAAGAATGGTGGGCGCCACCAGCATCTAAAGGCTTGAATTTTCCTTGCAGAATTCGACCAGGCGGGCTTCCGCCCAAAAGCGCTCGGGGCCGTCTTCCCGCGAAATGAAGGCGCAGTGCCCGCCGTGCCGCGGCGCTATCAGCCGGATATTCGGATTTTCCCGGATCGCGGCGATGTCAAAACTGGAAAATGGGACGAAGGGATCGTCCTGAGCGGTGAGGATGAGCGTTGGCCTGCGAATCGCCGCGATCACGCGCATGGCGCTCGATCGCGCGTAGTAATCGTCCGCGCCCGCGAATCCGCAGAACGGCGCGGTGATTTCTTCGTCGAACTCGCGCACGCTGCGAATTCGCCGGAGGCGAGGCCCCGTCCCCTCGGTCATATAGATGTTGGGGAAGAGTGCGGCCTTGTACCGCATTCTGCGCTTCAATCGCTGCACAAAATGCCTGTTGTAGATGAAATTCCGAGGCGCTCCGAGGGCATCGGCGCAGGAGGCCAGATCGAGCGCGGGATTGATGGCCACGATTCCGCGAAGTTGCGCGGGCGCGGAATCCCCGAAATCCCCCGCCATTTTTAGAACCAGGTTCCCACCCATCGAGAATCCGGCCGCGAAAATCTCGGGCAACGCATCGCGCTCTATCAGTTCCATCACCACCGCGCGAAAATCGTCACTGCGACCAGAATGGTAGAGCGTGGAAGTAAGCCGCTCTGTGCCGCCGCAATTCCTCTGATTCAGTCGTACGACATTGAAGCCCGCCGTCCAGCCTTTCTCCGCGCAGCCGAGGATGTACGCCGAGTCGCTTGAGCCTTCCAGGCCGTGCACCAGCAGCAGAGTTGGGTGTTTGCGCGGTTGCGCATGCCAGTGACACTGGCCGCACAATTGGGTTCCTGGCTCAACGTCAAATAGCCTTGGCTGGGCTGGCGCCAGCCCCGGAAAGCGTCTCCGCAAAAGCGCCGGCACCATGGTCATCAGGTGGCGATTGCGAAGAAGGGGATGAGGCGCAAATTCTTTCACTGATTTCATCGTAGGCATTTTCCTGCCATCTGGCAACTCGGACGCTCAAAACTTACAGATTTTTTACGTACCGTATGTCATTGACACATTGAGAGTTCTAAATAGTCTTTATGAAATCTTGACGTCTTCCTTATGGCGCGCTTATACCCTTCTTCTAATGTTGTAGCCTTGAATCTTTTGGTCCTATAGGAATCCATGGCATCAAAGAGCACCGATTCTTCTTCCCTCGCGAATGCCGTCAAGCCAGCCGCCAAGGTGCTGGTGGCCACCACCGCCATGCTGGCCTTCATTTCGTATTGGCGGGCGGCGGCCGTGGTCCTCAACGATTTGGGATCGTCCGCATTCTACGCGGGCGCGATTGCGGAACACTTCATCGGCAAGACGGCTCCCTGGTTCGTGCTGGCCATCATGCTCTTCGCTTTCGCGGTTCAGCAGCTCTATTACGAGAGCTGCGGGATGTTCGTGCGCGGCGGCGTCTATCGCGTAGTGAAGGAAGGAATGGGCTCGACGCTGGCGAAGTTTTCGGTGTCGGCGTTGATGTTCGACTACATCCTCACGGGACCCATCAGCGGCGTCTCGGCGGGGCTGTACCTCGTTGGCCTGCTGAACGAATTGCTGCGCTACGGGCATTTCAATCTTGTTTTGCCGGTGAACGCAACTGCCGCCGTGTTTGCCGTGCTGGTTACACTCTACTTCTGGTGGGAGAACATCAAGGGCATTCCCGAATCCAGCGAAAAAGCTCTGCGGATCATGTACGTGACCACTGTGATGGTCATCCTGATGATCGTATGGTGCAGCTACACGCTGTGGGTGCGGGGTGTCCATCTTCCGCCGTGGCCGCATCTTTCGAATATCACTTACTCGAGTGACGCGCTCGGGTGGCTGCGCCACACCTCGCTGCCCTACACGATTGGCTTGATCGGCATCCTGATCGGCCTGGGCCACTCGGTTTTGGCCATGAGCGGTGAAGAAACCATGGCGCAGGTTTACCGCGAAATCGAGCACCCCAAGCTGCCTAACCTAAAAAAAGCGGGGTTGGTGATCTTTCTTTACAGCATGATTTTCACGGCCGGCGTGGCGTTCTTCGCGGTGATGATTATCCCGGATTCGGTGCGCGGCAACTTCTCCGATAACCCGATCAGCGGGCTGGCCATGCACCTCGTGGGGCCATTGTCCGCCCGTGTCGCATTCCGCATTTTTGTCGTGGTCGTGGGCGTTTTGATGCTGGCGGGAGCGGTCAACACGGCTATCGTGGGCTCCAATGGAGTTTTGAACCGCGTTTCCGAAGACGGCATTCTTCCTAGCTGGTTTCGCCATCCTCACCGGCGTTTCGGGACTTCCCATCGAATCCTGAATCTCGTCGTGGGCTTGCAGATCTTCACTATCATCCTGAGCCGGGGAAACATCTTCCTGCTCGGCGAGGCTTACGCGTTCGGCGTGATGTGGAGTTTTGCGATGAAAGGGCTGGCGGTGCTGGTGCTGCGCTACAAGCAGCCGGGCGGCCGGGAGTTTCGCGTGCCTTTGAATCTGAAAATCGGCAACGTGGAGATTCCCGTCGGAGTAGCCCTCATCACTCTAACTTTGTTTGCCTTGTGCTTCATCAATCTCTTCACCAAGCAAGTCGCCACTATTTCGGGAGTTGCATTCACACTTATTTTCTTTGGAATCTTCGAAATCTCAGAAAAGATCGCCAAAAAGGAAAGCAAATCCCACGCCGAGCTCGATAAATTCAATCTCACCCAGGAGGGCGAACTCACCCTGGAAAATGTCGGGGTCCGCCCCGGCAACATTCTTGTGCCATTGAGTACCTACTACGCGCTCTATCCTCTCGAAGCTGCTTTACGGCGCGCCAAACGGCGCGAGGCGGAAATTGTGGTTCTGCATGTGCGCATGCTGCGGCGAGCTGCTTCGGGCGAATACGCTCTTGCACCGGACCAGCTTTTCACCAATATCGAACAACTGCTCTTTACCAAAGTTCTGGCCATCGCGGAAAAGGAAGGCAAGCCGGTGCGGCTCGCCGTCGCCGCGGCCAACGACCTTTGGGAAGGCATCTTGCGAACCGCGGCCAATCTGCAATCGAGTTCGATTGTTTTAGGCAGTTCATCGAAGAGCAGCGTGACGGAACAGGCGCGCGAAATCGGCCTTGCCTGGGAACGCATGGGGGAACCCAAGCCTCGCGTCTCGCTCGAAGTCTTTTCGCCTTCCGGCCGGGAACAGATTTTCTATCTCGGTCCCCACGCCCCGCGATTGACAACCAAGGAAATCGACCTGCTGCACAGAATATGGCTCGAATTCAGCGACTACCTGCCCGGCAATGAAATCCACCATCACGACATCGTTCATTTTGCACTCGACGAAGTCGAGCGCGAAATCTGCAACGGGAAAAAGGAAGAAGTTCTAGAGCGGCTTCAGGAGCATCTGCACGAAATCGAAAATCGCCGCCAGAATTCCTGACGCTGCGGCCGGGAAGGCGAATCGCTCTTTGCCGAGGGAATAAAGAAAGCGGGATTCGTCACCCCTGGAGCGAATATTTCGGACGCGCGCTTACTGTAGGTGTTTGACCGCTTCAAGAGCCAAGTCGTGGAGACCCGCGCCGCCGTGCGCCACATATTCGATGATCTGCTTGCGCATGCGCGGCTCCCAGAATTTCTGGAAGTGGTCGGTGACGCCGGCCACCGCCTCAGCTTTCGGATAGCTGGCGAAGAACAGGGCGATCTGGTTCGCCATGTGAACCATATTCTCGGCTTCCATGGCTCAGTCGCTCGCGGGAGTCTCGTGCGAGATTCGCGTGGTCAATTCCCGCGTCTTCCGGTAATGCTCCTGCCATTCGGAAATGTGCCTTGCGAGCTGCACCTGCACCGCCGTCACTTTATACTCGGGACAATTCGTAGCCCAGTCCGAAAATTCCGTGGTGACTACATTCGCGCCGGTCATGGCGTGGTGAAACGTCGTATAAACAACGCCCGGCTGCATGCGTTCGGAAATGCGCGCAGGCAAAGTGATGTCGCCCGAGCGGCTGGCGAGCGAAACTAGATCGCCTTCCTTGATGCCGCGGTCCTCCGCGTCGGATGGATGAATCTCGAGCACGTCCATGTCGTGCCAGACGTTATTGTCCGTGCGGCGCGTTTGCGCACCCACGTTGTACTGCGAAAGTATGCGCCCGGTGGTGAGGATCAGCGGGAAACGAGCGTTGACACGCTCGTCGGTGGGAATGAATTCGGTAATCATGAAGCGGCCCTTGCCGCGCACGAAGCCGCCGATGTGCATCACGGGAGTGCCTTCGGGAGCTTTGTCATTGCAGGGCCATTGCACGCTGCCTAGCCGATTGAGCTTTTCGTAGGTGACGCCGGCGAAGGTCGGAGTGAGCCGCGCGATTTCGTCCATGATTTCAGACGGGTGATTGTAGTGCATCGGATACCCCAGCGCATTGGAAAGCGCGATTGTGACTTCCCAATCGGCCTTCCCGGCCATTGGAGGGACGGCCTTTCGCACCATGCCGATGCGGCGTTCCGCGTTAATGAACGTGCCGTCTTTTTCGAGGAAAGACGACCCTGGCAGAAACACATGAGCGTAGCTCGCGGTCTCATTCAGGAAAAGATCCTGGACGACCACGCACTCCATCGCGGCGAGACCGGCCGAGATGTGCTGCGTATTCGGGTCGGATTGGACGATGTCTTCGCCCTGAATGTAAATCGCCTTGAAGGTGCCGTCCAGGGCTGCATCGATCATGTTCGGAATGCGCAGGCCAGGCTCGGACTGGAGAGGAACCTTCCAATCGGCCTCGAACGACTGGCGCACAGCGTCCTCGGAGACGTGCCGGTATCCGGGGTATTCGTGCGGGAATGAGCCCATGTCGCAGGAGCCCTGTACGTTGTTTTGTCCGCGCAAAGGATTGATGCCCACGCCTTCCTTTCCGATGTTACCGGTGGCCATCGCGAGATTGACCATGCCCATTACCATGGTCGAGCCCTGGCTGTGCTCGGTGACGCCGAGACCGTAATAAATGGCTCCGTTGCCGCTGGTCGCGTAGAGGCGCGCCGCCGCGCGAACGTCCGCGGCAGGCACTCCGGTGGCAGGCTCCATGGCTTCGGGCGAATTGCGCTCTTCGGCAACGAAGCTGCGCCACTGCTCGAAAGCCGCCAGATCGCACCGTTCCTTCACGTACGGCTCGTCCACCAGGCCCTCAGTGACCACCACGTGCGCCAACGCGTTAATCATGGCGACGTTGGTGCCTGGCAGCAGCGGCAGATGATAATCGGCCTTGACGTGCGGCGACTTGACGAGGTCAATGCGTCGCGGATCGATAATGATGAGCTTGGCGCCCTGCCGCAGCCTGCGCTTCATTTGCGAAGCAAACACCGGATGAGCGTCGGTGGGATTCGCGCCAATGATCATGATGACGTCGGCGTGTTCCACGGAATCGAAGTTCTGCGTACCGGCGGAAGTGCCAAGAGTTGTCTTCATGCCATAGCCCGTCGGCGAGTGGCAGACGCGAGCGCACGTGTCGGTGTTGTTGTTGCCGAAGGCGGCGCGGACCATCTTTTGAACGAGGTAGGTTTCTTCGTCGGTGCAGCGCGAAGAGGTGATGCCGCCGATTGAATCGCGTCCATACTTGGCCTGGATGCGCTTGAATTCGCTGGCGGCGTGGCCGATCGCTTCGTCCCAACTTACTTCACGCCACGGGTCGGTAATCTTGGCGCGGACCATGGGCTTGAGAATGCGATCTTTGTGCGTGGCGTAGCCCCAGGCAAAGCGGCCTTTCACGCAAGAGTGGCCGTGATTCGCCTTGCCCTCTTTGTAGGGCATCATGCGGACAACTTCATTGCCTTTCAGCTCGGCCTTGAACGAGCAGCCCACGCCGCAATACGCGCAAGTGGTAACGACGCTGCGGTCGGGTTCGCCCTTTTGCGTCACGGACTTTTCCAGGAGGCTGTTCGTGGGACAAGCCTGCACGCAGGCGCCGCAAGAAACGCACTCCGATTCGATGAAAGGCTTATCGCCGGCGGAAACCATCGAGGCAAAGCCGCGTCCGTCAATGGTGAGCGCGAAAGTGCCTTGGACTTCGTCGCAAGCGCGCACGCAGCGCGAGCACACGATGCACTTCGCTGGATCGAAGGTAAAGTACGGGTTGGAGTCGTCCTTTTCGGCGTTCTGGTGATTCTTGCCGGAGCGGCCGTAACGATTTTCGCGCAGACCCACCGCCTCAGCCATCTCCTGAAATTCGGAGCTCACGGTTTTCCCGCCGTTCAGCCAATCCATCGGGTGGTCGGAGGCGTAGAGTTCCATCACGCCGCGGCGCAGCTTGGCGAGGCGCGGCGTTTGCGTGTGAACTTTCATTCCCGCTTCCACGGGAGTGGTGCAGGACGCGGGCGTGCCGCGGCGTCCATCGATTTCAACCAGGCAGAGGCGGCAGGAACCGAATGGCTCGAGGTTGTCGCTGGCGCAAAGCTTGGGAACTTGAATGCCGGCTTCGGCTGCGGCGCGAATTAGTGAAGTGCCGGCGGGGACGGTGACGGATTTGCCGTCGATTTCCAGCGTGACGTTTGTTTCGGAAACACGCTTCGGCGTTCCGTAATCGATTTCTCGAATCAAGTCCATGATCGCGACTCCTGAGTATTGCGGGCGTTGGTGACCGGCGGGGGCGGCGCCGGCTTATCAAAATCTTCCGGAAAGTGGCGGATCGCGCTCTGCACGGGAAAGGGTATGAGTCCGCCGAGAGCGCAGAGCGAACCGTCGGTCATTACCTCGCAGAGATCGGCGAGCAGCTCGAGATTTTGCGAGCGATCCTGGTTGGCGATGATCTTGTCGATTACCTCAACGCCGCGTGTGGACCCGACGCGGCAGGGCGTGCACTTGCCGCAGCTTTCCACGGCGCAAAATTCCATGGCGAAGCGCGCCTGATGCGCGAGATCAACCGTATCGTCGAAGACAACCACGCCGCCGTGACCGAGCATGCCCTTCTTTTCAGCAAAGGCTTCGTAATCGAGCGGCGTATCGAGCAGCGATTCCGGAAAATAGGCGCCAAGCGGCCCGCCCACCTGCACGGCGCGCAGCGGACGTCCACTGGCTGTACCGCCGCCATAATCGTAAATCGCTTCGCGGAGGCTGATGCCGAAGGCTTTTTCGACCAGGCCCCCGTGCTTGATATTTCCTGCGAGCTGGATGGTCAGCGTGCCGCGCGATTTGCCCATGCCGAAATCGCGATAGTACGCGCCGCCTTTGTCCAGAATAATCGGCACAGTGGCGAGAGAAATCACGTTGTTAACCACCGTCGGCTTGCCGAAGAGCCCTTTGATCGCGGGCAGCGGCGGCTTGAAACGAATTTGCCCGCGCTTTCCTTCCAGGCTTTCCAGCAGCGACGTCTCCTCGCCGCAAATGTAGGCGCCCGCGCCTAAGCGCACTTCCATATCGAAGCTCTTGCCGCTGCCCGCGACGTTCTGGCCGAGGTAGCCTTTGCTGTGCGCGATTTCAATTGCGCGCTGCAGGGTTCTGAACGCATTTGGATATTCCGAGCGTAGGTAGATGTAGCCGCGGGTGGCGCCGACGGCCATTCCGGCGATGGTCATGCCCTCGATCAAGACGAAGGGATCGCCTTCCATGATCATGCGGTCGGCGTAGGTGCCGCTATCGCCCTCGTCCGCGTTGCACACGATATATTTTTGGTCGTCCGGAGTATTAAGGGCGGTTTTCCATTTGATTCCTGTGGGGAAGCCTGCGCCGCCGCGTCCGCGAAGACCAGAGTTGGTGACTTCTTCCACGATCGCCTGCGGGGTGAGCTTGATGGCGTTCTCGAGGCCGCGATATCCACCGTGAGCCATGTAATCAGAAAGCGAAAGCGGATCAGTGATTCCGCAGCGCGCGAAGGTGAGCCGTTCCTGCTTCTTCAAGAATGGAATTTCCTCGGTGAGGCCGAGACAAAGTTGATGCGCCTTCCCTTCCAGAAAGCCGGAATCGAACAAGCTGGGAACCGTGTCCGCGGAAACTGGTCCGTAGGCTACGCGGCCGCGTAGAGTTTCCACCTCGACCAGCGGCTCCCGCCAAAACATGCCGCGCGAACCATTGCGAATCAGCGAGACATCGCCTCGACGCGAGGCGATTTGCTCTGCAATCGCCCTGGCGACGGCATCCGCGCCCACGGAAACGGCGGCGGCGTCGCATGGAACATACACCTTGACGCTCATGCGTGCCTCTGCGCGCTATCGATCAAGAAATCAGCGACCTCTGGCGAGACTCGCCCGTAGAGTTTGCCATCGAGCATTACCGCGGGAGAGAGTGCGCAATTGCCTAAGCAGTAGACGGGTTCCACCGTGAAGCCGCCGTCGCGCGTGGTCTCGCCCAGTTTCACTCCCAATCGGTCCTCCACGTGACGAATCATGCGTTCGCAGCCCATCGACTGGCACGATTCCGCGCGGCACATTTTCAGCATGTGACGGCCCGCAGGCTCGTGGCGAAAATCGTGATAAAAACTGATCACGCCGTGCACCTCGGCCTTGGAAATATTGAGCGTCTCAGCCACCAAAGGAACGGCAGCCTTGTCGATGTATCCAAATTCTTCTTGCAGGGCGTGCAGAATTGGGAGGAGAGACCCGGGCAGATGCTGCAGCTCCCGGATACGTTCTAAGGCCCGTTCAGCGTCCCAACTTTGGATGCTGCTCATGTGCGGCAAACTCCCGCGTCGCAGTTAGAAAGCTACTTCAAATGCCGCGTTCTTATTGCTATTTCCCTTAATATTCTAACACACGCCATCTACTGCTAAGCTGCGGTTTTTGCCTGCTTCGGCCCGTCGAATGCTTCGGCGCGATTCCTCGGGCGGCCAACTCCGTGCGGGGGTAACTCGCTCAAGCCACATTGAATTTACGGGTGGACACCTCGGGCCATTCTCAGCCAAATTAGAAGGCGCAAGACCGAGGCGGCAGCTCAGCTCGAGGGAGATAGGCGATGAGACACGCTGCATTCTTGCTAGGGGCGATTTTTCTATTTGCCGCCAGCAGTTTCGCGCAGGACAATTCCGTGAACCCGCTCTCCCTGGCGCCATCCGCCCCAGAAGTCGCCGAGCCACTGGTGCCTGCATTCGCTGCTACGCCAGCAACTACCGAAGTGGCTCGATCACTAGCCCTTGCCTCGGATTCGTCGAGCGAGCCGCCAACCCCGCAATCAAACGTATACCGCGTTTTCCAAACATATAACTGGCAGGTCTACGCCGGCTATGCATTTTTCCGCTTCTACGCGCTCCCCAACCACAAGGAAAACATGAACGGCATTGACCTGGGAGTGGCCTACTACCCGAGAGCCCCCTGGATTGGCGCTGACGGCGAAATCCTCGCGGAATTTGGAGGCTTTTCGCATCAGAGCTCGAGATTCACTAGCTACATGGGAGGTCCGCGCATCCGATGGCTGGCCCGGGACAATCTGGAAATCTGGGCTCACGGCTTGGCAGGATTCGCGAAGTTCCTGCCGCAGACGCCGTTGGGCGCCCAAACCTCTTTCTCCTATGAAGCCGGAGGCGGGGTGGACTTGGCAATCCCTCGCCACCGCCTTGCCTACCGGGTCCAGGTCGACATGGTCGGAAGTAAGTTTTTCCACAGCTATCAACTCAGCCCGAAGATTTCGTTCGGCATCGTCGTTAAATTCTGAGCGCGGTTATTTCAGCGTCTTTCGGATCATTCTAGCGGGGCTTGGATCCCCTTAGTGGAAGCATCAGCCGGCCGAAATATCCCAGCGCTTCCCGGATTCCCAATACCCAAGCTGCGCCAAAATACGCGATCCCATACGGCACGAGCACCAAGATGGCGATGAAAATCGCAGAATGATGGCCCGCGTGCCGGTGTATCAGCCAGCCGATTGCCGCCGCCACAAGCGCCGCCAGCCATAACTTCGTCACATAAGCCGTTGCCAGTCCGCTGCGACCGATCCGTTGGTTCAACGTACGCCGCAATAAAGTGAATTCAACCCAAGAAGACACTCCAGCGGAAATGGTTAGACCGGCCACACCCCAGCGAGGGCTGATTCCGATGGCAGGCGGCAATGGAATCGCGCACAGATAGCCGAGAACCGTTGTCAGCACCACGCGCACAATCGCAAATTTCAGGGGCGTGCGCGTATCACGCAGCGCGTAGTATGTCGAGGAATAGAGCCGGCCCAGCGTTTGCGCGAGTAGCCCGACCGTGGCGCCCGCCAGTATTCCCCAAACGTAGATCACGTCGGCCTGCTTGAACTGCCCGGTCCGGTAGATGGCCGCGACAATCACGTCGCCCAGAAAAACGAACGCAGCAATGGATGGCACCACGAAGAAGGCAATCTGGCGCAGGCCGGAATCGAGGCGCGCACGAAGTGCCTCCGCCACCTCCCGATCATCGCCAAGCGCGCCGGACATGTGCGGCAGTTCCGCGGCCGAAACCGACATCCCGAAGAGGCTCACCGGAAGCGTGTAGAGAATCTGCGCGTAGGCTAAGGCCGCCACGGCCCCGGTGGGCAAAAGCGTGGCTAGCAATCCGTCTACGTAGGCGCTGATTTGCACTACGCCGCGGCCGATGAACACGGGGAAAAAGTTGCGGATCACGGTCCGCACATTTTCACTCTGGTGCTCCAGCGAAAGGCGCAGGCCGTGCAGGAGCTTCAGCACGACTGGCAATTGAACGGCCACCTGCAGCCCGCTGCCAACCACCGATCCCCACGCCAGAATCACCGCCAGCGGGAACTGCGCGTACCGCCCTCCCCAGCCCCACATTGTCGCGATCATCGCGATGTTCCAGAAGACTGGCGCGGTGTAGGAAAGAAAGAATCGCCGGTGGCTATTGAGGACGCCCAGGCACAGCGCCGAAAAGACCAGCAGGCCTGCGCCGGGAAACAGGATGCGCACCAGCCGAATCGTCAGCTCGCGCTTCTCTCCGTGAAAACCAAAAGCGATCGCGTCAATCAGGTAGGGCGTAGCAAGCACGCCGATCAGGACGATGATCGACGTGGTGAGAGCCAAAAGCCCTGCAATGGCGCCGGCGGTGCGCCGAGCTTCTTCGTCGTCTTTCCGTGCCAGCAAACCGGCGTACACCGGAATAAATGAAGCGGAGAGCACCCCTTCGCCGAAGAGCGTCTGCAGGAAATTGGGGATGCGGAACGCGGCCTTAAAGGCGTCAGCCGCGTCGGAGTTGCCGAAGTAATGCGCGAATACGCGTTCCCGAATCAGCCCCGCGATGCGGCTAAGGAAAATGCCCGACGCGACTAGAAAAGCGTGGCGCTTCGACGCCCCCTGGGCTCTCGGATCCTTCGCCGTAGCTGTCACAAGCGGGATGGAACGCGCGTGTACATTGGCTGGAATAATTCATTACAAAAGGTACCTGCGAAGATGTCAACTTCGATTCTGGAGGCTGTTGCTCTGCGCTTGAGGCCATGAAAATCGGTTCCCTACTGTAGCGCCTTCGTCTATTTGCGGTGTGACGACCTCTTCCTAGCTCGAGCCCTCCGCCTTGCTGATGATCCGGCGTCCTGGCTTCGCTTCGACAACAACGATTTTGCCCGTTCGAGTTCCTTCTTGCGCGATCGGCTCAATCCTCGACCGCCGCGGTTTATGAAATATGTCAGCATCCGCATGCCGGACTGAGGGCCTTTGGGCGAGACTTTTCGTGAAGCGAGTACGCGCGCAATCGTCGAGGCATCCTTGGTGAACAGTCCCGGTGGCGGGTGAGTCGAATCGGTTTTAACCTTCGCTACCCATCGTTTAGATTTCGGCGCCATATCTTCCTCCTCTCATTTTAATTAGCGCGGCGGCGCACACGGATCAATACAGGGAATGACTTAGCAGCAGGGCCGCGACGCTACGTGGATTCTTCGAGGAGCCAGGAAGTCAAGTAACCGGGGTGGTCGGATGAGCTAGGAGTCTTTAGTGATATCGGATCGCGAAAAATTGCCCCGCGGTCGTGTGTCGGCAGACGGAACAGGGATTGTGCGAGGGTTTCGGCCCAGGAGGCATCTTCACTCGCGAGTGCGGCGATTTCCTGCTGATAAGCGTCGCTTTGCAAATAGTGCGTGACGCAGTTCGATCCGCGGCAATCGTGCGTGCCCTCGTAAGTCGCGCCAAAGCCGAGTTCCCTTCCGCACCCACGCGATACCACGAAATCGGAATCCGTCGTGAGGCCAGCTACACTCCCGCGGCTGCCAACCAGATGCTCCCTTAGCGCGCCGTGCCACAGCCGGCCGCAATCGCCGTTCACCGGGAACGGGGTTGCGCCATGCTGCACGAGAATATCGGCGAACGATCGGCAGTCGCTATACCGCTCGTCGTACACCACCGCTTTAATCCGCGAAGTTCCGAGCCGCGAAATGCCCAACGCAGGCAGCCGCGATCCCAGGATTGCCGCGGGAATAATCGCGGCGCCTGCTCGTTTCAAAAGATCGCGTCTATTCACGGATAGGCTCGCTGCCGGGCAAACTGTCAGCTTTGGGTTCGGAAGTGCCGCGTTCGGATTCCGGGCGGGTGAGATACGCCGCGATTAAATCCAGCTCGCTATCGGGAACTTCGATCCGCGTATGGGGCGGCATGCTATTGATTCCCACGCGAGTAATCTTCTTGATGTACTCGACGCTCAAATCCGTGCGCGACGCGAGCAGCGCTTTATCTTTGCCGAGACGCCGCCCGAGCATCAACGTGCCCGTCCCGCCTGCGAGATGGCAATACCCGCAGCGAGCTTCAAATAGCGCCTTCCCCTCCACCATTTTGCGCGCGGAAGCGTCCGACGCTTTCTCTTGGGCGCGCAGGTCCGCTATTCCGAAAGCGGCGAGCAACCCGCCCAGTGCGATCACGATCGCCAGTCTTGCAAGACATCCTGTTTCGGGAAATATTTCCATATTATGTCTTCTCGCTCCGATATGTTTTCGGCCAGATTCCCTGCTTGCCGGGAGCCAAAATGCCGTTGGGATCGAGCGCGTCCTTCACGGTTTCGTTCAGCCGGCGCAAGGCATGATTATTGTAATCGAAGGTGAGGGCCACGTCGTCCATGTAGGAAAGGTGCGTCCGGTATTCGGAGTAGCCTTCCTTCGCCGCATCAGCCACGAGGACCTTGAATAAAGCGCGCACCTTGGCCGTCAGCGCCGCATCGTTCTGATCGTAAACCATCAAGTTGACATTCGTCGTGTAGCGCTCCATCAGCGTGAACGAGCCGTAATAGTCCACCCCGATTTCTTCGTAGCGTTTCTTGGTGCTATGAAACTGCTTCAACACGTGCTCGCTGGTCGGCGGCATCACCGGCGAAAATCCGAGGTGCCCGCCGCGGCCGCCGCGCCAATTCACGATCTGCAGCGCGTTGGTGCTGGGAATACCCGCGCCTGAATTGGCGATGGGATCGCCGCGATGCCACTTCGTCACTTTGAATTCCTGCTTGGTGTGTTTGGCGAAGGCATTCTTGATGATGCGCGCGTGAGCTTCGTTCACATCATCGTATCCGTATAGCCGCAGGTCGATGTTCCACCAGCCCAGCCCAAATTTCTGCAGCACCTGCCTGAGCACGTCGTCCGGCATGGCCCCATCGCCGTCATACCATTGGCTGCGTTGCGACTGCGTCGCGGCGATACGCAGCGAGTTGCCGATGCTCGGGCTTTGCAGCAGCACACCGTTCAGTCGCAGCGGCGCGAGCTCGTCCACCGCCCAACCGACGTCGTCCGGCTCTTGCAGCTGCATGGCGAGTCCTAGCGTGGCTTCGGGCTCCGGCATCAGCCACAGCCCCATTTTCGTTACCACGCCGAAATTCGATTGCACGAACAATTGGTCCCACGCCGGCCCGAACCCATACTTGAATAACTGCCAGCAAGGGCTGTTGGACATCGCGCCCGTGCCGGTGCGAACCATCTCACCATTCGGAAGCACGACCTCCATCCCGCATATGTGGGTGGTGTTGTCGCCGTACGGTGTGTAGCCGTAGCCGCGCTCGAGCGCATTGCCCACCACGCTGCCCCAGGAGTTCGCCGGCACAGACATCCACAACGGAATTTTGTTCGTCTGCAAATAGTTGAACAGGTCGAAGAAGCCCACGCCCGGCTCGATCAAGCAGTAGCCGAAGCGCTCGTTCACTTCCAGAATCCGCCTCATCCGCCCTAAATCCAGCACCACGGTGCCGCTCATGCATGGCGCCGCCGCTCCATATCCTAAATTCTTGCCGCGCGAGATCGGCCAGAGCGGCACCTTATGTTCGTTGGCGATGCGAATGATGGCCTGCACTTCCTCGGGCGATTGCGGACCCACCGCCGCGCTCGGAAGATGCTGGTCGGCGTCGCCCGCGGCATAGATGTCCATGTACGCGTGGCGATCTTCGTCGGTCGCCAGCACCCACTGCTTCCCCACCACTCCGGCGAACGCGTCCAGCGCCTTCTGGAAGGATTTCTCGGATACGTTTGGCGGCAGAACGATGGACATTGGCGATCAATCTCCCTTGCATGCGCCCGGTGAGCTCATTATGGCGTGAAGGCAAATTCGCGGCGCGAGTGCGTGGATAGCACGCGGGATTTTTTCAGTCAATGAATTTGTAGCTTGCGGGATTTGCCGGGCGGCCAAAATAAATTATCTCGATGGCGGGAGACGCCGTCAGCACGCGGCGCTCTGCTTCGTGCATGGCTTCGTAGATTTGATCGAAACTTTCGATGGCAAAAAGCAGGTGGTGGATGCTGTCCACTTTTACCGGAGTGTTCAGAACTTCATCGAGGCTGAAGTCTCTCACCTCGCAGCCTCCCTCGAACACGTTGCTGCACTCGCCCTGAGAACTGATCACACCACTGCCGTACATTTTCAGCCGGCCGTCCTCTCGAATCAGCCCGAATTCCACGGTGTACCAGAAAAGGCGTCCCAGGCGTTCCAGAGTTTCCTTGTCCTTAATTCCCGCGCAAACGCTGCCGTAGTGCTGCAGGAAATCCGCGAACACGCGATGCGAGTGCATCGGAACATGGCCGAAGACATCGTGAAAGATATCGGGCTCGGGAGTGTATTCGAGCGAGCTGCGGCTCCGCGGCTTCGTGGTCGTGGGAAACATGCGCGCCGCCAGCATTTCGAAAAAAGCGTCGCTGGGCAGAAAACCGCTCACCGGGGTTGCGCTCCATCCGGTGCGCGGTTTCAATCGCGCGCTGATCGCGGCGAGATTGGGAAGCTTGTCGCTCTCGAGTCCGATGATTTCATATCCTTCAAGGTAGGCTCGGCACGCGAAGCTTTCGATCTGCGGGAGCCGCCGCCGGACGAGTTCCGCCCACACCGCGTGCTGTTCCGGCGTGTACTCGTCATATTTCTGCTCGATCAGATACGACGCCGCAGCCTTGAGCTTCATCGCGCTCTCTCCATCACAAGTTCAGATCTCCATGACGTTCACCGAGGCCGACCCGGGCTTCGGCAATCCGCATTCCATCCGTGTGTGCAGTGCCGCTCGCCCACCGCCCCGGAATCGCGAGCCCGCAGTTCGGGCAACGGCCATTTTTCAGATTATTCTTCCGGACATCATGCCACGAGCGCCGGATCAGCGTCGTTTTGCATGAAGGACACGACGTGTTCCCGCCGTCGCTATGAATATTCCCCTCGTAAACGTAGTGCAGGCCGGCTTCCAGGGCGATGGCGCGGGCCGCGTGCAGCGTTTCCGGCGGCGTGCTTTCCCGGTCGCGCAATTTGAAATCTGGATGAAACGCCGTGAAGTGCAGCGGAACATCCGGACCGAGATGCTCCAGCACCCAATCTACTAGCGCGCGCGTTTCGCTCGGTGCGTCATTGAGGCCCGGAATCATCAGGTTCGTGATCTCGAACCACACATTCGTTTCGTTCTTGAGCCACTGAAGCGTATCGAGAACGGGCTGCAGATGCGTCAGCGTGATGCGGCCGTAGAAATTTTCGGTGAAAGCTTTCAGGTCGATATTCGCGGCGTCAATGTGGTCGTAAATATCGTGAAAAGCCTCGCGGGTAATGTAGCCATTCGAGACCATCACTGTCTTGAGGCCGTGTTCCTTCGCGGCGCGGCAGATGTCGATCACGTACTCGCCCCAGATTGTGGGCTCGTTGTACGTAAATGCGATCGAAGGGCATCCGTTGCTAATCGCCAGCGCAACTACATCTTCCGGCGGCACGTGCGACGATCGCACCTGATCGGCCCGGGATTTCGAGATGTCCCAATTCTGGCAGAAAAAGCAGCCCATGTTGCAGCCCGCCGTGCCCATGGAAAAAACACGCGTGCCCGGAAGAAAATGGTTCAGCGGTTTTTTCTCGATGGGATCGATCTGCAGCGCGGCTGGGTGCGCGTAGCCGAGGCTGTAAAGTTTTCCGCCCTGATTCGCGCGGATGAAACAGAACCCCGCTTGCCCCTCGCCAATATGGCAGTGCCGAGGACACAGGTAACAGTGCACTTTCCAGCTGGCTTCAGGTTCCCACCACTGAGCCTCGTGAAGTGCCGCCGTCTTTTGGAGGGTTGTGAGGTCGCGCATGACGAACCCGTAGAACACCATTATACGCCCGTTCCGAATGACTGGGACGACGGCAGCCATTCAGGCTTTCTGTGTTCATGACCTTGCGTCGAGGAAACTGCGTGGCGAAGGCAGGAACCACGGCCACGCCGGAAAACCCAAAACGAGCGCGAGGCAATCTAACGGAGTAGAATAGCTGCGACTGCTCAGGCCGTGCCGGGCCTATCGCATCGTGCGGAGGTGCAGAGATGTCAAAATCCCTCCTTTCAAAAGCATTCATACCCTTGGTAG
>CAVPWV010000012.1:0-92593 GCA_963709445.1 uncultured Acidobacteriota bacterium
GACGCAGGGCCACGTAACAAAAGGGGGACAACTGAGGAAATATCCACTAGAATTTCTGGTCAGGGCGGACTCGAAGTCCTTTATAATCCACCTCGATTGGGCACCCTTCATCCTCGATTGATGAAGGCTCTCCCATCCTTTAGGGGGCATCGTGCTCGTGGCTCACTACACGCGGCTGAACCCGGCACCAGTCGCCGGTAGCAGTTTCGAGATAAGAGCGTTCCGAACCACGGAACCAGCCGGTGGTTTGGCCGGAGGTTGCCCATTCATGTGGAGTTTGAATTATCCGTGGTTTAAATGGTCCTTTCTCAGTCTTGCGTTGCTCGGGACCGTGCTTGTCGCCAAGCCGATGCAGGCTCAGGGTGGGCCGTCGGTGTACGTCAACGGAACCGAGATCAGAGGTTACCCTGAGGATTGGAGCCACCGTCATGTTGTTTTCTCAAACATTGGCGCCGAGGACGAGGCGTTAAAGAAAGGCGAGTATGAGCATTGGCAGAAAGTGGTTAACGAGCCCCGGTACGTGATCCAGCAGTTGAAGAAGCACGGCGAAATGAAGGGACCCGCCGGGATCGACGCGGAGTACCGGCTACGCTGGAACGCCGAATCCACTGACTTCCGCTTCGGGGAGCCGAACGGTTCCGTGCCGATATACAGACGGATGACCACCAAGTCGAACATCAAGACAGACTGGAGCGAGCCGCTGGGCGGCCCGGGTCTGGCTGCCGGGCAATATCCGGCCAAATTTAACTTCACGACGACCACTGCAAGCTGCAGCGATTATGTCGTGTTCCCGACCGGAGCCACTGGCTCGACATCCCAGGCGACGATCGTCGCGTTTAACAGCGTCTACAGCGGCTGCCCGTTGTTTAGCGGGGGTCTTCCGAGGGTGTATTGGGCTTACAACACCGGTAGTGGGTCTACAGCGACGACTTCGCCCACGATTTCGTTGGACGGGACTCAGGTCGCCTTCGTCCAGACGAACGGAACCACCGCCAGCCTGGTGTTGCTCAAGATGGCAGCGTCAGGCGGCACGGTCGGTGGACCGATCCCTCTCTCTTCGGTGAGTGTGGGGAGCTATCGCAGCTGCACAGCTCCCTGCTATACCTCCATTAGCCTGGGTGCCAACGACACAGCTTCGGCGCCGTTTTATGTCTACGGGACGACCGACACCCTTTACGTCGGCGACGACAGCGGCAAGGTTCATGAGGTGACCGGCGCGTTTCTTGGAAATCCAATGCTGGACCCATCTGGCTGGCCAGCGACCGCGAGCACGATTACTCCACCCGCATTAACCTCTCCGGTCTATGATTCGGGATCAAACCGCATTTTCGTCACCGACGGCGCCGGCTATCTCCACTCATTCACCGTCGCGGCACCCGGTACCGTTACGACCTCCGGCAGGTTGGAGAACAACACGACGAATGTGTTTGAGCCGCCTGTGGTTGATTCCTCCGCGGAGAAAGTTTACACGTTCATCGGGTATAGCGGTGACGGCGCGAATAATAATCCCAGCTACATCAACATCTTCCCGGCCGCAGCCCTCGGCAGCGCCGGCCCCGGTGTCCCTTCCGTCTCCAACTACGGAACCGGCGTGCACTTTCCGAACGGCGCGAGCGGCGGCACCGCGAACCCCACCGCCTCGTTTATGCGCATAGGCTCCTTCGACAATCTGTACTACGAAGGTACCGGCACCACAGGGAATATCTACGTCTGCGAGAACGGGGTCCTCTACCAGGTCCCTCTTGGAACTGTTACAACTTCGGTGGTGAACGTCTACAGCACCCCTGTCACGACACCCGGCACGGCATCGGCATGCGCTCCTGTTACGGAATTCGTGGGCACGAAGGTAGCAACGACGCTTTCTGCGGCGATTACCGTCACAACCAGCCCAACGGTGATCAGTGTCACTTCTGGCACAAGCATCGCCAATGCCGACTTCCTCCAAATCGATTCTGAGATTATGCAGGTCTCCTCGGGCGGAGGCACGAACTCTCTGACCGTCACTCGCGGAGTGCAAGGCACGACTGCCGCAACGCACGCTAACGGGGCGCCAACACGGGACATCAAGGATTGGCTCTTCACCGCAGTCGCTGGCGGCGCGAGCGGGAGCCTAACGACCGCTGCCGGTTGCACGGGTGCCTGCGTGTTCAACTACCAGGTGATGGGTGCAGGCACGATGGGCAATCCTACCGCCGGGCTGAATGTGGCCGGTGGCACGAGCGGTATCGTCATCGATACCTCATCCACGGCGATCAACGGCGACGAAGACATCTATTACACGCCACTTGGCGGAACATCTGCTGTTCAGGTGTCGCAGGCTGGCTTGCAGTAGTCATATTTGTTCGTGGCTCTCTGACAGGCTTTAAATTGGCGCCAACAGGCACGAAATGCAGCGCAACTAATCAGGCGCATCGACGGAATCCCGCGGGCACTGGCAGGGGCCGCGTTCCGACCTCGTGAACAAAGAAGTCCGAGACGCCGTGGCCAAGACGGAGCTTATCGCTTTAGTCCAGCTTATGACTTGGGTGGCCTGAGGTGCTTCGGCCAGATGCCGTAACGGCCAGCCGATAGAATGCCGTTCGGATCGAGGGCATCCTTCACAGTTTCGTGCAGGCGGTGGAGGGCGTGGTTGTTGTAGGAGTAGGTGTCCACGACCTTGTCCATGAAGGCGATGTGCGTGCGGTAGAATCCCCAGCCGTGTTCGGCGGCCACTTCGAGCACGCGTTGGTATGCGGCTCGCGTCTTGGCATTCACCTTGGGATCACGAGTGACGGGCAAGCCGTGGAACATGATGAACGAACGCCAATGGAACGTCTCCGCGTAGCCGTTTTGCGGCACGATGCCCATTTCCTGGAAGGTGCGGGCGAAGACCCGGCGCGCCTCGAGGATGGCTTCGCCGGAGGCCGGAATGATTGGAGAAATATCCAGATGGCCGGTGACCGGAGCGTCCGCCTTCTGGGAAAGCAGTCCCCCGAAGACAGCCAGACTCGGAATGCCGAGCGCGCCTTTCTCCGCGAGATTCTCGATTTCGGCGTCGGTCAGCGGAAAGCGGTAGAGAGATACATCTTCGAAGTTCGCGCCGTTGATCATCGAAAGGCGCTCCTTCACATGCTCCCACTGCGCAGCCACCACCTTAGCAGGGCCGTAGAAGTGCAGATCCGTTTGCCAGAAGTGCAGGTCCTTTGAGGCCGCGTAGCGGTTCCATTCCTCGGCCGAACCGCCATCGGGCTTGGTGTCCAAGGCGGTTTTTTCGGCATCGAGAGGGCCGTTGAACACCGGGCTTCTGATCGCGAAGTGGGCGTTGATCACTCCGGCGTACATCAAGTTAGCTAGGATGTCGACGAAGGGAATGATGTCGTCGTGACGCTGAACGCGGGCGCGGCCGATCAGGCAGGCCTCCGGTTCCGGGTACAACCAGAATCCCATTTTGGTGACGACGCCGAAGTTCGATTGCGAGAAGATCCCGTCCATGAATGGCCCGATCCCATATTTGAACTGCTGCCAGGTCTGGGCAGTCGGAAGGGCCCCCATGCCGGTGCGCACTACCTCCCCGTTGGCCAACACGACCTCCATCCCGCAGTGCGCAGAGAAGTGGTCGCGATAAGGCAATCGTGTGCTGCCCGCGCCGCGGTCGAGCGCGTTACCTATTGGACTGCCCCACCCCGGCTCGGGGCAGTCAATCCAAAGCTTCAGCCCCTTTTCGCGGATAGTGCGGTAGAGGTCGAAGTAACTCACGCCCGGCTCGACTAGAGCGAAGGCGTTCTTTTCGCTCACCTCGAGGACACGATTCATCCGTTTGAGATCGAGGACAACGCTTCCCGACAAAACGGGCGCAGAGCCGCCGTACGCGAGGTTGCGTCCCGTCGAGATGGTATAGAGAGGGATGGATAACCGATTGGCAGTCCGGACGATCTCTTGAACCTGCTCCACCGTGTCAGGAGCCACCGCAGCCGACGGAACACTGTCTTCCGCTTCGCCCCACAGCGGAGAATACGCATCCCGGTAGAGCGCCACATCCTCATCAGACGTGAACACCCACTCTTTGCCGACTAGCTCCTCGAAGTGCTTGAGGGCGTCGCTAAAATCGTTGGCCTTCACTCCCGGCGGCAGATTAATCGTTTTGCCTCCGTGCGCTCAATCCGATTGGGAGTGCCACGTGTATAATGCCGTTGTTCTGTTGTCAAGCCGCCGTTTCCCGAACTCGTCTCGCACTGCTGCGCCCGGTTCTCGAACAATCAGCCACCGGCGCTAGGAGAGCGCGGGTGGCGGCGAAAGTTCGGGGTGTTAACCGCTTGGGAAACCGGTATATACTTCGGCCCGGTCAGACACCCAAACGTGAAACCTGCTGGGTGGATTGATCGAAGCTCTGGGCGGCAGACGATTCGCCGCACGCATCGGATTCCAGTTTTCAGAAAACCATTCTGAGGAGGCAGCAATGAAGAAGTGGCTGGTAGTGGCTGGACTGGCGGCGGCTTTGGCGGTCCCGTCGTTCGCGGCGACAAGCACCTGGACGATTGATCCGAATCATGCCAACGCACAATTTCTAGTAAAGCACCTCGGAATTTCGACGATTCAGGGAGATTTCACCAAGATAACTGGCACGGTAATGTTGGACGATTCGGATCTCAGCAATTCAAGCGTAAATGTCACGATTGACGTGAATTCCGTCGATACGCGGGTGCAACGCCGGGATGACGACCTGAGGAGCGAGCATTTCTTCGATGTGGCCAAGTATCCGACGATGACCTTCCAATCGACGAAGATTACGAAGGAGGGCGACGGATTGAAGATGACCGGGAACCTAACGATTCGCGGAGTGACAAAGGAAGTGACGCTCGACGTGACTGGTCCGACGAAGGCGATCACGGCGATGGGCGGGCTGCGACGCGGCGCTTCGGCGACCACGAAAATCAATCGGCAGGATTTCGGCGTGAGCGCTGATCCCGGCATGGTGGGAGACGACATAACGATTTTGATCGATCTGGAGATGACAGCACCTGCGGGTACGAAGTAGGTTCACGCACCGGCATCGATTGTTCGCGTGATTGGAAGCGGCGCCATTCGTGGCGCCGCTTTTTTTTTGAGGCTGAAGCAGAAAGATGCCGGGCTAAAGCCGCGGGCGCTACACGTGCAAAAGCAGATCCCTCACCGATCGAGAACCTCGCGGCGATGGGTAAGCGATTCGATTCGGTCGAGGCGCGGCTGGTACCCGATTCCGGGAGCGGAGGGCACGCGAATGGTTCCCTGCGGCGTTACTTCCACCTCGGGATCGATGATGTCTTCGGCCCAATAACGGTGGCTGGCGGAGACGTCGCCGGGCAGAGAAAAATTCGGGAGCGAGGACATGGCGATGTTGTGCGCGCGGCCGATACCCGATTCAAGCATGCCGCCACACCAGACGGGAATGGAATGGCTCTGGCAAAGATCGTGAATGCGGCGGGCGGAGGTGTGGCCGCCGACGCGGCCGAGTTTGATATTTATAATTTTGCAGGCCTGGATTTCGATGGCAGCGCGCGCGTGTTCGACATCGTGAATGCATTCATCGAGACAAATGGGCGTGTCGATCTGGCGCTGGAGTTTGGCGTGAGAAAAGATGTCGTCCCAGCCGAGTGGCTGCTCGATCATGATGAGGTAGAAGGCGTCGAGCTGCTTCAGGAGCGGGGCGTCTTCGAGACGATAGGCGGAGTTGGCGTCGGCCATCAGGCGGATGCTCGGGAAACGTTCGCGGAGAGCGCGCACGGGCTCGACATCGCGACCCGGCTTGATTTTGATCTTGATGCGCTGATAGCCGGCGGAGAGAGCTCCTTCCACTCGGTCGAATAGCGCGGCGGTTGTTGGCTGGATTCCGATGGAGACGCCGCAGGGAATTTCGTCGCGCGTGCCGCCGAGAAGCCTGGCGAGAGGCAGATTTTTTTGCTTGGCCTCGGCGTCCCAGAGCGCGGTTTCGAGCGCGGCTTTGGCCATGTTGTGACCGCGAACCGGTGCGAGCAGGTCCCATACTTCGGAGGCGGCTCCGATTTCCTTTTCTTTGAGTAATGGCCAAAGATGATCGCGCAGAATCAGCCAGGCGGTTTCGACGGTTTCGTAAGAATAAAAAGGATTTTCGCCGGCGGTTGATTCGCCCCAACCGATGGCTCCGTCCACATCCGCTTCGAGGAGAAGGATGCGGCGCAAATCGGACGTGCCGAAGCTGGTCTCAAACGGCGAGAGCAGCCGAAGATGAATTTCGCGAAGCGTGATTTTGCGAAGCTGCATGGTCGCCTTTCAGCTTTCCACGAGTTCCGGAAGCCGCAGACCTTCGATTGCGGACGCGGGCTCAAGAAGATAATCCGTTGCACCGGGGCGCGATTCGACACCCGTGGCGGCATAACCCTTGGCGAACGACTGTTCAAACTGTTCGCGGGCCAAAGTCTGAAGGCGGGTGGCACGCTCGCGGTCGGTATCCCGGATTTCGGCGAGGTTCGCGGGAATCGAAATGTGCTGCGCGGAATTTTTCATCGGGCTCGGGTTATCCGCGAGAATGGATTTCACGCGCTCGGAAGCCAGCCACCATTCCGCGACGAGCCGATCGGTAGGCAGGCCGGCGTGAAGTGGGCTTCGCGTAACACCGTAGCAATCGGGAATATATTTGCGCGCGACTGCGCCGAGGCGCACGAAATTAAAATGCGCGTTCTTCAGATCGAGCGGATCGAATGTCCACTCGATAAGATCCATACCGCGCTTGAGAGCGTCCTGGCGCTGGAAAAGTTTTAGACGGCGCCCCACGCCTCGATTGTGGAATTCGGGGAGGACGGCGGTCATGTGCGAGTGCAGATAGGGCTTGCCCGACCTGACTGCTCCGAGCGCTAGAGTGAAGCCGACCATTTTTGGACTGCTGCTCCCTGCGGCGTGTGTGGCGTCGAACGCGCCGAACACTTGTCCACCGGTGTGATGGGCCGCTACGAAGATAGCTGAGGGTACGGCGATATCCTCGCCCCAGACTAAATGCTCGAGGCGTACGCACTCGTCGTATTCCGCGAGCGTCGCGCAGTGCCGAATTTCAATCTCGTGATGAGAGGGCGAACGTTCCATTGAGCCTATGTGCAAAGTATAGGCGAGATTTCGGCGGAAGTTTACCGAAACGGGGTGGCGAGACGGCGGCGCGCGGCGAGTTCACCCAGCCTGAGCAGTGACACCATGTCGCGCGAGGATCACGCTTCAAGCTTCGATTGGTCCCAGAGCTCCTCCATGCGGGCGCGGGGCAGATCGGCAAAGCGGCGGCCCTCTCGCGCAGCGGCGGATTCCATCCACTGGAAGCGCTTTTTGAACTTTCGATTGGCGCTCTTGAGGGCAATTTCCGGGTCCACGCCGAGAAAACGGGCGATGTTGACACTGGCGAAGAGTAGATCGCCTACTTCTTCCTCGAGGTGCGGCGCCGGTTTTCCAGAACTCGCCGGGACAATGGATTCGATTTCGCGCCGCTCCTCGTCGAGCTTGTCGAAAATGCCTGCGAGATTCTCCCAGTCAAAGCCGACACGCGAGGCGCGGCGCGTAAGCTGATACGCTTCCAGAGCGCCGGGCAGCGAATGCGGAACTCCGGAGAGAATCGATTCATCCGCGGGCGATTTCGTAGTTGAGGACGCGGTCGCTTGGCCCTTCGCCCCGCGTTCCGCGGCACGTTCATCCGCTTTGATCTGTTCCCAATTCTTCAGCACCGCAGCGGGAGTGCTGGCCTTCACATTGCCGAAAACGTGTGGATGACGGCGAATCATCTTTTCGTGCACGGACTCGATCACATCGGAAATCGTGAAGCGGCCGGATGCCTCAGCCAGGTTCGCGTGGAAAACGACTTGAAGCAGCAGATCGCCGAGCTCGGATGAAAACTTGCGCGGATCACCCGAATCCATGGCGTCCAGAACTTCGTAGGTTTCCTCGATGAGAAAGTTCCGGAGCGATTGGTGAGTTTGCTCGCGATCCCAAGGGCAGCCGTTTGGCGAGCGCAGGCGGGCCTGCAGCGCGACGAGCTTGGCGAACCATCTGCCGGCCAATTTGTCACGAGGGCTGACGGAAATTCGGGGGCGAACAGAGGCCGGGACTTTGGCGCGCTTCTTCGTCCGCCGCTTGGCAGACCTTTTCCTTTTTCCAGCCATGAGTCTTTTTTTCACCGCCTGGGGCGACGTGCCAATTTACCGGGTGCGGCTCGCTTGCGCAACCCGCGTTTGCCTGAGCACACACAGCTTGGCGGCTTGTGGCGCATGGGGGCCGATGTTAAACTTTTATCTTCATGTGAAGTTGGCGGCGATGTTCAAGAGCTAGTTCCAAAAGGTGTTACGTGGCGGATTCTCAACGAGACGAAGGATTCAAGGTCGTAGACCGGCGCCTTTTTACCGAAGAGGGCGAACTGCGCCAAGGTGTTGTTGAACGGGAACGGCGCGATGAAGAAGCGGCAGCGACGAAAGCCGCAACCATCGAACTGGAGAGGTCGCGCGCCGCAAAAACTCCGCAGCCGGCCGCAGCAGGCGGTCCAGGTGTGGCTGTTCAATCGGAGAGCGACGCAGGCTCCACCGCGACGGGAGCCGCCGATGCGATGGAGCCTTCGCGGAATTTTCAGATGCTTGTCGATTTCCTGACGCGAAACGCGGCTGCCATGCTCGGCGGGATGGCCGATCCGCAGACAGGAAAGGCCTATGTCGATTTGGAAGGAGCGCATGAGGTGATCGACATGCTGGACGCTCTTCGCGAAAAGACGCGGGGAAATTTAGCGAAGGCGGACGACGACCTACTGATGGAAATGATCGGCAGCCTGAAACTTACATACATGGAAATCTCAAAAGCGGCCGCCGCGCAAATGGCGAAACAGGCGGCGCAGAAAAAGTGACGTCACTCTGCATGCCAGGGCCGCTTGTTTGAGATATTGGCCTACCCTTACCTCAAGCGCCTAGAAGCCTTCCTGTGATCCGATGGCCTCACTGCAATTGACAGTTTTGGGTTCGGGCACGTCGATGGGCGTGCCCACGCTGGGGTGCCACTGCGCCGTGTGCGAATCGACGGACCCACACGACCAGCGGACACGGCCCTCTGTGCTGCTCTCGTACGGAGAACGGAATGTGGTGATCGATACGACGCCGGATTTCCGCTATCAGGCCATCCGGGCGCGGATCGATCACTTGAATGCGGTCATTTACACGCATGGGCATGCCGATCACGTCATGGGGCTGGACGACATACGTCCGTTCAATTTAAAACTAAAAGGCGCGGTGCCCATCTACGCGGCGGCAGAAACGCTTGCAACCCTCCGGAGGCAATTTTCGTATATCTTCGAAGCCGAGTCGGGCAGCTGGGTTCCGCTAGTCGATCTGCATGAAATCGACGGACCGTTCAATTTATTCGGGACAAACTTCGTACCGATACCCGCGATACATGGATCCCAGGCTGTGCTGGGATTCCGATTCGGCAAAGCGGCTTATCTGACCGACTTCAGCAGCGTGCCCGATAGCTCGAAGGCGCTGCTGCGCGGACTCGACGATTTCATTTTAGACGCTTTGCGATACGTGCCGCATCCGGCGCATTCCAACGTCGAACAATCGCTCGCGCTGGTGGAGGAGTTGCGGCCGAAGCGCGCGTGGTTCACGCACATTTGTCACGATCTGGGCCACGAGCAAGCAAATGCACGGCTGCCGGAAAATGTACGGCTCGCTTATGACGGCTTGAGATTTGAGGTCGAACTCTGATGCCGCTCGCTATCCTACATTCCGCCGAGGCTTGGGCAGAACGCTTCGGCAAAAGCGGGAAGGGCACCGCGCTGACGATCGGAAACTTTGACGGCGTGCATCTCGGGCACCAGAAAATTCTTCAGGGCGTCCTCGAGCGGGCGCGGCAGTCAGGGCTGATGAGCGCCGTTCTCACATTTTATCCTCACCCGGCGCGCGTTCTCCGGCCCGCCGAAGCTCCCGCGCTGCTGGAAACGCTTGCGCAGCGCCTGGGCGCGATCGAGGCCATGGGGATTGAAGCCGCGCTGGTTATTCAATTCGATGCAGAGCTTGCGGAAATTGGCCCCGAGGATTTCGTGCGGCGGTTTTTGGTGGATACGATGCGAGCGCAGTCCGTTTTGATCGGGACCAATTTCCGCTTCGGGCATCACCAGGCGGGCGACGCCAAATCGCTTGCCGATCTCGGAGCGCAATGGGGTTTCGAAGTTGCGATTGTGCCACCGGTGGTCGAGGAGGGAAGCATCGTGTCAAGCACGGCGATCCGCCGTGCGCTTCGCGGCGGCAATGTCGAGCAAGCCGCACGAATGCTCGGGCGTCCCTTTTCGCTCGCGGGAGAAATCAGGACTGGGACGGGGCAGGGGCGGAAGCTCGTGGTGCCGACATTGAATCTGGAAACCGAACAGGAGTTGCTGCCCAAGGATGGCGTGTACGCTACCGAAGCGGTGGTCGAAGGGAAAACCTACCGGGCGGCGACCAATATCGGTGTGCGGCCAACTTTCGATGGTGCGCGCAGGACAGTGGAATCGCACCTCTTCGATTTCAGCGAAGATTTGACGAGCGGAAAACTCAAGGTGCGCTTTCGCAAGCGGCTGCGCGACGAACAAAAGTTTTCAGGCCCCGCGGAGCTGCGAGCGCAGGTTCTGCGCGATATCGAACAAGCGAAAGAGTATTTCAGGGAAGCAGCAAGCAAAACGGCGTGAGAAAGACGATCGTCGGCACGAATCGCCGCGGCTGCTAACCGGCGACCGCCGCCTTGGCTCGGCATTCCTCGCAAAGCCCGCCGATCTCCGTGCGCGCCACGCTAATTTCGATTCCGCAGTCGCGCGAGATCTGCTGTTTCAGGTCTTCGTACAGCTGGCTTTCGAACTCACGCACTTTTCCGCATTGAATGCAGGCCACGTGGATGTGATCGCGCGGGCCGTGGCTTTCGTAGTAATGACGATGCCCGCGAAGATGAAGAAGGTCCAGCTCGTCGATCAGTCCGAGATGTTTGAGCAGTTCCAGGGTGCGATAGACCGTGACGCGCGTGATTTTGGAGTCGATTTTCTGCGCTTGCTCCAGTATTTCGGCAGCGTCCATGTGGCGAACCGCCGATTCAATCACTTGAACCACCACGCGACGCTGGCGCGTGAGACGAATGCGACGCGCGCCAAGCTCACGCTGAAGCTTTCCTGCGGGTTCGTGAACGTTGATGCGTTCGCCTGTGGAGACGCGATGTGCGGGGGTGGCAGACATCTTACTGCGAGCATTATAGCAAAATGAGATGCGAAGCGGTTGCCCGCGGGAGCGGACCGAACGCGCTAGTGGTGGGCTTGGATCACCCTCAGGATGTCGTTATACATCACAAAGGCGAAGAAGCTCAGGAGGAAGACGAGGCCCACCTGAATAAAGCGCTCCTTAAACGCGACGCTCAAATCCCGGCGAAGCGTGCCTTCGATAGCCAACATCAAGACGTGACCTCCATCCAGAATCGGAATTGGGAGAAGGTTTAGCAAGCCGAGATTGAGGCTGATGACGGCGGTCAGTTCCAGGAACCTCATCGGACCACGCTTTGCAGCCCGGCCGGCCTCGCGGGCGATACCTACGACTGTCGTTAAGTCGCGCGGGGAGACTTTGCCACTAAAAAGGCCGCCGAGAACCTGCCCGATCTGGCGAGTACCTGAATACGTGGCGATTCCCGCGTCGCGAATGGACTCAATAAAGCCCTGGCGCTCGTAAATCTCACTGGTCTTTTCACTGACGCCTACCTGCCAAGCGAGTTCACCGTCGGCACCAAGGGTGTGCATGGGAGTGATATCGAATGGAATTTCCTTGCCGTCGCGCCGCACCACGAAGTGGACGGAGTGCCCATTCGAATTGCGTACCTGGTCCACAAGCTGCAACCAACTCGCGACCGGCCGGCCATTGATGGAGACAATCGCGTCATTAGCCTTCATCCCAGCCCTTTCGGCGGGAGACCCCATGGCAATCTCATCGGCAACTGCGGGCATCGCCGGATATCCGACCAGAGAATCGGAGGCATCCTGCCCTTGCGACACTTTTTCGGTAAGGGTCTGCTTCGCACCGGCACGATCAACAACGATTGAAATCGAGCTGCCCGGTTGGACCTTATCGATTTGCGCGAGCACCGACTCCCACGACGGTGTACTGACGCCGTTCACGGCGACAATTCGATCGCCCGGTTGGACGCTCGGTCCCGGCGGCATGTTCTGCGGCACGGCGGCAACCAGGGCGGGGCGGCTCAGGTAGGTATCCGTGGGCATCCCCACAAACAAATAGATACCCCAGAAAATGCCAAAGGTCAGCAGGATGTTCATCGCTGGACCGGCGACGGCGATGAGGAATCGCTGCCAGCGTGGGCGCGAGAGAAATTCGTAAGGTTCGCCGGTGCGCTCCGCGACGGGATTATCCCCGGCCATGCGGACATAGCCGCCCAAGGGAAACGCGCTTACGCGGTAATCGGTGTCGCCGCGCTTCACTCCCCATATTCGCGGGCCCAAGCCAATCGAAAAGACTTCGACGCGCACGCCGCACAGCTTGGCGGCGATGAAGTGGCCCCATTCGTGAAGCAAAACCATGACACCGAGGACGACGCCACCGGCCAGGATGATTCTCAGCGTTTCGGTCATAAGGTCTCTTTATAGTATCGAAAGATAGGCGCCGCGGATGGCCGACTTCTAGCAGAGGCGCAAAAAAGAAACTAGTTGTGCCGCGGGCCTTTCCGCCCCGCTCGCCGCATCACTTCGATCCGCGCCAGCCGGCGGGCTTCCGCATCGGCGGCGAGAACATCGTCAATACTGCCGAGCGGCCCGCCCGGCATCTTCTCCAAAACCTCTTCGATCGCCTCCGCGATTCCCGGGAACGACAGCCGGCCGTCGAGAAAGGCAGCCACCGCGATCTCGTCCGCGGCATTCAATGCGCAGGGCATCGCCCCTCCCTGGCGAAGCGCCACCCTGGCCAATTCGAAGCAGCGGAATTTTCGAGGCGGAACTTCCTCGAAGTCAAGTCTGCGCAGCGCAACCCAATCCATCGCACAATTATTGGATGCGACTCGCTGCGGATAAGTTAGCGCATATTGTATCGGCATGCGCATATCCGGGGGCCCCAATTGCGCCAGTACCGAGCCATCGGCGAATTCCACCATCGAATGCACCATGGACTGCGGATGGATAACCACATGTATCTTGTCCAAATCCATGCCGAATAGCCAGCGGGCCTCAATCACCTCGAAACCTTTATTCATCAAGGTCGCGGAATCGATGGTAATCCGCCGGCCCATCTTCCAATTCGGATGCGCTAAAGCCTGCTTCGGCGTGACCTTGGCGAGTCGTGAAACCGGCGTCTCACGAAATGGGCCGCCAGAGGCGGTGAGGATCAATCGTCTGACTTCGCCGCGGGTTCCGGCGCGAAGACACTGGTGAATGGCGTTGTGCTCGCTATCGACCGGCAGCAGCGAAATGCCATGCCGCGCGACCGCTGCCATCACCACTTCTCCAGCAGCAACGAGTACCTCCTTATTGGCGAGAGCGATGCTCTTGCCACGCTCGATGGCTTTGTACGTAGCCCGCAGCCCAACCACGCCGACCGCGGCCGAGAGCACCATTTCGGCGTCGGGGTGCGTGGCCACGCGCTCCATTCCTTCGTCGCCGGACAAAATCTCCGGTGATGCGCGGTCTTTGCGGCGCCCGCCACCGCGCGTGCCGCGAGATTTCAGCGCGGCGCACAATTCGGCAGCGGCTTCGGGTGTGCCTACCGAGACCACCTTGGGACGGTGCTTCTCGATTTGCTCTGCCAGCAGCCGGATATTCGAGCCGGCGGCGAGCGCTACTACCTCAAGGTCATGAGGCAATGATTCGACCAAGTTCAGGCACTGTCGCCCGATCGAGCCGGTGGAACCGAGAATGGAGATGCGTTTCATTCGTACGGGTTTCGCGCAGGACGCCGCTGCCGCAGCGCCGGGCAATCCCTCAGTTTTCCGAGGCCGTGCAATTCTATAGGGCTTTCGCGAATTTTGCGAATTCGCGCTAGGCCTACATCCTGAACCGCTACCCGCAAACTGCGGTGCAGTGTTAGATTAGGAGCCTCAGCGCCGCGCCGAATCACCGCATGCGGCGCAGCGCGTGCCATTTGCCCGATTGCGAAACATTCACGTCGAGGAGAATCCGAAAATGAAGCGCACTTGCACACTGACGGCTGCTGTGTTGGTCGTGATGACGCTGGCTCTGGTCTTCAGCGCAAAGGCGACGCCCGCCCCGCAAAGGCATCCTGCATATTTGCACGCTCTCGCCGATTTGCGGCATGCGCGCGCGTATTTAGCGCATCCCGATAGCGGCGAAATGCACGACGCGGAGAGAAACGCCATCGATGAGATCGATAAAGCGATCGCCGAAATCAAGGCGGCGGCCATCGACGACGGGAAGAATCTCGAAGACCATCCTGGAATCGATTCGCACTTGCGGTGGGTTGGCCGCCTCAACAAAGCGGCTTCTCTGCTCGACAAAGCGCACGACGACGTCGCCAAGGAAGAAGACAATTCCTCAGCGCAGGGCTTGCAGGAGCGCGTCCTCGGGCACATCGGCAGAGCTCACAAGCACGTGGAAGAAGCGATTTCGCTTGAGCAATAAGGTACAGCAGCCGATACTTAATTCCGAGGTAAGCACAACCATTTGAGCGCACCTTCATTATTGGCAATCCCGCTGGGCGGTTTGGGCGAGTTCGGAATGAACATGATGGCCCTCCGCTCGGGCGACGACATCATCGTCATCGACGCCGGGCTGATGTTTCCCGAGCAGGAATTACTCGGCGTCGACATCGTTATCCCCGACATTACCTATCTGAAACAGAACAAGCGCATGGTGCGCGCCATCGTCCTCACGCACGCGCACGAGGACCACATCGGCGCGATTCCCTACATTCTTGGCGACTTGAATGTCCCGATCTACGGCACGCAATTTACGTTGGCGCTCGTGCGAAAAAAGCTGGAGGAACACGCGCTGCTGGAGTCCGCGAAATTGCACGAAGTGGCACCCGGCGAAGTCACCACCATCGGGCCTTTTCAGATCGAGTACTTGCACGTCACCCACAGCACGATTGACTGCGTGGCTCTTGCGATACGCACGCCCGTGGGCGTGGTGATTCACACCGGCGATTACAAAATGGATCCTACGCCTGTCGATGGCAAGCCTTTTGACCTTCACGCCTTCGCGCGATACGGACAGGAAGGAGTCCTCGCGCTTTTTAGCGACAGCACCAACGTCGAACGGCCGGGGTTCACTCCTTCCGAGCGCGCCGTTGTCGTGCGGATGGAAGAGCTATTTCGCGCTGCGCCAGAAAAAGTGGTGGTGTCCTGCTTTTCCAGCTCGGTTCATCGCATCCAGCAAGTGATCAACGTGGCATGCGGCGTGGGCCGCAAAGTGGGATTCGTCGGCCGCAGCATGGTGGACAACGTTGAGATCGCGCACGGCCTGGGAAAACTCCGGATTCCGGATGGCAGCGTCGTAAGGCCGCAGGATATTCGCACGTTCGATCCGAAGCGGCTGGTGGTGCTCGCCAGCGGCACGCAGGCCGAACCGATGTCCGCGCTTTCGCGCATTTCCGTGGACAATCACCGCCTACTCAGCATCGAGCAAAACGACACCGTGATTCTTTCCGCGCGTATTATTCCCGGAAACGAGAAGGCCATCTTCCGGATGATCGACCATCTCTTCCGCCGCCGCGTGCTGGTCTATTACGAAGGCGGACGCTCCGCGCCGATTCACGTCTCCGGCCATGCCAGCCAGGAAGAAATGAAAATCCTTTTGCAACTGGTGAAGCCGAAATATTTCGTGCCGCTGCACGGAGAATACCGCCAGCTATTTCAACACGCTGCGCTGGCAGAACAAGTGGGCGCGGTTTCCGGCCAGATTTTCCTGCTCGAAAGCGGCCATCCCGTGGAATTCACCGCCGATGGGCAAGCGCATCAACGCGAGCCGGTCCCTGCCGGACGCGTGATGGTGGATTCGGGATCGCTCGAAGAAATTGAGGATGTGGTGGTGCGCGACCGCAGGCATCTCTCCGAAGACGGCGTGGTGGTAGCCATCATCGCCATCGACAAACATACCGGCCTGCTCGAAGGCACGCCCGAGATCGTCACGCGCGGCTTCCTGCCGAGCGACGATGGCCAGGAAGTGCTTACCAAATCGCGAGAAGTGATCCTGAAGACGGTAGAGCAATCCAGTCCCGAAGAAAAAATGGACTGGAGCGTGATCAAGGAAAAAATTCGCGTGGATTTGAAACGTTACCTCAACAAGCAAACCGCCAAGCGCCCGCTGATTTTGCCCGTGATTCTGGAAGTGTAGCCGCGCCTGCGCGGGCGAAATGTCCTAACTCGGTGGCTGGCCTCGTTTTTGATATTCCGTGCCATGGCGGAATAGGCCGGCCTTGGGCATTTCCTCCGAGTAAACGACGCGCGCCGGCAGAAATATATTCGCCGCATCCGGTGAGTAGGGCACAGCAACTTCGATAGCCGCGTTCGTCTCGTAGCGGCGCTTGCTGCGAAAGCACATCCCGACCGGCGAAATATCCTCGCAGACGGCGAGTTCGTCGTCCGTATCCGGCTGGCGGACGCAAGCGGTCAGCCGGGTTTTAAGCCTCATGCGCTGCCGCCCCCGCTGCTCGCCGCCGGGCGGGATGCTCCCCTGGCCCTCGCTTCCGCGCCGGCCGCGCGCGCCCCGTCCGAAAAGCTTCTTCTCGTCTTCGTGCGGCGCCTGGACCCAGATGCTGGGCACTCCGCAGGTCTTGCAATGGCGCGCGATTCCGCGATTGGTTTCAAACGTTCGCAGCTCCAATTCGTTCAGGTACACCACTTCGCGGCTGCGGCAAGAGATGCAGTCCAGCAGCATTCGCGCCACCGACTCGGGAGATTCGGCAATGGGAGGAAATTCAACGCCCCAAAGATCGGCTGCGGGATCGAGTATTTCCACCGAGTATATGTAGCCGTCGTCCTGGCGCCCGAACTGTCCCACCACTCGCACTTCGCTCCTGCGGCCTGATTCGCTGGGGGCTCTTCGCTGCATGATCATTCGCTGATCGGTCTTCAGATCGTGGTCCAGGATAATCACCGCGCCGTTGCGATTGATCTGCAAAGTCCGCGCAGGCGAGGTGAATTCCTGACCCTGGCTATCGAAACCGGAGACTTCCAGTAACAATGTGAGCGAGACGCGATCAGTGCGGCGCTGCCTGCCCGGTTCCATTGAACCTCCCAAGAGGTGAACCACTCGCCTGCACAAGATATCACATCCGTCTTTTGCCGTATCGCCACCTCGTCGCGCCGGATGCCTCCGGGAAACGGCATATTCCGGTGTCTAACGAGATACGAACGCTCCTGGTGATTCGGTAGATACGTAACACCGGTGGCATTTGTGAAACGAGGAAACCGTGCCTGCCTTGCGTACAACCTTCAGGCGGTACTTGGGTATCATCCAAAGTATGCCACTTCGTCTGTCTCGTTCGTCGGCGGCGAACGATTCGGAACAAATTGAGGCGCCTTCGCCCGTATCGGTTGCGGCCGTGCGATTTCCGCCGTCGCTTGCTGCGCTCGTCGAAACATGCTGGCGCAAAGCCGACGCGCCCGCGGAGTGGAGTCTAACCCGCGACGAATTTCAGGCCGCGCTGGAGCGCAGCACCACACATCGTTTCGGAGCAGCCCAGCCGCTGCAGGAACATTTAATCCGGGGATACCTCGAAACGCTGAATGTACGCGATCTTGCTTTGGCGCGCGCGTGCAGCGCCGGGAACAACGCGGCGTGGGATTTTTTCATGGCACAATTTCGTCCGGAACTTTATCGCGCCGCGCGAGCCATCGTCGGTAATACGGGCGGTGGCGAGCCCGCGGCCCGCGACCTCGCCGATTCCCTGTGCGCCGATTTGTACGGTTTGCGCGAGCGCGAGGGTAAACGGCAATCGCTCTTCGATTATTTTCACGGCCGCAGCAAGCTCGGCACCTGGCTGCGCGCGATCCTCGCGCGGCGGCATGTGGACGAGATTCGCCGAACCCGAAGAACAGAGTCGCTGGAAGACGACGGGCGCGAGCCACGCGCGGAAATCGCGGCTCTGGCATCTCCGTCCGCGGCAAATGTTTTGCCGGATCCCGGGCAGGCGAGCTACATGGCCATCCTGCAAGCAGTTCTTGCGGCCGCGCTCAATGCTCTCGATCCGCGCGACCGGCTGCGTCTCGCGTATTACTACGTGGACGACCGAACCCTCGCCGAAATTGGGCGCCTGCTCGGGGAACACGAGGCCACCGTCTCGCGCAAGCAGGAGCGCACGCGGCACGATATCCGCCGGAGCGTTGAATCGGCGCTCCGCCGCGACAAAAAATTCAGCGACGAGCAGGTGCGGCTATGCTTCCAATACGCTGCTGGGCAATGGCCCTTTGATTTGACGGCCAGCTTGCGAGATTCTGGAACGCAGGCCGGCGCGGAAGCCGAACCGAGCACGCTTTTGGCGCGGGACTAATGCCGATGCTGCAAGATTTGCGATTTCGTCCGTTCTAAGATGTTAGGAGGAGCGCAGGTTCATGGCTTCAGCACGGCCCGATAAAACAGGCACCGAGATGCTGCGTCACAGCCTCGCCCACGAGCCCGTTGCTGCCGGCGAGTGTCCGGACTCGGAGATTCTGGCAGCCTATTTCGAGCGCTCGCTGGACGCGGAGGAAACAGCGCGTTGCGAGTTGCATTTGTCCGGTTGCGCACACTGCAGGGAGGAAATTTCGCTGCTGGAACGCGCCAGCCGAGACGTCGCAGTCGCGGGAGACGGCACGCAAGCTGTGGGACGCCGGGCCTGGGTTTGGGATTGGCGCTGGCTGGCACCCACTGCCGCAGCGCTAATCATTGCGGGGGTCTGGATTGTGCATCGACCGTCCAATCCGAGCATTGAATTGCGATCGCAGCAGCCGCTCGTCGCCATGTCGCAGCCGTCGGAGCCGCCGGTGAAGGAAGTCCCGGCGCCGCCTCGCACACCCGCGCGCGCTGCTCCTCCCGCTTCTGCGACTGGGCCGGGGATGGCGCAAAATCGTGCGCTCGACAAGACGCAGAATGCCATTTCGCGCGAGATGATCCAGCCTTCGACCAACGAAAAGCCGCATCAAGTTGCGCCTCTCGATGCTCGCAGGGATACCAACTCAAATCTCCCCGCGAAATCGGCTGGCGCGCCTCAAAGCGATTCCGAGGAACGCGCCGCTCAGACTGAAACCGAACCCAAGGCAATGACGGATGCGGTGCAAACGGCCCCGGCTTCTCCCGCGACGGCTCCGTCGCCCGCGCAGGCAGCGAATGGCGGTGGAACGGTCCGGGGGGAAAGGGATGAAAGCGCCCAGACTCTGAAATCGAAGCAGCAACCGGCGGCTCCCCCCAAGTCAAATCTGTACGCCAAAAAAGACGAGAAGGCCGCGCCAGCGTCAAGCGGAATCGGGGCTATAGCGCGAGTGGTGCGGACTCCCGATCCGAAAGTGCTTTGGCAGATACCTGAACAAGGCGTTCTGAAATCCGAGGACGGCGGCGCGACGTGGCGCCAAGCTGGTCTGCCCGTGGCAAACGCGCGCATCGTTTCCATCGCCGCTCCGTCCGGGCAAGTGTGCTGGCTCGCCGGTCGCGACTCGCTGATCCTGCTGACGACAGATGGAACGAATTGGCAAACTGTTGCGCCACCAGCGAGGGCGGATTTTGTGCGAGTCGAGGCTCAGGACGCATCCTCCGCCACTGCAACTACCCTAGACGGTCACCGGTTTGCGACTAGCGACGCCGGCAAGCACTGGCGTCCCATTCCGTAAGAGCCTACCCGAGGCGAACCTTCGGCCAACCCCACCGTGGCTAAAGCCATGATCTGAATTGGCACTATTCGCAAGGCTGAAGGCCTGCGCTTCCACCGAGGTGCTGCTATCGCGGGCCCTACGGAGGCCATGGCCAGGTCGCCGAAAAATAGGCTGCAAGAAATCCGACCCTCGCCGTTCTAACCGTGAAGCAGCATTTACGCCAAGGAGACAGCCCATGCCATCACGCACAGCGAAAATTGCCAGCACCGCCGCACTGGCGGCTATCGTCTTTCTTGTTTCGCCAGGCGGAAAACTGAGAGAGGTCCGCGCCGCCAACTCACGCGGCGAAAGCCAGTCGAAGACCGAGTACTCTGCCACCACTCAGAAAGACCAATCCGATCTTTCCGTAACGGTTTACAACTCGAATATCGCGCTGGTTCGCGACGTCCGCCAGATTCGGTTGCAGCCCGGTGTGTTCCCGTTGCGCTTTGAAGACGTGGCCGCTTCGATCATGCCCGCGACTGTACATCTTCGTTCGCTAACCGACCGTTCAAAGCTGAATGTGATCGAGCAAAACTACGAGTACGATTTGCTCGATCCGCAGAAGCTCTTGAACAAATACGTCGGCAAGGAGGTCTCGTTCGAGTGGCAAGGCCTGGAAACAAAAGCGCTGCTGCTCTCAGACAACGGCGGCCCTGTCTGGAAGATCGGAAACCAAATTGTCACCGGCCTCAGCGTAGGTTCCTATCGCTTCCCGGACTTGCCGGACAATCTTTACAGCCGTCCCACGCTGGTCTGGACACTCGACAATCGCGGTGCGGACGCGCAAAAGGTGGAAGCCTCTTACCTCGCCAACGGTATGAATTGGAACGCGGATTACGTGTTGACGGTTGCGCGCGATGAAAAAACCGCCGACCTCGACGGCTGGGTCACGCTGGTGAACAACAGTGGCACCGCATACCACGACGCCAAATTGCAGCTCGTGGCTGGCGACGTTCATCGCACGCCGCAAATAATGCTCGAAGAGCGCGACATGGTGCTGAAAGGCATGGCTTCTAACGCCCCAGCCGCGCAGTTCGCGCAGGAAAACTTTTCCGAATATCACCTGTACACGCTGGGGCGGCGCACATCGATTCAAAATAACGAATCAAAGCAAATCAGCCTGCTCACCGGAACGAACATTCCCGTCGACAAATATCTTCAGGTTGAAGGGCAGCAATATTACTACCGCAACCCGCAAGGGATTGGAAACGCCATTCCGCAACCTGTGAGAGTTTTCTACCGCTTCAAGAACGAGCAGCAAGCGGGACTGGGCGTGCCGCTGCCCGCCGGAACGGTGCGCGTCTACCAAGCCGATTCACAGGGCGGCGCTCAATTTGCAGGCGAAGACAACATCAGCCATACGCCCAAGGACGAAACGTTGCGAATCTACGTGGGCAACGCATTTGACGTGGTCTGCGAACGCAAGCAAACCGATTACAAAAAGATCGCCTACGATCTTTACGAGATGGAATACCAAATTACGCTGCGCAACCACAAGAACGGGCCGGTTACGGTGGAAGTCCGCGAGCCGATCGGCGGCGATTGGGACGTGGTCAACTCGAATTACAAATGGACGAAGCTGGATGTTTCAACAATCGGTTTCCAGATTCCGGTGGAGAAAGACGGCACGGCAACTTTGGATTACCGCGTGCGCGTGAAATGGTAGCGGATGCACTTCCGCGAGTTGCGCGCGAGTGAAATGGGTTACGGCTCGGCCGGATGATCGATCAGCGAGAGCTCGTGCGCGTAAAGGGGATTCGAGGGGAATTCGTCCACCAGGCTGGCAAGCAGCGGGCGGGCAAGATCCATGTGGTGCTCGCGTTCGTAGGCCAGCGCCAGCATAATTTTGGCGAAGGGCTTGAGGTAGTGACCGTGGTCCGCGGCAAGCTGCATTTGCTGGATTCCCCGGTCTTTGTCGCCGTGGATTCCGCCAAACCACAGGAACGCGCGCTTGAAGCCGGATAGGTTGCCGATCACGTAGTTGCTGGCGCCCAGCGCGAGGTAGGCATCTTTGGCATCCGGATCGATCACCAGCAGTTTGTTGGCTTCTGCTTCCGCCTGGCGCATCAACCCGAGTCCGGCCATCTGCTTCTTTACGATCATGGCGTCATAGTCGGACTCCATTCCGTCGGCCATCGTCAAGACAAGCAGGGCGTGCGCATTATTTGGCTCGGTTTTCAGCGTTGCCTTGGCCATTGCGCGGGCCCGGTTATTGGCGGACAGAAAAGGCGAATTGCGGTTCTCAGCCGCCGTGCCGTCCGCACCGTGCAGGAACTTGTCGTCATTCAGGAAGAACTGCGACGTGAAAATTCCCTTGGCGTCGAATTGTTCGTAGAGGTAGCTCGCAGCTTCGGCGGCGGCGCCCATCGCGTCAGTGGGATTCCTCTGCTGGTAAGACAGAAAATCGGCGCGCGCGCCCTTGAAATTCAATTCGTAGAGGCTGCGAAAGCCGCTATCGAGCAAGGCTACAGGGGAACCCGGCGATTCGGCGAAGTCTTTGGGCTGCGGGCCAGCGGCATAGCAGGGCGCTGAGAGTGGCGGCATCCCGCAGAACGCAAAAATAGCGATCAGGCATCCCGCTGCTTGCGCGGCCTTACCGTTCAACGCCATGGCACTTCGCAGCATAAATCTATTTGCTCTCTGGGGTCCGCTTTAAGTTTTCGCCACCCTACCCTCATTCTAGTTCGACTGTTTCGGGGGGTTTGGAGTTGCATGGGTTCTGATTCCTACAGGTTATCCCCCAAAAAATCAGTAATTCCCTGGAAGAGCTGGATGCGCGCGGGCGCGTCTCCAATGCCGTGGCCTCGTCCGGGGAAAATCATCAGATCGTCCGGATACTTACCGGCGAGGATGAGTTTATTGAGCACCTCGGCCGTGTTTACGAAATGCACGTTATCATCACCGGTGGAATGCGCAATCATCAATTTTCCGCGAAGATTGGCGGCCTGATACGCGGGAGAGGAATCGCTGTAGCCCTCGGGATTATCTTGCGGGCGGCCCATGTAACGCTCGGTGTAAATCGTGTCGTAGAGCCGCCAGTCGGTTACGGGCGCGACGGAGACGCCGGCCTTGAAAACGTCGGGTGCGTTGAACATGGCGTCTAGCGCCATGGTCCCGCCGAAACTCCAGCCCCAGATGCCGATACGCGAAGGATCAACGTAGGGGAGCGACTTCAGGTATTTCACGCCAGTGAGCTGGTCTTCCAGTGCGATTTTTCCAAGATAGTGATAGATGACGGTTTCAAAGGCGTGTCCGCGGCCGTAGGAGCCGCGATTATCGAGTGTGAAAATGATGTAGCCCTTTTCGGCCATCATCTCCAGCCAGAGAAAATCCTTGCCGTCCCAGGCGTTGTGGACGTTTTGCACTTGCGGCCCGCCGTACACGTTGACGAGCACGGGATATTTTCTCGAGACGTCGAAATCCGGCGGCTGGACGATCGAGGCGTAGAGCTTCGTGCCATCGTCCGCGGAAAGATTCACAAATTTGACGGGAGAGAGTTGGTAGTCGGCAAGTTCCGGAACTTTATTTTCGTTGATTGCGGCGGCGCGTACGCCGTCCATGCGATCGAGATCCTGGCGAGGGGGCGTCATCGCGTTTGAATAGGTGTCCACGAAAGCGGATTCATTGGGGGCGATGACCACGTCATGAGTGCCCGGCTCGCGCGTCACTTTTATTATGCTCTTGTCCGCGATTGAGAGCCGGTACAGCTGAATATCGAGGACGTTGTCCTTATTGGACAGAAAATAGATGAAGCCATGCGCTTCATCGACGGCGGGATGGCTGGCGGCACCGGGACCGACGCCTCCGTTGCCGGTGATGGCCCAGTCGCCGCTCGTCAACTGCTCAAGCTGACGGCCCGCGAGATCGTAGAGATAATAGTGGCGAAAACCCGTGCGTTCGCTTGACCAGAGGAAGCGTTTATTGTCCGCGAAGAAGTAAAGATCGTCCGCGATATTGACCCAGTATTTGTCGGTTTCGGTGAGGATGGTTGCGGAAGAGCCAGTGGAGGCGTCGCAGAAAAGCAGATCGAGGCGATTTTGGGCGCGGTTCAAGCGTTCGATCGCCACGCGCTTGCTATCACGCAACCATAGGACGCGCGGCAGGTAGACGTCGGTGTCCGCGCCGGTATCCATCCATCTGGTTTCGCCGCCGGTGACCGGGACCACGCCCACGCGCACGATGGGATTTGCCCCGCCCGCTTCGGGGAAGCGCGTGTACTCGATCGACTCCGGTGGCGGAACTCATGTCGATGATGGGATAGCGGGTCACGGGCCGCTCGTCCATTTCGTAGTACGCGATTTTTGAAGAGTCGGGGGACCACCAATAGGCGGTCGTCGCATCGAGTTCCTCGGGATAGACCCAGTCGAGTTGGCCCTTCAGGATTTCCTCGCTACCGCCGGTGGTCAAGGCATGTACTTTGCCGGTTGCAATATTTGCCACCCAGAGATTTGAATCGCGCACGAAGCTAACCCATTGGCCATCGGGAGAGAATTTGGGATCTGCGATTTCGTGGCCCGCGTCGTCGGAGGGGTTCACGAGCGGCTTGGCCTCCATCGTTTTCAGGTTCAGCAGAACGAGGCTGCTGCTGCCGGAAAAGAGCAGTGCATCGTTTTTTGGCGACCAGAAGTAGGTTTCGGCTTGGACGCGGCCAAGCCCCGTTGACTGAACGGCTTTCGCTTCCTGAGGCTGAGTGACTTGATTTAGCACGTCGGCGTTCACCAGAACGCTACGGCGACCAGTGGCTGCATCCATCGTCCACATCTCCATCTCGGGCGTGTGGTCGAGGTAGGAGATGCGCCTTCCGTCCGGTTCCCACTCGATTCCCTCGGTCAAAGAGCCGCTCAGATTCGGGGCTCCGTAGATTCGCTCGACTGTCAGGGCCTTTGCGGGTCGCGGATGCGCGAGGGCCGCCGTTGTGCCGAGGAGAATGGCGAGCGCGGCGCAAAGTGGTGTCCGCAGGAAGGCAACGAGAAGGCGCCGGTGGAGAAGTGCTTTTGACCTCGCGGTTTTGTGACGGGTAGAGTGCGCGCCGATCGTTTGTTTTGAGCGAGCTAGAGTGGTTTCTACTCGGCGGGTGTGTCGAGCAGAAATGGCGAGATTAGGCGAGGCGAGGGGCGGGAACGCGCTGGTTTCGGGTCGACCGCCATGTTGTCCCTTCACTCCGGCTCGAAGATGCATTCAACCTCCTTTGTAGCCATGGTAGCATCATGCCTGATGTGATCGGTGTTGCAAGGACCTTGTGCTGTGGACTTTTTCGGAGGTGCCGGCGAGGGGGAAGCCAGGGACGGTCACGAGTGGAAATGCGTGGAAAGGCTATTGCTTGCATTCAGTCGGAATCGAATCTTCACTGCTTTCTCGCAAAAATGCGCACGTGGGTCGTCGCAGAGTCACCGAGCATGGGGCACCGGAAACGTCAGAAGCTAAACCTGGGGCGCTCGGCAACCAGAGCGCACGAGGGGCGACCGCGGCCCCTCGCACGCGATAGGCAGGACTACTTGCCGTTTGCTGAGACGCTGATCTTGATTTGCTTCGGCTTAGATTCTTCACGCTTAGCCATATGCAGGGTCAACACCCCGTTGCGATAGTCGGCGCGAATGTTCTCGGAGCTGACTGTATTCGGAAGGGAAAAGCTCCGTGAGAACGAACCGTAGGCGCGTTCAATTCGGAGGCAATTATCTTCGTTGACGTTCTTCTCGAACTTTCTCTCTCCGCGGATGGTCAACGTATTGTTTGCAACCCGGACGTCGATGTCCTTCTCGTCCAGGTCCGGCAGGTCGGCTTTTACGACCAATTCATTTTCGGTTTCGTAGATGTCTACGGATGGCGCCCACGTTGCCACTTCGGCATGTGCCGAATGGTCGCGAGTAAAGTTGTCTTCGAACAAACGATTGACTTGGTCTCGTAATGTCAAACCGCGAGACTGGTCCCAACGCGCAATAGTATTCATGGCATCTCCTTGGATGTCTTTCTGATTATTTTGGCCAAAGGGTGGTTCAGGAAGCTTCCGCTAGGTTCAGGTAAACTGAAGAATCCCCGGTCAACACAACCACATTGCGCCGATGCGCTCTTATTGTCAATCTAATTACTCAACTTCACTGCAAATATTTTTTCCCGCGATGTGGGCGTTCTACAGGCTGGAGGCTGGAGGCGGCGGGCAAGATGCCACCCTAAAGGGGTGGCGCTACATCGAATTCAAATTTATGGCAGAGCGAAGGCGACGAAGCAGTTTCCGGATGCTCCAATTACGTATTGTTTGCCATCAACTGCGTAAGTCATGAGATTCGATTCAGAGTCCGATCCGCCGACTGTAAATTCCCACAACAGCTTGCCGGTAGCAGCATCAAGCGCGAAGAAATTGCCTTCGTTGCTTCCGGCGAAGACCAAGCCGCCCGCCGTCGCAAGCGTGCTGGCCTCGGCGGGAGCAAGCATGCGGTACTCCCACTTCATTTTGCCGGTGGTTGCTTCCAGCGCGCGAATCGCACCGTAAACCTGGTCTGCCGGAAGATTGATTCTTCCGCCTCCACCGAAGCTAGGAAAATCTACCTTGGGTTCGCCTGCAACGGTATATGCGCCCGTTTCGCGTGCTGCGACGTAAAACAGTTTCGTTTCCGGGCTGTAGGACGGGCTATTCCAATTAGTGCCTCCGTGACCATCGGGATAGACCAATCGTCCTTTAGGAGTTGGCTCTATATCGGGCAACTCAATGGGCCGCCCCTTGGCGTCGAGCCCTTTCGCCCAAGTCTCCTTTACAAAGGGGACGCCGGTGATGAACTGGCCCGTTACGCGATCCAGCACGTAATAAAATGCGTTGCGGTTGGCCTGCGCCAGAAGCTTTCTGGGCTTTCCGTCGATGGTCGCGTCGAATAAGACGGGGACTTGAATGGAATCCCAGTCATGAGTGTCGTGGGGCGTGTACTGGAAATACCACTTCATTTTTCCTGTGTCGGGATCGATGGCCAGGACCGAATCGGTGTAAAGGTTGTCGCCTTCCCTGTTGTGGCCATTGTAATCGGGCGCCGGGTTTCCGGTGGTCCAATACAGCGTGTTTAGCTCCGGGTCATAGGATCCAGTGCCCCAAGTGGCTGCGCCGCCGGTGCCGGACATATCTTTTCCCCACGTTTCCGAGCCAGGCTCGCCCGGAGCGGGAACCGTCCACAAGCGCCAAAGCCGCTTGCCCGTCTTGGCGTCGTAGGCGTCTAGGAAACCGCGAATGCCAACGTCGCCTCCGGAAACGCCGATGATGACTTTTCCATCGAGCACCCGGGGCGCGCCCGTCATCGCGTATCCCTGGTTGTTATCGTCAACGTGGACATTCCATTTCAGCGCGCCGGTTATGGCGTCCAGCGCAACCAGATGCGCATCGAGCGTTTCCATATAAAGCGTATTGCCGAGAATCGCCACTCCGCGATTCGAGCGATGCACTCCAATGGTATAAATTCTTTCTGGAAGCTTGGCGCTCCATGTCCAAATCTCCGTGCCGAGCCGCGCGTCCAGGGCGATTACCGTGCTCAGCGGTTCGGTGACGTACATGATCCCGTTCACGACGATCGGAGAAGTTTCCACCGGCCGAAGAGGACGGTCGGGCTGGTAGATCCACGCGGGCTTCAGGTTATGGACGTTTTCTCGATTGATCTGCGTAAGCCTCGAGAAGCGCTGGGAAGAATAGTCGCCGCCGTACATCAGCCAGTTTTGCGGCGTTTCGTCCGCGTGGAGCAACTGTTGGTAGGTCACATCCTGCGCGAGTGTCCGCGCCGAAGCGGGCAAGAGCAAAACCAAAAACACCAGGGCATAGAAAAAGGTTTTCATTGTGCACTCTTCAGAGTCATGAGATAGGCCACCACGTCGTCCATCTGCGCGTCGGACAAGGTGCCCTTGAAGCTCGGCATGAAACTTTTCCCCGGCTCCTTTTCCAAGGAGCGCAAACTGGGCTTCCACAGACCGTGAAATTTTCCGCCGGCATCCCTCAGGACAATCGTGAACGAGTCTTCACCGACGCGTATGCCCTCAACTTCGTGTCCGTCTTTTTCAACAGCGCGAAACATCAGATATTGCGTCACGCTCCCGCCGAAAATGCCGCCTCCGACCTGCGGTAAATTCGCGCCAGGATCCTGCAATCTGGCTTTCAAGTTCGTGGGACCGCGACTCGAGCCGATTCGGCTGAGATCGGGTCCAATGCTGCCGCCTTGGCCGTCAATCATATGGCACGTGGAGCAGCCGCTCGAATTGTAGAGAGCCTCGCCCTTCTGTGAGTCGCCGACTGTTTTCTCGGACGCGGCCGTGCCGCTCAGTGTTCGCAGATAAGCCACGATGTCCGCGGCTTGTTTGTCGGTAACTGTGGAAAAGCTCGGCATTGCGGTGCCTGGAATTCCTCTGCGGATGATGCCTTGCACAACCGCATCACCTAGGCTGGCCGGAACGCCATGCAGATCGGGACCCTCTTGCCCTCCGGCGTCGACTCCATGGCAGGTCGAGCAGTTCTGTGCAAATTGTTGTTTGCCGTCTTCGAGATCGGGCGGCGCCTTTGCGGCTCGAGAAGCGGGTGCGGCCTGCTCGGCCGGGGCTTCCTGGCCTGCGGCGCGAGCAACACGAGGCGAATTTAGCGCGAGAGTCCATGCCAGGAGAACCAAGGCGGAAAGCCAGAAGCACCTAATTAGATTCATTCAACACTCCAGTATTCACCATTAGCCTCCCCGCATGCTCCGCGTTGCAGAGGGAACCTAGCACCACCTTCCACGCGCGTCAACGACCTTCAGACGTATGCACCGAATCGCTGGTTCCGCCCCGGCCGGACCTTCACGATCCCGAGAAAGAATTTCCCTTGAAATTTGAACCTAGCAAGGCCGGGACGTCATCGAATTTTCTTCAGGAGATTGGAGAAGGCTACTGGGATCGGCTGGGAGGCCGCGGGCAAAAGTCCACCTGCGGGGCTTGCATGGCGGATCACAACCCATTTAAAGTTGCGAGCCAATGGCTGACAGTTCGGAAAGCATCGGTAGCGCTCAAGCCGGCAACGCGCCGGAAACAGCGGCGCCCGCGTTTTCTCCCACGACGTGGCTGCCGAGTTTCAATCCTTGGCTGATCGCCGTTGTGGTTGCTCTGGCCGCGTTCATGGAAGTGCTCGATACGAGCATTGCCAACGTGGCGCTGCCCTACATGGCAGGCAGCCTCGGCGTCAGCAACGACGAAAGCACCTGGGTGCTCACGTCCTATCTTGTCTCGAACGCGATCGTCTTGCCGATCAGTGGCTGGCTTGTCACCGTAGTCGGGCGCAAGCGGCTGTTCATGATATGTCTCTCCATTTTCACCGTGAGCTCCCTTTTGTGCGGAATCGCGCCCAGCCTCGGTGCGCTAATTTTTTTCCGCGTCCTTCAAGGTGCAGGGGGCGGCGGACTCCAGCCTTTGGCACAATCGATTTTGGCGGATTCGTTTCCGCCAGAAAAGCGGGGCCTTGCCTTCGCCGTGTATGGCATCACCGTGATCGTCGCACCCACGATCGGTCCGACTCTTGGCGGATGGATCACGGACAGCTACTCCTGGCGCTGGATTTTCTTCATCAACCTGCCCGTCGGCATTCTAGCCCTGCTACTTGTCTTTCGATTTGTAGAGAACCCGCCGTGGGCCAACCGCGTCAAGAACGCTCTTGCGCGTGTCGACTACATTGGTATCTCGCTGCTCGCCCTCGGCGTGGGCGCGTTGCAGGTTATGCTGGATAAAGGACAGGAGGACGACTGGTTCAGCTCGCACTTCATCCTTACGTTTTCCGTCCTCGCCGCTGCGGGTCTGGTATCGCTTTTTATCTGGGAGTGGTGGTTCGCGAAAAATAGCGTTGTGGATGTGCGCCTTTTCAAGAATCTGAACTTCCTCGGCGCCAACGTGATGATGTTCACACTCGGTGTCATTTACTTTTCGAGCCTGGTTCTAATGCCGCAGTACCTGCAAACTCTGATGGGCTACACTGCCGAAAGTTCCGGGTTCGTGCTTACCGCCGGTTCCGCCGTGTTGCTCTTCACCATGCCTTTGATTGGGGTTCTTTCCGGGAAGTTTCAGGCGCGCTACCTCATCGCCTTTGGCTGGCTCAGTCTTGTATTGGGCTTCTATTATTCCGCCGTTCGTCTCGACTTGGACATCAGCTTCGGCGTCGCCAGTGTCATTCGAGTCGTGCAAGTCATCGGCCTGCCCTTCTTGTTCGTTCCCATTAATCTCGCTTCGTACGTTGGCATGCCGCCGGAAAAAAGCAGCAGCGTCTCAGGCTTGATCAACTTCATGCGCAATATCGGCAGCAGCGTCGGAACGTCGATGGTTACTACCTTGATTGCCCGCCGTGCTCAATTCCATCAGGTGCACCTGGTGGCGAATGTCGCCCCTGGGCAGCCCACGTTCGCTCAAGCGGCAGCCGCCCTGGCAGCGCACCTCAGGGCATCCGGCATGAACGCCGAGCGCGCCATGACGCAAGCGTATGCCCTGATCTACCGCACCCTGATCGCTCAAGCCAGCACGCTCGCTTATGTCGATACATTTTTCATTCTGGCGGCCGGAGCGGGAATCATGTTTCTACTCTCCTTCACTCTGAGAAAGAATGATCCCAGCGGGCGCCGGGTGGTGGTGGAATAGCGCAATATGGTAAGCTCCCGTTGGTTACGCTCCCTCACCCGGCAGGACGAAAGCCGTCCGGGAGCGAACGCCTAGTGTCGATGATTCGAGTCATCACTATCGAGCGCGAATACGGCAGCGGCGGAGCCGAAATTGCCAAGAGAGTCGCGGCGCGGCTAGGCTGGAAGTTGTGGGACCAACTGTTGACCAACGAAATCGCACGTCTGATGGAATGCGATTGTCGCGTGGTGGAAGAACACGAAGAAAAGCGCGATCCCCTCTACTACCGGCTCTTTAAGTCTTTCATGCGCGGAAGCTACGAAGGAAGCCTGAACGCCCCGCGTCTGAAAATGGCGGACACGGACTGCATCCGCGAAGTCGCCGAGCGCGTGGTGAAGGATGTCTCGGAGCGAGGCCAGTGCGTGATCGTCGGGCGCGGCTCCGCCTACTATCTCCAAGGCCGTTCCGATGCCTTTCACGTGTTTGTGTACGCCCCGCTCGGCGAAAAGGTACAGCGGCTGCGCGCCACTGGCAAAAGCGAACGCGAAGCGCATCAGCTTGCCGAAACGATCGATCTCGACCGCGCCGCTTTCATCAAGCAATACTTTGGCGTCGAATGGCCGGACCGCCACCGTTTCCACTTGATGATCAACTCGACGATTGGCACTGATTCGGCCGTGGACCTCATACTCGAGGGAATCGGCATGCAGAACAAGCCTCAAACCGCAAGCGCCCCTCCGCCCCTAAAAGTCGAAAAGGCATGACAGGCGAAGCGGCCGGGCACAGCCGGCTCGATCCGCCAAAGAAATAAATCCCACAAGCAACTGCATGGTTAGGGACAGCACTGGGGGTTGAAGTCTTTCCTGCGCGTGATTTCTTGGATTACGCCACGGAGCCTACCGCACGAGGGGTTTACCATCCGCACAACCAAGCCGCCGAAACGGCCCAAACCGCATCAATAAGAAGACTATACTCAGCCAGCGATCGGAAACCCAGGCAATGAGGCAGGCGAAGTTCGGCGAGAGCGTCGAACGCGACCCCATCCAGCAAGGTTTCGATGGAAAAGCCGAGCAAAACCGCGGATTTGAGATGCCCCTCTTGCGGGAGCAGAAGAATTCGCAAATCTCGCCGCCGTGCCTTTCTCGAACGCTTCTCTTCACGATTTCTCAACCGGCGCCCCTTCCGTTGTATGGATTGTTACGAACGGTTTTATAGTCCCGAGCAAACTGATGCTTCGCGGCCCCGACCTCTCGTGACGGCCGAACCCCCAAGGCGCAATTCCCCGCAGGCTCAAACAGTCCTGAAGACAAAGATTCCGGTGACGTCCAATCAACTGGAAAGGCGAAGTTTCAGTCGTCTGCCCTGCAAAATACCGGCGCGAATTGTAACCGCCTCGAGACCGAACACAATCGGCACCTTGAGCGATATCAGCCTAAATGGTTGCTTCATTGAGACGCGGAGCACCGTTTCGGTTGGAAACGAAATTGAGCTCTCGCTAGAAGTCGAAGAGGGACCGCAAAGCCGGGCACTGGTTCGAAGGTCGCTTCCAGCCACAGGCATGGGAGTCGAATTCACCGTCATGACAGTGCCAAACTTTCGAAAGCTTCAGAACATCGCCAGAAATTCTGTTCGGCTCCACGCAAATCCTTGAGAGCTATATTCCTTCTACATCCACTTGTCGATCGACGCGCTCCGGCCGTGATTCATGTTGGCGATTTGAAAGAAGGCATTGGCCTGGCCACCGCAAACCACAAAATTAATCTGTTTTGCCGAGACGAAGAACGGGATTATCGCGTCGTCTGGAAGCTTGTACCAGCTGGCATAGGGCTCTCTCCCCTGTAGCGCGAGCGGATACAAGTGGAAGGAAGCCAAGAAAGATTCCTTAAAATCCTTCACGGTGCGCTGCGTGTTCTTGAAGACCCATTCGGAGAGCTTTTCCTTGGTGTCGTATCCCTGGTCCACTAAGCGCTTCGCCACCAGCGGGTCTAGGATTGCCAGCGCGCCCGATCCACCAACCAGGGATTGACACATGAAGCTGATCTGTTGATCGAACATCGCAATCTCGGCTCCTGCACCCCTCGCGCCATGACCCTGGCGGAGGTCCGGGCCGCCGAATATACTCACCACGTTTTCCTCGGGCTTGAATCCCATCTGCACGTGAAAGGGAGGCCACGGGCTGTTCTTCTCGTCCTCGGCAATAATGCAATTGTTGTAGTCCAGCTGGTTGCCCTGGCCGCCCTGGTAGGTATCTCCCGGGATACCTCCATTGGTGAGATTCTTCCCCATCAACGTCCACGACCGCCCGATGGTGGCATTCGCCTGCGCGAACGGACTCAGGGCGCCGAGACCGTAATTCATATTGAGCTTGTCGCGGATCGGACCGTTGATCACGATCGCGGTACTCGACGATGTCGTGGAGCCAAAAAGCCCGAGCGGCCCCAATGACGCCATCGCAAGCACCACGGGAAAATATTCCGGCCTGCAGCCGGACATCACCGCATTCACGGCGACCTGCCTGACCGTGTAGCCCCACCGCGCGGACGTATAACCCACACCTTGGACTGGCGTCCTGAGCACTTCGTCCGGCTTATGGCTCGTCGCCTTCAGCATCGCCTGGACTTTTTCTTCCGTGGGAATGACGATGGGCATGTAATCCGTCATTCCGTTGTTCATGAAAATTTCTTGCAGGTTATCCACAGTATCGGGACCGAAGGTAGCCGGTCCTGCGGCAATGGCTTGCATCCCGGTCTTCTGTTCGTCGGCCGTAAGCGGCCGGGTCAGGTCGTCGACGATCTCCTTCATGATCTGTATTCCCGAGACCGGGTCGGGATTCACCAAATATGCCGCGAGTTCCGCGTCTGTCTTGCCTCCGACGGGATGAGGCGTGAAAACTTGCCGCAGGTGCGGCATGCCATCTCGTGACGCGGTGAGCTTGGCCAATTCCGTGTAGGCCTGAGTGCACATCGGAATTGCAGGGACGCCCATCTTTTCCACCTCTACGCAGTGACTCACGGTCGCTGGGGCGCAGCCTCCTCAATGCCCAATGGCCATCACGCACGCGTACGCGTTTGCCTTGATTTCCGCCCAGAGCTTCGGATCATCCGCGGCATACTCCCCAGCCTTCGTCCGGAAGACCGTCTTCACATTAGGCATATTCTGCTGAAACCAAGCCTGCATTTTGTGGAGCAGTGTGGCGCTGCCGAGGAAACTCGTGGCGTCGACCACATAAATCGTCTTGCCGTCGAGAGAGCTGGCGCGAGGAGCCATGGAATAGAGCTGTATTGGCGGCGGAGTGCCCTTGGGACTCACCGCCGTCAGCTTGGCTTCGCTTCCTGCATTGCTGGGTGCGTCCTTTTTCTTTCTCTCCGCCTCTGCCGGCGACACCGCCAGCAGTGCCGGAGAGATGCCAAGCAGCGACAGCAATTGGCGCCTATTCATGATTCCGTTCCCCCTTTTCCAAATGCAGGACAAAGACCAGCCGTCTTCTACCCTCATCCACATAGACGTACCGGCGCGGATTTCGGTTATAGCCTCTCATGCCGCCCGCCAACGTACAACCGCGCGCCGGAAAACGCAATGCTCCAGCCAAGTTCCGCGCATTGTCGATACACGGGGCTCGCGCGATAATGCTAGTCATGACCTCGACCACAGCGTTTGCCAAAGGACACTTTGCGGGCACGCCCGAATTCGAAAAAAATCTCGACCGCCTCGCCGAAGTTGCGGTGCGCGCCGGCCTAGGACTCGCGCCGGGACAAGAGCTGGTGATGACAGCCACGCTGGATGCCGTCCCGCTCGCGCGGCTTATCACCGAGCACGCCTACAAAGCGGGCGCCGGGCTCGTCACAACTTTTTTTTCTGACGAGCAATCCGCGCTGCTTCGTTTTCACTACGCTCCGGATGCCAGCTTTGACGCTGCTCCAGCGTGGCTCTATGAAGGCATGGCTCAGGCATACCGCAATGGCGCCGCACGCCTGGCGATCGCCGGCAACGATCCTTCGCTGCTCTCGAAGGAGGATCCGGAAAAAGTAAGCCGCGTAAATCGCGCGGTCTCGAAAGCCTACCGTCCGGCACTGGAACTGATCACCCGCCACGAAATCAACTGGACCATCGTCGCCTGCGCAACTCCCGCGTGGGCTGCGGCCGTGTTCCCCGATCTTCCGCAGGACGAAGCGCTCGGACGCCTTTGGAACGCCATCTTCGCCGCGTCGCGCGCGGACCAGCCTGATCCCGTCGGCGCGTGGAAAGAGCACGACGCGCACTTGCACGCCCGCGCCGACATGCTGAACAAGAAGCGTTTTGCCGCCCTGCACTTCCGCGGACCTGGCACCGATCTTCGGGTCGGTCTTGCCGACGATCATCTGTGGCTCGGCGGCGGTACCACGGCGGGCAACGGCTGCTACTGCATTCCCAATATGCCCACCGAGGAAGTTTTCACCACGCCGCACAAAGATCGCGTCGAAGGACGCGTCACCAGCACCAAGCCGCTCTCACATCAGGGGACGATGATCGAAGAAATTTCCGTGCGATTCCAGGCCGGTAAAATTGTCGAGGCCCATGCTGCGCGCGGCGAGCAAGTGCTGCAACGCATGATTGAGACGGACGAAGGCGCGCGGCGCCTCGGCGAAGTATCTTTGGTGCCGAACTCGTCGCCCATCGCGGCGAGCGGCTTGCTCTTTATGAACACTCTTTTCGATGAAAACGCCGCATGCCACATTGCACTCGGTCAGGCCTACAGCACCTGCATCAAGAATGGCGACAGCCTCACTCCGGAACAACTCGCGTCGCGAGGTGCAAACGAAAGTCTGATTCACGTGGACTGGATGATCGGATCGAATCGCATAGATGTGGACGGCATCAGCGCAGCCGGTGATTCGGAGCCGGTGATACGCGCCGGCGAATGGGTTTAGCGTTCGTCACGCGTCCGCAAACTTCACCAGCATCTTCCCGGTGTTCTCGCCCTGCAACACGCCGATCAGGGCGCGTGGCGCATTCTCGAATCCCGTCACGACGTGCTCGCGATATTTCAGCTTACCCTCTTTCATCCACCGGGCCATCTGCGCGATACCCTCGGGAAAACGCTCCATGAATTGCGTGACGATGAAGCCCTCGGCGCGGCTCTGTTTGCTTAGCAAATAAACGTAAGGACGCACGCCCAACTCGGGCTTGGTTGCGTTGTACTGCGAAATCTGGCCGCAAACCGAAATCCGCGCATGCACGTTCAACACTGGAAGCACCGCGTCGGTTACGCTCCCGCCGACGTTGTCGAAATAGCAGTCGATGCCCTTGGGACAAAGTTCTTTCAGCTTGGCAACGTAGTCTTGTGTGGTCTTGTAATTGAAAGCGGCGTCGAATCCCAACTCGCCAGTCAGCCATGCGATCTTCTCGTCGCGCCCGGCCACTCCCACCGCGCGGCAACCTTTGATCTTCGCGATCTGCCCGACAAGCGACCCCACCGCCCCTGCCGCCCCTGAGACGACCACCGTCTCGCCCGGCGTCGGCTGGCACAGATCGAGAAAGCCGAAATAGGCCGTCATCCCGGGCATTCCCAATACGCCCAGAGCGGTTGAGATAGGAGCGCGGCTCGCATCCAGCTTTTGTAAGCCGCGGCCGTCGGAGATCGAATACTCCTGCCAGCCCCAATAACCCACCACGATGTCGCCCGCTTGAAATTGCGGATTCTGCGATTGCAGCACTTTGCCGACGGTTCCTCCGACCATCAGCTGGCCAATGTCCACGGGATCTGCATACGTGCGAACGCCGGTCATCCGGCCGCGCATGTAGGGATCAACGGAAAGAAAAAGCGTGCGGATGAGGGTCTGGCCGTTCGCGAGCGTGGGGATCGGGGCTTGGACTAACCGAAAGTCGGATTCTTTCGGCATCCCCACGGGACGCGCTGCCAAAACAAACTGACGATTCACAGTGGGAAACGGAGTAGCAGTAGTAGCGGGCATGGCGGCCGTATTATGCCAGACTCCTCGCCGCAATCCTCTCCCGATCGTGCCACTCTCGACTTGAGTCTGGACGCGCATCAGAGGTACAAGATATTATCGGAGTCGCCGCCTGTGTGCTCTTCGAGCGCATCGGCAAATAATCCCGGAGTGGCGGAACTGGCAGACGCGCACGACTCAAAATCGTGTGGCCGTAAGGCCGTGATGGTTCGACCCCATTCTCCGGGACCAAATCTAGCCAATTTTTACGCGGGTCCGAGAGCGATGTTGCGTTCGTTCCCTTGTCTGTGATTACGCGCAGAGCATCAGACACAATGAGCGCTTAATTCAATAGGGACCGGGCGCAATAACAAGGACCCTGAGGGCCTTGTGCTCATCCGGTATCCACCCGGAACGCGCAAGCTCCTTTTCCTTCATAACGAGCTTGCCTGAGCGACTAAAAACAATGCGCCGAGCAAGGACAACGGAATAAGCCAGCGTGCCAGGTACCTTTGCTGACTGTCTGAACCTGAGTGTTTCATCCACCATCCCGTTTTGCGCGTACAGAAATATCCAAAAGGAATCCATCCCCGTTTTCGGGTCTAGGCGCGGCGTCACCGATGCAGAGGTGCTTGTAAGTACGTACGGGGCCAGTGAACCAACGAGAATTGGCTTACTCCCCTCCTTTCCCCACTCAGGGTCCGCCGTTCTCGCTATAGTCATAGACACGCCGGAAAGAACGTCATTTCCGTAATCGAACAAGGCCAAACTAAAGGCGGGGCCGTTCCCCTGGGGAATAGCGTAAGGAAACGAATTGCCTCCCGTAATGTTTTCTAGATTTTCCTGAGCTAGTTTCCCGACCGTTTGCGTAGTTTGAAGAATTGATTCCGCGCGTTGCATCGTTTCTTTAAATTCTCCATCCTGCTGTTTCCTCCTTTGATCTTCGTGCAGGGCGATATCAGCGCGATCCTTCCTAATTGCGTGAAACTCGATAATCAGAAAGGCCCCGAAGAGGAGAAACCAAACAGCTTGCTCTCCAGAGGATATCCTTTTGGCTAAATGAACGCTCATGATTGCAGCTAGCACAGAAAGCACGCCAATGGCGTACCCGGGAGCCGGCAGGCTAGAGCGCCGCCACCAATAAAGTGCTAACACCACAGCGCAAAGCTGGAACAAATTGAACAAAAGGTGATACTGCAAATAATCGCGCATGGTGGGCCACCGCATTATAGGTCCCTCCACTTGCTAGGCTTTCAGCGGCCGCAGTATACCAATGCGCAACTCACGTGCGCTCACAATCGGCGCGAAGCTCGACTCCCTCCTCGGGCACCAAAGTCCACATTCACCTTGGACGACTTTTCTTTACACCAACAGGTACTTGCGCGCTCCCACCCCCCAAATCTAAAATTCATTCTGTATCCTCGGACTACGTCCTCCTGAGTTGGCATCAGGCGATGATCCTTCTCGTTCGCCTCTAAACGTATCCAGAACCGTGAGCAAACTGTCCTTCTAAGCGGGAAAAACAGCCTTTACTTGCGATACCATCTCTCCTTGTGGCAACCCGAATTCGAATGCGAGAGTTGAATCGAGTCTTCAGCGCACGCGCGTCGCTTTCGGCGCGATACATCGCTCAGATGTCGGTGCTGTATGAGGATTTGCGGATAGAGACGACCGCAATAGCCGAAGACTCCATACCAGCCTTGGATGTTACGGACGTGCGTTACCGACGCCATTATTTTCTCCGTCGCTCGATCGCCACTCTTGTTGAGTTCGCTGAAGCACTCAGATTGCTAAACGATTGTTCGGACTTCAACGATGTCAGGTTGGGCTTTGACGAGGAAGTGATTGAAATGTGGAGTGAGGGCATTACTTTTTTCCACGAAAACGAAACGTTTCTGGAGCGCATCCGAAACGACACAGGCGGGCATTTCGGACCACAGGCTGCGGCCTACGCCGTTGCGAACCTGAATCCCGGGGCAGTTGGGAAAATGCAGGTCGAGGACGTGGGTCGAACAATTCATCTTCAGTTTGCAGGTGAAATTGCTGCAACTGCCATCCTCAGGCATCTCAAAGGCCAAAGCACCGAGGATGGATTCGGGCCCTTGCTTAAAATCGCTCTGCTCGGCTACCGGCACGCGACGACGTGCGTTCACTGTTTGGCCGTAACATATTTGTGGCAACGGTTCGGCTAGGACCGCGAGTTGAGTTAGCATCCAAGCGACGATGTCTCACTTTCGCCGCACTTTCCGCAATCCTCTGTTTCTGGTCTGCGCGACGGCATTTCTTGCCGCGCTGCTCGTGCAATCGGGCGAACTGGGCACGAGCGACACCAATCATCGCCTTCAGGCCACGCATTCCTTCTGGACCTCCGAGCCGCCCGTCGACCCGAGCGACTACCCTGAATTTGGAATTCACGGTCGCAACGGGAAGCTCTACGGCTGGTACGGAATCGGGCAATCGCTGCTGATGCTTCCGGCCGACATAGCCGGCACCTACGCCGAGCAATTGCCGATTTTCGCAGACTACGACGCCGACCCGGCCGTCCGGAGCATCGTGGTGAGCTACAGCACGAGTATTCTCGTCTGCGTGCTCGCCGTGCTCGTGTGTTGGCGCCTGTTAGGCCTCTTCGATTTCACCACTAACCAAAAAATCGCGGGCGTCTTTGCAGTGCTTTTCTGCACCACGTTTCTCCATTACACGCAAAACATGATGGAGAACAATTACATTTTGCTTCTCACGCTCACCGGCCTCGCCTTCCAGTACGAATGGCTGAAAACCGGCGGCAAGCACGCCTTGCTAATCGGTTCGCTGGCCCTCGGCGCAAACCTGCTCACGCGTCTAACCACGGCAATGGACCTGCTCGCCGTGATTCTGTTCCTCCTCCTCACGGCATGGCTCACCGGCATTCGAGGAACCGCGCTAAGAACGCGCGTGTCAAACTACCTGAAAATCGCGCTTCCCGTTTATGCGATTTTTTTCCTGATCGATCGCGCCTATCAGTACTACCGCTTCGGATCTTTCTTCAACACCTACATCCAGCTATTCGGCCGGGAGCAGAAAATGCTGGACCCAACGCTCCCCGCCGCGTACCCATTTGAAACGCCATTCCACGTGGGATTCCTGGGACCGCTCATCACGCCGGAAAAATCCATCTTCCTCTTTGACCCTTTGCTCATTCTTACGGCGATCATCGCAATCGCCGCTTGGAAACGCTTTCGTCCCGATATTCGCGCGTACCTGATTTCCGCTGCAGCGCTCGTTCTGGGATATATCTGCTTCTACGCCACGTTCACGGTCTGGAGCGGCGATTTCGCCTGGGGCGACCGCTACGTTTCCACTGCCGCGCAAATGGCCGCATTCATTTCTGTTCCGCTGCTGATGCGCCATCGCGCGAACGTAAGCAAATTCGTGTGGCGAATCGGGATGGCATTGGTGGCTGCCAGCGCAGTCGTGCAGATTTCCTCGGTAATGTTCTGGTGCCCGCTCGAAATTTATCAGATGGAAACGCTCGGTCATCCTACGTTCGTAATTGCGCTCCGCCTGAAAAATATCTTGGCCTTCAGCCTGGGGAAAATGAATCAGTGGGGCCTCAGCAACGACGCAATGAAGCAAGACCCCTGGGATTACGTCCACATCACCACTTTCAATTTCCTGCCGTTTCTACTGGCCCGAGTCGGAAAAGCCGCCGCATGGCTTGTTGAATTGCTGACCATGGTCTGGTTTACCATACTGGCCGCGCTCATTGCGTTGCTCGCATTCATTCGCAACTACGCAGCCGCCGGAAAACTTGAACCAAGGCAAGAAACCCTGGGATAGGGCTATCCTGAATGCAGCCGCGTGATGAATCACATCGGCGCTCCGATGCGTCTAAGCTGATGACCGCTGCTTTAGGAGGGAACTCATGCGCCTGGCTCACTTTGGTCTCTGCACCGTGCTCGCTCTAAGCTTCGCCGTCGTCGCAAGTCCGGCCTCGGCGCAAGTCGCGAGTCCTCCGGCGAAAACCGAGTGCAAATTTCCAGACGGTAAAACCATTCACGTCGATTATTCGAGCCCGCGCATGCGCGGCCGCAAAATTTTCGGCGACTTAGTGCCGTACGGCGAGCCTTGGCGCGCAGGCGCGAACGAAGCAACCACATTTGTAATCGACGCCGACATGAATGTGGGCGGAAAAACTGTCCCGGCCGGCAGCTACACTCTTTTCGCGCTTCCCAAGGCCGATTCTTGGATGCTGATTATCAGCAAGCAAACTGGCGAATGGGGCGTTCCCTACCCAGGCGAGGAATCCGACTTCGCCCGCATTCCGATGAAAGTTTCCAAACTCCCGTCGCCAGTTGAGGATTTCACCATCGCGTTCGACCATACGGCCAGCGCCTGCACTATGCATCTGGATTGGGAAACCACGCGAGCTGCAGTGGAAATTACTGAGAAGAAATAATCTTTCGAAGGAAAAGGAGCTACTGCTGCCCCTGCACGCGCGCCTGCGCCTTGTCGTGGTGCTGCCGCGGTTCGACGATCGCACGAAACACGCGCCCACGCCCGATCAAAAACTCGCCCGAGCGCGCCTCCACATCGAACACCAAAAATCGCCCGTGATATTTCACGAATCGCGCCCACGCTTTTACGGTGGCGCCCGGTCCCACGGCTTTCAGGTGATCCACTTCGATTCGTGTGCCCACCGAAATCGTTCCGGGCGGCAATTCCGACCGCACCGCCACCACGCTAGCGTGCTCCATCAGCCCAATCATGGAAGGAGTTGAAAATACCGCCGGCAGATTTGGATCAATTGTCTGCAGCGTATGTTCGGGCCGCACCACTCGTTCGATCGTAGCCTCAAGCCCAAGGCGGGGCCGGTCGTGGTGCTGCGACGGGTCAGCAGCGCGCTTTCGCCGTTTCGTCGCGCTACTCGCTCGGCGCTTGCCGCGCTTGCTCTTCGGCTTCCTCATGGCAGGTACTCGCGGCCCACGCCATCCGTCGCGCCTGCCAGCCCGCGAAATCCGAACCAGCTGCGAATAAATTCAACCAGTGTGATTCCAAATTGATTCCACAGCCGTTGCTTCAGCGTCCGATAGTCCTGCGTGCCGCTGAACACATCGCGGATCAAATCGCGAAACGCCGGCGAATAATTCAGCAATTGCACCATCCGCGTGGTTATCGCCCCGCCCAGAAAATTCCCTAGAAAAAGCTTCCGTGCAATTTGCGCCGCCAATTCCAAATCGCCGGAGAAAGCCGCGTGCAAACGCTCGGGATACGCCTGCGGCTGGCCTTCCACGAGCGCCTGTGCCAGCAAATCCCCCGAGCGCAGCGCGTAGTAAAGCCCCTCACCTGTCACCGGATCGACGCAAGCCGCCGCGTCACCGGCCATCCCCCAGTTCCTTCCCACGATTCGGCGATTGCGGATCGTTTGCGCTTGCGGCGACGGCAGCATGTGGCTGTAGAATCGCGCGCCCGCCATGGGAATTTTTTCTTCGTCCACAAATTGATCGAGATGCCGGCGTAGCTGCTGCGCCGGACTCTGTCCCATCTTCGCGCAAATGCCCACGGAAAGATGGTCGGCGCGCGGAAACGACCACATGTATCCCTCGAACTCCTTCAGAAATTTCACCTTCAGAATGTCTTCCTCGGTAGGAACAAAGTAACCAAGAGTCACCTCTAGGTCCTTGGTACCCAGCGCTGTCGTTTCTGGCAGCAACTGGTTCCGCGCTCCCGCGGCTAGTACCACAAAATCCGAGCACCGCGCTTCGCCGCCGGCCGTCAAGTGCACCTGCGCGCCATCCGTATTCACGCTCGTCACGCGCGAGCACACCGTCGTGCAACCGGCGGCAATGGCGCGATCCAGGAGCAGCCCGTTCAGCACCTTTCTCGCGTAGATCACGATCGGGTGGCTCATCTCGAATCGCGCGCGATGGCCGCCGCCCGAAATCAGCTCCGCCGTCCGCACAATTTTCTTGGGTTGAGAACCTTCCAGGAGGAACGGGTACGCTTGAATGGCCTTGTGAGTGAGCCCGCCGCCGCACGGTTTTTCCCACGCGAGGCGCTCATCAAATATCGTAACGTTGAATCCGTGGCTTGCCAGGCGCTCGCCGCACAGCGCACCGGCCGGCCCTCCTCCGACAATCGCAATATCCTTCATGGCCGGCGAGTTTGGCCCTTTTCCCGGTCCCGTGGTCCGTGAATAACGTAAGCGACGCGCAAGTAGAACGACCACCCCAATAAATCAGGCGCAAAGTATAACACCAAAGAGACGGCGGAAGCCGTCGAGCCCGACCTGGAGAGTAACGGATTCGCGCCAAGCGATGCTTGGCGACTCGCCATCATGCAGTGTCCGCGCCTTTCCTTGCTTTCGATGATCGAAGAGCCTAAAATTGAGAATCGATTCATGAAGGCACTTTTCGACAGCAGAGCTTTTCCTCAAGCCCGGCGACCTCGCTGGGCTTTGGCATTTAGGGACGGGAAAACCCAACGCAAGGAAAGCTTCTGTCGCGGCTACCGAAATCACGGGAGAGATGATGATTGATGGAGCTATCCCTGAGGCGCTGACGTTTGACGACGTGCTGCTGCTGCCGGGAAAATCGTCTGTGCTGCCAGCCCAAGCGGACACGCGGACCTGCCTCTCACGCAAAATCGCACTGAACATTCCGATCGTCGCGGCGGCGATGGACACGGTGACCGATGCGCGACTCGCGATTGCCATCGCGCGCCAAGGTGGGATTGGGTTCGTTCACCGCAACATGACGATCGATCGGCAAGCTGAGGAAGTCGACCGCGTGAAGCGTTCGGAGAGCGGCATGATCGTCGATCCCGTGACGATTGCACCAGAAATGTCAGTGCGCCAAGCGCTTGACATCATGAACAAGTACAAGGTCTCGGGCCTGCCGGTGACGCGCGGCCAGCGCCTGGTGGGCATCCTGACGAACCGCGATCTGCGTTTCGAGCGCAATCTCGACCAGCCGGTAAGCAATGTGATGACGAAAGATAATCTCGTCACCGTGCCTGTGGGCACTACGCTCGAAGCGGCGGAACGCCTATTGCAGCAGCACCGCATTGAGAAGCTTCTGGTAGTGGACAAGGATTTCAACCTCAAAGGCTTGATCACGGTAAAGGACATTCAGAAGAAGCTGGAATTCCCCATAGCGACAAAGGACGAGCAGGGCCGCCTGCGCGTTGGAGCGGCGATTGGCGCGACCGGCGATTTTCTGGAGCGGGCGGAAGAAATGGCCCGCGAAAAAGTGGACGTGCTGGCCATCGACACGGCACACGGCCACACTGCGCGCGTGATGGAGTCGATACGCGCGCTCAAGCGCCGCCTACCTGACGTTCAACTCGTCGCCGGCAACGTTGCTACGGCTGAGGCTACTCACGACTTGATCTCCCTCGGAATCGACGGCCTGAAAATCGGCATCGGACCCGGCTCGATTTGCACCACGCGCGTCGTCACCGGGGCCGGCGTGCCACAAATCACCGCGATCGCGGAGTGTTCGCGCGCCGCGCAAGGATCGGGTGTTCCGCTGATTGCGGATGGCGGAATCAAATTTTCCGGCGACATCACCAAGGCCCTCGCCGCAGGCGCATCCGCGGTGATGATAGGCAGCCTTTTTGCAGGCACGGAGGAATCACCCGGCGAGACCATCCTTTATCAGGGCCGCACGTTCAAATCCTATCGCGGCATGGGATCGCTGGGCGCAATGGAGGCTGGTTCGGCCGACCGCTATGCGCAGGAGGGTGCCGAGCGCGGCAAGTCCGTGCCGGAAGGAATCGAAGGGCAGGTGCCATACAAAGGACCTCTTTCCGGCCTTGTAGAACAGCTGGTCGGCGGCTTGCGAAGCGGCATGGGATATTGCGGGGCCGAGAACCTGAAGGCATTGCAGGAACGGAGCAAATTCATCCGCATCTCCGCGGCTGGACTGCGTGAAAGCCACGTCCACGACGTGATCATCACTCGGGAAGCGCCGAACTACCGGTTGGAGTAGGTGTCCCGGCTCAGGAGTTGGTGGCCCGCGCTAGCGTGGGCGGTTGTAATCTCGCTTTTCTCAACTTCGGCGTTTACGTCCGACAATACCAGCCGAATTATCATTCCAATTCTCCGTTGGCTGATGCCGCATGCGGCGATGGCCACCCTTCTTGAAATTCATCACGTTATCCGCAAATGCGGGCACTTCACCGAGTATTTCATTCTGAGCCTTTTCGTTCTGCGCGGAATACGTGCCGGTAGGCGCGACGCGCGCATCGTGTGGGCGCTGGCCGCGATTGCCATCGTAGCTTTCTACGCTTCGCTCGACGAGTTTCACCAGATTTTTGTGCCTGGACGCACCCCAGCGGTCACCGACGTATTGCTGGATACGATCGGCGGAATATGCGCCCAGATCGCTTTCGCGCTGTTAATGTCTAAAAAGACTGCGCGGTGCAATCGGGAGCCAGCGGAATCGCCCTAATAAAACTCAAGCTGGATTCTGCTTTCGGTCAACCATCGCGCCTTGCCGTCCCAGTTAGTCCTTCTCAGGAGGGTCGGGAACGCCAATCTTGGATAGCCGGTAACGCAGGGCGTTGCGAGAAAGACCGAGGGACCGGGCGGCTTGGCTTTTATTGCCGTTCGCGTGACGCAACGCTTCGCGAATCATTTCGTCTTCCCACTGCTCAAGTGTAAATCCTTGCGGCAACACGGGCGCGGCTTCCGCCGTTGCGCGCCCTGCGGGACGATCGAGGCGAATATCGGCGACATCGAGCATCTCGCCGGAAGAAAGCGTCACAGCGCGTTCGATTATATTTTGGAGCTCGCGCACGTTGCCGGGCCAGTGGAAATCCTCCAAAGCTTGCATGGCTTGGGGCGTAATCCCGCGAACCGGCTTGCCCGATTCACGGGCGAACTTATGCAGAAAAAATTCCGCCAGTGGCGGAATGTCCTCCTTGCGTTCGCGCAAGGGCGGAATATCGATCGCTACGACATTCAACCGATAGTAGAGGTCTTCACGAAATGTGCCTTCCTCAAGCGCATCGCGGAGATCACGATTGGTGGCGGCGATGAGGCGAACATCTACTTTTAGCGTCTTTGTGGCGCCGAGGCGCTCGAACTCGCGGTCCTGGAGCACACGAAGCAGCTTCACCTGAGTCGGGGGAGGAACGTCGCCGATCTCGTCGAGAAAGAGGGTGCCTTTGTCAGCGGTTTCAAATTTTCCTGGTTTCGCCGAGGTGGCCCCGGAGAAGGCACCTTTCTCGTAACCGAAAAGCTCGCTTTCGAGAAGATTCTCGGGGATGGCGGTGCTGTTAATCTTTACGAAGGGGCCGGAAGCTCGATTCGAATGCTCGTGAATGGCGCGCGCCACCAGGTCCTTGCCAACGCCGCTTTCGCCTCCGACGAGGATAGTCGCATTGGTGGGGGCTACTCGTTCGACAAGGCCGAGCACCGCTTGCATTTTGTCACTTCGTGCAACGATATTTTTGTACTCGTAGCGATGCCCCAACGCTTCGCGGAGAGCGCGATTCTCCTGCCGCAACTCGTGTGAGGCGAGTTCCTTTCGGATTACGAGCATCAGCTCAGTAAGGGAAAAGGGTTTCAAGACATAATCGCTTGCGCCGGCCTTCATGGCGCCCACGGCCGATTCGACGGTGCCGTAGGCGGTCATAAGCACGACGGGCAGACCAGCATTGGCGCGTTTCACTGCTAGGAGGAATTCGATGCCGCTCATACCCGGTAGCTTAAAGTCCGTGAGAACGAGATCGAACCGTTCTCGGTTAAGTAACTGCAAGGCCGTTTCGGCATCAGGGGCCGCTGCCTGCATGAAAACCTTCCTCAACCAGCTGGAGTTCGATTAACCGACGAAGTTTGGCCTCGTCTTCAACCACCAGGATCGACGCTTTCTCAGTCTTCATAGGCGTGCTCGGGCCCTACCCGGCGAATCAAATCGATTGTTTCACGAACCCGCGACCGGGAGAAATAGGTGAAAGCGCGCACCACTCTGATATTCGCTCTCAAGCCGAATCCAGCCATGGTGATCGTCCACGATCTTGGCAACGATCGAAAGGCCCAGCCCGACTCCGTCCTTCTTCGACGTGAAAAACGGATTGAAGATTTGCTCGCGCGATTCCGCGGGCACGCCGGGTCCTGAATCCTCAATCGTGGCGCCCACGCCAGGACGACTGCGGAATACTTCCGGTCTCAGGGATATTCGCAGCCGTTTCTCGCCTTCTGCGCCGGAGTCGTTCATGGCCTGGAATGCATTTTGAATCAGGTTGACGAACACGCGCTCACACAGCTCTTGATCGCAGAGAACGTCCGGCAATCCCGGTGCGTAATGGCGTTCGACTTGGATGTTTGGCTTCGGGAACTGAACTCGCACGGATTCGAGGGCGCGGTCGGCGATATCCGGAATCTGGTGCGGCTGCAATTCAAGCTGCATGGGACGCGCAAAATCCAGAAATCTCGCCACCAGCACATTTACGCGATTCACTTCGGAGGAGATGTATCCAGCAAGTTCGCTTGCTAGGGGAGACGTGTCTTGCAGCTTTTGAGCGAGCATTTCCGCTGACCCCTTTATAACGCCCAGCGGATTGCGGATTTCGTGCGCGAGGCCTGCAGACATCTGCCCCAGCGCGGCGAGGCGCTCTGAACGGCGAGCTTCCGCTTCCGCCCGCTGCAATTGCTGGTTCGTTTCCTCGAGCGTCTGCGATAGCGCCTGATAACGTGCCACCTGACGGCGATTTTCCACTACGAAGCGGTTTACCAGCATCGCCGCGAGAAAAAAGAACAGTATTCGAATCGCTAAATCGTAAAGACTTTGGGCAGTGATCTGGTAGTCCCAGTGTGCAGGAATCAGATAGGAGCAGTAGGCCAGAGAAGCCAGAGCCGTCCAAAACAGCGTTGCCAACGGGCCAAAATAGATTGCCGCTGTGACAACCGGCAGGTAGTAAATCGAATAGTACCTGCTATTGATAGCAACTTCGCCGGTATGGTCCAGTAAAAGTGTGGCCAATGCAATCTTTATGAGAACGCTGTAGATGGCCCCCCGCGTCCGGAGTCGGGTGACCAATGCGCTCTCGAAATATTGGAATACGCCAAACCCAAAAGGATTAGTTGCTTATGAATCTCGTTGATGGGCGGAAGAAGGGCCAGCGCGGCGAGAAACAGCAGCCAAACCACGTCGATCCAGTCGACATTCGATTGTCCGCCTTCAGGCATATGGATAGAGGTGCTCCGAACAATAGACCCGGACGAATCCACCGGAATTTAACACGAACCAAACAGTTTTAGTTTTTCCACGACAGACCGGCCATCAAAATGACGAAAGGAGCAAGCTCACCGAATCGATGGAGTGCGGCGAATCGTCCAGTTGCTCGCGGCGGCTGATGCGATCGAGGGTGCGTCCGATTATCAGAACAGCCGGCGTATCCATCCGTGGGAGCCCATCCAAATCGGCGAGGGTGGCGACACGCTGCTGCTGCTCCGGCATGCCGATGTGCGAAACAAGGATGGCTGGCGTATCCGGAGAGAGCCCACCGGCCAAAAGCTCCTCGCGCAACGGGGAGAAATCATTGCCCGGCATGTAAACGATGAGTGTCGTGTCTGCGCGGGCGACCTCCTTCCAATCGGTTCTCTCTTGCGGAGCGTTCTTGGAAGCACGGTGACCGCTCACCATGATGACGCGGGAGCTTCTGCGGCGATCAGTAAGTGAAAAGCCTAGCGCCGCCGCCGCTGCCGTACCTGCGGTCACTCCCGGAACGATTTCAAAGGGAATTCCGGCTTCTTCGAGAGCATCCATTTCTTCCGCCAAACGCCCGAATACCGAGGGATCGCCTCCATGCAACCGGACTACGTCCAAGCCGCGCCGCGCCGATTCGATCATCCGCGCATTAATTTCCGCCTGAGTGATTGCCTTTGCGCCGCAGCGCTTTCCAACGTTGGCGACTTCGGCTTGCGGTCCAGCCACGGCTAGAATGCCGGCAGGAACGAGATCATCATGCAGAATCACACCCGCCCGCTGGATGAGGCCGTGAGCTTTGATCGTCAATAATTCGGGATCGCCAGGGCCAGCCCCGACGAGGTGCACTTTCCCGAAAATGATCTCAGTCATAAAACTCCATTTTACATCTTATGTGTTGGCTCGTTGGCGGGTCAACTCCCGGCCCGCCACGCGTACAGCACTCTTGGCCATCGGCGTGATGTGTACATCTAAGACCGGCGACCCTCATGTTCGTGTATCCACAAGGCGACCGCCAACGTCTAAAATGGGGAAAAATATCGGTTGAGGTGCACATGCCGCCTTCAAGAACATCATCGCCGTCTACAGACTTCACTTCTTCTGGTATACCCCGTACGGAAGTTTCGCTGCCTCCAGCACCTTCTGGTCCCGAGTTGGGGACGGAACCAAAAAGGCGGCGGGCGTGGGTCTGGATTGTCTTGTTGATTTTGATCGCCATCGCTGCGATTGCCGGTTACAGGATGCACGAGAATGCGATGGCAGCGGCCAAAAGCAAGGAACAATCCAAGCCAACCGCGATCTCTGTTGGCGTAACACTGGTGCAGAAACGGGACGTCCCTTTCTATCTTACGGGCTTGGGGTCGGTGACAGCCTTCAATACCGTCACCGTTCACACCCGGGTCGATGGCCAGATCATGAAGGTGTATTTCCGGGAAGGACAATTCGTTCACACAGGGGATTTGCTTGCGGAGATTGATCCGCGCCCTTATGAGGTAGCTTTGGCCCAGGCTCAGGGGCAGCTTGCGAAAGATACGGCGTCACAAAAGGACGCGCAGGTTGATCTGTCCCGTTACCAAACACTATGGCAGGAAGGAGTCATCGCGCGGCAGCAGGTCGATACGCAGCAGGCTACCGTCGGCCAGTATGACGGCGCGATTCAATCGGACGAGGCGCAAATCAACAGCGCCAAGCTTCAGCTAATATATTGCCGAATCACCTCGCCGATAACCGGGCGAGTCGGCTTGCGACTGGTCGATCCGGGCAATATTGTCCATGCGACGGACGCCAACGGTATGCTCGTAATTACGCAGGTGCAGCCCATCGCCGTGATTTTCACCCTGCCTGAAGATGGCTTGGGACAGGTGGTCTCACAGATGAAGAAACAGCGGCTCACGGTAGAGGCCTACAGCCGCGACGACAAAACGAAGCTCGAGGAAGGTAAACTCCTAACAATCGATAATCAAATCGATCAATCGACAGGTACGATCAAGCTGAAGTCGCAATTCGATAACCCTGATCTATTGCTTTGGCCCAATGAATTCGTCAATATTCGATTATTCCTCAGCGAGCGCAAGAATGCGCTCGTCATTCCTTCAGCCGCGATTCAGACCGGGTCTCAAGGGTCCTTCGTTTATCTCGTAGGCAGCGATAACAAGGCGCAGGTCCAGCCAATCCAGGTAGATTTTGCCGAGGGGAATATTTCGGTGATCCGCCAAGGACTGGCTGAAAAAGACCAAATTGTTGTGGATGGCGCCGAGAAACTCCAGGGAGGAGCACTCGTGAGCCCACACGAGTCGAGCGCGCTTCCCAATCCCAACGCCGGCCCTAGCTCGAGTTCGTCGCCGGACCTCTAACCGTGAGTCCTTCCAAACCATTTATACTCCGGCCGGTCGCCACGTCCCTGCTGATGGTGGGGGTGATGCTGGCGGGCATGGTGGCCTACCTGCAGCTTCCAGTGTCCGCGTTACCACAGGTGGATTATCCGACCATTCAGGTCGTTACTTTTTACCCTGGTGCCAACCCAGACGTGATGGCATCTGCCGTCACCACGCCGCTGGAGCGGCAGTTCGGAGAGCTACCTGGGTTGGCGCAGATGACCTCCACGAGTTCCCTGAGCGGATCGGTGATCACGCTGCAATTCGACTTGAAAGAGGACATCGACGTAGCTGAGCAGGAAGTGCAGGCGGCAATCAATGCTGCATCGACATACCTTCCTCGCGATTTGCCAAATCCTCCGATTTACAGCAAGGTGAATCCTGCCGACACGCCCATTCTCACTCTCGCGCTAACTTCCGATACGTTGCCTCTTCAAAAGGTGGAAGATTTTGCGGACACCAACCTCGCACAGAAGATCTCCCAGCTATCAGGTGTGGGATTGGTCACCATCAGCGGAGGCCAAAAACCCGCTGTGCGAGTGCAGGCCAATCCAACAGCGCTCGCTTCCTACGGATTGAGTCTGGAAGATCTTCGCACGGCGCTGGGCAGCGCCAACGTCGATCAAGCCAAAGGTAACCTGAACGGACCGCGTCAGTCCTTCACCATTCAGGACAATGATCAGCTTCTTTCGAGCGATGCATACCGTCCCCTGGTGATCGCCTATCGCAACGGTGGCCCTGTTCGGTTATCGGATGTGGCAACGGTAAGCGATAGCTCCGAAAATACAACGCAGGCGGCCTGGATGAACACCAAGCCAGCGGTCATCCTGAATATCCAGCGGCAGCCGGGCGCCAACATCATTGGCGTAGCAAACCGCGTGAAGGCTTTGCTTCCGCGTCTGCAGGCGTCATTGCCGTCGTCCATGCGTGTGACCACGCTCACGGACATGACCACCACCATTCGAGCCTCGGTAAGCGACGTTCAATTCGAGCTGATGCTCACAATTGGTCTCGTTGTGATGGTTATGTTCCTGTTTCTCCGCAGTCTTTCCGCCACGATCATTCCAAGCGTCGCCGTTCCTCTCTCGATTGTAGGAACGTTCGGGGTGATGTATCTGGCGGGTTACAGCCTCGATAACCTTTCGCTGATGGCACTCACCATCTCAACGGGCTTCGTGGTTGACGATGCCATCGTCATGATCGAGAATATCGCCCGCTTTATTGAGGAAGGCCACTCGCCACTTGATGCCGCTTTGAAGGGATCCGAGCAGATCGGTTTCACCATCGTTTCGCTGACTGTCTCCCTCATCGCAGTGCTGATTCCTCTTCTTTTCATGGGCGACATCATCGGACGGCTGTTTCGGGAATTCGCCGTTACGCTGGGAGCGACAATCTTGGTGTCGGCTTTCGTTTCTCTCACCCTTACGCCAATGATGTCGGCGAAGCTGCTACGCCGGGAAGACCCGTCCCGCCAAGGGAGGCTGTATAAGGCTACGGGGCGCTTTTTTGACCGCATGATCGCTTTCTATGGGCGCACTCTGCAAGTCGTCTTGCGCCACCAGACGATCACATTGATCGTTACCGTCGGCACTTTGCTTCTAACATTTCTACTTTATTACTACATTCCCAAGGGATTTTTCCCCGTGCAGGACACGGGAGTAATTCTAGGGATTTCGGAAGCCCCCCAGTCCATCTCCTTTTCGGCCATGGCCAAGAGCCAACAGGCGCTCGCCGCGGTCATTTTGAAGGATCCCGACGTTGTCAGTCTGTCTTCATTCATCGGAGTGGACGGCACGAATACGACGCCAAATAGCGGCAGAATCCAAATTAACCTCAAGTCACGCGATGAGCGGAAGGCTACAGCCTTGCAAATTATCCAGAGACTTGAGCCTCAGTTGGCGAACGTCCCCGGCATCACCTTGTTCATGCAGCCCGTGCAGGACCTAACGGTCGAGGATCGCGTAAGCCGTACCCAGTACCAATATTCGATTGAGGACGCAGACCCCGTGGAGCTTTCACAATGGGCTCCGAAGTTGATGGCGAAACTGAAGACTCTGCCACAACTGCTCGATATCGCTTCCGACCAGCAAGACCAAGGGCTTGAGGCGGACTTGGTAATCGATCGCGACACGGCGGCGCGGCTTGGAATCCTGCCGGCCGCAATCGACAACACTTTGTACGACGCTTTTGGCCAGCGCCAAGTCTCTACCATGTTCACGCAGCTGAATCAATATCACGTGGTGCTAGAGGTCGATCCACAGTTTCAGCAGAATCCCGATTCACTCAAGGATATCTACGTAAAGTCGTCCAACGGTACACAGGTGCCGTTGAGCGCATTCACGCATCTGGAGAGCCATAACACTGCCCTGGCCGTAAATCATCAGGGCCAATTTCCAGTTGTGACCTTGTCGTTTAATCTGGCTCCGAACGCCTCGCTGGGCAGCGCGGTGGACGCAATTAACAAGGCCGCTCAACAGATCAATCTGCCGCTGTCGGTGCATCCGAGCTTTCAGGGCACCGCCCAGGCGTTTGAAAATTCGCTTGCGAATGAGCCTCTACTGATCCTGGCGGCGGTCATCACCGTGTATATCGTTCTTGGCGTGCTGTACGAAAGTTACATTCATCCGATTACGATCCTTTCCACTCTTCCCTCGGCCGGCGTGGGCGCGATGCTGGCGCTGTGGGTTTGTGGCAAGGACTTTAGCGTGATCGCCCTGATCGGAATCATATTACTCATCGGTATCGTACAGAAGAATGCGATTATGATGATCGATTTCGCGCTCGATGCGGAGCGGAAAGAAGGAAAGCCGCCGCACGAGGCGATCTATCAGGCCTGTTTGCTGCGGTTCCGGCCCATTATGATGACCACGATGGCGGCACTGCTAGGCGGTATTCCGCTCGCTTTAGGGACGGGAACAGGCTCGGAATTGCGCCGCCCGCTCGGCATCAGCATCGTAGGCGGCCTGCTCATCAGCCAAATTCTGACACTGTACACAACTCCTGTCGTCTACCTGGCGTTCGATCGGTTGGCGATGCGTTTTCGCCACCATCACGTGAGTCATGCGCAAGAGTCGGAAGCCGCAACTGATTGAAGGTTGCAAGACAAGCTCGACATAGAGCCCCAACGTGAATATCTCCGCTCCTTTTGTTAAAAGACCGATCGCCACTTCGCTTTTGACGGCGGCAATCTTGTTGGCGGGAATAATTGCGTATCAGTTTCTGCCCGTCGCCCCGCTTCCCCAAGTGGACTTCCCAACAATCCAGGTTCAGGCGACCCTCCCAGGAGCAAGCCCGGAAACCATGGCGTCGGCTGTTGCTACACCGCTGGAGCGCCAGTTCGGTCGGATTGCCGGAATCACCGAGATGACGTCCAGCAGCCTCGCCGGCGCCACGTCAATCACGCTGCAATTCGACCTCAATCGCAATATCGACGCAGCCGCTCGCGATGTGCAGGCGGCGATCAATGCAGCATCGGGTCAGCTCCCGGCGAACCTGCCGAGCCTTCCGTACTACAGAAAGATCAATCCTGCTGACTCTCCTGTGATGATTTTAGCGTTGCGGTCTGACGTCCTACCCCAGAGCCGGCTGTACGACCTCGCCGACTCGATCATTGCGCAAAAATTGTCTCAAGTCAGCGGTGTGGGCCAGGTTTCCGTGGGTGGCAGCGCCCGCCCGGCTGTTCGCATCGAGATAAACCCGGCGGTGCTCGCCGCGTATGGAATTGGACTGGAGGATGTTCGCACCGCGCTGGGACAAGTAAATTCTAATGAGCCAAAGGGCGATCTGGCTAACAGAATCGTCCGTTGGACTCTCACCGACAACGATCAGTTGTTTGACGCGAATCATTATCGCCCGCTGGTTATTGCCTACCACAATGGCGCGCCTGTCCGCTTGGGTGATATCGCTACGGTGGTCGACTCCGTCGAGAACCTTTACGCTGCTGGGGTCGTGAATAGCAAGCCGTCTGTACTGCTTATCATCAATCGGCAACCGAATGCGAATATCGTGGGCACGGCGGATCGCATTGACGCAATGCTGCCGCTGCTACGGGCTTCCATTCCGGCCTCCGCTGATCTCACGGTGGCAATCGATCGCACCATGACGATTCGCGCCTCCGTTAAGGACGTGCAGATCACGTTACTCATCACCATCGTTTTGGTAATCCTCGTGATTTTCGTTTTTCTCCGAACAGTCTGGGCAACCGTGATTCCTGCGGTGGCTGTGCCAGTCTCATTGGTCGGAACGTTCGCGGTGATGTATCTCCTCGGATATTCGATCGATAACCTTTCCCTGATGGCTCTCACCATCTCCACCGGATTCGTAGTGGATGACGCAATCGTGGTAATCGAAAATATCACGCGCTATCGGGAGGCTGGACTCTCACCGATGGAGTCGGCGCTGAAAGGCGCGCAGGAGATCGGCTTTACAGTGCTCTCAATGAGCACATCGCTGATCGCAGTTTTCATTCCTATTCTGCTGATGGGCGGCATTGTGGGCCGCCTCTTCCGCGAATTTGCGGTCACCCTAAGCGTGACGATTTTGGTGTCCCTGCTCGTCTCGCTAACCGCCACGCCCATGATGTGCGCAAAGTTTCTTAAGCCTATTCGAAATGAGCGCCACAATTTTCTATATCGCTTGAGTGAAACAGGTTTCCAGAAGCTAGTGGAGGGCTACGATAAGGGTCTCCGCTGGGTACTGAATCGTCAGCCATTCACCTTAGCGATTACGATTGCGATGGTTTTTCTTAGCGCCATACTTTATTACTACGTGCCCAAAGGTTTCTTTCCGCAACAGGATACCGGCTTACTAAGCGGGTCGATCCAGGCTTCCCAGGATGTTTCGTTCGATGCCATGCGCGTGAAGCAACGGCAGTTCAGCGAGATTGTCACGTCGGATCCGGCGGTGCAGAGCAACATCGCGTTTGTCGGAGGAAATAATGCGATAAACAACGGACGAATGTTCATTATGCTGAAGCCGCTCTCACAGCGAAAGATTAGCGCCGACCAAGTAATTCAGCGCCTTCGAAAGAAGCTTGCGGCCGTGCCCGGCGCCACGCTGTACCTTCAGGCCAATCAGGATATTCGAGTGGGCGGGCGCTCCAGCAACGCGCAGTATCAATACACCTTGGAAAGCGAGAATTTGCAGGATTTGGAAACTTGGTCGCCCCGGTTGTTGGCCAAGCTGAAGACGCTACCGGAGTTGCGCGACGTCTCAACCGATCAACAAGATAAAGGTCTCCAAGCTACGCTGGTAATCGACCGCGACACCGCCGCGCGTCTGGGCCTGGACACGCAGGTGATCGACGACACGCTGTACGACGCTTTCGGCCAGCGGCAAGTTTCAACCGTCTTCACTCAGTTGAACGAATACCACTTGGTAATGGAAGTTGGGCCGGAATTTCAGCGAAATCCCGACGCTCTCAAGGGCATTTATATGCGTTCAGCAAACGGCACTCAGGTTCCCCTCAGTGCCTTCTCGCATTACGAATTAAAAACCACTCCCCTTACCGTCAATCACCAGGGGCAATACCCTGCCGTTACCCTATCGTTCAATCTCGCCCCGGGTGTCGCCCTCGGACAAGCTGTGACGGCCGTGAATCGGTTGGCAAATCAGATGGTTTTGCCCGGATCGATATTGGCTACCTTCCAAGGCACAGCGCAGGCATTCCAGGCTTCGCTCGCGAACGAGCCTATTCTGATCGTCACCGCCCTTTTCGCCGTGTATATCGTGCTTGGAATGCTGTATGAGAGTTACATTCATCCCATCACCATTCTCTCGACTCTTCCGTCCGCCGGCGTTGGGGCCATTCTCGCAATACTAATCTCGGGTTCCGATCTAAACGTGATGTCGATCATCGGCATCATTCTCTTGATTGGTATCGTCAAGAAAAACGCGATTATGATGATTGATTTTGCTTTGGATGCCGAGCGAAAGGAAGGCAAGACTCCTCGGGAAGCGATATATCAAGCCTGCCTGCTGCGCTTCCGGCCGATTATGATGACCACAATGGCAGCGCTGCTCGGTGGTCTGCCGCTGGCTCTCGGAACCGGTACAGGTTCGGAGCTGCGCCGGCCCCTCGGCATTAGCATTGTGGGCGGATTATTGGTTAGCCAGATGTTGACGCTATTTACCACTCCGGTCGTCTATCTCTATATGGACCGGCTTCGCGATTGGCGCCTGCGAAGAACGGAAGGCCGGCCTCCCTTGAAGCTCCCACGGGACCTGGACTCATCGTCGCTTCCCTATCCCCGCGCGTGAAGGCCTTTTGCGGATTGCACAGAAGAGAGTAAAGCTGGAAGAGCATCGGTTGCTGTAAAATACTAACACCCGCGATGCAGAGCATTGGGGTTGCGGTAAAGGTAATAATCCTGGTGGCTGCCGCAGCGGTATCACGATTTTTCGGCTTCCGGAATTCATTGTCAGTCGTGCTCGTCCAGAGGGACTTATCGTGAGACTCAGCCTCCGCTTAATTCTTTCCCTGGTGATCGGAATCACCCTCGTCACATTTTTAATTTCTCGAAACGAAGTCATATCGCAGAAGCGGGGATTGCGCGCCGATCTCGAGCGAAGAGCTCAAATTTTGGCTGAGAGCCTGGGGGAGATTGTTGAGCCGGCCCTTGAGCGAAGTTCGCACGAGCAGCTCCGGCACATCGTGGAGCGCTTCGGTAACAGGCAGCGCCTGGCCGGTGTGGTTGTCTACGATGGCAAGGGAGAGGTGATCGCCGAAAGTTCAAGCCTGGCCTCGCGGTTTACGCCTCCTCCTGTCCCGCTTGCTCGCGTCGAAAAGGCGGACGACGGCGTAAGCGAATTCCTCAAGCTCGGCGGCGCCGCGATCCACGCGTATTATTTACCCTTGCGTGACGGTGCGAAGCTCTCCGGCATATTGGCCATTTTTCATGATGCCGATTACATCGAGGCGCAGAGTAAGAGCATTTGGCGGGAAACTATCTGGCACGTCATCGCTCAAGTCCTCCTGATTGTATTCTTGACCGTATTGATTATTCGCTGGACGGTTGTACTGCCCATTTCGCGCATGGCGCAGTGGATGAAAGATCTGCGAGGGGGGCAGGTCACTCCGCGGCCTGAGTTGCCCAAGGAAGACTTCCTGGCTCCGTTTTCCCAGGAAGTGGTCAATTTCGCCCGCAGTTTAGCGGAGGCCAGAGCGGCCGCGACCGAGGAGGCCCGGCTTCGGGAAACGGGCCAGTCTCTCTGGACACCCGAACGATTGCGGGTGAGCCTGCAGCGTAAGCTGAAAGGAGCGCTATTCGTTGTTTCCAATCGCGAACCCTATATTCACGTCCACCGTGGGAAAGGTATCGAAATATCGGTTCCAGCGAGCGGCGTCGTTACTGCCCTTGAGCCGGTCCTGCGCGCCTGCGACGGCACTTGGATTGCCCACGGCTCGGGCGATGCCGACCGCGAAATGGTTGACGAGCACGATCGCCTGCGCGTCCCGCCGGACAAGCCGGAATACACTCTCAGACGCGTCTGGCTCAGCCCGGAAGAAGAGGCCGGCTACTATTACGGTTTCTCGAACGAAGGCCTCTGGCCGCTATGCCATATCGCGCACACTCGTCCCACCTTTCGCACGTCGGATTGGCAGAGCTATCAGCAGGCCAACGAAAAGTTCGCCGCTGCCGTGCTCGATGAACTGCAAGATTCCCAGCACCCTCTTTTGCTCGTACAGGACTATCATTTCGCGCTTTTGCCTCGGATGGTCAAGAAGGCTCGTCCTGACGCTCGTATCGCCATCTTTTGGCATATTCCTTGGCCAAATCCTGAAGCCTTCGGCATCTGTCCTTGGCAGCGTGAACTCCTCGACGGCTTGCTGGGAGCTGACTTGATCGGCTTTCATACCCAAGCTCACTGCAACAATTTTCTCGAGACCGTCGACGCGGTTCTGGAATCCAGAATCGAATGGGAACGCTTTGCTGTAAAGCGCCGCGACCATCTGACCTTCGTCCAGCCGTTTCCGATCAGCGTGGACTTTCGCGAGGCCCAGCGCGAGCACGACTCAGCCGATGGCTCGCCCTACGAACTGCGCGCCTCAATTCTTAAGAATCTCGGTGTTCAGGCCAGTTTTCTGGGTATTGGAGTAGATCGCATCGACTACACCAAGGGCATCATCGAACGATTTCGGGGAATCGAGAGCTTTCTGGAGAAGTCGCCCTCCTATCAGGGCAGTTTCACGTTTGTCCAGATCGGCGCTCCCAGCCGGACCACGATCCCGCGCTACCATGACTTGATTGACGAGGTCGAAGCCGAAGCCGCCCGCATCAATGCCAAATTTGCCTCCGCAAATTGGAGGCCCATCGTCCTTTTGACTCGGCACCATAGTCACAGTGAGATCTTGCCGTATTACCGCGCCGCGGATCTCTGCATGGTCACTTCCCTTCACGACGGCATGAATCTTGTCGCCAAGGAATTCGTTGCCTCGCGCGTGGACGGCGAGGGTGCTCTCATCCTAAGTCAGTTCACGGGTGCCACTCGCGAACTCCGAGATGCGATCATCGTGAATCCTTACGATACCGAACAACTCGGGAACGCGATTCGCGAAGCGCTTGAAATGAAGGCCGAGGAACGCCAGAGTCGCATGCGCCACATGCGCCAGATGGTGAGAGAGCACAACGTGTATCGCTGGGCCGGAAATCTCCTTACCGAGCTTTCTGAGATCAGAGTCGAAGAAAGTGAATTGGCTGCAAAGCAATCTTAGGCATTCGGACCCGAGGATTTGGCCGACAATAAATCTTCCGAAAAGCGGCGCCGGCGGCCTTCCGGCCGGTCAAAATCCGTATTTGCAGACGTTCGTCGAATCCTAGCCCGGTTGCGGGAAGCACCAAAAATCGCGCTTCTTCTCGATTGCGACGGAACCCTCGTTCCACTCAAGCCCCATCCTTCCGAAGTCCGCGTGCCGCCGCAAGTCAAGGAGGTGCTCGGCCGGCTTGTGGCTAATCGAAGCCTGTTCGTAGCTATTGTCAGCGGCCGCCGAATTCGTGACCTCAAGGCCTTGCTGAACGTGAAAGGCTTGCATTATTTCGGGCTGCACGGCGCCGAATGGGATCGAGGAAGCACACGCGTCAGGCCCGCTACTCTTGCCGCTATTCGCGCTGCCAAGCAGGCGGTGCGCCGCACTCTTCAGGCTTGGCCCGGCATTTGGGTTGAAGATAAGGCACTCACCTTTTCTATCCATTATCGCCGAGCGAAACCGGCAGCAAGGAATGCCGCATCCGTCGCCCTGGCCACGCTTCTCGCGCGGTGGGGTGATGCACTTCACGTTCTGAACGGAAACCGTGTTTGGGAAATACTTCCCAGAGAAGTTGCAGGAAAGTCCTCTACAGTTTTGCGAATTCTGAAGGATCTTCCGCCAGGCACGGCCGCAATTTACATAGGAGATGACGGGACGGATGAACTCGCTTTCAACGTCCTTAAGGACCAAATCACCGTTCGAGTTGGCGACCACCGCGCCACAGGCGCACGCTATTACCTGCGTACTCCCTCTGATGTGATCCGTTTTCTCGCGCGATTGGAAACCGAACTGCGCGCATGAATTTGTATCCGCTACTCACGGAGGGCGGCAGTGTGACGGCGGCACGTATGGTACAATTTTCAACTGTATCAGCCCGTCAGGCAGTTTCTCCAAACGGATGCGCCCGTAGCTCAGCTGGATAGAGCGTCTGGCTACGAACCAGAAGGTCGGGAGTTCGACTCTCTCCGGGCGCGCCACTCTAATCACTGCCCCGCATTGGGTTTAGGCTGCATTTACTGCGTCAGCCTCCACCGCGTTTTGTAGCCCAAGTAGCCCAACAAGGGAGAAACCCAACCCCACACGCTCACACCATTCCCGACGCCACGCTTCGTCTTTTTCAAGTCCGATTGCGTAAAGGTCAGTCACGGTTTGTTTCGAGTGGCCGAGCCACAGCTTCGTAAGGTCTTCCGGCACACGCGCACGACGCAATGTTTCCGTCCGAAACCTGCGGAAAGCATGAAGGCCGACTTTCTTGTCGGTCGCGTGCAAAGCCCGAAGAACGTTCCGACTATCGAGGGGTTTCCCGTTTTTCGCCGTGAACAAATACCCATCTCTACCGGGCCGCATGCTCGCACAACAACTGGGCTAGCGGTTTTGGGATATCCACCATACGTACGGCATTCGGCGTCTTGGGTGCTTGTTCCCGGCCATGCCAGATGCTGCGTTTTATGTGCGCCAGAGAGCAGTCACCTGAAAGGTCCACGGCTTTCAGTCCCAAGGCTTCACCGATTCGCAACCCTGTCCCGGCCAACAAGGCGAAAAGCACTGCCCATCGCTTGCTAGTGCCGGAAAGGATTTGTTCCACTTCTGCTTGGGTTACGCTTGGTCTACGTTGTTTGCTAGCTTCCACGATGGGTAAGCCGATGAAGTCGTGATTCCACTTTCGCGGATAGATTTGGTCGCCATCGCCATCCACAGCGGAGGCAACAACCAATTTCACCACTAGTGCGTAATTCACGATTGTTTTCGGCGATAGCCCTGCCGCTGCCATCTTTTCGACCAGCTCCCGCATCGCGCCGTTGGAAACCTCCGCGAGCAATTTGTCACCGATGTTAGGGAGAATCCATTTGTCGAGTGCGTGTCGCCATCCAAAGACAGTAGCGGGTTTGACCGGTTTGCGCCGTCGCGTGGCAAGTGACTCAATCCACTTCTCTGCTTGAGCGCGAAATGTCGTCGCCGGTGCTGTGTTGATTGAGAATGATTGTTTGCTGTTGATACCCGTCGATTCGATATGCTCGCGGAGCTTCTGTTTGGCGATGCTAGGTGTGCGACAAACGCCAAGGGAAACAGTTTTCCGTCGGCGCTCCTCACCCGGCACATCAAGCCAAAAGCGTCCGTAAGCCGGTGCTGTCGAATTCCACGGTTTGCAATGTTGAAATACACTACCTCTTTGCCCAATTCGGCGGGACAAGGATGCTCCTCGTTTCCGCCTTGTCGTCGTTGCGAACGCGATACTAACACGCCCAGAGCCAGAAGCAGCTTCACGTGGTAAGACTCGCCCGGTTTGTCCGTCTATCCACACCTCGCCTTCGCTCGTCGCAAACAACAGACCCTCACGGGGCACCGCACGATCTACTTCAACGCCAGTAGCTTCGTTACGAACGTCATCAGCACACACACCTATCTCTCTGTTCTCGACCCTTCTGGTTTGGAGACCGACTGCTAGGAGGTGGGAAAAATTACGGCGTGGGCATCAACTGCGAAAGCTAAAATCGGTGCTAGATCGACTCCCAATCTACCTACTGTTCAGAGACCCTTTGCAGGTGGGGGTTCCTATGGCCTCCTTTCTATCGGCTCCTGCGGTGTGTTGAGCGACCCTTCCCATCGAAAGTTGGAGGGTGCTTGGCAGTGTCCCGAAACAGGTGTCCCTTATAGAAATGGGACGTGGGACAGTGAAAACTCGGGTGGAGTATAGCGGGTAGATTTGATGAATCTACCCGCGCATACGTCCGAAATCACCTTCTGGCATTGGGTCGGCACCCCCCGGTACGGCGGGTTTCAAGTGCCAGCGTTGTATGTTTGACTTCGGGACACCAGTCATTTCTTCGAGTTCGCGCAGGGACGCGTCGGGATTGCTGTCCAAGGCACTCTGAACGGCGATCTTCTTTTGCTCCGAGTCAGCTTTTTTCTCGTCGGCGCTGATCTCACGATAACTGCCGTCCGGGAGCCAGATAACATCAAATTTTCGCTCCTCCGTCAGGCGGCTTTGACAATAGCAATAACGGGTGCGAGCCTGAGCACCATCTGTGCCGTCCTTCTTGTTCAGGGTGACTACGTGATCCACGCCCGCTGCGAATGCGCCCCCGCCACGAATGGCGCTGAGAGGCAGATGCCTGATTTTGCTTTTCTCTGCGGCTTTTGTAACGTGATGCAGAATGAGAATGGCGAGAGAAGGTTTGACGGCCCTCAGCTTGTTCAAGTCGAAGAGACGGTTCGCTATCACTCCGTTATCGTTTTCACCGCCAAGTTGGAAATCTGCATAGGCGTTGAAGGTATCGAGAACCACAATGTCCGGTTCAATGTTGGGATTTCTAACCAGTTGCATCCAAACCTCTAATCGCATCTGCCAAGTTGACGCTGGATGTTCGTTTCCATCTTTATCGCGGCATTTGTGGTGTTCGGGAAGCGCGAAGAAGAAATTTTCGTTAGACGCGATGCGCCGATAAAGCTCCTCCGGGAGACGCTCGGACATCTGAGCGCGAAAAGTGACAGACGACTGCTCGGAGATGTACAGGACTCGGCTCGGAGCACACGGCTGTCCGAGAAACTTAGCACCACGCATGGCACGGTCCAGCATCGACCACGTTAGCGTGCTTTTTCCGACCTTCGCAGCACCTACGAGCGCGTTGATTGACCCGGCATAAACAAAACCGGGAACAAAGGCATGGACAGACATATTCGGTTCCTCGAAAAACGTCCTAGCGCGTCGAGCGGGCCAGATATCGGAGTCCACTTGTTCGCATTGTGATTTGATTTCTGCTTCAAGCGATGTCGGGAACTCAGTTTCATGGGCAGCTAGCGGATACTCCTGCTGTCCCGTCTCTAGCTCCGACCGGAAATGCATCATCTGCCGAATAATCTCGTTAGGAACGGCGCTCATTATCGCACCCCCGACTCGGACTGCGCCTGCTTCCACTCTTCATATGCCGCTAGCACGGCATCTTCGATCTTCCGCTGCAATTGCCGATTAGATTCGATTTGAGGGCTGTACTGGAAAGAGCGACCGCCCTCATTTACTGAGCGGCTCGGCATGGCTATCCAGGTTTGCCCCTGCCTGTTTTGGAGAATGCGGATGTCCGAAACAACTAAGGCATCTCCGTCGGCGTCTGCCAATTCAACGCTGGCATCAGCGAGACGGTGGGGTTTGGTGGCGGCTTGGATCAACTTCACTTTCACGTTCATGTTGTTTTTCCTTTTGTGTTTTGGGTTTCAGCAACACAGACATAAATCTTTGAGAGACGCTGTTAAGAGGTTCTGACGAGATAAATGGCGAAGTGACGAGAGCTAGGGCAAGTTCATCAATCCAGGGGACACAGTTGACGAGGAAGGCGTATCGCTTGTTCGCGTGCGCGGACTTCGGGGCCTGTAGCTCCAGAAGTGATGAGTTCCGAGTCGGCTGTTACCTATGGAGTAGCTTGAGACGACCCTTTGCGTGTTTGAGGACCGCTAGTGACTAGATAACGAAGCGGGTGTTGAACTGCGGGACAGCCCTCTTGCTCGATGCCGCTATGTAACGGGGACATCACTCAGCCTCCGTTTGACCTATATTAATAATGCGTACCAGAGGGGTGAAAAGTAACAGAGTTTTTTCCACTATTTTCACCCTTCGTCAAGCGAACACGTTCCTCGTCTCCAAATGCACATATAAAATAATGCGTTTCAGAGGCACCAAATGAGACATACTATTTTCGGGCTTTTGCAATGGGCAGACACACCCGTCCTAAAGATTGGACCGCACTCGAAAGTGCATTCACCATACACATCACTGGCGTTGGCTTGACGTGCCACGGTGCGGTAAGGCGGTGCGGGCACACATATGCCTACCCGAGATGGGTTTAAGGACCCATTTCAGGAGGCTTAACCCTACTCTAGCCTCTTCAGAGGATGACCCGGCCCATCGGAGCAAACCCAAAGGTGGCCGATAGACGGTCCCCGAGGTGACCGGAGGTAGGGAACCACATGGGCGTCGACTCCTCGCCTCCTCGAATGGTCCTTGTCGATGCGCTCCTCATACCTAGGGTCAGCGACAGTCTGCTTGTCACTTTCACTGTCCCAGGCGTCTGCACCGTTGTTCCTCCGACAGTACACCGGACGATTGAACGATGTACCGTAGCGAAAAATCTGAGTGATTTTTGGAGACTCTGCCCTCGGAAAACGGCTAACTTGTTACGTTACAGTTACTTAACTCTTAATTTCATATAAGTCCTTTGTCATCTGGAGCTTAACGAGACGATCTTCCCTACCCCAAAATGTGTATTAAACTCTTTGTTTTCAATAAAAATGGGCGAAAGGGGCGGTAAATAGCTATATCCAGCCCGAAAACCGCACGCGCTCGCCTTTGTGTTTCCTATCAGTGAGATACGGCAATACGACTCTCCAGCGATTTTTTTGACCTTGCGGGGCCAGGAATCCGCTCCGTCTAACTGTGCTCTGGCCGGTAGGGACGGCGTATCGCCGCGTTCAGGAACAGCCCAGGGCACCACCGCGCCAAGCGCCAATTGGGGAACTCAGTCTAACTGGGCTTGCGCCTGCCGGGCTTCATGTCTCTGACAGACTTTCCCAAAACGCCGTCCGCTGACACGTGATCTTGCTCAACTGCTAAGCCTGTCCTGCCGCCGGGCGTCAGGAATCCAAGCGCTTGGTCGACCGGGTTCATGGAACTGGCGACGTTGATTCGATGCCTCAACGCCATCCTGCTCCATGGGCGAGCGAAGCGTCCCAGTAACTTCGATGCTAAGGCTTTCCGTCGCTGGATGACCAAATCGATGGTTTCGCCTTGAAGCCCGGCTAGGCGACGTCTAACGCACGTCTTCAAACGTCGCGTAACAAGGTGGTGACAGGGCAAGCACATCCCGTTTGCATCGTATTGATCGAATTTGCCACAAACCATGCACCCGTAGTCGTCGAAGTAGGCTCGCATCTTGTTCCGGTAGCTAGGAGGAATGAGACTGCTGATGGCTAGACGGCTTGCCCGAGGCAAAAACCAAGGTTGAAACGCAAGCTCGTGAATGTTGAATCGAGCCGATCTGTCTGACCGCGGCTCTTTAGAATGTTTGGGCATGGGATCAGGTCTCGTACGGAAGTGAGAGGGGATGGCTCTGGTCTATTGCCCTAGCCATACGTGCCCGGCTTAACCTCGTGTACCCCAAGGTCGTGCCTAAATAAACGTGCCCAAGAAGGGCTTGAATAATTTCTATGCTCGCGCCGTGATCATACAGGTGCGTCGCGAAACTCCGTCGAAGCGTGTGTACGCCGACGTACTTGAAGCCTGCTCGATAGCCGACTGTGTTGACGACAATCAGAATCGAGGAGTTTGTCAGCGGACGGTCTGGAACAGGCCTTGTTAGTTGCACTCCGACTAATAGTTCTCTTAACCTTTGCTCGGCGGCGTGGGGCGTCATTGTTTCAACTCTTCCGATGGATTTCCTGGTCTGGCTGTAATCGCCGCACGGAACACGCTTGCCGTAATCGCGCCAGCTAACGACCCAATTCCCCCCTGACAGCGCGAGGCTCGCTTTCTGTGGAGGCCTATCCTCCTGAATCAAATACCCGCTCGTTCGACCTCCCAGATAATCCTTCAACGCAGCCACGGTGGGCATGGGGAGAAAGACGATTCGGGTTTTCCCAAATTTTCCGTGTACGCGTGCGGTTCGATTTTCGAAATCGATGTCTTCGACACGCAGATGTGTCGATTCTCCTAGACGACATCCCGTACCGTATATGAATTGGATTATCGCTCTCTCCCGAGTCGTTCGCGTCGCAGCAAGAAGTCGCTTGATGTCCCATTCGCTCAAGACGGGCAGGTCGGTATTCTTCACGGACTTCATCCGAACCAGTCGCGGAGGGACATAACTCACAACGCCGCCCAGATTCAGGAAGTCGTAAAATCGGCGGAGGACCCCTAGATGGCGATAGGTCGTCTCAAGCGTTGCGCCGAAGCTCGACATGTGTGTCAGAAACTCGCGGACCTCCAAGTGCGTCACAACCGAAATGGATCGCCTCCCGAGGAACTTGTTGAAGCGACCGAGAACCTTCTGAGCGTACTTCCGAGTCGTGATTTGATACTGAAGCGCGACCATCCAGTCATCGTACTTCTTTGCTAATCTCGTGTTGAAACTGGCATATGAACGCATCGTGTTTGCGGTCAACGGTTCGCCGTGGCAGTCTGTCGGGGCCAGGGCGGATGCTAGGTGAAGAACGGTTGTCATACAAGGAGACGAATGTACCCAGGTATGCAGTACAAATGTCACTATTCACAATTTGGCGGGCGAAGCAGAGGAAGAAAGACATCCAGCGCTTTCTAGGAGAGCACCATGTTCACCGATGCGAAAACTGGCAGGGTAACGGCTTCATTTGAGGAGATGGCACTCTACAACATGGTGCTAGTAGAGGTCCTGTCTGAATTGCTGATTGAGAAGGGTGTTCTCGACAAGAGTGAAGTATTGGAACGAATCGAAAAGATAAAGAACGAGGTGAGCATAAAAAAGCACCGACCACAATGACGTTGATCCGTCGTGTCCGAAGCTAAGCAGTGCGTGAACTATCTAGTGTTAGAGAACGCTATTGATTTTCACCTTGATTCCTGTCGGGAGATCAAAGATGAAAAAAGCAGGTTCGTTTATCGTTTTCCTGTTGCTGCTTGCCAGCGTGGCGGCTGCTCAGACCGCGATCGTGACGCGAAACGTCAATCTCCGACCCGACGCGTCGACCAACGGTGCTCCAGTCGCCAAGCTGAACATCGGCACAGAAATTGAGCTACTCGAACCTACCCAGACCAACGGATTTTTCCACGTTAAGACGACAGACGGAACTACGGGTTGGGCCTGGGGTAAGAACGTCAAAGTTCAGACGAATGGCCCCGTGGTAACTGCGGAGCATGTTGGTCCGGCTAACCTCTATCCGAACGCGAGCATGACGCCCGGTCTGGCGGACACGCTAAGCCGTGACGACCTCACGAGAACCTATACGGACAACTGTCCGGCTCACAAAGCAACCTGCACCTATTCGCAGGACCACAGAAACGTGTCGGCGGCAGTCCACACGAAAATTTATGACGAATACAACGTGCCCCAATCCAAGCGAAACGGCAAAAGTGGCGAAGTGGACCATTTCTATCCCCTTTGTGCCGGTGGCTCGAATGACATCAAGAATCTGTGGTATCAGCCAGCTTCGAATGACTGGAACGGCAAACATTTCGGCTATCACGAAAAGGACAAATTGGAGGCTTATATCTGCGCACAGATTAAAGGCGGCAAACTCGATCCCCAAGACGCTTATGACCTGATGACCAAGGATTGGGTAAAGTTCTATCTCGACGAAGGCCTGGACGACATAAACTAGTTGAGTGTGACCTAAGCGTTGGTTTGGTCCGCGAAATTCTATGGCAGTATCTAGCGAGAAAAATCTTCGGCTTACCCTGCGACTGGATTCCGGCAGCCCTACTGCGCTAGGACTAGAACAGACGTCCTTTCTAGTCTTTCTAGCGGCGGGTCGGTGGAAATGTCCTCAATAGACAGTCTATTGCCTGGCGAAGGAATGAGTGGCATTCAAGGGCACGGTCCAGCTTCGGATGTTTTCGAGCGCGAATGACAGCCCTAATTTCTCGTTCCGCTAGCCGCAGTGCATCGAGAGCATTTACAAGGTTCCCTGGGGCTGGACCTCCTAATGGGGAAACCATGTCGCCTCCCCATGGCAGGCTGCGGCCATCCTGGACACGCTTTGTTCGGAGGTCCGATTAGAACTCGCAGCTTTAGACTGGAAAGACCACCCAGGAAAGAAGTGCTCGACACACTTTCGCGTCGAAACCAGCATATCTTTGACATGGGCACGCCTGCGCTCCAGAGCGGCAATCAGATGCTTCACGGACTCTGTGTCACCGCGGTACCATTCAGGAGGAATCTCGCGCACGGCACTCTCCAATAGAGTTCGATCAATCTCGGATTCAAGTCGAGTAAGCCACGGCTCGAAGGCGTCAAGCCCGCCTACCGTCTCGTACACGCGTCGTTCGGGATGCAAACCGTGCCTTGGATTATCGCAAAAGCCCCATGTACCGCCGCCGAAACAAAAGCCCTGATCAATCATCAGGGCGCGGTACCGCCTGTAAGGACAATCACTAGTTTCCGAGACGTAAACTACCTGGCGACAGTCCGTGTTTTCGGTCCATTTGTCGAAAACTAGCATTCCAGCAAAGTCGCTCAGGTTTACCAGGCATTGGGTCTGTGGTTGCGGTAAGAAATCGTAGACCTTATGGAGGCTCGCAGGGGTGGACGAGGTCTCGTCACACGGGTAGCGAGACCCAAAGCATAGCCCTGCCTGGCATGGAACTCGGCTAGTCGATAACTCGATCGTCATATGGTCTGTGCAATGGATGAGATCGGGCGACACTTCGACGACGGCGGGTTGAGAAATCGGAAGTCCAAGCTCGTGGGCAAGCAAGGCTCCCAGGAGTTCATTGGCCAGAACTCGAATACCCTGTGGATTATTTTGAAATTTGACCACGTAGCAGTTGTTATCCGAACACCGGATTAATTGGGACTGCGATCCTCCGCGCATCCGACGTATTGGTTCTAGCGCCTGAACCTCCGCGACTTTCACAGGGAACCTCGAAACCTCCTTTCGGCTTGGGGAAGAGACACCCTTCACTTTTTTACAATCTGAGGACCGGGTCGAGACATTCGAGGCAGCTAGCCCCCTCAGCCTCCCCAAGAGCGGAAGCTGTTTTAGAGCGAACGTCATCAACAAGTCAATCCCGAGTACTACGGAAAGAATCCTCCAACTACTGTCATCTTAGTTTGCGCGGTTTTACCGAAGGGAGGTGCGAAGTCTCCAACGGCCTCAGCGGGGGCGTGAAGCTCATCCCGGCACATCATGCGTGCTTTTACTGCACCTCTGTTGCGGTTAATGCGGATTGACAACCAGCGAACAGCGGTGCTAGAGGTTCCCTTTCCGAACGGAATTGCGGTTGCTGACCCGCCCCAAAGTGCGTAACCGAGTTGCCGCTACGGTCGCTGGGGTCGCTTGTCTCCTAAGATGTGACGGTGACCCCAGTTTTCTTTTCCTTCTCTGGCTCGCAAATCGAAATGTAAGGGACACTAGCCCTCCCGGGTAGTACTAGGCTTCTGCGTTTCCAAAAGCCCTATCGGCCTGCCTAATTTCAAATTCCTAGACTCGGCTGAAAGGACCCATCCATTGTTTCAGGGGTGGGGTGGCTGAAGCCCATACTCACGATGGAATTCAGATTTCCAATCGAGCGAACTCGCTTTTCTGTAGCGCCAGAGAGTTTTCCTGATTAGTGAGCGCGCGAAACAAAGCGCCACTCCACTGATCAGGGGAATTCAAATGGAAACGAAAGCAAGTACAGCCACCGATTATCCGCGAAACAGTGTCTCCGCTTCAACGCTCGAATCACTCAAACGTGCTGTTTCCGGCCAATCTCTCACCAATTTTCCAGCGATCTTCCAAGGATTTGCGGCAAAAGGAATCGCTGAATCTGAAATCAAACCGCGAGAGAACGTGTTCACCTTCGAGGCATGGAAGGCTCTTGGCCGGGTTGTGTGTCGAGGCGAACATGGCGTCAAAGTAACGACGTTCATTGAATCCAAAAGCAAAGAGATCGACAAGGACACCGGGGAACACAAGGTTGTTCGGCGTCCTTGGACAACCACGGTGTTTCACATCTCGCAGACAGAACCTCTGAAGGGAAGTGGCCGATGACGACAGCTACTTTTGTTTTCCCGCAGCCTCTTGCTGAAAAATATCGGCCACATGCAATCGGCGATTTCGCAGGTCTGGAAAAGCCCAAGCGAATCCTCGGCAAATTCGCTGCTAATCCGTACCAATCGGCATGGCTCTTCACTGGACCACCGGGGACAGGCAAAACCACGATGGCTCTCGCGCTGGCTGAAACGCTCGGCGCGGAGTTGCACCACATCCCGTCTCAGCAGTGCCTCGTCGCGTACGTCGAGGACGTGATTCGGCAGTGTTGGTATGTTCCGGTGTCGGGTGGGTTTCATCTCGTACTTGTGGACGAAGCCGACAAGATGTCGAGCGCGGCCCAGCTACACTTTCTGTCAAAACTAGACGCGACAGCGTTTCCACCTCAGACGATCTTCGTTTTCACGTGCAATACAACCGATGGCCTCGAACCGCGTTTCCTCTCGCGCACGCGACAGATTGAGTTCTCAAGCTACGGTTTGGCTGGTGAGGCGACCCGATTGCTTGAGAGTATCTGGCAGCGCGAGGCAACTGAAGCACCCACGCCAAACTTCGCCCGCATCGTGAAAGACTCGTCGAATAATATTCGCGATGCGTTGATGTGCCTTGAAACCGAATTGCTCTCGATTTGACGGCGAGGACCTTTACAGGAGGAGGCAGCATGGCCAATCAGATTCTCTCAGTCGTTCGTTCCTTCGCATACGTCGCAGTAGCAATCATCGTCGCTGCCCTGCTCATCAGTGAGGCGCGGAAGCGTTGATGACCCCCTTATGCGCTTGGGCAGTGGAATCATTGGTGAGAAGTGTTCCGGCCCGCGCTGCGGAGGCGATTTCGCTGAACCAACTCCACAGACGGACTTTAGAAATTGCCCTCCTAACAAAGGTCATAGGAGAACGCTGAAAGGTTGGTGAGATTGAAGTTGAGAGCAGCGATCTATGCGAGGGTTTCAACCCATAACGGCCAAGACCCGCACATGCAGACACGGGAGCTACGGGAGTATTGTCAGCGTCGAGGCTGGGAAATAGCTGGCGAGTATGTGGATGCGGGTGTTTCGGGCGCGAAAGAGCACAGGCCGCAATTGGATGCTCTGCTGGTCGCGTGCCGGAAGAGGCGCGTGGATGCTGTCGTGGTTTATCGTTATGACCGTTTTGCGCGCAGTCTCAGGCAACTTGTGAACGCACTCGAAGAATTTCGTTCGCTTGGCATCGAGTTTATCAGCTTGCATGAGGGCGTGGACACTAGCACCCCGAATGGCCGTCTCGTATTCGGCATCTTTGCCAGCATCGCGGAGTTCGAGCGGGAGTTAATCCGGGATCGCGTCAAATCAGGTATAGCGGCTGCAAGATCGAAGGGGAAGACACTCGGACGCCCACGGGTGACGGTGGATGCTGCGAGAATTGCCGTCCTGCGGGCTTCGGGCCTCTCCTGGCCGAAGATTGCCGCTGAGGTGGGCGTGAGTGTCGGAACGGTCTATCAGACTGCGCGGAGCCTTTCAAAAACCCCTGCGAAAAGTGAAGCCGCAATTGACTGATTCTAAGGCCCGGCGAGCTAGCGTTGCGGGCTTTCAGAAATCACCAGTTTCTTGAAAGATGGAATAGAAAGGTTTATACACTCGGAGCGATTCAGGGAATGGAGTCAATCAGTTTTGCTGGTTTCACAGCCAAAGCACGAGCCAGCTTAACGATGTTGATTAGGCTCACGTTTCTCTCACCGCGCTCGACTCCGCCAATGTAGTTCCGATGGAGATCAGCCAATTCAGCCAGTTTTTCTTGCGAAAGCCGACGTTCTTCTCGCAGGCCTCGGAGCCGTTTGCCGAACAATGTGCGCGGGTCTAACGATGGCACCGCGTAATGATTGAGGGATTGACCACGATGAGTCTACACACTATAAGTGTGCATTGACACTTCACTGAATCAAGCTGTTGCAGGCTGCTGCACTCCCAGAAGGAATTCGGTAGGAACACTCAAGACGGAGTAGGCATGAGTAGTTGGATTTGGGTCGTTATCGTTTGTCTCCTAATTTTGAGCTTGCGGTTCTTGTGGAAAAACTGGCACCGCAAGATTCACGGTCGCATCGAGCCGTCTAGGCCGGACTATTGGGAGGGCGAGACCGAAGGAACGATCCACGCCTCCTCAACTGACAGCGGCTCAACAAAACGTAGCATGAGTGAGGAAGAAGCCACCGCAATCATTGTAGGGTCAATTTGGAGAAATACTCGGCTCGGTTGGCCAACTGTCTATCGCAGCATGAGAGAATTTGAAGCTCAGTTCATACTAACGGCAGATGAGGCGAACGCAGCATTTGATTTGGCACTGGCCGCGATAGCACAAGATTTGCAAGCCGTTGGCAACATCTTCACCTTAGAGCAAGCGAAAAGACTTGAGACATTAGTTCTTCAATGGGTCTACAAGTTTGGCGAAATGCAAAACCGGGCCGGGTATGCTGTTCGAGAGGTCCAAGAGTACTCGAGCGCTTTTCAGAGTGCCTCAAGATATGGAGCCGAGTTCGCACTCGGAGCAATTCCCGGGCGATTGCTACATCGCTGGCTCGGCCCGCGTATCGCCAACTTCGAGCCTATAATCGCGGGGGAGAAAAGCGGGTTCATCGATGTTGGATTAATTTCCAGAACAACGAACGAGTTGGTTGGATTTAGCGGGTTGTGGAGAGCCCTTGCAGAGAAATACACGCTTGTCCCAAGAGTGCCTTCATATACGCTTACGGCAGCAAGGATTTGGCGCAATCTTGAGAAAACCGATGAAATCATAGGAGATCAAACCCTAACAAATGCGGAGCGTCGTGCAGCGATTGAGGCGCTTTCGAAGGACTAAGGAGACCGGATAGACAGCGATTATGCCGATAAGCTACGAGGGAACCTTGGGCCTGAAAAGTTCAGTCACCTTGAACAGCTTTCGTCGCGATTTTACGAGATAAACAGACGTGTCTTTGAGATGGCACAGCGGCATGGAATCATAACGACTGAGGCGTATGAAAAATGCCTCGCACGCGGCGAACAAGTTGCACCGATGTGTTGGCTCGTCAGAGATTTTGTATGATCCCAACTACCTAAGACAGTGGTTGTCATTTAGGGGTACCGTGAACCGGATTGAATCATCGTTCATGCCATAAGCTCTATCACAGCGGCAGCGAGGTGCAACGTGAATAGGCGCAGCAAGCGGCAGCCATCAAAAGCCCTCTTCCAAAGGCCCCGCACCGTTGATTCGACGCGGCTGATTCCCTCAAACTTACCTATCCACAATCCGATGATTTTGGGGCATCGCAGACTTTGGCGTCCGCGCTCACTCTAATCTAGACCTTGTAATGGCACGCGTTGGTCTTTCCAAGTACAGTTGTGAGTTCGTTTTAGAATTCGCGCGTAACATCATAGCAGCCCGAAGCATCCGCTGCGGGCCGCAGTGCCGGCCAGACCGCAAGCGCCCAGGCTCCGCGATACCCATCTCGTACCTGGACATGTAGTAGCTGTATGTTTACTACTTCTTTGAGATACTTATGACTGATTTCAAATCGGGGCAACATGAGGCGAGTGATCCACAATGGCGAAGAATGGAAATCTTCTCGTTTTTGAAGGGCCTGATGGCGTGGGGAAATCTACGCTCGTCAACGAAACACTTGCCATGCTCCGAATGAAAAACATCACTTTCGGAGCTCTAGCCTTCCCCGGAAAGGACCCTGGAACGCTCGGTTGGATCGTCGATCAGATCCATCACAAACCGGGGAGCCTTGGTATCAACGCGCTCACGCCAGTCAGTCTCCAAGCCTTGCATATTGCCGCTCACTTAGATCACATTGAATCTCGCATCTTGCCGGCTCTGGCTCGTGGGGAATGGTTCGTCCTTGACCGTTTTTGGTGGTCCACTTGGGTTTACGGAACGGCGAGTGCGGTTAAACCCGCTATTCTCGACAAATTGGTAGCGACCGAGCAAACCGCTTGGCATCCCATCGTGCCAACCACCCTCTTTCTTATTACCCGGACCTCCTCCTTTCGCCCGGAACACACTGAAGCGAAATTCGAAGAATTGGCACGTCTTTACGCGCAGGTTGCCCAAGGAGCGACCAAGCTACATCGTGTTCTAACGATAGAAAATGATTCCCTAGAAACGTCTATTGCAACCGTTCGCATCGAGATCGATCGAATCGCGAATTCATGAGCTGTTTTTGTTTCATCAACAGAGAAAGTGACAACTGTTCGTCGGGAGGTCTGAACGTGTCCCAACGTTTGCCGGAATCCAACGAAACTTCGTTTTCCAGCTCCTTTCCGAATCTCGATTTCGTGGGTCTCAACGAATTTCAGCGTTACACTCGCTCAACTGACCAAAATCGGCGGACTGGAACGGAAGGCCTTCATTTGCCGATTCTCGGCATCTTCGGTGAAATTGGCGGACTCGTAAGCGAATTGAAGAAGAAGCAGCGAGATGCAGACTCCTATGTTGCTTATACGGATTCGGTGTTAGAAGAGTTCGGCGATGTACTCTGGTACTTCGCGAACATCGCTGATCGCGCCAACCTGGACCTGAGTGTCCTGGCGCAACGTATGTTTCGAACTGCGGAAGACTGGGACGAAGTTGAGTCTCACGAGTTCGGTACGTTCGACGACATTCAATCCAAACGCGAGCATGTGGGTCCAGTTTCCAACGCTCAGTTCGAGCGAGGCATCATCAATCTTGCTGCCAAGAGCGGTACGCTTTTGCAAGACCTCTCTTCCGGCGCTATCGAACAGAACCGGGATGTTTTGTCCGTCGATCTTGTTGAAATTTTTCGTGCCATCATTCGCGCAGCCGATGACGCGGATATTAGCATCGAGAAAGCGGCTCTCGGCAATATCAGGAAAACCTGGAGTCGGTGGTCTGATAGGAAAATCTATCCCGAACCGTTTGATGTTAATTTCCCCCGCGAAGAGCAACTACCGAGAGCGCTGACCGTCATCATCGAGGAGAAGCAAATTGGCACCAAGCTTTTCGTCTTACAACACGCGAACGGAATTAACATCGGCGACCGTCTGACCGACAACATCGCAGAACCCGACGACTACCGATTTCACGATGTTTTTCATTGGACCTATGCTGCCGTCTTAGCTTGGTCACCTGTGACCCGTGCGTTATTGCGGCTCAAGCGAAAAAGCGATCCCTTTGTCGACGAGAATCAAGATGGAGCCCGAGCGCAATTAATTGAGGAAGGCGTCGCCACTTGGATATTCAAATACGCGCAGAAGCTCAACTTTTATGAAAACATCGCGACGGTTGACTACCGCCTTCTGAAGTCCATCCAACAGTTCATTCAGGGATATGAGGTTGAATCATGCCCGCTCTGGCTTTGGGAACAGGCGATTCTCGACGGCTGTAAAGTGTTTCGGTTCTTGCGCCGGGCACGACGCGGCGCATTGCATTTGGACTTAACGGCCCGAAAGGTTCACATCACTGCCCTGAGCTAGCTGCCAATCTCTGTTTGCCACGCCATGCCGAACCAAACCGAAGCATATTGTCGTCAATGTCCCACCTCGATGGAAACGCCATGTGAATCTGGCTACGCGAGGGTTCAAAGCGTTGTTTGATTCGTGTGCGCCCCGAAATGCCCACAATTTCCGGATGCGCTACCCTGGAGTATTTGTCCACTTCGCAGAACAGATTTTGACAATCGATCAGCTGAAGCTGACGTCCCCAAAGGTCACGAAACTTTATTCCAAGACGAATGAACTGCTGTTCCTGTGTATCCGCCATCCAACGAATAATGTCGTCCGGCGAATACGGGCCTAAGTCGGCGAAGCACTTCCGTATGCCATCTCTCGCTCCAGGACCCGCCTTCACGAACTCCATCTCACTAAAGTCAATAAGCGCGCTGTAATTAAGATCAGTAACAAATTGGTACGCCAGAAAATCTCCGACCGAAGGATAGAATCTCAGCAGGTCGAAGGCTTCCTTCATCGTTCGGCGCTCCTGCATCTTCATTGGAATGTTGTCCCTCATCATCGTTTCCAAGAGCTGCAAATGGTGCCGGTGCTTCCGATCCGACTTTCCTCCTGTCGGCATAATGTAAGCGGAAGAATAAATTCTTAGATTTGTTTCGAGTGCCTCTGACAAGACATGGTCGTAACGTTCGTAAGAATATTCCGACCAGGCAATTTCGCCAAAGTTCTCAACCAGAAACTGCCAAGTCTCAATTCGATTGAACAACTTGAACAAAATGATTCGGAAAAACAACTCTTGCGGCTCCTGGTTGCCCCCGCCAATCACGCAGCGGATCAGGAATTGCGAAACTCGGTCCGCAGCTCTATAGACGTTCGTGAATTTGTATTCCGAGAGGATGGGATCTGTCGTCCAAGGTTGCTGTTCGCCCGCCAGCCGTCGAAAAAAAATCTCCTGCCGCGCGGATGCGAATTTCCAGAATGTATCGAACACGGCAGTGGGTTTTACTCCAGAAGGTAGCTCTGGATGGGGAGGCCGCATGCTGTTTCTCTGATAGGCCAGTGCACTCAGCGGAAGCGTGATATCCATAGCAGAATCATAACGTTACCCTCCCCGAATATGCCAAACGAAATTCGACTCCTGTTCACTTCCGTTAATCTGTCCGATTATCTAACGGAACGCCCCGTTTTATCTTGACAATCGAACAATATGGCGCTATATTGTCCGAAATTCGAACGCACATTGGGAGTGCCTTATGGCGCCTGGTTCACGAGCCCCTTTCGACCGCGGACGGCTAAGCGAATTTCTCGGTACTTGGTATGACAAGGAAATGTCAACGGCGCTGCGAAAGCCGCGCGCGCCAAGCGAGCTTCAGAAGCAGGGCGGTACAGTTTTCGACGTTCAGCCCGAGATGGGCTCGACGAAAGCGGTCCGTGTCCTCCTTCAACTCAAGGATATCCTCGGTTTCGAGCCTACGAAAGAGGTAGTGAAAAAAGGCGGCTATGCGAATAAGTCAGATTTCGTTGACAGCATGACGGGCCGCATCGAAGAGGCTTTCAAGAAACGGCCCTCGGGAAAATTGGATGTGATCTCAAAACCGCAGAAGGAGGTTGACGGCCATGCCCAACTCTGAACTAGATCGAACCGCTTTGGGGGAACGGCTTAAAGAAGCTCGGGAATATCTGGAGCTATCTCAGGACGAGGTTGCCAAGAAGATCGGCTTGCCTCGGACGGCGATATCGCTGATAGAGTCCGGGCAGCGTCGCGTCGATGCAATTGAACTTCAGAAATTGGCGGAACTCTACCAACGAGCCCTTTCGTATTTCACCGGAGAAGTCGTATCGGCTCAGCTTCCCGATGACGTTGAGCACCTCGCCCGTGCGGCGACAAAACTCTCTCAACGCGACAGGCAAGAACTAGCAAGATTCGCTGAGTTTCTGAATTCGAGGGCGACAACGAAGGGCAAAAATGCCTAACAAGCGAGACGCTGTTCTAAGCGGAACTCTCGAAGCAGCACGTCTTCACGGCGAACTCGACATCGAGAAGCGCATTGACATTTCTGGAGGACGCGTCGATGTTTTCGCTTCAATCATCGACAGCGGAGCTGAACTTGTCTTCAAAGCGCTCGATGGCCTGCTCGGTGCCTATGTACCCGCTGAAGTTCCGGGCATCCTCATCACTACGGAACGAAATCTCGCCATACAAAGATACACAGGTGGTCACGAATTAGGCCACTTCTACATGAAGCATCGGGGGAGTCTCGACGACGACGCAATGCTACGCAGATCGCCGTTCCTTTCCCCGGAGTACGAGGAAAACGAAATCGCGGCCGACGCTTTTTCCTCAGAATTCTTGTTGCCGGAGTGGCTCGTCGAATATCACGCGAAAAAGCAAGGCTGGTCAATCGACAATCTGGCGAATGTCGTTAACGTCTATCAACTCTCGTTACGCGTTGGCCTGAGCTATGAAGCCACCTGTCGGATTCTGCAAAAACATAACCTCATCAACCGTACGACTACAAATACCCTTCTCAAGACGGAGCCCAAGCAGATTAAGCAGTACCTCGTAAGCGGACAGGAGCTTCAAGATTGGCATTCGAATGTGTGGTACCTCACTGAGAAGGATGAAGGCGCGGCAATTTTCGGCGAGCCAGACGACGTTTTCATCGTCCGACTTAAGGAGCACACAGGCTCCGGCTATCTGTGGAACGTTGACCAGCTTACGCAATCCGGGTTCGTCGTAATCGCCGACAAACGCAAGACGCCCGAAGATAGTGAAGAAATTGGTGGAGCCGCCGAACGAACAATTATGGCTCGCACCGAGGAATCGAAGCTCGGAAATATCGACATCGCAGAAACGCGTCCCTGGGATGAAGCTGACGTTTTTGGACGCTTCTCTCTAGCCTACGATTTTCGAGGCAAAGAACATGGACTCCCGAGAGCGGCACGAGAAAGGCTCGTGGCCGCTTGAATCCGCAAATCCTTAACGACGTATCGCTGAGGGTCGGACCCGTGCGCGATCAAGGCAAACGACCGACCTGCATCGCGTTTGCATTGAGCGACGTTCATGCGTCTGTTCGTTCAACTCCATATGAAGCACTGTCCGTGGAGTATTTGTACTATCATTCGTGCAAGGCATCGTCTCAATTCGCCCCGGAAAAAGGCGTCACGCTTCAGGCTGCCTTGCAGGCGCTTCACTCCGAAGGTCAACCGCACGAAACGCAGTGGCCTTACTTGGACAAGCTCCCAGCAAATTTGGCGGACTACCAACCTCCATCTGTTACCGGCCTTCGCTATAGCATAGACGGACAATCCATGGCTGGCCAAGTAGTAAGGACGATTTCGGACGAACTGAATCGGCAGCGGTCCACCGTTCTTATTTTTCGTGCTTCCATCGGATTGATGACTGCTACGGCGACCCAGCCCGTCAGATGGTCTTCAACCGACGCGCTCTTGACGCCTCATGCTGTCTCCGTCACGACTCTCGGCAAATCTGACTCGGAGTATTTCGTGCGAGTAAAAAACAGTTGGGGTATTCGGTGGGCCGACGCGGGTTACGCGTGGCTCAGCGAGGACTATATCAACAACACTTTCATAGCGCTCGTAGGGATGGTGTGACTATGGGAAAACTGATTCAGACCTTTGAGGGACCCACATGCGTCTCGGTTTGGTTACAAGCCATCGAGTACCTCCTTTCGGTGGAGACTTCGACTAACATCGTTCTCGGGATTGAGAATCCACTGTACCTTTCTCCAACCGATTACACGATCCAAGGTCATTTGAACGCTTTTTTCGCCCGCTACGACGCCTTGCCGATCAGCACGATTGCAACAACGATCTTCCCAGCGAGCGAATACCTTCACGGCGGGGCTGAAGAAGTATACGAAGAGTTTCCCAAGACGTTCGATCAAATACGCGGAAGCTCTTGGGGCACGTATGCTATGAGGCTCCTGACCAGATCCCTTCCCGTAAAGGATTCCACCGTCCTCCAAAGCCCGTTACAACAGCTAATCACTAAGATGAAAAGGCAACGAGAAACCACCAGGATGCGCTCAATTTATGAGGCTTCTCTACTGAAAGACGAAGAACTACTTGCCGATATTCCCATATATCGAGCCGCCAGCGATTCCCGATATATTCGAGGCGGACCGTGCCTCACCCATCTCAGTTTCAAACTCTTGCCAAATTCGACAGTCACGTTAACTGCGATCTACCGTTACCACTACTACGTTCAACGTGCTCTCGGAAATCTGTTCGGACTGGCTCAACTCCTCTCCTTTGTGGCTTCAGAAGTCGGGGTTCAAGCGGGCCCGCTTATTTGCCATTCAACGTATGCCGCGATAGACACAGAAAACGGCTGGACAGAGGCGGAGGTCCGCAAACTCGTCGCCGATTGTAAGGCACTCGCCATCGAGCAAGTGGCCTAGGATTCGAGCACCACAATTGCAGCGGCATAGTCCTTGGTATGCGTGATGCTGACAAGCTGTGTCCGGACCCTTTGGACGCCTGCCATTTCTTGAACGCGCCCTCTCAACACAACGACGGGACGACCTTCCGACCGAGTTATCTCGACATCGTTCAAATCGGAATTGTCAGTCCATCCAGTCCCAAGGGCCTTCAGTGCCGCTTCCTTCGCGGCAAACGTTCCCGCAAGATGGCGGTACGGATCAGCATGGCTCTGGCAATAGGCGCGTTCGCCCTCAGTGAAGACGCGCAACAGCCATTCCTCTCGCTTTGCATCAACCTCCGCTTGGAACTCTCTAATATCGACGATATCCAGTCCTATGCCAACGACCAACGCTGCCTCCCACTCTGCCAGCGCCACTCAGATTCTTGATGACAGGCTTGCTGTGGACCAGATAAGACCACTTTCGCTGGCCTTACGGCATTCGTGTTTCGAGCAGACATGCGCGGTTAACTTACACGAGTCTTTCGACACCCAGCAACTCCTCACTCTAAGCTCGCTTCTCCGCTTTCGATCTCTTCCTTGGCGTTACGCTCGGCCTTGGTGGAGGCAACCCAAGCGTTGCCAAAACCGCTCCGGCTGCCGCCCTTCACTTTTTCATTTGTCGCCCAAAGTAGCCCAAATAAAGGGCAGCGTTCAGAGTGATAACACCCATAAGCAAGGGACGATAAGGCATTGCCCGCTGATTTCATTTTCCATTTATTTTCCGATTAAGGCTCAAAACTTGAAGCTAAGTGCCGCCGTTCCAGCGTCTAATTGAATTTTCCCAAACTTCGGACGTGGGTTCGATTCCCATCGCCCGCTCCATACGCCTCGATGATTCGATTGCCCTTACGCGGCTGAGCCCCCGGATCAGCAGCCCACGCTTTTTGGCGACGCTAAGACTCTGCATGGGGCCCCGGGTAGACGATGCTTCCGGCGAACATTGAGCCTCGAAAGCGGAAGGCGTTTGCGCCGACCGCGCCGAAGCCATTTGTGGTCAACCGTTGCTATACTGCGCGCCTATGAACCGAACGCTCGTTGCTCTTGCTCTTCTCATCACTGGCGTCCCACCGGTAGCGTACGGAACCACCGTTGTTGCTTATGTGCAGAAGCGCGGCGCCATTATCGCAGCAGACAGTCGCGAAATTATCGGTAGTGTGCCGCGAGACGACGCTTGTAAAATCGCCGTATTCGACGGCGTGCTCATTTTCGCTAGAGTCGGTGTGGGCCGCCTTGCACCGCCCCCCGGCGAGGGACTTCCGGGGTGGGATGCGCATGATGCTGCGTCCGACTCGTTCAAGGCTGTCCTTGCCAAAGAAGGCGCAAGTGCCCAAGCGGACTTTGTCTCTGCCACGGCAGTTGAGTGGAACAGGCGCGCGCTGAAGTTTTTTCAGCCGTTGATGCCTGCAGCGATGCAATGGGGAGTACCGCAGGGATCGGAACTCAGCCTTGCTAAAGGTCTTTTTGTTGGAAGGGAAGGCCCCGTAGGCGTTACCGCCGTGGAAGCGATCGTCTCTATCAATATGGCTGATTTAACTCTCAAGTCTGTGACGGTACCCCTTAAGGACTATTTCGTGTTGGGTGTCGATCACGTAGCGATGGAGTTTCTTAAAGGTCCAACTAAGCGGTCCGCGGAATTGTACAATCAGTGGTTGCCGACCGTGGCGGGAAAAATTCCAACGGAGAAGCTAATTTTGTACATAACGCAACTGGTGAAATGGACCACGCAATATGACACTAGCGGAACGGTGGGCGGGCCGGTCGATACTGCCGTTCTTGATCCAGTTGGCATTCGTTGGACACCCCACATAAAACCTAACTGCAAGCAGAACGAGTCAATCCCATCGCCCACACTACACTAACTCCATGTGGCTTGGGGCGCCCGATCAGGCAGGTGCTCTGAAGGCCGTTTTGAGCAAGCCTCTCGGAAAATTGCGACTTGAACAGTTGGGAGTTGAAAATCAACACATTCATCACCTACCTGCTCAATCGCCGCGTTGTGCGCATACCGTGCTCAGAATAGATGAGAGGGTGTCGAGGACGGGGCGGCGATCGGCACGAAGCGCACGGCCACAACTAGCAGATTCAGAGCTTAGCCGTGTGCGGACATGGGTCCGATTCCCGTCGCCCGAAGTCACGTTTTGTTTTGTGGCCCACTGTAGCCCAACTGAGGGGCAGTTTTCAGAGTGATTAGGCTCGGAAGCAACTGGCGATAAGGCGTTTAGGATTTCCCGCCCCTCAGCTACGAACCAGAAGGTCGGGAGTTCGACTCTCTCCGGGCGCGCCACTTTTCTTCCCCGTTCTCAGTAGGTTACGAAACTAGGCTGCTTCTACCTCTTCTCGATTCCGTGTCGCACGTATCGCAGTTAGGACCTCGGAGGTGACAGGCGCGCGAAGCACCTTTGAGCATCGGATCGCCTCTTCCATCTCGGAGACCCTCAACCGAGAGAATCGAATTGCGGGTTCCGCACCGCCAGAATCGCCCACGCCTCGCGCTCGCTGCGAACCACCTGGAGGCCCGGGCGGGTCGCCTCTCCTTCCATCTCGAACATTCGCATCATTCCGTAAATTCCGGGCGACGGTGCAATGACGACGCGGCGCAAGTCCGGATCGTGCAATACTGGCGTCGACTTGGCTAACGCCTTGATCGCCGGGGTGGAAACGTCGAATGAAGTGACCCCCGACAAATCGACGACTCCCGCAGCGGGGTGTATGCGGATGGCGTGATTAGACCCAGCTTTAAAGAAATCTTTCAGAACTTCGTCATCAACCTGGCCATTGAGGCGGCAACGAAGAATGCGGTTCGCCGAATCGAAGTCGAAGGCATAGGGCATACTGCGCGCCCGGAAACAAGGGCCTATGGGAAGATGGTCTCACCAATTCCGGGCAATTGCAAAGTGCGGGATGGGCCCGGTTAAGGGCTCCCAGCGGGCGCTTTTGAACCGCTAATTGTTTCTAGTTAGAAGAATTCCATGTGGCAAACTTGAAGGACCCGTGCGGCAAACTTGAAGGATTCCATGCGTGCCTTCCGGCATGGCATCGCGAAGCTTGATGTAACGCGCCGGGTACGCCAAGCATCTAGAACAGTGAGGATTGTGTCTCTTCCATCCGGAGACCTTCTTGCTGAGAAAATCGCTAATTTAGGCGAAGGAGAATCGCGATGAAGAGGAATTCCATTTTGGTAGCGGGACTTTGTTTTCTCGTCCTTTCGCTGGCGCACGTCGCGTCGGCGCAAGATGCTAAGGTGGCTGGCGCGTGGGACCTAAGCGCGCCCGGTCGCGGCGGCGCCGTGATGACCCAGACGCTCACGCTGCAGCAAGATGGCTCCAAACTTACCGGCACACTAAAGGGCCAGCGAGGAGAGGCTCCGGTGACCGGCACCATCAGCGGGAACAATATCAGTTTCTCCGTAACGCGAAGCACTCCCAATGGCGACATGAAACTTGACTACACGGGCATGGTGAGCGGAGACACGATGAAAGGGACGCTAGCCGTGATGGGCAACAACGTAGACTGGACAGCCAAGCGCTCTGGCGGCGGCTCGGGCAACTGAGTACGGAAAACCTGGCCCAGAGAGAGTTGGGCTAGGTTCGTTTCGGTATGGGAACCCCCTAAATGGCATTAGAAGGAATAGATCGCGTCAAACTGTAGTCGCTTGAGCCAGTCTTCCGGCGGCTTCGTGCTGTCGAAATTGAGCGGCCGGCCGATCAGCGCGGTGAATGAGAGTTGAACGTTGCGATGCGCCTGGTAGATCACCATGGCGCGATGTTGGGTGACGTTGCTGCCCTGGCGAATGTCGCTGTAATCGAAATTGGATAGAACCGCCTCGCGCTCGATGAACATGCGCGCGTAATCGAACTGCCAGTCCCCTCGTTTCTGCGCCCGTCCGACCTGCGCTTCCGCCCAATAGCCACGCCGCTCGTGCGAATTGCACGCGAAGTTGACGGACTGCGAGTACTCGATTCCCGGGCCCTTTGATGACGGCGCGGTATTTGCCGGCGGAGGCAGGATGTTCGGCAAGTTTGCGCAGGCTTCGGTGTTTTGCACGTAGTCGCCGATGAGAGCGATGGGCCACTTCTCAAATGGTGTAGTGATATCGAAGCGCCCGAGCGAATCGAGCAAACCGAATTTCGAAGCGAACTGGGCATTTGTAATGGTGGTGACGCCCGTCGGCACGTTTGTTGTGCCGCCGGTGACAAAGCTCGTTGCCGTCGTCGTATAGATCGAATTTTGGACGGTGTTCCCCGTCCCAAGTGGGAGCAGCCCCGTAAAAGGAGTCTGGGGGTTTTTCGAATCCGCCTTTGCCAAAGCCAACGCAATCGGGTCGGCGTTGTGGAAATTATAGAAGCCGGAGAATGCGCCGAACTTCAACCAGCGAGCGAGTTGCCACGTGGTCTGGATCTGGCCGCCGTACGTAACGCTCTGGACGATGCTCTGGTTGTTCAGCGATACGCCGGCGACTTCGGCAAACGGCAACTCGAAGCCGACGAACGCGATCTTCTTCAGGACTGGAGTATGCAGGTCGAATACGAGGGTCTGCGCCAGGCCTTCGGGATTCAGGTCCTTATCCCAGGTGAGCTCCGTGTTGTACCACGGGTATCCAAACTTCCCGCCAACAAGGGTGAGCGCCTTGAATTGGTGCGGTGTGTATTCCACGAAAGCTTTATCGATGGCGATGGGCTTGCGCGCGAAGAAGTCGGTCACCGTCTGGTTGGTGGTGGTGGGATCGTTCACATCGCCCGACGCCAGGGAGAAACCTCCGCTGAAATCGTCATTCAACTTCGCGTCCACATTGAATCGCAGGCGAAAGCGCTCCCTGTTTCGGTCCAGCGACTGATTGGCGGGGCCGCCGAAGGAGGGCTCATCTCGCAATCGAAAATCGCCGCTGAACGAAAATGGACCGAAATTCTTGAACCTGTCCTCCAAATTACCGATCCGGTTCGAAAGGTCTTGCGGCGTCTGCGTCTGATCCGGCTGCGTCGACGGGGAGACAAGGGCTGCCGAACTTTGACCGCCTCCATTACCGGTGACGATCGGCGTTACACCGACCTTCGCCTCGAGCCTCGCTATTTGATCCGTCTCCTCGCTAAGCGCCGCCCGCTCGCTGTCGAGTTCCCTACTGTGCTCATCGATCGCTTGGGACTGAGCCTCAACGCTGGCCTTCAATTTCTCCAGCTCTAGCTGCAGCGACGAAGAAGCCGCGTCGCCAGGCGGCCCGCCCCACGACAATGGGGCCATGCTGGCCGTGAGGATCAGCGCCGTAAAGCTTCGCCTGAATTTGTGTTCAGAACGGATTCGCATCAAGATCTCCTGGTTTTTGGGCTTTGCGGCTCGCGTCTAAACCGGCGAACCAGAAACAAGATGAATGTTCTCTTGACGAATAAAGACGGCTGAGTGCGGGGGAACTTAGCTGTGGCTACGACAACAGAGGTCTGAAAGGAAGGTGTAATCCAGAATATTTGCGGTAGCGTTTCGAACGTCCAGAAGAATTCGGAATAGTGCGCGGTGCTTCCGATCGGTATTTACGCGCCGGCGCAAGGATTCGAAATCCTCAAACGGTGCGAGCGGCCCATCAATCCTGCGGATCACCTCGCCCAGTGAAATTTTTCGCGGCACGCGCTTCAACTGATAGCCACCGTTGGCTCCTCGAAGGCTGACTACAATCCGCGCGCGCTTCAATTCCAAAAGGATCGCCTCAAGAAACTTTTCCGGCAAGTGCTCCTCGGCGGCGATAGCTTTGATCTTGACGATCTGATCCGGACGCCGCGCCAGCACGGTAAGCGCTTGCAGCGCGTAAAGTCCTCGTTGAGAAATGCGCATCGCCTGATCTCCTCTTATAGGAGTAAGTCTACTTAGTTAATAGACTTTGTCAATCAGAAATTTGACAACACGACTAGAAAGTCACTTAGGTGGTAGGCGCTTCGTTGACGGAACGGTCCGCTGGAGGGCCAAAAGCTGACGCAAATTAGAACGGCCGAGCGCTAGGCTGAGGGACCCGAGCGCCCGGCCTCTTCTCACCCCTTCGCAGGGTCAGGGTAAGAAACTGTTTATGCGGCGTGCTCTCCGTTCCGCATGAATTCATAGCGTTCGATGGCCGCGGCCACGCCCACTTCTCCTGAGTGCTCGGGGCTACTCCGCAATACACGGCCCAGGCACCGAACCCGTACCGGCCCAGCCTGAGTCAGCTCGTGAGGAAGGGTCATGACGATCTCGACGGGTGATCCGCTCCTGAGGCCTTTGGGCAGATGAAAATACAAGCCTCGCGAGCTGACCTCGCGCGATTCCGTAGCCGCCTCTCCAACCACGTTCTCATCCGTCCATCGGACGGTTAGCGGCAATCGCATAAGGAACCGCCGCGAAATGCGTCTTTCTTTCAAGGACACAAGGCACTCCTTCAGTCTTCCAATTGCCCGTTCAGGATAGAGGTTGCGGCCAATTTCAGCCAATAGAGCAAGAGGGCCAATTCACTATGGCCCCGCTGGTACAGAAGTACTGTGTCGAAGTCGGCGCGATAAGTAGTACCGGGGTAGCTAAGTCTAATAGATAGAGGTGGGATGTCTATGGGCGGGACGTTACGCCTGATTACGCCTGGTCGATTAGGCGATGATGGATGGCATACAGAGCCAGCTCCAGGCGATCCGAAACGCCGAGCTTATCGAAGATATTGTGAAGGTGATTTTTTACGGTCTGTTCGCTGATGAATAGCTTTTCGCCGATTTCCCTGTTGCGGAACCCTTGGGCCACCAATTGCACGATTTCCTTTTCGCGGTCGCTCAGCAGAGGCTTTTCCCGTCGCTGGCCGGACTCCGAGGACTTTTTGAAGGCGTCGATCACCTCGGCGGTCATGCGATTATCGAGCCAAATCTCGCCGTCGTTGACCTTGCGGATGCTCTTCAGCAGCAGGTCGCTCGCGGATTGCTTCAGGACCACGCCGCGCGCGCCCAGGCGCATGGCGCGGACAACGTCGCGGTCGTCCTCGGCCGCCGTGAGAACGATCACGCGAGTTGGAAGCGTATCGAAATTGACCTCTTCCAGAACCCCCAAGCCGTCCTTCTCGGGCATCCGCAAATCAAGCAGCAGAATATCCGGCTTCAATTTCGTCAGCATTTTCGTGCATTCGACGCCGTTCGACGCCTCGCCGACGATCTCCACCTCGTCGGTCACCTCAAGGAGCTTGCGCAGCCCATCGCGAAAGATCGCATGGTCGTCCGCAACCAGGATTCGAATGGCCGGTTTTGTTTTCGGCATGTTAATTCAATGGAATTTCGACTATCAGACGGGCCCCGTGCCCAGGGTTTGATTCCACTGTCAGAGTTCCACCCATTCCTCGGGTTCGTTCCTTGATCGAAATTGGCCCGAGACGCAACCGATCCAGTTCCTCACTGGTATAGAGTCCAGAAAAACTGAACCCTCGGCCGTTGTCGTCCACGACGAGGAACACTTTCGCCTCGTCCTGCTCTAGTTTTACCACGACGTGGCTGGCACTCGCATGCTTTTTTATGTTGTGAAGTGCCTCACGGTAAATCTGAAATAGCTCGCGGCAAACGCGGTCCGGGAGCCTCAAATCGCGGTTTTCGATGAACAGATCCACGGCCAGGCCATGCTCGCTGCGGAAGCGTTCGGCAAACCCGTGCATCAGCTCCCGCATGTCCGCGCTCTCCACGCGTAGCGGGCGCAGATCGGTCACCATGCGGCGCAATTCCTCGCTTTCCTGCTGCACGGTTTTCTGCAAGCCCGCCAATTCTTGGCAGGCTTGTTCGGGCCTTTCCGGAAGCTTCCTCCGCAATACGTCGAGCTGAATCTTCAAGCTGAGCAGCGTTTGCAAGATCCCGTCGTGCAGATCGCGCGAAATGCGGCTCCGCTCGGACTCAATCGCCCGCGCCCGCAAACTCCTCAACAGAAAGATATTCTCCAGCGGCGGCGCGATGTGCCGGATGATTTGCTCGAGCCAGCGCAAATCTCCCGCGGAAAACCGCCTCCGCGGTTCGACGGGGTTCGCCAGCAACACGCGGCCCGCCGGACGTCCGTTCGCTTCGATCGTCACAGCCATCAGCGATCGCGCGCCAAGCTCATTGCACGTAGATTCCGAGGGCGGTGCAACGTTCCGAAAACGCGCCCCGCTTCGGCGGTCCCATCCGAACCCTCGGCCCCTGCCGCCATTTCCACCGTTCCACCCCATCGAAACTTCCAGCGAATCAAGCAAGAAAACATCGGAACGCGAAAGCGAAAGAGCCTCGGGTCCGCCCGGCTCAGAGGTATCCGAACGCACCTTCCAGATAAAGAGCCTCTCCAATTCATCATCGCGGATCGCCAGGCACGCTCGTTCGCACTTGAAAATCAGCACTAGCTCGCCCAACATCTTGCGAATTGACTCATTCAAGCCGCTCTCGAATTGCAGCAACCCCGTAATTTTCTCCATGAATTGCTGCCGCGCGATGTGCTGCTGTTCGCGCGCGCCCACAAATCCCATTCCAAGCCCGGAAACCAGCGTTCCTATGCCGATCACTACCCAGTGCCCGATGCTCTGCCAGCGAAACGGCTCCTCCAGGGCCACGCGCACGATGATTCCAACAGTCGCAACGCCCACCAGCACCAGCAGCGCCCTCATGTTCCCGCGAGTCGCCAGCGCAAATACCGTGAACAGGAAAGAGAAACCAGAATGCCGACACAGAGGGGGTCAAATACAGGAAAGCACCCAGCACCACGAGGTCCGCCACAAGTGGAATTCGCAGGCGCGTCTCGCTCAAAAACCGCTCCGCTAGCGCCACTACCAACGCCACGGCCAAATAGGACGATAGAACCACAATCGATAGCCGGCTTACGGGAGCCGCGGACAGTCTCCAGAAGCGCAACCAGTGACAGCGCCGCGATCACCGCGCGCGCCAGCGTCACTTGACGCTCCAGGTACAGCCGTTCCGTGTTTTCGAGAGCCATCGTGGAGGGCAGGTATCCTTCAAAGTCTAGCAAGCGGCGAAGGCCATTCAATCCGCATGAGTCCGCGTGTGGTCTGTTAGTAATCGCCCCGGATGATTTCCACAGTCTTTACACCAAGCTCCGCGCCACACCGTTGACAACGGGTGCATAATCATTCGCGAAAGCACCGCCACGGGGAATCCGGCTTGTCGCAGCGATATACTCGAAGAGAAGTGGGACGCATGCTGGGCGTTGCGCCGAGCCGCCTGCGCTATTGGGAGCGGCTACGGCTGGTGCGTCCGCTGGCACGCTGGGGAGAGCGCTTTTACACCTTTCGCGATCTGGTGGCTTTGCGGACCCTCCAGCGCTTGACCGAAAGGCGCGTTCCGGCGCTGCGTGTCCGGCGCGCCGTGAAACTCATCGAGGAGCAGTTCGGCAACTCCAGGCAGCCGCTGCAGGAATTTCAGTTTCTCGATCAAGGCCGGGACGTGCTGGTGATTCCTCCGGGCGCCGCGCGGCCGTTCAGTCCCATCAAGCGGCAGTGGGCTTTTCTTTTCGATTCGGCTTCACCCTCGAAGCTTCATTCCATGGCGAGTCCCAGCCCGGAGCAGTTTTTTCAAGCCGCGCTCGATTGCGAGACACAGTCTGAGCTTCTGCCGCAGGCCATCGAGAACTATCGCCACGTCCTTGAACTCTCGCCCACATGGGTCGATGCGCACATCAACCTTGGCGTGGCACTCTATCAAATGGGACGCTCCGACGAGGCGCTCGCCGAATTCGCTTGCGCCGTGCGGCTCGATCCACTGAATGGAATTTCGCGCTACAACCTGGGGTGTGTCCTGGAAGAGCGCGGCGACATGGATCAGGCCATCGAGCACCTCGTCCGCGCCGCCCGTTCTATGCCGGCCCACGCCGACGTTCATTTCAACCTCGCGCTTGCCTATGAAAAACGCGGAGAGCGCGATTTGGCTCGTGAGGAGTGGCTGCTCTATCTCCGCCTCGCTCCCAACGGCCTCTGGGCAGGCGAAGCCCGCGCCCACCTCAAACTGTGCTCTGAGTCGCCGAAACGTTCCGCCCCAATTCCCTTCCGCCGCAAACCCTAATCAAAGGGAACCGTTTGCCTTCGCGCGCAGCTCAAAAACAGCCCTCGGATCCAATTCACCGTGGACGATTTTTCTTTACACCAACAACTACTTGCGCCGTTTCGGCTCCCCGTGTAAACATTCTCCTCGTACCCTCGTACTGCGCCCACTCGGGCGCAATTCACGTTCGCCGCAGCGATTTCCAAACCGGTACGTGAGTGCTCCTCTTACCTCTCTGAATCAGATTCTTGAAATCATCTCGTTCGTAGACCAATTCCCTGTCAAGCGTAGTCCCACGCCTACCGACGTGCTATCATTTTCACGGGCGGTGAGCGTAGCTCAGCTGGTAGAGCATCGGTCTGTGGCACCGAGGGTCGTGGGTTCAAATCCCATCGCTCACCCCAACTAACCTATTGAATCCATTTGCTGTTAATTTCTGGTTTGGGTCCATTAGGGTCCAAAACGACCGCGATTTTTTCCACGGCGTACCGGTGCGACTCTCCAATCACGTGACTGTAAATTCCGAGTGTCACGCGCGGATCGGCGTGTCCTAATTGGGCCTGGGCGACCGTCGGGGCGCACCATCGTTCACCGGCAACGATGCGTGCATGCCAGAACGGGCCAGAGACAACGCTGCACGTAATCAGGCATTGGTTCGTGGCCCTCTCTGTGCTTACATCGTTTGACCATTACTGAGGGGATAATAAGATGGTCAAGTGGCTGACTGTGATCGTTGTCGTGTTCACCGCTACGATAGCTCGCTCGGACACCTTACGACAAAAGTATGTTGGGAGCAGCGGGTGTAAGTCGGAACTGAAAATCGACCCACGCGGCATACGCTTGGATAGGAGCCGAAAGACCTATCTGAGAGCATATACGCTCGATGGCAAAGACACGCTGCTGATCGTCCAGTACAACAACGACCATGATCAATGCGGAGTTGTGCGTGATGTAATCCAGCCGAAAGATACCACGAATACCCTGGTGTGGGATTGCATGGACCCGAAAAACCCGTCGGCTGTGGTCGTGGGTGCGTGGCATCTGAACGAGGGGCGCATCTCAGGGCCATCTCTTGAAGCATGGCGGGTTAATTTAGCCAAGCTACAGTTCGTTCCAATCGCTGCAAGGGTGTGGTGGGTTTCGGTAAGTGGCGCAGGCGCTGACGACGGCAGCGATCTAGCGGGAAGGTCAAGGAAGCGTACTAAAGATAGGCCCCAATGACTGCGTCCGAACTCTAACTCCTGGTTAGTCGGCTTACCGGACAAGTTGATTTGGAGCGCCAGGGGTCCAACTGGGGTCCAAAATAACCCTTTTCGGGTCGAAAAACGAGCTGGCGAAGGGATAAGGGCAATAGATTCGGCGAAACCCTCGTCAGACCCTTGCGCGACACGCATGCGTTGGAACGATCGAAGAACAGCAACGCTTGGGACATGGGACCGCTGGGCGGGTCCCACAGCCGCAAGCTCCTAGGCGCGTGCCGCTTTTTGTTCCTGATAGGCCGGCGCGAAAACTTCGACTACAAAACTCTCCAGCGTCGTGGGAGTGGTGTTCCTTGGGGAGCGTGGCTCGATCGTCTTTAAGTAGCCTGAATTCTGCGCATCCGCCAGTTCGAGCAGCAAATCCGCCATATTCGAAGACATCCCCATCTGCATGAAACCGGGCTTCAACTGTGCCGCGGGCATCTGCTTATATGTCAGGTCGGGCTTGCCAATCGCGGCGCCCACAATTTTGGCGGCTTCCGTGTTCGTGACATCGCGAGCCCCTTGCAGTTCGCGCGCGCTCTTTCCTCGAAAATCGAGCTGCAACAGGGCGTCGGCGGCTGCGTCTCCGATATCGCGCGTTGCGATCATGGGTATCGCCAGATCGCCTTTGACAGGGCCGGCCATCGTTGCGAAGGCCTTGATCACGCCAACCTGGGACAGAAGGTTTTCCATGAAGGCGGCGGGTCGCAGGTAGAGGGCGTTCAATCCAGGAATCGCGCCAAGTTTCTTTTCAAGGTTGTACAGCCCGACCACCGGGCCTGTTTTATCCGGCTTGTCCGCGCCGACGCTGCTCAGCACGACCGCGTATTTTATTCCGCTCTTCTCAATCGCGGCGACCAAGGCGTCGCCCACGCGCTGATAGTGTGCCAGCACATCCGGGGCGGTCACGTCCGGCGGTATCATCGCGTACACTCCCTTTGCACCCGAAAAAGCCTTCGTGAGCGCCCCCGTGTCGGTGATGTCCGCAACGAAAGCCTCTGCGCCCTTCTTTACGAATGGTTCTAGCCGCTTTGCGTTGCGGCCTACAACACGCACCTGTTCACCTTTTGCGAGCAACTTTTGCGCTACTTCGTTTCCCGTGTGTCCTGTCGCGCCGGTAATGACGTACATAGGCTCCTCCCTATCCTCTATTGAATTCTAGGGCTGTCATTAAGTGGATGCCCGCCCCTCTCCGAGGGGTTCACAAAATCTACACCGCAGGGATCTCAGCGCTCCCCACGCGCGCAAACTCCCGTGTAGTCGGATTACCGGACAAGTTGATTTGGAGCGTAAAAAGGGGTCCAACTAGGGTCCAAAATAACCCCTTTTCGGGTCGAAAAGCGGGCTCGCGACGGGATAAGGGCAATAGATTCGGCGAGACTTAGTAGTTGATTCGATCATTCAAATCCCATCGCTCACCCCAACGTTCCCACTGAAAAAGAAAGGCCTTCCAGACCTGCACGCCCCGAAGCCTTGCACACTAATTAATGGATTGATGTTTACGCAGCACGAATCGGCGCTGGCGGTACGACAATCTCAACAAGTCCGGTCGCCACGTCGTACACGAGGCCTGATATGAGCCACGCGCCCGGCAATGCGGGAATCGCCCGGAGCGCGGCAACGTCAACGGCGACCGCCGCTCGAGGATCGGTGACCGCTTTTGTCTTGAGTTCGCCTTCCTGTATTTGAAAATAGTGCGCCAGCCTCGCGGGGTCGCCGGCCAGGCGAGTCATGCCGCAATCGGTGTGCTGAAGCACGACGAGGTGAAACTCCCCGCCGCCTCCCGGAATCTCTCCGGCAATTTCACCGATTCGCCCGAGTAGACCTAACTGCTCCAACAACCCCGGGGTGATTCGACCGCCGATATTGCGCAACACGACGGCCTCGCCCGGTTTAATTCCAAGGACATGAGCCGGATCCGCACGCATATCAGCGCAGCCAATGATGATTGCCTTTACCTTGGGCATTGCCCCCTGAAGCGAGGGCATTAATGTGCCCGCAGCAGACTGCTGAGCAGCAAATTCTTTGTTACGTTCTAACAAGCGTTCGAGATTGCTCATGCTGATTCTCCGTGAGATTTTGTTCTAATAGCTGGATTGTAAAGCCTGGCAGCTCTCAATAGAAATTCAATCGGGGCAAAGTTAGGTTCAAGTC
>CAVPWV010000013.1:0-142831 GCA_963709445.1 uncultured Acidobacteriota bacterium
CCGTAGAGCATGTCGCCCGGGCGAAGTTCGGTGTCTTCGTTCAAATCGCGTCCGCGCAAAACATTTTTCAGGTTCAGGGATTTCACTTCGTACCACGCATCATTTTGGCGGCGGAAGAGCAAGACCTGAGAATGACGCGCCGCTTGATTGAAACCGCCGGCGACGGCGATCGCTTCGGTCACGGAAGTCGGCCCGCGCAGGTCGTATTTGCCGGGCCGGCCCACCTGTCCGCCGACCGTGAAAAATGGCTTATTGAAATCCTTCAGGTCCACGGTGACGAGCGGGTCTTTCAAAACATTTGCATAAGCCGCTCGGATCGCTTCCACGGATTCGCGCGTGGTAAGTCCCTCCAGGTGGACGTCTCCGGCCCCGGCGAGACTGACAAAACCGTCAGGTTGAATGCTTATGGTCTGGTTGAACTCCGGCGTAAGCGGGAAAGTCACCGCGATTACGTCACTCGCGCACAAACGGTAGCGGCTATCTCTATGCTGGAGAGGAGATGCGTCCACGCCGCTCGGCTCTAGAGCTGCCGTGATAACGGCCGGGGCGCTGAAGCGGCCGTATTTTCGTGCGCGGATATCGGAGCGACAAAGAGGGATGCGAACGCAAGCACCCAGGTGGCGGCGTTTAGGTCGGGCATAGCACCGTTCGCCATTCGCCTTGGTAACAACACACTCGGGTCCTTTTAGTGAGATTGTGACTTCCAGGCGGGTTAAGCTACGCGGTCCGGAAGGTTCGCGCAAGTGGCTTAAAATCTTGCTGATAAGGACTAATTCGTACTATTCGGCAGATAAACATTGGAGCCAGTCCCGGGAGGTCATCTATCCCCTTGTGAAAAAGTAATCCTGGCACTAGACCGAAATCCGAATGACACTCATCGATTAGAGACGATCATTTCAGGAGACGAATGTACCGTGAAGTCGCAGACTTTCTTACCTCGTACTTTTCGGTTAGAAATGTGCGCTGGCGTCGTGAATAAGGGTACGGCTTCGGTGCGCTTAATCCTTAGAGCTAGATGCTAAAAGTACTGCAGACTATACGTATTCTTTGTACTTGTAATGGCAAGTTGGCGCCGAATAGAATCGGCGTCTTCCCGACTCATAAAGACGGTGCGAGGTTCACGATGGGCCGTTTGCAGCAGGCGCGGAGCTGCGTAAATGTTGTGATTGCTGAAGCGAACCGTCTAAATTGCCAGTTGGTCGAAAGTGCTTTTCGCGCGCGGCGGATGGGAGTAGCGATCGTGGCGTCGGCGATAGAGTCGCAGCGCGCTCTTTCGCTGTTCAAGGAGCGTAAACCCGATATTGCCGTGATCAGTTCGCAGTTGGGAGACGGGCCGCTCGAAGGATATCGCTTGCTGCGCGAGTTGCGATCGCTGCAATCGAAGACGCGTTCCGGTGATGCTACTGGCATCGCGCGAGCCTAATCTGATCGTGGACGCGTTCCGGTGCGGCGCACATGGAGTGGTTTTTCGCGATGAGCCTCTGGAAGTGCTCGGAAAATGCATCCATGCCGTGAACGGCGGACAAGTGTGGGCAAACAGTCAACTTCTGGGCTATCTGCTGGAGGCATTAACGCACGCGACGCATTTCCACCTTCGCGATGGGCGTTACATGGGGCTTCTCTCGAAGAGGGAGATTGATATCGTGCAACTGGTTGCGGAGGGCCTGACCAACCGCGCCGTCTCGGCGGAGTTAAGGCTTAGTGAACATACGGTGCGCAATTACTTATTTCGCATCTTCGATAAATTGGGCGTTTCGACGCGTGTGGAGCTGGTACTTTACTGCTTCCAGGAACGCCAACAGTCTCTTCTTGGCGGTGCCCATCTTGAAGACAAAGCGGCAGCCGTCGGCGCTTAAACTCGGCGGTACGGCCCTTCTCTTTCACCGGTAGCTTATCCGAGAAATCGGATTCTTAGTCCCTTAGGGTGACACATTTTCTCGACTCTGACGCCTGCCTGTGCAAGTGGCATTAGTTAGCCAATACCCCAAACTAGGCGCTTTAAAGTAGCCCAAGTTGATACGAAAGTACTATCAGTTATTAAGTAACAACAGGTTGCCATAGTCATAGCGAGTCCCGGTGCGCTGGGTAATAGTCAGACAGGGTCTCTGCCATGCGACGGGTGCGGCCATGCGTTCGGCGTAACCTGCTCATTCGTTCCAACGCCCCACTCGTCTGTCTACGCTATTCTGTGCCGGTTGCCGGATTTGTAGCTCACTCCGCTCGGCACCGCGACGGACAACGCACAGCCCTTTTTGAGTCTTCGTTGCAAATTCCGTTCTCTCCGCGAGCGTTAGGTTTTCTCGCCATAGCTCTTGTTCTGCTAACTATGCTGGGTTGCCAAGGCGGTTTTCAGGGGTACAAGCCAGAACCTCCGGCAATCACTCAACCGATCAGCGTCACCGTAACGCTCGGCCAAACCGCAACATTCAGCGTAACAGCCACCGGGACCGGCGCGGTGACCTACCAGTGGTACGAGAACGGAGTTGCGATTCCCGGCGCTACTTCCAGCAGCTACACCACTCCGCCAGCTGCCGCAGGCGATAATGGCGCGATATTCACAGTCACTGTCTCCGATTCTCTCGGATCTGTGACAAGCGCGCCGGCCACGCTCACCGTTCAGTCTCCACTGGCCAAGAGTCTTGTTCCGAGTTCGTCGACACCACCCTATAACTCGTCCGTGATGCTTGTGCCCACCTTTACGGACGGCACGGCGGTGATCGGTTCGACCGGCGTAGGAAGTTCCGATATCACCACTTCGGCGGTAAGTGGCGCGTCGTACCCGACGCCACCACTGACGTCAGCTAAAACGTACACGCTGACGGTCACCGATTCGAAGGGCAATGTTGTTTCCACGACCTGCGTGGTGACGCCGACGAGCGTCGTTATTTCTCCCATTTCGCCGGCAAACCAGACAGTTGCTCCGGGCCAGACGGGTTTTACCGCGGTGGCCACGGGCGGCGCCACGAATGGCCTCACGTGGACCGCGAGTGTAGGCACGTTCAGCGGGAACGTGTGGACTGCTCCCAACGTTGCCGGGACCTACACCATCACGGCCACTAGCGTGGACGAGCCCTCCGTTTTCGTCTCGACTAGCGTTACGATCAGCGGCCCCGTGATCCTCGCTCAGCCGGCAGGCCAGCAAGTTTGCACCGGGAGCGCCATATTGCTGACCGTGACAGCCTCTTACGCTTCGAGTTATCAGTGGAATCTAAATGGAGCGCCCATTCCCGGAGCCACAAATTCGAGCTACTCACTTTCCGGGGCAGCTTCGGCGAATGCCGGCAATTACTCGGTCACCGTGACTAATGGGGCAGGAAGCGTGACGTCGAGCGTCGCCGCAGTAGCGGTGGGGTCATCCATTACATCGAATCCCGCAAGCCTTTCCCTTCACCCCACGCAGACAGGTGCTTTCTCGGTTGTTGCCCAAGGAATAGGGACGCTTTCCTATCAGTGGTACCAAATTCCATCTGGTGGCACTACAGGAGCGGCGCTTTCCGGCGCGACATCGACCAGCTACGTCACCCCGGCGGTGGACGTCTCGTATAACGGCGATCAGTATTACGCAACGATCACAGACGCCTGCGGTTCGATTACAAGCGCCGACGCTACGCTCACAGTTACGGCCGGCAACGTCCCGCCGACCATCGTCACTCAACCCATGGGAGAAACCGTGGCAGCCGGGGGCACGACCTCGTTCAGCGTGGTGGCGTCCGGCACGCCAACACTAACGTATCAGTGGTACAGGATTCCCGCAGGACAAAAGGTCGGGAGCGCCGTCGCGGGGGCTACATCCGCCAGCTACACAGTCCCGGCTTCGGCTACGACGACGGCGAACGATCAGGATTCCTACTACGTGATCGTCACCAACAACTATGGCCAGGCGGTCTCCGAAGCTGCCCCGCTCGCCGTCGGCAATGGGATTCTGCTTCAGATCACGGGACAGCCGGTTACTCAATATGTTGAAGTCGGTTCACCCGCGACGTATCAGGTCACCGCGGTTTCTTCTCTTCCGCTGACCTATCAGTGGTACGAAGCAGCGCCGGGCAGCTCGACATTCACGGCGATTCCCGGAGCGACGAACTCGACGTACACGGTGGATTCAGCCGCCAGCTCGGACGACGGCTCGGTTTTCTACGTGGTGGTGAGCAACGGAAGCACTTCGCCGGTCACGAGCAGTTCGGCGGGACTTTTCGTGGGTCCAGTTGCGGGCGTTCCCAATCTTTGTGACACCAATTGGTCCGCTCGGGGCACTGCCGTGGCTGAGGGCGGATGCAGTTACCAACTCACTGCCGCTGACTACGACCAGGATGGCGAGCTTGTTTGGCCCACGCTCATTTCGACCGGGAACATCCAGCTTAGCTTTACAGTGACGCTGAGTAACCCCAGCGCTCTTCCCGCGGACGGCTTCAGCGTGGTTCTGGGCGATCCGTCGCTCGGCGCGACGCCCACGAGTTCGGGGGCACTGGGCATGGGGCTGGGCGCCGAAGGCATTCCTGGCATTGTGTTTGCGTTGGACACTTACCTCAATGCCGGCGACCCGTCCGTTCCCTACGTCGCCGTAGGCCGAGGGGAAACCGCGCTATTTGAGAAACCCTGGTTCAGCGTAAACACCGGAATTCCCGCCGTTGTTTCAAGCAGCATGCCAATCACGCATGACTACGTCCTCTCACTCGTGCAGGGACAGATGAGCGTGACCATGGATGGTGTCCAAGTTTTCTCAGGAAACATTACGCCTCCCACGACGGCTTATCTGTATATCACCGCTTCGACGGGTGGGTCCTACGAAGAGACCGTGATCAGCAACGTGTCAGCCACTGTTTCGGCGCCTTCGAATTGATTTCAGGTGCTCGACGAGGAGAATTTGGTATGCGATGGTTTCTGCTTTCGAGTGTTCTGTTGTTCGCGAGCGCGCCAAGCGCAGTGGCGCAGGGCGCCTATAGCGGAGACGCCGCCGCTACTTACCATTGGGTCCGCAGCAATGCAGGTCCTGGGGAGTGCGGCTGCTTTGGCATGAATGGCGGCGGGCTTTCGGGATCGTTGAACTTTCATGACCGTTGGTCGGCGGTTGTGGATATCAGTGCGGAGCATGGCGGCGGCGCGCCGCCGGAAGGCGATTCTCTAACTCTCACCTCGTTCTTGGCAGGAGCGCGTTACCAAATTGCGCAGCCCTGGCTGGAAGGAAAGCACAGGCCAGAACCGTTCGCCCAAATTCTGCTGGGAGCAGCGCACGCTGGAGGCGGAGAGGCGGGCGTCGCCGATGGGTCGTATAAGTTTGCGACTCGCATCGGTGGAGGCATCGATGTGCCGGTAAACTCCCATTTTGCGGTGCGAGTTATTCAGCTCGATTACTACCTCACCACGTTTGCGAACGCTACCAACGATCATCAGAACAATTTATTGGTGGGCGTTGGCATCGTCTATCGTTGGTCCCGATAAAAATCGAGAGAGCACCGGCGCAGTTCGGTCGGTTATCCGGAACCCCGATCTTGCGGTGAATAATTCAGTAAGATAGGCTTGGCCAAACTGGCCCGGGTGGCGGAATGGCATACGCGGGGGACTTAAAATCCCCTGACGCTCACGCGTCGTGTGGGTTCGACCCCCACCCCGGGCACCAAGACATGCGTTGAAATGCACTTCCGAATGAATTCGGTAACGATTCGTCAAAGCGATAGCTGAGCGTGTACCAAACTTCTTCGTGGGTGAGGTCCCGCCGTACACGCAGCCGATTTCCGTTCAGAAAGTAGCGCACGTCGGTCACATTGATGTCACCGGGACCGCTCTGAATAAAGGGAGGCACCCCGCGCCAAGTCATAAACGGCACAGGAGTGCGGCCATCAGTCTGAATTTTCGTGAACGGCGTTTGTTTCAGCTCTTCAAATCCAATTTCCTCGTCCAATGTTCCCGTCCCTCCGTTCGCTTGCCCCATGGGGCGCTAGCCCTAACGGCTGGTGGAATCGTGACCCCAACGACATGTGGCCGCCGCGTGGCAACTGGCACGGAGGAAATTGGGGATCTGGTGGAGCCTGCTTTTACACGGACCGAGGGTTTGGTGGCCGCTATTTCTGCATGCGTCGCGGGGAAGCGCGCGAGTCGCTGCCAGGATACGGGAATCAAATTTCTTCGATTCGCACGTTTGGTCGCGCCTGGGTAATCATTTACGACAAACAAAACTTTAGCGGAGCGCGCGACAGGTTCCGCGGTGACCAGCCAAACCTGCAGCAAATGGGCGTAGCGCAACTGCCGGGTCACACATGGAATAATCGCATCTCGTCCATTCGGGTCGAGTAGTTCGTTACATCTGACGGTTCTCCGCGAGGGAAGACGGAGGTTGGGGTCACAATCTCGTCTTCATGTACCGGGCATGCAAGCCGGTGTATGATTTCTGGTGATGGAGCAGGGAACGAAAGCGCTGAGGCGGCCGATTACGTCTTGGATCGGCTAAGGGGCCGGATGGCTATTGCAGCATGTGGTGACCGGGCTGACGGCGACGGGGCTTACACCGAACGCGTTCACATTTTTGGGATTGGCGGTAAACGCGGCAGCGGCGGCGCTATTTGCGATGGGGCTGTTTCACCAGGCCGCGGCTGTGCTGTTTCTGGCGGGCTTCCTCGATATGGCGGACGGGCAGGTGGCTCGTCGCGCCGGGCAGGTGACTGCGTTCGGCGGATATTTGGATTCGACGCTGGACCGCTATTCCGATCTGGCCTTGTACATGGGCCTCGTGGTGCATTACACGCTGATCGGACGCAACTTTTATATGGCGCTTGCCGCGGTGGCGATGGCCAGCTCGTTCATGGTTAGCTACTCGCGAGCGCGTGCTGAGTCGCTGATTCCTTCGTGCAAAGTGGGATTTATGGAGCGGCCGGAGCGGCTGGTGCTGCTGATTATCGGCGGGTTATTGCGGCGCATGGCCCCGGTTCTTTGGGTAATCGCGACGCTTTCGACGATTACGGTAATCCATCGAGTGGCGTACACGTGGCGAGAGTTGCGCGCCGGGCGCGCGATTCCGGGCGCTACTGTTCCGGAGCCGTTCTAGTTTTGATTGCCGATTGCGAGATAGCGGCGAAAGATTCTTCGACGGGTGCTGCGACGATGTCTTGTACGCGCTGGCGCAAGGCGTCCACATTTGCGCGGCCGAGATGCGCGGTTTCGATGGTGTCATGCAGATACACGGTGATCTTTCCGGGATAAAGCATCCAGTTTCCCGTCTGGAAAAATTCGTACGATCCCACAATGCTCATGGGCACAACCGGAATGCCGAATTTTTTCGCAATGTTGAAGATGCCCTTCTTGAACTCGTGAACGTGGCCATCGCGCGTGCGCGATCCTTCGGCAAAAGCGATCAGGCTGATTCCTGAATCGAGCGCGGCTTTGGAGCGGCGCGTCATAATCTCGAGGCTTTCGCGGGTAGGCGAGTCCGGCACCGCGATGTTTCCAAACCAGCCCATCATCCAGCCGTAAATCGGGACGCGGAAATGCGATTCGAGCTCAAAGCCGCGCACGAACTGCGGGATCGCCGAATAAATTACAAAGGGATCGAAAATATTCACGTGGTTGCAGATAAAAATGCAGGTCCGCTTCGGATCGAAACCCGGCGACTTCCTGACTTCGAATCTCACGCCGGCGAGCCGGAGAATGTTGCGGAAGAAAGCGCGATTCACCCAGTCGAATTTGCGGCGGTCGACGCAGAGGCCGAAAACCAACAAAAATGTGCCGCCGATCGCGAAATGAAGTCCGCTGATGGCCCATAGAAGAGCCGAGCGAACTACGAGCCACGCGTTCCTCATACGATCACTTCCAGCGCAGCGGGCAAAATTTCCACAAAGCGACATTTAAGCTGAAGGACTTCGCCATCGACGATCGTGTTGACCGGGCCGGGGAGGTCAAGTTCGATGCGCGTGGTTGCGGCGCGCGAGGCGAGCGGGTGGCGAATGTGAGTGCCGGTGAAGAGGCGCGGGAAAGTCCAAAGCAAACGCAGGCGGCCGATGGGCGACCAGCGGACGTATTCGATTTGACCGTCGGAGGGATCTGCTTGTGGCGCGATCATCATTTTTCCGCCGGTATACTTGCTATTGCCGAAGGCGAGGAAGAGGCATTCGCGGCGGTCCCATTCGTCGTCGGCGGCGAGACGATGAGGAAAAGCACGGTGTTTGAGGCGCACGAGTCGGGCGAGCACGCCGAGTATGTATCCTGCTTCGCCCCAGCGCTTGAATTTTCGATTGGCCACTTCGCCGGCGTCGGCAGCGAAGCCGAGATTCAACATGTTGATGAAGTAGATGTCGCCGTCTGAATGGTGCAGACGGATTACGTCGCACGAACGGCGGCGGCCGGCTTTCAGCGCGCCGATGGTGTGGTCGATGCCGCGCGTGGTGAAGTCGCGCAGAAAGGAATTGCCCGTGCCGAGTGGCAAAAAACCGAGAGCGGGCGGAGGGGCGGAAAGCGCTTCGGGAAAAAGGCCGTTCACAATTTCGTAGGACGTGCCGTCGCCGCCGACCGCCAAGAAATTTCGGAAGCCGCGCGCGTAGGCGGCGCGAGCGAGCGTGGTGGCTTGGCCGCTGGAGCGCGTTTGCGCTACTTCCAGATCGATGCCGAGCTGGCGCACGCGTTCAAGGGCAGCGGGCGCGAGGGCGCCACAACGTCCGCCGCCTGCGGCGGGATTAACGATGGCGAAGAAACGCGCGTTCACTGCTGGCTGGATAAGTTCAGCAGTCGCGAGCGGGGCTGCGGTCACAGCGGCACCACGGCTTCGCCGCCAACGGCGTTGCGGATTTGCTCGGCGAGCTCGGCGCGCTTCACTTTCATGGATGCGGTGCGGGGAAAATCGGCGTTCCAGGCGAGATAACCACCGACGCGCTTGTAAGGCAGGAGGCGGCGATTGCGCTCGGCGAGTTCGGCGATAATTTCTTGCGGGATTGGCGCCGCGGTTTCCGGATGCACGACGAGGACAAGCTGCTCATGGGTCATCGTGTGCGCGGGCCAAAGATAGTTTGCGGCGAAGACGCAGAGTTCTTTTGCCGGCGCTCGCTCGAAGACGGACTCGACATCCTCGGGATAGATATTCTTTCCCTCCTCGGTGACGATCATGTTTTTCTTGCGGCCGAAGAGTTGCAAGTCGCCGTTTGCGTCAATGCGGCCGAGATCGCCCGTGATGAGCCAGCCATCCACAATTGTTTCGGCGGTCATCTCGGGATCGTCGAGATAGTGAGACATGACCGTTTTGCTGCGGACGGCGACTTCGCCGATCTTTTCCGCATCCGGATTGAGAATGCGAATCTCCATTCCACGCACGGGGCGGCCCACCGTATCCGGGCGAAAAGGCTGCAGGTCGTTCAAGGTGATCGCAGTGCACGCTTCTGTGCAGCCGTAGCCGTTGTAGATAGGAATGCCGAGATCGTGAAAAAACTCGATGGTGGCGGGTTCGGTGAACGCCCCGCCGACGAGAAGCGCGCGGAGGCCGCCGCCGAAAGCCTGGTGAATATCTTTTAGCAGCTTGCGGCTGAGCGCGGGATGCGGGCGGCGGCGCGTAAGTGTTTTGTTGATGGCGATCAACGCGTTCAGCGCGCGGCGCTTGAACGGAGGCAAGGATGCGAATCTTTCGCGGAGGCCCCGCTGAAGGTTATTCAATATGAGCGGCACAACGGCCATGTAGGTGATTTTGTAGCGCGTGAATGCGTCGCGAATAAATTCGGGGCGCAGCGTGCGCAGATGCACGACGGTACCGCCTCCGGTGAAAGGCATGATGAAGCCGCCCATGAAGTCGATGGCGTGATTTGTGGGAATGATGCTGAGATAGCGCGCACCCGGCGAAAAAGGAAAAATCGGGGTTACGGCCATGCACTGCTCGAGATAATTCTCGTGCGTGAGGACGCAGCCTTTGGGACGGCCTCCCGTGCCGGAGGAATAAACGATGCAGGCGGGATCTTTGCGCTCCCGCTGCACGAACGTTGGCTCACGCGAATCGTGAAATTCTTCCCAGCGTTTTGCGGCGCCGAGATCGGCGCTCGGTAGCGCTTCGCTGACGATTACGGTGGCAGCGAGGCTCTGGAATTTTTCATCCTTTGCGAGAGCGCGCCACAAATGATATTCGGTGATGAGGATTTCCGCTTTTGAGTGGGCCAGAAGCCGCAATTGTTCGGACGCGGTGAGTTTGTAATCGAGCGGAACGAGGACGCCGCCTGCGAAAAAAACCGCGTACGCGGAAATCAGCCATTTCGACTGATTGCTCATCAGGATTGCCGCGCGTGAACCTTCGCGGAAACCGTTTTCTTGCAAGGCGCGCGCGAAACGCATGGTGGCCTCGCTAAACTGGCGATACGTGAAACGCGCGTTTTCGCGGTCCCGATCCGCTTCGATCAGACAAATTTCATCGGGCCAGCGATCCGTGGCCGCTCGCAGGGCTTCGGCGAGACAGTTGTATTGGCGGAGGTCCAGCATCAAAGGCGGGATTGTATACGTTCCGCGAGCGTCCGGAAATCGGTGACGCCCTGAAGCTCGTAATCCGGAAGCTCGATGTGAAAATGCTGCTCGATGCGGGTGAGCAGGTCCAGCGCCTGTAGGCTATTGATGCCGAGCGTGCGGAAAAAATCATCGTCGGGACCAAGCTGATTGCGCGGAACGCCAAAGTGCGCGGACGCGAGTTTCAGGATTTCGTCGGTAGTGTTTTCGAGAGTGGTCATACGTGACATCTTGCCATATCGCTCACGCAGTTCCGCCGGCGATTCTCTTTGGTTCACTGCCTACGGCAAATAGGGCAGGGCATCGGTGCTTTCGACAAACTTTCGCAAGCCGGCCTCAACCGCGGGCCGGGTGAATAGGTCGCAGAAGAGTTCGATTTCGCGGCGCAGTTCCTCGTGTGGCAGCGGTTTGATGAAGCGTTTCGCCGCGGCGGCGGTTTCGCGGTCAAATTTGCCGAGCTGCGACGCGGTGGCTCGCGCAACTCGCAGTGCGCCGCCCTCTCCGGTGACTTGGCTCACCAAGCCGACCGATTGCGCCTTCTCGGCATTGATGCTGCGGCCGGTGAGCAACAGATCGCGCACGACCGCGTTTCCCAGATCGCGTTTGAGGCGCGGAATTCCGCCGAAGCCGGGGATGAGGCCGAGGCGCAACTCGGGAAAGCAAAAGCGAGTCATTTTGTCGGCGATAATTAGATCGCAGGCAAGCGCCAACTCGAAGCCGCCTCCAAAAGTGACGCCGTGGACGGCGGCAATCGTGGTGAGCGGAGCGGCGTCGATTGCATTCATCACGCGATGAATTCTTTCGAGGAAGTCGCGGACGCCAGCGGCGCGCGCAGCCTGCGCCAATTTCTGTGAGCGTTCGTACAGCTCGCGAAGGTCGGCCCCGGCGCAAAAGCCTTCCTTGCGGCTGCTGGAAATAATCAGGGCGTGGGCTGTTTCCCAAGCGGGTTCGAACTCGCTGACGAATTGCTCTAGCTCGGCCAGCGTGGGGGAACCGATTTCATTGCAGGGCTCGCGGTCGAGGACGAACTCGATCACGCCGTCCGCGAGGTGCCATGAGAGTGCTTTACCGCGGAACGGCTTCATGCCGGCTTCTTCCGGTAAAGATGGTCAATTTCGGAGGCGAATCGCGCGGCGATTGCGTCGCGCTTGAGTTTTCCGTTGGTCGTGAGCAAACCATTTTCCATGGTGAACGGCTCGGCGATTAGTTGAAAAGCGCGAATCTGTTTGTAGTGCGGCAGATTGGCGTTGAGCGCATCGAGGGCCGATTGGACCTGCTCGGTTTTCACGCTGTTGCCGTTGGTTCCGGGCGCGGCGACGAGAGCTGCGAGGGAACTACGCCGATTGCCGACGAGAATCACGTGCTGCGCTTCTGGCACGCGCGCGGCAATCGCATCCTCCAGAGGCTCCGGCGCAACATTGTGTCCGGAATCGAGGACGATTAGATTCTTCAGGCGTCCGGTGATACGCCAATTGCCCTGCGCGTCGACTTCACCTTGATCTCCTGTGTGGAACCATCCGCCAGCGAGGGCCTTCGCAGTTTCCGCGGGGCGCTGCCAATAACCCGGGAAAACATTCGGCCCACGCACTAGAATCTCGCCATTGTCGGAAACGGTCATCTCGACGCCGGGAATGGCCGGGCCGACGCGCCCCGGCTCGAAATGAAGAGGATCGTCCATGGTGCAGATCGCGGTAGTTTCCGTGAGGCCGTAAACCTGCAGCACAGGAATGCCGAGCATCATGAAGAAGAGCTGCGTCTCCACGGACAGGGGCGCCGAGCCGCAAATTAGCGCCTTCAGGTTGGGCCCGAGGTTCTTTCGGATAGCGGGAAAGAGAACGACGCTTGCGGCGGCCCACCAAAGGCCATCGGCAAAGTTGATCTGCTTGCGGTAGCGCCGCATATAGGCTTGTTGCGCGCGCTGGAAGAGAGCTGCCGCGAATCCTTCGCGTTTTACAATTGATTCTTCTACTTTTCGCCGAACGCGCTCGAGAAATAGCGGCACATTCACGAAGTAATTCGGCGAGGCCAGCTTCAACTCTTCGGATATTTTGCTCAGGTCCGTTGAAAGCGTCAGAACGCTGTTACGCGAGAGAGAAGTGAAGAGCAAGATTCGCGCCGCGGCGAAGCAGAAAGGCGCATATTGAAAAACTCGATCCGGTTCTTTCCTCGCGCCCATCAACTGGTCCAAGCGGGTGTTTGTGCATCCGATCACAAACGAAATATTGCCCGCATTGAGGACAACACCCTTCGACTCGCCGGACGTTCCCGAGGTGTAGACGATGGTAACCGCGTCGTGGTCGCCATGATGGACGGGCGACTCGGTGACGGCGTTCTGCGTTGCGAAAATATCGTTGAATAGCGCCACGGTTGGCGTAGCAGGGCTCGCCGTTTGAAGCAGCCCGACCATTGTTGAGTCGGAGCAGCAAATGAGCGACGGAGTGCAGTCCGCGATTGCAGCGCTGATTTCCGCAGGAACCTGGCGGGGGTCGAGCGGGACGGCAATAATGCCTTCCCCCATGATGGCCAGATCGAGTGCCACCCAGCGGATGCTATTGGGCGCCCAAATCGCGCAACGATCGCCGGGTTTCAGGCCGCGCGCACGCAAGAAGCCGCGCGCTTGTGCAACGAGCGCCAGGAGTTCGCCGGGGGTTGCCGAGATGATTTGTCCATCGCGAACCTCGGCGAGGACAACGGTACCCGCCGATCGCTCGAGGCGCGCAAAGATATTTTCGAGAAACGTCATGCCACCATCGCTCCGCTATGCGCTTCGAGCAATTCGCATAGGGCGGGTCCAAGCGGCGGAAGATAGTCTTCCCAGCTCAAAACGCCGCGGCGAATGGGAAATTCGGGATACTGCCGCCCAACCTGCGCCTCGAAATACATGCCCATGCGCGCCATTAGCTGGAGGTTGCGCGCCACGGTGCGCTTCATGGCGCAGCGGATTTCGTCGGCCTCAACATCGAGCGCGCAGAGCGCTGCCACAATTTTATCGGCAAGATCGGGTTCGTCTACTTTCATGAGCAGGTGTTCGTGGCCGCGCTCGCGCATTAGATTGCGGATGCGCTCGTCCATGGTAACGCCCGCCGAGACAACGCCCGCCGGCATCGAACTGACGATGGCGTGAAAACGGGACGACAGCATGCGGTCGCATTCGCGGAGCATGCTCACCATTTCGTACATGTTGAATTGGTCGGACGAAACGATGGGCGCGCCGCCGAGTTTTGCCGCGATGCGCTCGCAGGCGTCTTTGTCCAGCATCTCCATTGCAACGAGGACAGGAAATACTTTGCGCCGTTCGCGGTACCGGCGAACGCCCTCGGCCATCTCAGTGAGATATTTTTCGTACGCGGCGTCGACTTCGTGGCCCGATTTATGGAAATAGATGGTGCGGTAATAGCTTTTTGCGTAGGCGCCGCCGATCGAATGGGCGAGCCACTTCGCGAGAGAGGCGCTTACGGGCCAGAAAAATGGGTTGATGGGACAGACTGCGAGGATTGGCGTCGTCGCCATCCCACCCCAGCGCCCGCAAAGCTTTTCGACCAAATTCCGGAGGGAGCGGCTCAAACGTCCACGCCGTGTCCGTGCCCAATTCCGTGGCGACGCCGAGCTTGCCGAGCAGCTCTTGCGACTCCACGTTGCGAGTAATCACCAGGGAATCACCGCAATATCGACGGCACATTTTTTGCAAAGCGGCGTCCATTTGGCCGGCTTCCGCGCCGTACGCCACGCTCAGCTTGTTTTGCACGGAGGCGATTCCGAGCGAGCCGATCATCATGGCGGTGAGCGCATTGGCGAATTTGCTTTTGAACATCGAGCCTTCGCAGGCAACCACGCCATGGCTCTTGCCGACTTCGCTGTGCAAGAAAGGTGGGAACACATCGGGGAGGTGAACCTGGCGCGCGTCGCCAAAATATCCGCGGGTGAGGTCGAAGTTCTGCGTCATCACGCTGAGCTGGATGTTTTCCGGTCCCAGTATTTGCCGAATCTGCCGGAGGATTTCTTCGACGCGCAGATCGGAACCGGTGTTGCGCATTCCGTTGTAGCCGGCACACAGAAGGCGCAGCTTCTCGCCCGGCTTCCACGGCTGGCTGGCGCCAAGCATCCAGCCGAGCTTATTGAATTCGATGAGGCCGCTCACCCAGCCTTCGAGAATCAGATCCATCATGGCAGGGAGCCTCGTGCGGCGGTTGGCGATTGTGCGGCCGCAAGACCGCGATCATGGCTGGCTGGCGCCGGCAAGTCGCGATAGGGATATTGGAATTTATTCTCGCGGCTGAAACGCAGCAAATCGTAGCAGTATCGCGAAAAGGGGGCGGGGCGTTCGCCCATTTCAGTTATCACGCGGCGGTTATCGAATACGGTGTTCCATACGAGGTATGGCAAAAAAACTTTCATCAGCGTTGCGAGGCCGCTAATCTTTCCGGCGCGGCCTGCCAAGGCGTTTACAACTTTGACGGAAGACTTTTCGAGGCTCGGCACGTAAACGGGGCCGCGCTTGCCTTGAGCTTTCGCGAGAGCGTCGGTCAGCTCCTGAAATGTTTCCGAGTCCGTGCCGGACGAGAGATGGTAAATCTCGTGCGCTGGATTATCCCGCTGGTGGAGCGTTGAAATCGCGGCGGCGACGTAATCCACGGGAACAATATCCACCTTGTCGGTTGCGCGGAAGGGAAGCGCGGGAAGGCCGGCCAGGAATACGAATGCGCGAACCATGTCAAATTGGTTTGTCTCCGGGCGGCGGCTATCGCCGAGAACGATGCTGGGGCGAAAGATGGTGCGCGGCACATCGGCCAACAATTGGCGGAGCATGTGCTCGCAGAATTTTTTGGTTCGCGCGTAGGGATCGTAGTCCGAACGGTTCCAGTCAATGGCCTCGTCCTCTTGGACGATTTCATTCGCGCGGTGACCGGCGACCGCGACCGTGCTGACGTGGCTGAAGCGGCGCAGTCCGTGATCGTCGCGGGCGCGCGCGGCGAGCTGGATCACTTCGAGAGTGCCGCGGAGGTTTACGTTGAGGCAGCTTTTTTCGGATTTGCGATTCAGGGACGCGGCGCAATGAATCACGGAATCCGTTGAGCGGACAAGTCGGAGGTAGTCGTCGTCGGCGAGTCCAAAATGCTCGGCGGTGAGATCACCCAAAAAAATACGAACGCGCGAGTCCATGAATTCTTCGAACTGCGGCAAGTCCATATGAAGCTGGAGGGCATGCCACAAGCGGCCGCGCGCTTCCTGCGAATCGCGCGCTCGAACTAACACGTTCAGCGTCTGTTCCTGCGCGGCGAGGAGATTTGCCGCAACATGGGCGCCGATGTAGCCGGTTGAGCCAGTCAGAAAAATAGGCACGTTTTCGGTTGTGAGGGAATCGTTGCCGGGAATCGCGCGGTTAGTCCGCGGTCTCTGCGGCAGTGCGGCTGATGAAGCCGACATTGCGCCGCGGGCCGTTTTCCGGCTGACGCCCTTCGATCAGAGGATAGCACCACTTGCGTAGCGCCGGAATGTGGACATTGATCCAGTAGTCCCACCAATCGATGGAGCGCGCATCGTAGCCGAAGGCGGCGCGTTCCTCGGCGGGCAGGGCTGCGCTCAATCTTTCCACGTTGATGGCCTCGAATACGTGGTCGTTGTGCAGAATGAATGGCTCGAAGAGCGCGATCAGTTTAATCACTTTTTCCAGCTCGCGCTCCTGCCTCGCAAGGGGCGGACGCACGAACGGTATCGGCTCGACGCTGCGGTTGATGGCCTGCACAATGATTTTCTGCGCGGGCGCGGATAGCTTTTCATAGCGCGCTTTCGATACGGGAATGGCATCGAATTTCGACCGCAGCCGGTGTTGAAAACCGTTCTGCGACCGGTAAAACTTGCGATGCCCCAGTCCCGTCAGCTCAATCGATCGCCGCATGTCGCAGGGATTCGCAACGGAAGTGGCCAGTTGGTACATGCGCTCGTGCCGCCGCTCAACGACCGCCGCCGAGATCAGCATCATCCCCCGGCAAACCAAGTCAACGGGAATCAAGTCCAGGCATTTGCTGGCATTTGTTGGCAGCTGGCGAAAAAATGTCCCGAGCAGATAGGACAGCGAAGCCGAGGTGTTCACTCCTTCGTTCCATCCCAGGAAGGGTTTTTCAACCGACGATTCCACGATTGAGGGTCGCACCACGGCGATGGCGGCATGCGGTGAAGCGTCCAAAAATTTTCTCATCAGCGATTCGGACAAGCTCTTGGTAAAGGTGTAGGTGTTGGGCCAGCCCAGCTCGTTGGCTCGTTTCATGCCCGCATCCACGAGCGCCTGACGAAGCCAGCGGACGCGATTTTTCCGAATCTGGTTCTCCAGGGCGGCGCCGTGAAGTTCCTTAGCGGCGTGCTGTTTTTCCTGAGATTGGCGGCGAAGCTCCTCGGTAACTTCGGCGGAATCCGCCCGCGCCTCGACCTCGCGGACCAGATTTTCGAGCGCGTGCCACTCCTTTTCCGCGTCGAAATCGGGCAGGCCGATCGGGGTGTAGTCCTTCGGCAAATCCTCGACGATTCGACCGTCGCGCTGTCCGACCGCGTAGCAGGTGGAAAGGTGAAGGAGGCCGGCGTGATCGCAACCGCGCAGGAAATCCAAGAGGTAGGAGATCGCGCAAACATTCATTTTCAGCGCGTCGCGCAGATCGGGATTGAAGTCGGTGAGGCCCGAGCTGTTCACGATCAGGTCGAGCGAACGCGCGAGGCGCTGGCGCTCTTCGACGGGAAGCCCAAGGCCGGGCTCACTCGCGTCTCCGCTGAGCACTTCGACGCGCTCACGAAGGAACTGGGCGAACCCGTCGCCGTGGCGTGCCGCCAGCTTCTCGAATACGGGCGACTCGGAAACGACGCGCTCGAATCGCTCGAGCGCCGTGGCGGTGCGGTGTCCGCGAATCAGGAGGTAAACACGGCCAATCTCCGGCAACTCCGTGAGCAAATTCGCCAGCCATACCTTTCCGATGAATCCAGTGGCGCCGATCAGCAGAATCCGTTTTCCGCGCAACGCGCGGCGGACGGAAAAAGGCGCATTTTTGTCGCGGGAATCGAAGTGAACCACCGGCAGGCTCACGCGCGGCGGCGTGCGCTCCGCGGGGCGTATGGTTGCGTTCAGGGTGTCAGGCTTTCTTCCGAAGCCCAAATCCCACAGTAATTTCTCGCGAGCGACGCGGCCGTCCGGGCGATCGTCGGATCGGAGCTTGGCGAAGGGTCCGCGCGGACGAATTACAGGATCGAGCAAGCGTCCCGTGGCGATGCAGCCTCGAAAATCGAGGCGGTTGCAGAGAATGCGGCGAACGCCGAGATGATTGGCCAGCGGACGCATGATGTGATCCAGTCCCTGGCTGACCAGCACTACGTCCGCGCCGGATTCAGTGAATTCACGCAGCTTTTCGACACCGCGAGGTTTCAAGCGCGGCTTCAAAAAATAGTGGAAAAATTCCTCGCCAAGCAGATCGAGCCGGTCGCGGCTTTCGCCGCGGAGTACCGCGTGCATTACCCGGGTGGCAAACACGCGATCGGCGGTGTAGAGCAGCGGCCGCGTGACGGCCATCATGCCCATCAGGCCGCGCCGCGCCCAGCGCTCGGTGAACGTCTGCGCGTTCCAAGTGAAGAAGCCTACGGGCCGGACGGCCGTCAAATTGAGGAGGCTGCCCTCGACGCGCCAAAAATACGGCTCGCGCGCATCTTCGGCTCGACGCGGGCTCCTAGCGGGCGTATCCAGATTTGAGCTGGTGGAATTCAAGGAGGACGTGGTCGGCTGAAGAGTCAACAGCTGCCACGTGCCGAAACTATCATGCTTGCTGCGCCGCAAGCAAGTTCGCAGGGCACAATCGGATGCTTTCGGCGGGACCCCGCCGGATGGACGAGTGCGTTTACTGCGTTTGACTTCGGTGCGGTCGTCTGTCAGAGTGACCGCAAATTTCCCTGGCAAAGGAGGGCGCATGTCGCACTACCTGATACAAGCTGCTTACACTTCCGAAGCCTGGCAAGCGATGGTCAAAAACCCGCAGAGCCGTACCGAAGCCGTTCGCCCGGCAATTGAAAAACTGGGCGGAAAGCTGGTCGGGGGCTGGGCGGCTTTCGGCGACTTCGATACGATCCTGATTGCAGAGCTGCCCACCAGCGTGGACGCTGCGGCAATCGCCATCGCTGCGGCGGCGGGCGGCAGTTGCAGAACTGTGAAGACCACGCCGTTGCTCACCGCCGAAGAAGCGATGGAGGCGGTCAAGAAGGCGTCCACGACTGGGTATAAACCCGTTGCCGCGTCGGCGGCTGCGGCCAAGCGATAGCCACGCGTCAGCGCAACTAGCACAGAGCGATTTTCTTCGCGCATCGCCGCGCGCTTGCTGAACTGATGCTCGATTGGGGTTCGCGTAGAATGTGACGGGTAGAGTGTGCGCCCGGCTTTTATTTTCTGGGAGTTACGTCACATCCTACTCGGCTCTAGTGCCGATTAGGCGCGAGGTTAGCTGAGCACGGCGCGAGGGTTCCGCAGCTCGCGATGCCTACAGCTCTGCCAGCCACATGAAGGCTTTGACTTCGCTTCACGTCTGCCCATAACATTACGGAAGGCACCGTGCGATCCACATGATCGGCGCGACGATCTCCCACTATCGCATTATAGAGAAGCTTGGTGGCGGCGGGATGGGCGTCGTCTATAAGGCTGAAGACACGCGGCTTCACCGTTTCGTCGCTTTGAAGTTCCTGCCAAAAGAGGTCGCCCGCGATTCGCAGGCGTTGGCGCGCTTTCTTCGCGAAGCGCAGGCCGCATCCGCATTGAACCACCCGAATATCTGCACCATCTACGACATCGGCGAACAGAACGAAGACGCCTACATCGTGATGGAATTTCTGGATGGAACCACGCTGAAGCACCAGATAGCGGGCCAGCCGTTGGAACTAGAAACGGTACTCTCTCTGGGAACTGAAATCGCTGAAGCACTTGATGCAGCTCATGCCGAAGGCATTGTGCATCGCGATATCAAGCCGGCAAACATCTTCGTCACCAAGCGTGGGCACGCGAAGATTCTTGATTTCGGCTTGGCCAAGGTGAAATACGGCGAACGAGCGGCGTTGCCGGTGGGTGCGTCGTCGACCGCTACCACCGCGATTACGGACGACAATCTGACGAGCCCCGGCACAGCCCTTGGTACGGTCGCCTATATGTCACCGGAGCAGGTGCGAGGCAAGGAGCTGGATTCGCGGACCGATCTCTTTTCGTTCGGAGTAGTGCTTTATGAAATGGTGACCGGCGCACTGCCGTATCGCGGCGAGACTTCGGGGGTGATTTTCGAGGCGATCCTGAATCGCGCGCCTGTTCCTCCTGTCAGGCTGAATCCAGATTTGCCGCCCAAGTTTGAGGACATCATCAATCGGGCGCTGGAGAAGGACCGCGATCTGCGCTACCAGCATGCCTCTGAGATGAAGTCCGAATTGATGCGGCTGAAACGCGACACGGATTCGGGTCGCGCGGTGGTGGCGCATGGCGAAGAGCCGAGCTTCGCGCCGACTCTGGAAAAGAAAGGCTCGGCAGAATCGCGCGCTGCTTCGGCAGAGGGTTCGGGGGCGAGAGCTTCGGAGGCGCGCGATGCGGGCTCTGGCGATATACAGACGCCCGCGCCTTTGGCAAGTTCAGCGAAGGCTGTTGGCGAACCGGGACGGCGGAAGTTCGGCAATGCCTCTATTGCAATTGGCGCTCTGATTCTCCTGGCCGCCATCGCGGGCGGCTTCTTTTTCTTCCATTCGCATGCGGCGAAGCTCACTGACAAAGACACGGTCGTGCTCGCCGACTTCACTAATACCACCGGCGATCCCGTTTTCGATGGCACGTTGCGGCAGGGGCTTTCCGCGCAACTGGAGCAGTCGCCATTTTTGAGCCTGCTTTCCGACGAACGGATTGCGCAGACGCTTGCATTAATGGCCCAGCCGAAGGACGCGCGGCTGACCCATGACCTGGCCCGTGACCTCTGCCAGCGCACTGCGAGCGCAGCCACCATCGAAGGGTCGATTTCGAGCTTGGGCAGCCAGTACGTACTCAATCTGAAGGCGGTGAATTGCCACAGCGGCGATTTGCTAGCAGAAGAGCAGGCGACGGCCGATGGCAAAGAGCAGGTGCTCAAAGCACTCGGCGGAGCCGCTACAAAAATGCGGCAGAGGCTGGGCGAGTCGCTCGCTTCTGTGCACAAGTACGATGCGCCGACCGACAGCGTGACGACGGGCTCGCTTGAGGCGCTGCAGGCTTACACATTGGGTCTTCAGCGAACCACGAAAGACGATTTATCGGGCGCGATCGAGTTGTTCCAGCGCGCCGTCAGTCTCGACCCTAACTTTGCAATGGCTTACGCGCGGATGGGAACGGCGTACAGCAACTTAGGCCAAACCGCGCTGGCGGCCGAGAACACGCGAAAAGCCTACGAGCTTCGCGACCGGGTGAGCGAGTGGGAAAAGCTCTACATCACATCGCACTACCAGCATTTTGTAACGGGCGACTTAGAGGCCGCGCGCAAAACGTACGAATTGTGGACGCAAACCTACCCACGCGACCCCATCCCGCATGAAAACTTGGCGGTCACTTATGGAAGTCTCGGAGATTACGACCAAGCATTGCGATGCGCCCAGGAAGCCGTGAGTCTGACTCACACAGACGGTTACGCGATGCTGGCGGCCACATATTTGAGCCTCAACCGTTTGGACGAAGCTAGGGCCACAGCGCAGGAGGCCCTGGCCCACAACGCTGACCCGACCACAATTCGCATGACTTTGTATGGAGTTGATTTCGTTCAACACGACATGGCCGCCGCCGACCGCGAACTCGCGGCGCTGGCGGGCAAGCCGTTTTTCGGCGCGGTGGCGCTCGCTTTCGAAGCGGACACCGCTCGGTATAACGGGCGGTTCGCAACAGCGCGCGATCTCTCACGACGCGCCGCCGATTCAATGCGCATTGACGCGAAGGAGACAGCGGCTGCTGTAGAGGGGACAGCCGCGCTCGAAGAGGCGCTGGCAGGCAACATGAGTTTGGCGAAACAGGGAGCGGACGCAGCACTGAAGGTCTCCAATGGCAGAGACGTGACCGGACTTTCTGCAATCGCGCTGGCCCTGGCCGGGGACTCCGGTCGAGCAACCCTGATTGCCGGCGACTTAGAAAAGCGTTTTCCGGAAGACACGATCGTACAATTCCAATATCTGCCGATGATCCGAGCAGCGATTGCTTTCGAGGGCGGGAGGCCTGCGAGGGCGGTTCAGGCGCTTGCGGCGGCAGCCCCGTACGAATTTGGAGAGAACCGCGCGAACATGGGCCTAGCTCCGGTATATTTGCGCGGAGAGGCGTACGTGGCCGCGAAGGAGGGCGCGTCCGCCGCGGCCGAGTTTCAGAAAATTCTCGATCACCCCGGGATTGTTACAAACGAGCTGATCGGCTCGCTGGCGCATCTCGGACTTGGCCGGGCCTACGCAGTTGCCGGCGACAAGGCGAAGGCGGCAGCCGCTTACCAGGATTTTCTTGCGTTGTGGAAAGACGCCGACCCGGACGTCCCCATCCTCAAAGAAGCCAAGGCCGAGTACACGAAGCTTCAGTAATTGCGGCGGCGCGCTTGTTCCCAGCAAAGCGTCGGGGCAAATCGTAATGCAGGAAAAACCTGCTGCGATGGGGCGTTAAGGCCTAGTCCGAGGATATGAGGAGAATGTTTACACGAGGGGTCGAAATCGCGCAAGTACTTGTTGGTGTAAAGAAAAATCGTCCACGGTGAAGGTGCAAATGGAGCCCTGTTTTGCTCGCGCGAAGAGCACGCCCGAGCAAGCCCGCGCGGCCAACGGTGGGAGCCCTTCGGGGCTCAAGGCAGGCAAGCTCCCGCACTCCACATGGCAGCACCGAGGCGGATGCAGGACAGATAGCCAAGCATGTGCGCCGGGCACAGCATGCTGTGCCCCTACGAATCCGAAAGCAAAGGCGCCAAACTCCCGCGAGATGCCACCCTAAAGGGGTGCGCTAACATGACCCCTGATATGCTTTCAATATATAGTTCTGCATGTATCGATAGGGGTTCGCTATGGAACTTGGGCAGCTTCGCTACTTTTGCGCTGTGGTAGACGCGGGGGGATTCAGCCGCGCTGCGCAACGTGTTCACGTTTCGCAGCCGTCGCTCTCGCAAGGGATTCGAAAGCTGGAGGATGAACTTGGCGCGCGGCTATTCGATCGCTTGGGGCGCACGGTGCGGCTCACCGAGCTTGGACGCGCATTTCTGCCACGCGCCCGCGGCGTGCTGCGCGAAATTGAATCGGCGCGCGGGGATGTCCAGGAACGCAAAGCTTCGGTTAGTGGCGCCATTTGCGTGGGCGTGATCCCGACCATCGCTCCTTATTTTCTTCCGCCGTGCCTGGCGGCTTTTTCCCGCAAGCATCCCGAGGCCCGCGTTACAGTGGTCGAGGAGATTACTCCGCTGCTGGTCGAGAGGCTTCGCGCCGGCGCGATGGACGTGGCTATCGTCGCGCTACCTCTGCCTGTGCGTAGCCATGAATTTGAAATCGTATCTCTTCGCAAGGAGAGCCTGTACGCCGTGCTTCCCGAACGGCATGCGTTGGGGCGCCGTAGCAAGATGTCAATCGAGGACCTTCGCGACGAGCCCTTCCTGTTGCTGCGCGACGGCCACTGCTTTCGCGAAACGGCGATTGCCGCGTGCAAACGCGCGCACTTGAATCCGCAGATTATTTTCGAGAGCGGCCAGTTCAGCAGCATTCTGAGCATGGTAAGCGCTGGCTTCGGCGTTTCCATCATTCCGGAAATGGCTCTGGAGAAGCGGCCCGGCTGCCGGTTTGTGCCGCTGTCCGACGACCGCGCGGCCCGCACCATCGGCGCCGTCACGATAAAAGGGAAGTCCGCCACCCGGTTGCAACAAGCATTTCTCGACCACCTGCGCGCGCAGTCGTCACCCGCTGCGGCGCGTGCAAAGTCTTCTGAATAAATTTAGCGCGGATTTTCAGACCGATCAGTTTCCGCGATGGGGCTACGAACGTCGGCGGGGGTTTGAATTTCGTCCTGCAGCAGCCCGGACGGCCAATGCAGTTTGACGACGTCGGCCAAGCTATTCATGCCGAGTCCGGCAAGAACCTCCGGCGGTCCCTGGCTAAGGTATCCCGTTGCTCCGGCAATCTGCCAAGTCTGGCGCCTGGCGCCGGAAAAGATTTCTATGGTGGCGCCAATTCCCATGGAGTTGTCCGCGTCACCGACAGCGGCAATCTTCAGCCAATTGTTCTTGTTGCCGCCTACGTTCTTCAGCAAAACGGGCGGCAAATTATTCTGCGTAATCAGCAAATCGGGAGCGCCGTCGCCATCGTAGTCAAAGGCGATCACGCTTCGCGGATTATGGAGGACGACTTTGTCCAACCCGGTTTCATGCGTGACGTCGCGGAAGCCTGCGGCGCCTTCATTGCGCAGGAGAACGATTCGTCCTTCACCGGCGAAGGTTTCTCCGACGGCAATGAGGTCAACCCAGCCGTCATTGTCATAATCGAGCGCGGCGATTCCCCATCCGCGCATCCAGTCGGGGCCCACGAGCGGAAGGCGTTCGAACGATCTGCCGCCAACGTTATGCCAAATGGTCAGGCCTGGAGGCGCCCAATGGGTGAAAGCCAAGTCCATCCGGCCGTCGCCGTCGAAGTCGAGGGCCGCAATGCCGGCTGTGGGCCCCGGCATGCTGATGGCCCAAGGGTTTGTGTCGTGAAATTTGCCGTCCAGCCCGCTAACGAGCACGGATGGAAATTTCTGCCAGGCAGTCAATACGAGGTTGATCGTGCCGGGGTTTTGCAGATTAATTCCGAGCGCGCCAACCGATGCGGCGCTGCCTCGCAGTCCCAGGTCCTTTGTCGCATCGACAAAATGGCCGTCCCCTTGGTTGCGCCAGAGAACGTTTCCCGGCGGCTCGGCATCTTCGGGAAACGAAAATGGCTGGGCGGGATGCGGGAGGGGGAAATTGTTGAATCGCGTGACGTAAAGATCGAGATCGCCATCGCCGTCGTAGTCAACGAAGGTCACACCGAGGGCGAGCGCGTTTGCGGGTTCACCATGGCGGAGCCCTGCCTCTTCGGTGACATCCTTGAACGCGCCATTTCCTTCGTTGTGAAAGAGCATGACTTCGTTGCCGGACGTGAAGGCGAGGTCGGGATGGCCGTCATTGTCGTAGTCGCCCACGGCGCAGGCCATTCCTTCACCCTGAAAAGCGAGGCCGGCCGCTTGGGTGACATTCTCGAATTTTCCTCTACCGATGTTGCGATAGAGCGCCGGATCGCCCTTGCCGTCCGAGTCAGGCAGGAAAATATCCGGACGACCATCGCCGTCATAATCGAACACGCATGCCCCGCTGCCGAGGAAATGCCCGAGCGTTTCTGACGCTTCCTGGGTATCGTTTGCCGGGACGGCTGGGCGCCTGCCTTGCGCGGCTCGGCGCCTGATCTCGCGGCTGGTTGCCGTCTGAAATGGCAATCCGGCAATGGAAGTGACATTGACGAAATGGACGGCGATGGCGGGCGGCACCGGCTCGGGCTCATTCATTTCCCGAGCCAGAGAATATTTCCCTTCTTCGCCGTATATGAGGCGAATCGGCTTGCCGAGGTGTTCGGAAACGATTTGCTGAAAGCGCTGACGGTGCGCTGTCGCGCCATCTGTGTCGCCCAAGTGCTGCTCGGCATCAGCCAATCCCTCTTGCGCGGAGGCGTGGAAGGGATCGACGGCAATGGCGTGTTGGAAGGCGGTGGCGGCTACGTCGTACTGTTGCCTTTGCGACGCTAAGTATCCGATGAAGTACTGCGTATCGGCATCGTTTGGATCAATCGCGGCAACCTTTTCGAAATCCGGAGCGGCGCCCTGCGGGTTGCCCGTCGCGATTTCGAGCAGAGCCAGGCTGAACCAGGCGCGCGGACTTTTCGGATCACGCTCGGCAGATTTGGCGAGCACGCGCTGGGCGTCTTCGAACTGCCGCATGTTCAGAAAAGCGATGCCCATGTTCAGGCAGCCGGTATCGGAGGCCGGATTCATCACGCATGCCGTCTGGAATTTCCCAAGCGCCTCCGCAAACTGATGACGATCCATCAACGCCATCCCCAAATTGTTCTGGCGGATTGCGTCGACGTGTTGAGTGTTTTCCACGGAGGCAGGGGGCGCCGGAGCGGCGGATTTTCGCTGCGAGTGGCGAGGGTGCGTGGCGCGCTGGCCGCCGGCGGATAATCCGGAGGCGAGTACCAGAAGAGGAGCCGCTAGTCGCAGGTATCGATTCATCGGATTCGCGGCGGCACCCATACAGCGGGCCGGTCGCGGGAACGCCCGGCGCATTTTATCGTATTCGCCGTCGCGATTCGGAATCTTGGCGTGCCGCAAATCGCTTCGCGATGTTCGCAACAAAGCGCAGGGGATGGAAATCTCCGGCTCGCTGAAGGTTGCGTTGGGATATGATGCGGACGAACCGCGAAGCGAAGAAAAAGGGAGGAAGAAAAGCCTTGGCTGAAGCTGTGGTTGAGGGGAATTTGCGGTGACATTTCGCACCAAGCTGTTCGTGCTTTTCATGCTGGCGCTGTTGCTTTCGGTGGGGGCGGTGGCTGCAGGTGTAATCATTCTGACGCGCCGGACGCTGGACGAGTCAAACCGGCGCCATAGCGAAGCGCTGCTCGGGCAATTCCAGCGTGAGTTCGAACGGCGCGGGCAAGATGTGGTTCACCAGGTACAGGCCATCGCGGACGCGGAGGCCACCGTGCGTATGGCGATCGAGCTGAGCCGTCCGCAAGCGGACGTTTCGGTCTACGTAAATGATGCGCGTGGCGTTTCGCAGGCTCACCAACTCGATTTTCTTGATTTGGTCTCGAACGACGGGTCGATTATTTCCTCCAACGAGTGGCCCTCGCACTTCGGCACGAAAATGGACTGGTTGGTGCAGCCGCAAGATTGGGCGGCTCGAGGCGCGTTCCTTGCGAGAGTGGATACGCAGGACGGTCCGGCGCTGGGCTTGATGTCCGTTTCGACGGTACGCGTGGGAGACAAGGATCTCTACATTTTTGGCGGAGCGCGGGTAGGAAAAGCCCTCTTGTCGGGCCTGGTATTGCCCGCGGGCATGCGTGCGCTGCTGTATCTGAACCTCGATTCGAGCTTCGAGGCGGCAGATTTAATTGGCGAATCGGGGCCTATACTCCAGGGCGAGCGGCTTGCGGCTGCGATCGAGCAGCAGCGGCAGCATCCGGGCAGGCAGACGTTTCGCATCGCTTGGACACCTGACGCCGCGAGCGCCGAAACTTTTCAGGCCATGCCGCTGCTGGGACGACAGGGCGAAGTCCTCGGCGTGCTGCTGGTAGGAAGCTCGCAGCGCGAAGCTGCCTGGGTCGAGCGGCGGCTTCTTTTGCTAACAGCGGCGATTGGGGCGGCCGGGTTGCTGTTCGGACTAGTCCTGAGCTGGTGGGGCGCGGCAGCGGTGACGAATCCGATAAAGAAGCTGGAGGCCTGCGCGCGCGACGTATCGGAAGGGAAGTTAAATACACACGCGAATGTTAGCGGGACCTACGAAATCGGTCAGCTTGCGCTGGCTTTCAACCGCATGACTGCGCGCTTGGGTGAACAGCGCGATCTTCTGGTGCAGATGGAGCGCACCGCCTCATGGCAGGAGCTCGCGCGGCGACTCGCTGACGAGCTAAAGAGTCCGCTGCTGGCGCTTCAAACCGCCGCGGAAAGCGTTCAGCGTGGCCAAGAACAGAAGTCCCAACGAGTCGAACGAGGCGTCTAGCGCTCAGGTGGCCGAACTGCTCTCGGAAATTGCAAAGCTCGAAACAATCGTCGGGAATTTCCGCGAATTTGCGTCGCTGCCACAGGCGGAACTAGCGGCGGTGGATCTGAACGAGCTTGTGCGGGGAATCGTCAAAGGATACGAGGGTGAGTTTGGGGCGGTTGGCAGGCCGCCGATCACGCCAGAAGCTGCACTTGGAAGAGAATCTGCCTTCGATTCAGGCGGACGCAGGGCTTCTGCGCCGCGCGCTCGATAACTTGATACTGAATGCCATGGATGCAATGCCGGGCGGCGGCGTTCTGATGTTGCGCACAAGCGAGCGCAGACGACACTGTGGAACTGGAAGTTTCCGACACTGGAACTGGATTGACGCCGCAGGAATGCGAGCGTTTGTTCAGTCCCTATTACACTACGAAGCAGCACGCCACCGGGTTGGGCCTGGCGATCGTGCAGGCGGTGGTCAGCAATCACGGCGGGCACATTTCGGTGGAAAGCGAAGCGGGCGTGGGTACATCGTTTCACATCCGCCTGCCTGCAAAGCCGTCGCAACGCACAATTACGCCGCCAACCACTCCGGTCGTGCAAGAGAGTGTTCCGGCTGCGCCCGAATCGGCCGACTAATACTCTCATCACGGTTGGCTGGGACTGCCAGCGCAAGTGCTGCGCGCCCCCAATTTCGTCTGACGATCGCAGTAATTTTATATCGTTATTACGGCCAGGCGTTGATCTTATCCGGACGCGCGGGCAACAGATTCGCCGTTGATGGGCGGGCGGAAGGCACGTTTCAGCAGCACATGCACGGGGAGATAGGCGACGAAGACCATGAATAACCAGCTCAAGATAACGTGAACCGGCGCGGGCCCAATCTGCTTATGAAAAAATGGGTCGATGAAGGCGAAGTTGATGTTGTCAGCCGGAGAAGTGAACCGCGCGGCGACGAATGCGGGGAGCGCGATCGCGGATTGAAGCACCCAGCCGCGCCGGTCGTAGCCCACGCGATATACTGCCCAGAGCAGCAGCGGCGGCATCACCAGGTGGTAAAGCGAAAGGAGTCGTATCCATAACGCGTAATGGGGATCGAAAAAGGTCTCGGTTCCTGAAACCAGTGGACGCGTGAGAAACAATTTCGATCCCGCTACTATCGCCCATGCCGCATCCGGGAGAAGCGATGCAACCGCCTGGCTTGAAATCAGGAGGGCGCTGTTAAACCATAGGCCCATGCAGGTCAAGATCACGGCGATATCGCACAGGTGCAGAAAATTCGACGCGCCCCATGTCCGCCAATACACCGGAATCCAGATGACGAGCCACAACAGCGCGGCCCAGCGGAGCCAGGCAGGGAATTTTGTTTTGGGTGTCGAAGGAAGGGGCATTCGCGGCTCGGTGTTGCGCGAATGGTACCAAACGGCGCGAGCGAATCCCATTCGGTAGCGTTTTGTCTGCGGCAGTGCGAAAATTCGTAAGCGATGCACGAGATTCCTGTGTTAGCGGCTTGCGGCGGAGTTTGCGCGGCGGGCGGAATATTTGCTTGGGCTGCGGTTGGTCCCTCTTCGGAGTTATTCGGCGCCACAATTCGGAGGACTGGAAGCGATTCCACCATCGCGCTCACCTTTGACGATGGCCCGAATCCTACGGCCACTCCGCGGCTGCTGCACGTCCTCGACCGTCACCATGTACAAGCGACGTTTTTTCTAATCGGGGAATGGGTGCGCGCAGAGCCGGCGCTTGCCAGAGAGATTGCGGCCCGCGGTCACACTACGGGGAATCACACGAATAGTCACGCGGCGCTAACGTTTCTTTCGCCGGCAAGAATTGCAGAGGAGTTGAATCGCTGCGACGATGCAATCGAGGCGGCGACCGGCAAAAAGCCGCGGTGGATGCGTCCCCCATTTGGCTTCCGAAGCCCGATGCTTGGCGGGATCGTGCGAAAGCGGGGCGATCGCGGGGTGGTGATGTGGTCGCGGTGGGCGCGAGACTGGAAGCCACAGCCCGCCGAGCGGGTAGCCCAGCGGTTGCGCCGCGTGCGCGGAGGCGATATTGTCCTTCTGCATGACGGCGATCATCGAGTGGTGAATGGAGACCGCAGCCACACGGTCGCCGCGCTGGAATATTGGCTTCCGAGGTGGAAGGATGCCGGATTTAAATTTGTGACCTTGGACGGAATGCATTAGGGGTTTGAGCAAGCGCGATCGAATCGGCAGAATTGATAGTGCGGGGGCAAATGGACGAGAAGCGTTTCTACGACGAGAAGGAAGAAACAAAGCAGATACCGATGGTGTGTCCGCACTGCCGGCAAGAGGGCACATTTCCGGTGCGCTGGATGGTTCGGACGAAGAAGGCCCAGCCTCCCGGCGGGGCCAACGAGGAAGACAGAAAGCAATTCGCCAAAGCGCGGTCGTATATGGTGCGCATTGACAATATGGTTGCATGCCGCAACATTCGGTGCCGCAAACGATTTGATCTGAGCGGGCAGACTGTCTTCTTGATATAGCGTGCGACGGAAATTCCGACAAGCCACAGAGACGCGGCGATCGCGGCTTTTGTCCTTCAGGCATCCTCGCAATTCGGCGAGGCATCATTGGAAGCACGGCCGCTGGAGGAGAAATCATGAGAAGTCGTCAGACCTGTTGGTCTCGAGCGAGTGCAATCTTCTGCGCTCTGATATTCGTTGCCGCTGCGACTGCGCAGCAACCAGGGAGTGCATCGCCGGGTGCTACTGGGCAAGCAACTTCGTCGCCCGCCTCGACGTCCCAGCCCTCTCAGCAATCGGCAGCCTCGTCGGCTTCCGCTGCTACGAGCAAGGCTTCGCCAGAGGCCATCGCCAAGAAAGCGCAAATAGAGGTGGCATCCGGCACTCATATTCCGCTGGTGTTGCACAACGCAATTTCGACGCGCACTACCAAACCGGGCGATCCCGTCTACTTCGAAACGATTTTCCCCGTGATGGTGGATGGCCATGTTGTAATTCCTGCCGGCTCCTACGTGAGCGGCGAAATCACCGAATCCAAGCGGCCTGGAAGGATCAAGGGTCGCGGAGAATTGATGATGAAGCTCACCGAGATGATTCTCCCGAATGGCTACATGGTGAATCTGAACGCTATGCCCAACGGAGCAGGCACTGGCGGCGGAGAAACCGTCAATAAGGAAGGACAAATTGTCGGAGACAGCGATAAGACATCGGATGTGGGCACAGTCATCCGGTCCACCGAGGCTGGCACTGGCATTGGCGCGGGTGTCGGAGCCGCCGCCGGCAATATCGGCAAGGGAGTTGGAATTGGGGCCGGCATCGGAGCGGTTGCCGGTCTTGGGGCGGTCTTGCTGACGCGGGGCCCGGACGCCGAATTACCGCGCGGGTCGAATTTGGAAGCGGTGATCGAACGCCCGATTTATTTAGAAGCGGATAAGGTCCAATTCACCGGACCGGGTCAGGCCTCCGCACTCGCCGGCCCACCGAATCGCGAGCCCCAGCGAAGCCGAATCCCGTTCTGACTGAGTTTGAAATTCCACGCCCCATCTATGTCGCGGCCCGAGCTTGCTGCGCGAATCGCAGCGGGGAGAAGGGCTGCGAATCAAAGTCCGTGTGCTGCCGTGTGAGGCAGTTTCGTATGAGTCTTGCCGTAACTGGGGCTAGAAGAATTCCGTTACGGTAGTGTCCGGTGGCGATCAGCAGCCCTTCGATTTCAGTAGGTCCGATTATCGGAAGGTCGTCGGGCGTACCCGGGCGCAAACCAGACCACGTTTCCAGCACTTCGGCCTCGGCAAGGGCGGGACACAGCTCAAGCGCTCCTTCCAACACGTGGCTGATGCCCGCCGGGGTGACTTGCTTCTTGAAACCCACCTCTTCGAGCGTGCTGCCTGCCACGATGCGCCCATCCCCGCGAGGTACCAGATATGCTCGATGCGAGCGGACCACACGGCGGAGCCTTACACTATCCGACCGCAGGCCGAGCAACTGCCCGCGCACCGGGCGAGTCGGCGCGCAAGATGCAAAAGTGCTCCCTTTCAGGATTTGAGCCGAATAACAACCGGCGGCGATAACCACAGCGCCGGCCACAATATGCTCGCCGCGCGCGACCAATGCCGAACAACGCCCGTCCCGTTGCAGAAGCCCGGTCACTTCGCAATCCGAGCGGATTTCAACTCCATGATGCTGAGTCGCACTTAGTGCAGCGTCCATCAGCAAACGAGGCTCAACTGTGCCCTCATCCGGCAACCACGATGCTGCCGCGGCTGAGGGTCCGATCGACGTTTCCCACTGCCTCGCTGCTTCCAGCGCCATCGGTTCGGCTGAGAGGCCTAAGCGGCGATGTTCGGCGACCGTGGCATCACGGTCGGCGTGGCCGTTCGCCCCGCAGAAAATCTCGAGTGCTCCGCTGCGGGCGTAGCCGGTCGGTTTGCCCGATTCGTCCTCGATGGTGGCAACAAACTCTGGATAAAGCTGCAGGCTTCGCCGTGACAATGGGACTAGCGGCACGTCGCGAGGAGAATCAGGCGCGGGGGATAGCATTCCGGCGGCGGCCCATGACGCCTCACGTCCCGGCTGCTGGCGATCCAACACCAGAACTGCCAGCTTCTCGCGGGCCAGTTCTAAGGCAATCGTTACGCCGATGATTCCGCCGCCGATGATCGCAACGTCGTACGTTTTCACGGGGTCATTCTAGCAGCAAAGGATCGCATCGAGCGTCGCGGCGGGTTTAAGAAATGGGGGCGGTGAGCACCAGCGCATCTTCTACTGGATTGGAGTAGTACAGAGGCCGGCGTCCTGTTTCTTCAAATCCGTGCCGTTTGTAAAATTGCAGGGCAGCTTGATTCGAGGCGCGAACTTCAAGAAACGTGCTCTTCGCGTCGAACTGCTTGCCCCACTCAAATGCAAATTGGATAAGAGCATGGCCAATGCCGCGCCGGCGCGCATCTGGCCGAACTGCAAGGTTTAGTATTTCAAGTTCGGCGGCGATGCGGCGCGCGACCAAAAAGCCGGCGATCGCTCCTCCCAATTCGGCAACCCATGCCATCATTCCGTTGGCGGAGAGCCGCGCATAATCGCGCGCTGTCCATTGAGCTATTTCCGCGGATGCCACCTGGATTTTGACCACGGCATCGACATCACCCTCTCCCATCGGGCGCAGCTTCAAATTCCACTCGGCGCTTTCCATTTTAGCTCGGCGTCCGTGCGCCTGATGTAGCTGGCCGCGAGCGTGAGCGCATCATCAAGATCGCCGCGTTGCGCCCGAACGTAGCCAAGGCGTCCAACGTGGGGAGCGAGAATTGGCGACACCTCATCGATTCTGGGCTCGCGCGGTGCCGGCAGCGCCTTATGATCAGAGAGTATTTTGGATAGAAGGTCAGGTAACGGAGTTACGACAGTGAACGGACAATCGTCCCCGATTCCCGCGAGAGCGTCGATAAATTCTTCTGGGTCCATCACACGTTCTTCGTCATCGAGAACGAGACCTTCGCCCTCCTGAGTCTGGGTCCGCCGGTAGTAGCGTCCACAATAGATTTGCCCGCGGCGAGCATCAGTAGCAGCGATTAGCAGTGAATCTGGAGAACGTGATTGAGCCGCGATGGCTTCGAGTCCACTGATCGCGGCAACCGGCTTGCCGTAGACCTCCGCCCAGCCCTTCACCGCTGTGAGCCCGACGCGCAATCCCGTGAACGATCCAGGACCCACCGCCACGGCAAAAAGATCGAACTCCCTTGGATTCAATGAGAGTTCGCCAAGCAAGAAATCGAGATGGCGAAACATCCGCGAAGAATAAACTTCGCTCGTCCAAGTGGAAACCGTCCCGATCACTTTGTTGTCTTCCAGTACGGCTATACTCCCGGAGGGCGAAGAGGTGTCTAAGGCGAGGATCAGCACGCGACGATTATAGGGCAATTGCGCTGCCAAACTGCCTCGAAAACCTCGACTTCCCACCCACTAAATCCTGTAGATATTTGCCGGAATAACTTGACGCACCAGTTACGCACGCCTAAACTTCTAGCAGTAGCTTGGGGGAGGGAACTTCCACTTATGGACTTTAAGCTAGGCGAGAAGGTTGTCTACCCGAATCATGGTGTAGGACTGATCGAACAGATCAGTTTCGGTTATGTGAACGGCAGGTCGGAACGGTTTTACATGTTGCGCATACTCTCGAGCGGTTTGAAGGTAATGGTCCCACAAGGAAATGTGGAAAACGTGGGATTGCGACCCGTGATCCGCTCAACTCAAGCCGGTGCTGTACTGTCATACCTTGAAAAAGGCCGATCGGCTTCGCATCACGATTGGAAGCACCGCTTCAAGGAAAATTCGGATAAGATGCGCACAGGCTCCCTGATGGAAGTCGCAGCCGTTCTCAAAGGTCTGGTCGCTCTCAGCCGCACAAAGCCGCTCTCTTTCCGGGAAAAGAAGATGCTGGAGCGCGCGAAATTTCTCCTGGTGAGCGAACTGGCTACTGTGCGCAACACAACCGAACAGAATGTCGAAACAAATATCGTCCGCGCTCTGGCCAAGGCCAAGCTGCAAATGCCCGAAGCGGGTGCGCTGCTCGACTAACCCTCCCTACTGGCTTTTCTTCAATGCATCGGGCACGGCCCTCGTGGGTTGTGCCCGATATTTATTTTGAGGCGCGTGGCTGTTTTTTCCGCCGGTGCTTCCTCGCAACGAGCTGCCCGGCAAAGTTGACGCAAGTCTTCCCGACGACTAAAATTTTATTAGGGTAAAATAGGCATAAGAGCAGTTGGTAGGCGCGTTACTCCGCGCCAGGGGATTTGGCTGGCCCATGAGCCCTATCGTGCTACAGCAAAAGCGGCACCGGCAAATTTTGACCGACATCGTCCGCACGTATATCGAAACGGGCGAACCCGTGTCCTCGCGCAGCGCCGCCCAGCGCCATGTAGAGTCTCTGAGCCCCGCCACGATCCGGAATGTAATGGCGGAACTGGAGGAGGGCGGCTATCTCCACCAACCCCACACGTCGGCCGGTCGCGTGCCCACGGCCGCCGCGTATCGCTTTTTTGTCGAGCAGGTGGCGGCGCAGGCCACGGCAAGTCCCGAGGACCGCCAGTGGATACGCCGCGAACTGGAAGCTGCTGAAACTCCGGAAGCGGTGATGGAGCGCGCCAGCCAAGTCCTCTCGGCGGTTTCGCGAGGTCTCGGCATCTTCATTTCGCCGCCCCTGGCCCGCAGCATGGTTGAACATGTGCGCTTCCTCGTTGTTCCTGATCATCGCGTCCTCGTGGTGCTGGTAACCACAGGGGGCGCCACGCGGGATAAGCTGATTCGGCCGGAGCGTCAATTTAGCCAGGAGGATCTTGACCGCGTAGCCGATCATATCAACCGGCACTATATAGGCTGGACGCTCGAGGCGATGCGCGCCGACCTTCGCGCGCAGATCGAGCGCGACCGGCAGCAGTACGGCCGCCTTGCGGGCGATGCGCTGATGCTCTGCGATCCGGCTGTGCTCGGCAACAGCACCGAGCGCAAAATTTATACCGACGGCGCCGCGCAGTTCGCCGCGGCAGTCCAGTTTACCGACCAGCAGCAATTGCGCGACCTGCTGGAGGCCATCGAGGAAAAAGACCGCCTGATCGCGCTCCTGAGCGGCTGCATCGAGGCGCCCGAACCGGTGCACGTCGAACTCGGACTGGACAAAATGCCCAGCGCTGGCAAACAGCTTGCGCTCGTGTCCGCGTCGTATTCGTCCAATGATCAGGTGCAAGGAACGCTCGGAATCCTGGCGCCGATGCGGATGCATTACGAACGCGTGATTACCGCCGTCGCGTTTATGGCGCAGTTTTTTTCGGAGAGCCAAGAAGGGGATTGAATTTCCATCATGCCGCATAAAGATCGCCAAGACGAAAACGCGAGCCCGAAGGAGGCCCGGCCCGCTGGAAGCGGCGCCGCCGATTCCGCCTCTGAGCAATCGGGGGCGTCCGGAAGCGATGTGCTGGCAGCGCAGATACAAAAGCTGCTCGCTGAGAAGCAGGAACTAACGGATACCCTCGTTCGTCGGCAAGCGGACTTCGAGAATTACCGCAAGCGAATTGAAAGAGAGCGCCATCAAGATCACCATCGGGGTGTCGAAGTCTTCGCCGAACGTATCCTTCCGGTGCTCGATGCTTTTGGTCACGCGCTCGCCACGGATCCGGGTTCGGCCAGCGCCGAATATCGCAAGGGATTCGAGCTGATCGAGCGCCAACTGAACGATGTGCTCGCCAAACAAGGCTTGGTGCGCATGGAAACCGCGGGCAAGCAATTCGATCCGCATTTTCATCATGCCATCGAGCAGGTGGAGACCTCCGAATATGCCGAGGGGGCGATCATTGACGAGCTGCAGGCCGGCTACTTGTTTCACGGGAAGGTTTTGCGTCCGGCAATGGTTCGCGTGGCCACCGCGCCAGAGGAGCGGTCCGCGCAAGTTGTAAAGCGCGAATCGGCATCCTAGGTGCGCGTGGAGCTTCAGCTGGCGCGGCGTTTCAAGTCGTGAGCGCAGTTGCAGGGAAGCGAGAGTCTTTCCCCTGCGGAAAAGAGTGTAAGCGTAGGGATGGCTAACGGAAGCCAATTGGACTACTACGAGGTACTCGGCGTCACCCGCGACGCGTCTTCAGATCAGATCAAATCCGCCTACCGAAAAGCGGCGTTGCAATGGCACCCCGATCGCAATCCGGAGAAAAAAGAAGAAGCCGAGGTGAATTTTCGCATGGCCTCGGAAGCGTATAGCGTACTCTCCGACCCGCAAAAGCGGCCGGTCTACGACCGTTTTGGCCATGCCGGATTGGGTGGACACGGCGGCTTCGAGTCGAGCGGCTTCAATTCCACCATCTTCGAAGAATTTCACGACATCCTGGGCGATCTTTTTGGCTTCGACCAGGCCGCGGGCGGCGGACGCCGAAGCCGAGGTTCGCGCGCACAGCGGGGCGCCGACCTGCGGTATGACATGTCCCTTACGTTTGACGAGGCCGCTGTCGGCGTAAACACCAAAATTCGGATTTCGCGTCATGAAAATTGCGAGGCCTGCCGCGGCACCGGCGCCAAAGCCGGCACCGGAACGGTTACCTGCCGCACCTGCGGCGGGCATGGGCAGGTCGCTTATCAGCAGGGATTCTTTTCGATCACGCGAACTTGCCCCGCTTGCCGCGGCGCCGGGAAAACGATTCGTGACGCCTGCCCCGAATGCCGGGGCCAGGGCCGCATTGAACGCGAACGCACCATTGAAGTCGCCGTTCCAGCCGGCGTCGATTCGGGAACGCGCCTGCGCATGACCGGCCAGGGGGAACCCGGGGCAAATGGCGGCCCAACCGGTGATCTGTACATTTTTCTCGAAGTGAAGGATCACGCGTTTTTCGAGCGCCGGGGAGCAGACCTGCACTGCGAGATTCCGGTCAGCTTTCCTCAGGCTGCACTCGGCGCCAAGATCAAGATTCCGACTCTGCACGGTGAGGACGATTTCGAAGTGCCCGAAGGGACGCAATCGGGCCAAGTCTTCCGCCAAAGAGGAAAAGGTTTGCCAAATCCTCACGGAGGGCGCGGCGACCTCTACGTGAGCATTCGAGTGGTGATCCCGTCTAAGCTGACGAAAGACCAGCACCGCTTGCTCGAACAACTCGGTCAATCAGTAAAAGTGGAAAACAAGCCTGCCCAGCACACCTCTAGCTTCTTCGATAAAGTGAAAGACATCTTCGGCTGATGGCTTGGTGGCAGCAATGCTGGGCTCCCCCTCCGAGGCTTCTTTATCTATCGTGGCTGCGCCGTCCGAGTCGTCGGCTCAGGCTGGATTGCTAGCGGGCGGACCTGTTGAACCAGCAGCCGCAGGAACTCGCCGCTCTTGGTAATTATGGCGTCATGTCCTGCGTCCGCGATAAGGACAAACTGTTTTTGTGGCGCCGTTATGCCGTCGACATATTCCTCGGCCAGCTGCACGGGCGTGAAGTCGTCATTGGCACCCTGAAAGACGAAAATCGGAATCGCGAAATCCCGGTCGGACGCAGCAAGGTCGACCTTCATCGTTTCACCCTCCATGGTCGGGCCGAGGAAATGGTTCTGGCTTGCGACAATTCCGTACAAGGAGCTCCACGCATCGCGAAGCGAAGTTCGAGGCGCCAGCAGCGTGAATTCGGCGATCTTAAGGATTGGGGATTTGTCGCCGGCGAGCAAAGAGGCCCACTTCCGCTGAGTGCCGAGTGCAGTCTGCGTCTTGTAGGGAGGCGGTCCAATGGATTCAAGCTCTTGAATTGCGCGGCGGTTTCCCATTCGTCGCGCCGAAGCGAGCACATCGGAATAGACGATTGCCTCCCCAGCCTGCATTTTTACGATCTGACCTGTGCCGACGTAGGCGGCAAAAAGGTCCGGTCGTGCCTGGACCATGTGAACTCCAAGAATGGATCCCCACGACCAGCCGAGGATAATGATCCTGTCCTTGTGCAAATGAGTCTCGAGGAACTCAGCGACCGAGACGCCGTCCCTTGCCATGCTCTCGATTGTCAGGTCGGGAGGAAATCTATCCCCTTCCTGCTCGAATGTCCGGCCAGCGCCGGGCTGATCCCATTGGACAATCGTGAAATCTTTCTCCCAGGGCACGAATGACACGGCGAATCCGCTATGGGTCACGCCGGGGCCACCATGGATCATGAGGATGACTGGATTATTACGGTCCCTGCCGCGAACGGTAATCCATTGCAAGGTGCCGCGGATGGGCACGAACATCGCTTCGTCGATCCCGTTCGGAGTGGTGATCGCCAGCATCTTCGCGGCTTGGTGTTGGTACCACGCACGGTAGCTAAGACCGCTGCCGAGCAGTAATACGACGAGCGCCAACAAGCCCACCAAGATGAGCTTCGTTACCTTCCAAATCTTTGCCCCCATGTGGAATCCCCTTTTGGATTGCTACGCAGACGAACGAGCAGAAGTTACCTCGAGGCCGAAACCTTGGATTGAACCCTCGGCTCATGGAAACTGGTTCGCTAGTTTGTTTACTCAGCCAAGTTCTGATTAGCGCGCTAATCGAAAAACTGACCGCACCTACCGCTCACCACGATGCCGAAAGACGTCGGGCGCTAGTGCCCACACTTTCACTTCCTGGTGCCGCGCGAAGTGCAGCAGTGGCTTTGAAGCTGGCAGAGTAATCCCGCTAGCGAGTGCCATGGTATTCACCTCTATCTCGGCCTCCGCGCGTTGCAACGGCCACGGCGCGTGGTCGATCTCTCCGCAAAAAATACGGTTCCCACTCGCAGCGTAGAGGCAGTAGCGCTCGACGAGGAAGTACTCAAGGCTTCCGCGTCTCGCTTGAAAGGCAGTGCCATCTAACGCGCGATAGCACCCGCGAAAATCCGCGCTCGGCGCACCGCGATGTGTCCGATGCGAATCGTATTCGATCTCGCTTCTCGGTCCGACCCTCGCATGCATCCGCGCATGAAAATATGGCAAGTGGTAAAAGTGGCGCGCTCCAGCGACTGCCAGTGAATTCGCGGCATCCAGGCTGAAAAACCACACGCCGGATTTGCCTCCCGCTCGCACGTAGGTCCGCACGTTCAATTCGGGAAACGCCGAAGTGCCTGGAATGGGTGGCATCCGGTGCGCCCTAATGCCGGACATGTGAAACGGCACCACGCCTACCCATGCGCTGCCTTCATACGATTCGATTTCGAGTTCCGCCGGAATCAGTGGACGCAATTGCTCGGTCGCGGCCGGCCAGTGCATAAAGAGCAGGTCGTGCCACACTTGCTTCATCAGCCAAGGCCGGTGAAGCGCGGGCCATTGCCGCTGCGGGTTCGCTTCGCTGTGCTGCACGGAGAAAGTCTACGCCTTAGCAGAGTGAAACGTATTTCGCTGGTCACGCGGCCAGGTGCAAGCTTGGTGACAGGCCCTCGCACGACGGCACGCCCGTCTGGTCAACCGCCGTAGAATCGACAGAGGTCTGCGTGACAGCTGAGCGTAGCAGGCAACTCGTAAAATGGACGATCGGGTTGGGGAGCTTAGCCCTTCTCGTTATCGCCTACGTCGCCGTTTGGGGCCCGCAAACATTTTTCTTCTTCTGGAGTCGATACGTCGGGCACCGAGTTCCGGAATCCTACGTCACACCCCAACCGCTCCCTTTTATCAGACCGGATCCCTCTCCGGGAACCAGGCTCTCCTATTACGGTTACAGTTGTGAGGTGCCGTGGGTCGACATCGCACAGGTGAGAAAAGGCTCGGCTCTAACTGCCGTCATTTTTCGATCTGGCCAAATGATTTGGTTCCCGGACCCGAAGTCAGCCACGACTCTTCAAACACTCGCGCAGGGTAACCTCGAAACGGAGAGGAATATTTCGCTCAGCCTGGGAAATAGCGTGCCCGTGTCAGACGAAGTTCTGAAAACCCGCATCCTGTACGCTACGCCAGCCGAGTTTTCTCCTTTCATGCAACGCAGGGAAGCGGCAGCGGAGTCGGCGCTCCTCTTAGCGAAGGCACTCGCATACCCAAACTCACTAGGCCGGATCTATCGGTTTCGCGACAGTGAAAGACATGGCTTTCAGGTTGGGGACCCTGATAAAGCACCCTACGTCGAGCTCACGCTCTTTAGGAAGGATGGGCACGAGGCGACATTCACGGTTTTCCGGGGCAAAGGGCCCGATGGATTGATTTCTCAGATGCAGATCGAGCGCATTCGAACTACGCTAAGGATTGAAGAGTAATCAACTTCGGTAGTCTGCTCCTCCTCTACGCGTTACAATCCCGCGCATGCGCCGCCGCTTTTTTGTAGAGGGCTTTTCGGATTCTGCCGCAGTCCTGCGAGGCGAAGCCGCCGACCATTTGGGCCGCGTCCTTCGCGCTGAGCCGGGTCAGCTTTTCGAACTCAGCGATGAGCGGTGCGTCTGGCTGGCAAAGATCGAGCGAGTGGCGCTCGGCAAGCAGGGCGAGAGCCGAATCGAATTTGCCCTGGTTGAACCGGTTCCCGTGTCTGAGCCGGCGCTGCGGATCAATCTCCTGATTTCGCTCGTGAAATTCGATCGCTTCGAATGGTGCCTTGAGAAGGCCACCGAGTTGGGCGCGAACGAAATTGTTCCAGTTGCCGCGGCGCGTACGGACAAGCCTCTCATCGCCGCTGCAGCGAAACGTCGTGAGCGGTGGCAAAAGATCTTGCTCGAGTCCGCACAGCAGTCCCGCCGGCTTCGCCCGCCTGTGCTGCACGAAATTGGAACTCCCGAGCAGGCATTTCGGAAATACCCGAGAGGCTTGAAGATCCTCCTTTCGGAACGCCCGGAGGCTGCAGGGTTGCCCCTTATACTTGCTGCCCCTTCAGGAAATCGGGCCCTCGGCTCCAAGATCGGCGTCGTGAGCCCGGCCGGGGATGCAGCCCGTGGGGAAGGGGACCAAGTTTCTGCCGCTCTCGCCATCGGACCCGAAGGCGGGTGGACCAACGGGGAGATTAGGGCCGCCACGGCGTCTGGATTCGCGGAAGCGTCACTTGGGAAAAACATCCTTCGCACGGAAACCGCCGTGCTGGCTTCGTTATCAATTTTGGCATTTGCGTTCGAACCCGGCGATGCCGCAGCGGAATGAGTGTTATAATCGCAAAGACTTTTTCGCGTCTGACAAGGAGCAGGGGGATGGGGATCCAATTTCGGGAGCTGTGGAGTTGGGTTAGGCGCCGAAAAATTTTCGCGTCCCTGTTGGTGGCATTCACCCTCTGCGTCGGCATCATTATTGGCGCTAGTTTTTCTGGACACGCGCTGGCTAATCGCGCACAAGCTTCCAACGGCGCGTCGCTGCTCGCGATACCCGATCCAGTGAGCTTGTCCGGGGCGTTCGCCAAAATATCAAAGAGCCTCGGCCCAGCGGTCGTCAATATTTCCACCACGCAGGTAATTGAGAAGCCCAAGGGCGGCAGGGAACCACGCGGCCAAAACGACCCGTTCCAGGATTTCTTCGATCGCTTTTTCAACTCGCCCGACAATGCTCCGGACGCGGAACGGAGCCTGGGCTCGGGTGTTTTAGTAGACAAACGAGGTTTCATTCTTACCAACGATCACGTGATCGACGGTGCCACCAAAATCCAAGTCGCGCTCGATGGTGACCCCTCTCACTACAATGCTCGCGTAATTGGTACTGATAAAGAGACCGACCTCGCCGTCATCAAAATCGACGCGAATCACGATTTGCCCGTGGCGAAGCTGGGTAATTCGGACGGAGTGGAAGTGGGTGATTGGGTCTTGGCGTTCGGCAGTCCATTCGGGCTGAACTCGACTGTCACCGCGGGAATCGTAAGCGCGAAAGACCGCTCGAACGTGGGCCACCAGTTTCAGCGCTTTATTCAGACCGACGCCGCCATCAATCCGGGTAACTCGGGCGGGGCGCTCGTCAGCTTGGCGGGCGAAGTGATCGGCATCAACACCGCAATTTATACGGGAAGCCGCGGATTTGAGGGCGTCGGGTTCGCGCTGCCGTCAAACACCGCGATCACCGTCTACAACCAGCTGGTCACATCCGGAAAAGTTACTCGCGGGTCCATTGGCGTCAGCTTCCAGGATGAAAACAGCAATAATCCAGTTCTAATGAAGGAGTTAGGCGCGCCGTATGGCATCGTGGTCGAGGCCGTCGAACCTGGCAGCCCCGCGGATAAAGTGGGCATACAGGCGGGCGACGTGATCACCGACGTAAACGGCAAGCCCGTTCATAGCGGTACCGATCTTGTGAATCCCATCGCGCAGACTCCAATTGGGCAGTCCGTGCAGCTCCACTACGTGCGGAACAAGCAGACGAAAGAAGTCACCGTTACCGTGGCGGATCGTTCGAAGCTTTTCCCGCAGAATGCCGAAAACGACGAATCGCAGCCCGATCAAAGCGAGGAGCCTGGGCAATTCGGCTTGCATGCCGAGGAGCTTACTCCGGACTTGGCCCATAAGCTCGGCATGGCCAAACTCAGCGGCGCCGTAATCACTGAAGTTGAACCAGCCAGTTTTGCCGAGGATGTCGGCTTCGCCCGTGGTGACGTGATTATCGAGGTCAATCACGTGCCCGTAAATTCGTTCGCCGATTATCGCGCGCAAATGTCGAAGCTAAAGCCGGGTCAGGACGTGCTCTTCAAGGTTGCGCGTCATCAGTCCGACCGCGTGCTAACGCTATTCCTCGCCGGCACCGTTCCGGCCTCTCAATAGAAATATCCGGCTCAGCCCCGGCTTATGCCGTCGGAGATTCGTGAATGGACGAGGATGAGTTTTTCGCGCAGTATCCAATGCCTCCTTGGACGTATTCTGATTTCCAGCGAGAGAGTGGCGCATTAGCCCGAGCCTTACCTCTAAGCGCCGAGCTGTGGGGTGATCCTGAGACGCTGAGACGAAGATTGCTGGCAGCGTTTCCCGAAGTGCCTGCCGGGTTAGGGCTTCCGGAGCTGCGAGTGCTAGAGCGATTGGCGCGTCTAGGCCTCCGTTTTGGTGATCGTCGGGCGGCGCAGCGAATTCCAAAGGGATCGATGGTCATTATCAATGGTCGTCCGTTCACCTTGTGGGAAGCTCGCTACGAAATCGTTCGCAGAGCGATCGAGTTTCTAGAGGGCCAGTAATCGGACGCGCGGCACGCGGGGCACTTTGAAATTCTCGCGCGCACTTATTCGGCGTGCCTCGCTTCGGTTTCCGCGATCTCGGGCCGTTGCCTGATAGGTCCGCTCTCGGGAGGCGCGGCTTTAATCCGCCGCGCTAAAGCTGGATAATCGAAGCTACCCGCAAACTGTGCCGGGCATCCGAGTTTTGGGCAGCCGTAGGTCGGGAGGGCAATCGTATGAAGCGGCTTATCGTCGTCATTGCATCTTTGACGTTTGGATGCTGTGCATTGCCCGCTTCCGCCGTGGCGCAACCGCGCGCAACGGGTTCGACTGCGACGGCTTCCGTAACACCTGTTCACCACAAGAAGCGCCATAAGGCGAAGAGGCATCATGTGAAGAGGGTGAGCGGGCAGAAGGCGCCTACCGCTGATCGCATCACCGAAATCCAGACCGCTCTCTCCCGCGATGGCTATTATCAGGGCGAACCGAACGGCAAATGGGATTCCAGCACGGTCGCGGCGGTTCAGAAGTTTCAATCCGCCAAGGGCATGGACGCGAACGGTAAGCTGGACGCGCCAACTTTGCAGAAGCTCGGTCTAGGATCGGATATTGCCGGCGTTTCCGCGCCGAAGCCGATCGTGCCCGGTTCGCCGAATGCGGTTCCTTCATCGAGCGCGCCTTCCGCGGTGCCGGTGCCGCAAGCCTCGGCGTCGTCGAGAGGCGGACCTGTTGCCTCTGCGGCGGCTTCACCTTCCTCCTCGCCTTCTTCATCCAGCCAGAATCCTACGGCGGCTACAGCGAATCATTAAAGTGTGTGCGGAGCCCGCGCGCATTTGACGCCGAAACCTCGCGGTTGCTAGGCTAAAGTTTTGCGTGGGGCGCAGGTTTGCGTCACAATTTCGCCCGACTTCGTGCCTGATCGCAACGGCAGCACTGGAGGAACGACAATGGCCACCGCGGTTGCCCCTACTCTGTTTAAGAATTATATCAATGGCGAATGGGTCGAGGCTCGCAGCGGTAAAGCCTTTGAGGACCGCAATCCCGCGAATACCAGCGAACTGGTCGGCATGTTCCCCGCCTCGGCGAAAGAAGATATCGCTGCGGCCATCGAGGCCGCGGCGAATGCGTATCGCCACTGGCGGCTCACGCCCGCTCCCAGACGTGCAGAAATTCTTTTCCGCGCCGCAGAGATTCTTGTCGAGCGCAAGGAAGATTACGCGCGGGACATGACGCGCGAGATGGGCAAGGTTCTCGACGAAACGCGCGGCGATGTCCAAGAGGCCATTGATATGACGTATCTGATGGCGGGCGAAGGCCGCCGCCAGTTCGGCCACGTCACACCTTCCGAGCTGCCTAGCAAATTCGCAATGGCCGAGCGCGTTCCCGTAGGTGTGGCGGGACTGATCACTCCATGGAATTTTCCGATGGCGATTCCTTCGTGGAAAGCGATGCCCGCGCTGGTTTGCGGAAATACGGTGGTGTTGAAGCCCGCCGAAGATACTCCGCTTTCGTCCTACCATCTCGCGAAGGCGCTTGAAGAAGCTGGCCTGCCGGCCGGCGTGCTGAACGTTGTTTTCGGCGACGGCCCGTCGGCTGGAGCGCCGCTTCTGGCGCATCCCGGCGTCGGTCTTGTCAGTTTTACGGGATCGACGGAAACGGGACGCATCGTGAGCGAGGCCTGCGCGCCGACGTTCAAGAAGTGCCATCTGGAAATGGGCGGCAAGAACATCATCATCGTGATGGACGACGCGAACCTCGACCTGGCGATTGAGGGCGCGGTGTGGGGCGGCTTCGGAACCAGCGGCCAGCGCTGCACTGCCGCAAGCCGCGTCGCTGTGCAAAAGGGTGTGTATCACAAATTCGTGGAGAAATTTGTCGAGCGCGTGAAAGCGCTGAAGGTCGGCGACGGCCTTGACGCCACAACGCAGATGGGACCTTGCATCAACGAGCAGCAGCTCAAAACGGTGATGAACTACGTCGAAGTTGGCATAGCCGAGGGAGCGAAGCCCGCCACGGGAGGACATCGCCTGGAAACTGGCTCGCATGCGCGCGGATGGTTCCATGAGCCGACTGTTTTCATTGACTGCGATCCGATGATGCGTGTGTGCCAGGAGGAAATCTTCGGGCCGGTTGTTTGCGTGATTCCATTCGACACTTTCGAAGATGCTCTCGAAATCGCCAACGGCGTGAAATATGGATTGTCCGCCGCCATTTACACGCGGAACGTGAACGAGTCCTTCCAGGCGCTGCGCGACCTCGAAACCGGGATCGTCTACGTGAACGCTCCTACCATTGGCGCGGAGACCCATTTGCCGTTTGGCGGGACCAAGAACACGGGCAACGGCCACCGCGAAGCGGGGCTGGCCGCGCTCGACTTTTACTCCGAGTGGAAGACGCTCTACATCGACTATTCCGACCGTCTGCAGCGCGCCCAAATCGACACGAAATAAGCGCCCGCAAACGGGTCGCACTTGAAAGTTGCGGTGGTTGGCCGCAGACGTTCTGATTTCCATCCTTGGCTACTAGCACGCCTTCCATTCGGTGTCTGTTCTAAGTCGGAGCGTGAAAATTGATGATCCCGACTCGCCGGGCGCGCTTACACCCTCAGGCCTACGAGGCGCATGAGTTCGAGGGCGTTGCTCTTGGTGACGATTCCTTCGCGCAGCTTGAAGTCGAAGCGCATTTCTCCGTTTTCGATGTAATCCTGAAAATGAGCGTTGCGTACGATGTTTCCTATGGATGCGGCCATGTCGGTGAGCGCGAGATCGTGCGTGGTGACCATTCCAATCGCGCGCTCGTCGATGAAGGCGCGGACCAGGCATTCCGCGCCGAGGCGGCGCTCGTGCGAATTCGTTCCTTCGAGCAGCTCATCGAACAAAAATAATAGGGGCTTTTCTTCGCTTGTTAATTCGAAGACTTTGCGAATGCGCAAGATTTCAGCGTAAAAATTCGAAAGACCCTCTTGCAGAGAATCCCCGGTTCGAATGCGCGTTCCGAGAGCCATCGGCGTGAGGCGTAGCACTTTCCCTCGGATCGGTGCACCGGCGAAGGCGAGCACGGCGTTGACGCCGACCGTTCGCAGGAGAGTACTCTTGCCAGACATATTCGAGCCACTAACGAGCAACACGCGCGTGGCGGAGCCGAGCGCGACACTATTTCGGACACATCGCGCGGTGGGTATGAGGGGATGCCCGATTTCCTCGCCCTCGAATATTGCTTCGCGGCCAGGCGCTTCTACTATTTCCGGAAAAGGATCGGCGGGGTGCTCGTGCGAGTACGCCGCAAGCGAAAGCAGGGCTTCCATTTCGGCGGTGAGTTCGACGCAGGCGCGCATCCTGCGGCCGTATTTCCTGCGCCATGCCTCGGCGGCCGTAGCCAGCTGGACGGAGTAGAGCACCAGCCACTCGAGCATCGCGCCGATCAGGCTAGCGCGCGCGTCGATCCAGAAGACGAGCCGGCCCAGCTTGCGGATGGCGCCCGAGGCGGAAGCACTCTCGCGTCTGAGTTCAGCGGAGAGCTTTTGCAAGTGAGGATCGCTAAACGGTTCTGCTTCGATCCTGGCGAGAATTTGGGCAAACAAGAGGATGCCATCCGCGTTCGCGGAAAAGTTTCCGAGAATTGTTTTGATGCGGCGCCGGAAAATCGCATTAACGATGGATGCGAGTACCGCGCCAATCAGCAGCGGCAAATAATTGCCAGTGTTCACCCAGTACAGAAGTCCGCCGATGATAAACAGGGATAAAGCCACGGTCAGAAGCCGAACAGGATGCGGCGAAAGAACCGTACCGGACTCTGCCCAGCCGATCAGCGATTCGGGATTCAGCCGCACGCGCAAGTTGCTGCCGACCACGGCAATGTCTTCGCGCAGCGGAGTTTTCTCGCGCAGTTCGGTGACGGAACCGTGACGCTCCCGCATGTCAGCGGTCGAAGAGGGTTGGCGCAGCCACTCCGCGAGGCGGCTTTCGCCCATGGGCAAACGCGCGGTGGAAAGCAGCTCGAAAAGGCAGCCGCGGCCAAAGATATCGAGATCGTCAGCGTAGACGTGCTTCGGGTCGCGGAAGCGGTCACCCGATTCGCCGGTTCCCGCCCAGCGATCTTCGATTCGGGCGATGCCGCGACGATAAAAGGCGGCCGCTGCTTCGGCGCGAGCGCGAGCGCGCAGTGTTCGTTCGTGCAAAATCGCAAGCAGCGCGTAGATTGCCACCGGCGCGAATACCCAGTAGGAAGAAAAACGCGCGCGTTCCCAGGCCAGCCAGACGACGGCGAGGCCGACAGCGATCGTCAAGAGCTTGAAGTTTCCGATCCGACGGTGAATGCGTTCTTCTTTGGAGGCTGCAGCAAGACGAGCTGCGAGATATTCTGAATACTCGGCGTGCGGATCGAGCACACGAACCTCCGTAAGAGCCGCACCAGTCTAACGCCGATCTGGTAAGAGATCGCGGCTTGTGGTGACATCGAAGAGAGATTCGTCTGATCTCCCGGGCTCGACTAACCGTCGACCCCGGAGCCCTTCCTTCCGTGTGCCTGCCGTTCATGGCAAATACGCGACGAACGGGAAGAGAAAAACCGGCACACTCCGCTCGGGATGACGGCGAAGAGTTTGACGCGATTGCGGAGGGCTGGCTCCCTTTCGGCGTCGGGCAGGCGGAGGGCAATCGGCGCAAGAAAATGCCACCGCGAAGGGGTGGCGCTACACAGAGTTTTTAGGCTCGGTGATATCATGAGGGAGTTGGTGCCAGGAGCCGGTGATGGCGAAATCCGAATCTGTAAAGGTGCTGGCCGTAATTCCGGCGCGGCAGGGGTCTACGCGCTTCCCCGGCAAGCCGTTGGCGTCCATCGCGGGCAAACCGATGATCCAACACGTGGTGGAGCGCGTTCGCCAAGCGCAACTGGTTTCCCGAGTGATTGTGGCGACGGACGAAGGCAGCATCAAATCAGCCGTGGAATCCTTCGGCGGCGAGGCAATTCTCACTCGCCGCGATCATCGCAATGGCACAGACCGGGTTGCGGAAGTTGCCGCCCACGTGCCTGCTGAAATTTACGTGAATGTGCAGGGCGACGAACCTCTAATCGATCCAGGAACCGTGGACGAGGTCATCGCCGGCATTCTGGAGGACGAATCGATTCAGACGGCGACGGCATGCTCCGCGATCGCTCAGCAGGATGACATCATGGACCCCAACGTCGTCAAGGTGGTCCGGAATTTCGATAGCGACGCGCTCTATTTCTCCCGCGCACCGATTCCCTGGGTGCGCGATCGCGGAGAAGCGGTTACAGCGCAGCACTGGAAGCATCTTGGGCTATACGCCTACAGGCGCGACGCGCTTCTCGATTTTCCCACGCTTCCACCGGGTGATCTCGAGCGTGTGGAACAACTCGAACAACTCCGCTGGCTGGAAAATGGCATCGCGATGCGCGTGGTGCAAACCACCTACGATGCGATCAGCGTGGACGTGCCTGCGGATGTGGAACGCGTGGAAAAGCTGATCCGCGAAAGCGCCGCATCGCCTCGTTAAACCTGGCAGCGCCATCAAAGAATAACAATAGCGAAGATTTCTCGAAGCGGTTGGCTGCCGCCCTTGCCCCACCTCGGTTTCGACAATTTTCCACTTGCGCCGATTTCAACACGGGCGTATGACTGGCGTTGTAGGGCCCGGTATATAGGTACTAGGAGGTTGTGATGACTCCGCCGGACAAGCAAAGCTGAATTGCGTTTCAAGTCACTCCTGTCGAGCGACCCGCGCTCGGCGCCTTCGGCATCGGAGCGGGCCGACGAGTGAACAAAATGGGGAGCTGCCAGGCTCCCCATTTTGCATTTCAGCGCAAAAGTTTGCGCAATCGCGATATTCGCGTGGCTTGTAACTTCCGGTGAGCCTGCTTTCTAATGGGCGCTTTGCCGGCGGCTCTTCCGCGCGTGGTACGCCGCCGGCAGCAGCGATAGAACGATCACCGCCGCAATAATGTAGTGGATCTTGCTATCGATATTTGGAACTGTCCGACCTAGCGTGTATCCCACCAGCACCATGCCCCAGACCCAGAGCAAGCCGCCGACAATGTCATAGGCGAGATAGCGGCCGTAGCTCATTTTCGCCGCTCCCGCGACAGGGGGGCAGAAGGTTCGGATAATCGGAACGAAACGCGCCAGGATGATGGTCTTGCCCCCATACTTCCGGTAGAAATCGTGCGCGCGCTCAAGGTGCTTTTTCTTGAAAAATCTCGAATCCTCGCGCCGATACAGACTCGCGCCCGCCTTCCAGCCCACAAAGTAGCCCAACTGATCTCCTGCGATGGCGCACAGCGGCACTAGGACAAGCAGGGATATGAGTTCGAGGTGCCCCGCTCCCGCAAAAACTCCCGCCGTCACTAGCAGAGAATCGCCAGGTAGGAAAAACCCCACGAACATTCCCGTCTCGGCAAAGACGATGGTGCATACACCGACCGTGCCGCCCCACTCGATAAGACCGCGGACGTTGAACAGCCAGGCCAGAACGTGCCTTACAAACTCGACCACAGGTTCGACTCTCCTTCTCCGGGGGAAGCCCTTAAACGCAGCATTTACAGTAGCATAAAAGGGGGGCGCCTCGCGTTCGCGGTGCGCGCAAAAGCACTAGTACCGTCCGCCTATAAGATCTGGCTGGCTGTACCATTCTCCGGGCCGGCTGCCTATCCGAAGATGCAGGTGTTGGAAGCAGTGATTTTCAGGAGGCCTGGTGATGGAAGGCGGCTACGCAGTCTGGATGGGGCAACCGGTAGTTCTTCGAGTAGTGACGGGCAACCTGCGCGTGCCGTTGCGCGGCCGATTGCTCTCAGAAACGAACGATGTGGTGCGGTTGCGCATAGCCGATAGCTGGGACGTCGATATCTTCAAGTCCATGGTAGTCGCGATCGAGCACGATAATCCGGTTTACGTTCTTAACTAGGGGAAGCAATGTCCGCCATTGCCAACGTCAATCCGCGCGCGAGTCAAATCGGAGCAATTGCCGCGGGAAACCCTGCGGATTTTCAGGAAGTTTCCAAGGGCGAAGCACTTACGCTTGTTCGAGACACCATCGTCGTTTTAGGGCTCCAAATAGTTTTCCGGACGATGATGTTCCTTCGGAAACTGAATTACTAGAGCGGGGCAATTCTTCGCGACAGCTAGGCTGAATTTTTGCTGCTGAAACAGTTCCGCCGCCTTTACAACCTTCCGGTCCAGCCCCTCAGTCCCCCGACCCGGGTCCTACCCTCGGACCCGGGTTCCTCCCCTTACTAAATGCCGCCTAAAGATTTTCTTGCTTTCCGAGAGGTCTAGGGTTCTACTCATGGTCGCCGTTTCGGCTGCCGTCCTTTCTCGCGACTCCTTCTCGACTTTTCGTTGCTGGCAAGAGAAGATAATCTGTCAATGAGGTCGTCACCGGATAGAAGGTGGGCTGACGTCGCTTGAAATGCTTCGCTGACTCGCAAACGCCCAATCCAACTCGCGGCACGGCGCTCATACTTAATTCGGACGACGATCAATTTTCAATCGGGACGAAGAGCGGATTAGAGTCACGCAAGTTTGGCCCGGCAGGGGCCACAGGGAGGAGTCTGGTTCATGAGGATCGCGAGCGTGGCAAGCGCCTTTCCGCAGCACTACTACAAGCAGGAAGTTCTCGTTGCAGGGTTGAAGAATTACTGGCGCGATCGGCTCGCAAATCCCGGGATTCTAGACCGCCTCGATGAAAGCATGAAGGTGGATGGCCGTTATACGGCCCGGCCGATGGACTTCTATCTAAATATGGAGACCTGGGGGCAGGCGAATGATGCGTGGATCGAAGTTGCCCTCGATATTGGCGAACAGGCGTTGTGCCGCGCGCTGGTCTCCGCGGGAATTCAGCCACGCGATCTGAACGCGCTTTTTGTCACTTCAGTGACCGGCATCGCCGCCCCGTCGCTCGATGCGCGACTGATCAATCGGATGGAGTTGTCGCCGAATCTCAAGCGCATACCGATCTTCGGACTTGGCTGCGTGGCCGGCGCGGCGGGCATCTCACGCGCCGCCGATTACGTCCGCGGATATCCCGGCCAGGCAGCCGCGCTCTTATCCATCGAACTCTGCTCCCTGACGCTTCAGCGGGACGATATTTCCATGGCTCACTTGATCTCAGCCATGCTCTTTGGAGACGGCGCTGCGGCGACGGTAGTGGTGGGATCTGAGGTCGAATCAAACGGGCCGGAAATCGTTGCCACCAAGTCCGTGTTCTATCCCAACACCGAGCGCGTGATGGGCTGGGACATCTCAGAGAAGGGTTTCCACATCGTACTGTCGCCGGAAGTTCCCGACACGGTGGTGCGGCACCTGGGCGAGGACGTTGACACTTTCCTCGCCGAGCAAGATCTTTGTCGGAGCGATATCAAGAGCTGGGTGATGCACACCGGCGGGCCGAAGGTGCTGGAGGCCACCGCAACTGCGCTCGGCATCACGGCCAAGGATTTGGAGGCGTCGTGGGAGTGTCTGCGCAAGGTGGGCAACCTTTCTTCCACGTCCGTTCTGCTCGTTCTGGAAGACGTGTACAAGCACCGGCGTCCGGATCCGGGCACGTTGAGCATTCTGGCTGCGATGGGCCCGGGGTTCTGCTCGGAGCTCGTTTTGCTGCGCTGGTAGCGCGAGGAGGGCTTTTGCACGCGCCGCTCGTGCTGAGCGTTGCCGCCGGCCTGCTTCTCGTTTGCTCCTCACGAGTGAATGCGCAGGAAATGGCCGTTGATCTCGATCCCGCCGGCACTACCATCGAATTCACGCTCGGGGCTACGATGCATACCGTTCACGGCGCTTTCAAGCTCAAGAGCGGCCACATTGTCTTCGATCCCAAATCCGGCAATGCCAGCGGCAGTGTGATTGTGGACGCGACGAGCGCCAACACCGGCAACGCGTCGCGGGACAAGAAAATGCACGCGGAAATCCTGCAAAGCGGGAAATTTCCGGAGATCGTTTTCACGCCGACGCGGGAGAAAGGCGAAATTGCGCAGCGGGGGACTTCTCTCGCGGAAGTCTGGGGAATATTCCGTCTCTGCGGCCAAGATCACCCTGCCACACTCTCGATAACGGTCGAGCCACGCTCGGGCAGCGTGAACGTATCGACTCAGTTCGCGGTCCCGTACATCCAGTGGGGGCTGAAGAATCCGAGCACGTTCCTGTTGCACGTCAGCGATACCGTCAATCTTCAGATTCACGCAATGGCTACGATCGCAGCTTCAGCAAATCGTCGCGACTGATGATCTGCACGCTTTACAGTTGATCCATGTCGCTGAACAGGACGAAGAGTTCGCCTGCAATTCGCGTGCAAGCCGTTTGTTTCGCTGGTTGTTCCCTGCGAGTGTGCTTATGGAGTTACGTACTAAGGCAAACGCTGGATGTTCTTCAAGCCCCGCTCGCTCCACACTCTCCTGGGATGAACGCAAGGAGCGATGAAACCGTGCCTTTTCGAATTATGATCGCCGACGATGAACCACACATTCGATCGGCGCTACGAACTATCGTTGAGAACCATCGCGATTGGACCGTTTGCGGAGAAGCCAGCGACGGTATTAAAGCTATCGAAAAAGCTGAGGAACTGCACCCGGACCTGATTTTGATGGATGTGTCGATGCCGAATCTTGATGGCATCAGCGCTACTCCCCAAATTCGCGAGAGAGTTCCCGAGGCGGGCATTGTGATTCTGACCCTTCACGAATCCCTCGATCTGGCGCGCATGGCCGCTAAGGCAGGAGCCTGGGGTTTCGTCACAAAATCGCTCGCGTCTACTGACTTGGTCCCAACCATAGAGGCGTTCCAGGCATCTTCGTCTCTGCCGTCGAGATAAGTCGCGGCGCCCGAAAGATCACTCCGTCGCCCCTGCGAATTATCGCTGCGTCAGATCGAGATTACTTGGTTAACTCTCTTGTTACCATCACCCTAGTAGCCCTCACGAAACATCCGCCGCGAAACTTTTGGTCGCGGGCAGTGTTAGTTGCTATTGATGGGGAGACAAACTTGGGAGGCCTACTAATGCGAACATTCCTGAAATGGACCAGTCTTCTGCTGCTTTCTTTTTGTTTCCTGATGCCTGCCCCGTCTTCGGCACAGGTTGCTGTTTCCGTGAGGATCGGGCCTCCGGCTCTGCCCGTCTACACCCAGCCCCCCTGCCCGCAAGAAGGGTACCTCTGGACGCCCGGCTACTGGGCCTATGCCGATGCTGGCTACTATTGGGTGCCAGGAGTGTGGGTTGCTCCGCCGCGTGTCGGCGTGCTTTGGACACCTCCCTATTGGGGTTTTGCAGGCGGACTCTACGTGTGGCACGCGGGATATTGGGGTCCTCATGTGGGCTTCTATGGAGGCATTAACTACGGCTTCGGCTACGGCGGCGTTGGCTTCGTCGGCGGACATTGGTTCGGCGGGCACTTTGCTTACAACACCGCGGTCGTCAACGTGGATAGAACCGTGGTCAGAAATGTTTACGTCAACCGGACGGTGATTAACAACACCACAGTTGTAAATCATGCCAGCTTCAACGGCGAAGGTGGCGTGACGGCAAGGCCTACGGCTCGGGAAGAGTCCTTTGCACACGAGCAGCACTTTGAACCGACAGCCAATCAATTCTCGCACGAGCATGCTGCCGCGCAGGACCATAATCAGTTTGCTTCCGCCAATCACGGACGGCCAACCACGGCCGCAATGGACTCGGTCAATGGCCGGCGCTTCAACCAGCAGGGCCGCATTTCAAACGGCATTTCCTCAGGGCAACTCAATGCCAGAGAAACTAGGAATCTAGAGGGTCGCGAGGCGCACTTGAATGGCGAGGTTCGCAACGACCGCGCCGCGAACGGTGGCCGGCTTACGCCGCAGGAACGCCAGCAGGTAAACCGGCAGCAAAATAATCTGAGCCACTCGATTTATGACGATAAGCACAACGACGCCACGGCCCACTACGGTAACAATGAAGTTGGTGCGCGCCGCGACGAGCAACAGCAGCGCATCGCGAACGGCGTTCGCGACGGCCAGATGACACCCGGGGAGGCAGCAAGGGCGGAAAACCACGAGCGGAATATCAATCGTCATATCGCGGCGGACCGCAGCGCCAACGGAGGCAGGCTAACGCAGCAGGAGCGCCGCAACATCAACGAACGCCAAAATAACGCCAGCCGCCAAATCCACAACGAGAAGCACAACGACCGGACCGAGCACGGCCGCTGAGGGGCGTGCGACGGGGAGTGGCGCTGGGCCTTCGGGCCTGGCGCCACGAACTTTTTTCTTGCTCAGCTAAGTCTTCAACAGCAACTTTCCGACGGTCTCCCGCCCTTCGAGCAGGCGATGAGCTTCGGCCGTTTGCCAGCGGGCGCGCGCTATGGATGCCCAGCTTCAGCCAGCCCTCGCGCAACCTGGCGTGGGGCGTGTCCGCTGCGTCGAAAGATTCGTAGTAAGCTGTGGCTGCTTTACTGCACTCGATTCGATACGGAACTAAGGCTTAAAGGAGCCAACAAAATGAAAGTGGGAGCTCGCAATCGCATCGTCGGAAAAGTAACGGAGATCAAGAAGGGATCGCTGATGTCCATTGTGAAAGTCGCGATTCCCGCATCGTCGCGCATGGCCTCGGTGATGACCATCGAGTCGCTGAAAGAACTTGGTATCAAAAAGGGAGACACGGTCGAAGTCGTCGTGAAAGCGGTGAACGTCCTTTTGATACGGAGCTAGCGGCTGCCAGCGCCCCTTTGGTGAGGGGCATTCGGGCCACGTGGGCACATTCCCAGGATACGGATGAAATGTTTACACAAGGGGTCGAAATCGCGCAAGTAGTTGTTGGTGTAAAGAAAAATCGTCCACGGTAAACTTCACTTCAGAGGCGGCAAATAGCCTGCGCATTCGATCACCGGCAACCTCGGGTACTTTGGGAAAGCGGGATCGGTGGCCGAAAGCTCACAAAGAATGAATTTCGAGCCGCGCGCTGATTCGATTCGCCGGGCAAACCGACACTTCGCACACAGCCCGGCGGACTCAATTTCGGGGGCTTCGCCTGCGGCGTTCTGCCGTTTCAAGTGGGACGCGCTCGTTCGTCCTACAGGTTCTCGTCGGTGACCAGGAGTTGCTTGGCGCGTTCCGCCGCTTTCATTACCGCCTTGATCAGCGTCACGCGAAGGCCACCTTCTTCGAGTTCAAGTATCCCGTCGATGGTGCATCCTGCGGGAGTGGTAACCGTATCTTTCAGGAGCGCGGGATGATGGCCCGTCTCAATCACCATCTTGGCTGCACCCAAGGCCGTCTGCGACGCAAGCAGCGTGGCGAGTTCGCGTGAAAGCCCGGCCTTCACTCCGCCCTCGGCCAGCGACTCCAGAATAATGTAAATGAACGCCGGCCCGCTCGCGGAGAGGCCCGTTATAGCGTCCATATTTTTTTCGTCCGTCACTACGGTTTTGCCCACCGCGCCGAAGAGTCTCTGCGCCGTATCCACATCCTTCTGCTCCGCAAATTTTCCCTTGGCAATTGCCGTAATTCCTTCGCCAACCATCGAGGGTGTATTTGGCATCGCCCGAATCACCGGCACTTTGCCCTTGAGGCGTCGCTCGATGTAGCCAGTCGGCACCGACGCCGCGATCGAAATCAGCAGCGTCTTCGCGCTGAGACGATCGCGAACCTCGTCCACTACTTGCGCCACTGTTTGCGGCTTCACACACAAGAGGATTACGTCCGCATGCTTCACGGCCGCGCGGTTGTCGCTGGTCAACGCAATGCCCAGCGCCGCGCCATTCTTGCGGTCGCGCGATAGATGCTGCACCGTGGCGGAAATATTCTTGGCCAGCACGAGGCGCTGTTTCACGAACGCGTCGATCAGGATGCCACCCATTTTCCCCGCGCCCAGCACGGCCAGCCGCATGCCGCTATTTGAATTTGCCATTTGGCCTCTTTCGCTCCGCTCGTCTTGGCGGGCAAATCGAATGGATGATACAGGACCAATTTCGGATACGGAAGATTATAGCGTTCAACAGGCAGCGATCACTAAATCCCGCGAGCGAGCGCCGCCCTGGCCGCCTTGCGCCGTGCGGGCCTTGAATGTATATTCGCGCTCGTCGGTAAACTTTGGGCAGGGAAGTCCATGGTGCAGGTCATCAGCCTTGAAAGCGTCCCCCTGGTCGAGCGGCCAAATATACGGGAGGGGACTTTGCGGACGCGGCGCCTTCTGACCGGAGAACCCGGCACGCCCGGCAATTTCTCGCTGCAGCTTTCCTCCACGCCCACCTACTATTCGCCGCGCCATCGCCACAATTTCGATCAAGTGCGGTTTCAGCTTCAGGGCGATTTCGATTTCGCGACTGACGGCATCATGAAGCCCGGCTGCGTCGCATATTTTCCCGAAGGCACTTACTACGGGCCGCAGTCCGGCCCGTTGCCGAGCGAAACCCTGGTTCTTCAGTTCGGAGGAGCGAGCCGCAGCGGCTATCTCTCCGCCGAACAATTCGAACAAGCATCCGCCGACCTCGCCCAGTACGGCACATTTGCCAAGGGCGTATACACCACGCTCAAGCCCGATGGCGCAAAAATGAATAAGGACGCTTACGAGGCGGTCTGGGAGCGCGTAAACGGGCGGCCGCTGGCGTATCCGCGCGAGCGCTATCTCCATCCCATTTTCATGGACCCGGCAAACTTCGATTGGGTCCCGCTGACGGAGCAGCCCGGAGCGGATTGCAAACATCTTGGAGAGTTTTCGGAATTGCGCACTAGACTCGCGCTCTATCGCATTGCGCCGGGCGGGAACCTGCGTCTCGCCGGCCACTCGATCTACTTTGTGGCCGCTGGGTCCGGAGCCGTCGCCGCTCAGGATTTTCGGCGACACGCAACAATCCATCTGCACGAAAGCGAACAAGCCATCGCCACGGCGCGGGAGGAAACCGAGCTACTCCAAATCGGCCTTCCGCGCTTTTCCTAACGCAAATCCGGGCGGCCGTCGCCGAAGAAACTGTAGCAGAACTCTTTGCGTTTTGTGCGCGGCCTACTTACAATGGGAACTCGCTTCGTTCCAATTGATCGTTTTTCGGCGAGAAGTTGCTCCTGGAAATGGCTGACAGACCACTTCAAACGCCTCGCGCGCTTTACCGCTTCGCGGTTCTCACTTCGTGCTGCACGGCGTTGCTGCTGATGGCAGGCGCGCTGGTAACGAGCAATGACGCCGCGGATTCGGTCCCCGATTGGCCGCTGGCCTATGGCCGTATTGTTCCGCCTCTAATTGGCGGAATCCGCTATGAATATACGCATCGCGTGCTGGCCGGTGTCGTTTCGATCCTGACCCTGATTCTGGCGATATGGCTTGCGTGGTCGGAGCGGCGGCCGCTGGCAAGGCGACTCGGTTGGACGGCTCTTGCGCTGGTTGTTGCTCAGGCGTTCTTGGGAGGCGTTCGCGTGCTTGTCGGGTACCCGGCGCTTTCGGCGACGGCGCACGCCATACTCGCGCAAGTATTTTTCATCACGGTGGTCGGACTCACGCTTTACCTAAGTGGCTGGTGGCAAAGAGACCTTCCGGAACTTGATGATTCCGGCTCGCCGCGCCTGCGCTCCTTGGCTGCGTGGACCACTGCCGCCATTCTGGTTCAGCTTGTTCTTGGCGCGGCGTTTCGCCACGGTGCGTTTGGAATCGATCCGCACCTGGTCGGCGCGGGAGTGGTCACTGCGATGGTGGTGTGGACGGGCGTGGTGGCGAAAAGGCGTTTTCGCCAGGTGCGCGATCTTCGCCGCGCCACAATCCTGTTGCACTCATTTCTTGGTATTCAGATTCTGCTGGGATTCGCGGCATGGTGGGCGGTTGCGGCGGCACGAGACGCAGTACAGCCGACATTCACGTATGTTTCGCTCACGGTCGCGCACGTCTTGGGCGGCGCCCTCACATTGGCCGCTTCGGTGATCTTGACGCTTACTTCGGTCCGTCTGATTCGCCCCGCCGTTCCGATGGCGGTCGATTCGCGATCGATCGGCGGGCGAGGCGAGAAGTCGCCCGAGAGGGCGGGGGTTTAGACAACGATGAGTGACACTCGCGCCGACACACTCTCCGCGTTCCACAAGCCGTGGGCGTACGTCGTACTGACAAAGCCGGACGTTACCTTCCTGGTCGTGATCACCACGATTGCCGGATTCTACCTGGGTTCGACCGGCCCGATTGATTGGGTGCTGATGCTGCAGACGCTGGGGGGCACGCTGCTGGTGGCATGCGGCACGGCTGCCCTGAACCAATACGTTGAGCGAAAGATGGATGCGGTAATGCGGCGCACGGCGTCGCGGCCTCTGCCTTCGGGGCTGTTGCAGCCCAGAGAAGTGGTGATTTTTGGGGTGGGCACGATCGTGGCCGGCGCGGCATGGCTGGCATTTCTGGTGAATGGGCTGGCTGCGCTGGTGGCGCTGGCTACGTCTGTGCTCTATCTCGGGTTGTACACGCCGCTAAAAACCCGTACCACACTTTCCACCGCGGTGGGAGCCATTCCGGGAGCGCTACCACCGCTAATCGGCTGGGCGGCAGCGCGGGGTTCGCTTTCGCTGGGTGGTTGGGTGCTGTTTGCGATTTTGTTTTTCTGGCAATTTCCGCACTTCATGGCGATCGGCTGGATGTACCGCGAAGACTACGCGCGCGCGGGCATTCGCATGCTGCCGGTCGTGGATCGAAAAGGAGACTCGACTTTCCGGCAGATCATTTGGACCTCTGCTGTTCTGGTCTGGGTGAGCGCCCTCCCGGCGGTGGTTGGAATGGCGGGGAAATATTACTTTTTTGGCGCGCTTCTTCTGGGAATGATTCTGCTGCAAGTGGGGCTGTGGGCGAACCGCACGCGCACAAATGCGCGCGCGAAGTGGTTGATGCACGCTACGGTGGCGCACATTCCGCTGCTGCTGGCCTGGCTGATCGTGGATCGGTTGATTACGCGATGAGCGGAAGCGTCCCGTCGCGGCAAAACGCGCGAAGGGGATGTGGCTTGATGCGGACGGACAGCGGTCCCTACCGATGAGAAGTCCCTTTTTGGCCATGCTCCCGGCTGTGAACGCCGGGCTGAATGCGGCCTGCACCGTTTTCCTGCTCTGCGGTTACCTCTTCATTCGCAATCACAAGATTCGCTGGCACCGCGCATGCATGCTTGCGGCGTTTGCATGCTCCGCCGTATTTCCTGGTGTTTTATCTCTATTTTCACCTGCATGCGGGCGTGATTCGATTCAGCGGACAGGGCTGGATACGCCCGGTTTACTTCACCATTTTGGTGTCGCACACGATCCTTGCCGCGGCGATTGTCCCGCTCGTTCTGATTACCCTTGCTCGGGCTCTGCGCGAACGCTTTGACCGGCATCGCGCCATCGCGCGATGGACACTGCCAATCTGGCTATACGTCTCGATTACTGGCGTGGTGGTTTATTGGCTGCTGTACATTGCCTACACGCCGATATGGCCCGCGTGAGTTATTTGTAGGAGACGATAGCCTGGCCGTTTGAAACCGCAATATTGCTGATATCCGGTGGCAGCCGCAGCTTCTCGCGATTCTCAGGCGAAGCCATCATTTTGTCTACCGCGGCCTGCAGAGTGGATAGAGGCAGAGGCAGAGATCCAAGTTTTCCCGCCACAGGATCGAATTTCAGATAGCCATCCTGTGTCCCCACGTGACCATCGAGTTCCAGCGCCAAATCCTTCCCATGAAAATCAAAAGTCACATAGGCTTTCACAAGGTCGCCATCTATATCCACGTTGACGTCCTTCACGGATGACTGAACCTGTTCCAGAGTCGCTGCATCGCCGGCCACTGCCGCCGTAGGATCGGCCTGCTGCGCGTCCTTCGCGGGGGCGGAAGTTGCCGGGCCCGCTGCAGGAACCACGTCGGGCTGCGCTCCTTCGAGTTGCAAGTTTTGGTGGAGATAGGAGTTCAATTCCGTCCGATCCAGATCGACATCCACCGCCTGGCCGGCGGCCTTGGCTTGATCCGCTTTGGCGAACTTTTGCTCCACGCGCGCGGCCGCGGTGGGATCAGAGGGCATGTTTGGCGTACGGGGCTTTTTGAAAACGAGCGCCAATGCGAGAACGAGCACCGCAAGGCTCGACCAGGTGAGTATCCGGTATAAATACGCGGCGCTAAATTTGGTGGGACTGGGCATGGAGACCTCCCTGGCGTCAGTTTACCTATGGCCACGGCAAAGAACGCATTGCCCAGCGCCCACTGTGCCAAACGTGCACTGTACGCACGGGCAGGTAACACCCAGCCATCAGGTCGGAAGGCGTGCGCTTCGATTGAGCCTTTGCGGTAATCGTTTTCGTGGGCCGGCGAATCCTTTGAAGCCGCTGCTGCCTTTGGTACCGCCGTACAGTTTAGAGTGTAGGCACACGCCCGGGCGCATTCGTTGACTGTATGCGGAGCCACTCTTAAGCTTTCTTTGAATCCTTCATTTCGCATGTGGTCACGCTGATTCTGCAGGCAGCTATTGTTGAAAGTACAAGGAGAGATCATGCTCAAACTCAATTCGCACGTGAAGATCGCACTAATCGTCGTTGCGATGGTATCGGCCTGCGTTGCGTTCCTCGCCGCCGGCGAGAAACAGGAAGTCTTTAAGGGCGAGATTTCGGATTCCCAGTGTGCGTTTAACGTTCATTCGGCTACGCATTCTCACGCCGAGATGCTCAAGACGCACACCATGGGAAACACTCCCGCCGATTGCGTGCGTATGTGCGTGGAAAATCTTGGCGGAGTGTACGTGCTCCAGACCAAAGACAAAGTCTACAAACTGGATAAGCAGAATCTCGCGGAAAAATATCCTGCCCAGGCGGTGAAGGTAACCGGCGTGCTGAATGCGAAGGGCGATACCATCGCCGTCCAGTCACTCGTGCCTGTCGACGCCGAATAATTCGAACGACAACCCAGTGCCGCCGTCTCTCGCTACTGGTCCAGCGCGCCAATCACGGCTTCCGTGAATTGAAGCGTGGTCGCCGTGCCGCCGACATCGCGAGTGAGCCACTTCCCTTCACGGTAGATTTTATGCAGCGCGTTCTCGACGCGCCGGGCGGCCTTTGCTTCGTCGAGATAATCCAGCATCATGATTGCGCTCATCAGCAGCGCAGTTGGATTGGCAGACTCCCTTGCCGGCGATGTCCGGCGCGGTACCGTGGACCGCCTCAAAGATCGCCGCGCTCGTCCCGATATTTCCACTAGGCACCACGCCCAGGCCTCCCACAAGCCCGGCGGCCAAGTCGCTCATGATGTCGCCGTAGAGATTGGTGAGCAGCAGCATGTCGAACTGATACGGATCGAGCACGATTTGCATGCACGCGTTGTCGATGATCATCTCTTTGTACTCGATGTCGGAATATTCGGCGGCCACCTTCCGCACGGACGTGAGAAAGAGGCCGTCGGACATCTTCATGATATTGGCTTTGTGCATGCCATGAATTTTCTTGCGCCCCTGCTTCCGCGCATATTCAAACGCGAATCGTGCCACGCGCGTGGACGCTTTTTCCGTGATGATCTTCAGGCTCTCGACCACCCCCGGTACCACCTCATGCTCCAGCCCTGCGTACAGGTCCTCGGTGTTTTCGCGAATGATTACCAGATCGACGTCCTGGAATCTGGATTTCACGCCCTCGAGATTTTTAACTGGTCGCACATTAGCGTAGAGGTCCAGCGCCTTCCGCAAGCCCACATTGACGCTGGGCGGTCCCGTGGCAATTCCGGTTGCAAGTGGTCCCTTCAACGCCACGCCATTCTTGCGGATCGATTCGACGAGCTCGGCCTGCATGCGACCGGAACCACGCTGGTGGGTATCGCTGGGGGCGCTAGCTTGTTCCCATTCGATTTGAAGCCCGGCGGCGGCGAGAATGGTCTGCACGGCGGCAGAAACCTCTGGCCCGATCCCGTCTCCCGGGATCAATGTAATCGCATGTTTCATTTTATCTATCTAGTGTAAGGGCATTTGGCTCAGGTCGATACACTAGTTGAGGCCTTGGCCTCATTTTCGTCACGAGCCTTCTCGGAAGAGCCGAGTTGGGCCTGCGCTCGCGGGCGAAATCTGGTATAATCGCTTTGGACTTATCGGTGCACGGCGAGGCAGAGCGTGCGATTCCGGGAGGCTGAAAATGGTTCAGTTGACTCCAGTAGCGATAAACAAAGTAAAAGAGATTCTCTCGCAGCAGACGCCCGAGCCAACGGGCCTGCGCGTGGCCGTGGTCGGCGGCGGCTGCTCGGGCTTCAGCTACAAAATGGCCTTCGAGAACCAGGTCAACGAAGCCAGCGACAACGTCTATGAGTTTGACGGCCTGAAGGTTCTCGTCGACCAGATGAGCGAGATGTATCTCGACGGTATCTCCATCGACTACATCGAAACCCTTGAAGGTGCTGGATTCAAGTTCAACAACCCGAACGTAAAGAGCACGTGTGGCTGCGGCAGTTCCTTTACGGTGTGATTGGACTTCAACCAAATGCCTATGACTCCCGGAGCGCATTTCTCCGGGAGTTTTTGTTTTTGGACTCGATTCCGCGGCCGCGTGCGCCTCGATATGATTAACCGTTGCAGCTTCGCTAAATGGTGCGCGATTGAAAACTGGGCGCGCGCCCCGTATGCTATCGCCTTCAAATGAAGATCGCTTTGGCGCAGTTCAATCCGACAGTCGGCGATTTCGAGGGGAATCGGGCGCGCATCGTTGAGTTAGCGCGCGACGCCAAGTCCGGTGGCGCCGAGATGGCCATCTTTTCGGAGCTATGCCTCTGCGGCTATCCGCCACAGGACCTCATTGAACGCCCCGCTTTCGCTGAGCGCAATCAAACCGAACTGGCCCGGCTGGCGCGCGACATATCGCTGCCGTCGTTGGTCGGATTCGTCGGTAAGGCACAGGACGACACCGGCAAACCCGTTGCCAATTCCGCCGCGTTAGTCGGCTGCGGAAAAATCCTCTTCGAGCAGCGCAAAATGCTTCTGCCCACCTACGATGTCTTCGATGAGACCCGCTACTTCCAGCCGGCTCACACGCAGTACGCGTTTCGATTCAATACTGAAACGCTGGGAATCACCATTTGCGAGGATAGCTGGAACGACAAAAGCTTTTGGCCGGAGCGCCTCTACGATCGCGACCCCGTGTCCGAACTTGTGGGGAAGGGAAGCACGCTGATCCTGAACATCTCGTCGTCGCCCTATCGGCTGGGGATACGCGGGCTGCGGCACGATATGCTTCGCGCCATCGCCGTCGAGCGACGCGTTCCTGTCGTGTACGTCAACCAGGTGGGCGGCAACGACAGCCTGATTTTTGATGGCTCCAGCGTGGCTTTTATGCCCGATGGGCGTATTGCGGCGCTAGCAAAATCGTTCGATGACGATCTCGTTTTTTTTGATAGCGCCACAGGCGCGGGTGACGTTCGCGCGCCCATGGAAGACGAGCTCGAAGCGGCCTACCGCGCCCTCGTGATTGGAACCAGAGATTACGTTCGCAAATGCGGCTTCCGCAAGGTGGTCGTGGGACTAAGCGGCGGCATCGATTCGGCCCTCGTGGCGGCAATCGCCGCAGACGCGCTAGGCCCTGCGAACGTCACCGGCGTGGCCATGCCAGGGCCGTACTCGGCGGCCTCTAGCCTGCATGACGCGGAGCGGCTGGCGCAGAACTTGGGAATCCAGTTGATCGCCATGCCGATCCTCGACACATTCGCAAGCTATCGCCAGACCCTCCAGAAAACTTTTGACGGCTTGGGCGAAGATACTACCGAAGAAAATCTCCAGGCCCGCATTCGCGGCAATCTCCTGATGGCCCTCTCCAATAAATTCGGCTCGCTCGTGCTCAGCACCGGAAACAAATCGGAACTGGCGGTGGGCTACTGCACGCTCTACGGCGACATGGCGGGCGGCCTTGCCGTGATTTCCGACGTGCCGAAAACGATGGTCTACGATCTGGCGAAGTTTGTGAATCGCAGCGGGGTGCGGATTCCAGCGCAAATCATTGGAAAAGTGCCGACAGCCGAGCTGCGCCCCAATCAGACTGATCAAGATACCCTGCTGCCCTACGAAGACCTCGATCGCATCGTAAAAGCATACGTTGAGGATTTGCAGAGCCCCGAAAAAATCGCAGAGGATTGTCTTCTGCCCCTGGATGTAGTCCGCGCCGTCGTGGTTCAAGTCGATAAGAGCGAATTCAAACGCAAGCAGTCGCCGCCAGGACTCAAAGTGACTTCCAAGGCCTTCAGCGTAGGACGCCGATTCCCACTAGCCCAGAAATTCTCCGTTTAGCCAACTCCAGGTCCGTCCCTGCAGGCTACAGTCCGAGGACGTTCACCAACTCCCGAACCGATGCCGACGACTTATCAAGCGCGGTTTTTTCTTCAGGTGTTAGTTTAATCTCGATGATTTGCTCCACGCCCTTTGCGCCGAGCTTTACCGGTACACCAACGAACAGCCCTTTGATTCCGTACTCGCCGTCCAGATACACCGCGCACGGGAGAATCTTCTTCTTGTCTTTTAGGATCGCCTCCACCATCTCGGCGACAGCCGCCGAGGGCGCATAGTATGCAGACCCGGTCTTCAGCAAGTTGACGATTTCCGCGCCACCCTTGCGCGTGCGCGCAACGACGGCTTCAAGTTTTTCTTTAGATATGAGTTCCGGGAGCGGAATTCCCGCAACAGTCGAATACCGCGCTAGCGGAACCATGTCGTCGCCATGTCCGCCGAGCACAAACGAATGCACGTTCTCGACTGACACACCCAGTTCCGCCGCCACGAAGGTGCTCATTCGCGCTGAGTCGAGAACCCCGGCCATGCCGACCACTCGGCTCTTCGGGAATCCACTCACCTTAAACGCGGCGTGCGCCATCGCGTCGAGCGGATTCGTTACCACGATCAAGATTGCGTTGGGAGAGAGTATGACCACAGCTTCAACTACTGCTTTAATTACGTCATAGTTCGCTTTCAACAGATCGTCCCGGCTCATTCCGGGCTTACGAGGAAATCCGGCGGTGATCACGATGATGTCGCTATTGGCCGTTTCCTTGTAGTCGCCGCCCGCAGTCGAGATACCCGTCGCGCGAACGTCCGCTCCAAGAATCGGCGCCGATTCCGCCATATCGAGCGCTTTCCCGGCCGGTACTCCTTCGAGAATATCCGTGAGCACCACGTCCGCCAGGCCAGCATCGTGAATCCGCTGGGCCGTCGTCGATCCGACGAACCCTCCGCCCACAACAGTCACTTTCTTCCGCATTCGTCCATCTCCTGATTGTTGAGGATGAATTCGGTCGGCTGCCCGTGAACAACTCCCGCCTTTATCGTCCTACTGTGGCGGGGGCATGCATATTATCGATAATCGCGTTCGCGAATTCCGTGGTTCCTACCTTGGTCGCGCCGGGCATCAAGCGTTCGAGGTCGTAGGTCACGCGCTTCTGCTGAATGGTGCGCCCGATGCCGTCCTCGATCAGGCGCGCCACTTCTTTCCAGCCCATGAAATCGAACATCATGGCGCCCGAAAGGATCACCGAACTGGGATTGATCACGTCCTTGTCCGCATATTTCGGCGCTGTGCCGTGCGTGGCCTCGAAACATCCGTAACCATCGCCGATATTCGCGCCCGGCGCCATGCCTAGCCCGCCGATTTGCGCGGCGCAGGCATCGGAAATGTAGTCGCCGTTCAGATTCGGCGTGGCGAACACTTGGTATTCGTCCGCGCGAGTAAGCACCTGCTGGAACACGGAATCAGCAATGCGATCGTTCACCAGAATCTTTTTCTTCCACTGGCCGCGGCCGTGCGTGGCGCCGATGGCTTCAAGTGTTTGTTTCACTTCCGCGCAAATCTTTTTCTTGAAGTCGTCGGTTGCCTGATCGAGTCCGGGCTCGATCATCGCCGCGTTTTGCTCGATGCTGAGATTCGCGTCGCGGTCCTTATTTCCCATAATCCAGCTCTCGCGCTCGGTGACGACCTGATCGCGAAACTCCTCGGTGGCCAACTCGTAGCCCCAGTCGCGAAAAGCGCCCTCGGTAAACTTCATGATGTTGCCCTTGTGGACTAGCGTCACCACAGTTCGGCGATGCTCGATAGCGTGTTGAATCGCGCGGCGTACCAGGCGCTTGGTGCCGCTCGGCGAAATCGGCTTGATGCCCACGCCGGAATCCTCGCGTACCTTCTTTTTGGCATCCTTCAGCATCTCGTTGTTCAGGAAATCGATGAGCTTCTTCACCTCGGGCGTCCCCGATTTCCATTCGATTCCAGCGTAAACGTCCTCGGTGTTTTCGCGGAAGATCACCACATCCATCCGCTCCGGGTTGCGCACCGGCGAAGGCACTCCTTCAATATACCGCACCGGACGGACGCACGCATAGAGATCGAGCAGTTGGCGCAGGGTCACATTCAGCGAACGAATTCCGCCGCCCACCGGAGTCGTCAGCGGACCTTTAATTGCCACGCGGAAATCGCGGATGGCGTCCACAGTATCCTGCGGCAGCCAGTCCTTGAACTGATTGAACGATTTCTCCCCGGCATAGACCTCCAGCCACGCAATCTTCTTCTTCCCGCCGTACACTTTCTCGACCGCTGCGTCGAAAACTCTTCGCGACGCCTTCCAAATATCGCGTCCCGTGCCATCGCCCTCGATAAATGGAATGATCGGCTGGTCGGGAATTTGAAATTCACCGCCGCTGTATCCAATCGCCTTGCCGTGCGCTGGAACGGGAACCCCGTTGTACGAGCTTTTCATCGGCTGCCATCTCCTATTGCTGCAAACGACGCGATGACGGAACCAAATACCTTAGCATATTCCGCGCGAGCTGTGGCCATCACAACCGCGGCTCGGTGCCCAATCCGCCCGCGGAATTCCAGAGCAGTTCAAACCATACGGACGCCTTACTCCCAGGCACTGGTTTCAATTTTTCGCTCAACATGCTCTTTGCGGGAATATCCCGCGGCATTGCCCGGTCTATACGGGGGAAGGGCAAGCGCGGCCTGAAGTGAGCGGGCCGCCCGACGAAAGTGAGGCATCCGGTGGGCAAGATCATTAAGGAAAACTTGAACCCCGACGGCATTGACCGCCGGGGCTTTCTGAAGTGCATGGCCTGGGCCGGAACCGGGGCGCTCTGGGTGATGCAGGGTGGCGTCCTCAAATCTTACGCTTTTGGCGCGATCAATAAGCACGACATGTCTTCGATGCAGGCGGACTTTGCCTTCGCGCAAATCAGCGATTCGCACATCGGCTTCAACAAGGCCGCCAATCCGGACGTAACGGCCACCCTGCGCGAGGCGATTGCGAAACTCAATGCGCTTCCCCAGGCACCCGAATTCGTGCTTCATACCGGAGATCTCAGCCAGCTTTCGAAGGCTGAGGAATTCGATACGCTCGATCAGTGCCTCAAATCGGTCCGCACCGGCAAGATTTTCTTTGTCCCCGGCGAGCACGACGTGCTCAACGATAACGGCCAGCAGTATCTCGAAAGATACGGCAAAGATACCAAGGGTGACGGCTGGTACAGCTTCGATCACAAAGGCGTCCACTTCATCGGGCTCGTCAACGTGATGAATCTGAAGGCTGGCGGCCTCGGCGATCTCGGCCACGATCAGTTGGAGTGGCTCAAAGGCGATGTGAAGCACTTGAAGCACAGCACGCCGATCGTGGTCTTCGCTCACATTCCACTCTGGACGATTTACCCAGAATGGGGCTGGGGCACCGACGACAGCGAGCAGGCGCTTTCATACCTGAAGAAATTCGGATCCGTTTCTGTTCTCAACGGTCACATTCATCAAGTCATGCAAAAAGTTGAGGGCAATGTGACGTTCCACACGGCAATGTCCACCGCATTCCCGCAGCCGGCGCCCGGCAAGGGCCCTTCACCGGGACCGTTGAAAGTCCCCGCGGACAGGCTGCGCAGTGTGCTCGGCATCGCAAACGTAAACTTCGTGCGGGGCAGGCACACGCTTGCCGTTGTCGATTCAACCTTGCAGGAAGGCTCGATGGAAGCCATGCCTGCCAAACAGGAGATGAACCCATGAAAAGCCACACGCTAAGAATCGCCGCATGCGCAGCGTTGCTTGCAATCGGTGCCATATGTATGACGAAGGCAAACTATTTTGCGCGGGCGGCGGAGGACCAACCCGCTGCAATCAGCATCACCATTGATAATTTCAGCTTCACGCCCAAGGAAATCACGGTGCCGAAGGGTACCACCGTAACCTGGATCAACCACGATGACGTGCCGCACACCGTTGTCAGCACGGATAAGAAATTCAAGTCCAAGGCGCTGGATACGGACGACAAGTTTTCCTTCACATTCAGCGACCCCGGCGCCTACGGATACTTCTGCTCCGTGCATCCGGTGATGACGGGAACGGTGATCGTCAGATAAAAGCAGGCTCCATGGAGTCCTTTAATGAGAGGTTTTCTTGGCACGCCAGCCAGTTTCAGCGCAGACTTGAACCTCATCGTTCAGATCGCGATGGGTACCGCTCTACTGGCTGGCGCACTTTTGGCTCGCTCAAAGCGTTATTCGGCCCACGGCGCATGCATGGCGACCGTGCTTCTCCTGAACCTCGTGATGATTGCCCTCGTGATGTGGCCATCGTTCCATGAGCTTGTATTACCGAAAATTTCCGCCCGTCTTGCGCGGCGATACTACGCAGTCGCGACCGTTCATGGAGCCCTGGGAGCGGCAACGGAGTTGTTCGGGCTCTACATTCTCCTCGTAGCAGGTACCGACGTGCTGCCGGAAAGCTGGCGCTTTCGACGATGGAAGCTTTGGATGCGGGTTGAACTTGCGTGTTGGTGGGTCGTTTTGTTCTCTGGAATCGGCACGTACTTCGTGTGGTATGGCACGCCCCATCTGCCTTGAGTAGACCTAATCCACTCCGCCCTCCGAACTAGCCCGGCGAGCCTCGATTTGTTCGTTGTTGTAATCGCTAAAGAAGAGCGTGAGATCATCGAACCCAGGGAAGCCCTGCGAGGCGGTTTGGACTCAAAAAAAACCGCCCCGCAGAGCAGGGGAACAACTGTTGCGTGTTTGATTGCAAGACTCCCGGCAGCGACTATATATTCCTGTCGCGCCAGAGATATTGCGGGAATAAAATCGCTTGGCATCTTGTCTGAATACCTGAGAGTCTACGGCTCTATGCAAGACGAAACGGACGCGGCATCCGGCCAGCGGAGCTTCGACGAGGTCGTGCTGCCGCATCTCGACGCAGCCTACAACCTTGCGCGCTGGCTCGTCCGCAATCCGCACGACGCCGAGGACGTTGTTCAGGAAGCCTGCTTGCGTGCCGTGAAATTCTTTGAGGGCTACCACGGAGGCGACGCGCGCTCATGGCTCCTTCGCATTGTGCGCAACGCTTCGTACTCGTTTCTCGAAAAGCGCCGCCCCGCCGATACGGCGCAGGAATTTGACGAGAGTATTCACGTGCCGTCCGCGGAGAAGCCCAATGCAGAGGCACTTCTCCTGCGTTCGGCTGAAAATCAGGCACTTCAAGTAGCGCTTGAAGAGTTGCCGATAGCCTTTCGCGAGGCTTTGATTCTCCGCGAACTTGAGGGTCTTTCGTACAAAGAGATCGCGGAAGTAATGGAGATTCCCATCGGAACGGTGATGTCGAGTTTGGCTCGAGCGCGGGCGCAATTGCGGAAGATTCTGTCGCATACGCGCGAAAGAGAGGTGCAGCGTGGCGTGCGCCGATAAAGCACTGTTGCTCCACGCCTATGTGGATGACGAACTGGATCTCGTTCGCAGCCTTGAAGTCGAAGAACACCTGAAGACGTGCCCTGCGTGCGCGGAAGAACTCTCCAGCCATCGAACCCTTCGTAGTTCACTGAGTTCTGGGAATGTCTATCACCGGGCGCCGCAGGAGCTCAAAGCCCGAATTCGCGCCGCTGCTGTGGGCGATAGTGCACCGCCACTCGACAATAGGCCCCCTTCAGTGGCTTCGATTCGACCCGCCGCTCAGCGCCGCCCGATCTTTGAGTGGCTGGCGGCTGCCGCTGCAATCCTTATTGCCGTGGCTCTGGGCTCGAGACTCGGTCCCGGAATTGGAGGCGGCTCTCGGCTGGATCTCATCGCAGATGAAGCAATCGCAAGCCACATCCGTTCGTTGCAGCCGGGCCATCTCATGGACGTCCAGTCCACCGATCAGCACACCGTGAAACCATGGTTCGATGGAAAGCTCGACTTTTCGCCGCCCGTCACTGACTTCAGCGACCAGGGGTTTCCACTTATCGGCGGCCGGCTCGATTATATCGATCATCGCAACGTGGCGGCGTTGGTGTATCAGCGGCGGAAGCACTTCATCAACGTTTTTGTCTGGCCCGAAAGTTCCGGCGGCAACTCGTCTAGCTTGGAAAGCCAACGGTTCCTGAACGGCTACAACTTTCTCAGCTGGCAGCACGGCGGCGTGTACTTCTGCGTTGTCTCTGATGTGAGCGTCGGTGATCTGCGCCAACTTAAAGAACTTCTTGACCGATGATTTCGCCTACAGCTCCGCAAAACGACATTTGTTCGGCACGATTTTGAAATTTAAAGTTGAATCTGCTTGCGCGACTTTGGGGCAGGACGCAACTAAACTTGAACTGGAACTGTCGGCAAGCCGACTTGCCGACGTATGAAGTTTCACATGAAGGCCCAGCGCTGACACTTTTCTATGCGCTACTGCCTGTCCAGCTCGATACAGGTCTCTGATTGGACCGCCCCGCAATTCCTGCGATCAGCATTCCCAGCAGAAATCCTCCTACGTGCGCCCACCATGCAACTCCGCCCAAGCTCGCTTGACCCAGCGAAACCACGCCGCTCAGGAATTGCATTGCGAACCACAGGCCGATAAAAATAATTGCTGGTATTCGCCACAGGAAAAAAATAATGAAAAGCGGCACCAGCGTGAGTATCCGGGACCTCGGAAAGAATACGATGTACGCGCCCAGCACTCCCGAAATTGCGCCGCTAGCGCCAATCGACGGAATGTGCGAGCCCCATGAAAAGAGAACTTGTGAAATCCCCGATCCGATTCCGCATACCAGATAGAAGACCAAGTAGGCAAAAGGTCCGAACCGGTCCTCGACATTGCCCCCGAAAATCCACAGAAACCACATATTGCCCAGAATGTGAAGGATCCCGCCGTGAAGAAACATGCAAGTGAAGAGCGGCAATAGCGCCTGTTCCATCGTGTAGTGCCGGCCGGCCAACGCCAGCGAGATTTTCGCCGGAATCAGCCCGTAAGTTTTGATAAATGCGTCTGCGGCCGCCGGTGGCAGCGAGATCTGATGCACGAAAACAAGCACGTTGACGGCGATCAGCAGTAGCGTTACGAATGGCACCGAGCGCCGCGGCGTCATGTCCTTGAGCGGAATCATGGCTTAGACTCGCACCCAAGTTTCTCCGCAGAGAGCGCTGCTGCCCGCAATGATTCATCTGTGTAGGCGAGTTCAGAACGACTGGCGCTCCGCCGGAAATTCTGAATTTCATCCAAAGTCGCGATGTTTCCTCGCGCGCCAGTCGCAGTGCAATTCAGTGCCGCTGCCGCGCAAGCGAATTCAAGTATTTCCTCCGGTTGCCACCCACGCACAAGCCCGAACACGAATGCACCGTGAAAAATGTCCCCCGCGCCGGTCGTATCCACAGCTGCGACGCAGAAAGCGGGAGAGAGCAGAAACCGCTCGCTGTCCCAGATGAGCGCACCCATATTTCCTAAAGTTGCGCCCGCCATGCGGCACTTGAATCGCCTGCAAATTTGCGGCAATGCTTTCAGAAGATCCTTCTCGCCCGTTAGTCTTTCCGGGAAATTCTTCGAAGTAATCGCGAAGTCCACGCATTCAAGTAAAGCTTCAACTCCCGGATAGCAGTTGTCGAAGTCTCCTACGACCGGTATGTTCTCTTCTCTGGCCCATCGTGCCGCTTGCGTCGCAGCTTCGGTATCGTGTCCGTCCACGAGAAGTGCGCGTGCACCTGAAATCCATTCGCGCTTCAAGTCCTCTGCGCGTAAAGCGATACTTGAATCTCTATTCCAAAGCACGGTCCGTTCGCCGGATGCTTCGTCGACGAGGATGTGCGAAGTTTGGCTTGCGCGTCCGTCGGCGACGATCCAGTGCGCCTCAACCCCCTCGCGCTGCATCTCGTCAATTTGAAATTTGCCAGCGGCATCGTCTCCAACTTTTCCGGCATAACGCGCCAAGAGTCCCCAGCGGCGGCACGCCACGATGGCGCTGGCGACCTGCCCGCCGGCCTTCACTTCGGACGAACGAATTTCCACCTTCGAATCCGGCGCAGGGAAGTATGGCAACCGAATGATCGTATCGGTGGCGTTGATTCCCACTCCGACGACGTCTACGGAATCGGCGCTTGGAGCCTTCATGTCGCAATCACTCTAGCCGAGCTTCTGAACTTTTCAAATGGCTGGACGAAAAATTCTCTGGCGCGTTTATTAATTGCGCCGCGTGATTTGCTGTGATAGAAAAATTCTTCCGAATGTAGCGAGTCGCGCACCTAATGAATTGCTTGCAATCGCGGCGTCCATGCGTCAGGGGTCGGCAGGCCGACACTTCAGATGCCACTTCATGAATCTGAAGCCATTATTCTTCAGCGCTATGCGCTCGGCGAATCAGATCGGCTCGTCAGTTTTCTTTCGCGCACCATGGGGAGAATGCGCGGCGTGGCTGCCGGCGCTCGAAAGCCCAAAAGCCGCTTCGGCGCCACGCTTGAAAGGCTTTCTTATATTCGCATTTGGTTTTTCGAACGCGAAACACGCGAACTCGTTCGCATCAGCCAGTGCGAAATGATCGAATCTTTTCTCGACGCGTTTCGCGATTATCCGTCGAGCGTGGCCCTGGCGCTGTTCAGCGAAATAACGGAAACGGTTTTGCCAGATCGCGAGCCGTCGGACGCAAACTTTCGCCTGTTGCTGCTAGCGGCGCAAGCTGTGAAGCGCACCGGCAAGCCCGATCTGCCCTTGGCCTATTTCGCGCTCTGGACGGTGAAATTGGGCGGCTGGCTTCCATCGCTGACGCGATGTGCGCGCTGCGGCGACGTATTGGACCCAAATGCTGCCGGGATACTTTGTGCCAAGCGGTTCCGCAGTTGTGTGCGGAAAGTGTCGAAAACCTGGGATGCGGATGCTTTCACCGGCAGCTCTGGGCGCCGCCCGAAAAATGTTGGAAGAGCGGCTGGACCGCCTCACCGAAGAGTCGGACGCGCCCAATCCGCGCGCGGCCAGGGAACTGGCGGACGTGATGCTGGATGTAATTGAGCGCCAGATTGATCGCAAATTGAAGTCGCGGGAACTTCTAGAATCACACGCGTAAAGCTTCGAACTCGAAACATTAAGATGACAAAAATGGACTCCAAAAGCAGGGGATTGACCTTCCAAGACCTTCTACTAAAGCTTGAACATTATTGGACGAGCCGCGATTGCATTCTGCAGCAACCCTACGACATCGAAGTAGGGGCGGGAACGATGCACCCGGAAACTTTTCTGCGCGTACTCGGACCGGAGCCGTACCGAGTGGTCTATGCGCAGCCGAGCCGGCGCCCCACGGACGGGCGCTACGGCGAGAATCCGAATCGCTTATACAAGCACACGCAGCTTCAAGTAATACTTAAGCCATCGCCATCCGACATCCAGGATCTTTATCTGGAAAGCCTCGCCGCAGTCGGCATCAATTTGAAAGAGCATGACGTTCGATTCGAGGAAGACAATTGGGAGTCGCCGACGCTCGGCGCCTGGGGAATTGGCTGGCAGGTGCTGCTGGACGGACTTGAGATCACGCAGTTCACCTACTTCCAGCAATGCGGCGGCATCGATCTCGATCCGATTTCAGTGGAGCTCACCTACGGCCTCGATCGCATCGCGGCGTATCTTCAGGGTGTGGACAATGTGTTCGACGTTCGCTGGTCAAACACCATGAGCTACAGGCAAGTGCGGCTGGCCGAGGAGCAGCAATTCTCGGCTTACAGCTTCGACTACGCCGACGCCGCGTCCACGAGGAAGCAATTCGATTTGAACGAAGCCGAGGCCGCGCGCCTGCTTTCCAAATGGAATGCTGCGGGCAAGACGAATCCAATCGAAACCCAGCGCTTCCCAATCCTGCAAGCCTACGATCTGTGCCTGAAGTGCTCGCACCTCTTCAATGTGCTCGACGCGCGAGGCGCAATCTCAGTGACGGAGCGCGCAGGGATGATCGGGCGCGTGCGCAAGTTGGCAACGCAGGTCGCGCGCGCGTGGCTCGATCAGCGAACGGCAATCGAAGCTTCCGCCGGAGTTGTGGCATGAGGTCCACAGCGAAACCCAGCCTCGCGCGCAAGTCTTCAAGCTCCTCGCAATCCACGAAAGCCTTCGCGGATTTCCTTTTCGAGATTGGGTGCGAAGAAATTCCGGCCGGCATGATTGCGAAAGCAGCGCGGGAGCTTAAAGCAATACTTGGATTGCATCTGTCGACGCATGCCCTCGTCGGCGAGACGACAGTTGAAGAATCGATTGAGACATTCGGCGCTCCTCGCAGACTCGTGGCCATCGCCCGAAATATTCGAGTAAAACAAGAAGACGTCAGCAGAGAAGTTGTCGGTCCACCGAAGTCCATTGCGTTCGACGTGGCGGGCCAGCCGACGCGCGCTGCGTACAGCTTTGCGGAAAAGCAGAGCGTCCCGGTTTCGAGACTTGTGGTCGTCAATACTCCGAAGGGCGAATGCGTTGCGGTGAAGCAGGTAATTTTGGGGAAGCCCGCCACCGAGATTCTGGCCGGCATTTTGCCGGAGGTGATTCGCGAGATTTCCTGGCCAAGGTCGATGATTTGGGATGGGGCGCAGAGCCCGCGTTTCATCCGCCCCATTCGCTGGATCGTCGCGGTCCTCGGCGGCAAGAAAATCCCGTTTTCGTTCGCCGACGTTAAAGCTGGAAACCACACGGAGGGGCACCGCTTTCTTGGGAAGAAGGGGATCGCGGTAACAGGGCCAGCGGATTACGAATCGCGACTTCGGAAAAACTTTGTCCTATGCCGGCCAGAGGCGCGCCGCAAAAAAATCGAAGCCGAGCTGCATTCGCTGACTAGCCGCCGCGGCGTGCGCGTGCACGAGGATGCGGGATTGCTCGACCTCGTGACCTACTTGAATGAGTATCCGACGGTAATCCTCGGAAGCTTCGATCCGGAATTTCTAGTTTTACCTGAAGAAATCCTGATCACCGTCATGCGAGGCCATCAGAAATATTTCGCCGTCGAGAATCGTTCGCGAGAGCTCGCCCCGCACTTTCTCGCGGTCATCAATCTCGCGAAGGATGCGAAAGGTCTGGTGAGGGCGGGGCACGAGCGCGTGCTGCGCGCCCGCTTCGCGGATGCACAGTTCTTTTGGGAGTCTGACCAAAAGATAAAACTGGGCGAGTATCTGCCGAAGCTCGCAGCCGTCACCTACGAGCGGCGCCTCGGCAGTTACGGCGATAAAGTCGAGCGCATGCGGGCGCTGGCGCGGTGGCTTTGCGAGCAGTGGTTTTCCGGTGGTGTGACGCAGGCGGATGTGGCCGGGGCGGACCGCGCCGCAGAGCTTGCCAAGTGCGATCTGGTGACGGAAATGGTCCGCGAGTTTCCGGAGTTGCAAGGAGCAGTTGGGGGCCTTTACGCACGCGCGCAAGGTGAGCCGGAGGACATTGCCTGGGCGGTGTACGATCAATACAAGCCTCTGGGCCTTGATGATCCGTTGCCGCGCAACATCACCGGCTGCGCCGTGGCGCTCGCCGACAAGCTCGACTCCCTGGTAGCCTGCTTTGCGGTTGGGGCGAATCCAACGGGTTCAAGCGATCCTTTCGCTTTGCGGCGCGCCGCGCTGGGAGTGGTCAAGATCATTCTCGAGAAGAATCTGCCACTCTCGATTTCGGCGGCCATCTCGGCAGCGGCTCGGTCGTTGCGGGAGTGTCCGCCGAGAATCGAGGCATCACCCGAAGCAGAGCAACAAGTGCTCGACTTCCTGCTCGATCGCGCGCGTTACATTTTGCGAGAGCGGCGCGGGTATTCCTACGATGAAATCAATGCCGCGTTTTCGGCGGGTTCGGATGATTTGGGCGATGCAGTTGAGCGCGTGGCGGCGCTCCAGGCAATCCGGCAGACCAAGAATTTCCCGCCGCTAGCCGCCAGCTTCAAGCGCATCCGGAATATTTTGGAGAAGTCCGCCGGAAAAGAGGACCAAGGGCAAGGGACCGTGAAGCAGAACCTGCTTCAAGAAGCAGCGGAAATGCAATTGCATTCGGCCGCGCAGCGAATCGGCGCGGAGGCCATGCGCTTAAAGAAAGACAAGAAGTATCGAAAGGCGTTGGAAAAGATTTCAGAGCTGCGTCCGGCGGTGGATTTCTTTTTCGATAAAGTTCATGTAATGGCTGAGGATCAAGAGATTCGCAAAAATCGAATCGCGTTGCTCGGAACATTGTTGAAGGAGTTTTCGACCATTGCGGATTTTTCCGTTTTAGGATCGGAAGACTCGAAGGCGTCTTCCTGAGGCTCTGCGTGAAGATCGGCAATCGAGTGAAGTGTTTCTTTATTTGTCGGAACGCCGACAAAAGAGTGACGATTCTCGAAAGAAAATACAGTTAAGGAGAAACATGAAATACGTTTATTTCTTCGGTGCGGGAAAAGCCGACGGCACAGGAGACATGAAGGAAGTTCTCGGCGGCAAGGGCGCCGGGCTCGCGGAGATGACGCGCATCGGTTTGCCTGTCCCGGCCGGATTTACGATCACCACCGAGGCATGCGACTACTACCTCAAACACGACCATAAATTTCCGAAGGAATTGCGCGCCGAAGTCACGAAAAATGTCGCGCGACTCGAGAAGCTTACCGGGAAAAAGCTCGGCGATGCGAACAGCCCACTGTTGGTGAGTGTGCGCTCAGGCTCGGCGCGCTCCATGCCCGGAATGATGGAGACAATTCTGAATCTCGGCCTGAACCAACGGTCCGTGGAGGGGCTTTCAAAAGCTACAGGCAACGCGCGGTTCGCCTGGGATGCGTACCGCCGGTTCGTGCAGATGTATTCAAGCGTGGTGATCGGCCTGCCAAAGGAGGATCTCGAAGCCCGCCTCCGCGGAATGAAGGCCAAAATCGGCGTAAAGGATGACACGCAGGTCAGCGCCGATGGGTGGCGCGACCTCGTCTCCGAATACAAAGCGTATTTCAAGCAAAAGACGGGTAAGGACTTCCCCGAAGATCCTATCGAGCAATTGTGGGGCGCAACGGGTGCGGTCTTCGAGTCTTGGATGGGCGAAAAGGCGGTCACTTACCGGCGCGTCGAGAAAATCACGGGCCTTCTGGGCACGGCGGTCAACGTTGTGCAGATGGTGTTCGGCAACATGGGAGAGGATTCCGGGACCGGAGTGTGCTTCACGCGCGATCCTTCCAGTGGCGAGAAGATTTTCTTCGGCGATTTTCTTTTGAATGCCCAGGGCGAGGACGTGGTCGCCGGAATTCGCACGCCCATGCACCTGAGCGAAATGAAAAGCCGGATGCCTAAGGTCTACGCGCAACTCGAGCGAGTGCGCGAGAAACTCGAAAAGCATTATCGCGATATGCAAGACATGGAATTCACCGTCGAGCGCGGCACACTCTACATGCTGCAAACTCGCACGGGCAAGCGCTCACCCTCGGCAGCGTTCAGCATTGCGGTTGATATGGTTGGCGAGAAGCTAATTAAAGTTGAAGAGGCACTTGAAAGAATTGCGCCGGAAGATGTGGAGAGGCTTTTTTACCCGGTGATCGATCCGAAGCTCGCTCGCACGGAACTTGCGAGCCGCAAGCTCGCCGAGGGAATCAATGCCGTGCCGGGAGCGGCAGTTGGCAAGGCGGTCTTCACGGCGCATGACGCCGAAGAGTGGGCCGGGCGCGGCGAAAAGGTGATTCTGGTGCGGCAGGAGACCAGCCCCGAGGACGTGGGAGGTATGAACGTGGCACAGGGAATTCTGACCGCCACGGGGGGCAAGACCAGTCATGCCGCAGTTGTGGCGCGCGGCTGGGGGAAATGCTGCATTGTGGGAGCTGAGAAACTTCAAATCAGCGCCAGCGCCAAAACAATGAAGGCCGGCGACAAGACTGTACATGAAGGCGATTGGATTGCACTCGATGGCAGCGACGGCTCCGTCTATTCGGGCCAGGTCGATTTGATACGTCCTGAGCCGCCCAAGGCCTACGAAACCCTTCTGAAATGGGCCGATAAAATCCGAAAGCTGGGCGTGCGCACCAATGCCGATACGCCTCGCGATGCCCGCGTGGCGCGAGAAATGGGCGCCGAAGGCATCGGCCTGTGCAGGACCGAGCACATGTTCTTCCAGGATTTCGAGCATCCCGAGAAAAGTATTGAGCGCCAGGACGCGATTCAGGAAATGATTCTTGCGGAGACGTCCGAAGCGCGGCGCAAGTCCCTTGACAAGCTCCTGCCATTCCAGCGGCGCGACTTTATCGGGATTTTCGAAGCCATGGACGGATTTCCGGTGACGATTCGTATGATCGATCCGCCGCTGCACGAGTTCGTCCCGCACGACCGCGCCAAACAGGAAGAGCTGGCCCAAAAAATTGGCATCTCGGCGGAAGCGGTGGCACGGCGAGTTGAACAACTTCACGAAGCGAACCCGATGCTAGGGCATCGCGGCTGCAGGCTTTCGATCACCTATCCGGAAATTCTGGAGATGCAAGTTCGCGCGATCATCGAAGCGGCCATCGACTGCCAAAAAAGAAAGGTTAAAGTATTGCCTGAGATCATGCATCCCCTCACAATGGAGAAAAAAGAGCTGCAAATTCTGGTCGACGCAACGCGACGTGTCGCGGAAGAGATCATTTCAAAATCAAAGGTAAAACTTGAATACCTAGTGGGGACGATGATCGAGCTTCCGCGTGCCGCGCTTCTCGCCGACCAGATCGCGGAAGTGGCGGAGTTCTTCTCGTTTGGCACAAACGATCTTACGCAAACCACTATGGGCCTCTCCCGCGACGATGCTGGCCGGTTTTTGCCCATTTACGTCGATCAGGCCAAGGCCGCGATTTTCAAGGACGATCCGTTCCAGACGCTGGACGTGGATGGCGTGGGCATGCTGATCAAGTGGGCGATCGAGCGCGGGCGCAAGACGCGTCCGAAACTGAAGATCGGAATTTGCGGCGAGCACGGCGGCGACGCGCCAAGCGTGAAATTCTGCCACCGCGTTGGAATGAACTATGTGAGCGCCTCGCCCTTCCGCGTGCCGATTGCGCGGCTGGCCGCAGCGCAAGCTGTGATCGAGCAGAAGAAACACCGCAAGTGACGAAGACAAAGGACGCCGTTATTTTAAGAGAGCGCCGGTGATCGCGGCAAATTCCCGCCTCTTGCTCCGCGTGCGCCGCGAACTTCGGCGTCTGGCCGATCCCCGCAAGGCCCCGGCAATGCAGGCGTACATGAAATCGAAAATGCCATATCACGGCGTGCAGACGCTGTTGCTGCGCCAATGTTATATAGCCTTGTTTGCTGAAGTGGATTTAAGCTCGCGCAAATCGTGGAGCAAAACAGTATTGGAACTCTGGCGCGGGGCCAAATATCGCGAGGAACGCTACGTGGCTATCGCCCTCAGCGGAATCAAGGCTGCCGCAGCGTTTCAGACGCCCGCCGTGATGCCACTCTACGAGGAAATGATTGTGACCGGCGAGTGGTGGGACTACGTGGATGAAATCGCGGCGAATCGCGTGGGTCCCATTTTGCGCAACTATCCGGCGCCGATGAAAAAGAAAATGCTGGCGTGGAGCAAGTGCGGAAACATCTGGAAGCGCCGGACATCCATCTTGTGCCAACTGCGGTTCAAGAAGGATACCGATCTCGATCTGCTCTATACATGCATCGAGCCTTCGCTGGACTCAAAAGAATTTTTCCTGCGCAAGGCGATTGGATGGGCGCTGCGGCAATATGCGTGGACCGATCCGCGTGAAATCCGGCGTTACGTGCGCGAGCGAAAAGAAAAGCTGAGCAACCTCAGCCAGCGCGAGGCGCTCAAGAATATCGGCAAATAGGCTTTGTTTTCGCTGCGTTTTTAGTGCGAGACGTCGCTGAAAGAAATGGCGACGGGCGCTTTATCCGTTTCGGCGACCTGAAACATCTGGCGCGGGTGCAGATTCATGGAGCCGGCCAGGATGGCGTCGGGCATTTCCTGAATGCGAATGTTGAAGGTGTTCACCGAATCGTTGTAGAACTCGCGGCGATCGGCAATTTCGCTTTCCAGTTCCGTGATGCGGCACTGGAGATGCGTGAAGTTGGCGTTGGCCTTCAAATCAGGATAATTTTCCGCCGTGGCGATCAGGCGGCCGAGCGCGGCCGTCATATCCGTGCTGGCCTGCACTTTTTGATCAACCGTGGCGGCCTGGGCGTAGGCGTTGCGGGCCTGCGTAACGCGCTGGAGCGTTTCACTCTCGTACCTCATGTAGCCCTTGCAGACTTCGATCAAGCCGGGAAGCTCGTCGTGGCGCTGCTTGAGCAGCACGTCGATATTGGCCCAGGCTTTGTCGACATTATTTTTTACGGCGATCAGGCCGTTGTACAGCGTGACGACATAGGCCACCAGGCCGCCGATTACAAACAAAAGGATCAACCACGGAATCAGGCTCATCAGATCTCCTCGGTGATTCGTAAGGTTACGTCCATCCCAGGGTCAAAACCAAAAAATACGCGCAGGCCAGCGTCAACGCAGGGCCGCCCCAAATGCACAGCGCCGATTTCCACGCCAGCGACTGCACCACCTCGCGCTGGCTGTGCCAGGAAATCATGAAAAATTCGTGATTCGTGCCTTTGCCGATTGCGACCGAAGGATGCGCATTGAATCCCGTCGCCGATTGCGCCTCGGGGTTCGCTTCCAGCGGCGCAGTTTCGGTTTCGACGCTTGTGGCCGTGGTGGTGACGGCCGTTTCGCGGCTCGAAGTTGCGGACATCGCGTGCACAGCTTCTTCTTCCAGGGAAACCGATGACCAGCTGCCCGCATTCGACGAAGCGGCTTGCGTTGCGCCGGAGACGGAGGTGTTTACACTCCCCTCCAGCGGCACTTTCAACCCCGGCGCCCAACCGAGCGTCCGGAACACGCTGCTGCCGGCAGGGCCGAAGAAGCTCAAGCGAGACTTGAATGACGAGCCCGTTGCGGAGACGTGCGGGCAGGCCGTCCAGCGCGCCGCTCCTTCGTTTTGGCAAAGCGTGCCGAGGACGAAGAGCGGATCCCCCGGCTTGATGCAATATTCTTCCAGGCGAGTTTTTTGGGAGCCGCTGAGGCCGTAGCGCAGCAGGAATGCGTTGGCATTTTCGGGCATCATATTGCCGGAGCCGAAAAAGGAGCCGCCGAGTTCATCTTTGAAATTGCGGTGAATATCGAGTTCGGCGCCCTGCGGATCCACAAGAGCGTCGCCCGTGGCGTCTTCGATGAAAAATGGAACGTAGAGGCTTTCGTCCGCCACCTTTTTCCACTGGCTATTCCGTCCAGACTGCTGCAGTTGCCAAGCCATGGCGCGATAGTAGTAGCATGCCTGGCCCGTGATCCCAGCGGGCACGGTCTGCGGGCCCTTCGCGGTGCCACTGATTTCGACGAGTCCCATCGAGGCGCTGCGGATTTTGGAAGAGGGCGTATTCATGATTAGACGCTTGCAGCGAAGCATGCTGAAGCCGCGCAGGAAAAAGAAAACGCCGACGATTGCGCCGACGGCGGCCCAAAATTGGAGCTTCACCATGTCTGACTGATGGCTATACAGCAGCAGTACTGTGCCAAAGGCGAACAGCATGTCAATCGCACCCCGGGAAGATGAACAGCACTGGGAAATATTCTAAGTGAAGGTTCGCGCGTCCCGTGCAAAGTTTCTATATAGGGTTATTAATCGCTTAACTTGCCGTAACGCGAGGGTGCGCAACGATCCTGGGCACAGGCGTCAGGTGGGCATCCGCAGGAAGAAATACACCGCTATGAAGCCGAAAATGGCGTCGGGCCCCCAGCCTGCGAGAATCGGCGGAAGTTGACCGACCGAGCCCATCGCCTCCATCAGCGCGGCGGTCGCCCAGTAAACCACGCCGATTCCAACGGCAACTGCGAGTCCGCCAACCGCCCCGCGCGTCCCAACAAGAAACGCGAACGGCGCAGCCAGAGAAATAATGATCGCTGCAATCAGCGGGAACGCGAATTTCTTTTGCCATTGCACGGATAGGCGCGCGGTGTCAAAACCAGCCTGGCGCAGGCTCGCAATGTAGTTGCGGAGCTGCCTCCAGTTCATCTGGGAATACTGGCGCACTTCGCGTCGAAAATATCCGGGCGGCTCGGTGAGCTCCGAAAGGGAAGTGGCCGTGAACGGTCGATAGTCGGCAACGCGGCCGTCAGAACCGAAGTCGCGAACCCATCCTCTGGTCAATACCCAGATTTTTTCGGTGGGCTCCCAGCTTGCGCGAGTGGCAAACACCCGTCGGCGCACCTGAAAGGTGGCCGGGTTAAGCTCGAATACGTTTAGACCTCCGAAAAGCTGCTGATCGGGGTCGAAAAATTCGTAGTTATAAATTTTGGAGTTCTCGCCGAAAATCCATTGCTGCGCAGGCTCGAAATACGTTTGCGCCGGACGCCCCTTGATCCGATTCCGCAGCGCGTCCTGTCGCTGATTGGCGTACGGCAAATACGTTTCGTCCAACACAAACATCCCGCCCGATACCAGACACCCGGCAAGTATTAGCGGTAAAACTAACCGGTACATGCTGATTCCGCTGGCCTTCAGAGCGATCACCTCGTTGTTTTTCGCCAATATCGCGAGAGTCACCAAAGTTGCAACCAGTGTTGCCAGCGGCGCCAGTTGATACACCATCGACGGCGCCAGATAGCGGAAATAGTTCAGCACAGTCAAAATGCCGATATGGTTGCGCGCGATATCGGCAAGCAGGTCGAATAGCGTGAACGCGTCGAAGATCACCACAAATCCTGCGAGCAGCACGATGAAGTAGTAGAGAAACTGCTGCAGTAAGTAGATGTCGACGAGCATCGGGAAGCCCATCGTGCGATTCGCTCTCAGCGTCTGCCCGATCAGGCCCCGGCGAGACTCTGAAAAACTGATAGGTCCATTCGATCCCGCCGGCAGCGGGACGGCCTGCCTGCGCGCTTTCCAGCGTGTTTTTCCGCGCGACCATAGCGATTCAACCCACGCGAGAATGCGATTCGGCCGCCGAATATTTTCCGTGCGCCACAACAAAATCACGCCAAGCACGGTTGCCACGATATTCGCCGCCCACACGCCCCACCCCGGAGAAATGCGCCCCTGCACTGCCATGTGGTCGCCCGACACAAATAAAAAGTAGTATCCGCCGATCAGTATGAGCGTAAGGATCAGCCCTGCCGCGCGTCCACCTCGCCGTGGCCGCACTCCCATCGGCACGCCTAGCAGCACGAATACCAGGCACGCCGCGGGGAATGCAATGCGCCGCTGAAATTCCACGCGCGCCGCCCTCCAATTCGGTCCGTCATCGAACACTAATGAGGCGGTCGGCTGCTCAACAATCGAAAGCGAGCCGCGTTTCTGCGGAAGCTCGTCCGTCGAAAGATCCACCGGAATATCGGTGGCTTCAAAGGTCGTCACATTGTATTGATCGGGATGGCTGGGATCGTACTCGTGCGTGCTTCCGCTTCCCAATCGCAGTTCAATTTGCCCGCGACGCGGTCCCAAAATGATCTGCGCGTTCTCCGCAATCGTTATTGCGGACTCATTCGCGTGCTTCGCCGCCTGCGGCACGATCCCTGCCGCGGCTCCGCCAGTCGAGGCCAGAAAAACTCCACGCCACCGCAGCGCCTCCGATCCCACGTCTTGCACGTATAATACGAAGTGCGGAAAACGTTCGTCGAATACGCGCGGCTGCACGCTGTAGGGCGCTTGCGATGAAAGCAGCCGCACTTCCAATCGGCTGATGGTGCGCAGCGCGATCGGACTAAGCCAAAATGTCGTAAGCAACGTGAGGATGGCGCCGAGGGCAGCGATGGCTCCGATCGGAAGCAGCAATCGCCGCAGGCTGACACCTGACGCGTGCAGCGCCACAATCTCGCTGTCGGCGGAAAGGCGTCCCAGCCCGATCAGGACGCCCACCAAAACGGCCATCGGAAGCGTAAAGCCGAGCACCGGCGGCAGCGTGCACACAATCAGCAACAGCACTGTCGCCAGGCTTTCGGTATGCCGCACCACCAGCTCCATCAGTCGCGTGAGCTGCGGCACGAAAAAGATGAATGTGAAGACCGAGAGGCCCAGCGTGGCGTGAGACACTACTTCCCGAGCTATATATCGATCGAGCAGGCGCATGGGAGCGCGAAACGCATTCTAGCATTCGGAGCCGCTGATTGAGCCGCGTAAACCTGGCTATTCTCTGGCACATGCACCAACCCCAGTATCGCGACCCCGCCACGGGCCGATACCTCTTGCCTTGGACTCGCCTCCATGCCCTCAAGGACTATTGGGGAATGGTGAAGATCCTCGAGGAATTTCCCGGCGTCCACGCCACCTTCAACATCGTCCCGCTTCTTGCCGAACAAATCGAAGAGTACGTTGGCGGGCGCTTTCAGGAGCCCTGGTTTGACATCGCTTTCGCCCATGCCGGCAGTCTGGAACCGGAACAAAAACGCGAAGCGATTGAACGCGCCTTTCAAGTAAACGAAAATTTCATCAATCGCTGGCCTCGATTCGCCGAGCTTGCATCCCAGTTGCGCTCGGGCGGGGCGGAGGCGTGCGTTGCTCACTGGAGCCTCCACGAGTGGCGCGACTTGCAAGTCCTCTCGCAGCTCGCCTGGATGGACGAGGAATATCTCGCCGAGGATCCAGTCGTCCACGCGCTTTCCGGGAAGGGCAAAAATTTCTCGGAGGAAGATAAAGCCGCTCTGCTGGAAAAGCAGCAAGAGCTTCTTGCCGCTGTTCTCCTCGAATATCGCCGAGCGGCCGCGCGAGGCCAGATTGAAATTTCCACGACGCCTTACTATCACCCCATCCTGCCTCTGTTGTGCGATACAGACATCGCACGCGTATCCAATCCGCACACGCCTCTGCCCCATCCGGCCTTTCGCTATCCCGAGGATGCCCGCGAACAACTCCTGCGCGCCCGAAAGTTCCACGAACGCGTCTTCGGCAAGCCTCCCGTGGGACTCTGGCCCTCGGAAGGCTCCGTCTCCGATCAGGCGCTCGAAATTGCGATGGAGCTTGGCTTCAAATGGTTTGCTACTGATGAAGGAGTCCTCGGGCGCACCCGCAACGAAGGATTCTGGCGCGACGCCTCTGGCTATCCCGAAAACGGTCCCGATTTGTACACGCCGTGGCGCCTCGAGCGAGCAGGGAAGCACCTCACCGGTTTCTTCCGCGATCACTACCTGTCGGACCTCGTCGGTTTTGTCTACAGTCGCATGGGAGCCGAATCTGCGGCCGAGGACTTTCACCGCCGCATCCGCGCCATCGGCGATCGCGAACCCCAGGGACGCACCGCGACCGTCAGCGTTATCCTCGACGGCGAAAATGCCTGGGAATACTATCCCGGCAACGGCCGCGAATTTCTGCGCCGCTTCTACCAGCGCATTGAAGCCGACCCTGAGATCCAAGTCCTCACCATGAGCGAGGCCATTGAAGCCGTCTCCGATCCTCCTCGTCTCCAGGGAATTTTCCCCGCATCCTGGATTGGGGCGAATTTTGACGTCTGGATCGGCCATTCAGAGGATGTGCGGGCGTGGGACCTGCTCCGCGACGCCCGCGAGGCCTACGAACGTGCCAAGGCCCGCCATGCGCAGGACCGTTCCGCAGCTGCCGGCGATTGGGCGGTCAAAGGGCCGCGCGCCTATGAGTCCGTTCTTGCCGCCGAAGGCAGCGACTGGTGCTGGTGGTACGGCCCCGAACACAGCTCGGTCAACGACCCGGAATTCGACATCCTCTATCGCAAGCATCTTACCGAAATCTATAACGCGCTGGGCGAGCCTGCTCCGGATGCCCTCGCGCACCCCATCAAGCGCGCTCCCGAACGCGGCCGCGCGGAAGCCCCCACGGCTTATCTCGATGTGAAAGTCGATGGCCGCGAAAGCAGTTACTTCGAATGGCTGGGCGCCGGCTCTTACGCCACCGATCACCGCAGCAGCACCATGCACGGCCGCCAGTACGTGCTAGGCAACGTCTACTATGGCTTCGGCCCGTCGAATTTTTGGCTCAGAGTGGACCCGATTCCCGAGGCCATTGCGCAGATGGCCGATTTTCAATTGCGCATCACCATTTGGGACTCGCGCGAGACGCGCATCACACTGCGCGTCGAAAATCAGCGCCTCGCGGCAGGCTCCGTCGTCGAACAGAGCGGCTTATGTCTGCTGCATCCCGAGACGGTCATGTCCGCCGCCTATGAAAAAATCCTGGAACTGAGCCTCGCCCGCGAACTCTTCGACCTCCGTGGCCGTCGCGACTTGCTGGTAAGCGTCGCCCTGTGGAAAGGCGGCCTCCCCGTCGACGTCCTCCCCGCCGAAGGCGTCCTCCAAGTCCTCCTCGGCGAAGAAAACTTCGCTTGGCCCCCGGCCTAACTCTGCCTTTGCATTTGTTGCCGTCCAGTTTGCCGGAGGGCGGATGCTATCTTGGTGTACTTTCACAGGCGGCGGTTCTAAAGCTTCAGATACGGCGGTGCCAACAGTTGTGACGGGAGATAACCGTGGACTCAACTTCAGGTAGTTCAGTCGACCGATTGAAGGCGTGGGTTTTCATCATCCAGGACTACGCACTGCTGGCCCTTCATTCGGTCCAAAACATCTTTGCCGACAAACGTTCCTTCGCCGAATTGCTCGAACAGATGGACATAATCGGCGTGGGCTCATTGAAAATCATAGTTGTTGCGCTCATTTGTGTCGGCGGTTCAATTGTCTTAAACGCAGCGTCGCAGTTTAGCCGTTTCGGCGAAACATCCTTAACCGCTGACGCAGTTTCGCTGGGACTCCTCCGCGAACTTGGTCCGGTATTCACCGCGCTTCTGGTCGCGGGACGCAACGCCACGACGATGGCTTCCGAGTTGGGCTCAATGGTGATCACTGAACAGGTGGACGCGATCCGCGTCTTCGGCATGGACCCAATTCGCCGGCTGATGACGCCCCGTGTGTTTGCTACCGTGTTAGTGCTGCCGCTACTTGTCGCCGTGGGGAATTGTGCGGGACTTTTCGGCGGCTTCCTGGTCGCAAATATTACCCTGCACATTACTGCCGAAGTGTTCTGGACACGCGCCATCCGAGCGCTCGCCTTCGGCGATGTCTTCATAAGCGTTGTGAAACCTGTCGTTTTCGGATTCATCATCGCGACAATCGGTTGTTATCAGGGGTTCCGTGTGAAGGGCGGGGCGGCAGGTGTCGGTCGCGCTACCATCACTGCATTCGTTGAGGGCTCCCTGACCGTCCTCGTCGCAAATCTGTTCCTCACCCGACTTCTACTATACATATTCCATTTGTTATGACCTGCCAGGGCGCTCCCTGCGCGCGCTGTCGTAGGGGCACAGCATGCTGTGCCCGGCGCACATGCTTGGCGTGGTATACAGCATGTCCCTCCCGTTGACGGGTGCCTGCCGCCATGTGGAGTGCGGGAGCTTGCTCCCGCTGTTTGCCGACCGGGCTTGCCCGGGCGTGCTCCTCCCACTGACCTTGAGCCTCGCAGCTCCTGTAGCGCCGGCATCCTGCCGGCATCTTTGCCTTTCCTGGGAACGCCAATCTCCCGATTGGCGCCTTTGACTGCGCGTTTCGAAGCATTTAGACTGGCTCGCTTTCGAGGTGCCTGCAGAACGAGAGGATCACATGAATGCCACTGCTACGGACGTTCGATCGAGTGAAACGAAATGGAATCGTTGGATGGTGTGGACTGGCTGGGTTGTTTCGTTCTGGCCTGTTTTCGTTGTAGCCACGAGCGCTCACTGGAAGCTGACGCGCAACCCCAATTATCTGAGGATGTTTGCGCAAATCGGCTGGCCGAATAGCGCCCTCGTGCTCCTCGCATGCCTGCAGCTAGGCTGCATCATCCTGTTCCTCTTTCCGCCCACCGCGGTGCTGGGCGCGGTGCTTCTCACCGGTTATCTCGGCGGCGCCGTTGCTGCCTACACCCGCATTGCGTACCCACTTCCGGTATTAGTCCCGCTCTCGACAAGCATCATTGCCTGGTTCGGAATCTGGCTGCGTGATGAGCGCCTTCGAGCGCTGCTCCCGATCCGGCGCGGAGTATTTAAAAGATCGCGCCGGGATGCGGTACCCGGCTGACAGAGTATCTCCAGGAAAGTGCCACATATCTCGCCTGCTGCCGCTGTCTTCGGTGTTCAGGAGGTCGGAGCTTCGAGCTCCGACAAAAAAGACCAGCCTGCCCCTCTCACTGCTCGGCGGCTTTCTCGCAGGGCCCGCGCGCCGGGTACTATGTGGAGTGCGGGAGCTTGCTCCCGCCGTCTGCCGACCGGGCTTGCCCGGACGTGCTCCTCCCACTGACCTTGAGCCTCGCAGCTCCTGTAGCGCCGGCATCCTGTCGGCGTCTTTGCCTTTCCTGGGAACGCCAATCTCCCGATTGGCGCCTTGTGTTTTTCATGGTCCGGCTTCGCTCACCGATATTCACACGCACGTAATTGATCTGCGGTATAGTCAGGCATCCGCAGCAAGGAAGGTGCCGTATGTCCGTCGAAGAAAATATTGTTCTGATGCGCCGCTGGTTCAAGGAAGTCTGGAACGAAGGACGCGTTCAAACCATCTACGATCTGATGGACGAAAATGGGATCGCCACTGGCCAGGACCAGCCGGGCGTCGTACTTCACGGTCCTGCGGACTTCGTCGCACTCTTCAATCGCATTCGGGGCGCGTTCCCGGACATTAGGATCACCCTCGAGGACACTTTCGGCGCGGACGACAAAGTCGTCGTCCGCTGGTCCGCCGTCATGACTCACACCGGCGACCACCTCGGCATCCCCGCCACCAACAAGAAGGTCCGCATCACCGGCATCACCATCGCCCGCATCGCAAAAGGCAAAATCATGGAAGGTTGGGACAATTGGGACCAGCTCGCCTTGATGCAGCAGCTCTCAACCGATATAACCGCAGCCGCCGCCAGCCACTAGACCCGCTCACTGTTCGGAGCCGATCGAATCAGCGCATTCCCGTAGCGCCGGCTTGTCCTGAGCGAAGCCGAAGGGCATCCTGCCGGCGTCTTTGCCTTTCCTGGGAACGCCAATCTCCCGATTGGCGCCTTGGATTTCTCATGTAGCTCACCCCGCCTTCACGGGGTGAGGGTTTTCGCTCTTGCCTTTGGCTTAGGCCGTCATCCTGAGCGAAGCGTCCCGCGTTTTTTCTTTTGCGCGAAGCGCCGGGATCAGTAGGGCTCCCGGGTCGACGGTTAGTCGAGCCCGGGAGATCAGTCGTCGAAGGACCTCTCTTCGATTGACCTTCACCGCGGCGGCCGTATCCCGCCTCCTGCCGCCGTTTTGCTGTTCAGGGGGGTCAGAGCTTCCAGTTCAACCATCCTGCTTGCTTGCACTGAGCGCAGCGAATATGCCCTGTTTACCCTGAGCGATCTGGCGAAGGGACGCGCGAAGGGAGCGAAGCCAATGGGCTCCGACAAAAAAGACCGGCCCGCGCCTCCTACCGCTCGGCGGCTTTCTCTCCGACTTTCGCGCGCCGGGTTTTATGTGGAGTGCGGGCGCTCGCTCCCGCCGTTTGCCGAGCGGGCTTGCCCGCCCGTGCTCCTCGCATCAACCTGGGAACGCCAATCTCCCGATTGGCGCCTTGGATTTTTCATATAGCTCACCCCGCCTTCACGGGGTGAGGGTTCCCCCCTTTCTCTTCGCGGGGCTTGCTCTGGCGCACTGCCGCCGATTCGCATCAATGCTTTGGTGGAAGCGCGGGCCTTTCAGGCCCGCGAAATAGCGCGGAATCCAGATCATGGCTTCAGCCATGGTGGGTGCTGGGTGCACTAGGCCTCCTACTGCTGTCTTTGGTGTTCAGGGGGTCGGAGCTTCCAGTTCATCCATCCTGCTTGCCCTGTTTACCCTGAGCGATGTGGCGAAGGGATGCAGGAAGGGAGCGAAGCCAATGGGCTCCGACAAAAAAGACCGGCCCGCGCCTCTTACCGCTCGGCGCCTTTCTCGCCGACTTTCGCGCGCCGGGTTTTATGTGGAGTGCGGGAGCTCGCTCCCGCCGTTTGCCGAGCGGGCTTGCCCGCGCGTGCTCCTCGCATCAACCTGGGAGCGCCAATCTCCCGACTGGCTTTTGCCTTTGCAGTCGTAGGGGCACAGCACCGGGGCCCCCAGCGCGCCGCTTTTGCGTGCTGGGGTGGTAGCATGCTGTGCCCGGCAACAATGCTTGGCTACTTGCTCGCCATCCGCCTCGCGCAAACCGGCGCGCCGTTGCAGCGCCGCGCTCTTCGCGCCTTTTGCGTCCCGTCGCTTTCTGCCGGGAAGACGGTATCTGGCCTCTGCCGCTGTCTTTTTGGATTTGAACGTAGCGCCGGGTTCTTCAGCCCGGCATCTTTCTTTGCTCCGTCGTACCGCTGGCCTCGCCGTCGCCTTCGCGGCGGCTGCCTCTCGCGCCTTTTGCGTCTCGACGCTTTCTGCCGGGAAGGCACCTGCTGCCGCTGTCTTTGGTGTTCAGGGGGGTCGGAGCTTCCCGTTCATCCATCCTGCTTGCTTGCACTGAGCGCAGCGAATGTGCCCTGTTTACCCTGAGCGATGTGGCGAAGGGACGGAGGAAGGCTGCGAAGCGAATGGGCTCCGACAAAAGGACCGGCCCGCGCCTCTCACCACTCGGCGGCTTTCTCGCCGACCCCTTGGCACGTCAGCCTGCGCGCACGGCGAAGCTCTCCTTCGCCTCGATCGACTCTCCATCGCCGCGCGCAGAAGCTTGTTCACGCCAGGGTGAGGATATAATCCCGGGCTATGTTCAGGATTAAGGCGCGGTATCGTGTCTTGCACAGGCGATTACGCCCGATATTGGTATTGCTGCGTAAGGATATCGCAGAACTGCTCAGATTTTTGTTACGCGGACGCGTCGCCGGTACTGGGGCAGGGATTGTCGCTACGGTGGGTTTGGCTGAGATTGGGCCAAGTTTCGTGTGGGGATATTTGCTTGTTTGTGTATCCACCGTTTGGGGAATTGCGGCATGGATGTTGTCTGATGAAGTGCGGAAGCATGAGCCAGCACCTCTGAAAAGCCAAAAACTACAAGAGGTTCAGAAATACAAGCTAGCACTAAGTAGCTATCGACGCTGGCAATTCATTGTTCCTGGGTTAATTTCGCTTTTTCCTATTGGTTTTATGGTTGGTCATTTATGGCCACAAAAGCAGGCAACTCCGCCGACTCCGTCTTCGGTTCCATTGACCGCACTCTACATTGGGTGTGAGTTCGCTCACATACCAATTACTATTCAACCAGGAACGTCTGTTCATGTGATGTGGCTCGATCCTACGATATTGCGAGGAAACCCGAATATCCCTTTTCTTGGGCCGTTTGATGATATCGCTGTATCGGCGGGGGAAAGAGCACTGAAATGGCCGACCGGCCGCGAGGGCAGATGGATGAAGCGAATAGACATAGAGGAAGCGATGAAACTCACCAAAATATTGCCTAGTCCATACGCATACCACTGCACACTAAACAACTACGGCGCTACCCTTGATGAGATTGCCGCACAACTTATAGTAGATACCTCGGATGAAAAGAGACACGCCTATGATGTCCAGTTTGATCCTTCGGTTTTAGGTCACCCATTTGAGTTCTATATAATCAACAAATGCTCCTCTGAAGTAGTTCCAACGATGGCCCAATGGGGCAACACGGCCACTGTGCGGATTTTGGGAGAGACCAATCGCAGAAAAATTCCATTGCAGTTCGAGAGGAAGGCGTTCCCAAGTGATCTCATGCCAGCATTTGGAGCATCATGGTTCATTTGGAACGACAGAAAAGGTGGATGTAAATGGGACAATTAGAAGAACTGCGAACCAGACGAGCAAAGTTAGCCCGAGAAAGAGAGCCGCAAGCGAAGTGCGTTTGCATGGCCTCCATACTCGCTCGGCACGCTTGCCCTTTCGAATCGCGAGCATTCCTCATCGGTCGTCGGAACTTGCCATGACGACGGCTCACTCGTCAGCTCTCGCATTTGCCGGATTATCGACCGCTTGAATCTTTGTGATTGCGACTTTGTATCCGAAGGCCCGGAGCCGCTGAGACGCATTTCGAAGGTTGACGCGGCTAAAGAAAGGGAGATTTAGCGGCTGCCTAGACTTGCTGACAATAGCGAAGACCACCTCAAATTCATCGACAGCTGGTCTTCGACTAGTATCCATAATCCGAAACGCTTCCGGCAGGAAATTGTTTACGCCTTCCCGGAACTCCGGAAGCGCGCAGAAGAGCTCCCCAGAGATAAGGCCCTGCGAGAAGAGGTGACTCAATGTTGCCGACCCGCGGTATCGCTTGACATGGACTATTCGCTTTGAACACGCGTAAAGGTCGCAGAACTCGATTTCGTCTCGGCCAGTCGGATACCTAATCAGCTTCTGGTCCATGAGACAGTAGAGGTCGGGCGCACCGTCCGCAACGCTGCGATTGTAGGCCGCTTCGTCATCGTGGAAGTAATCAGGAAGACCAACGGTATCGTCGGCCACTGCTTGAAACGAAGTGTTAACGGACGCGAGAAATTCAGAACTTACTCTGTACCACTTAGCGTTGTTCAGAAGGAACGTTTCGCCTCCGCGCTCGATCTCGCAGTAGATGCACTGGTAGACGGACCACGTCGCGACCGCACTCTCCGACGCATAACTGACCAGATAGACGCGTCTTCGATTCCTGAGCGTGTCAAGAGTCGGAACAAAGTGCTCGCCCGCATCCTGTAGGAAAGTATTGAAATGAATGTCAGCATAAAGGTCGGCTCTTTGCGCGTCTCTGTATTTGAACCCTGCCATCCCCTCCCACTCAACACGATCCGGAATTGCCAGCCAGAGGCGGTCAAAGTCGCGCGCTCGGATTCTTTCCAGGAGTGCAGAATCGAGCTGTTCGATTTGGACCGGGTCGCGGAGCTCATTCACTTGATCGACCCACGAAAAGTGCTCGCGGTATGCGGTCTGGCGGGACGCCTCCAGGAACTTCACGAGCAAACCCGGCAAGTCAGCTAGCATGACTCGTACGTTGGCTTTCAACGCATCCTTGCCGGTCAGTTGGGTAGCAAGGGCTGGGTCTCGGGGTTTACCAGTCACGGCCCTAAGTATGTCCTGCTCAACGTCGAGGCCAAATTCGATGATGTTTGCGTCGCGGTTGGCTTGGATTTGGCTATGTTGAGAGATTGCGTCGAATTTCACTCGATCCACGCTTCGAATTCTGCGCGGATCCACGACGTTCAACGTAACCTTCAGCCCGAAATCCTCCTCCCAAGCACCGGGACGCAATAGACTGCGACCGTAGCCAAATGACAGAGCAAAGCTTCGACCGCCGGCTCCGAGAAGGAAAACGGCTGCGGCGCTTGCATTGTGAAGGTCGTGCGGAGGCGGAGCCAATGCGTCACTGAACAGCGACAACCACGAGGGAACCCGGTCGGAAGTCGGCTTAACGTAGAGATGCCCCAGGTCGCGGCCGCCTACGATCACTCGCGACTGCAACAACAGAGCCGCGCTAAGCAAGGCACGTTCCGGCGTCGAGAACTCCTGCTTCAGAAGATAAATGCTTAGAGAACGACCCTTCGGTCCCCTTCGCGGCATTGGCAGATTCTAAACCCACAAGTGTCTGATGTCACGCTGAGTAATATAAGATAAGTACCGAAGACTAGGAGGTCGATACCGTGGCGGCGTAGACAGGAAATTCTGTCTCTCCCAAAGTCCACAGGAACTCCTCCTTCTTTCTCTCACGCCTCCTGCCAATCTATGCTAGGAGCCTCAAGGCTCCGACGAACTACGAAAGGAGCAGCAAAATGTTACGAAGAATGTTCCCACGATACATCCCACCGAACGGCCAAATGAACCGCGGCGTCGCAATTCCAAATTTCCCGCTCGGACCGGAAAACAGCTACTTTGTTCCGGGCAGGATGCCCGATCCTAATCGTTTGGCTAGCGCGGGGCCTACGTATTCTTCACGACAGGCGCCCGAGACGAGACCAGAACGCACCCAACCCGAACCGCCGCCTCCCGCGCCCGAGCAACCCAGCCAGCCGCAACCGCAGGTGCGGGTGGAGCTAGTCCGGAAGTACGACCCCGCTCCTCCTGGCCCGCTTGGAGCCCAGCCCCCAGCCGAACTAGCGGCGCAGCGGCCGCAACCATCACCGAACCACCCGCGCAACCCGTGTCCGACACGCCCCCGCCGAAGCCCAAGAAAAAATACAAGAAGCGTCCGCGACGCGAACGTCCCCTGACTCCAGATGAAGAATTCGCCCTCGTGCAGAAAGGCGTTCGCGTCCCAGTCACTCACCACGAACGCCTCTGCCTGGTCTGCAGGAGTCCTCTCCGCGAAGCCATCGAAGAAGAGTTCATTCACTGGCATAGTGTTCGCGATATCGCCGAAACCTATCAGATTCCTCCGCACACCCTCTATCGGCACGCGAGGGCGGTCAACCTCTACGACAAGCGCGACCGCAACCTCCGCTTCGCCCTCGGCCACATCATCCAGCGCGCGCAGGACGTCCGTATAACTGCTGACTCCGTCATCCGTGCCGTCCACCATTTCGCCCGAATCAATCGCGACGGCCAATGGGTTAACCCGCCAACCCACGTCATCGTCTCCCCAGGCTCAAGGATCGAAGCGCCTCCTTCGGACCCGCCTCCGGCAGATGCCATCGAGGTCGCGCTTACGAGCGGCGAATTGCCAGCCCAGCTCGTCACACCGGGCGAATAGAACATGATCCAACTCATTGAAAACAAACACCCGAGCGCACCTCTACTCGTCACAAACGCGAGAGGACACAAAAAGGGGCGCATGCCTCCGGCTCTCGCCGGTCACGCGCCCCTCCTCACCAACAATCGCTTGAAACTCGCGGGCGTCTTCGCTAGGTTGGTTCCGTGACCATCGAGGATAGATACGACGTGATCTGCATCGGGGCCGGCCCCACCGGCCTCGCCTGTGCCATCGAGGCCGAGCGCAACGGCATGCGTCCCCTCGTAATCGACAAGGGCGCGCTGTGCAACTCGCTTCTCAACTATCCGGTCAACATGAATTTCTTCACCACGCCCGAGCGCATGGAAATCGGCGACATCCCGATGACCATCTCCGGCGGCAAGCCCACTCGCGTCGAGGCCCTGAAATACTACCGCCGCACCGTTGAGCACTACGCCATCCAAACGCGCCTCTACGAAAAGGTCCTGCGCATCACCGGCTCCGACGGCGACTTCGTCGTCCATACGCAAACGGAACTCGGCGCCCGCAACCTCTATCACGGAGCGAAAATCATCATCGCCACCGGATACTACGATCTTCCGAATCACCTCAATGTTCCCGGCGAAGACCTTCCCCACGTTTCGCACTATTTCAAGGAAGCTCACCCGTACTGGAATCAGGAAGTGGTCGTCATCGGCGCCAGGAATTCCGCGGCCGAAGTGGCCTTGGAGCTGTTTCGCAGCGGTGCCAAGGTCACTCTGGTGCATCGCGGCCCCGAACTCGGAAAAACCCTGAAATATTGGGTGAAACCCGACATGGAAAATCGCATACGCGCTGGCGAGATCAAGGCCATGTTCTCCACGCACGTCACGCGCATCGAGCCGGGCAAAGTGTGGGTGAAGAATTCAGGACCGGAACATTCCATCCCCGCCGTCCAAGTTTTCGCGATGACCGGCTACCATCCGGATTTCGATTTCCTCAAGCACCAGGGCATTGAGTTGGACCCCCAAATCCTCTGTCCCAAATGCAATCCCGATACCTTGGAGACCAATGTCCCGGGCATCTACGTCGCCGGAGTCGTCGTAGGCGGCAAAAAGACTTCGGACATCTTCATTGAGAACGGCCGCTTCCACGGCCGGCAAATTATCGCCGCGATCACGGGCCGGGGCAAAATTGACGAGCCTGCTCCCGTTGCTCCCCCGGGCGAATGATCGCAATTTGCCCACTTCCCGCAACTTTGTTAAAGTGAGGTTCGATGCCGTCAATCGTAAGAGAAGTCGGCGAGACATTTGTGACGCTCTTCAAAGGCTTCAGCGTCACCCTGCGGACCATGTTCGGGAAGACAACCACCGAGAGCTTCCCCGACGTCCCGCCCAGCGTCCAAGCGCGCTATCGCGGAATTCACGTCCTTCAGCGTGACGAAAACGGATTGGAGAAGTGCGTAGCCTGCTTTCTCTGCTCCGCGGCGTGCCCCGCGAATTGTATCTATATCGAGGCTGCGGAAAATACCGAATCCGCGCGTATCTCTGCTGGTGAACGCTACGCATCTGTCTACAATATTGATTATTCGCGCTGCATCTTTTGCGGCTATTGCGTCGAGGCTTGCCCCACCGACGCAATTACCCACGGACACAGTATCGAACTCGCCCCATACGATATCAACGCGCTGATCTACCGCAAGGAACAGCTCCTCGAGCCATGGCCGCCGCGTAATCCCTCCTCGTAATATCGCCGGAAATTTCCGCCATCGAACGCCGCCAAATTTCAGCGCAGCGCAGCTGCGACCTCGGCCATCTGCAAGAGTCAACGAGTAAGTCAATCTTCGTTGACCAACAGCGTCCCTGGAGACTCCATGAAACCCGATTCCAGGCCGCCCTCCACGCGCACCGCGCGTGCCCACTCTAGAATTCTTCCCTCCTCGCCATTGTCGTGCCGCTAATTCTTACTTTATGTTGAGTGAACAGGCCGAGTGAGTCGGCCGATGGACGGTGGTTGCGTGCGCTCTTATTACTGCGAATGCGTGCTCTCGAACTTGCTTATCGAAAGTCGCAAGCCTCGGTTTGCTGGGATTGACGCGCGAGTAAGCGCATCTCGTAAATCTCGGGTTTCGCGACGAACGGCACTGTTCTCGCTGATCTCATTTGGTTTCAGCGCACAAGCTCGATGTGCGCGCCGTGAACTCCCATCATGGATCGCATTCGGAGCGCAACGCTTGCTTTGCGAAGTTCTTTTTGTCGGTCGGAATTTCCGGCGAGTCGAAATTGGCAGGAGCAAAGAGCCGACCAACACAGTCATAGGATCCGGTGTTTATCGGTTCAGAAGATCGCAGTGCGCGGCAGTTACGCGAGATTCGCGAGCAAGAATCGCACTTCGAAACGATGTGAAACGGGGCGCCGGCTATTGCGAACCTGGCAATGAATTGAGGACGGAACTGAAGAGTCCGTGTCCAAACTTCGCTGTGTCAAATCCCCGGGGATAGCAGTGAAAGAAATGTACGAACCTCACAGCATCAAAAAGTCGGCGCAAGCCGCGTCACGCAAACAGCAGCCCGCCGCATTGTTTCTCAGCGCCAATGTACCAGACCGAAGGGAAAAGGCCGGGTCAAGGCATGGACGTTCAAGCGAGCGCGCGCATGCCGCTAACGATGTGCCACGGCCGCCGGCACCGCCGGTTCCAGCGCGGGAATCGCGATTGGTCGAAAGCGATGCGCGCGGCGTAGCGAGTCAGGCAGCGCGTTCGTCGATGGAAATACTCGCACTTCAGCGCGGACTCCAGTCGCGTCGCGGCGCGACCGATCGGCCCCACAGCCGACCGAGCGCGGCCCCTCGTCTAGCATTTGTGAGTTTCCTGCGGCCCCACAATTCTGAGAGCCTGCGCAGGATGCGCCCGGCGCGCACTGCACAAAGCGCTCGAGTGCTTGAAGAGCATTCTCCTCATCTTGGGCGAAAGGTGGCTTCCCGGTGGGTTGCGCCGGAGCCGGGCCGCCGAAGTCTCCTCCGGCGACGGCTCTTTCAAGGAGCTTCGCGGGTTTTTTCTCCGAAGGATTTCGATTTTCTTTCGGTGTTCGTCCAGCAGCCGATGGCAAGACGGCATGCCGAGCGCGCCGGAGCTTGGGCCCGTTGGACCTGGCTGCATGTTCCTCCGCCTCGCCACCAGACGTTCGCCCGCCATTCGGCGGAAGAAATGAAAGGTCCAGCTGTTTCAAGGGGACAGGTTGCGCCATCGCCGCCTGCAGCCCGTCCCGAGCCTGCGCTTGCTTCGACTCCAAAATCCAGCGAGCGAGTCGCGCGTCAACTTCGGTATCGATCCAGCCTTGCAGAATCTGCTGCACCTCCTTGCGCAAATTCGACGCCTCATTCAGACGCGATAACTCGAAACTTTCCAGCGCCACCTTCGAACACGTTGCCAAGTATTCGAGCGGCGGACGAGTGACACCCATGGATAAAGCCTCCGTTGCTTTCACCCTAGATTTTGTAAGGAGGGCAATGCGCGCGGCGGAGAATAACAAAAAACGTCCACACCGCAATAGTACCCGGGTAGCAGTACTCAGTTTCTAGGAGCCGATTCCGCCCATCGTGCGGTTCGGCGATTCGAAATCTCGGTGATCGGAGGCGGCGATGCTATGGAAGCGTGCCACACGTGCTTCGTTCGGAGACCAGTCACGAGTTGAAAGGCCTAGCCAAGAATCCCTCGAAAGTCGGCGCACGTACAACCGTCTTTACATGCGCGCATGGCGGGCTGATCCGCACCATCGCGAATGCGAACTCAAAAACCGCCAGCGCTGGCATTACGAACGCAAACTGCGCAGCGTCCAGGGCGAGCGCCGTCCTTTTACCGACGATTCCGGCCACCCGGTTTGCGGCTTCTGCCGTAAAGACCCGCCGGTTCGCGCAGTGATGCGGCTGCGCATCACCGCAGATGCCGCAGCCCGTTTCGTCCCAATTCGCGTCCCTTACTGCGGACATTGCTGATGCAACCGGTGCGCTGGCCGTGCCGCATGCACTTTCGGGCAGTGGAAATCCAGTTAGCGACGAATCGATGAGAGGCAAGGATTTCAACGCGGGACTCCGAGGTGTTTTGTTCGAGGCGCAGCACTACGAGCGAATGGGCGCGGCCGTGTGGCTCTACGGCTGGCTGGTGCTGCGGCAGACGCATCAGAGCGGGTCCGTGGGATGGGTGCTGGGTGGCTCGCCGATCAGCTATCGCGAAATCGAGGAAGAGACTGGCTTCAACCGCCGCACCCTCGAGCGCTGGATGAACATGCTGCGGCGCCACCGCTATATCGAAACCGAAGCCGCTCCCGCCGGAGTAATCGTCCGCATCACTAAGGCCAAGAAATTTCCACAGGGTGGCCGCAATTCCGCGGAGGGTGTACGCAAAGTTGCGGAGGGGTCTCCGCAAAGTTTGCAAAAAAGTACGAGTAAGTGGCAGCCGGATCAGAATATTGCGGAGGGGATAGGTAGTTCATCCATAGCTAGATCACAAGAAAGAACCGAAAAACCCTTCACCACACGCGGATTTCCACAGCCAAACCGAAAACCAAATTCAAAACCGTGCAGAAAATCCGAACCCTAAATCCTCCTGGCTAGGCCAAGAGCAAAGTCAAAAGCAACGCCAAAGCCCACCAACACAACGGCCAAACCGGCCCCCCATCGCCCAGCGCGAGCCCGAACTAAGCGTGAGGGAAACCTACTTACTAATTACGCGTTTGCGGCAGCAGCTCCTCCGTGCCGAGCGCGACGAAGCCGTGCGACGCGAACTCGCCGTCGGCACCGGCCCTGAGGTGCCACGTTCATGAACACACTACTGAGATTTCGCAAGGAAGTAAGCCACGGCGGCATTATTCCGCGCGGCTGGAAGCTCGCTTGGTACGAGCCGCGCCGCCGCGTCGGCGTGTATTCCCCGGCGCCGCTGCATTGGATTTTCCGCGCAGCCCGCGAATGTATCCGCCGGGTTCGCTTGGCGCTCCGCGCGCCGACGATCGAGTGCGCTGAGGTTTTTGAAATGCAGCGCCGTCACCGCCATCGCGAGCATCTGGCGGAGGAATATTCGCGAGGATATCTGCACGGCTGGCACGAATGCTTTCACGTGTGCCTGGAAACCGTCGAGGAAGAGGTTACGCGAGGAGCCAATCTCTGGGATATCGGCAACTTGTTGTCCGGCACGCCGCCGAAGCAGCCGAGAAAAAATTGACGATCCGACCAGGATCGTCATCCCGAGCGAGCGAACGCAACGAGCGAGGGATCTCTCCCAAACTCGGCAGTCGGCGGTTCCAGCAAACTATCAGGGAGGGCTGCATGAAGGCCGGCGAAATCTTCAATGATTGCCACCGCTGCTACCGCGTTCTGCGCGAATGGCTCAAGGATTCGACGGGCACTGTGCCCTCGCTCAATCTTGAAAACCCTTCGCAGGGCTACCAATGGCGGCCAGAGCCAGGACGCGCCTGCGACTACGTCCTCGATTTCGAACGAATCGGGCGCCGCGCCTTGAGCCGTTCGGAATGGAAGGGCCGCCTGAAACTTTTCAACGTCTATTTTGTGCGAGGCGCCGACTACCGGCGCGCAATTCGCCTGGTCGGCGTGGCGGAATCAACGTTCGATTATTGGTACAAGGAAGTGAAACGCTCGCTGGGCGACGGAATTTTCGCGCACCGGCCTGTTTCCGCCCTCGCAATATTTCCTGGCTCGCACGTCGCAGCGCGAGAAAATCAAACGAACTCCCAGCCGCGCGCAGGAAGTCCGCCCCGCATCGCGCCGCATCGCGCGCAGCATCGTCATTCCGAGCGGAGTGTCCCGCGCCTTTGGTTTTGCGCGAAGCGCCGGGACACTAGAAAGGGCTCCCAGGTCGACGGTTAGTCGAGCCTGGGAGATTCGTCGAGGAATCTCTCTTGGATGTGCGATTCCGCGATCCGTAAATCGAAGAGAGATCCTTCGGCTCCGTCCCGCGCCGCGCAGAAACCGCGCGAAAAGAAAAAGCGCGGGACTCCGCTCAGGATGACATTCGTGTGGGTCGAGCGAAGGCGAATCTACGCTTTGTGCGGCAGCGGTAGAAGCGCGCGCAGGAAGTCCGCGTTACAGCGAGCTGCGTTTGCGCGAAATCGAGAACAGATCGCGAATCAGGGGAATGCCCATGTTGAAGGGCATCAATAGAAGGTTCTTCAGCAGGCTCGAACGCCGTTGGAGCTGTTCGTGGGCCACCTCGGCCTCGTCTTTTTTGCTCCGCATCACCGCGACGATATATTTCAGGAAATCCACGCCGCATTTCTCGCACTTGCCGCCCTGCCGCTGTTCGTGTTTGCACGCAGGACACTGATAGCGCAGCGTGGCATGGCAGCGCTGGCAAAAGCGCGCAACCTCGCGCACCTCGCTATTGCATTTCGGGCAGTTCATAGCTCGATTTTACGCATCACACAGCGGCCCGGCGCGTCTCGCCCTTTCTGGTGCGTTCACACCGTTACCTGACCTTTGGTACAGGCGCGTTTTTTACCAGTTGGTGCGCGGCCGGAATTTCACGGAATCGCACCAGGGCTGGACGGCCTTCTGGCTGTTTACCATTGCAGTGCCGGCGCTTCTGGTCCGCCGCGCGCGCCGGCGCAGTCTGCGCTTTCGCGGCAGCGGTGGGCGCCAATAGCCGCACCACGTGTCGCAGGCGTTCTTGCCTATAAGGCTTGGCCATGCAAACGATTGCGCCCAGCGAATGCGCGCTGGCGTAGTCGCTCGGATAGGCGGAGCTGGTGAGCAGCATCACGGGTATCGTCTGCAGCCGCGGAGTCGATTTCACGTGCGCGCACAGCTCGTAGCCCGGCAAATCCTCTCCTTCGATTTCTGCGATCAGCAGCGCCGGCGTGAACATCTTGAAAACTTCGTGCGCCTCGGGAGCGGAGCTTACGGCCACCACGTCGTAGCCATCGGCACAAAGCGCGATTTTCAGAGAGGTGCGTATGGCTGGATCGGCGTCCACAATCAGGACCAGCGGCTTCGTTGAATTGGCCCTTCGATCGTGCAAGCTGGGAATGTCTTCGGAAAGCAGTTTGTGGCCGGCCGTGTCTACCAGGTCCGCTTCCGCTTCCACTCCGGAGCCCAGCGCGACGCCCACGGATTGCCGTCCGTCGGCCATGTCCGTCACGCGCACGATTCGCCCCGTCTGTTCGGCCTGCACGGCTACGGGGGACTTGCTGTACGGAAAGGTGACGGCCACCTCCATTCCTTTTGCGAACGCGCCGAGCGAGCTCACAAAAAGCACGCCGCCGCGCGAAACGTCCAGGGTGGTCGAAACTTCGTCAATATTGTTGCCGGTCACATCGATGCTGCGAACGCGCACCGGCGCGGAGATCAGCGCTCGCCGCCGGCTTCGCCGCTCGCCCTGCGACAATTTCGGCGCCGCAGCGTCGGCCGCCATCGATTCGATGTCGCAGTCTTCGAACTCCGCGCCCTCGGGGACGTTGTTCTCTCCCGATGCGCCGTTCGCGGGAAACTCGTTTGGTTCATTGTTGCCGGGCATTGCCGTACCGAACGTATCGCTCATTCTGATTGATCCTCGGTTAAAGCATGTTGAAACTTGCTGCAACCGAGACAATAGCAAGCCGCCCGTGCGCCTCCACTAGCGAGGAAGGTACATTCAACCGGTACCCAGGTGGCCCCCAGACTTAGTACCTTCGTACCGGCCCCGGCCAAGCCCGCCCCCGCCCTTGTAGGCCGCCAGTCTTGACCTATCTAGATATGTCTTGCACTCCGAGTAAAATGCCGGCGAGTCGCGTTATATACGGCACCATCGTAGCGACGGTGCCCTGCCATGGCCAGAAAACTACGGGGCAAGCAGGTCGGGCCTGCGAAAATCCGCGGCTTCACTGAGCTTTACTGACGATTGAGCGAAACGCTCGCGAAAGACAATGGCCAACACGCACCGCCTATCGTGCTGGAGCATAGCACGCGCGGGAGCAACGATAGCCTTCGCAAGGGTTCGTGGCCAAAAGCTCCAACGAACGCAGTCAGGTCGTTCGCCCCGAAATCATGGCCCACGTCCGCCGCTCCATCGCCAAGAACCGCAAGTTGCTCGCTCTGCTGGCGCAGTAAATGCCGTTCGGTTGACACGGTGGATCGAAATGCTTGCTTCGAGGAATGCTGTCTTCGCATCCGAGACCAAGTCAAGCGTCCGGCCAAGTATACCTTCAGGAAGCAGCGATGCCATGTCGCGCCAATCACGCTTCCGGCTACATGCGACCTTCTCCGCCATCCACCACGCGTGACGCCGCCCGCAACTGGCATGTAGCTCAGGTCTTTCGACCTGCGGCTTCTGCTTACCAACCTGCGGTCAATACATGGCCCTAGCAATTGCCCGTCCGTAGTGCATCGCGCTCTTTTTTGAACTTGTGCGCCGGAAAGGGTAAAGGTTTGCAGAAAGGCGGAAAACCAATGAGGATACTCTGGGGGATTGGTTCTAGGAGCTCTGCTGTTCGCGCTTCCCGCGCACGCCGATCAAATCTACGATGTGACCGGCTCGGCTGACGATCACCGGCAACGACGTGTGCAACGGGCTGTGCGTCGAGACCATCGATTTCAGCTTCCGGCTTGATGAGGTGCTGACGAACCACTGGCTATGCTTGGAAACGTACTTCCCGGAGTGCCGAAGCAGTCATCGGGGCCGCTGCCCTTCCGTGCGGACAATGGCGGACAGCTTCACTGACCGGTGAGTATTCGGCTGTCGGCTTTGGACCTGGCACGGGGCTTGATCTGTACGGTGACCGGGCGAGTTGCGGCGGCACGTGATCCCGTTGACGGTCTGACACTCCTGTTATCGTGCCAACTATTCGTCGGATGGTGGTCATTTACTCTATGCTGCAATGCCGGGGACCTGCGTTGACCGGATTTCTGGAGGACGATCACGTTGCCGAGCAGTGCCGGTGTACGGTGACGGACCGTCAGGACAATGCCATCCACACGCCCGAACCGGCCAGCTTGGCGCTGCTGGCCCTCGGACTATCAGTGTTTATTCCCCTGAAATTAAGAAGGTTGCTGGATAGCGCTCGGGGACTTGCTGCTTAGATTGAGAGGCGCGGGAGGCTACCTGAGCAGCACGATCCTTGGCCGGGATCGCCACCCGCACCCCTATCCCACTGAACTGTAGAAGGGAAGGCCTAGCTCTTGGCGAGCAGAGCCTTCAACCTCACCCACGCTTCCTCGCGCGCTTTCTTGTTCGCCGTCGTTCGCGTCGGGAGCCTCTCCGGCCCGCATGAAGCCGTGTCCCGCGCCATCGTACGTTACCGGCTCGTACGTTTTCCCCGCCGCTTTCATACCGGCGGTCGCATCCGGAATCGTGGCATCGACGCGCATATCCATGCCCGCGTAAAACGCATAGACCGGCGCATCGATGCGCGCCATCGCGTCTTTATCCGGAGGCACGCCGTAAAAAACGAATGCCGCCGAAAGATCGGGACGGTTCGTCGCGAAGCGGAAGCTCTGTCCGCCGCCCCAGCAGAATCCAACCACAAAAAGCTTGCCCGTCGAGGCAGGAATCTTCTTCGCATAATCCGCGGCGGCGTTCAGATCGGCCGTCACCTGGTTCGGATCGAGATGGCTGACCGCCTCCATCGCTTTGCTTTGATCGAACGCGGAGCTGCGGCCGCCATTCGGTCCCATGCCCGAAAGCAGATCGGGCGCCACGGCGATGTAGCCCGCCGCTGCAATCTGGTCGGCAAGATCCTGCACCCAATCCGTCATGCCGAAAATTTCATGAATGATCAGCACCACGGGAGTCTTTTTATTCGACTCAGGGTAAACGACGAACGTCTCGACGGAGCGGTCGCCATGCTTCACCGTCACCCATTCTTGATGCCGCGGCGATTTGTTAAGCGTCGCCTTGGCCCAATCCTGCGCCGAAACCACCTGCGCAACCAAAAGAATCACAACCAGCGAAAAATATTTCATGGCATCACCTCAGTCTGCTGCAAACGTCACTCTGCTGCGAACGTCGCTCAGTCTGCGAACGCCCGCTGCAAGCGCCGCGATAATATATTCCCGAGCCTCGCCGAATCAACACCTGAACTCCATCCGCTTCGATTCCCAGGCGAATCGGCAAGCCGTCATCCTGAGCGGAGCGTGCCGCGTTTTTGTTTTTCCGTGAATCGCGCCGTCCATTAGAGCGGTAAGAGGCATAGAGGCGTAATATGTAACCTGCAGACTATTGACTGCCGGGGAAGCGCCGGGATACTCTCGTGCATCTAAATAACAGTACAGGAGAGGGTCATGCCCACCGTAGCCGAAACCCCCCGTCTCAAGGATCTGAAATCGCCCCGCTGGGTGTATGGGTAATTTTATCAGAGAATGAAGACACGATCTTGGCATCTGGTTCTACCTTCGAGGAAGTTCAAAGAAGCCAGAAGAGCGGGAGACGCCGTCGTGATTATGAAGACTCCTACAGCTTGGACTTCGTTTTCGGTGTAGCTTTTTGATATTCCCGTGCAAAGACTATCCGGCGGCTGGAGAACCGGACTGGTGTGCAGTTTTGAGGATTCGCATTTCCAATCCAGCTAAGCATTCTCCCCCGACTAAACCATTCGAAGCCGTCGTAGATACCGGGGCTTCGCGCTGTGTATTTCATGCCAGTATCGCCCCCGCCATCGGACTCAATCTGAAAAATGGTAAGGAAGAAGACACGATGGGCGTTGATGGCAGAATCTCCAAGCTGTATCTACATCGGGTTTCGATTTACGTGGCGGGGTGCATAGAAACATCCATTGTTGGATTCTCCGAAGAAGTGCCGCTCGCAGGTCTCTTGGGCAGAAGAGGTTTTCTGGATAGGTTCAAGTTCCCTACGACTGTTCAACGAGCCCACCTCAATTCGAGATCACGAAAATTTCTCGTGCTTAGACCTGTCCGCGACCAATGAAATCAAAATGAATCGTTACGACTTGTGCATGCCGTTTTCACCGCATGGACTCTTGATTTGTGCTCAGCACGGAAAAGCCGCCGCGCTGTCTCTCCCGCCGCATCCGCGCCCGAATCGAGAGCCGGCTTCAAATCATCTGATTCCATTCACGCAGCCGCGCTCGTGTGCAACAATTAATGGCGCGCGCAGCGCCGGCGCTGAACAGGGAATCGATGCCCGCTGAGAAGCCTTACAAATTATCCGTGCTGGATGTTTCGCCGGTGCCCTCCGGCTCGACCAGCTCCGACGCCCTGCGCAACACGCTCGACCTCGCGCAGCTCGCCGATCGCCTGGGCTACACGCGCTACTGGCTCGCCGAGCATCACAACACGCCGCTGATCGCCAGCTCCGCGCCCGAAATAATGATCGGACATATCGCCTCGGCCACCAGCCACATTCGCGTCGGCTCAGGCGGCATCATGCTGCCGAATCACACGCCGCTGAAAGTTGCGGAAACGTTTCGCGTCCTCGAGGCGCTGCATCCCGGCCGCGTCGATCTCGGACTCGGACGCGCCCCCGGCACCGATTCGCTCACCGCTCTTGCGCTGCGCCGCACGCGCCAAGCCCTCGAGGCTGACGATTTTCCGCAGCGCCTCGAAGACCTGCTCGCGTTTCTCGATCACGGCTTCCCGTCGAATCATCCTTTCGAACGCATTCGCGCCATGCCCGACGACGTTCCCATGCCGGAAATCTGGCTGCTCGGCTCGAGCGATTTCTCCGCGATGCTCGCGGCGCAAATGGGACTTCGCTTCGCCTTCGCGCATCACATTCAACCGTCGCCTGCCATCGCCGCGCTGCGCTTGTATCATCAGAATTTCGAGCCATCGGAATACCTCAAGAAGCCGGAATCGCTGCTCGGCGTCTCGGTGGTTTGCGCTGAAACCGACGAGCGGGCAACGGAACTGGCACTTCCTCTCGAACTCACTCTTTTGCGCTTCCGAACGGGCCGAATGGGCCGTTTCCCGACCATCGAGGAGGCCAAAGATTATCCATACTCGAAAGAAGAACGCTCCATTATCGAAATGAATCGCGACCGTTCTTTCGTAGGTTCTCCCTCCACGGTGCGCGAAAACCTCACGCGCCTCGCCTCCGACTGCGGCGTCTCCGAAATCATGGTCACCACCATGACCCACGAACACGCCGACCGCCGCCGCTCCTACGAATTGCTAGCCGAAGCCTTCTCCCTCGCCCCGATCTCTGCCTAGGGCACCCATCAATGCGTCGTCATTCCGAGCGGAGTGTCCCGCGCCTTTTGCTTTGCGCGAAGCGCCGGGACGCCAGAAAGGGCCCCCAGGTCGACGGTTAGTCGAGCCTGGGGGATCAGACGTGCCCGGCGCAAATGCTTGGCTACTTGTACGCCATCCGCCTCCCCGCAAATGCCTCCGTGTTTTCAACAAACTGCCGGAATGGCCTGACCGCATTCTCGTCTTGCGCAGACATACGATTAGTTATAGTATTAGAAGTATGAGAACTGCTAAGAGCTTCACAATCGAGGAAGACGTGGACGCATACGTCTCCGCAACCAAGGGCGAGGGGTCCGCAAGCGAGCGGGTCAACGGATTGCTTCGCCGCGCCATTCTGCAAGAGCAGGCAGAACGCCTCGAGCGCGAGGCCGCCACGTTCTTCGCGAACCCTCCAAATGCGGCTCGAAAAGAGGCCCGAGTCTTTCAGAAGGCCTCGATTCGAACCGTCGCCAGGGACTGATGCCTTCGCGCCCGCCCGCGAAATCTTACCCAAAAAGGGGAGAAGTCTACGTCGCCCGGCTCGATAAGCCGCGCCCCGTGGTCATCCTGTCGGTCGATTCGCTGAACAAATTTGCGCTGGATGTTTGCGTGGTTCCTGTTACATCCGTGCAACACGGGGAATTCAGCATGCGTGTTCCCATTCGGATGCACGACGGCGGGCTCGACCGGAACTGTTGGGCGAAATGCGATCAAGTTACAACCCTTGAAAAATCCTACTTGCGCTATCCCGCGGTCGGTGTCCTGTTGGCGCCAACGTTCCGGGCCATCGAGGATGCTGTCAAAATTGCCCTGGGATTGAGTTGAGTCCTGCTGTAAAGGTTCACTAGTTATTACCTTTCGGTGGCTGCAGCAACCGTGGCATCAAAAATCGGAAAAATTGCGCCGGATCCGAAGCCAGGCACGCCGAAACATTCGGCGCTCCTGCACCGGCGCGCGTGTAGCCCTGCGCGTCCACCTCAATCCGCATCGCCGTCACCGGACACAACTCCGGCTCGACCACATACGCCATCGCCATCGCGTCATAAAGTGTGGGCGTCTGCTGCCCCCACTGACGGTAGAGCTGCATCAGCGCGCCGGTCAGCGGCGTCCCGCCCGCGGCAAGCGCCGCGCGATTCGCGGCATCGAGCCGCAACTGCGTCGAATCCAGCGGCATCATGAATATCGGGACGCCACTCGCAAAAAGTTTCTTCGCCGCGGCCACATCGCTCGCGATGTTGTACTCCGCGCTGGGCGCATTCGCCACGCGGCCGTCCGGATCGTCGTAGCCGCGACGAATCGACCCTCCCATCATCACCACGCGCTTCAATTTTCGAAAAGTAGCCGGATCGCGATCGATCGCCGCGCCAATATTGGTGAGCGGCGCGATGGCGACAAGCGTGATCTCCCCCGGATTTTCGCGAATCGCGCGCAACAGAAAATCCACCGCGTCGATTCGCGGCAGCGGCGCAGAGCCGCCCCGCGCCCAGCGATCCTGCGTGAACGGCACTTGGCTCTTCGTCGCAATTCCCACCGCAATCGGAATGCCCGCGTGATGCGTCTCGCGCAACAGCCGGTTCACCAGCCGCGCGCGCAACGCCGTGTCGCCCCACGCCGTCTCGATTCCCACCACTTTCACTTCGGGCGACTGCAGCGCCAGCCCCAGCGCAAACGCATCGTCAATGTCATCCCCAATATCCGTATCGAGGATCACCTTCGTTTGCCCATCTGGAGCTGCCGCGCTCGCAGATTTACCCCGAGCGCCGGGCTGCGCCGCCGCAGCGAACGCGCAAAGAATCTGCGCCAGGACAAACGCCGATATAGCCAGCTTTAGCCAACGCAAAAGCACTTCGCGGCCTCCAATCGCCCGCAACAATCAAACACAGGCCCCGATTCTACTGGATCGCGCTCTCTCTTGGACTTGGAAGTCAGCTCGATCCTGAGATAGACTCCGGCTCCCAGGAGGGTGAGCATGAGCGCGAACCTGAAACTAACCCACGTGATCGAATTCGTAGCGGACATGGACCGCGCGGTGAAGTTCTATCGCGACGTAATCGGGCTACCACTCAAATTTCAATCGCCGGGCTGGAGCGAGTTTGCCACCGGCGAGACGAGCCTCGCGCTACATCCGGCGTCTGAAAGTAAGCCCGCAGGCAGCGTGGAACTGGGCCTCACCGTGGACGACCTTCCAAAGTTCCATCAGGAGATGAGCGCGAAGGGCGTAAAGTTCAGCATGCCTCCAACGAAGCAGGAATACGGCCGAATGCTCGCTCAGCTCGTAGATTCGGAAGGCGCGCATTCCAGCGTTTCGGGAAACATGTAAGCCTGCCCAACGAAGCCCTCGGCAGAAGCTGCCCCGCGGGCCCGTGCCCGCCCCTTGTATTTCGCCTCTCCGTGTGCTACTATACCTTTGCATTTGTTGCTCTTGGGGTCGCTTTTGACGCGCTCGCTTCAGGCTGCCGGGCAACTTCCGACAGCCTTTTTTTGTGTTCGCCGGAACGCCCCAGAACACAATTGACCATTTGGCGATTAAAAGCCGCCGAATGAATAAATTAGGAGAATTTGAATTGGCTACAGAACAAGGAACAGTCAAGTGGTTCAACGCAGCAAAAGGTTATGGTTTCATCCAACGCCAGTCCGGCGAGGACGTTTTCGTGCACTTCTCGGCTATCCAGTCGGAAGGGTACAAGAGCCTCAACGAAGGGCAGGCCGTTGAGTTCGAAGTGAAGCAGGGCCCCAAGGGGCTGCAAGCGGAGCGCGTCGTAGGGCTCTAAGCAGCGCGTTACATAGCTTTAAGGCGGCGCCGGGCAGCGCCGCTCGCGATCATAAGTGGTTCAAAGGAGGCACTGTGCAGGTTTTGTCTGAAGGGCAGACCATCCGCCACACGCAGTACGGCCTGGGCACGATCACCGAATCTAATAACGAGCGGACCAGCGTCGATTTCGACGATCACGGAATGAAGAAGTTTGTCACCTCGATTTGGAGCGCCGAGCTGATTGGCGAGCCCCCCGCCGACCGTCCCGTGCGCCGCCGCGGCCGCCGCAAAACCGTGAAAAAGTAATATTTTCCTTGGCTTAACCTTCGTTCAGTCGGGGTGTGTCCCGGCGCTCCGCGCAAAACCAAAAGCGCGGGGCACTCCGCTGGGAATGACGATTCGCTTTTCCCGTTTGCCCAGGCGCGGCCCTGTAATCTACGGCTGTATCAGGTTGGTGCGAACCGCGAAGCGGATCAAATCGCTGAAGCTCGTAAAACCCATTTTGCGCATGATGTGATTGCGGTGGCTTTCGACGGTGCGCGTGGATACGCCCAGCGCATCCGCCGCCTGTTTGTTGCTTTTCCCATCTGCCAGCAGTTGAATCACTTGGATCTCGCGGCCCGTCAACGGAGTGCCTGCTAGCTCTTTGCTCGTCGGGGCTTCCGGGCCGGCGGCGGGTTCCTGCATGAAGCTTTCGGCCATCGAAATGGCCAGCTTGCCGGTGAAGAAGGGCTGGCGCTGCCGGGCGTGGTCCACAGCGGAGAGCAGCTCCGTATCGGCATCGGACTTGAGGACGTAACCGATCGCGCCGCAACGCAAAACCTCGCGCGCGATGTCCTCGGAGAAGTGCATCGACAGTACAAGAATATCCGTGGTAGGCGACTCCTCGCGAGCCACCCGCGCGACTTCCAGGCCGTTCATTTCGGGCATGGTAAGGTCCAGCACCATCAGATCCGGCTTCTCTTTCTTCAGGTAATCCAGCGCCTCAGCCCCCGAAGAGGCTTCGCAGCACACCTCGATTCCGGGCTGGGAGGCCAGAAGCGCGCGCAGGCCTCTGCGGACTACCGCGTGATCGTCTGCGATAAGTATCCGATACGGTTGTTTCGCTGCCATAGTAAGCGGCCAGCCCGTCGCCCGTCTTCAGCCTAACAGACTGGCCTTTCTCCTCTCATCCATACCGGTATGCGCTCAATGTTTGGAATTGCTTTCGCTGGATAAGACTTGGTCCGCGCCTCCCCCGACGGGGAACCTCGCCCGGATGGTCGTGCCTTGGCCCGGCACACTTTCGATCTTGAACGCGCCGTTGAGCTGTTGCACTCGCTCACGCATCCCCGCTATTCCCACGCCCGGCGGCTCCTGCGGGCCTGCGCCCTCGGCAACCACGGCCAGCCCGCAGCCCTCGTCTCGTACCTCTGCCAAAAGATGCCCGTCCTCGCGTGAGACGCGGACCCGCGCCGTGCTGCTCCCGGAGTAGCGATGCACGTTGGTCAGGGCCTCTTGTACTACACGGAAGACGGTAGTTTCGACTTCCTGGGACACGCGTCCGAAATCGTCCGCAATATCGACAGTCACCGCGATTCTGCTCCGCTCCGCGAATCCCCGCGCATACCAGCGCAGCGCCGGCGCCAGGCCCGCCTCGTCCAAAAGCGGAGGGTGCATCAGATAGGAAACCGTTCGTACCTCGCGAATGACTTCCTCGACCAGCGCCGCGGACGATCGCCACAAAGCTTGCGCTTGCTTCTGCTTTTTTGGAATGGATTCATACAAGCGCGAAAGACTCATCTTGAGGGCCGCCAGGCTTTGCCCCGCGGATTCATGCAGCTCCCTCGCCATCCGTCGTCTTTCCTCGTCGCGCCCATGCGTCATTTGCCGCCATATCCGTCGCTGCTCCTCTTGCGCGCGCTTGAGCTCGGTTACATCCTGCACTACGCCGATCACGCGCGCGGCCCTGCCGTCCGGCCCAGCAATTGGGGTGCCGCGCGTAAAAAGGAATCGCGTCTCACCGGTCGGCCGGATATAGCGCAACCCGTACTCAAAGGGCTGGCATTTCGCCACCGCCTCGTCGATGATCCGCCGCACCCGCGCTCGATCCTTTGGGTGGACGTGTTCGGTGTAAGTGTCGCGCGTGAACGTCTCGTCCACGGAAAGTCCGTACATCTGGCGCAAATTCCTCGAGAGTCGCGGTTCTGCCGACCCAACGTCGAATTCCCAGCTTCCCAGGTTCGCGATCTCCTCCGCATGGGAGAGCAGGCCTCCCCTTTCGCGCAGTCTAATCTCCGCCATCCGGCTTTCGGTAATGTCCTGCGACATGCCGCGAACGAAAACCACTTCGCCTCTCTTATTGGCGATGGCTACGGCGCGCGAATGAAAAATTCGTAGCGCGCCTCCCTCAGTGACGAATCGCGATTCGTTGTCGAGAGGAGTGCCCTTCGATACCAGCGCCTCGAAATCCTGCTTCGCGCGCTCCCGGTCATCCGGGTGAATCGACCGCAGGCACCACTCATGAAGACGCATCTTCCGGTTCCTGGGTTCGAAGGCGAGCATTTGGCAAAAGTGCGGGGACCACGCCAGCCTTTGGCGCTTTACGTCCAGCTCCCAACTCCCGACGTTCGCCAGTTGCTCGGCTTGGGCCAGCAGCATCTCGCTCTGGGCGAAGCCCTCTCTCGCGGCGGGCTTGCGGCGCAAGACTTTAGGTCGGTGTTTGGAAAATCGCGCCTCGCGAATGCTCGTCTTGGCGGCTTTTGAGCGTCGGGGCATTCTCTCAGTTCGCGAAGCCGAACCCCGCGGTATCCTAGGTGTACGTGAAGAAGGGGGACGGAGCCCTGTCTGGGGGTCTTCTGTACTCGAGTCAACTAGGCCTGAATCAGCAGCGCTACGCGACGAGGACAACCGTTCCTCCCACCCACACTACCCCGACTACTCTGTTGACGGTGCCTCGAAAATTCCCCAGGGTAGCGGCGCCTGCAGTGGTCAGGCACCTCCAAGAAAGTGAAGCGGAGTTTACTGTTTTGTAAAATCCGGTGTCAAGATGAAACTGTCTCAAAATGGCACAATAACTACGCACCTATACGCAGAACCCGCAACCTACTCCCTATTTCCCACAAATCGATAAACTTGCGCGTAAGCGAATCGACGGACTCCTTCCGCGAAACGGGAAATCTTTGGCTAACGCCAAATACCATTTTTTCCGATAAGCAACTAGAAGGGCGCAACGGACGAGTTGCCTCACCGGATTCGAACTCGTAAGCGCCCGCACACGCTGGAAGCGGAAATCGCCGCTCCGGAAAGCATTGCCGAGAGCCGTCTAGTGTTTCCGCCTGGCGAAACTTAAGATCGCCGCTTTGATAGGCGTCCGATCTGCCAGCCCACCGCGAGCTCCGTCCCGAATCCAGAAAGGGCAAATATGTCCGCTATAGGAATGCGCATTTTGGTAGTCGGCAAGGCGTCGCGCGGGACGAACTCGATTCTGTCCCGGCTCGCGAGCAACGGTTGGGGTTCGCAGACGGCCGAAACCTTGCAAGAAGCCGAAGTTTTGATGGGGACCTTCCAGTTCGATCTCGTTCTTGCAACCGAGTCGCTGCCCGATGGCCCCGCCTACGCGATCACGGGGCTGGTGGCGGGGCTCCGTGGGACCCTGATGGTCGCCGTCGCCCTCTCGGAAAGCTGCCTGTGGCTTCCGGTGGTGGAGCTTGGCGTGAGGGTGCTGGGCACTCGTGCCCTCGATGCCGAGGGGCTTGAACACGAGGCCCAAAAGATTCTGCGCGCGCGCGACCTGGAGCAATTGCGGGTTCTCCCGGCCGGCGCCCATCCTCCGTCGCGCCGCGCCGGCATTCCGCGCCGCAAGAGTCACGCCGCCTGAAAACACACCGCGCTTTGTAGCGCCGCCATCTCCGGTTTCCGGAGTCCAGACGCCGGACTTGGCGGCGTTCTTCCGCGCTGCAAGAGCATCACTTCGCCCCGTCAAACGGTCGCTTATCGGGTGTCCGACGCGCCACGTGCCACCACAACGCCGCGCCCGCAATCACGGAAAGCGCGCTGGCCGCCTGCGCATTCGTCAAACCGAAAAACGACCGCGGATTGATGCGAATAAATTCCACCAAAAATCTCGCCGCGCCCGTCAGCACCAAATACGCCGCGAACACACCGCCCGCGCGCAGCCACACCGCGCCCTGTGGAGTGCGGGAGCTTGCTCCCGCTGTTTGCCGGCCGGGCTTGCCCGGGCGTGCTGCAACCGTGCCACCGATGGCCTCCGCGTTGGCCGTTCTCGCGTTTCGGGCGAGCGTAGGATTCGCTTCGCGCAAATTTGCGTTGGCTCGGGCGCGCCGCGCCGCAATTTGCCGCGCGCCCAGCCGCCACAGCAACCACGCAATTGCGCACGCCACAATCAATTCGTAAATCGGCGTGGGATGAACGCGCTGCGTTGTCGGCACCAGCCCATTGGGGAAACTCATTCCCCAGGGGAGGGAAGTGGGCTTGCCGTAATCGCCATCGCCCGAAAGCAAGCAGCCGATGCGTCCGATTCCGTAGCCAAGCGCTGCGGCGGGCGAGCCCGCGTCAAACATTTCGAGCAGCGGAATTTTGTACCACTTCGCCAGCCAGATGAACGCCGCGAATCCGGCGATCAATCCTCCGAACCACGCAAGTCCGTAGCGGCTGAAAAGCAGCCCAATCGGGTTGGCAAAAAGTTCGCGCGGCGTCTCGAGGACATGATAAATTTTCGCGCCCGCAATCCCCACCAGGCAGGGAATCGCAATGAAAATTTCCGCCGTGGTGGAATCCTTCGACGCCAGCCCGCGCCGCGCCATGTCCGCGCGCAACACGTAGTACGCCGCCACCATCGCCGCGGCCACCATCAGCCCAAACGTAGGAATCTCCACCGGCCCGAGATGTATAAATGGAATCATCGATGTGCGAACGCGATCATTGCACGGAATGAATGCTCGCCGTCACAAAGCAGCAAATTGTACCTGATTGGGTGATCGTAGGGGTTGCTTGCTGTGCCCGCTGCACATGCTTGGCTACGGGTGCGCCATTCGCCTCGCAGCTCGTAGCGCCGCCATCCTAGCGGCGTTTTTCTGCGCGGCAACCGAAGCGCAAATTCGCCGGCTGGAAGCCGGCGCTACAAGAGCATCTCCCCGCCTCGATCGCCCGTTCACCGTGGACGATTTTTCCTTACACCAACAACCACTTGCGCGATTCAGGCCCCGGTGTAAAGATTCTCCTCGTATCCTCGGACTACGCCCACGCAGCACGCCTCGACCCTTTTCGCCGCTCCTACGTTTTGCACCCATTCGCGGTCGTCGCGCGTCAAATGGTGTAGGATGGCCCCACCGCAGTCCCCGGCGGGACGAGCTATTCGGAGGGTGCGAATATGACGCGCTCGACCCCATCTGCCTTTTCGCTCTTTCGCGACCTGGGCTCCCGATTGACGGCATTCCGCTTTTCGCCATTTGAAATTTCGTTCGCAATTCTAGCAGCGGTGGCGCTGATGCTTTCGCCGCAAGCAGCCTTCGCGCAACGCGCGGGCGGCCGTGCAGGCGGCGGAGGACACATCGGCGGCGGAGGCGGCCATTTCAGCGGGGCGGCAGGTCCTCCGGTTTCGGCGCAGGGGGCCATTTCTACGCCGGCCCGCGCGCATCGTCACCGATTCACGTATTCAGCGGACCCCGCAGCGGGCCTGCCGCCGCTTCCGCTCGCGGTGCTGAACATTCGGCCGCGCTGAGTGGGTCAGGCCGCGGCGCTGCCGTTGAGCTTCGCTCTTCGGATGCTTCCGCGCAGTCGTCCAACGGCTTCCCGCGCGGGCTCGGAATGTTTGCGGAGCCGGGCGGCTCCGGAAACGCGAATATTGATGCGCGGCGGGCCATGCCGCTGCACACGACCATCGGCTTCCCGCCGTCAAATCGGTTGATGTCGGGCGCGCGCCGCGGCGAGCCTCTCAGTTTCTCAGGACAGGGCAGCCAAATGTGGATCTCGCAACGCGCCGCCGCGAATCGCAGTTCAGTTCGCGCCACCCAAGCGCCGCCGCACCGCGTGTTGCCCAATCCTCCGCACATCATTCGACGCCCGATCCTCGGCGGCGCTCCATTTTTGACCGGCTCGCCGGGCTTTGCATTTTTCAACCCAGGCTTTGGATTCTTCGGTCCCGGCTTCGGCTGCGATCCCTTCTGGGCGCCCTCGTTCGGCTGCGGCGGACTTTATCCCGGCATCTACGGCGGCTTCGGATATCTCGGTTTTGGCGGCGGATACGGTGGTTACGCGGGCGGCTTCGGCGATGCCGGCTACGGATATGGATATGACGGCGGCTACTACGCGCCTCCAAGTTTCTGACGTCGCCGCTCCCAATGTTGACGAAGGCGCGTCGCAAGAGCCTGCGCCAAGCGAGTGGCAGAATCCGCCCGCTGAAAATTCCAGCCCCGATAATTCCGGCGTCGATAATTCCGCGCCTGCGCCCGACACCGTGATCTTTCTGAAGGACGGCACCAGTTTCGCCGTGAAGGACTACTGGGTCGCCGACGGCAAGCTGCACTACATCACGAGCTACGGCGGAGAAAATGCCGTCGACCTGGGCGCGTTCGACCTCCAGCGCACCACCGACGAAAACGCCAAGCAGGGAATCGCGATCACGCTGCGCCCCGCCCCCGAATCCCAGCCCCCAGCTCCCCAATCACCGTAGACGATTTTTCTTTACACCAACAACCACTTGCATCGTTTTGGGCCGCGGTGTAAACATTCTCCTCGTATCCTCGGACTGCGCCCACACGCCCCGCATCGCGCGTCTCGCGGCTCGGGCCGAGCCTACGAGAATCGCCGAAACACGAATCCCAGAATCGCGATGCCGACGCCCCACGCTCCCACCCAAACCGCATGTGAAAACGTAATCCAGTCGTAAGCGGCAGCGCTAATTTCGCCAGGATCGGCGGGATTGTAGTGGATGGTTACCTGCTCGCCAGGATGAAAGCGGTGAATCCACGCCACCATTTGCGCGCGCGTTCCGTGGACGTCAGGGTCGGCAATCGCCTCGTGCTGCACGCCGCCAATGTTGTAGCGAAAATCCCATGTGACGATGTACCGATCGCCGCGTCCCATGCGAATGCTGGTCTGGAATTTTTCGTTGCGCACATCGGTGCGGACAAACTCCGCCGCCACCGGCGTCCACGCGCGCAGCACGCGGTACTGCTGATACGCCTGCAACCCGCCAAGCAGCACCACGATCACGCCCACAACCACCAGGCCAACGCCAAGAGCGCGCAAATTAATCGCATCTCGATTCATTTCAGCAACACTCTACCAGCCGCGATTTAGAGCGCAACTCGCCTCCTCACCGTGGACGATTTTTCTTTACACCAACAACCACTTGCATCGTTTTGGGCCGCGGTGTAAACATTCTCCTCGTATCCTAGGACTGCGCCCACGCGTCCCGCATCTAGGTTAACCGCAATCCCTGTCACAACGTCATCCTGAGCGAAGTCCCGCGCTTTTTCCGTCGCGCGGTTTGTGCGCGGCGCGGGACGCAGCCGAAGGACCTCTCTCGGATTGAAAATGTTGCCGCGAACTAAATCGAAGAGAGCTTCTTCGACTGCGTGTCCCGGCGCTTCGCGCGAAACCAAAAGCGCGGGACACTCCGCTCAGAATGACGCCCTGACCGATGAATCACTCCATCGTATCCTCCGTCACCATTCCGCCTCACACTTTGCCTCCTGGAGACATCATGCCGAACTACAACACGCAGGTCCCGCCGTACTCGATTTTCCCCGGCGACGTCGCCCTCGCCTTCAATAGCGAAGCCCCCGCCGCCGGACAAGCCAGCCAGCAATTCGCTTTGCCCAGCTACGCCGGCTTCCCGGAGAACGCCCGCGCCATTCGCTGGCAGACCATCTTCGGCACCGCGCCTTCAGCCGTCAGCATCGTGCTGCAAACCGCGATGATCGATTCCGACGCGCAGTACGCCACCGTGGACACCTCCGCCGCAACCGCCGGCGAATCGCGCACGGTCGCAGGCGTGCGTGGCAACTTCGTGCGCGCCAAGGTTTCGTCGATCACCGGCGGCTCGGGCGTAATCGTCCAAATTCTCGGCTAACGCTGAAGTAATATGGGAAATGGCCGGTCGCGTGCAAGGTACACTCGTGATGAGGACGCCCCTCTCTTGGCTCGTGGGAATTTCGGCTCTGCTCGCGTTTTCTGGACCCGCACGCCCAAGTTACGCCCGCACGCAGGAAAATTCTTCGCCCGCGCCGGCACCGGCGGCCGCGAAGCACACCGTCACCGTCCACTTCGACTACGATTTCGACAGCACTCCCGCTTGCCCCCAGCCCGAAAACAAGCCCTGCGTCCAGCAGTTCATCGTCTACGATATTTCGGGCGGAACTTTGCCCGAGCAGCGCTTTCAACTTTTTACCGTCCCCGTGCCGCCCGGCGCCAAGGGCGCGGTGAAGGGAATCACGGGGACCAGCCCGCCGCTTTCCTTCGAATCGGGCAGGCACTTGATCGCCGTCACCGCGCAAATGCCCGACAAAAAAGAATCCAATCCCAGCGTCTGCCAATTCTGGGTAACGGTCCCGTAAACCGTCGCTTTCGATGTTTGCGCGAAGCGCCTCCCCGGGGGAAACGCCAACTTGTCCCGAGTACAGCCGATCTCCCGATTCTCGCCTCTGCCGTTTGGTTTTGCATTCGTAGGGGCAAAGCATGCTGTGCCCGGCAAACATGCTTGGCGCGATGTTACCCATTCACGCTGATCGCCAGGCGCCGAAGCTCACGTGGAGTGCGGGAGCTTGCTCCCGCTGTCTGCCGTCCGGGCTTGCCCGGACGTGCTGCAACCACGCCCCATATATCGCGCACCTGGTTTAGCGCACGACTGCTCCGCACCGGGCACAGCATGCTGTGCCCCTACAAAAGTCCAAAGCCACCCGGTTCACCGTGGACGATTTTTCTTTACACCAACAACCACTTGCGCGAATTCAGGCCCCGGTGTAAAGATTCTCCTCGTATCCTCGGATTGCGCCCGCACGCACCGCATCGCCGCTTTGGATCTTTTTTCTCCCGCCAACCCACGCGAGTGAACCTCCATGCCATCCAAAAAAACTCCACGCAAACCCGCCGCCAAACGAAAGCATCGCGCCGCGCACCCAAAAGGGCTCAAGCCACCCGCGGAGACGGCTCCCGGCGCGACGACCAGTCGCGTTGACCCGCCGCCGGCGGATGCTTCCACCGGTGCCAAAATCATCCTGCCCACGCCGCTCCTGGACGCGAAACGCCTGCTCGTCCAGGCCAAGCGCTATCGCCTCCACAGGTCCGAGCGCCTGAGCGACGCCTTTCGCAGAATCGGTCTCGATGAAAACGCGATTGCCGCGGGATACGCGGACGCCCTCGCGAAACTCCAAAAGGGCAACGCGGACGCCGCCGTCGAAAAATCTCTGCTGGACGTCCTGAAGGAATGCGCGCGCATCCTCGAGCCGCCGCGCCCCGCCGACCGCTCCACTTCGATCGACGTCAACACCGTCGTACAGCTAGTCCACAAAGTGGACCGCCCCCTGCGCCGTCTCCCCGAGCGCATCGCAGCCGCCGCCGAGCCTCCGGTCACCATCACCGAAGAGTCAGCCGCGGTCACCCAGCCGCTCGCCCCACCCACCGAGCCTCCGGTCGACGTCGCGGTCGAGCCACCCGCCGCGCCGTTGCCGTCGTAGGGGCACAGCAGAAGGGGCCCCAGGTCGACGGTTAGTCGAGCCTGGGGGATCAGACGTGCCCGGCAAACATGCTTGGCGTGATCTACACCATCCGCCTCGCAATTCGGGGCGCATCACTTCGAAAGGAACCACACATGGCTACCAGCAAAATTACGATTGGCTATTTTGTGCAACTAGGAGGGATCGCGTCCTTCGCTCTGGGCGCCATTCTGAGCATGCACCACATCGCCATCGGCGCGTCGTTTGTGGGTGGCGCGGCCGCGTTTTACATCGGCGAAAAACTTCGCTCGCTAACGTAGGTGCAAGCCAAGCGGCAATTAGCCGCGCAAGAAGCTGCGACTCAGTGCATGCTATGCATGCTGTGGCTATACTGGAGGTACGCTATAGCCGCGATGATCACGGCGTAACCCACCACCGAGTAAATCACGATCATTACCCAGGGCGGGGTTTTCTTTTTCGGAATCCATTGCCGTGCCACGTCTGTACGCCTCCTACAGCGCTATCAGAATTATAAGGACTCAGAAGACCACGTCCTCTCCACCCGCACCATAAGGTTTCGCGCCTAACACCGAATAAAAACTCCTGTAGACATGATGCGTCACCATCACCCCTAAGTTGCATTTTCGCAGGCCGCAACTCGGCCCTGCGGCAGACCAATTCATCTTCATCCAAATATGTCTTCCACAATCACATCCGGCGCCCAGCGCTGGGCTCACGATGCCGCCGCCACGAGCATCGATCTCGGCTACGCCCCCTTTCCCAAGCAGCAGCAATTCCACGCCTCCGCCGCAAAATACCGCCTTTTCGGAGGCGCGGCCGGCCCGGGAAAATCGAAAGCGCTGCTGATGGAAGGGATCCTGCAAGCGCTCGAGCACCCCGGCGCCAACACGCTGCTCCTTCGCCGCACTTTCTCCGAGCTCGAGCAATCTCTGCTGCTTTATTTCCGCCGCGACGTCCCGCGCGAGCTGTACAAAAGTTTCAACGATTCCAAGCACGTGGTCACCTGGCACAACGGCTCGACCACCCGCTTCGGCTACTGCCTCGCCGAAAATGACGTTTACCAATACCAGGGCGCGGAATTTCTTTTCATCGGCATCGACGAGCTCACGCTTTTCACCCTTCGCCAGTGGCAATTTCTCACCAGCCGCAATCGCTGTCCCGTGCCGGGAGCGTTTCCGTGCATGGCCGCCGCCACAAATCCCGGCAACATCGGCCACGCCTGGGTGAAAGCGCTTTGGATCGACAAGCAAGCCGCGCCCGGCATGGAAAATCCCGGCGAATACGATCCCGCCGATTACGATTTCATTCCCGCGCGCGTCACAGACAATCCCATTTACGCCGCCGATGAAAATTATCTGAAAACTTTGCGCGCGCTGCCCTCGCACCTGAAGCGCGCCTTCCTCGATGGCGATTGGGACGTTTTCGCCGGCCAATATTTCGACAAATTCGATCACACGCGCCACGTCGCGCGCGCCGAGGAAATCGATTGGAAACCGTGGTGGCCCCGCTGGATCAGCATCGACTGGGGCTTCGAACACTACGCCGCAACGTATTGGCACGCCGCCATCCCCGCCCTGGGAACGCCGATCTCCCGATCGGCGCCTTTGAGCGGCGTAGCCGCTGGGTGGAAGGTCAGGGCTTCAGCCCTGACATAAACGACCGCGCGGAGCGCGCTTCCTCTCTGCCGAAGGCCGTCCAAGAAGGGCTCCCGGGTCGACGGCTAGTCGAGCCCGGGAGATCAGCCGAAGGCCCTCAGCGACATGCCTCTGATGTTGACGCCAGCACGGCGCCCAATCCCGCCGCCAAAATCGCCGACCAAAATCGCGCTCGCGAAGGAGCCGCCCCAAAATTCCCCCGTCGCCCGCGCAGCTGGCTAGGCTTCGCCGGAACAATTCCCGGGACGCCACCCGAACCACCCGCACCCAGCACAACATTGCGCGGCGACGAAAATTCCCGCTGCGTAGTCTCCTACCGCGAATACGTAACCCATCGCACGCCCCCGCGCGAACTCGCCCGCGAAATCGTCCGCCGCAGCGTGTATCAGCACTCGTCATCCTGAGCGGAGTGCGCCGCGATTCTTCTTCCGTGTTCGCGCGCTGCGAACACGGCGCGGCGACGCAGTCGAAGGACCTCTCTTCGATCCCACCACGAGCTACGCTTCCGCCTCCGCCCCCGAAAAAATCGACGCCATCTACCTTTCCCCCGACGCCTTCGCCCGCCGCACCGACGAAGCCTCCATCGCCGAGCAAATGGGTGACATCTTCGTCGCCGCCGGCCTCCCGCGCCCCATCCCCGCCGACGACGATCGCATCGGCGGCTGGATGCTGATGTACCAAATGCTCGACGCGGGCGAATGGCTCCTCACCGAAAATTGCGCCGAGCTCATCCGCAGCCTGCCGAATCTGATCCGCGATCCCGCGCGCATCGAGGACATAGAAAAAATGGATGGCGACGACGCCGCTGACGCCGCCCGCTACGGCCTGAAATCGCGCTACGGCGCGCACCGCGTCGTCGGCGAACACCGCATGCCGCTCACCGACCGCATCGCCGCCCGCGTCGTCTCCGACGACCCCACCATCCGCGCGATGCAGGCCCGCAAAGCCCAAATAGAGGAAACGCGCGGCGCGAAGCCCGTAAAATTCCCCCACCGCCGCCGCCACCGTCCCCACTGCCGCTGACGCATCTTTTGCGTCGTCATCCTGAGCGAAGTCCCGCGCTTTTTTCTTCCCGCGGTGTAAGCGCGGCGCGGGACGCAGTCGAAGGACCTCTCTTCGATCTACGAATCGTTGAGCATTACGCCAAATACCATCACTCGAATTCATCCGGTCTCGCAAGAAGGAACTCCCTTGCAAATATCGCTACACCAAATCTTGCGCCGCATCACCACCACGCGCCACTCACGCGCCCTCGAAGATCAAATCGCGCAACAGCGCGCTGCGATCGCCTCGCAGCAAAACGAAATCGCGCGGCTCCGCGCAGAAAATCGCGCGCTGCTGAACTCGATCCTCGGCATCGCCGGCATTCCACCAATATTGGTGGATTCGCCGCTTCCATCTTCTGTGTCACTCCCCGCAAAGTGTCATTCCGAGTCCGCCGCGGCGGACGACGAATCTCTCTCGGCACCATCCTTCCCCTGCTCTGCGACCGCCGAGAAAAATTCCCCGGGCACGCAAAGCCCGCGGAATGACATCCCGCCTCAATCTTCCTTTCCCCAATCGTTTCCGCCGCCCTCTGCGCATCCCTCCCTGCATTCGTCCGCGGTTCGATCGTCGTTTCCGTCATCGCCCGCGCCGCGCCGCCCGGCGACGCCTCTGCGCCGCCGCTCCTGGCACCAAATCACGCGCGCCCTCGAACTCGAATCAGGAAAAAGGAAAAGTGGCTAGCGACTAGCGGCGAGAGTGCCGGCTATTTTTTCGGCTTGATGATTTCGGCGTTACGGCTGCTTGCCTCGGTGAAGGATGTAGCTCTTGGCTTGCGGCCAGAATTCGTCCCAGGCATTCGCGCCCATGCGGCCCGCAAAGCCTTCGGCCGTGCGCACCAGGGCATGCTGAACATCCGCCTCGCTATCGGGGCGCCACGCATTCGACAAAAAGTTATTCCCAGGAACTGCGATGTACCGCGCATACGCCGGCGCGAAATTCCCATCAGGACGCCGCGCGAGAAACGTCATCTTGATCACGTTTTTCACGCGCCCGCCAAAAGAATCTTCCGGCACTGGAAAATAGCGCGGATCCTCGCCCCACAGCGCGCCGAACCCGGCTTCCATCACGTTGCTGGTGGCCACTCCCGTAAGGCGCACGCCAAAGCGTTCGCCAAATCCTCCCCAGTGCGGACCGTCTTCGCGCGGATGATCCAGCGCCGTGCCAACCGCCGACGTGATCACGCCTCCCGCAAGGTGCTGCGGCCAAAGCGTGTTTTTAACGATCCAGCTAAGTCGCTCCTGCCCCGTGATCGGAAGGTAAGGCGCGCTTTGGCTTGAGCTCTGATCGGCGCTCCGATCTGGGGCGAGCGCCGGCGCGTCCGGCAATAGCGAATCGCCGGAATCGTCATTCGCGATAAGCGCGCTCGCGTACGTGGCAGTATTCGCGGGCTGATCGTCTGCGAGCGATTGTCCCCGCGCAGCCGCGGCGCCAAACACGAGCGCTGCCGCGAGTAAAATCGCGCAGCCGCAAAATCGAATGCGAGCCACTGCGCTGAACGAAACTGCGTGTCTCTGAAGCCTCTTACCGGTAAAAAGCATCCCGCAACCCTATCAGTTCCCGCGTCCCAACGGAATACCGAAATCCCCGATCGCCCCCGCGACGCTGCCCTTTCGGGGCCGCCGCGCCGGCGCCCCAAAATCGAATTTGTAGGGGCATGGCATGCCATGCCCGGTGCTGAGCGGCCATGCGTGTAGCCACTTTGCTCGTTCGCGGAGCGCCTCACGTGGAGTGCGGCGGCTCGCCGCCGCTGTTTGCCGCCCGGGCTTGCCCGGGCGTGCTTCAGCCACGCCCCCCCGCAACAGCCGAAGAATCCTTCTTCCGCAATTCACTTCAAGCGAGAATAAATGTCCACACAATCGAAATTCCAGCAGCCGAATCCAGCCATCGTCCCCATCGAAGGCCCTGCCGCCACGGCCAATTCCTACGGCCTCAACAACGAGCAGCTCCCCGACCGCCTCCAGGAAGCCCTGCGCCGCCTCGTCTTCCAATTTTCCACCGAATCGGAACTCTCGCGCCGCCAGGAAATTCGCCGCATCAAGCAGGCGCACCAATTCTGGCGCGGCCTGCAATATCTCTGGTGGAACGAGCGCGACCAAAACTGGCACCTCCCCTTCGAGCAAAAGCTCGCGAACCCCAGCTCCATCGAGGACATGCCGCGCTACGAGTTCGTCACCAATATTTACCAGGCGTTCGGCCTCTCGCTCGTCTCCGTGCTTTCGCAGGACGTGCCGCGCGTGCGCTTTTTCCCCTCCTCCGCGCAAGCCGAAGAGGACGTCGCCGCCGCCAAAGCCGCCACCGAAGTTGCGGGCCTCGTCGAACGCAACAATCGCATCGGCAATCTCATCGTCGACGAAGCCTTCAATCTGTGGACCGACGGCAAAGTGGGCGCATACGTCCGCTTCGTGGTTGATGGACAGCGCTTCGGCTTCCACCCCGAAACCGAAATCGCCGCCCGCGAAGTGAAAATCGGCGCCGACATCTACATCTGCCCCGAATGCAGCAGCGAAACTCCGGCGCCACCCACCGACCGTCATCCTGAGCGGAGTGCGCCGGCTTCTTCTTCCGTGTTCGCGGGTTCTGCGAACACGCCGGCGCACGCAGTCGAAGGACCTCTCTTCGATGTAACCCCAGCCGACCAATCGATAGCGAAGAGCGATCCTTCGTCTCCGTCGCGCGGCCGCACACAACGCGGCGAAAACCAAACCGCGCGCGACTCCGCTCAGGATGACGCCGCCCAAATCAACGCGCCCCCCACCTGCTCGAATTGCGGCGCCCTCCTCACCGAAGAAAACTTCGTCGCCGCGGAAACCGTCACCGTCCCCGCGGGACAAACGCGCCTGCGCGTCCCCAACGGCCAGGAAGTAATCACCATCGTCGGCGGCCTCGAACTAAAAACTCCGCCCTGGGCCAACGACATGCACGAATATCCCTACCTCCAATGGAATATGGAGGTGCACCAGGCCCGCCTGCGCGCCGCCTATCCGCACGCCGCCGACAAAATCGGCGCGCCCGTCGCCAGCGGCATGCAGGAATACGAACGCCTCGCGCGTCTCGCGCAATCGCAGGGCGGACCGCTCACCGAAGGCGGCGACTTCAACATTAATCTCATCACTTTTCAGCGCACCTGGCTGCGCCCCTGGTCTTTTTTCGCGCTGGAAGATAAATCTCTGCGCGACGAATTGCTCCAGCTATTTCCCGACGGCGCCTACTGCGCATTCGCGGGCGACGCCTACTGCGAATCGCGCAACGAAAATATGGACGATCACTGGCGCGTCCTCCACGCGCTGCCCGGCGACGGTTCCAGCGGCCGCCCCGCGCTCGGCGATTCGCTCATCAGCGTGCAGGAACGCTTCAACACTCTCTCGAATTTGCAAATTGAAACCTACGAGTACGGCGTCCCGCCGATTTACGCCGATAGCGAAGTGCTCGATTTCGATTCGCTGCAAAGTCAAAGCGCGGAGCCGGGCGCGCACTATCCCGCGCGCGCCAAGCCGGGACAATCTCTCGCCGCAGGATTTTTCCAGCCCGAACCCGCGCGCGTTCCGCCCGATCTCGCGCAGCACGCCGCAAATTTAATGGGACCGATCGCGCAATTTCTTACCGGCGCGTTTCCCGCGCTTTTCGGCGGCTCGATGGCCAATAACGACACCGCCGCCGGCTACTCGATGGCCCGCGATCAAGCCATGGGACGCATCGGCCTCGTCTGGCGCCGCATGAAATTCTTTCACGCGGACGTGATGCTTCTCGCCGTCGATTGTTTCCGCACGAATCGCCCGAATGATGTGGAAGTGACGCTGCTAGGCGCGGGCGCCGCCTTCGAATCAAAATGGATTCGCCTCGCCGACCTGAAAGGAAATTTGTTCAGCTACCCGGAAACCGACGAGCAATATCCCACTCTGTGGTCGCAGCAGCGAGCCGTGCTGTTGCAATTGCTGTCGAATCCCGATCCGCAGATGCAAGCCGTCCTCGCGCACCCGGAAAACATGGCGCTCATCAAGCGCATGATCGGCCTCGAGGAATTCGTAATCCCCGACGAAGAATCCCGCACCAAGCAATACCGCGAAATCGCCCAACTGGTAGCCGAATCCCCCATCACCGTCCGCAGCGGAGAAGGTGTGGTAGGGGCACGGTATACCGTGCCCGGCGAGAATACTTGGCGTGATGCTGCCTCTTCAGCCTCCTCTGCGGGGCATCGTCATTCTGAGCGGAGTGTGCCGTCTTCGTTTTTGCGCGAAGCGCCGGGACACGCAGCCGAAGAACCTCTCTTGGATGTACCCGGTGAGGCCGCCGCCGCAAGCAACCCGGGCCCCGCCCTCGAACTCATCCTCCCCAGCATCATGCCCGACGAATTCGCCGACAATCACGCCACCGAACTCGAAATCTGCATGCGCTGGTTTTCCTCCGACGCCGGCCAAGTCGCAAAAATCGAGTCTCCTCGCGGGCTACGCAAACGTTCGCGCCCACGCCATGTTCCACCGCGAATACTTGCTGAAGCAGCAGCGCCAAGCCCAACAGGGAACCGCCATCCCGCCCCGCGTCCCGCCCTCTTCGTAGGGGCACAGCAGGTGGGGGCCCCAGGTCGACGGTTAGTCGAGCCGGGGAGATCAGTAGTCGAAGGATCTCTCTTCGATCGCACACTCGGCGCAGCGCCAATCCAAGAGAGATTCTTCGACTGCGCGTCCCGGCGCTTCGCGCAAAAACCGAGTGCGCGGGACACTCCGCTCAGAATGACGATTTGGCATCGTGACGCCAATGCGAGAGAGATTCGCGGGAAAAACTATCGCTTGAATTCGACGGTGAGAACCATGTGGCTCGCGGTGGGCTTGCCGCGCGTCTGCGCGGGTTCAAATATCCAGAGCTGCACGGCCTGTTCCGCCGCGCGCTCCAGCAGACGCGGACCCGACACGATTTTCGTCTCTCCCAAATTTCCTTTTTCGTCGATCACCGCGTCGAGTTTCACCACGAGTCCGTTCATATCCAGGGTTTTCGCCCATGGGGGAATGGGCGGCTGAGGTCCCGCAATGATTTTCGCGGGAATGTTTTCGGGAGGCTTCGGCGCAGCCGGCGCCTCGGATTTTGGCTGCTCGGCCGCTGGCTCCGGCGCAACCACGCGCGGCCCCGTTTCCTCCACGGTTTCCGGCGCAGATTCGCTGGGCGCTTCACGCGGTCGAACGATTTTGCCAACCGGTCCTCTGGCAACTGCGCCCGGCCGCGCAGCCGGAACTTTTGCACCCGGAGCGGCGGGCGTTTGCACAACCACCGGCAGTGGCGCCTTCCGCGGCGCCGCCCTCCTTGCCGGAGCAGCGGCCACCGGCGATTCGATTGGATGAATGAACAAGGGGCTCACCGCGTGCCATATGAAAAAGAACGCCACCACGATCGCCACGGCCACCACAACTTCAGAGACGATCAGGTTTTTCCCGGTGGTCAGCCTTTCAATCAGCGGCACCGGTGGAGGACCGACTTCCTCCTCAATTGCCTCGCCCGTGCCGTCTGCTCCTTCTGCTTTTTCCGCGCCCTCTGCGCTTTTCGGTGCTTTCGATCCTGCCGGACGGCGGCCGATTTCTGCGGCTGCTCTTTCCTTCAAGGCTGCGCGCTTGGCAAGTCTGGCTTCGCGCTCCATCAGTGCGGCGAGATTGGCTTTGTCCTTTGCATCGCTCGACTCCGCGGCATCGTCGCTTGCTCCAGCCGGCACGGTCGCCATTGCTCGAAGAGCCGCATCAATCTGTTCACCGGTTGGCTCGGTCGCGGATGGCGCAGGAGGAGTTTCCGGAACCATCTCATGCGCGGGAACAAGTACTTCACGGCGAGGGCCGCTGGGTTTTTCTTCTTCTTCGGGTACCTTCGCGGGCGGCAGCTTCACTTCGGAAGCGTTCGCGCTCATCATCGCCAGCGAATTGTCAGCCGCCGCTTCAGCCTCTGCGCGCGCGGGCGCAGCGGTCGGCTCGGCTTGGGCCGCAGGTTCAGGCTCGGCTGCGGCTGGCTTCGTTTCCTCGGCGGCAGTCTGGGTCTCGGACTTCTCCGCCACAGCTTCAGGCTTTTCTCCGGCCGCCTGAGCCTCTTCCGGGTCGCCTTCCCAAAAGTTAGGCGCCGTTTCCATGAACTCAAGATCCGTGTAGCCCGGCTCGCCCTCCGTCGGCGCTTCCAGCACCTTGCAGAGAATTTCTTGTCCCGATTGGTCGTTGCGAAGGAAAAGGGACTGTCCCGGCTTCACTCGCGTGCGCAGATTCAGCACGGCGCCATTGTCGAAGGTCAGCGTGGTTTTCGCGGACTCCGTGAATAGCTCGCGGCGGTCCGTTCCATCCATGATCTTCGCGCCTTGAATCGTCACCGGAATTTCCAAGGCCTGTGCTTGGGCAATTCGCGCAGCGTCGGGCATATTTTTCTCGGCTCGTTCGCTCGAAATCCGCAATTTGGGCCCGCGTGAACTGGAAACGTGCCCCCCGGCACACAGCAATACGCGCACCAGCCGCGCAGCGGGCAGGCGCGCACAGCGAGTCCCAACTTAGGCTATCGGCCGCCCACGCCCCCCGCAATAGCCTCGAAGTACAGGTGTAACGATAGGTGCAACAAGGGTTTACTCGATGGATACTGCGCGCCTGCCTGTGGAGTGCGGCGGCTTGCCGCCGCTGTTTGCCGTCCGGGCTAGCCCGGACGTGCTCCCCGCATTCAGCTACGAGGCACCTCTCTCGCGTCCCCCCCGCCGGTGTTGCCTTCCCTGGGAACGCCAATCTCCCGATTGGCGCCTTTGCTGTTGTTGTTGCCTCAAATTCGCGGGTACTGCTGCGTCATGCAATGAATCGTCCCCAGCCCCAAAACCAAATCGCGGCAATAAATGGGGACAATTTCGCGAGTAGGGAAGAGGGAGGCCAGCGTATTCAGCGCCACGAGATCGGCGCGATCGTTGAACGTCGGCACCAGCACAATTCTATTCGCGATGTAAAAATTCGCGTAACTCGCCGGCAAGCGCTGCCCGTCAAAAATCACCGCCCGCGGCATCGGCAACGTTTCCACGCGCAACGGCTCGCCCGCCTGATCTCTCGCGCTTCGCAGCAGCGCAAGATTTTCTTGCAGCTCCGGATAATTCATTTCCGCCGGATCGTCCTCGACCACCGTCACCACCGTAGTCTCGTCGACAAATCTCGCCAAATCGTCAACGTGCCCGTGCGTGTCGTCTCCCGCGATGCCATTTTTCAGCCACACCACGTTCGTCACGCCGAAACATTTCTTGAAAACCTGCGCGTAATCGAATCGCGTAAACCCAGGATTGCGCGCTTGCGCCTCGCTCAGCAGACATTCCTCCGTCGTCAGCAGCGTCCCGCAGCCGTTCACGTCAATCGCGCCGCCCTCGAGAACCACGCGCTTCCCTTTGTGCTCCGGCAGAATCAGCGCCGGCTTGGGACGCAATCGCCGATGCACGTACGCCGCCGCCTTCGCGTCCTTCTTGTGATCGTCGTATTTCGCCCAACCATTAAACCCAAAATTCAGCAGCGTACAAGTTCGCGCACCGTCATCCTGAGCGGAGTTTCGCGTGCCTTTTCCTCCGCGCGGTGTAGGCGCGCGCGAACCAGACAGGGCTCCCGGGTCGACGGCTAGTCGAGCCCGGGAGATCGACTCGAGGGATCTCTCTTCGCTGTCCGCCCCAGCACCGATCGCGGCTCCGCCCTCGACCACTGCAATTGGCCCCGAATCGCGCATCCACCCGCGGTCGGTCGGAACGTAAAAAAAATCGATCGCCTCCAGCTCCGCGCCCGCTTTTCGCAGAATCGTCTTTGCGCGTTCCTCCGCATCGCGGCTTTCGACCAGCAAAAAAACGCGCTCCACGCGCGTCAGGTGCCGGACAATCTCCGCAAACGCCCACGGAATCGGCGCGAATTTCCCCGGCCAATCGGTAAGCTCGTGCGGCCACGCGAGCCAAGTCGCCTCATGCGGCTCCCACTCCGCCGGCATCCGAAAAGCAGTCGCCTCAAGCCTCAATGTCACCTATCCTTTCGCCCCCGAGCGCGCCCGTTTCTTCGTAGGGGCACAGCATGCTGTGCCCGGCGACAATGCTTGGCTACTTACAGAACGCCCGCCTCGCAGCTCCTGTAGCGCCGCCATCTCGCCGCCGGTGTTGCCATTCCTGGGAACGCCAATCTCCCGATTGGCTCTTCGCCTTTGCCCCTGTCTTCGGAGGGGCACAGCATGCTGTGCCCAGCAAACTTACTTAGCTACCTCCATGCCATCCACCTCGATCGCCCGGCGCCGTAGTCCATGTGGAGTGCGGGAGCTTGCTCCCGCCGTTTGCCGCGCGTGCTTGCCCGCGCGTGCTGCTACCTTTCTGCAATCGTGCGTGGGGTTCGGCAGCTGCCATTATTTCTCGAGCCACCGATTCAGGATCGGCTGATACGCATCCACGCGACGGTCGCGCAAAAACGGCCAATTCCGCCGCGTGTCTTCGCTCTTCGCGGGATCGCACTCCACCACGAGAATCTCTTCCTTATCGTTTGAGGCCTCCGCCACCACCCGCCCAAACGGATCAGCCACAAACGAATCGCCCCAAAACTCAATCCCCGTGTCGCCCGGGTGAGAATGATTGGGCGAAATGCCGGCATTTCGGGAGTTGTCATCCCGAGCGGAGTTGCGCGCATTTTTGTCTTTCGCCTTCAACAGTGCCGCAGCCCCGCCCGCCGTCATCCTGAGCGAAGTCCCGCGTTTTTTTCCTCCGCGCGGTGTGTGCGCGGCGCGGGATGCAGTCGAAGGATCTCTCTTCGATCTCGCAGCCTTTTCGTCGTTCGCCATTCTCGCGTCTGCCGGCCCCTCGAATCCCACGCGATTCACCACCGCCACGTACACGCCATTGGCAATCGCGTGCCCGCGCTGAATCGTCCGCCAGGCATCCAGCTGCGCCGCGCCGAACTCTTTCTTCTCCGCGGGATGCCACCCGATGCTCGTGGGATAAAAAATCACCTGCGCGCCGCCCAGCGCCACCGCCCGCGACCCTTCCGGATACCACTGATCCCAGCAAATTTGGACGCCGATGCGCCCATACCGCGTATCGAAATTCGGAAATCCCAGGTCGCCCGGCGTGAAATAGAATTTTTCGTAGTAAAGCGGATCATCCGGAATATGCATCTTGCGGTATTTGCCCAAAAAAGGTGCCGTCGGCATCCAGCACCGCGCAGGTATTGTGATAAATCCCCGCCGCGCGCCGCTCGAAAAGGGAAGCGACAATCACCACTTTATTTTCGCGCGCCACTTTGCCCAGCGCTTCGGTCGCGGGACCCGGCACCGCCTCGGCCAGATCGAATAGCGCGGCATCCTCGCGGCGGCAAAAATATTCGCCGCGAAAAAGCTCGTGCGTGCAGACAATTTGCGCGCCCCGCCGCGCGGCCTCACGAATTTTCGCGCTCGCGCGCGCCAGATTCTCCCGGGCATCCGTGCCCGAGCGCATCTGTAGCAAGCCCAGCACAAATTTGTCGCTCATCGCGCCATCGTACCACGAGGGGAGAGAAGTTTTGACGGCGGAGGCGAGAGGGAAGCCGTAGAAAACCAGCTAATTGGAGAGTTCGACTCTAGGGTTCAGAACTAAGGGCAGCGCCCTAATTTGAAGTTTTCGTAGACGATAACGACTTCACAAAACGAATGAATGCCATTACCCAACACACGCTCCAAGCAGTCGAAGCGAGGATAGAGATTATAAGTCCAGCGAATGTCGCATATCCATGCCTGTCAGCCAAGGGTCCCGCGACGAAACCGACCACAAACCATCCGGTTCCAGCCATCAACCAGTGCCACCATTTTAGCTCTGACGCACTCATCGATCGTCCGTGAATGAAGTTTGCGGCAGCTTCGGACCAGGTCAAGAGCGCTTCCTCGGTAGATTAGGACGCGACGGAGCTAAGAATTGGCATAGAGGAGTTCCGAACTTACTCTCAACGCTGAACTTTCTTCCAGCCTACAGATTCCGCGTCAAGCCACCCATCGCGCGCGATCCGCTATACGCGCTCTTGACCACGGGAGGCGGCGCCACCAGACGGATCACGTGCTGCAATCGTTCCGGCTTAAACGGCTTGGCCATGCAGATCACTGCGCCCATCTGGTGGCTTGCGGAGTAGTCTGCCGGCTGCGCTGAGCGCGTGAGCAGAATCACTGGAACGCGTTGCAGCCGTTCGTTGCGCTTGATTATCAGGCAAAGGTCTTGTCCGGACATATCCGACCCTTCCACTTCGGCGATAAACGCCGCGGGGACGGTGGTGCGCAGAATCGCAAGCGCCTCCTCCGCCGTTGCAACGATCACCACCTTGTATCCATCATGCTCGAGCATGTTGCGCAAGGTGGCGCCCGTATGCGCGTCCGGCTCAACCACCAGCACCATGGATTCGCCGCCGCGCCCGGATTGTGGCGGCTCCAACGGATTATTTCGCGAGTAGCCTGAGCTGCTGGTGTCCTCGAGCCTCGCGCCCGGACTGGCGGCATGAAATTGCACCGCAACGCCGTATTTCCCGTCCGTGTGCTTGATCACGCGGACTACATCCGCCCTCTGCGGCTTTTCCATCGCGGTCTGCGTCCGCGAATAGGGAAACGTGACATCCAGGGTCTGGCCCTTGAAATAATCGGAATGGTCGCTGGTGAAAAGCAGGCCGTCGCGCGACACATCCACCGTCATGGACACTTCTTCGAATGGTTTCGAGGTACCTGCGGTCGAAATGTGAACTTGAGCGGAAATCTTGGCGCGTCGCCGCTTGCGCCGCTCCGCTCCATCGTGTGCGCCCGTCGCCGCCTTGGCGCCAGGCTCTGCGGAAGCTTCTACTGTAGTGCTCATCCCCGTCACCTCAGAATTGTATAAATGCGGCTCCGATAGCATTCGCAGTTGGCCGGTCGGTCCATCCCCGCGCTTGAAATTCTACTGGGAGCGACACGCAGGCGAAATAGTACTTCAGTTACAATTTGGTTATCAGGCCCCTGCCGAACAACCCCCGGCAAAGCACGGGCGCGTCACCACTTACCAGGATCCGAGGATTTGCTTCTGTGTGGAGTGCGGGAGCTTGCTCCCGCTGTTTGCCGCTCGGGCTTGCCCGGGCGTGCTGCAACCACCCAATTACATCTCCCGTTTCTCCCTGAATGGAGGTTTTCCAAATGCCCGCAACATCCACAGCCGCGCACGAAGCGCCACCAACACAGGAATCGCGCCCCGGCCTCGCCGATCACGCGCCCGAGTCGCACGACTCCCGTTCGCGCTCCCGCCGCCACCAGCCCGCTCGCCCCGCCCACCCGCCCACCGACGACGAAATCCTCGGCCTCGACACCGCGTCTCCGCGCAGCCCCGCCCAAGCCGCCTTCGATTTCGACGCAACGTCCGCCGATGCGGAAAGCGCGCCCACAAACGAAAATTCCGCCGCCGCGCTATCCGACGTCGCCGATCCAACCGCCGAGCCCGCCAACTTCCGCGGCATCTTCGAAGCCAACCCGGAATTGCGCCGCGCCTGGCAGGACGCGCAGGCCTACCGCGAAACCTTCGCCACTCCCGAAGCGGCCCGCGCCGCCACCGCTCAACTCGCCGACCTCGATCGCATGGACGCGCTATTTTTCTCGCGCCGCCCCGAAGACCACGCCGAGCTAGCGCAAGTAGTCGCCAGCCTCGACCCCGAAGCCTTCGCCTCGCTAGCGCAAGCCATCACCGCCTTCGCCGCCTCTTCAGCCGCCCCCGGCCGGCATCGTCATCCTGAGCGGAGTGCGCCGGTTTCTCCTTCCGTGTTCGCCGACTCTGCGAACACGCCGGCGCACGCAGTCGAAGGACCTCTCTTCGATGCAGCCGAGTCCTCCGCGCCTGCCACTCCGAGCGCAGCGAGGGATCTCTCCTCAGGGGGTCAGGGCTTCAGCCCTGACATAAATGACCGCGCGAAGCGCGATACCTCGCTGCCGCAGGCCGTCGCGCAGGCATCGCCGCAGCGACAATCTTCCGTTCCATCTCGCGCCCAAGCCGAATTCTTCCACGCCGCCAATGCCGCCGCCGTCGAAGGCGTCCTCGACGCCATCGAATCGCAGGTCGAACGCCTCTTGCCCGAAGGCGTTTCGAAATCCGCGCGCAACCGCGTGGTCGGCGAAATTTATCGCGAACTCGACACAACTCTCCGCTCGAATCGCCAACTCGGCCAGCAAGTCCGCGACGCCTTCCGCAGCGGCTCGCTCGATACCGACCATCAGCGCGCCATCGTCTCGCTCGTCACCGGACGCGCGCGCCAGGCGCTGCCTGCCGTCGCAAAACGCGTCCTCAATGAATGGACATCCACCGTAGTCGCCGCGAACAACGATCGCCGCGCGCGCCAGCACGCCGCCGAGCGCCGCATCGACATCTCCGGCGCAAGCGGCGCCGCCACCGCCGGACGCTCCGCCTCCCCGCGCAGCGTCGACTACGCCCGCATGTCCGACTCCGACATCCTCAATTTGTAATAGGGGTGCAGCGGAATTAATCGGGTACTCCCATCACATACCAAAAGAAGAGCGTGGCAGCGCCGCAAGCGAGAGCATGCCATCGCAAGCGACTTGGCCGCCATAGCGCTGCCACCGCAAGCGCGCATGCGGCGGAGGAAAGAACATATCCGAATCGGTAGCCCATCAGGGGTTGAAAGTAATCGGTGCCCGTTAAAAGCTTATAAAGCACATCCGAGATTGCTAGAAGCGCGGACGCCGTCGCGGCGACGAAACCGGCAAACCCGAGTTGCGAAAAAAGTCCTCGCTCCCTCGGGATCTTCAGCCATCTCAGCCAGCCCCACACGAAGAGAGCCGGAACGACTCCGCATATCACGACGAAAAATAACAACCACGCAATGCTCATACCAATGTTTACACCGCCCGAAATCATACGCTTCCTCTCGCTCGCGTTCTACAAAATCGCTAAGGTTCAGTCAGCTTGTCTCGCCGCTTGCCGCGCCCCTAATGCCACAATTCCTTGCTCGCCAAATCCGCGCCCGCGCGCATCGCCTTGAACTTCTCCCAAATAACGGTAGGATGCACCTCAGTCCGATACAGCGCTTGCGACGAAAATCCGCAATCCGCTCCGGCAATCACATTCTCGCGCCCCACCAGCTTCGCGAACCGCATCAGCCGCTCGCAAATCAGCTCCGGGTGCTCGACGATGTTGCTCGCATGCGTCACGACGCCCGGCACAATCACCTTTCCCTCCGGCACTTTCACTCGCTCAAACAGGTGATACTCGTGCTCGTGCCTCGGATTCGCCGCCTCGAAGCTGAACGAGCCCGCGTTCACCTTCAGCACGTAGCCGATGATCTGCGCCAGACTTGCCTCGTGGATGCGCGGCCCTTCGTTGATGCCGTAGCACGTATGAAAACGGATTCGCTCCGCGGGAATTCCGCGCAGCGCTGCATTCGTCGCTTCCACGTAAATCTCCGCGCGCCGCGCTTGCTGCGCGTTGGATAATCCCGGCTCCGCGAAAATATCCGATAAGAAAGGATCATCGATCTGAACGAGAAATCCCGCCGCCACGATCGCCTTATATTCGTGGCTCAGCGCCGCGGCGACAGCCAGAAAATACGCCTCCTCGCTCTTGTAATATTCGTTTTTCCCCACGCCCGAAGGCGCCGTCGCCGGCATGAACACGTGATCCTCGCGCACTCCCGCGGCCTTCGCGGCCGCCTTGAGATTTGCGATGTCCTTTTGCAGCGCCGCCTCGCCGGTATATTTCACCGGCCCCACGCAAACCAGCGGAACCGCCGGGACAATCGCGGCGCCCAGCATCGCCTCCTTGAAATACTGCTCGTAATATTCCGGAAACGCGGCCACCTCCGCCTGAAAGAGCGTCCTCTTCTGATTGGGCCGCGCCTCGAATCCTTCCAGCCGCTCGCGAATATAAGTGAAGAAGCCGCCCTTCGACATTTCTCCGTCCGTCACGATGTCGATGCCGCACTCAGCCTGTTTTTTCACCGACTCGACCACCGCCGTCGCAATCGTCGCCTCGAGCGCCTTCTCGTCGTAAGGCTTCCCGGTAAGCCGCGCCTTCAGCAAATCAAGCACCGCATGAGGGCGCGGCAAGCTCCCAATATGCGTCGTCTGAATCCGATCAGTATTCTGTTGCAGCGCCATGTCGCTCGTCTCCGCGCCGCATTATCTCGCGGACGCTGCCACTCCCCAAAATATTAAGCCGCGATCCGTGGTGGAGCGCGGAAGCTTGCTCCCGCCGTCTGCCGCTCGGGCTGCCCGAGCGTGCTCCTCGCATTAGCCACGCCGCCGCCCCCGATCCAATCCTAAACGCCTCATCTCCAAAGAGGCGAGCTACATCCACGGGCGCCCCAAACTTGGCGTGATGTAGCATCAGGCGCTCAGACGGGAGCGCTTTTCCGTGCGCCGTCATTCCGAGCGAAGTCCCGCGCTTTTTTCCTGCGCGCGGTGTGTGCGCGGCGGGGGACGCAGTCGAGGAATCTCTCTTGGATGTAACGGTTCGGCACCGCGTAAGCCGAAGAGAGATCCTCGACTCCGTCGCGCGCCCGCAAACACCGCGGGAAACGCAACACCGCGCGCGACTCCACTCGGGATGACATCCACTTCTCTCTGCCACCGTCCGTAAAGGACATCCCGCCTCACTCGAATTCCATTCCAAAGGGGAACCCACCAATGCCACAAATGCAAAACGCACAATCCGTCGCACTCCAGCTCGAAAAGGTGCGTGACAAACTCCCGCTCCTCTACGAACGGGACGACATACTTCTCACCATGATCCAGCAGCGCGGCGACGTCGAAAAAGTTTCCTCCCGCAACATGCGCCTCCCGCTGCAAATCCGTCCCGGCGGCAAAGCCGGACTCGCCAACATGGACGGCGGCGACCTGGGCCGCGGCTCGGGCACCGTCTATGACGTCGCCCAAGTCACGCCGGTATTTTTCCGGCACGCGGTCGAAGTCACCAAGCTGGTCGAATACGCCTCGAACGCGCCCGAAAAAGCCGTCGAGAACGCCGCCAAGCGCGAAGTGAAAAACGCCATGGTGCAGTTCCGTTCGTTCCTCGACAAAATCATGCAGACCAACGGCAACGGCGTCCTCGGCACGATCAGCACCGTCACCACCAGCGGTTTGCCCTCCGGCGTGGCCGCGCAGTTCACCATGGCCAAGCCGCCCGGCGCGCAGCTTTTCTATTACAACCAAACCGTCGAGGTGTACGACTCCACTCTCACCACCAACCGCGGCTCGGCCAATGTGCTGCTCGTCGATCCATTCAACTCGCTGATTCAGGTGGACGCGCTTCCCAGCGGCACCGTTGCCACCGACGTAGTCGTCCACGACGGCCTCACCGGCTCCGCGCCCACGTCGCTTTTCGGCATCCTCTACCATCAGTCAAATGCCACCACCGGCACCTGGCTCAATCTGAATCGCGCCACGTATCCGGTGGAACTCGCCACGCCGCGCGTCAACGGCAACAATTCCGCGCTCACGCCCGGCGCCGTGCGTCTCGCCATCAATAAAGTGAGGAAAGCCCTCGGCAGCAACCAAATCAGCAAGCTGATCGCCTACACCTCGCTCGAGCAGGAACATCAGTGGGAACAGCTCGGCGTCACCATCTCGCAAATCATCAAGGAGGGAGCGGGCGGACGCGCCAGCGATCTCGATCTGCTCTTCACCGGCGAGAAGTCGATGGCCGGCGTGCCCATCAAGTCCAGCATCAACGCCAATCAGTCGCGCGTGGATTTCCTCGATTTGTCGCACGGGGGACGCGCCGTCATGCAGGACATTGATTTTTACGATGTCGGCGGACAAACGGTGTTCCCGATTTACGGCGCAAGCGGCGGTCTCGCCTCGGCCTACATCTTCTACTTCGTCACCGGCTTCCAGGTGTGGAACGAGTCCCCCCGCTCTGGCGCCTACATCGACAACCTAGCCATCCCCACCGGCTACTAGCCGCCGCTAGTTCTGTTCGTGCCTTTTCCGTACCCTTCGCGCGCGGTCGGCGCGAAGGGTCGGAAAAGGCCGTAGGGGCACAGCATGCTGTGCCCGGCAAACTTACTTGGCGTGATCTCGCCAGCAAAGCATCTTCACGGGCGCCGGCTCCAAGAGTACAATCGCGCCACTCGTATGCCCGAAGAGGTCTTTCTTCCCCGGCGTCACTCGGTGCGTTTGCCGGCCTTCGATTACTCCAGCCCCACAGCGTACTTCGTCACCATTTGCACGCAGGACAAGCGCCGCCTCTTCGGTGAAGTCTCAGGCTATGCGGTCGTGCTGAATGTCGTCGGGAAAATCGTCGAAAAGTGCTGGCGCGACATTCCTTCGCATTTCGCGAGCGTCGAATTAGGACCGCGCGTCATCATGCCGAATCACCTCCACGGCATCATCCGCCTGCTTCCACCCGAGGCCGATGGTGGACGGGTAGCCAAGCATCTGCGCCGGGCACAGCATGCTGTGCCCCTACGGCCGGAACCTGCGCGCCGCTTTGCGGCGATGGCCGCGAATTCGATTCCCGCCATTGTGCGTTCCTTCAAATCGGCCGCGACCGCCGCCATTCGCACCTCGCTGAGAAGGCCGCGCCTATCCGTGTGGCAGCGCGGCTATCACGAACATGTGATTCGCGACGAAGATGACTTCCGCAACACATGCGAATACATCCGCATGAATCCAGCCCGCTGGGAATTTGACGAAGACGACTCGTAGGGAGTTCATCTTCGTAGGGGCACAGTATGCTGTGCCCGGCAAACATACTTGGCTACCTCTGTGTCGTCAGACTCGTGCCAAAGGGCGCGCCTTGCCGTTGCGCTGTCATCCCGAACCCAGCCGCGTTGTGTGTGGCTGGCGTGAGGGATCCGCTTCCGCCCTTGCCGTTGACCGCCCGCGCTTCCGGCGCTACCATCCGCACCAACTTTCACGCGCGGAGGCGGCCAGCATGAAAAGTTCATTCGCGGCGGCAGTGATCCTTTCCGCTTTTCTTGCGCTCGTCGCGCCGGGCACCCCAACACAGGCGCAGCAAATGCGGACATATCACTGCATCGCCACTTCCGTGAAGCCCGGCGGCGGCCACATCACCATTTACGTCAGCCAGGTTTTCCCGATGGAGATCAGCCGGCACATGGCCATCAACGGCGCCTGGGCCACGTACGTCAAGGCGACGTACCACCTTTCGAATGTTTCCACCATGCGCTGCGAACAGTTCGGCGTGAACGCCACGATGCAGGAACGCGCCCTCGCCGCGGAAGAAACCTCCTGGAAGAATCAGGGTTGGGAAGTGGTGCGCGTCAACTGGAAGCCGGGACAAGCAGGCGACACATCCACGGCCGCATCGCTTTATTCCGCCGCGCCCAATCCGCCAGGAATCGGCGAGCCGCACACGCCGAGCGCTCAGCCTGCAGCGGCGAGCGGCGCAGAAGAGCCCAGCGCCTCCTACTGCTACTCGGACGATCGCAAGCCCACCATTTATTTCAGCGACGCCTTCGACACCGCCGGCCTGCCGTCGAGCGCGGCGTGGTCCACCGCATTCACCAAGATGCTCGCGCAGAAGTACGCCTACAAAGGCGCGGTCACTTGCAAAACCGTCACCACAATCGTCAGCGCGCAAAGCGCGATGCTAGAGCAGCGCGACGCCCTGCAAGGCAAGCAGTTCATCGACACCGATTGGACCTACGAGCCACCCGCTCCCACGCCCGCCGACAAGTAAGCGCAATGCGTTCCGCCACTGGCTCTTGGAGGCACCGTTGCCGTCGCCTTCTTCGTCCGTCATCCCTTCTTCGGCTCGTCCCGATTCCAACATTGCAGATTGAGGAGGGCAGGTATACATTCTCGTCAGGCCAAGGGCTCCAAACCTAAAATCTCAGCGTCAACTGACAGTCTAGGAGGATAAGCATGGGAATCCTTGCTTGGATTATCGTTGGTTTGATCGCGGGCTGGCTTGCGGGCAAAGTGATGAAGGGCGGCGGCTACGGGGTCCTCGTAGATATCGTTCTGGGAATTCTCGGCGGGGTCCTGGGCGGATGGCTCTTTGGGCTTTTGGGCATCTGGCAGGGCCGAGGCTTGATCGGTTCAATCATCGTTGCATTTGTTGGCGCGGTGATTTTGGTCGCAATTACTCGCGCGATAAAAAGAGCCTGAGTCGACTTTAGGGTGTGCGCAGTCGTCCGCGGGGGATCGTCACTCTGCCTGCCCTGACAGCGGAAGCGTCGCGTCTGCGGAGCGGAGGCGCGAGTTTCCCGTCGGCTCACATTTTGGAGAGAATTTCGAGCGCCAGCGTCTTTTCCTTGCCTTCAACCTCATCGGGCCCCTTCGCCTTATTGTAGGGGAAGCCCCTGACGTGAACACTGAAGTAAAAGTCCCCCTTCTTGACGCTCAAACTTGCGCCCACGCCTGCGGTAGTTCCGTACACCGCCTCATCGCCAAGGCCGCTCATAGGAGTCTTGGTGATCCCCTCGGCGTTTACAGGAGTTTTTACGGCCGCAAACCCGCGCGCGTCCAGCAGCGTGAGCGCAACACTTTTCGCGCTTGGACCCATCGGCTGTGGTCCGGTCCACTGGCATAATTTCGACGCAATGCGCTTTCCTGGTCCCACTTGCACGCCGAGTACGGCGCTCACCTGTGCCGGAGTGAGAAGGGAACACGGATCGCTCGGCGGCGCTCCGTACGCCGCGCCAGAATCGCAAGCTGCGAAAAGACAAAGAACTCCGATGACCCAAGCAATCCAGCGTTTCGAGTCCATAGAGACATCCTCCTCGCCAAAAAATCGCTGCCGCCACACGCCGGCGGCTCGTTTTCTCATAAATCTCTTCCCAACTCAATCCGGAACCGCAAGAGCGTCTCCTCTTCCTCTCCTGTCCCGTCCCCCCGCGCCGCTCAGTTTCCGCTCACGCGGGTTGGTGGGCACCCTGACCAAGCCCCTTGACCAGCGGCGCTCTTTCGGAGCATTATCCGCAAGAGTAACTTATGCTTCTAGGCACTGGCATCGGCTTCGACTCTGCGCTCGCCGCAATCTTCTTTTTGTTGGCGCTGCAGTCCGGCAACGCAAAGGCCCGCTCTGCCCAAAGCAACCAGCAGGGCGCCCAATCAGATGCCGAAACTTCTCGCGGCCAACCTCCCGCACTGTCGGACCGCCAGAAAGCTGGGCTGCGCGGCCTCGTCGAAGAGTGCACTGTGGAGTCGACTACTCCGCGCGAGGGAAACCGTCCTGCCTGGCGGATGGTCTACACGACCATGTACGACCGCGACGGGAAAATGTATCAAACGAGTTATGTGAATAACGACGGCTCCAAAGGAACGACATCCTTCACTTATGACGCAGAAGGTCACTTGCTGACAAAAGTTTGGGAGGCGCAAGGCAAGACGTCGGCCACCATCTACAACTACGACGCACAGGGCAGGCTGATCGGCATCACGGACCCGCGCGATTGGACTACCACTTTCGAATACGATCGAGGCCGCAAGACCCGCATCGTAAAATCCAAGCTAGATGCTTCCAATACCGACGATCAGAGCAGATTGGGTGCTAGTGTCGGGTCCGAAAACGTCGATCTCTTCGTTGCGCCGCCCCCCGGCGGGTCGGTGAAAACTTTGTTTGACGACCGCGATCAGCCAATCGAAGCTCAGGTCTATGGACCTGACGGCGACCTCCTAAAACGACTGACCCGCTCGTACGATTCCAAGGGACACGTGCTCGAATCAAGCCTCGTGATTGACAAACCCGATTCCATCCTGCCTCCGGATGCCATTAAGAAGATTGCAGCCGAGCCCGGAGGCGCCGAAGGATTGGAAAAGGAGCTCGCGCGATTCCTCGGAGATCAGCGTGTGTTGGCCCGCTTGTCTTACGTATACGATGATCAGGGCCGCGTAATCGAGAAGCGGAATCGATTCGGACCCTCGGGCGAAACGATTACAAGACTTCACCTACAACGAACAAGGTGACGAAGTCCAGGAAATCGAGACCACGCCGAACTCTTCCACCCCACAACAGCCCCGCACTCTCTTCACCTATCAGTACGATAGCTTCGGCAATTGGATCGAGAAAACCGTGGGTTCTGCACCAAATGGGACCGATCCCTCCAAAATTTGGAGCACCACGCACCGCACCATCACCTATTACTGATTGCGTTGAATCACCTAGTTTCGCCCGCGCCGCCCCGGGGCATTGTCATTCCGAGCGGAGTGCGCCGGTTTTTGCTTTCCGTGTTCGCGCCCTATGCGAACACGCCGGAGCGCGCAGTCGAGGAATCTCTCTTCGATTTACGTCGCGGCACCGTTTCCATCCCAAGTGGGGTGCGACCCGCGCCGCTCATCGCGTCAGCAGCCACTTCGCGGCGTGGATCCCGGCGTCCGACCTCGCGATGAAAAACAATGCCGGAAATGAGACCACCAAAAACAATCCGCCCCCACGCGAATGCGGATGCAGCCTCCGGTTCCTGATCGTGTCGTAGGCGATGCACGCAATGGCGAAGAAATCGTACATGGCGAATTTCGCCCAGATGCCGGTGGACACCAGGTAAGGCACGAAAATTCGCGCCAGCGCGGCCCCCAGAATGCTGCACGTGGCAAGCAGCATCAGGCGCTTGTCAATGTCCGTTCGACGCCGGAAATAAATCGCCAGCCCCACGAACAGCGAGAAATTCAGCAGAAACCCGCACAAAATTGCTAAGCCCGCGATCGCCGGAACCGCAAAACCCACCAGGTCGCGCGTGGAGTCGGGGTGAGCGAGAAACTCCCGCTTGCTTGCAAGGAAGGCCACCGCGCCGCCGACCACCACGGCCCATCCGGCGAGGACGGCCCCGGCAACGCCGAGTTGGCGGTGCAGGTCCACGCGCCGCATCGCCACCAGGCGGACTTGAACCAGGAACAGCACGAACCAGAGCGTGAGCAGCAGCCCGTGCACATGCAGCAGCGGGGTAAGCGGTTCGTTGAAGAAAAAGCGATCCAGGTGATACGATCACGCCGAACCGAGGAACACGATCAGCGCGGCGCCGGCCGCCACCCCGTGTAGAACTGGCGATGAGCCGCGCGCTCGAGAATTGCCCGGGAATTCATTCGCAGACCGCGCCTCTGGCGATGATTATTCGCCGCGTCCACACCCTCAATGGCGGGCGATTCTACTCCCCAATCGCGCCCTCAGAGAAGGGAATCAATCCGCCGCCGCTCAACTTGACGCTATGGCCCCGCTGGAGCTACCATCCTACTCAGCAGGGAAGTCGGCTTAGC
>CAVPWV010000014.1:0-68705 GCA_963709445.1 uncultured Acidobacteriota bacterium
CCATCTAACGCGAAATTTCTAGCACCGTCACGCGATCATATACGCTGATCATCCGGGTTTGACTCCCGCCGAGGTCCGTCGTGTGCATGAGGCCCTGATCGTCGAGTTCGTGGGCCTCCATCTTCAGCGGCTGATCCGTATGAATGGCTATCCGGTGTGCCGGAACCGGCAGAAGCGCTTTAGCATTTACGTCATAATCGGCTTGCTCAACCCACAAAGCCAAATAAAAGGTCCCATTACGTTTTTGGAGCAAAAGGTGATCAACGTTTGCCAGATCACCCGAAAGGCTGAAATCGAGGCGATCCAATTTGAAGGCGGGGCCTGGATCGGAGAGAAGTCGAAGCAAGCTTTGGATCGCTAGGTAGCCGGGTTTCGGTGTGAAATCAGAGTGAACGAGGCCAAATGAATTGTCGGAAAACTTTTCCTTATTCCCCAGATCGAGTAGCTCGTAGAGGTACGTTCTTTGAATTCCGTGCATCCACTGTTCCAGAAGAAGCCTTGGCAAGTATTTTCCAGAGACGTCTTCCGGTATTCCTTGCCGGTTACTTAAATCATTGACGTATCCAGTTTCTGTTGCGATGATCGGTTTACCGGGCCACGCACCTCTAGCGAGATTCAAATTCCAGGTGATGCTGCCGTAACCATTGCCACCCCAGCCCGGAGTGCCGGGATTCCGGCCACCAAAATAGTTATGCAGGTTTGCATAGTCGAAGAAGCGGGCTGATTCGGCCACCTTTGGAAACGAGTCCGCCCGCGTTAACGACGGCCCAACAATCGGAAAACGGGACGCGACAGGATCGGACTTTACCGCCCCATAGAGTCTGGCCATGAAGGAATTCAGAGCGGCAGCCCAGTCGGGCCCATGCCCATGGTCGTACTCATTCGGAGCTTCGTATGCCTCAAAGCTGTCCGGCACTCGACGGGGATAGTTTGCCAAAACGTTCTCACTCTCGCCGGGAGAAGTAAGAAGCGTGCTTTTGATCCCCAACCTGCCGAGTTCGTTGAGCCGATCGTAGTAGGGTCTCCAAGTCGTGTCGACGAGGCCGTCCCGTATGTGCCGAACGCCCAGGTCCTTGAGAGCCTTCTCAACTTCCGCAAAGTTTTCATACAACGTGTCTGTGTAGTGCAAGTGAACGTTCACGCCGACGCCGTCCACAAACGCATCGGCGCTCTGCGCGGTTTCGCCGACGTTGGCCGACAACACTACAGCGCCAACAAACAGAATGGGTATAGCCAACCACGCGATCAGTTTCACTTAAGCTCTTCGAGGAAAACGTAGTCAATCAATATGTTATCAGACCAAATTTTTGCTGGTGCAAAGCAACCAATGCATCATCTCCGGTCTAAATTCGCAAACTGCAAGCGACCTCTCGATGCCGCTAAGGCTCTTCAGAAATGGAAACTGATCGAGATCGCGTGACCCCTCATCCACCCTTTGGATGAGGTGCGTCGGTGACAAGCGCCGGTAAAGCGTGTCGGTTAACCCTCGATCCAGATGATCGTGACACTCAACCAACATGTCTGTGTTTCGCAGTGCGGGTATGAGATCCGGGCGCAGAAGTTCGAGTTCCGCACCTTCGCAGTCAAAGAATGCAAATGAACGGCCGCCTTGCGAGAGTATTCCCGTCAGGGACTCAATACTGCATACGCCGCCGAGGCTAACCCGTTCGGATACGCCATTCCGCTCGGCCGTCTGCGCGCATATGCGGCGCGCCGCAGCATTGATATCAAGCCCGAGCACACGTGTCGTTGGGGGCGATGATCGCGCCAAGCCGACAGCGTAGTATCCTTCAGCGCAGCCGATGTCTAAGATCGTATCGTAGCGTCGGGCAAGAATCTGCAAAATCCAACCATGTAATTCGCATTCGTAGGAACCGAGCAGCTTAGGGAGTCTGTTGCCGTCTCCCCACGAATAGTCTGCCAAGATTTCCATCCCGCTGAACGGTCCTGACTGGACAATACCTCCAAACTCCTCGACAAATTGCCGTGTAATCCGTGCGCGACAGTCTGAAAGTTCGTGATCCAGAAATATCCGTCTGGCGGTTGCGGGAAGGCAAGCAATCACGCGATATGCTGCGCGTCTGGCAAGGCGCATAAATACACCTCCATGACTTCGGCGGGCCCGAGATCTTCAGGCAAAGCCCGAGCTGATGCTGCCAATGATCAGGGATTCGTAGACGGCTCCGAGAGACATGGCGCATCGTTCTAAGTTAAACGGGCTGAGGTAGAACTGACTCAGATGCTTTGTATCCTGAAGTCTTTGTCCCCGCGATTTCAGAATCGCATCTGCCCACACTTCTGGGGGATCTGTCAGTCGAAGGATCTTCACCAGCTTGTGGTCCACAATCGCTTCCGCAGGAACACGATCAGAAACAAAGCAGGGCAGGCCGGCAGCCTGCGCTTCAACCGCAACTAGTCCGAGTCCTTCGTAACGTGACGGGAAGGCGAAACAATCCATCGCGCTGAGCATGAACTGCGGAACCGAGAGGGTGTCGGGAACAAACGTTACATTGCGATCAAAGCCCTTCCGACCCAATTCGGTGGCGATGCCACTTCTCAAACTACCATCGCCGATAAAGAGGAAGTGTGTGTCTGGACATTTCTTGATCGCTTCCTCTGCGATTCTTACGAGGAATTCGTGGTTCTTTTGCTCATGAAAACGACCCACGTGCCCGACTACAAAGGCGCCTTCAGGGATACATAGTCTCTTTCGCAGAAGCGGATCCGGAGGCTCGGCAAAGGGTTTGAAATCCACGCCGTAGTGCAGTACCGTCCAGCGCTTGTCATTCTTCCAGGCGGACCCAAACATCGACTCTGCTGCCCGGACACTGGCCGCAAAACCGCTGTCCGCGAAAAGGCGGAGACATTGCAGCGTAACTCCCACATACGATCTATATGCGATTCCTCGGTTCTTAAGAAGTGGTCGGATATCGTTGTGGCTGTGAACAATCCTAGCTGAAATTCCAAATGAGCTTGCAAGGAGCAAGGCAAGCAAACCGTTAGGATTGCTGCCGTGGACGTGGAGTATGTCGTAGGGACCATTCTCCCGGATGGCGCGGCGAAGATTTCGTGCATACTTGAGCGGCATCTTATAATCAAGACAAGGTACGATCCGCGCTCCGATGTTGCGGAACGGCTCAGTGAACGGCTCTTCTTTGTCAGTTCGCACCAAAATGTGGTGCTCAAAGCGCGAAGGATCCGTGTGCCGCACCATCTGGTACAGCCACATTTCTATTCCGCCCCGAAGAAGATGCCCCACGCTGTGCAACACACGGATCCGACGCTTGCGACCGGGCGCAGCGGACGGACTCCTCGGGGGCGTGAGTACTCCAGTCGGCTCGCCGTTTGAAGACAACTTTGCGCGAGGCTGTATACGGGAATCGCTAGATATCGGGTCAGTCCGATTGTGAATCATCTCGTCTCCAAGAGCTGACGATAAACCGCGTGGACTTTCTGAACGGTGTGCTCGATCGTAAAAAACTCCTTAACCCTCATGAAACCTTGCAAGCCCATACGGCGAGCCATCACTGGATCTGCCAGGAGCGTGCAGATGGCCTCAGCCATAGCGTCAGCGTCTCCCATCGCAACCAGCAAACCCGTTTCATTATTCACAACTATTTCAGGAACCCCGCCTCCATTGGTGGCAACCACCGGCTTACATGCAGCCATTCCTTCGATGATTACCTGACCGAAGGGCTCACCAGTCGTCGAGGCATGAACCACAATGTCAAGCTCGGGAATCAATCGGGGGATATCCGGGCAGAAGCCAGTAAATTCGACCGTACCATCGAGGTTCAACTCAGTACAAAGCTGCCGCACCTCTGCCTCGTACCGCTCCTCGCCGAAAAGGGCCGCCCCAACAATTTTGAATTGCGCGCTTGGAAAGCGGCGGTGAACGGAAGCGGCAGCCCGCAGGAAAATATGCTGGCCCTTCCAAGGGCAAATTCGTCCGATGAGAGCGATCACGGGGTTGGGGCCGTGGGTTTCTGCAGGTCGCTCAGGGTCAATCACCGTTGCATCGTGCACAACTCTGGACCGCCTCGCCAAGTCGATGCCGGATGGAATAGCGGTGTGTGAGCGGTTTTTCTTGAGATGAAGCGTTCTGAGCACAGCCTGCGAGTTCGCAACGATATACGAAGGCAGAAATCCAGCCAAAAACCGGAATGCGCGTACGACCGGACCTGGCAGATAGTCCGGCTCGATTCGATCACGGACGTGCCACACGACCGGGCGGAACGCGAGCCGACCGGCTAAGCCCCCGATGATGTCTGCCTTCAGGGAATTCGTGTGGATGAGGTCAACATCATGCCTAACCGCATACCGGGCCAACCTGAAGCCGCACGATACAACGGCCGCGGCCTCCCGCAACTTCAGCACCGACTTCCAGCCCAACCCAGCCTTTCGCGCATTTCGAACGCGGTCGGGCAGCGGGAGAACGTGGACTTCACAGATAGGACGCAAACGATCCGCAAGGGGACCCTCCGCGCACAATACGACGATGGGCGTAACCCGCTGTCGATCTAGGTAACGGATGAGGTTGAGCAATGCTATCTCACCGCCGCTGAGCATTGCTGTGTGGTCGAAATACAAGACCCGAATCGGCTTCTTCAGAGCCTGCGAGACCGGAATCGCATCGACCTTTGTGGTACGGCTTAGTGTGGCGGATTCCATCGCGATTGCCTTGTGATCCAGTCTCACTTACTGACTCGAAACGCGGCCTGCCGTCTTGAATGGAAAACCGTCTGCCCAGCACCACGCCGATAACTGTTTGCCCTTCTGGTCGATCCACATACGCAACGGAGCCTCGATGAACCTCTGCGTTGCCAAAGACGCGAATATAAGAAAGGGTACGAAGGCGTAGAACTGCCATGCGGCCACGTGCACGCTTTGTAATGGCATCCGACGAACATAATTCGTGAACACCTGCCAGTAATGCCATACCGGCGATTGAAGGATGTATATGACGTAACTCGCCTGCCCTAGTTTGTTCATGACAGTTCCCCCGACGAGTTCCGTTATCCAGTTTGTATCTCGCGTGAAAGATATAACCGTGGCGACGAGCAAGGGTGCAATGCCGCCCGTAATGAACATCTCGCTCCATCTGGGCGGCCAGATGATCGCCAACACGATCACTGCAACTAAAGACGCGATTGAGATTAAGCTTGCCGTAAATCTGTGGACCTCGGTCCACATCGGAAGAAGTCTCGTCGCACATATTCCGGCGATGAACATTGGCATCCACAACAGGGGATTGTTTCGTAGGTAGCCGGCCCACAGTTCTTGCGGGATCAAACGCACGGCAGCGCCACACGCAAGACCCACGGGAACAAGCCATCGGGCAAACAAAATCCAGGCCGTTTTCTTGAGGCTGAGATTTATTAGACGAAGGGCAATTAATGGAAACATGAGGTACATAAATGCTTCGACGGAAAGTGACCAGCTCGGACCGTTCCATGCCTGGGCGAACGGGGTCCATGCCTGGAGCATCAGAGAGGAAAGAGCCGCCCCCGCAACAAATGTATGCCGGCCCCACGATGCCGATAGAGGCCCGCGCAGATACTTTTCTATTGCCATCGGCATAAAGAGGACGAAAGCGAATGTATAGGCGGGGTACAATCGCAAGAATCTGGCCCAGTAAAAGGCGCGCGCTGTTTCCGGACGCTCGCGATTCCGTAAATGACGATGGGCAAGCACGAACCCGGAAAGAATGAAAAAAAACGGCACGGCAGTGGGACCCTCGCTGATGAGGTTTCGGAGTATTGCTGGACATTCGGGATATGTGTTGATACGCGGGGCAAAATGGAAGCATACGACCGCCAGCGCGGCCAAGAACCGAAGCCCATTTAGCGCCGTGAATGTTTCCCGCTTTTGGATAACCCGCCTCCTGAAGTGAAGCGTCTGGAACCGAGTTCCGTCTTGGCACAACCAATGTCGGTACATCGCTGATGCCAAGCAGAAACCAGCTATCAAAAGTGATTGCCGTCTATCTTCGCGGAAATCCCCTAAGCTTTGCCCAGCAGTCCCATTTCGGCTCGTGCTGACCAGCACCCGGTCAATTCGTTCCTGTGGCGCTGAGACGCAGCCAGAAAGAAACCCGCAAACATCCAAAACATCGCCCCAGTCACGTTCACGAAAACATTTCCGCCGATCACTTGTGCCAATATTGCGATGACAATCCCTTTCGACGCGATCGAGAACTGATCATTGCGGTCGACAGGATTCGCCAGCTTGAAACAGAGGGCGAGAGTTCCGGCGGCGAAGAGCAGACTGCCCAACCATCCCAGGGCAAAAAGAACAGTTAGAATGCCGCTGTCGACGGCGAATCCCTTCACGTCTGCTCGGTTCTCGAAGCCGTAGCCGAAAGGAGTTTCGACGACGTCGGCTGCCAGCGTTCGATACATGTCGACCCTATCCCTGAAGCTCTCGTCCTGCGACAAATCCGCGAATGTGTCCGCGCGACGCGAAATCGTAACGGCCACCCGCTCGCTACTAGCCAGCGGCACGACACAAACGACGAGAAGAGCTATCGACAGGAAGATACGGGCGATCGTACGTGGGTTCGCGCTCTTCAGAATTATGAGCAGCCCTAGAAACCAACTCAGCCAAGCCGTCCGGACCGCCGACAAAAGGAGAGTGAGATAACCCGCGATGGCAGCAGGCACTTTCAGGGGAGATCGAACGACAAGCAGCAGAAGAAGCCCGACCATCATAGTGTTCGCGAACACCCCGGGTCCATTCATCGTGCTCCAGACGCGCACCAGGAAAGGCTCCGCCGTTCCGAAGCTCGTGGCGATGCCCTGAGTGTAATAAACTCTCCCGAGCCAGTAGCCGTCCCAAGCTGGCGGAGCGACAAATTGATATATCCCGTAAATGCCAAGCACCGGAACGGCCCACAAGAATGTCTTGGTGACAGCCGCCCGAAATCGCTCGTAGTCGCGCCAGTTCAAATAGAAATGAAGACCAAACAGCAAAGGACATAACCAGTCTGCGAATCCGTAGATTGTCTCCGCCGACGGGTGCTGAAGCGCATCAATAACCACGGCGTACAGAATTGCCGTACCGCACAACACAAATGAAGCCGGTATGCGGGGCATCGAGTGCTGACGGTTTGGCCGCAGCAACGCGAGTCCACCGATTCCCGACACAAGCAGAGGCGAAAGGAGGACAAAGTTTGGATCGGCATAGCCGAAATGCCAGTCGACCAAGCGTCGAACCAACGGAGTGAGAAACCAGAGCCACAGCGAATATTCCACGTAGCGTATCGGAGCACTAAAATAGAGAACCACGCCGACGAAAAACGCTGCAGCGGGTATCGCCACCCGGAGCAACTGGCTGTGCCCTGAGAACCAAAGCGCGGCGATCACCACTCCACTGAGGCCACAGGCCAGCGCAATTCCAAACCAGCCGCGCGCGGATTGCCCCTGATGAACCGCGCCGACCGCGACCGGGGAATATACAGCAGCCTCGCTCACGATGCGCGCTCCGCTTGCAGGACCTCAACTAAGCTGTCAGCCTCTTGAGAGTCCGGGATATCTACGGGCGCTCCGATGCGACGAAAGAAGCAGCGGAAACGGTCCCGAAAAACTTGGATACCGAAATTTTCGGAATGGCGACGAATCACATCCGGGTACCACTCCTGCCGCTCAAACCGCTCGATGGCGTCACCGAGGTCTTCCACGGTCTGCCGGTCGAAGAAGACTCCGGTGACATTTTCGATGATGGTCTCAACCGCACCGCCGCCGCGATAAGCGATTGTCGGCCTACCTGCGGCTGCAACTTCCAGGGGCGCCATGCCAAAATCCTCTTCGCCGGGAAACAGGAGAGCGCGGCATCGAGAAACATGGTATTCGACGTCCTCGTCGGGTGCTCTTCCAAGGAATTTTATAGAGGGACCAGCCATTGACTCGAGCCGCGATCGGTCCGGACCGTGGCCAATGACCAGCAGCTTTTTTCCCCGTTCCGTGCAAGCTTGCACGGCCAAATCAATTCGCTTATAGGAGACGAGACGCGATAGCACCACATAGTAATCCTCGCGGTCCGCGGACATATGAAACCGATCGATATCGATGGGGGGATGGATCACTTCCGCGCAGCGCCCATATGCCTGCCGAATCCGCTCCGCTACGACCCGCGAATTTGCCACGAAATGATCCGGCTGACGGGACGCGCTCTCGTCCCAGTGTTTCAAGCCCCGAATCAACATCGGCAGCAAGGCTCGCTGAGTCACTCCGAAGGTCTCCCGGCCAGAATAGCTGTCATAACTCCACACCCAGCGCATCGGAGTGTGGCAATAGCACACGTGCACGGAGTCGCGATTTGTCCTCACGCCCTTGGCGTAAGAAGAAGAGCTGGAGATCACTAACTCGTAATCCGAGACATCTACGGAACTAATCGCCAGCGGATAGATAAGAAAATAGAACCTGTAATGCTTGTGAATCTCAGGCAAGTTCTGCATCCACGACGTGTGAACGGGCACATCGGCCAGCCGAGGGGGCATGCAATTTTGCAAAGCGACCGTTGCGAAAAGCGAAGAGCCGGGCAGCATGCAATAAAGCTGCTCGGCAACCTTTTCAGCGCCGCCTAATTGCGTGAAATAGTCGTGCACAACTGCAATTCTCATCCCGCCTCTCATGACCTACCTTGCGAACTAAGCCGCTCCGGTGCGCCGTACGACGGCTCCTATCGTTCTGGCCAATATCTGGAAATCCAGGGTGAGCGACCACTCGTCGATATAGTTGTAGTCCAACTGTATCCATCGATCGAAGCCGACCGCGCTGCGCCCACTCACTTGCCACAGTCCGGTAATCCCGGGCTTCACGGTGAATCGCCGCATTAACGCTGCTTCGCTGAAGAGTAAGACATCGCGCGTGCTCATTGGCCGGGGTCCCACCAAAGACATGTTTCCAATCAATACGTTCCACAGTTGCGGCAGTTCATCCAAGGACGAAGCTCGCAGTATTCTGCCGAGTCGTGTCACGCGCGGATCGTGACGCATCTTGAAGATTGGTCCTGTCGCCTCATTCAGCGCTTCCAACTGCGCCATTAGCTCAGGCGCGTTCTGCACCATGCTTCGGAACTTGTACATTCGGAAAAGGCGTCGCCGATAGCCGTACCGAGGCTGGACGAAGAAGACCGGTCCTTTGCTGGTTGCTTTGATCGCGGCCGCGACCAGAACAAACACGGGAGCCAAGAGGCAAAGCCCAATTGCCGCCCCAAGCACGTCGATCACTCGCTTGATCGTTTGTCGGGTTACGTAATGCTCGTGTGTTGGCACTAATTCCGTAAACAGCTCGCGATCGCACGACGCAGTTTGCTTCAGAGTCGTGACGTACATATCCTGCATATAGACGATCTGGATCCCCACGCTTTCCGCAATCGAAACGGCACGCTGGGCGACGTCGTAGCAGGATTTCATCGGAACAGCGATCAACAACTCATCCACTACATTGCGCAGCAGCAGTTCACTCAAGTCATCGATCCTTCCGAGATAACGATCCGCAATATCGGGAGCCATCTCCTCTACTGGACGGTCGTCAACAAACCCGAGGAGCTTGACTTTCGAATGGTATTGAGTACGGATCTGTCGCCAAGCTTTTCCTGCTCGCCGCCCGCTGCCCAGAATTACTACTAGCTGCGGATCCCGAGAAGCAATCCAACCAGTGCAAAGCACGCGGCATACCTCATAGGAAACCGAACATAGAAAAAAGATAACCGCAATTCGAGCCGTGGGACCCCTTGTGCGCGTTAGCTGCAAATATGCGATCAGAAAAAGCGTCATCACGGAACTGCCTTCTACAATTCGAATAAGCTTACGGAGGGCGCCATGGGACCCGACGCGATACAGATCCAAAGCTGTGAAGCTATAATTCCAAGCGAGCATGAACAGACCGGCGAACATGGCGTTCAAGACAGTAACGCGAGTCTCGAGAAATCGATGCCATTCCCCGGCTGGGATGCGCGCGCTATTGCCGTACATGACCGATCCGAGGGCCATTGCAAATGCAAATAGACCCTCGAGCGTGGCCAAGCGTGCACTCGACTGTGTCGATCCGCCCTTCACAATGGGCTCCTAATGAACATCTGCACTTGAAGTCTGTTCGAGAGAAAACGCTTCACTTCCCCGATTGCTGTTCCGTCTTGAAGCAAATCTCTGGATCGTCATCTCGTAGATTTGCTCTAACCGGTCCACCACTCGGTCCCAAGTCATGGTGCGTTCTACAAGTTCCCGGTTGTGCCGACCCATAGATGCTCGGCGCAAGGGATCTCGAAGCACCTCCAGCAGCGCATTGGAGAGTGCAGTGCTGTTCCCAGCAGGAACACGTATCCCGCCCTCCGCAGACACCATGTGTGCCGGACCGCCGGAGTCTGTGACGACAACGGCCTTGCCACAACTCATCGCCTCGACGAGGGTGCCACCGTAGGGCTCGCCAAACGAGGGAAGACAGTACACGCTGCAATTCCTGTATAGCCCAGGCGCATCCGTTCTCTTTTGCTTGCCCAAGAACTCCACTTGGTGAGCGCAGGCCAAACCGCCGACCCGGCGCTTTGCCTCTGCCAGGTCAGAACCATCTCCCGCGATGACAAGCCGGACGCCTGGGCACTGACGCGCCACGGCGGGAAAAGCGTCGATAAGCGTGAAAATGCCCTTCCATTTGGTAACATGCGCAAAAAACAAGACTGATTGCCCAAGGTGGCCTGCAGAGCCTTCGCTGGATTCTGCCGTACGAGCAGGAGAGAACAGTTCGGTATCAACTCCATGGGGAAGAAAATGGATTCGGTCACCAGCGTCCGTCGGATGCGGCAACCGGTCCAAGGCGGCCGGCGTCGTAAGCAACAGTGCATCAGCTTGCCGCTGCTGCAAGCTGGCAATTGTGTCTCGGAATCGCGCAACTCCTTTGCTTGTCCAGCCCTTGGTGGCGGCATCGAGACCACGGGGCCAGCGTGCCACGTATGTTCCCAGGACGAGCGGCAAACCGGATCCCGTTAGTGAAAGGCTTATCCCTGAAAAAACCGGATTCAACTGGTGAATCAGATCGAAACGGTGGCCATTCTCCAGCCCTCGCAGCAGCCGACGCACACGCAGCATGTACTCCACTCGTTTTGAAAGTTTTCCCGAACATACTAAGGAGATTTCGTACACGGTTACGTTCGGGTGTAGCGGCTCACTAAGCTCCACTCTTTGCGCAGCCACGTGTAGGCGGTGCCCGCGACGCGCAAGATGGGAGATGAAACCGTAGGCGATCAACCCATCACCGTGCGGCAAGTGATCCGTCAGCAAGTCCGAACAATGAGGCACGAAGATAGTCAATGGGCGCTTCACTGTTCCATCTCCCCCACGGCCTGCCAATGGTTTTCCCCCGAAGAGGGCGACCCGCTGTAAAACGGCTTGCGCCATGTAAACCAGGTCGCCATGCTCGGGAAGGATGCGCGGTATCGGCATTCTCAGAAACAAAGGAAAACTCAAAAGCACAAAGACCAACCGCACCGTCGTCGATAAAAGCAGGGCAATTCCAGCGCCGGCAATGCCATATCGAGGCACCAAGATGAACATCAGAGGCACTACCAACAACAATCCTGTCACCTGAAGGGCTGTCACGATTCCAGGACGGGAAAGCGCCATGAACGCTTGGCTAAGCACAAGCGTCGCGCCCGTAAGGATCACTTCGGCGACCAAAATGCGCAGTAGCAGAGCAGCTCCCCGGTATTCGGTGCCATAGAGCAGAGACAACGCCTGAGCACCGAAAATAGCGATGCCTAAACCAGCGCCCGCCGTGAGCATCGTGCTCATTCGCATTGCACGACTGGTCATTTTGCGAACGGCTTCCGGAGTTTGGCCAACTGCCTTCGGGAATAAAACCATCACGACAGACTGGTGAAAAACATTCAGCATCCGCGACAAGCTCAGAGCCACGACGTAAATTCCCATTTTGTCAGGCATGAGGAAACGCACAACTATCACCTGATCGACATAAAGGGCCATGGTTCCACAGAGGTCGATGCCATAAGATCGAATCCCGTAAGAAAAGAGCAATCGCGTAGAGTTTCCAAGCGACTTCAGCGAAGGCTTAACGAGATGCCAAAGGCGACGCACCATCCACACCACCGGCACGACTCCAACCGGTACGTAGACGATTGCCGCTGTGTAAGGCGTAAGCAGATGCGCGAGGAGAAGCATAAGCAGCAATCCCAACGTCAACGCGGGCGAGCAAACTAAGAGGCCATTCACAACCTCGAAATCGCCACGAGCGATGAAGGCTGACCGCCCCACATTCAACAACGATGTCAGCGGAATCGCCGTGACAAAAACCTGGGCATAAAGAATCACCTTCAGCGGATACTGCGGAATCCACGAGTGCATGAACGAAAATCCCAATACCATAACAATCGCGCTCGCCAGAATGGCCAACAAGAAAGCCGCGCCCAGGAGTTCCGAACTCCTCTTAGGGTTGCTTTTCATCTGGAAGGTAAGCGCGCTCGGGAATCCGAAGGTCGAGATATTGGCTAGAAATACGGGCCACAGGATCATCGCCGCTAGTTCTCCGCGGCCTGCTGGTAAAAGGGCGCGAGCGGTAATGATTCCTGTGGCCGCGTTGATGCCGATGATCACGAATTTGGCTGCAACCGACTGAGCCACGGCACCGACGGAGGTAAGCACTTTACTGCGCTTAACCTCGATCTGCATTTGACTGCCGCCGATGCTGTGGTCGCTCATGGTCATCGTGCAAGTTCCAGGCGAACCCATTTTGTTGGCCATCCGTGCAATCGCTAGTGAATGGTTTGCAATGGATTGATATAAGCCCCGGTGTTGAATGCCTTTACGAATCTGGAGAGGTCCTGGATTTTGTTGCGAGACACATACAGCATGTCCCCCGGCTGAAGCTGCACATCACGTTCGAGATCGGATGTCTTGTGAAAATTCTTAAGATTGAGAACACGAACTTCGGCATTGTCACTGTCAATTTTCCGGAACAGGATGACTTGCGTAGGGCGCGCGGATTCTAGAAATCCCCCCGAGACCAAGATGGCTTGCATCGCTGTGAGACTGCCGTTGAAGTTAATTTGCCCGGGTTTGCCCACTTCGCCTGCCACTACGACGTACGGCGGTTGGAACTGTTCCAGGACCAAGTTCAGTTCCGGATCATTCAGCCGCTCGCCTGCTTTGCTAACAATCGTGTCGTGAGCTTGATCGAGCGAGAGATCAAGCACCCTGACATCGCCCACAAGATTCAAGTTGACGTACCCGTCAGGTGATACCGTCACGGTCTGGTTGAGTTCAGGCGTGTACCTGTACTGAACATCGAGAACGTCTCCGACGCGCAGCTTGTACCGCGGGCGATGTTGAAGGTCGTCACCGGCATGTGCCCACGTCGCGAAGCAAAGCACTAATACAAAGGGCCATCGCAACATCTTCACGTGATCTCTCCTCACTCCAAAAACCGCCGCCACTCATAGGATCAGATCGCCTTTAGATACCGGCCGCCGTCATCAGGTGATGGAACCAGGCCGGTATTGCATAAGTCCTCTTGTTCAGAACATGGCCTAGTACCCGCCCCTTCGCGCTTTCGATACTCCGCTCGGCGTAAAGGATTTGATCCTTCTTTGTTCGGTTAGCTTCCACGACAAGAACGACTCCGTCGACAAGAGAAGCCAATCTCACTGCGTCTTGCGTCTCGTTGATCGGAGAACAGTCAATCAGAACGTAGTGATGCTGTGCTCGCAGCCTGCCGATGGCACAGGTGAGCGCAGCTTGCACAGCATGCCAGTTGTTTTCCTCATTATCGAAATTGGGTGCTTCCTGGCCCCGCCCTTTTCCATCAAAGTTAAGATTTACGAAGCCATCGGGCCTGTGGGCGGTCTGAATCAGGGACCGGCAACTGACGGAAATCGCCAGTTGATCGCTGTCGTGACTTAATCCTTTGGCGAGCGTTCTAACTACTTCCGACACGCCTGCGCCCCGGTGAGGCGACACAAATGCAACGGCGAATCCTCGCTTGTTACCATCCGGCCGTTCCCGGAAGATATTGAACAGCAGTCCCTCACAGACAACTTGAAGCTGGGAACGTGTTCGCGAAGATGAGAACTTGATTTTGGCGAATTCGAAATCGAACATATGCACAGCTCCCCTTTTTCTTCAGATGGCCGCGTTTCTTCCGTTTGCACTGTGGATTGTCATAGTGGATGTTGGACCGTCAGGCGCAACAAGTCCCAGGGAACACGTGCGCCCGGACCTCCATGACATTTGCGGTACAGTCGCAAGCACGGGATAACGGGAGACGGCATCCAGTTCGCGTGGCGTGGCAATTGTGCTTCTGCTTGTCTCGGCGAAGTAAACCGCGCACATGCCGAGGAACACGGCGCTGACAAAACCTAGCGCTCCATACAGGAGCGGCTTGGGCCGTTCAGGCTCATAGGCCAGGGTCGGCTGCTGGGCGACGGCGACATTCAATAATTTGTGTTCGTCCATCGCGTCTTCAATTTGAGCCTGGTCGCGCTTTTGAGCGTAGAGTTGGTAGTTCTCCTTAAGTTCGTCTGCATGCGCCTGCAGTTCATTGAACTGTCCAGTTAGCGTTTCGAGGCTCGCGAGTTGCTGTTTAAGATCGCCAAGCCTCGAAAGCAATTTAGCTCGATGTTCCTGTGTCGCATGCCGTGCGATCTCATTCTGAATGTAGCTGGTACGTACCTGTTGCCACGCCGGATCGACGTTCGTTGTCTCCTCTCTCGATGGGCTTGTCTGTGCGTTATTCAGCGCGGCTCTAGCGGTTTTGATCTGCTGGTCGAGATCCTGCACAAGTCGATCGGTCGGCTTGTAGTTTGTCACCAAGTCAGTTCGCTTGTTTTCCATTTCGACCACAAGCGTACTGAGCTCCTCTACTAATGATTGGTTGGGCGATACTTTCTCTTCGGAAATCTGCCGGGACGGAACTGCACCGAGCTGGTGGGAGGCCGCAACCAGTTGAGCGTCCAGTTCGCGCAGGGCGGAGTCGGTTGTGAATAAGTCCTCATCGTCCTCGGTAATCTGCGTATTGAGCGTTGTTTCCTGATCTGGCAGCGAGACCAGTTGGTGTTCCTGCTGAAAGTCCACTAACTGTTTGGTCGCCGCATCCCAGGCTTGGCGAGTCCGCTCGGCCTCGGAAGAAAAGAATTCGGAGGCGCCTGCAGGTCGTTGCAGCCGCCTGAGTTCGCCAAGGTAGGAAGCCGACAAGCGCTCAAGAGTATCTCTCGCCTCCTCAGGGCTTTTCGCCAAAAAACTGACGTCGATGACGTCGGTCTTCCTCACGATGTCAGTGCTTAGTTTCCTATCGAATGTTGCGACGAGCTTCTCATGCTGTTGTTCCATTTCGGGAGTCCGTTGGCTCGGGCTTAAGCTCGCCCATCCAGGATCGGCCACTGGATCGATCACGTCATGGCTCCGCAGGATCTCTACTTGCGAATCAACCTGTTCTTCGGTCACATCATTGACTATGTTGGGTGATGTCGTACGTTCCGCACTGACCACAACATTTTCCCTCGTGTTTTGTACGAGGAATTTCATTTCCGATAGATATTGCTTGCGCATCAAGAGGATGGCGGCGAGTGTCATCAAGAGAACAATGGCCGTTATCCAGAAGAACAAGTGTTTCCTACGGAAGAACGCCTCGATGCCAATCCGCAGCGTCAAGTCAGATGCAGGGGTAATTACGGATGGGACGATTGCGTTTGCGCGTTGCATACGATCAGACTCCATACTCCTCCAAGAAAATCCACTAGCCCTCGCGATGGCTCCCGAGAGAACAGATGGAACAATCGTAAGAAGCAAGCGTTATTAAACCTGGTGCTCTAATGTAGTTTCGTTATATTCACGACGGTCGGCCCGGTTACAGTCTCCCTGTTGAACGCAACGGTCGCCGCGAATCCGCTTACACCCTCAGCGTCCCGCTCGACTCGCACGACAGTTCCTTCGCCATGCAATTGCACATTGCTGCCACCCACTTCCACGGAGGGCAAGTAGACATCCACGTCCAGATGCCCGCCTAGGGGTGGCGCTATGTCTCCAGTGATGAAAACTCCTCTGTCGCTGATGTCTCGAATTGTGCCCTTGGCCTCTTGCAGTAACCCATCCGGGCGTTCACACGAGAAAAAAGCCGGCGCCAGAAGTCGATAGCGCCGCGACTTTCTAAGCTCCACCGCAACCTCAGCGAATGACAGACTCGAATGCTTAGCGGACACGGCACCCACCGAATTTTCCGACGCGATGACAATACGGGCGGTGCAGAAAGACGACAAGAGTCAGATCGTTTGGATGATTGAGTTCTCTAGCTCTCGTGTATTACGAGCAAGACGGCCCCAGAGACCTGTAGGCCTTCAGGCGCGAAACGAACAAACTTTGGTTAGAGATGACCGTGGATCAGGGGGGGATGGCCTAGATACAAAAGACTAGGAGAAGAATTACTCTAGGCTCCAGGTTTCGCCTGAATGCTGCCATTTCCCAAAATAATGTGTCCAAACATTAAACATGAGTTAGAAATCAATAGAACTCATCGGAAATCGCGAATTGACAAGAAAGTCCATCGGACCGTAGGATCGGTACTGTTTAACTTCAGACCTTGTTTTTGAAAAAGCAAGTCCAGCCCTTGCAAACCGGCGTGGTGACATGTGAGAACAGCGTGCAGCTTGGGCGCAGTGCCTATCAGTGTAACCATAGCAGATGTGAATTTGATGGCTGCTCGTCTGCTTACTGATCAATTCAAGCGTCATTCTGATTTTGCGGTGGTCTCCTGTGCCGTCGATCGAGATTCATTGCTAAAGTCAGCGCGGGAAGCCAGGGCAGACGTCGCCATTATCAGCGCTGACCTACAAGACGGGCTGTTGAGCGGCCTCGCTGCGCTTCGAGAAATTCTTCAGATAAATCCTGATCTGCGGGCTATTCTCTTATTAGACCGACCTGAACCGCAACTCGTGGTCGAAGCCATGCGTGCGGGTGCGCGGGGAGTCTTTTCGCGAAGCGACTTCGCTTTCGTCTCATTGCGCAAGTGTATCCGTCGAGTTTTCGAGGGGCAAATCTGGATAGGGAACACAGAACTGCAATACCTGGTCGACGCTCTAACCCAGTCGCGACCGCTGCGCGTCGTAAATGCGGACGGGTTGAATCTCCTTAGCCGACGGGAGGAAGAAGTTATGCGCTTGGTCGCCGAAGGGTTGGGGAATCGCGACATTGCAGATCTGCTGAATCTGAGCGAGCACACGGTGAAGAACTATCTCTTCCACATCTTCGATAAATTGGGAATCTCGAACCGCGTCGAACTCGTCTTATATGCAGTCAGCAACCCAAAAACGGTACTTCCCGCGGCTTCCGAGCAAGAAAAGTCTCTGCCTACCGCCGACCTAAACGTGTAGAGAGCGTCTGGTTGCGAGCTTCTATCCGCATCTCCCGAGGTGCTTCGTTTAGCCTTTGCCTATTTGCAAAAAAGGGCTTCATTTGCCCTCTGGGTCGACCCCGTGTCGAGAGAAGTCATCGATCTGATCTGCAAGATGAGTCTCGCCAGACCCAAACGGGTTGAATCTTCTCAGCCGACGGGAGGAGGAAGTCATGCGCTTGGTCGCTGATGGCTTGGGAAACCGCGAGATCGCCGGGCAGCTCGGTCTCAGTGAGCACACGGTGAAGAACTACCTCTTCCATATCTTCGATAAGTTGGGAATTTCAAATCGGGTGGAACTCGTGTTATACGCGGTTAGCAATCCGAAGGGGAGCACGCCAGCACCTTCGCAGCAGGACAAGCTTCTCGCCGATCCTGTCGGGCGGCGTAGCTAGATACTCGGCACCTTCTTGATCAAACAACATCGTCGGGCGGAGGAAGGTGTCTGAACGTCAAAACACAGGTTCGGCCGCCGGGTCTCGATTCTTTTTGTTGGCCCCCTGGACTGAGCGCCCACCGTCTCCGTTCGTTGGTCCATGTGGTCCGACGCGCTCACGATCCGTTCTTCCATATGCGAGCCATAAATCGACTGGGTTGCCTGAAAGCACCTGTAAGGCCCTCGCGAAATTCCGGGCACGAGCATCCACAAACGGCGGTCACACGGAGGTAGTACAGACGCATTAATTCGGATTCAGCACATCACTGGTCGCCGTCGGATCTTATCGCGCGGCGGTGGACTCGCGAACCACTCCCGCTTCGCCTCTCTCGCGAGCCAAATACTGATCGTAGATCCACCGGTATGTCGTCTCAAGACCCGTCCGCAGGGGGGTGCTTGGCTCCCAGTTGAGGTATTTCTGGATCAGCGTATTATCACTGTTTCGGCCATTCACGCCCTTCGGTGCGCTAAGGTCGTAGTTCCGCTGCAGCTTGATTCCGGCAATCTCTTCTACGAGGTCGACCAATCGATTGATGGTGACACCTTCGCTCGATCCGAGATTGATAGGTTCTTGAATTTTAGAAAACATAATCAAATCGATTCCCTTGATGCAGTCGTCGATAAACATGAAGCTGCGCGTCTGATCTCCGGAGCCCCAGATTTCGATCTCATGCTTGCCTGACAACTTAGCCTCGATTACCTTTCGGCAAATCGCCGCAGGTGCTTTTTCACGCCCTCCGTACCACGTGCCCCACGGTCCATAGACGTTGTGAAAACGGGCTACGCGCGTGTAGAGAGCAAAGTCCTCGGTAAAGTGCCGGCACATCCGCTCTGAGAAGAGCTTTTCCCAACCATAACCGTCCTCGGCAAGAGCCGGATAGGCGTCTTCTTCCTTGAGCAATGGCGCCTCGAATGTCTTCTGCTTGTCGCCGTTGTAGACGCACGCGGAAGAGGAGAAAAAGAACTTCTCTACCCCGAATTTCACCGCGGCCTGCAACATGTGCGTATTGATGAGAACTGAGAGCATGCAAAGCGCCTTATTGGTCTCGATGAATCCCATGCCACCCATGTTGGCAGCGAGATTATAGATTTCATGCGCGCCCTTGGTGGCCGCCTCGCAATTTTCTTTGAGGTTCAGATCAAGGGACAGATTCTCCACGTCGTCGAAGCGTTGATACCAATCATCGAAGGGTTTGATGTCGATTGCCCGGAGGCGATTGTGACCCTGCGCACGCAGGGAAGAAATCAAATGCCCCCCGATAAAACCGCCAGCTCCTGTCACGACGATAAGGTTGTGTTTGTTGTCGAGCAAAACATTACCTCCAAAGTTCGGACGTCCTCAGCTCCTATCCGTTGCTGACTCCTTCGGGAGTTGCTCAAACCGAGCATTGCACCGCAGGATGATTGTAGCAGGGATTCTAATGCGCGTTGGGCGATCGATCCGCATCTGTCTCCATGGACCGAGTCTTTATTCCGCAGCGCATACTCGAACCTCACAGGAGGAAATCGAATTCATTGCTCTATGCTATTCTGGAGAATAGCGGCATTCCGCTGCTGTGTTTCGTCTCTAGGTGCTAACTGCTGCAATGGACAACGTTCCATGATCAGTCGAATTTGCGAAGCCCCAATTGTTCGAGGGCGATCCAAAACAAAAACTGTGAGCCATAGACGATATAACGACGCCAGAGGCGTCGGGGTTCCACGCTTAGCCGGAACAACCATTCGAGTCCGTGCTCGCGCATCCAGCGCGGCGCCTGACTGAGTTCACCGGTACAAATATCGAAAGCCGCGCCCACTCCAACCAGCACCGACACGTTCAAGCGGTCCCGATGCTCATTCATCCAATGCTCTTGTTTGGGAGTGCTCAAACCAATCCAGACTACGTCCGGGGCAGCCTGCCCTATCTCGCGCACGACCGCGTCGTCCTCTTCCGGGGTCAAGAGACGAAACGGAGGTGCATAGATACCCGCTACTTGGAACCCCGCAAAACGCTTCGACAATACGGAGGCAAGTTTTTCGGCAACACCCGGTTTCCCACCGTAGAAAAAGTGCCGATACCCACGCCCTTCAGTCTTCTCGCAAAAGGCCATCATGAACTCGGGTCCGTAGACACGTCGAGCCAGATTATGTCCGTTCAACCGGCCGAGCCAAACCAAAGGCATGCCATCGGGCACAACGAGGTCAGCGCCGTTTAGCTCAGCTTTGAATGCGGAATTGTGTTGCGCTTCCATGACGCCGTGCATGCCAGTGACTGCGATCCAGTGGCACGCTTCCCGGCGGTCAATCCATTGCTGCATTCGTTCGATGACGTCTGGAATTTGCACGACGTCGACTCGGACGCCGAGAGTTGAATAGAAAGGGAAACTCTTCATCGTAGGATCTCAGCGAACGATCTTGCCTCCTGCCCGTAACCATTTGGATCGGGCAGAAGACGCAAGGTCACCCTGGAAGTTCGCGTCCAGATGCTACTTCACCAAGACATCGGTATTCAGCCGATAGCCCGCCTTTTGGGCGTCTGCGTGGAACATCTTTACAGTCTCAAGCGAGTATTCGGTTAAATCCTTGCCGACGAGCGGGAGCTTCTTCAGGATGTCGTTAGTGGCGGTGATTACGTGGCATCCAATTACGTCCGCCTGAAATATATTGAGGAGTTCTCGTGGACTTGCCCAAATGAGTTCCGTCCTAGGAGCCCTTCGTAGGATTTCGACAGCTTCGGCCATGATGGGCACAGGATCACAGCCTGTATCAGCAATCCTTCCAGCAAAGACGGAAACATAGCTGGGAGGCCCCTGATGCAACGAGTCACAGACGCCCCTAATCTGTTCCAATGTGGTCAATGCCGTGACGTTGACCTTCACGCCGAGCTCGGCGAGGCGTCGGAGGAGATTCGCGGAAGAGTGCCCGCGTGTATTAGTCACGGGAATTTTGACAACGACATTCTTGCCCCACGAGCTGATCTCCAAGGCTTGGGTTTCCATCTCGGCGAATTCGTCCGCAAACACTTCGAATGAAACCGGCCGGTCCTTCACGATGGCTAAGATTTCCGACGCGAAGGCGCGGTACTCTGTGACGCCGGCTTTGCGCATGAGCGTGGGATTGGTTGTAAAACCTTTGATCAAAGGATTGGCGGACATTTCAAGAATTCCGGCACGGTCAGCTCCGTCCGCAAAAACTTTGATCTTCAAATTGCTAAGGGATTTCACTCGCCCTCCCCTGGACGACTGATGCCTGCTGTATGATCCAGCCGGCTGCTTCCAAAAGCGACTTCGCCCGATGATCGGGACGCAAGCTGCCCGGCAGGCTCGCCTCTTCGCCGACCAAAATCGTTCGACAGCCAGCACGCTTACCGGCTTCTATATCCTTCCAACGATCGCCGACTATGAAACTACCGGCTAGGTCTATCTTCCAATCTATGGCGGCTTGAAGCAAGAGGCCGGGATTAGGTTTACGACACGAGCATCCGTCCCGATCGTCGTGATAGCAAACTCGAACATCGTCCACGGGAAGGTTGGCCCGAAGGCGCTGGTTGATGGCTTCAACGGATTCTAGCCTCGCCGAGCCTCGCGAAACGTCAGGCTGGTTGGTAACGACAATCAACAGAAACCTCGCTTCTTTAAGGAGTGCACAGGCCTCGGACACTCCGGGCAAGATGCGGAACTCGTCAAGTGTGACGGGCGGGCAGGATACCCCCGCTCGCCAAATAGCCTGGTTCAGAACGCCATCCCGATCAAGAAAGATGGTTCGCGGCATCGTTTTATCTTACCGATTCCCACTTCATTTCGGCAACTTTCAGCCGTGGATGCGAAACGAGCAGGTGCCACATAAGCGCCTGAAACGCCTCGGTATGCGGGGTAATCGTCGCCGGATTCACCACAGGCACGACAATGCAGGCGTCAGCCACGCGGGCGGTGAAGCCGCCGTCGCGCCCCACAACTCCGCAGATCCGAGCGCCCACCTGCTGGGCATATTCCAGCGCCCGAACTAGATTGGAGCTAATCTTGCGCTCCAGGTCACCTCCGCCTACCGAAAAAACAAAGACGGCATCGTTACTACTGAGCCGACTGGCTTGTAGCCAGTTGGCGTAAGCGGTGTCCCAACCATCGTCGTTCACTCGCGCGGTCAATTCGCTCACGTTATCCGCCGGGGTATAGGCTTCGATCTTCGCGATTTTCCGAAAATCACAGACGGCGTGTGAAGCGTGACCGGCGCCGCCGCCCACGCCTACAAAGAACAGGCGGCCGCCGCGATTGCGCAGGTCGGCGAGCAGTTCGGCGGTGCGTTCAATCGCAGCCGAGTCGATCCGTTTCAGGATTTCTATGGCTTCCTGCAAATAAGCGACCGCGTAGCTCGACGGTTCCTCCTCCCGCATGCGCGCCATAGGTTCCTCCGGTCTCGACTTCGCGTACCGTGTATCTTGGTATCTTGCCACATACTGGGGTCCGAACGGCGGAAACGGATGATGCCGAATCAGGTGTCGTCACGGACGAAAACATGATTTCGGGACGGCTGGACGGGTTCGTCTAGCAGGCGCTGGTTGTGGGCCAAGCGTTGATCACGAGAGAGGATGTCGAGTACTACCTTGCTGCCTTCGAATTCGAAACGGAAATTCAGCTCTCTTAGGCCGGCACCACGCATCGCCTCCCGCAGGCGACGCTTGTCATGCTCGCAGTACAGCATCAAGAAGCCGCCGCCACCAGCACCAGAGATTTTCCCGCCAATTGCTCCGTTGCGCCGGGCGAGTTCATACCAAGCGTCGATCTCAGGGTTCGTGATGCCATGTGTCAGCCGTTTCTTTGCCTGCCAGTGCACGTCCATCAGCTCGCCGAACCGGCGCAGGTTTCCCTTAACGATTTCATCGCGGATCTCGAGCCCAATGTCTTTGATCTCCTTCAAATTCCCCACAACATTCGTGTCCCTACTCTTTGAAGCGGTGTCCTGCCGGGTGAGAATTTCCGTGGCGTCCCGGGTGGCATGCGTGTAGAAGAGGAGCAGGTTATTCTCGAGCGCTTCAACAAGTTCGGTGCCTACCGCCAACCTTTCCACCTGTACTCCGCCGCTCCGGTTAATCGTCAGGGAAGTGAGACCGCCAAACGCGGCCATGTATTGGTCCTGCTTGCCAATTGGTTTCTTTAGGATGTTGAGTTCGATGTGGCAGGCCTCTTCAGCAAGCTCCTGAGGCGGCACAGGCCTCTGAGTCAGGGCCCGCAGCGCGTTGAGCAAGCCAACCAGATAACAGCTGGAAGACCCCAGCCCGGTTCCCGCCGGGATGTCCGCCACTGAAACGATCTCCACCCCCGTGGTCAGCGAAAACGCCTTTATTCCCTCCCGAGCCAACGTGTGTTCCACTTCATCAACGTGGTCCACGAGCTCCGATTTCGAATATCGCACCCGGATTTTGTCGTCGATAATGGGTGTGTTCACGTTGATGAACATGTACTTGTCGATCCCAACAGCAAGAACGAACCCGCCATGTTCTTGGTAGAAGGACGGTAAATCCGTGCCTCCTCCGCCGAGAGTAAGTCGAAACGGAGTTCGAGTAATGATCATGGGCGCTCCGCAGTCGAAGCGGGGATCCCGACCCAGGCATGTTCCGCTGCGCTCCGATACGCTGCATCAACTAACACCTGAGTCTGCATTCCCAGCAGAGCAGTATCCAGGGAATTTGCTCCATTCTCGATCAGCTCTACAAACTGACGCCACTCACGGTCCCAAGAACTGTCAGTTTCATCGAAAGTGAATGCCTCTTCGACGGGTCTCCCGTGAGTTTCTTGCCGCTTGCCCCAAATCAAGCGCTGGCGGCCGTAATGTCCGTCGCGACCCTCCAGCCGGAGATACCCATCTCGACCGAAAATTTCTATCTCGAGGATATTCCTCCACTGAGTCCAACTAACGTGTAGTTGCGCGAATTGGCCGGCAGCTGTTTCAAAGAGGCAGAAACAGTTGTCCTCGGTTTCGGGAAAACCCCAGAAATATCGCTTCGTCTCCGCCATCACTCTGACTGGCTCACCAAGAAACACACGCACCAGATCGACGATATGGATGCCCTGCTCCTGAAGGACACCGCCTCCGGAAAGATCCGCGTCGGTGCACCAATGCTCCTCATAGCGCGGGCGCCCGCCGTGTCCGTAGCGGCAGCGCAGAAAATAAGGGATGCCGATCGCTCCGCGCGCCAGAAGTTCCTGCGCTTTCCGAACGTGACCCATTTGGCGGTAATTGAAGCCGGTCTTCAAAACGCGTCCGGAGCGCTGGGCGGCTTTCACAATTTGATCAGCTTCGTACGCAGTGCGGGCCAACGGCTTCTCACATAGTACATGCTTGCCTGCCTCAAGTGCCCCAATTGCAATCTCAGCGTGGAATTTGGTCGGTGTGGAGACGATAACGGCATCGACTTCGCGGTTCGAAACGGCCTCACGCCAGTCAGCAGTGGCAACCGCTGAAGAAACAGCCGCGAGTTCGTTTGCACGTCCCAGGTCAATATCGGCCACGCAGGACACGCTTCCTCGTTTCGATTCCAGGATCGATTTCGCCCGGATGCGTCCGATTCCTCCGGCACCAACAATCGCCACGGATAGCATGCTAATTTAGTGGCACCCTGCGCAGCGTCCACGCTTCCGAATTGGCAAGTTTTTCGATCTTGCCTTCGAGACCATCCCAGTCATCCCAAAGTGCGCTTACCAACCTGCCGGTCACGCCATTAGACCGATCCGAGGCCAGGAAAACGGTGAGCGCCGCTGCGCGGTCGGGCGAGGCGCCTCCTGATTCCTGCATCCGCCTCAGTTCCTCGAGCAACTCATCCCCCCCGGCGCGACCAGCCAACCGCATCTCATCCCACATGCGGCTCTTGATCGGTCCCGGGGCAACGGCGTTGACCTGTACGCCTGCGCCCTCCAGCTCCCGAGCCAAACTCTCCGTGAACCGGACGAGCGCCGCCTTGGCACTACTGTAGGCAGTGAAATATGGGCGGCCGTACGCAGCGCCTCCTCCAGACAAAAAGATGATCTTGCCATGGCCGCGACGCCTAAAAGCTGGGAGAACCGCCCTCGCCAGATAAACCGGGCCAATTAAATTCACGTCCAACGCTCTGTTCCAGTCTTCGGGGTCTGTGTCCTCAAGCCCGCCGATGGGTCCGATAACTCCGGCGCAGTTCACGAGCACATCGATACGGGAGAAATCAGTCTCTACCTGATGAAAGGTTTCCCGAAGGGTCTGCCACTGGGTAACTTCAAGCGGGTAGAAACTGACATTGCGTCGGTCGCCGGACAACTCGGCGATAAGTTCTCGCGGGGGTTCAGTGCGGTAGGTAAGCGCGAGGTGCGCTCCCTCTTCGGAGAATCGCTTGGCGATCGCGCTACCAATCGCACCCGACGCACCGACGATCACACACACCTTATCCTGTAACTCCTTAACCTTTGCGCTCACCTATCCTCCACGCACAAATGCGTTCAGACAAGAGCCTGCCTTACGTTTCCTGTGAGTGTTTGGAAATACTGGACAGTGCGTCGCGCCCCTTCCTCAAGCGACACGCGGGGCACCCAACCAAGCAGTTCCCTCGCTTTGGAGATGTCCAGGCATATCCTATCGATCTCCCCCGCTCGCTTCGGAACGTATTTGGGCTCGAGCCCCTGAATTCCGAGACCGTGCCGCACCTTAGCGAATATCTCGTAATCGCTCGTTGGCACACCGTCGGCAATATTGAAGATTTCCCCAGTTCCACGTTCGAGTGCCAGGAGATTTGCCTCGGCCACGTCCTCGATGTAGACGTAGTCACGCAACTTGCTACCGTCGCCGTATATAACCGGCCGAGTGCCAGCCAACATCTGCTCACAAAAAATCGCAAAAACCCCCGCCTCGCCTTTCGAGCTTTGCCGTGGGCCATAAACGTTGCCGTAGCGCAGCACGACGTAGGGCAATCCATAGAGTGCCGCGAATGTGAACAAGTAGTGCTCGACCGTATGCTTGCTGATACCGTAGGGCGTGATCGGGTTGATGGGGTAGTCCTCCGGGACCGGCATTTTCTTGGGCTCGCCGTAAGCCGCTCCGGCCGACGAAATGTAGACGAAGCGCCGGACCTCATGTGCGATCGCAAGTTCAAGCAGATTGATCGATCCCAGGATATTCACTGAGGCGTCGAAGATCGGTTCCTGCACTCCCCGGCGAACATCCATTTGCGCCGCGTGATGGTTCACAGCGTTGGGTTTTTCGCCCGCAAAGACTTTTTCAACGAAATCGCGGTCAAGGATATCGCCACGATAGAAGCGCGCCTGTGCGGGAATGTTCTTTTCCGAGCCGCGAGACAAATCGTCAATAATCGCCACGTCATGCCCTGCGGCGATGTACGCGTCGGCCACATGCGATCCAATGAATCCCGCGCCGCCCGTTAGTAAGATCTTCATCCTAGTCTCCTCTGTAGGTTGCCGCGCCGGCCCGGTACGGAAGGGCTCACGCTACACTATGACGGAACGGTCCGGATTACTCGGCGGTTTATCTCCGCCAGCATTTCGAAATTTCGCTTCGCAGTATAGTTCGCCTCATACTCGGCGCGGGCGTTGAGCCCCATTCTTTGCGTTGCTTCAGGGTGAGTCCAGGCCCATTCAATCTTGGCCGCCAAGTCCTCGGGATCACCGGGCGTGAAGTGGACGCCGGTGCGCGAGTCCTCCACTAGATCAATCATCGAACCAATCCGTGAAGCAACCACCGGGACGCCGCAGGCAAAAGCTTCGGCTATCGTAAGCGGCAGTCCTTCGTACCATTCGCTGGGGAACACAAGGAACCTCGCGCGTTTCATTTCGGCCAGGGTTTCGGCGTTGGACAACCGGCCGAGCACGGCAACTCCGGCGATGGCCCTCTGCTTGATTTGGGCCTCCATCTCCGCCCGCAACGGTCCATCGCCTGCGATTCGCAGCGGTACGCGCCCTTTAAGATTCTCCCACGCGGCGATCAATGTCCGTAGTCCCTTTTCCGCAGAAAGTCGCCCGACAAACAACACGGTATCCCCGGAACCAAGACGCAGCCCTGGGTCGGGATGCACAAAGCAAGGCTTAACCACGATTCGATCTGCCGGCAGCCCGCCCTGGATGAACTTCTCGCGGGCAAAGTTCGTGCGCGCGATGTAGCAATCCACTTTTTCTTTCCACGTTCCCAACGCACGCTGAGTGGCAAGCATCAAGGCAACCGTAGCAGACGCCCTGCGTGAATCTTTATAGCAGCCGTGCCAAACGCTGCGGAATAAAGTATGTTTGACGCATTCTTCGCACACACGCCCCTGCCGGAGAAAGTTGCCCGCCGGACAAAGGAGCCTGTAATTGTGTAGCGTCTGCACCACAGGAACCGAGGCTTCAGCACAGGCATCGTATGCCGATGGGGAGATCAGCGGCACGATGTTGTGAATGTAGGCCACCTCGGGCCGATCCTTGGCCAACAAAGAACGGAGATCGCGATAGGTTGTCTTGGACCACAGCGCCGCCGCTCCGAGCCGAATCCGGCTGCCGAACCCATTGAGCTCGATCTCGCTGCTATCACGCGCATACTCGACAACCTTGTGCCCGGCAGCAGCTAATAGGTCACGTTCCTGGCGGACACCTGCGTCTTCTCCGCCTGGCTGCTGGTAGTAGTTATGGATGAACAGAATCACCATGACAAATTACACTCAAGTACCCTTTCCGGTCACCTTGCAAGTACGGACCTCCACAACCCAGGCCGCGATTGCGAGCACCATAGTGCGTGCGCGCCGATCAGGCTCGCCGACGGGCATAGATCAAGACGTCGTGCAGGTGGTCCCTCAGAGCTCGCGGTCGAAGGTCGGCGTAGACCTCGTAATCGAAACCCTCCCCCTCCAGCATAGTTAAGACGCGACTCAGATGGGAGGGCTCCCCCGACAACGGATGGTGATACTCGACCACCATCTGCCGCACATTTCTTAGACTTCCCTCCACGGCCAAATCCTTTAGGAGGCGCTCCTCGGAGCCCTCCACGTCAATCTTCAGGAAGTCAACGGTCCTATCACCCAGAAATCGGGAAAGACGTGCTGCAGGTACCGTCATTCGGCTCTCTCGTTCTCGGAGCCGACCGCGCAGCGCACTCATGGAGAGCTGGCCGGGGTTAAATTCGTCAATGTAAAAGTCGATCTCGCCTTCTGAATCCCAGAGCGCGCATTGGTGCAAGCCCACGCTTTCGAGACCGTTCCGCTCGACGTTTTCTTTGAGCATTCGGAACGTCAACGGGTCAGGCTCAAAAGCCTCAATCGTGCTATTGGGATACAGCGTCTTGAAATAAAGCGTGGCGAGGCCGAGATTTGCCCCGCAATCGAAGATCAGCGGCGCGTCCTCAGCCGAGCTGAAAAAGTACGCCTGCCGCATAAAGATCTCATGATAAGCCTGCCAGAAACTCGACGGGTCCAGATAGCCCACGCGAAAGCTTCTCCGTCCCACGACCGCCACCCTCCTGCGGGGAAGGGGCAATGCTAGCGCGATGCGGACGAGCTGTGAAAGAGTCTTGAGCTTTTCTGCGGGGGGACACGGCTCCAATAGAACGAACGATGCGTCGTGGATCACGCGAGCGAAGTTGAGCAACGTCGATCTTAGGCTCATCGCAATCGATCGTGCTGGCTTCACTCCCTTCAACTGGGTCTCGCACAGAGCACCGTCGGGGCATGGCAGACCCGTGCGCTAAGACCTCTGAGGCTGGCCTCACCACTGTGACGAAGACCCCTGGAATAATACTGTGACCGACGGCTCATGTGGTCTTAACCAGTACACCCAGCAGAGGCTCCTTCTCGAGTTCTCGAACTACGGCGTGGAAAGCTACATCTTTGCGCTCTGTTAACTCCCGAAAGGCAGTGTTGCCTTCTATGTCGTCGGAGATGAGCACGCCGCCCGGGCGTAGAAAAGGCCAGACCAGTTCAAACTCCATTCGCATGTTCGCGTAGGTGTGAAGGCTGTCGTGAACGAACAAACTCAGGGTGTCTATCTGCTCGAGGAGAGTCGGCAGAATCTTTCGAGTGGTTCCTCTGTGCAACCTCCAACGCATTTTGAGAAGATCATCAGGGATTGCCCATCCGACGAATTGGTCGGCGTCCCGTCCCAGCGGCGGCAGGTCGATGCTGTGAAGACTCCCTTTGCGGTTCCGATTGAGGGCTGCCAGGGCAAAAGCCGTTGTTACTCCGTAGCACACACCTGTCTCTACAACGTACTCGGGCTCTATAATGCGCACGACCGCGTAACAGAGCCTCGCAAGTGCCAAGTCACCGCTATGAAAGGCACCGAATGGAGCTTCGGATGGCAGCGATTCCATTCTCCGGCGGAGGCCTGATTCCAGCTCTGCCCGCTCTGCCTCGTTCAGCGCCGTTTCGAGATCGCCACCCAAAGCACCACCGAGCTGCTGAATAACCGACTCCCAATCCGAGATCGCATATCGGGGCCGTCGGCTTGCCATCCACGGCAATCGCGAGCCGACGATCATTAGCGCTCGGTCCCGAAATTCGACGGGACTCTTCATTAGGACGGATATAAGTCGCGCAGCCTTCGAGTCGCCGATTCTCATTTTGGCGCCAAGTTCGCACTACCCGAAGACTGAGAGTCCGATTCCCATGCCCCCTCACCCGGTACCAAGCGTTCGCTGTCACCCGAACCGAAACCATCGCCTTCCGGTACGAGCACCAGGAGCATTCGGTTCCTCGCCAAAAGGTTAGGGAGTACGCTCCCAAAGCACTGCCTCACACCCACGAAAAGCCGGTAGCGCCACGAAGGACTGGCCGGCGGATAGTCGTCGAAAAGCTCGAAGTGCTCGATTCTGAGCTGATACCGCCCAACTAGTTCCTTGATAGTCTGCGGACAAAACCAGCACGTGTGCTGAAGGTTTTCGCATGTCTTGGGGAACCTGGATAATGCGTAGAAGATAAAAAGCAGCGAAAAGGGGTTCGGGGTTGTGAGCACGAGCCTCCCGCCCGGCTTCAGGTGCGCGCGCGCCTGCCGGAGAAACAAGCCAGGGTTCGCCAAGTGTTCAATAAGCTCGCCCGCAACAATCGTATCGAATTTCTCGCCCAGCTCAAATGATTCAGCGCTCTGGACGTGAACGTCTCTGAAGCCGTGCTTCCTCAAAAGGTCGACATTCTCGGTCGAAATGTCGATTCCAGCAACGGACGGGAACACCTCCCGCAACCGCCTGTGAAGCCAGACGGGAGAGTCAATCTCCACAACGTGGCCCGTACACCCAACGTCTAACACTTTGGGCCCCCTAACCCACTCAAGTGTTGTATCTGTCCTCGACGGAAACACTCTCAACCCCCTTTATTGCTCGGCAACCTCAAGGCACAGAAAATAACAATCGACGCGGTGTCTTGGGCGCCTGCGAACGTTGGATAGTTCGAGCATTCCACCCAGCACTTAAAACTCAATGTAGCATGGAAATAGCGGACCTGGCCGTTTCAAACACTTGAAGCGGTTCGAGCCTTTTCAGTGCGAGCCTTGGCCCACACCGTGGGAAGCGCGATCCCTAATTTCACCGCAGCGCAGATACCCAAGCTCACAATAGCGCCTATCAAACCTCCCTCAAGTGTTAGCGGCACCCCGATGCCAACGGCGGCGCCGGTCGCGCTCAATTGCGCAATGAACCCCGCTCTCGGAAGGCCCAGGCCATTCAATAGAGAGCAGACCGTTTCCCCCCAAAACCCAATCGCATAAGCCACAACGCAAATACGCATCGCTAGCTCTAAGTGAACGTAAGGCGAATGAAATCCGTAAAGCAAGCCAAGAACTGTGCGAGGCCAAGTGAACAGCACGATTAAGTATGGGAGAAAGAGTATCGACCCGCGGACCGCGTACGCCAACCCACCCCGCGACGCTGCTCGAATTCCACGCTCCCGTCGCTCCTTCGCGGCGGCCGGCACAATGATATTCTGCGTACCAACAATTAGCGGGTTGAAAATCTTCAGCGGGTTCAAGATCGCCTGAAAGCTACCTGCCTCGGCCGTTCCAAATAACAGCCCCAGAACCCAGGGAAATGCCTGCTGCGTGACTCCATTTGCCACGTTTGTGGAAGAGGCCCAGCTGCCCAGGCGCCAATATTCAGCAGCGAGAACTCGAGCCTCTGAGACCCCAACGGAACGGGGCTTGACCTGAAGAACTTGGATTACCGCCGCTGCGGCAGAGGTGACCGCGATGGCCAAGAACGCGGACTTTGGAGTTAGAGAACCCATCCTTGCCAGAACTGCAATAGCAAGCGCTTGCCCCATATAACTCAGGGCATCTCCCCAAATGGCATCGCGGTGGTCAAGCCGCGCCATCAGTGCGCGTCGCAGGGTCTCCTGAAATTGCCACGAAAACAATGCACAGACCGCGAATAGGAACAGATCCGCATCGTGCAGTGCAACAACAGCACAGAGAACGATCAGCGCCTCGGGTAGCACCAGACCCGCTTGGAACCACAGTGAAGCCCCAGTCAGCCGCCTCAGCTCATGTCGGTCCGCTGAACCACCCTTTAGAGAGAGCGGATATGTGACCACGGTACCCAAAGAACCGATTAGAAAAAAGAGGACGCCGTAAAGAAGGGCGAAGACTCCGTAATCGCTCGCCCCCATGTTTCGTGCGAGCAGCATCTGCGTGAGAAAGTTTCCGAGACTGACGGCACCCTGATCGAAGAGAGACCAAGAGCCCACCTTTACTTCGAACTCTTTAATGAGTCTCGTCATGCCCCAGCCAAGGGGACGCCCGATACTTCACGAAGGTAGAGGATCGGCGCGCAGGCACAACCCACCACGAGGTAGAATGGAATCGCTCCATACGGAGCCTCGAAACAGGGCTCAAACAGTGCAAAGCTCAGCAGCGCCAGCCAAAATAGCAAGCCGAAGGGCTGGCCAGTGAGTTTCCAGACTTTCCAAAGCAGTTTCGCAATCTCCGCTTGAAACGCGAAAAAGAGGATTACGCCAAGCCAACCAGTGTAGCCCAGGACATAGAGGAAGACGTTGTGCGGCGTCCTTACAAACACATCTTGGAGGTAAGGTACCAAATCGCCCAGGGCATAGCCGTAACCATAGCCCAAGATCGCACGAGATGGCACTGCGTTTACTGAAAGCCAAATTTGGGCCCACCAGACGACCCGCCACAGGGCCGTACCCTCGGCCATCTGATAATCTGCGCTGTAGTCCGAGGCGAGATCCGGATTGATTGGTGCCAACACTCTACCTACGATGGAGCGGGCCGAAACGGTGCCACCTCCGCGTCCCTGCGGTGCCTCGATCTTGAGGTTCAATGCGAATACAAAAGCAAACAAGATGGCCAGGTAGCATCCCACAAGAGCGAGCTTTTTCAGTCGCTTCGTCAGCCAACTCCAAAGCAGCAGCGCAACGCCAAATGCCAGCCATTCGCCCCGGAGCTGTATCCCGAGCAGGACAAAAAGATTCATAATGAACAGGTACCAGACTGATTGCAGGTTTTCCTCAAAGACAAGTAGGCCAATCAGAGCCACTGCTGAAAAGGTCGGCTCCCCGAAGATGGGCACCGGCGCGACATCCTGCGACACTCCAGGGAATGTCCATGGCACGCTGTTAAGAAACAAGATGAAAAGAATGCCGTATACGCCATTAAACCAAGCGAGCGCGCGAATCATCCTAGGAAGAAACAAGCGCGAGTGCAGCCCGACCCACAAGCCCAAGAAAAAGTAGAGCGGATAGTAGTTGAATGCCAGATCGCGAGCGGAAGTAAACGGAGGATGGCCAGCGTGTATTCCCCGAAGAACCTCGAACACACCGTACGCGAACAACCACCAAAAGCGTCGTACGAACTTCCGGAGGGAATGCGCCTTCATCACGACGGAGATCCAACGCCCCGTCTTTATCCTAGGTCCCAAAAGCAGAAAATAGGCGAGTACTACTTCACCTACGAATATGTTCCAGGAGGGTATGCCGAGATAAGCGAAAGAGCGGGTCATAGAAAAGTACCCGATCAAGAGCACGAATACCGTTTTCGTCCACGGAGCGTTCACTGGGATCTCGGCAGCGACAGCCTGGGCAGAACTTGCCAACGTCCGGTTCCCAACACCCCCTTCGTCCGCTCTCATAAGATCAGGTCACTCGGCTGACGATCGCTAGGAGACAAATGCGCGAGTTCTCAGATAATTCTTCTGCTTACAGTCGTGGCTAGAAGATCACCGGCCGGCACCCCGAAGCACCTGTGGTAGGGTCCTTGCCAGAATGACCAAGTCCAGCCAAAGATCCCAGTTCTCGATATAGTCGAGATCAAGACGCATATTGGTTTCAAACGAGGGATCCTGACGAGCTGTTATCTGCCAGAGGCCTGTGACGCCAGGTTTCACGTCGAGCCGTCGCAAATGATCCAACGAATACTGTCCGTAATCATCTAGAGGATGAGGGCGGGGTCCAACTAAGCTCATATCTCCCTTGAGGACATTCCACAGCTGTGGCAATTCGTCGAGACTATACCTTCGAAGGAATCTCCCCAATCGCGTGAGTCGAGGATCGTTTTCGATCTTGAAAAACGGTCCCTCGCGTTCATTCCGAAGGCGAAGAGATTCCTTCAATTCGTCTGCATTTGAAACCATTGTCCTCAACTTATAACAAGTGAATATTCGTCCCTTCTTGCCAACCCTACGGGATCGATAAAATACCGAGCCGGGGGAATCGAACTTTATCCAAGCCGCTAAAACCGCCAGCACCGGCAAACATAGGACCAACATCGAAAACGAAAAGATCACATCGAACACACGCTTGAGGGCGAATTCAAGACTGGGAATCGCTCGCCAATGAATCTCCATGACGGGGAAGTCGCCAATGTGATGGAGTGGAGCATTCCACGCCAGTCCATCATACAGTTCAGGAACTACTTTCACGTCGAGTCTATTCTGGCTTGCTTCAACCGCAATACGCTTTACCAACTCCCGCTCTGAAGGAATTGTAATAAAAACTTCGTCCACGAACTCTGCTTTAGCGATGGTCGAAAGATTCTCAATCTTGCCAAGCATACGGGGGTCGGTCGAGTGGTTCTCGTCCAGAAAGCCCTTAAACCGATAACCGAGAAGTTTGTTTTCCTCTAATTGCCGAGCAAGGGCTTGCCCAACCTTCCCCGCGCCAATGATTACTGCATTGCGTGTTCCAATACCGCGCTCGGCCCTATGAAATATAAGTTGCCGCTTCGCATATCGCCAAGCGACGAGAGCTACGACATTCAGCAGCAAAGTCGTGACGACCACAGAGCGGGAAACAATCTTGACTCCCGAGAGATAGAAGAAAGCCGACAATAATAATGTGGCGAAGGACACTGCTTTGATTACCGCGAGGGTTTCTTCCATGCTAGGACGGCCTCGAGGGGTTCTATACAGGTCTTGTAGGTGACAGAAGAGCAGGATCAGCGCTACGTAAAGCAGCAGGAAACCAACGTAGTGGGCAACAGGCTGGTCCGTCAGTGCCACTCGCCCAGAGACGAACAAGTGTCGCAGATGATCGGATGAAAAACGCAGCAGAAATGCGATCAGGGCGTTCGTCAGCACACAGACGACGTCGATCAGCGCATAGGTTATCTGAACCCATCGGCCCCTGACGTTTCGCCCGTGCGGTCGAATACTCCGACGGTGATTTTTGCCAGCCGAATTGAGCCACTCAGCATCTCCGTCCGTAGCGATGTTCTCATGCTGGACGCGAGTGGAAGTATTGCTGTCGAGATCTGTAGCCGCTTTCGAGGCCCGCAGGCCGCCTGATTGGATTCTAGTGGCCATCAATCGCTCTTCGCCTCATCCACGCCACCCAAGGCGCGTTTCGATGTCTTGGGCATCAGCATTTCCTTGAGGATCACCGTTACATGCCGCGGTTCTTCGTTCCGAAATACGAATCAAAGGATAGCGGCTTCACTACCTGCTCTTTTTGCACCTTCACTTCAACAGTGGAGGCTCGATGCTCCTTCGTTCGATACTCACAATTTCAAACGCTGAGAGGGATTCTAATCTGCATCGTTATCCTCACCCGCTTCCCGCTTGCGAGATCGTCCGCGAGCGATTCGTTCGAATAAGCCGTCATGGGCTGCCTTTCCGTCAGAACCGTTCGAAGAACGCGACGGGACGTACGGCCGAATGCTTTCGACAACCTCAAGCACCAGAGCTTTGCCCGCGTCTTGCGTGTCCATTCGTCGCCAGTGTTCCATCTTGAATACCCAAACGACTCCAACGACACCGGCGAGAAGCATACCTCCCAAACTGATCAGCAGCCTCGGCGGGCCAGATTTTTTCCCGGGCACATTGGCGGGATCCAATACCTTGACGCTTGGGGTCTCCTTCGCTTCCTGGACTTTCGCAAGTTCATATTCCTGAGTGAGACTCTCAAATACTGCTTCTTGGACCTTTGTCCGCCGGTACAAGTCCGCGTAACTCACGCCCAATACGGGCAGCTGACGAATAGAGGGGTAGCCTGATTCCGGCTCTTTCCCGCTTGATATAGGCTCGCCAGCAGGCTGACCGGTGATTTTTCCTAGTTGTCGGCGAAGCTCATCGACGCGCGCTTGGGCTTCTCGAACCCGCACGTTGGTGTCCGTGTATATCTGCCGTACGGACTCAAGTTGGCTTTGCGCTGCAATCAACTGCCCTTCGAGATTAGCAGCGGCAGCGATCATAGCCTTACCCTGCTCCGGAACGTTGATCGCTGTGTTCTTGCTGGCAAATTGGCTAAAGTCTTTCTCGGCTGATTCAAGATCTTGTTTAACCTCTGACAGCCGGCCCTCCAGAAAAACGCGCTCCCGATGAGCAGATGAAGTGTTCGACGTTGTGATTACGTGGTTCAATTCTGTAACGTACTCCTGCGCCATTGCTGCGGCTCGACGTGGGTTGTGATCTGTAACTTTAATCGAGATGATGCCGCTTTTCCGATCACTCGAAACATCCGTGCGAGCCCCGAGTTCTTCCCGTGTGTCTTCCCATGAAGACGCCCAAGGATAGAGGCTATAAACTCGTCGGAGGTCGAATTTGTTGATGATGTCGTCGCGTGCGGTTCGACTCTGAAGAACTCCAACGAAAAGGTCGCCCGACGTCTTCAGGCCCAGGACACTTCCAGCAATTCCGGCCAACCCACTGGTGCTGTCACCGCTCTCCCCGGTTGCCTTTCCCGCGAGGGCTGTCAGAATTCCGAGACCTCCTCCTCCCTGGTCGGGTGGCATCAACTTGGCAGTCGATTCGTAACTTGAAGGAATTAAAAAGGCGATCACGCAAGAAGCAACCAGTCCAACCGCCAAGACCCTCGCCAGGAACCTTCGATGTAACCAAAGTAACCTTAGCCTAGCTACCGTGCGCTCACGATTTCGCGGGTCGCGAACTTCCTCCGCAAGGAGGATCTCATCATCCTGACGCGTCAGGATGTTTTCTCGGCCAGCTATTTCTCGAACAACATGAGGTTCTCTATCCATGGCGTTTCGCCATCAACAACGAACACACAATGCCTTTTTCATTGTACAGAATCAGTGGCCTTCAGTAACGCTTCCTGCAAGTCTCGCCTGCGTGTCAGCTCCGAGACGCCGCGACCATGGCCAGAATGTTACTTCGATCGAGGTCGCAACATCCGTCTGCCGCAACGCGGAAATGACTGGGAAATCCCATTTCTCGTACTGCACCGAGCCGGATACACTCAAAGTTGAATTCAGCCAGACCGACGCGCGAGCGCCGCCATCCGTTATCGTCCCGCCGTTGGGGATGAATCCCTTGCTCACCTTCTCATGCCGGAAATTGAATTGGAGGTTGTCTTTGGGATTGAACCAGTAGGTCGCCCACGCGTCCGCGCCCTGGCCCTGCCGTCCGACCCAGCTACCGATCAAATTCCCAGCATTCGTGTACCCGCTCACAAATCGACCGTTGTAATAAAAGAATCCGTGCTGCAGGGAAGGTTGCATAGCCGGCGGATCGGTATAAATTCCCTCCGCGCGAAAATCCAGTTTTGGGATTTTCGGAATCCGAGGCAGATAGATTCCGCTTATGACGGCAGCCTTGTTCCAGTTGCGCCACGGGCTGATCTCGTCATCTGTGAACGCATCCCCATAGAGTGTTAGCCAATTTCGCAGCCTCGGAAACCGGTAAGTAAAATCGAACCCGCCGCGCCGGTCACCAGGATCGTTCGGCGTCCCCGGCAAGCCGCTCCCAACCGGAAGAATGGACTGGCCGAATTTGTGAAGCGTCATGGGAACACCCGCACCGGCAAAAATCGTGGTAACGCCCATCCCCATTTCAAAATTTGTCGTCGGCTTGATGCTTATTTTCCCGCCGTCGATGAAAGGCTGATCCGCAAGGGGCTGCGTCCAGGAGCCGTCGAGGCCCGTAAGTACACTGTTCACCCAGTTCTGCCCGGTCAGGCGGCCGAGGAAGAATTGGACCCGCACCTGGCCCAGACGACTAAGAACGCTCGGCAGGATGAACGGCGTTACGCGATTGATCTCGAGCATTTCAATTGGCGCCGCATTATTGCTGAACAGCATGGGCCCGCTTTTGTCGGGGCCCCACCATTGCTCCTGTTTGCCAAAAGTGATGGCCCAGTCTTCGAACTGCATTCCCACGTACCCGTCGAGCAAATCTGCTTGGCCTATCGACGGAATCGGAGTGCCCGGAGGCACGGGCGGAACAGTTGCACCTGGACCAACCACAGGCAAGAGCTGAACCTGGTTTATCACCTGTCGTGCCGACAGCGGCAGCGCCGGAGCCGAAGGCGCATACTGATACTCAGCGCGGACGTAACCCACCAGCGGCCCGGCGGTAGCCCATCCCGACGCTCCCGCGACCACATTCGCTCCTTCTTCGTACGGACGGCCGTAGTCGTTCAAGATGGTTTGACCATAATCGTATTTGGCGCCACCGCTGAGCGGCTTGCCGCTGATTCCAGTCACACGCGCGTAAACCGACTCGATCTGCGCGGTGCGATTCGTGCCGCCCCCGAGCAGATTCAACTCCCGCGCAAATTCGGCGTTCAAGTCGTCAAGAACGCGGCTGGCTTCCGCGGGACTCGCAGAGTCCTCGGTGATCGCATCACTTGCGTCACTGATCAGCCGCGCGCATTCCATGCGAGTCCACGGCCTCTGGCCCAAGAACCCTTCCGGCAGATATCCCAACGCCTCCAGACGATCAAGCGCCGGATAAATCCAACTATCCAATGGCACATACGGCGATCCCATGTCCTTTCGATGATAGGGATGGTCGCCGAGTAACATTTCCGAGGTGCTGTTCCATTCGCCTCCACCTAGCTCCGGATCGTGACGCCTGCTATAGACAAATTCCCCAGTCAACCATCCAATTGCACTGCCGACCAGCACGTCCGACGTGAAGTGTTGGTTGCCTTCGACGCGCGCTGCGCTGATGGCGGCGGCCGCGCCATACGCAAGAAGTTTTGGCAAAGGCCCCGGATATTCATGGCTCAAAACGCTAGCGGCCGCCCACGCCACTGCCGCGTGATCGGACGGAAAAGAATCACCGCCGCTCCAAAATTCTCCATTATGGTTCCCTTGAAACGGCCGGTTGCGGCCCGCGGCGTATTTCAGGGCTTCGGTAATCGCTAAACTGTCCACAGCCGCTTCTCCAGCGAGCAAACCTGCCTCGCGCGCGTGATCGTTTTGCGTAAAGTGGCCCCACAGGTAGAGCGCTCCGGTGCCTCCCGCAACCGCGGCGATTCCATAATTCGAAAAACTCACGTATCGGTTCTGGGTTTGCGGACTGTTCGATATGTGCAGGCTTGTGTCCCTATCTGTCGCAATCAGCCCGGCGGTTATTCCGCCCAAGGGCACAAGCCAAACGCTGTCCTGCACGCGTAATCGGGCCGGTGCCGTCCAGAGCCCTTCCTGATCTTGCACAATGTGCTTCAGCAGCGAAACTCCTAATGAATTGTTGTAATCGTCCGAGCCATCCGTGGAGTCCGACGAGGCGATTCCGGGCTGCACCGGGCTGCTGGGCCCCTTCACTGCGCTGGATGCCGCCTCACTAGATCCACTTGAAGCCTCCGCCGCCGTTTGGCAATAAGTCGTTCTGCTTGTAACAGTAAAGCCAATTAAAAAACAAGCCAACATAAGTTTTGTCCGAAGTTCTACCCTGGTGCCAGCCATCAGTAGTGCGTGGCGATGAATATGGCGCTCACGATAGACGAAGCCACCGATGCAGCAGTAAACAGGTTGGCCCACTGCACACCGCCACCGATCGCTTTTTCGGGCACGACCACTGTGTCCCCAGCTTGCAGCACCGATCCAAGAGAGCTCCCGGTCCACATGCCTTCCCTTCGCCCGATTATCGAGCCATCCGCGCGAATCACGAAAATGGCCTTCCGATTCGCTGTGGTTGTTACTCCACCAGCCTGTTCCAGATACCATTTCACGCTTTTGCCGGGCCGGTAGGCAACCGCCGTGGGATTGAAGACTTGCCCCGTCACCATTACGTAGTCGGGACGCTTCGGAATGATGAGCGTGTCTCCCGCTCTCGCTAGGACATCGGACGATTTGTTTTTCCAACGGTCGATGCGGGAGGAGATGCGAATTGGGATGCGTCCGACGGGCGCATTGGTCGTCAATTGCATTAACGTGGTCTCGTATTGGCCGATAGCCATTTCCTTCGCTTGTTTCTGAGCCGGCGTGGTGTCCGGCATGGCCTCCAGGCTTCCCTCGGCGTCCTTCACGCGTAGCACGAGTTTGTTCTGCTCCTTCGTCTCTAGATCCCGTACCTGCACGCGCTCCAGGATGGCGCCATAGGGATAAGCGTCTGGCAAAAATCCGCCCGCACGCTCCAAAATCGAGCTCAACCGCTCACCGGGCCGAATTCCGTAAGTCCCGGGATGCTTCACCTCGCCCCTTAGAGTAATCGTCGCGCCCAGATCGTCCCAACCGGGAAGCTGACGAATACTAACCACGTCGCCGTTGTGAAGTTGCGCGTTATCTTTTGGATCGCCCGAGAGCGCTGCGGAAATGGCAATCGGCTCATGCTGTCCGGTCAACTGGCCCTGCCCTGCATATTCGTACCGCGTCAGATCTCCATCCTCGGTGTCGGCGTCCGGCTTCAGGCCGCCTCCGACGCGGACCAGATCGGCCACCGTCATATTTGTGGTCAGAGGATAGCGGCCCGGGCTCCCGACTTCTCCTTCGATGTACACCACGGCTGGTTGCACGGCGTTCGTGCTCTTATGTATAAGCAGGCGGTCACGCGGCTCCAAGATGATATTCTGAGTCGAATCGCCGGCAAGGGCTCGATTTAGTTCCACGCTGAAAATCTCCGCTTTACCATCGGGCATGTAGCGGAACACTTGCGCGTCGTCGGTCTGCGCATCCGGCTCCATCCCTCCAGCCAAATGAACGGCGTCGGCCAAATGAATTTGTCCGGAAGTCTGATAGGTGCCCGGCGCTCTCACATCACCCAGAACCGATACGGTGGGCGGATTTTCGAAATCGAAGCGGCCGAAAACTCGAACCGTATCCATTGCGTGAAGAACCGGCGCTTGCGCTGGATTTGCAAGCGCATCTGCCAAGTTGAAGCTCTGCACGCTGGGACGAAAATCCGGCGCGTTGAGACGAATGATTTCGGCATACTGCATCGAAGGTTCCGGCAGCAAGTCCTTGAACGATGGAATCAAATCGGTGACCCGCATGTCGTCATGATATGAATACCGGCCGGGACGAATCACATGGCCCTCTAGATACACCGCATCTTCATTACCCTGACTTATCGGAAATACTCGGATGCGGTCGCCGTCCTGTATCTGGAAGGAGTCCAGCTTTTTCGTCACTTCGGCATCATCGTCCGAAGCGGGAATATTGAGGCTGAGCATAGTGTGCTTCTCATGGGCAATGGTTCGCTGCACCTCAATATGCTGCAATGTAGCCGTTGGAAGCAGACCTCCGGCCAGTGCCAGCACACTGGATAAGTCCTTCTCGTCTTTCAGTTCGTAAATCGCGGGGCGCCGCACCATACCTTCAACGGTCACCTGTGGGCCAATCGGGGGAACCAGAACGCTATCGCCATTTTCCAAACGCTCGATGTCCGACTTCACGCCATGCAGAAGTAGGTCGTATAAGTCCACATTCTGAATCAGCTGGCTGCCGCGGAAATGCCGAACAATTCGCAGCGATCCTCCCGATGTGGGTCCGCCTGCAATAAACAACGCATTCAGCGGAGTGGAAAGCGAACTCACGTCGTAGGCCCCTGGATTTGCTACATCGCCCACCACGTAGATCCGAACGGTTCTAAGACGCGAAAGCGAGACATCGGCCGAAATATTGCGAAATTGAGTGCGCAGAACCGTCTGTAAATTCTGCTGAACCTCGGCAAGACTCTTCCCGCTTACCAGCAGCGGACCTACCTCGGGCAAGCTGATTCGACCTTCGCGGTCGACACTCCTGTATATCCGGCGCGACACGCCTCCCCACAGATCGATTGCCAAGCCATCCCCGGGTCCCACCACGTAATCCGGACCAGCCGGCAAGTCCATCGGAATTGCATAAGGGTTTTGTGAGTTGTTTTCAAAAACGTCCATGCCAAACCGTCTGGCAGCCGCTGGCCGCGGTGTCGCCTGCATGTACATGTCATAAAGCGAAGGAATATCACTGTATGGGTTTGGCCTACGGACCATCGCCGCCGGTTGGAGGAGGGATTGGTTCGGATTCCTCAAAGGGCCGGGGTAGTAATTGGGGTAGTAATTGCGGTATCCCTGCGCATTCATCGTCGCGCCGCCCATTTGACCTGACTGCGTCATGTCAAACTGGTTCATGTCGAAAGGATTTATGTCCGTGCGATCGAATGAGCCCCCGAGATCTTCGCCTCCCAGGTACTGGCCAAGCGAGTTGCCCGTTAATCCGGAACCGCCCAGAGAAGCACCAGGCGACTCTCCGCCATTCTGAGACTGAAGCTGCTGCAGGAGGGCTGAGGTCCCGGCTCCTCCGCCGAGCGCCTGTGAGTCCAGTGAGCCGGGTAGGTTTCCGGATGGTGGCGGCGAAAGTTGGTCGTCGGAAAATTGACCGGCTTGCATGAGCTGGGCCTGTTGGAGCGTATTGTTTCCGCCGGCTGGTGGTTGCACGTACGGACTCGGCTGATTCGGGCCGAACCATGGGGGTCCACTCGGAAGCGTCTGCTGCTCTTCGGGTCCTAGCCCCTGTGGCAGTCGTCCTTGTCGGCCCTGTTGTCCTTGTTGCGCAGCCCCTTCGCAGCTGCTGGAATCCCCCTGCATGCACTTACGCGCCTTTTCATACCGGTCCTGCGCCTGCTGCAGTGCTTGTGACCTCTGTTGTTCTTCTTCCTGAGCGACGAATTTTACGCGCTCTTGAATAAGCAGGTCCTGCTCTTTTCCAGCCTCTGAGTCTGGATTCACCGTCGGCATCAAATAGCCGTAGTGCTGAAGCAGCTGAGTGACCACGGAACGAAATCGCACATCGTTCTGAAGGCGTTCGAAAATCGCGTCGTCCGCCAAGTCGCGCTCGGTGATAATTTGGCCCTGGTCGGTCGCATCCTTGGCCACCCAGCGCTTCACTTCGACCATCAGCCCCGGACTCTTAACCAGAACTACCTTGATATCCTCTGCCGAGGCTCCTACCTGAGCCAGATTATGGCGGGCGAGTTCTGGACCGGTGACAGGATTCTGTCGCTCGACCTGAGCGCCTGTCATCGTTGACAATAATAAAAACGCCGACAGGAAGTAGGCGAACCGGATCGCGTGCGCACGACTTATTCTTTGATTCGCGCTGAGCCGCGGGTTAGTGGTCGCCATCACTGGGATGGTCTCCATCGTGCGTCCTCCATATCTGATCCGAACGACTCATTATGAAGCGAAGCAGTCGGCTAGGCAAAGGTTCAAAATGAACCCTATTGTAAATCATTCCGCAATCGGTGGAATTGCGGATTCGAATTGCTTGTAACATGCTGCACACGAATTCAGATGCAGGTGGCTGTTCAGGGTTTGCCGGGCAGTCTCGTGTGCGGTCTCCGAGATATGGTAGAGTTTCGAGCCGATGCGCATCTTCGTTCTGGGAGCGGGTGGCACGGGCTCCCTTCTAGCCGGGCTTCTCGCGCGCCAAGGACACACAGTCTGGTGCGGGGACCGCAATGTCGCTCGCGCCAACCGGTTTCTCGGCAAGAAATCCAACATCAAGGTAGTCGAGGCCAACGCTCGGAATCTATGGTCCATCGTGCGCGCGGGACGCGGCGCGAATCTGGTCGTTAACGCTTCGCCCGCCGTGTACAACAAAATCATTTTGCGCGCCGCTCTCCGGTTACGCGCTCATTACCTAGATCTGAATTCTCATCTCGTTCATCATCCCTTCCGGCCAGAGCAGTTCCGCTTTCACAAGCGTTTCCTCGCTAAGAACCGCGCGGCGCTGATTTGCGCGGGCGCGGCTCCGGGCCTCACCAACCTGCTCGCACAGCGCGGATCGGAACTCCTTGACTCAGTCGAAGCGATGCAGATTCGCCTCTTTGAAAGTACCGAGAGCAAGGATCCAATTTCCACATGGTCGGCGGACGTCGCCTATGACGCGGCGATTTCGCGGCCGCGCGTCTATCACAATGGCCGCTTTGGTCTAGCGAAACGATTCGACGCGCGCGAGAAATTTCGCTTCCCTGCTCCTATTGGCGAGACTCCCGTATATCTCGCCGCGCAGGACGAGGTGTGCATGTTGCCCTACGTGATTCCCATGCGGGAACTGGATGCCAAAATCGGTGGAAACGATTTCGAGCGTTTGCGGCGCTGGTATCGCCAGGGGCGCCTGAACCGGTCGGCGGGGATTGTGCGCAAGCGGTTTCCCGATACTCTGACGCCGCGTCGCGTCGCGAAACTGATTCGTGAAGGAGTTTTGGAGAATGCCCGGTTTGCGGCCGCCGTTCTCGTCCGCGGCGCAAAAGACGATCAGCCCCTGCTCATTCGCTGGGACGCGAGCTTTCCCACTCTTTACCAAATTCGCGGGCGTGGCCTCACTTCAACACCCATCGCCTACGCCACTGCCCACCTTGCTGCGATTTTCATCAAACATTTCCCGCGTACCCTCGCCGGCGTGATCGACCCCGCGACCCTGCCTTCCGATACCCGCCGCGCGATTCTCGCGGAGGCCCGCTCCCGCGATTTCCGTATCACTCTGAAGATCAGGCGGATGAAGCCTCTCGAAGAGGACGACATCTGACGCCACTGGGGGCAGCGGCGCTCGTTTGACCGCGCACCAAGCCGGCCGCTATAATTGACTTTCTAAATAGCTTCCGCAGGAAAACTCCAGAGCGAATCCAGGAGCAGTCATGATAAAGGCAACACTGTTGCGCCCGGGAATGATCATCAAGCATGAGGGCGATCTCCACGTAATCTACAGCGTGGATCACCGGACGCCGGGGAATAAGCGGGCCGCGATGGCCACCAAGATGCGCAATCTGCGCAACGGCTCGATGCTGGATCACCGGTTCCGTGCTGAGGAATTTCTCGACAAAGTCACCGTGGATGAAATCGAATTCGACTACCTCTATAGCGACGGTGAAGGCCATCACTTCATGAACACCCAGAATTACGAGCAGCTCGCGCTGCAAAATGACGTGGTCGGCGACAGCAAGGACTACCTCATTCCCAACATGCCGGTGAAGATCGAGTATTATGACGAGAAGCCTATCGGCGTCCTGATCCCCGATACCGTTGATCTAATGGTAGTGGAAACGGAGCCCAGCATTCAGAAGGCCACGGCCAGCTCGGTGATGAAGCCCGCGAAGCTCGAGACCGGCCTGGTGATCAACGTCCCCCCGTTTGTAGGCACCGGCGACAAAGTGAAAGTCGATACCACCGAAGGTCGCTACATCCAGCGCGTTCAGTAACTCAACTTCGCCGGTCTTTTTGGACCCCTGAAAAAATCATTCGGTAAGCTCTAGCGCGCAGCGGAGGATTTGGCACCGAAGACGCGCGTGAAAATCGCGTCCACGGCTCGCAACTGCCGTTGTAAATCGAAAGTGTGCACCAGAGCCGTTTCATCCAGATGTTTTCGGATGTTCTGGTCGGCGGCAATGCGATCGCGGAAGCTCGTTTCCGATTCCCACGCAGCCAAGGCGTGCGACTGCACCCACTTGTAGGCGTCCTCGCGGGGCGCGCCGTGCTCCACCAAATCCTGCAGCAGCTGCCCCGAGAAAACCAGGCCCTTGGTCGCGTCAAGATTTCGAAGCATTCTTTCAGGAAACACTTTCATGTTGGCCACGATTTCGCTAGTGCGGTGCAGCATGTAATCCACCAAGATCGTGGAGTCCGGCAAGATCACCCGCTCGACGGAACTATGCGAAATATCGCGCTCGTGCCAGAGGGCGATATTTTCCATTGCGGCGAGCGAATTGGAGCGAACCACTCGCGCCAGCCCGGTAATCTGTTCGCTCGACACCGGATTGCGCTTGTGAGGCATCGCGGAGCTGCCACGTTGCTCGCCGCCAAACGGCTCTTCCACTTCGCGAACTTCGGTTCGCTGGAGATGCCGGATTTCGAGCGCCACGCGCTCGAGCGATGCCGCGACGATTGCGAGCGTCGAAAGATACTGTGCGTGACGGTCGCGCTCGATTACCTGCGAGGTAATCGGCGCAGTGCTCAGTCCCAGCCGCTGGCATATTTTCTGCTCGATATCCGGCCCGAGGTGCGTGCAGGTTCCAACGGCGCCGGAGATTTTTCCCACCGCCATTTCGCGCGCCGCGGTTTCAAAGCGAGCCGCGTCGCGCCGATTTTCGGCGTACCAGTTCGCAATTTTCAGCCCGAAAGTAATCGGTTCGGCATGGATGCCGTGCGTGCGGCCGATCTCCGGCGTGTCCTTGAATTCCCAGGCGCGCTTTTCGAGGATTTCGCTGAATCGCGCGATGCCCTTTTCGATCAGGTTCGATGCATCGCGAACGAGCAGAGCCTGCGCCGTGTCCACAACGTCGTTGGAAGTGAGGCCGTAGTGCAGCCAGCGCGCAGCTTCCGGATCGCCAACCGTTTCCTGCACGGCGATGGTGAAGGCGATCACGTCATGGCGGACCTTCGATTCGATCTCATTGATTCGCGACACGTCGATTCGAGCACGGGCCCGTAGCTTGGCGGCGGCCTCACGGGGCACAATCCCGGCTTCGGCGAGCGTTTCCGTGGCGGCCAGTTCCACATCGAGCCACCGTTGGAACTTGTTTTCGTCGCTCCAGACGCGGCCCATCTCCGAACGCGTGTAGCGTGCGATCAAATCCGCTCCTTGAAGTCGAGTTGGTGCCAGGCGGACTTCCTGTTCTATGATACCCGAAACAGAGATAGGGAATTGGGCCATTCCAGGGCTGAGACGTGAACTCCGCTTCGGTTCCAGCAAAAGCCCAGTAAGCCGTAACGATTGCGGCGCTAGTCGGTTAGCTGAGACGACAATCAGTTTGTTGGGGGATAGCATATCCAATTCACGCTTGTCCCCTCGGGTGCGATTGAATCCATTATAGTGACGGCTGTTGGGGAACCGAATACTGTGGCTGCCGACGGAAAAGCGATCTGAGGCGCGGAAACCACGTTGGCGGTGCAAACCGGTGGTGAATAGTAAGGCTCCGCGAAGGTGTGTGAACATTGACCACTACTTATCGTACAGCTGCCGGCACTGATGCCCCCCCCGCCTTGGATTGCCCCTTGTGCATAGGCACCGCTGTATCCACCGTTGGTTAGCTTCGGAATTAGCTGCGGAGTTGTATTTGCAAAATGTGAGAGATATATATTTCCTCCTGTGATGTTCACGAATTCTGTGACGCTGTGTCCGCCTGAATAAAGTACGGAATTCGTAATGATCGTAAATCCGGCGGTTACCGTACCGTAGGATGTCGATGTCCCGGTTGATGAGCCATCCTCGAACTGCGAATTTGTGAGAATTAAATTGCCGCCCCCATTAGTGAACCAATCTGCTGTTCCCGTCTGGTTGAACCAGTGACACCTATCGCAGAAGAGCCCTCCACTGGGCACATCTACCGACGTTGTGCTCGCCTTAGATAATACAAGCCCGTCCGCCCATACGGGATTCTCGTTGCGAATGGCCAACAGCGTCGCGCAGCTCTCGAAGTGGCTCGCATGAATTCGTGTGTCGTCTCCGCCTTCCGATCCCGTCAAACCGGTTTGGAAAGCGATGGAATTAGGGGCGCTGGAGCAAGAAAGGAGAGTCGTATTAGTCAGAACCACCCCATAGCTGTTATCGATGACATCGTCCTGAAAGCCGCTGATCGAGATTCCATCTAGCGTCGCACCCGGCGCGGCGACGCCATCCTGGCCTACAACCAAGCCAATCGCGAGTGACCCCTCAGTGATTGTTCGCAGACTGAAATTTTCTAAGTCGTCGTGCCCGAGCCCTACGTTACCAGTGGCCAGCGTGAGGGCCGTTCCGGTCGACGGAATGTAGTTCAGGCAAGTAGTGGCGACCCCAGTTCCTATGACGGTGACGTACTTCCCGGGCGTGGTCAAGTTAATCGGGGCCGAGAAGTTAGAACAGCCACCCAGCGATAGGACGTAAATTACTCCACCAGTCGGAGGAAGTGCGGCATATGCGTCATCGATAGCCTTCCCGACGTCCGTATCCCACTTCGCCGAGCCTGCCGACAGGCCGTCGTTCAACGACATGCATGGGGCCCCGCCTGAGCAGATCGGCGCGACATATTGCACCCCAGCGGAAGGATCGGGCGAGGAAGAGATGGTTTGCGAACCTTCAGTCGAGGTGAATGCCCAAGCGAGTCCAATAAGCAGAACAGCACATTGTAGGGGTCGCTTTGCTCTATTCTGCATGACAAATTTCTGCCGTATGTCGATCTGCGATCGTTTGACCCTACCAGTCAGATCTGCCACCGAATCGAGCTAGCCAGTGATCTCCCATGAACAGAATCACATTCACCGTACTCACCGTAGAATACATGAAGGATTCCAGATCGTATTAGTGAATTCTGCCATCTGTCGTGGGTTGATTTTTGCAATGTTGACACGAAGGCAAAGGGCTGCGGGACAGGGTGCGGGGTTGGGATGTTGGACGCTGCCAGCGACCCTCGACGCTTGCCACTATTTCGCGGAAGCGGCGGGCGAGAACGCTCGCGCGATCAAGCCCGGCTCCTTGAATTCAAGTTGCTGGCAGGTAGACTTCCTTTCCTAATGATAGGACGAAACACGTAGCGCAGCACGAACGAATTGACAAGCTCACCAGCCGGCGGCATGAAACGCGGAAGGCCAAAAGCCCGTCTCTATTATTTAGGCCGCTCGGTGTAGAATCCACGAGCATGCAGGAATGCCCGGCAATGGAGCACGGGCGCCGGACAATAGACGGGGGGAATGTTCATGAAAAAGTTGGACGCAAGGAATTCTTTGCTGGCGAGCAAACTCGGAATCGTCGTCGCGGCTGCAGTTTTCGCAGTCACAATGGCAACGGTGGGTCTCGCCCGACCGTCGGCTCGCGCGGCTAACGCCGCAGCGGACACTGGATCGCCCTTGGTGTTGGGCATGGCCTTCGACGGGCACCAGGTAGCAAATCTCGACACCACGGTGAAGTTCTACGAGACGCTTGGTTATCCAGTGGCAAGCCGAACCGATTGGAAAGTCGACAAGATAGCGAACGAGCTGGGCGGCACAAAGGGCGCGCAGTCACGAACGGCGATCATTAACATGCCGAGTTCGGTGTCTGACAAGCCGTTCCCGCTGATTTTGCGCGAATATCGCGGAATCCCCCGCCAGGACTGGAGCAAGCTGAATTCTGCGGCCCTTGGCGCCGGGCACATGGACGTGACTGTACTGGACGACTGCAGGCCCGTGATGGACAAGCTCAAGGCCGTCAACATGCTGGTCGTCCCTCAGATGGGATTTCCGCCTGGGCCCGCGAACGCCCCGCTCAGATTCGTTTTCGTGCAGGATCCCGATGGATGGTTCATCGAGCTATTCGCAAAAATTCCGCCCGCTCCCGGAGCACCTCCCGAAGGGCCTAAAGTTTCCAATTCCAGCGCGACTCAGCAAAACATCGAACGGCTCGGGAAGCAGGCGGGTTTCAACCACATCGGCTTGAACGTGATTGATCCCGCGAAGGCGCTCGCGTTCTATCAGGGCGTTTTGGGCGGAGATTATCCACCGCTGCCCCCGCCAGCCGCCGACGGCAAGCCGCCAAGAATGACCATGCTCAATGGTTGGTATCCCCAGGCGACTACGGACGAAAACGTGAGGCTCGAATTGCTCGGCTCGCCTCAAAACCGGGACAAGCAACCTCCCGACCAGCACTTTGCCGATATCAACGTCAACTACGTCGGCTTCCAGGTGACCGACTTGGACGCAGTGTACGCGAAGGCCAAGGCAGCCGGTGCCACCACGGTATCTGATGGCATAGTGAAGGTGAAGGACGGCCGCGCCGTCATGATGCGCGACCCGGACGTGGGCGGCTTCGTCGAATTGTGGCAGCCGGCAAAGTAGCGCGAAGCGTCGGAATCACATTTCGTCGATACTTTTAGTTGTAGCTAGGCGGCGGCTGAAATGTTCAATTTCTCCGCTTGCCGCCGCCTTGGGCGTGAAAGCTTTCCTCACATTACATTGATAAGAACTTCGTGAAGGGCGACGCGGGCCGTGGCACGCCTTGCGCTTGCAAAAGCCTTAGTTTTTCCCCGAATCGGCATCGGCACCGTAGACGATTTTTCTTTACACCAACAGGTACTTGCGCGGTTTCGATCCTTTGTGTAAAGATTTTCTTCGTATCCTCGTACTGCGCCCGGCCCCCACCAGGATCATCCGATAACAATCAAGCAAGCGAAACGATGGGGATAGGGTGAATCGACGCAAGCTCGCACGCTTCGAGGCGAGGCTAAGTCAGAACGGCGGATCGGTGTACACTCTTCCGGCAGTTTCATATCGGCGTGGGAGTTCCAATGAATGACGAAATGATCGAGCGGTTGACGATTCGCGAGATGATTGAAAACTGGGCTGTTTGGCGCGATGCCCTGATGTGGAAGGAGTTTCGCGGCCTCTGGCATGACGACGGCCGCATGATGGCCACCTGGACCCAGGGCACAGCCGATGAATTCATCGAAATGAGCAAACAGGGCTTCGCGAAGGGAGTGCGCATCCTGCACTTTCTCGGTGGCTGCTCGATCGAAGTGAGGGGCAATCGTGCGCTCTCGCAGACCAAAATGAAAATCGATCAGCGCGCCGCCGTTCACGACGTAATGTGCGACGTTGTTTGCACCGGACGTTTCGTCGATTTCTGGGAAAAGCGCGGAGGGCGCTGGGGATTGGTTCTGCGCCAGCCGATTTACGAGAAGGACCGCATGGATCCCGTCGATCCTGCCGCCAAACTCAACCTCGACCAAAAACTTCTGATGTCATTTCGAGAAGGCTATCGCCACCTCGCTTATCTGCAAACGCAGATCGGTTACAGAATCAAAATGGATATGCCGGGATTGACGGGTCCGGAGGTCGAGGCTCTTTACGCGCGCGGCGCCGCGTGGCTCGCGGGCCAGCCGCTTTAGACTTTTTGCGGAGCGCGGGTCGGTTATATAGTGGAGATGGCCCTGTGCAGAGTACTGGCCGCCGCGAATGAAAATCTAGATCCTAGGAGAATGCCCTTATGGCCGCAGAAGCAGCTGCCGCACCACTTCGAGTGACGGATGCCGCGTGGCAAGCGATCGAAGGCGGCTACGATCTGCAAGTGCACGTCGCGCCGGATGTAATTGCCCGCCGCATCGACGATTTGGATCTTGCGAAGGAGTTTCTCGCCCACAAGCTCAAGGGTTTCGTGCTGAAGTCGCACTACGCGCCCACCTACGAACGCGCCAAAGTGGTCACCAAAGCAAGCCCAGGAATCCAAGCTTTCGGGGCGATCACCTTGAATCATAGCGTCGGCGGTTTGAATCCTGTTGCGCTCGAAATTGCGGGCCGCTCCGGCAACAAAATTGTGTGGATGCCCACGGTGGACGCGGCCAACGAAACGGCGGGCCGCTCGGACGGTCCTACCGACAAGCTGCCTTTCTGGGCCAAGATTCAGCGCGAGCTTTCGGCGACGGGCATCTCGCCGCCACCTCTCACGGTGGTCGGCACCGACGGCAAAGTGACCCCCATTGCGCGACGCTGCCTCGAGCTCATCGGCAAGCACGACATGGTTCTTGCCACCGGCCACCTGAGCAAAAAAGAAATTCACGCGCTGGTGAAGACCGCCAAGGAAATGGGGCTGAAGCGAGTGGTCGTCACGCACGCGGAGTTCCCATCGCAGAATATGACCGCGCAGGAGCAGGCGGAAGTGGCGGACCTGGGCGCGATGATCGAGCACTGCTTCACCACCATGTACACGAACAAAGCTCCCTGGGACGCCTATTTCGATAGCGTCCGCAAAGTAGGCCCGGAGCGCGTGATCCTTTCAACTGATCTGGGGCAGACGATCAATCCGCCCGTCGCGGAAGGGTTCGCGATGTTCGCGCAGAAGATGCTCGATGCGGGCTTCAGCTCCGCGGACGTTCGACCGGATGGCCGTCACCAATCCGACGGCGCTTATTTCGTAACCGTTTATCCGAGTGACATCGAGTTCGGGAAAAAATGGTAGATGATCACGGCGATCACTATCAGATACGCCAGAACAATCAAGGTCCATCCCATATTGTGACGAATTACTTGGCCCTCGCTGCGCACCAGTTTGCTCGTTGAAACACCAACGCTGGCCGTTTGCGGCGCAATCGGCTTGCCCACTTCAGCTCCCACCGAGTTGAGAGACGGAAGCAGCAGCACCGGCAAGTTCAAGAGCCGGCCCGTTACCATCTGCACTGGCCCGAACATTGCATTGGTGGAAGTATTGCTTCCGGAGAGCGCGACGCCGATCCAGCCGAGGATCGGCGCAAACACCACAAAGAAAACTCCCATCTTCGAGAAACCGTAGGCCAGCGAATTCGCCATCCCCGTGTAAACGAAAATGTACGCAAGGGCGAAAATAAAAAACGCGACGAGCAAGCGCGCCCCACATTTGCTTGAACGTCTTGGAGAAAACCTGTTTCAAAATCTGTCCCGAGGGTCGGAAGATCAACAAGATTACCAGCCAGGAGGCCAGTATCGACGTGCCTCCGGTGAACGGCGCGAAGTTGAACGTGGAGGCGAGCGTCTTTCCCGTGACCGAAGATTTAGTAGCGACCGATAATTTGAGCCAGCTGACAGCTGGAAGAGGAGACCACGGACCCGTCCAGGCAACCACGACGAGAACGAGCACGATATAGGGCAGCCACGCGGAAAACGCTTCGCGCGCGGAAACCGGTTCCGAGCCGTTTGAGACAGCAATCGCGGGAGCCAAGGGTGCCCCGCCAAAACCGCGAATCGTTTTCGGCCGCCAAACCTTGACGAATATAAATAGCAGCCAGAACGAAACGAGCGCGCCGCTAATATCAGGAAGATACGGACCCAGATAGTGCGCCACCGGCCACTGCCCGGCGATGTAGGAGAGCGAGCCGACAATCGCCAGCGGCCACGCCTCGGCTACTCCCTCCCAGCCGCTTACGAGATAGATGAGCACCCACGGCGGCAGCAAAGCGAGGATCGCGACCACATTGCCGATCGACCGTGATAGCGCCATCAATGGCAGGCCCGTGACGGCCGCGAGGCCAATGATGGGGACCCCGAGCGCTCCGTAAGAAACGGGCGCATTGTTCGCCAGCGCCGCCACTCGGATGGCCTCGAGATCGGCGATTCCGAGTCCCACCAAAATGGGCACCACGACGGCCCACGGAAAGCCGAAGCCAACCAGCCCTTCCAGCAGTGCGCCGAAAGCCCAGGCCAGCATGATGGTCTGGATTCGAATATCCGCTGTCGCGTGATGAACCATCCAGTCCTTAAACCGGCCAAAGATGCCAGTGAGCACGAGCGTGTTAAAGATAATCAGCGCCCAGAACGTAATCCAATCGATTGACCAAATTCCCGTGAGCCCGCCGAACAGGTAGGACTTCAGGGTATTCGCGAGCGGGGCGTGCCACACGACGATGCCCACTAAGATCGTGACGATTCCCGCCAAGGTCGAGGCGAGCCATGCGGTGATACGGAAGACGGCGAGCATGAAAATCAACGCAATCAGCGGGACGAGGGCAGCCAGGATCGTCAACCAGAGATGGCCTGTCGGATTGAGGCTTTGCTCAAACATCGCGGCAAGTCTCCTGGTCGGGGTTCGGGGTCAGCGGCGAGCGAATTTGCAGGCCATATATACCGTAAGAACGGTGGGAAAGGGAAACGGAAAGGGGAAGAGAGCAGTGAAGCAAGCGAGGGGCTGGAAGCGTCAACTTCCAGCCCTTCGGTCGAGTCTAACTTTTCATTCTTTGATGAGGAGTGAACGAATTAGGCTTGGGCCTGCAGGATTTCGCCGGGGAGCCTGCTGATTCTGGATCTCGCAGCCGAGAGGCCACGCTGAAGGTCGGGCGTTTTCCGCGACTTTCGCTCCGGTAGATCGGCTACTTTCATTCGCTCGATCTTGATGCCAAGCGTGCGCTCGAGGGCCAGCAATTCTCCTCGCTGATCGGCCCCGAAAAGAGTGGAGGCCAGACCTTGTGCGCCCGCGCGGCCTGTCCGGCCGACGCGGTGAATGAAATTCTCGGCCAGGTCGGGCAGATCGTAGTTGATCACGTGCGCGATATCCTGGACATGAATGCCGCGCGAGGCGACATCCGTGGCGACAAGAATTCGGTGGCGGCCCTGTTGAAAGCCGGCCAGAGCTGCGTTCCGCTGCGACTGCGAGCGATCTCCGTGAATCGCGGCCGCGGAGAAGCCTTCGCGGCTGAGACTCAGAGCGAGGCGTTCGGCTCCGCGTTTGGTGCGAGCGAAGATGAGGCAGCGCCCCGATTCCTTGGCGAGTAAGCGTTCGAGGAATTCCTGTTTGCGGTCAGAGGGAACTTCGAATGCCTGCACGCGCACATTTTCGGAGGGTTTCAGCGTCGAACCGAGCGCAATGCGCACCGGTTGCCGCATGTAATCGTGAACCAGATGAGCGACGGACGCTTCGAGCGTTGCGGAAAAGCAGAGCGTCTGCCGATTTTTTGGCAGCACGGATGCTATCCGGCGAATCGCGGGAAGGAAGCCCATATCCAGCATGCGGTCGGCCTCATCCAGGATGAGGATGCGCAAGGCAGCGAAATTCACGAGCTTGCGATCGAGGAAATCTTCGAGCCGGCCCGGAGTGGCAACCACCAGCCTGGCACCGCGGCGCAGCGCGGTAATCTGTTGGCCTTCGGAAAGGCCGCCGACCACCAGGGCCGCCGGCGGAAGCTGCTTGCCTCGCAGCGCGTTGTACTGCTCCACGACCTGCATGGCCAGCTCGCGCGTGGGAACAAGAGCGAGGGCCGCGATCCCTGAAACCTTGTGCTGAAGCAATTGCTCCATCACTGGGATCAGAAATGCGAGCGTCTTTCCGGTGCCGGTTTGCGCGGTGGCAAGCACGTCCTTGCCGGCAAGTGCGTGCGGAATCGCCGCTACTTGCACGGGGGTGGGGATTGAAAAATTCGCGGACGCCAAGCTTTGCTTGGTGTAGTCCGAGATGGGTAATTCTGAAAAACTGTTCATTGTCTAAGTGTTTTCTGTCTGGAAGCTGAGCCGCGGCGCGCCGGATAAACTCCTAGCGAGCGGCTTAAGCTGCAGTTCCATTCCTTGTTTTGAATTACGCTGAAGACTTCGGAAGGGACTAAAGGCGGGGCATTCTCAGCAGATAACCGACGAGAGCAACCACACCACACAACCGCTGTATTAAGCGCAAACGAAGTATACCACACAAAGCGGCCTCTGGGTGAGTTGATAAGCCCCGGTTCTCAACATACAATAGCCGCCGATTTGAGCTGGGCTTGGGCGCTCGGCGGCCTTTCCAGCCGCCATGGGGGACAATATGCCCGCCACATCGCAGAGGGTTTACGTCGGGCCCGGCGAGAAGGTGCCGGAAGGCGGGACGCCTGGTAGTTGACGTCGGCGATACAACGATTGGGATTTTCCGCGTTGACGGCAAACTCTACGCGTATCTCAATCGCTGCGCGCACCAGGGCGGACCCGTTTGCCAGGGGAAGATTATTCCGCGCGTGACCGAAGTGATCGATGGCGGCGGCGAGAGCCACGGCTTCGCTTTCGATGAATCGAGCCCGCATATCGTTTGCCCGTGGCACGGTTTCGAATACGACATCAAGACGGGCGTACACCCAGGGCGGCCGGCGGCCCGCTTGATCCGAGTGCCGGTGGAAGAAGCGGTCGACGGGATTTATGTCAACGTCTGAGAAAGCGGCGCGGCTATCGGCTTTGGTGGCGCAATTAAACGCAACGATCGAGGAAACCGTGAAGGCGGGCGAAGTGGCCGATGTGCCGCGGCCGGATGTAACCGCACTGGTAAGCGGAGCGGTGAAGCTTTACGCGACCTCCGCGGAGGAAGCCGAATCAGATGTGCCGGTGATCGATGCCACGGTTTCGACCACTGAGGCGATGGTGGTCGCGTGCGCTTTGCTGCGCGCGCACCATTTGAACCCATTCGATCTGGCGCTGTGGTTTTCGCGCACGGCGGGCAGCAGCCATTGAACCTTCGACAAACGAACCGATTGGTGAGGGTAGGACAATGAGCAAAACCGAATTAGCCAATGGCGTGAGCAGCGCCACCGAACACAAAGTGCAGCAGATCACCACGCGTACCGATTCACGCGAAATACTCGCGAACGCGCGCCGCGACATCGAACGCTACCACCTCGATGATTATTTCATCGTGGATGTGGACGCGCATCACGTCGAATTCGATTCGTGGGCTGAAATTCTCCAGCGGCTGGAAAACCCCGTCCTGCGGCATAACGCGATATCGATGACTCAGAACTGGCCGAACGCGAAGCAACTGGCGTTCAGCAATCATCCCGTCGGCCTCACATTTCAGGATGTGTTTGGCCGCATCCCGCACCAAGCTGAACTCGGAGAGTATGTGGAGAAAACGGAAGAGCATCGCGACCTGACTCTCGTCCGTCGCGCGATGGATTCGATGGGAATCAAGATGCAGGTTGTTTTCCCGCAGCCGATGCTGGAGATGGGCCTGCATCCCGAGCCCGACATCGTTACGGCGATGACCTTTGCCTACAATCGCTGGTTCACGGACACGATTCTGCCGCGCGAGAAGCGCGTGAAGACTTTGCTTTGCTTGCCGTTCCACGATCCCGATGCATGCATGAAGATGATCCAGGAATTTGGCGAAACGCCGGGCGTGGTGGGTTTCATGATTACCAGCCAGCGCCACGCGGGCGTCCACAAGAATATGTACATGCGGGTTTACAAAGAGCTTGAAGAACGCGGCCTGCCGCTCGCGTTTCACGCCGGCCCAACTTGGGGCGACACGATGACGACCACCATGAATCGCTTTCTGTCGGTGCATTCGATGTCGTTCGTCACCTGCAACATGATGCACATGACCAATTGGATCGTGAACGGTTTGCCCGAACGCTTCCCCAAGCTGAAAGTAATTTGGATTGAAAGCGGCCTGGCGTGGGTGCCGTTCATGATGCAGCGCCTCGATCACGAATACCTGATGCGGCAGTCCGACGCTCCGCTATTGAAACGCCTGCCCAGCGAATACATCGCGGAGATGTTTTTCACCTCGCAGCCACTGGAAGTGACCATGCCGCACATGCTGGAAGCTACATTCAAGGCCGTGCGCGCGGAAACGCAGCTGATGTACTCCTCCGACTGGCCACACTGGGATTTCGACGTTCCCGCGCGAATCGCGGGCTTACCTTTTCTTACTGAGCAAGCCAAGCGAAACATTTTAGGCGATAACGCGCGAAGAGTTTTTAGGCTTTAGCAAGCATTCGCAATTCAGTTTCAAAACTGTTCCAGAATTCCGATCCGGAAAAAGATCCTCAGAGGAGAATCAACCATCATGCACAAAGTACTTGCTCTGTACCCGCAGCCAAAAGATCCCGCACATTTCAAAAAATATTACGAGGAAAAGCATCTGCCTCTGGCCGCGCAGATGCCAGGACTCATCTCAAGCCGCTATACGTTCGCGGTGGAAGCTGTAGGAGCTCCCTCGCCGTATTTTTGCATCTGGGAGGGAGAATTTGCGGACGCGGCGGCGATGGGCGCCGCAATGCAGTCGCCGATCGGCCAGAAAGTAGCCGCGGACGTGGCCAACTACGCGACCGGTGGGGTCACGATCGTCCACTTTGACGCGCAAGCCCTGCCGCCGAAGGAAGCCTCGGCGGACAAGAAGGACGACTTCGCCGCAGGAATGCAGATTCGGCGAGACATGTTCGGCCCGGCGCTTTCCGATAAGGTTATGGACTCCGCCACGGATTTCACGCGGCCGCTGCAGGAAATGGTCACGCGCTATTGTTTCGGTGAAGTTTGGGCCAGGCCGCTGCTCGACCGCAGGACGCGCAGCATGCTCACCATGGCGCTGCTCGTTGCCTTGAACAAGCCGACTCAACTGAAGGGCCACGTTCGCGGCGCGGTGAAAAACGGCCTCAGCAAGGACGAAATTCGCGAGGTGCTGCTGCATAGCATGATTTATGCAGGCGTGCCCGCTGGGGTTGACAGCTTCAATCACGCCACCGAAGTGCTGAAGGAATTAGGATTGGAGTAGGGAGCGAACGCCATGCGCGTAGGCTTCATTGGCATCGGAAACATGGGCTGGCCCATGGCCGGTCATATTGCAGCGGCCGGCCACGAGCTGACGGTGTTCGATGTGGACGCCGATCGCAGAGCGCGGTTCGCGGGCGAGCACAATTGCCGCGCGGCATCGAGCGTGGGCGAGATCGCCGCGAATGAAATTACCGTCACGATGCTGCCCACCGGACAAATCGTCCGGCAGGCATTGCTGGAAGACGAAGGCGGCGCTTTCGCCAAGGCGCTGCGGCCGGGCGCGCTGGTGATCGATATGAGTTCGTCGGAACCAATGGGAACGCGCGAGCTCGGAAAAGTTCTGGACCGGGAAGGCGTCGCCCTGATCGATGCGCCGGTTTCAGGCGCGGTGCCGCGCGCGAAGACCGGTACTCTGGCAATCATGATTGGCGGCGACGATAAGAAAGCGATCGAGCGCGCCAAACCGCTGCTTTTGTCCATGGGAAAGCAATTATTCGAAACGGGTCCGCTCGGTTCGGGCCATGCGATGAAAGCGCTGAATAATTACATCGCGGCCGCGGGATACACGGCGGTAGCGGAGGCGTTGCTGATCGGCCAGCGCTTCGGTCTCGATCAGAACGTGATGGTGGATATTCTGAATGTTTCCACGGGGCGCAATTTCACGACCGAGGTGATGATCAAAGAACAGGTCCTTCAGGGAAAGTTCGCGACAGGATTCGCGCTCGGGCTAATGGCGAAAGATGTGAAGATTGCGGCGGACCTGGGCGAAGCAGTCGGGCTCGATGCGCCCGTATCGCGGCTGGTGCGCGAGCGCTGGGCGTCCGCGCGCGACAAGCTGGGCGCCGCGCGCGATACGTCCGAAGCGATTTTGAGCTGGAAGGACGACTTGCCTAAGGGTAGCCGCTAGATTCTTCAGTGAAAATCATGGGACGCGGTTTCCGCGTTCATGATTGACAAAGGCTGGATGCGCTGCGCTTTCACCGAGATCACGTTCTCCTGATTCTGAAGCGTCCCTTCTATCAGCAAGAATGAATGATGCACCACTACGGTTGGATCGGCTTCAAATAACTGTGGAGTGATGATCGCATTCGCAATTCCTGTCTCATCTTCCAGGCTGAGAAAAACAAAACCATGCGCCGTGCCGGGACGCTGGCGCGCAATCACCGCTCCCGCGACCCGCACATGCATGCCATCGGGAAGTTTCGCAAGCTCGATGGCCCGGCGCACTCCCTGCTTTTGCATTTCCGCGCGGCGATAGGCCATGGGATGAGGTCCCACGGTAATTCCTGTGCCGCGAAAATCGGCGGCGAGCCTTTCTCCGGCGGTCATCGGCAAAAGCGGCGAATCTTGAAAGGCAGGCGATTCGTTCTGAGCCGCGTGTGTTTCACACGATTCGGAATTATCGGATTCGCTGGAAGTTTCTTCTGATTCGAGAAGAGGCCCGGCAGGGCGAGCGGCGCGCTCTACTTGCCAGAGAGCGTCGCGGCGATGGATCGCATGCCGGTTGGACACAAAATTCAAAGCGCCAATTTCGGCCAGCCCAGTCAGTTCGGATTTCTGTATTTCGGGGATGCGCTGCTTCAGATCATCAATCGATGCAAACTTCCGAAGTTCGCGCTGGCGCACAATTTCCAGAGCGATCGCTTCGCGCAAGCCTTTCACATAGCGCAATCCGAGCCGCAGCGCGAATCCGCCGGAAATCTTTTCGAGCGTGCAATTCCAATCGGAACGCGTCAAGTCGATGGGCTTGCACTTTAATCCATGGCGCTGCGCGTCTTTCACCAGCGTCGCCGGATTGTAGAAGCCCATCGGCTGGTTATTCAGCATCGCGGCGGTGAATGCGGCCAGATAATGGCATTTCAACCATGCGCTGGCATACGCGATCAGCGCAAAGCTGGCGGCATGCGATTCGGGAAATCCGTAGAGGGCAAAAGAAGCGATCGACTGAGCGATTTTGTCCTGCGTCTCTCCCGTGATTCCTTTGGCCTGCATTCCGCGCCTCAACTTTATTTCTACTTCTTTCATCCGCGCTTCGGAACGCTTGAATCCCAACGCTCGCCGCAGCTCCTCGGCTTCGCCGCCGGTGAATCCCGCCGCAATCATGGCCATGCGCAGCAATTGTTCCTGGAATAGTGGCACTCCCAAAGTCCGCGCCAGCACCGGCTCTAGCGAAGGGTGAAGGCATTCGGGCGCCTCTCGTCTCTGGCGGCGCTTTAAATATGGATGAACCATTTTTCCGACGATAGGCCCCGGGCGAATGATCGCTACTTGCACCACGATGTCGTAAAAACATTTCGGGCGCAGGCGCGGCAGGCAAGACATTTGCGCGCGGCTTTCCACCTGAAACATTCCTACCGTGTCGGCTTTTTGCAATGCCGCATAAACGGCTGGGTCGTTGGCGGGCAGGCGGCCGAGATCGATTTCTTCCGCGTGATATTCACGAATCATTTTGAGCGAATCTTCGAGCACGGCCATCATTCCCAGGCCCAGCAAGTCCACTTTGACGATCCCCATATCTGCGCAGTCTTCCTTGTCCCATTGCACCACCACGCGGCCCGGCATCGTGGCTGGCTCCAATGGAACCACGGAATCCAATTGCCCCTGGCACACCACCATTCCGCCGGAATGCTGCCCGAGATGGCGCGGCAAATCCTGCACCGCCTGGCAAAGCTCGAAAAATTTCCGGATGCGCCTGTTTTGAAGATCGAGGCCTGCGTCGCGGAACTGGCGCTCGAGCGTATCCGTTGGGCCTTTGTACTCCCACGATCCGACCAGGCTCGCCAAATGGCCCAGCGTTTCCGGATCAAAAGACAGAGCTTTGCCGATTTCCCGCGCAGCCGAGCGGCCTCGATAGGTGATCACATTCGCCGTCATCGCCGCGCCCAATTTCCCGTAGCGCTCGTAGACATATTGAATCGCGCGTTCTCTTTGGTCGCCGCTGGGTAAGTCGAGATCGATGTCGGGCCATTCGCCGCGCTCTTCGGACAAAAATCGCTCGAAGAGAAGGTCCATCGCGATCGGATCTACGGCGGTGATGCCCAGCGAATAGCACACAGCGCTGTTGGCGGCCGATCCGCGCCCCTGTACCAGAATATTTTTCTCGCGGCAAAAGCGGACGATGTCCCAAACGATTAAAAAGTATCCGGCCAGATCGAGCTTTTCGATCAGCGCCAGCTCGCGTTTGATTTGCCGGCGCGCACGCTCATTCTCAGCGCCATAGCGGGAAATCATGCCTTCGCGTGTGCGCTGGCGAAGAAATTGCATTTCGGACTCGCCATCCGGAACCGGATAAACGGGGAATTTATATCCGAGATCGTTCAGCGTGAACTGTAAACGCGAGGAAAGGATCTCGGTGTTGGCGATTGCTTCGGGAAGATCGGAAAAAAGGAGAGACATTTCCTGGTGCGCCTTGAAATATCTCTCGGAATTGCGGCTCAGCAGGCGGCCCGCAGTGGAAAGCGTGCGGTGATGGCGGATGCAAGTGAAAACATCCAATACTTCGCGCTGCTGGAAGCGCGCGTAGGAGACTCCATTGGTTGCCAGCAGAGGTAATCTCAATTTTCTGGCGACTGCCACGGCAGCTTGGTTTCGCGCTTCCTCTTCGCGGGAGAAGTGGCGCTGAAGTTCAACGTAAACATTTTGGCGGCCAAACGTCCCGCAAAGCTCCTGCACGCATTTCACGGCGGCTTCCATTCCGCCTTTCGCCAGAGCATGGGCCAGCGGACCTTCCTCGCCTCCCGTCAAGCAGATCAAACCGTTATTCAGCTCGGCTATTTCTTCCGGCAGCGCGCTGCCCTCGCCTTTTCGCGCCCGCAGCTTCATGCGCGTGATCAGGCGGCACAAATTCTGATAGCCTTCGCGCGATTCGACGAGCAGTGGGTAGCGCCAGCCAGCGGGAGACGTAACTTCCGCGCCGATGTGGGCGCGTATGGAAAGCTTCTTCGCCGCCAGATGCAAACGGGGCGAGCCATACACGCCATCGCGATCGAGCAAGGCGATAGCCGGCATATTGTGTTGCGCGCAAACGCCGGCCAATTCCTCAGGCGTGGATGCGCCTTCGAGAAAACTGAAAGCCGATCGCGCGTGAAGTTCGATGTACATCAGTCGTAAATTCCCCGGGCAAACCAGCTTCCGCGCGGCGGGTCGTAATAGAAAAGGTAGAGACCGCAATCCGGACTGCACTTCGCCTGCGAATCACCCCGCCCCGAAGGATGGAAATGAATCTCCAGATCCCATTCCTCCTGTTGCCAGGAATTCTCCTGCCACCACTCGCCCGATGTGCGCCACGGGCCGGATGCGGCGGATACTTCTCCTGACAATCCTCGGAAAACCACGCGCGTAGGGCATCCTGCTTTGGATTTGATCTTGGCGGGAACAGGCGGGCGAAAAACTCGAAAGCTTACGGGAGTTGTGGAGTTCGCACTTTGTCTTTCTGGATCGGAAGGAGCAGCAACAATAACCTTATGACGGCGCTTTTTATTCCCATCTTCCACCGGAGTGAAAAACCGCTGCATCCTAAATTCCGCGGGACGATGGGTGTCCATCAACAATGGAGAACCCACATTGGTTTCGCCAACCACGTGAGAAATGCGCGCAACCGTAAGTTCGAGCTTCTCCGGATCGGGAAAGTTTGGACGAAACAGTCCTCCTTGAGTAGCTCGCGGCCTGGCGGAATGCGCCGCAATCGCGATCTTTTGAATCGGCGCATTGGGCGAATTCAGTTGCAAACGCAGCCGCAGCAATTTCAAAAGCATTTTCGAATCGCGTGTGGGGAGCGGAAGTTGTAGCTCCTTTTCATACCAACCGGGCCGATTTTTCTCGCGAAATATTTCTTTGCGGATATTCACCGCATTTTCAAAGGAAGGTTGCAGTTCGAAGCGCACGCGAATCGCGGCCGCTGCCAGGGAGCGCGCCGCCAAACGCGCGCAAAGCTGGTCGAGCAGGCGCCCCAGCAGAAACGACAGCGGATCGAGTTCCTCGACAGCATCATCCAGCTCCATTTCTTCCTCGAAAAAATGGTCCGCTTCGGCAATCACCAGAGAGCGCGAACTTTCGCCGCGAGCCAGCGCGTGCAGCCGCACTCCCTCCTGCCCCAGGCGCTCGGAAAGCTGCAAAATCGGCAGGTTGGCAAAATCCGCGCAAGTACGCACGCCCCAGCGGCTCAATGTTTCGGCCATTTCCGCGGAAGGAGAAAGAACGCTCACAGGCAAGCCACTCAAATATTGAGATTCTTGCCCAAGCGGAATCACAGTGATTCCAGGAAAACCTCGCGCGGCGATTTGGGCTGTATCTATGTTTGAGGCGATAGCAATATGCGAAGACAAACCACATTCGGTGGAAAGGGCGTCGAGGCGGGTTCCAATATCTTTTTCCGGACCAAACATGCCGGTGAGGCCCGCCAAATCTAGAATAATTGCGTCTTCCGCGGCGTCTTCAATTCGCGGAGAGACCGACCAGCCGATATCGAGCAATGCTGCATGGGCGATTCTTTCTTGCGCTCGGGAGCGCGGACGAATTTCCACGCCGGCAAATTGCGCCGCATTTGCTTTCGCCATCCCCGGCTCGATTCCCATCCGCGCGGCTCTTTCGTTCACCCCCACAACGCTGCTCGATGGCGGATTTCCGTCGATAAGGACAAGCGCGCGTTCCCGCAGTGCAGGGTCGGTGCGCACAACCGCTTGCAACATAAAATGAGGGACGAAAATAGAAGCGAATGCCATGGCGGCTAGACGGAGAGGCAAAGGAGCAGATGAAAATCTTCACCTTGGTCTCGAACCTCCTTCCACGCTGGGCTTGCCGCGTTCTGCGTGTGAATAATTTCCAAAGAATTCCGTTTCAAAATCGGCGCCGTCGCCGCCTATATCGGAAAAAAGATGATCCCGCGGAATCAGCATCCGGTTTTTTTGCTTCAACGAAGAACGAATGATTTCCGCATGGCTCTTCCAGCCGCCGAGCAGGCATGCCGGTGAATGTGGCAGAGAGATCTCCGCGGCGTTCCCCGATGTTTGCAACCAGTGCGTTTTTTGTGCGCGAAGCTCCAGAACCAGGGAAGCGCATGTCTTGGCATTCGATTCCTGCTCCAGAAGAACAAGGATTGTGGGAGTTGATTCCACGGCTCGCCGGAAGCGAAACCACACTTGAAGTGGAACGTAGCGGACAATTTGCGGCGGCGTGTCGCCCAAATCCAAAGCAATCAAACCGAAGCCGCCGCCTTGAATGAGCAGATCGGTGGACCGAAGAGCTTGATCCACATTCCGGCAGCGCACCCAAAGCAGTTGTTCCAATTTCACGCCCGCCGCTTCCGCGGAGTGTGGATCGAACGCATCGCGCGCATCGACCAGAGCGCACATTTCCGATGCCGTGGTTCTCGAAGCCAATGCGGAAATCAGCAAACTGGTTTTCCCCGAGCACGGCGGTCCATAAATTTCCGTCAAACTTCCTCGAGGAAGTCCTCCCGTAACAGTGTCCACGGAAGAAATCCCGGCGGACACGGCATCCACAAGCGGGCGTTCGCGATACTGGAAAGGACTGGGTACACGCGCCGTGAGAGCGGATTCAACCTGCAAGCGCAACGCCGAGGTTTTTGAACTCATAGGGGGTGGTGAAACGGCTCTTAGTTTCGCTTTTTGTTCGCCTCGATCTTAAATTTTCTTCGACGGAGTGTCAAGCTGAGGTTGAAAAATCAGCCCGCGAGAATCCAACACTTTGTGACCGGATCCGGGTGGTTGATGCCCCTGAAGGAGTCCTAAATTGTTTCTATCTATGTTTCTATATTGATGTAATTGTGTTCCAAACTTGACACATTTCCTGTCGCGTTTGGTCAATTCTCTTTCGCGCGGCTCTATCATGCGTTCCTCCGCGGCTCGAATTTCAGGTATGATGAAAGAAGCAATTCGACAGAAAACCGGAAGCCCTCTTTTTGGTAAAAGTCGTCTTGTCCAAGGGTCGGTCCTGAGCAATCAATGACAATGCCCATTCGCAATATCGCCATCATCGCCCACGTGGATCACGGGAAGACCACGCTTGTGGACGCAATGCTGCGCCAGAGCGGAATTTTTCGCGAGAACCAGGAAGTGCCACGGCGAGTGATGGACTCGAACGAACTGGAGCGCGAACGCGGCATCACGATTCTGGCGAAAAATACGGCCATCACGTATCGCGGGACGAAAATCAACATCGTTGACACGCCGGGTCACAGCGATTTCGGCGGCGAAGTGGAGCGTGCGCTGCGCATGGTGGATGGCGTGCTGGTCCTCGTGGATGCGAGCGAAGGACCCCTGCCGCAGACGCGTTACGTTCTGCAAAAAGCGCTCGCCGCAAAGCTTCCGCCAATCATGGTGCTCAATAAGATTGACCGGCCCGATGCGCGTCCGGCAGTTGTGCTCGATGAGATCTACGATCTTTTTATTGATCTCGACGCGACGGAGGATCAACTCGATTTTCCGGTGATCTACACGAATGCGAAGACCGGAGTGGCGCATCGCAAAATCGGCGACGATTCCACAACGCTTGAGCCTCTTTTTGAGGAAATCGTCGCGTCCATTCCGCCGCCGGCGGGCGACCCCGCAGGCGTGTTGCAAATTCAGGTTACCAATCTTGACTACAGCGATTTTCTTGGACGGTTGGCCATCGCGCGCGTGTTTCAGGGCACGCTACAACGCGGCACCGAAGTGGCGATCTCGAAGATCGACGGAAAAATTCAGCCCACGAAGATCACCAAGATTTTCACGTTCCGCGGTTTGGAGCGCGATGAAGCTGAGACGGTCTCGGCGGGCGATATCGTGGCGATCGCGGGCGTGGAAGGAATTCAGATCGGCGAAAGCATCACGGACCTTCTGAATCCGTCGCCGCTCGAGCCGCTCACGATCGACGAGCCGACGCTGACGATGGTGTTTACGATCAATACTTCGCCATTCGCCGGTCGCGAAGGACAGTTCGTCACTTCCCGCGATTTGCGAGCGCGCCTCGAGAAAGAATTGCTGACCAACGTTTCGCTGCGCGTGGAAGATACGGGCGCGACTGACGCATTTCGCGTTCTGGGCCGCGGCGAATTGCAGCTCGCGATTTTAATCGAGACGATGCGGCGCGAAGGATACGAGCTGATGGTGGGCAAACCGGAGATCGTGGTGCGCACCGAGAATGGCCGGCGCCTCGAGCCTCTCGAAATGCTGATTGTCGATTGTCCGGAATCGTTCATCGGAATCGTGATGGAATCGCTTGGAAGCCGGCGCGGCGAAATGAAAAAGATGGTGAACCATCATTCCGGCCGCGTGCGCATGGAGTTCAGCATTCCCTCCCGCGGATTGATCGGACTGCGCAGCCAACTGCTTACGGATACGCGCGGCACCGCGCTGATTCATTCGCTGCTCGAAGGCTGGACTGAATATGCGGGCGACATGGCCATGCGTCTTACCGGCGCGCTGGTGTGCGACCGGCCAGGCGTGGCGGTTGCGTACGCGATCTGGGGCATCCAGGAACGCGGGGAAATGTTCGTGGGTCCGGGCGTGGAAGTTTATGAGGGAATGATCGTCGGCGAAAATGCGCGCGAAGACGATATGAACGTGAACATCACGAAAGAAAAGAAGCAGACGAACATGCGGTCGTCGTCCGCGGACGAAGCGATCCGCTTGATTCCGCCACGCGACATGACGCTGGAAAAGGCGATTGAATTTATCGCTGACGATGAGTATGTGGAAGTGACGCCGAAGTCGATTCGCCTCCGCAAAAAAATCCTCGATGCGAAGAAGCGTCCCAAGCGCTGGCAGGAAATTCGCGCCAGCGTGGACGCCGCCACCTAGCCCGATCTATTCGCGCACCAGCTAATTGCCATTGAAGTGTTAAATCGAAGAGAGGTTCTTCGACTGTTCGCTCTGGCGCTTCGCGCAAAGGCATACACTAGCGGGGACCATGGTATTGCTTCGAGAAAGCGATTTCCTTGGAAGTGAGGAATTCTAGCAGCGCGGGAACGCCTTTTTTCGTTTGCTCGATGCCGCGGCGGATTGCGGGAACAATTTCGCCCGGCTCCGTGACCCGTTCGCCATACCCACCGAAGGCGCGCGCCATGGCGGCATAGTCGCCGGAGATGTCCGTTGCACGAAAGCGTTCAGTGGAGACGGGCATGACCGGAATCTCCATAGCCATGCTGAAATTATTCAGCAGGATCGAGAGAATCGGAATCCGCTCGCGCACGGCAGTCTCGAAATCCATGCCCGTAAAGCCGATGGCGGCGTCGCCCCAAACATTCACGCAGAGTTTTTCGGGGCAAGCGAGCTTTGCGCCCATGGCGAGGCCGAGGCCATATCCTAGCTGCGTGGTTTTGCCCCAGCCGATGTAAGTGAACGGCTTCTTCGTGATCCAGAATGGAGCTAGTTGATCGCGAGGGCTGCCCGCATCGTGCGTGATGATGGTATTTGCAACATCCACGGTTTGCTGCAAATCCCAAATCACGCGATAAGGAGACAGAGGAATTGCATCGGAGGTTAGTTTCGGCATCCATTCGTTGAGCCAACTTTTGCGGATCGTCGCAATCTCGCCGGTAACCGGCGAGCGCCTCGGCTTCTCGATGAGGCGTTTGATCTCGACGAGCAGCGCGTCAAGCGTTAAGCGCGCGTCGCCGATAAGTCCGATGTCGGCGCGAATGTCTTTGTTCAGATGCTTGGGATCCAGCGTCGCGTGAATAAATCTCTTTCCGGGCGGCATGGCAATACCGAAGTTCGTCTGGGTGAAGCTACAACCAATCCCGAAAATCAGATCGGCCTTCTCGAGAAAGTGTGGAACCATCGGCGGGAAAGCATTGCCCCCGGCGCCGAGCGCCAGAGGATGGTCCTCCGGGAACGCGCTCTTTCCTTGCAGGCTTGTTGCCACAGGGGCGCCAAGCAACTCAGCCAGTTCTTTCAGCGATTCCCAGGCGCGCGCGTAATGAATTCCCTGACCGGCATAAACGACGAGATTTTTTGCTTCCACGAGCGCGGCCGCGGCACGGCGGACGTCGGCGGGATCGGGACAATAGCGTGTGGAGACTACGGGTTCATAGATGAAAGGCTCGGGCACATCTTCCGCAAACAAATCCTGCGGAATCTCTACGAGCGCAGGACCGCCGCGTCCATTGCGAAGATTCGAAAAAGCGCGGCGAAAGACGTTCGGGATTTCGGCTGGAGAGGTGATCGCCTCCGCGGATTTGGTAACCGAGCGCATGCTTGCGACAGAATTGAAATTCGGATCCACCTGCGCAAGGCGCCGCGCGTAGCCCATCGGGAGTACAAGGATGGGGACCGATTCGCTGTATGCTTGCGCCACACCGCCGAACGAATTTTCCGATCCCGGACCGTGCTGCATCGCGAAAACGCCGATCTTGCGTCCGCTGGTGAGCCGCGAAAGAGCGTCGGCCATGTGAAGCCCGACGCGTTCCTGGCGAACGATGATCGGTCGTATGCCGGCGCACGCCGCGGATTCCAAAACGTGGTTCACCGGATAGCCAAAAATAGCGTCAACGCCCTCGCGCTTTAGAATTTCAGCGATTGCTTCGCCGACTTTCACTCTGCAAGCCTCCCGCGGACTATACTTTACTTGACGCGTGTCACGAAATCTTCCCGAAATGCACGGCCCAGCAAGATGCCAACAAATCTTCAGAATTCCCGGTAGAATGACCTCCGCGGAAATCATTCCCTTGCCATTTCAATCACATTCAGCCGCGCATATTGGGCGGAGCGAGGACGTCCAAAGATGACCCGAGACGAGCGCAGGGTCGCTTCGCCGCGCGTCGTCAACATCGCCGATTTGCGCCGCGTTGCCGAGCGCCGCCTTCCGCGCGTTGTCTTCGATTACATTGACGGTGGCGCTGAGGGCGAAATCACTTTGCGCGAAAATTGCCGCGCTTTCGAAGAAGTCACATTCCGCCCTCGCAATGCGGTGGCGGTCTCCGGCTGCGATCTGCGCACGAAGATTCTTGGCTCGGAACTAGCCATGCCCTTCCTCCTGGCGCCAGTAGGATTCAGCCGCCTGATATATCCCCAGGGCGAAGTGTGCGGGGCGCGCGCAGCCGCGAAAGCAGGCATCGGATTCACCTTGACTACCATATCGGGCTGCCGGCTGGAAGATGTGTCCGCCGCTTGCGCAGGGTGCCGATGGTATCAACTTTATCTCGTCGGCGGACGCGAAGCGGCTGAGGCGGCCCTTGCCCGGGCTCGGGCGGCGGGGTTTAGCGTGCTCGCGATCACGATTGATACCGGCACGTTCGGTTTCCGCGAGCGTGATATTCGAAACGGCGCCGGGGCGCTAATGGGGAACAAACTTCTGCCCAAGCTGCGCTTTTCCCCACAAGTGCTCGCGCATCCCGCATGGTTTGCGGGTTTCCTTCGAGACGGCCGGATGCTCGAGCTTCCCA
>CAVPWV010000015.1:0-53746 GCA_963709445.1 uncultured Acidobacteriota bacterium
CACCCCTTGGCGCTCTTGCCGCCGCGATTCTGCTTTGCGCCCTCGGCGCGCGCGCAGAGACACTGAAGGCAGCAAGCGCCTCCGCTTCGCCAGCGCATCCGAAGCCGGGAGCGCTCTTCACGCAAGATAAGGGAACCTTTCGAATTCTTGTGAATGGGCAGCAAGTGGGCAAGGAAGAGTTCGAGATCAGCGCGCGCGGGGGCGATTGGGTCACGCACGACACATCGGAAATACAGGACGCTGGGGTAACCTCACATGTCACTGGCACTCTCGATCTCCACTCGGACGGCACGCCCGCGCACTACGAGTGGTCCACCCAGGGTGCAAAGAAAGCTTCGGCCACGATCGGCTTCGATGGTTCCACCGCAACGATCGATCTTCACATCGAAGGCGTGAAACCGTACACGCAGCAGTTTACGTTCAATTCCCCCCAGATCGTAATCCTCGACAACAACTTGTATTACCAGTACGCGGTGCTCGGGAGCCTCTACGATTGGAATCGGAAGGGAACGCAGACATTCTCGGTTCTCGTGCCGCAGGAATTGACTCCCGGCAGTGTTACCGTTGAGTCAGCCGGCACACACGACGCCAGCGGCAAGAAGCTCGAAGAACTCGCGGTGAAGAGTCCGGACCTGGAAGTCGACCTCTTCTTCGACGGGCAGCGCCTCGTTCGCATCGTTTCCCCCAGCGCGAACGCAGAAATCCTCCGCGACAAATAATCAGGAATGAGCAACGTTCCCCTGGGGCTAGGCCCAACCCGAGCTTTGCGCCAGCTAACGCCATGCCCCTCAGTGGGGGAAGACGACGCGATTTGACGCGAAAGCACATTAGCGCGTCACGGCGCGGAAGGCGATCACTGCATTCAACCCGCCGAAGGCGAAGGAATTCGAGAGAGCGGCTTCCACTTGCGCATCTCGCGGCTGATTGGGAATGTAATCTAGATCGCATTCGGGGTCGCGGCCGAGATAATTTGCAGTGGGCGGCAGAACTCCGTGATGCAAAGCGAGGACGGTCGCAACGGCCTCTAGCGCGCCCGCCGCACCGAGAGCGTGGCCGTGCATTGACTTGGTGGAGCTGACGCCAAGCTTGTCCGCGTGCGCGCCGAAGACCTCGCGGATGGCGCGCGATTCCACCGGATCGTTTCCGAGCGTCCCTGTGCCATGGGCGTTGATGTATCCCACAGCTTCTGGCGCCAGGCTCGCCTCGTGCAGAGCGGCCCGCATGGCTCGCGCTGGGCCATCAACCGTAGGCTGCGTCAGATGGTGAGCATCGGACGTCATGCCTAGGCCGCAGATTTCGGCGTAGATTTTCGCGCCGCGCGCTTTCGCTGCGTCGAAGGGCTCAAGAGTCATCATCGCGCCGCCTTCACCCAGGATCATGCCGCGGCGGTCCTTGCTGAAGGGGCGGCAAGTGTCCGGCGAAATAACGCGCATCGCTTCCCACGCCTTCAACATGCCGACGGTAAAAATCGCCTCAGCGCCGCCGGTGATGGAGAATTCCGCTTGGCCATCGCGCACCAATCGGAAGGCTTGACCGATGGCGTGGTTTGCAGACGAACAAGCCGTCGAGATTGTGTAGACCGGACCGCTCAAGCCAAGGTCCATCGAGATGTGGCTCGCGCCGGCATTGGCCATGGTTTTCGGGATGGTGAGCGGATGGACGCGGCCGCGACCCTGAACCCAAAGATCCTCAAACCCGGCTTCAATCGCCGCTTGGCCGCCTACGGCCGAGCCGCAAACGATCGCGGACTGCTCGCGCAACTCCGGCGTCAGCTCAACGCCCGAATCGCGGAAGGCTTCGCGAGCCGCGACTACGGAGAATTGCGCGAAGCGGTCTAGCTGCGCATCTTTGCCGCCCTGAAAATGCTTTAGCGGATCGAAGCCATGGACTTGGGCGCCATTGTGAATTTTGAGTCCCACGCTCGATCCGTCGAGCGATCGGATCGGTCCGATGGCGGAGCGGCCTTCGCGCAAGCCATGCCACGTTTCGGGCAGATCGAGTCCGAGCGGCGAGACAATTCCAAGGCCTGTGACGGCGACGCGGCGTGATGCCATGCGCTAGCTCGCCGGGCTGGCTGATCCCACCGAAGTATCGGGCGGAGCGGCAGCGAGGAGTTTCTTGACACCTACCACGACGTCGTTGACGGTCTTGATGGAGCGTACGTCGTCATCGGGAATCGAGATTTTGAAGGCGTTTTCCAGCTCAAAAAGAAGGGTGAACACGTCGAGCGAATCGATGCCCATTTCCTGCAGGTTGGTATCGAGCTTGATGTTTTCGGCCGGCACTCGCTTTACCGAGGCCAGCGTAGCGATCACCTTTTCCGCTACAGGATCAGACATCCTTAGTTGAACCTCCGCCAATGAAATCAAACCGTGCTTGCGAAAGTGCTTCCGCGGACTGCGAGCCGATTTAGAAATGGAGTTTGTACAATCAGACCGTATCGTAAGGCAAGCTAGAAATCAAATTCTGATGCGGCATTCGAAACGATTTGCGCGCGGCAATCGACGCCTAGTCCCTCGATCGCGCAATAGGATGCTTCTCGCCAAATTGATACAATTCGATTCGACATCATTCGGTGTTTCGCTGGAGCGCAAATGCTTCGCGCCATCTTGATGGCTGGGCTGATTTTCTTGGTGGTCGCTGTTACGTTTGGCGATCGGGCAGTTATGTCATACACCGATCTTGACCAGCCAGCCATTCAATACAACACTCAAACGCTTCACGATCCAGGATCGCAGCTAAATCGAAAGATCCAGTTCGGCGAAGTTCATCTCAAATTTGACGGTCCACAAGGCTACTTGCGATCGGTGCTTGACGCTCTCGACATCCCGATCCAGTCGCAATTGGTCGTCTTTTCGAAGACAAGCTTCCAGGCAGACAGGATCAACCCGCGCAACCCGCGCAGCCTTTTCTTTAGCGATTCAGTGGTAGTGGGATGGGTACATGGCGGTCCAATCATTGAAGTAGCTGCGGAGGATCCCAAGCAAGGCATGATTTTTTACACATTGAGCCAGAACCCAGCGCGTCAAGTCCGCCTGTCGCGCGATGTCAACTGTTTGGCGTGTCACGTGTCGCACGAAAGCCTGGGAGTTCCCGGCACCTTGATGCGCAGCGTGTTTCCGGAGCCAGATGGCGCGACCGTGTCGGGGTCGGGACAATATCTCACCGACGATCGCAGCGCCTTTGCGCAGCGTTGGGGCGGCTGGTACGTGACTGGCTCGACCGGCTCGATGCCGCACATGGGCAATTCCGTCGTCAACAAAGCCGGAAAACTGCAACCGATGCTGCCGGGCCGGGCCCCAACGCTAGAATCTTTGCAAGGTCACTTCGATACGGCTGCCTACCTCTCTCCATACAGCGATGTCGTCGCACTGATGGTTTTCGAGCACCAAATGCATATGATGAATTTGTTCACTCGCGCGGGATGGGATGTTCGCCGTTCCTTGTACCGGGATGAGACGAACTCGGACAAGGATGACGCGGCCACCGCCAGACTTGTTCGCGAGACTGCCCGCGAATTAGTCGACTATACGTTGTTTGTGGATGAGGCGCCCATCACTTCCCGGATTCAGGGCACGTCAGGTTTTGCGGAGAAGTTTTCTAGCGAGGGTCCCACCGACCGCCAGGGTCGCTCGCTGCGGCAATTCGATCTTCAACATCGCCTGATGCGTTATCCGTGCAGCTACATGATCGATTCAGACGCCTTCGACGCCCTGCCGGACGAAGTGAAATCAGCCGTCTATGCGCGCATGTGGAAGATTTTATCTGGGCACGAAAAAGAGAAGAAATACAGCAAACTCACTTTTGCCGACAGAAAAGCTATCGTCGAAATACTGCGCGACACCAAGAGGCGCCTGCCTGATTACTTCCAGCCAATCACGCGCTAGCGCACAACATCGGTGTGAGCCGGAATTATAAGAAGCGTTTTCTCCCTCGCAGCAACATCGAAGCGCTCGTACGGCCTAGACCATGGTGATAGATCGTCTCTGCCTGCGGTCATCCTTACCCCCGGCGTCTTTTGACTACGCGCCTTGCAGCCTTTAGACTGGTCTCTGTGAGCAATTTCTCTCGCGGTTATGGCGGCTACCGCTTCGACCTGAGCGGGTACTTTCCTCGAGCCATCAAGACGCTTTGTATCGCGTGCATCAGTGTGTTTGTTCTGCAGGAATTGTCCGAATTACTTTTTCACAGCGCGGGAAGGGAATTTTGGCTGCAGTGGTTCGGACTGGTGCCGTATGCGGTGCTGCACGGGTTCAGAGTCTGGCAGCTCTTCACTTACCTCTTTCTTCATGCCGGAATTCTGCATATTTTGCTGAATTTGCTGTTTCTGGCGATGTTCGGCGCTGACCTGGAACACACCTGGGGCTCAAGGCGGTTCTATACATACTTTTTCCTCTGTGGTGTGGGTGCCGGCCTTATCAACGTGGCGGTAAACCTAATCGCCGATCCGCACTTCCTTGGAAGCGCTTTGAGCTCAACGATAGGGTGTTCGGGAGCAATCTACGGAATCTTGCTGGCGAACGCCGTGCTTTTCCCCGATCGCCGGGTGTGGATGTTTCCGTTGCCGGTCACTGTGTCGATGAAGATTTTTGTTATCGTCATGGGCGCAATCGAATTTTTCGGCACGCTGGGCGCATCGGGTGATAACGTCAGCCACATCTGCCACCTGGGCGGAATGCTGGTGGGCTACATCTATCTGCGACGTGGGTCCTATCTATTCAACTTCCGCAATTCCTTTTCCGACTGGAAGCGGCGGCGGTTGCGAAAGAAGTTCGAAGTGTACCAGCGGGATCACAGCGACAAACCGCCTAATCGCCCCGACAATTGGGTCAATTGAAAGCCGGCAAATCTCTTTTCGGCTGCGTGCGCTGTGGTACACGTTCGCGCTGACAACTCGGAGGTGGGAGGGCGATTGAAACTGTTCTGCGGGTGAGGGCAGAGTCCGAGGATACGAGGAAAATCTTTACACAAAGGGTCAAAATCCCGCAAGTACTTGTTGGTGTAAAGAAAAATCGTCTACGGTGAGGAGCCGATTCGAGCGGTATTTTGAGCGAATTCGAGGCAGCGAGGGATCCCTCCATTATTTGGCCACAACAAAATCAACCACGACGTCGTTGAGGAATTCGAGTCCCTTGCGAAAGTTATCGAGCTGAATGCGTTCATTATCACCGTGCACCAGTGAGAGATCGTCTTGCGTCATCGGAAATGGGAGAACGCCGTAGGCTTGGACGGCGCGCATTCGCAGCGGCGTGGAATCCGTTGCGCTAGTGGACATATACGGCAGAACCGGCGCCGAGGGGAAGTCTTTGCCCGCGACCCGCGTGATGCTGGCGTACAGGTCGGAGCTGAGGGAAGAAGACGGAGCGGCTTCTCCTCCGCCGGGCTCGACCTCCAGCCGCACTTGCGGATCGTTTACAAGCTTCTGCAGCTTAGCGATTAGAGCGTCGATCATGTTGCCCGGCAGCAGGCGCACATTGATTACGCCGCGCGCTTCCGAGGGCACCACGTTCTGTCGGATTCCCGCCTGCAGCATCGTGGGCGTGACAGTGTCGCGTAACATCGCGTCCCAAGTCGGATTGGCATCTGAAATCCATCGCGCAGCATGCTCAGCGCGGTCGGAGGATTGCAGAGCGCGTATCCATTTGCCGGTTTCATCGTCTTCAATCGGGGCGAGGCCATCGAAATAGGCGCGCGTGACGGAGTTGAACTGAATCGGGGCTTGGTAGGTGGATACTTTTGAGATAGCGTCCGCCAGGTGCGTGACGGGATTATCCTTGCGCGGAACGGAGGCGTGGCCGGATGTTCCCGTGGCAATCACGTCCACATTGACCATAACTTTTTCGCTTGTTTGGATACCAACGTACTGAACCTTACCGTTTTTCTCAAAGACCCGGCCGCCTTCGTTTAGGGAGAAACCCGCGGCAATCTTGTCCCAATGCTTTTCGACGGCGAACGTCATGCCGGCGTCGCCACCCGCTTCCTCGTCTCCCTCGGCCAAGAAGATCACGTCGCGATCCAAGTGTGCTCCCGAACGTTTTAGGGCAATGAAGACGGCCAGGTTGGCGATGGTCATGCTCTTATCGTCAATCGCGCCTCGGCCGTAAAGGTAGCTACCCTGGATGATTCCGGAAAATGGCTCCACTTTCCATTTTGATCTGTCCACCCCGACCACATCGAGATGGCCCATCAGCAACAGGGCACGCGAAGGATCCGGCACCGCGCTGGATGAGAGGCGCGCCACCAGAAATCCGCGTCCGGGAGTGCTCTCGAAGACTTCCGCATGAATCCCTTCCCGATCGAGAATGGCCGCGAGATACTTCGCTGCGGCAAGTTCGTTGCCGGGAGGATTCGTAGTATTGATGCGAAGCAGGCCTTGCAGCCAGGATATGGCTTCATTTTCCATCCCGACGATGCTGGACGTGGGTGACGCAGCTGACGGAGGTTGCGCAGGCGGAGCGGGCATGGGGTGGCTCTGGGCTCGCACACGCAGGATGCAGCCCAACGCACCCACGAAGATCATGAGGACTATTCTTGCGGTTCCGCGCGCCATCCTTTTCGCCTCCTCTGGAATCTGAAAGAGCATCGCCAAGCAAACCAAATCGATACTATCATGTGGTGTTGTCATGCCCGGGAGGGCATCGCGCCTCGTTTCTGGATTGCAATCAACCATCCAGACAAGCCGTGAGGGCATCGAAGGTCTGTGAGGTAAATATGCAGGTGAAGGCGTGTCGTCGCATGGTTTTGGCGGTGGCGCTGATTGCCGTGATTGGCATCCAGCCCTGGAGAGTCTCCGCGCAGAATAACGGACCGCAGCAGTCCCCGCCTCCGCAGCAGCCGGAGCCAGTAAAGCCGCCCACCAGTTCAACTCCGAGTGGGCAGCCGCAGCGCCAGGCGCCACCCCCGCCGCAAGTGGCAATTTCCGTTCAATCCAACCTCGTGAATGTCGACGCGATCGTAACGGACCAGGATGGCAATCTTGTCACCGGTTTGAAACGGGAGAATTTCCGAGTTTTAGACGACGGCCAACCTCAGCAGATCACGAACTTCGCGCCTACCGATGCCCCGATTACCGTCGTGATCCTGATGGAGTACAGCAGCACTTATTGGGGCTACTATCAGGGTTACTTCGGCGCCAAAGCTCAATATTGGGCTGACGGTTTCCTGCAGCATCTAAACGACAAGGATTGGGTGGCACTCAAGACTTTCGACCTCCGAACGACTCTTCAAGAAGACTTCACGCAAGATAAGCGCTCGATCGACGAAGCCATTCGGACGCTGGGCTTTCCCAATTTCCACGAAGCGGTTCTATTCGACGCTGTGTACGAAACGCTGAATCAGATGCGCGACGTGAGGGGGAAGAAGTCCATTTTGCTCCTCGCCACGGGATTCGACACATTCAGCAAGCACAATCTCGATCAGATCCTCAATCGCCTGAAGGAAACTGAGACCACGATTTTCGCCGTCGGAATGGGAGAGGAAATCGATCTGTATTCGGCGGGCGGAGGTGGTGTCGGTTACATGCAAGCGAAAAATCAACTTCAGACGTTCGCCCGTATGACCGGCGGCTACGCGTTTTTCCCGCGTTTCCAGGCAGAGATGCCGGACATCTTCAATACCATCGCGTCATATCTGCGCAGCCAGTACACGCTCGTTTTTTCGCCATCTACGCCGCCGGACGGCAAATATCACAAGATCGGAGTCCAGGTTTTGGACGATGATGGAAATCCGATGATGCTGGTGAATAAGAAAGGTAAGAAGAAAAAGGTGATCGTGACCGCCCGAGAAGGCTACATGTCCCCAACTGCCAGTACGGGCGGCTAAAGTCACCCTCCCGCTGGCCGCCGCCAGTTATCGGCGGACGCGCCGCTTCACGAATTCATCGAGCAGGATCTGTGTCAGGCGCGATTGATCGTGGCGCACGACATTTCCTCGCCGCAGAAAATTTCCGGTAACGTAGCTCAAGCCCATCTGGGAAAGTTCGGCGAGTGAGGGGTCGACCGGCTCGGCGCCTTGAGCCTTGTACCGCCTCCGTACGGCCGGTGATATGGGCGATCTATTGATCACCACGAAGTCAAATAGCCCCGGCCTCGTATGTTCGTAGATCGCCTGCACATGATCGGCGACAGAGTAATGCTGGGTTTCGCCGGGTTGCGTCATCAGGTTGGCAATGTAGACTCGTGTGGCTCGCGCGTGCGCGATTACCTCAACCACTTCTTCCACCAGCAGGTTGGGCAAAATGCTGGTGTAAAGCGAACCGGGGCCGATGAGGATGAGATCAGCCTCTCGCAATGCCGTGAGCGCTTGCGGCAGAGGTCGCACGCGCCGGGGGACAAGGTAAACGCGCCGAATCCGCCTCCGCGAGCGCGAAATTTTCGTCTCACCTGCCACTACCGTGCCGTTTTCGAGTTCCGCCTCTAAGGTGACATTCTGTGCCGTCGACGGAAATATTCGCCCACGAATCGCCAATACTTGTGCGGACAATTGAACCGCCTTCGGAAAGTCGCCCGTACTGTTGGTTAGCGCCGTCAGAAAAAGATTGCCGAAGCTGTGCCCGCCAAGCCCGCGGCCAGCGGGAAATCGGTACTGGAAAAGTTTGCTGAGCAGATGCTCGTCTTTCGACAGCGCAACCATGCAGTTGCGAATATCCCCGGGAGGGAGAATGCGATATTCACGCCGTAGTCGCCCGGAGCTCCCGCCGTCGTCGGTAACTGTAACAATCGCTGTCAGGTCGGCGACGTGCTCCTTCAGGCCGTGCAGCATGGTGGAAAGACCGGTCCCTCCACCAAGCGCGACCACCCGCACCGATGGTGAGCGAGGTTCCCGGTTATTCTTCATGTTGAGAACGGGAGAAATCAGCCGGCGGAGCTATCTCTCTCGGGGTACAGCAGCTCGGTAAATCGCGGATCTTCCTGCAAAAACTTAAAGTCTTCGTCGTTGCGAGCGTGGTAGCGGTTTTCGGGGCGCAACTGAATCGCTACCTTTAGATTTTTCATCGCCGACTCGGCCTCCCCGGTCAGGCAATCCAGAGCCGCCATTGCGTAGACGATGTGATCGGCCTTGGGCGTCGCCCGATGCGCCCGATCTAGGTGCTCGCGCGCTTCGTCCCATCGTCCCAGGTTCATCAGAGCAACTCCTTGAGTGTAGTGATCCTCTGGTGACTTGGCCGTTGGCGCCGGGAGGCGCGAGATCCGCTGTTCGCAGATCCGTAGGTGAACCTTTGCGCGGTCTCCTAGTTCTTTGCTAGGACCTTCCAAGACACGTTCGAGTACCTGTTGGGCCCGATGAAATTTCTGCTGCTGAAAATGTGTCAACGCCTCTTCGTAGAGCTTTAACTGCTGCTGTTTAGCGGGCGCGTCAGGGTCGGGAGCGGCTTTTACCGCCGGTAACCCCTTTTTATCCATTCGATTACGGCTTCCAGCGGAGGCATTTGCGCTGCGAGCAGTACGACGTTTCACAGGTGGACTCCAGGAGCAGCCCAAAAACATAACAAAATCGGGCAGGTACGTCAATGCACACCCGAGAGCAGCGAATGGGCCTTGTCACGGCATCGTCAACGAAACCAGGGGTAGAATCACCCTCTCGATACATCTAAACAGGCAGTATCGAGCGTAATCATAGTGAGGTGTGGCGTGCGAATAGCGATTCCGCTTGTGTTGGCAATCTCCGGCATGTTGGGAATCGCTTTCTTGGTTCCAACAGTGGGGCTGGCCACCGGCAAAGCGCCCGGGGCGCGAAGCGCTGCCGGGATCTTGGAACCTCAGCCGGCGCAGCCCGCCAACCCAGTGATCGTCGAACTTTTCACGTCGGAGGGCTGCTCCGATTGCCCACCTGCTGACCGCTTGCTCTACCACCTGGAACAGATGCAGCCCGTGCCCGGCGCCGAGATCATCCCGCTTGAAGAGCACGTCGATTATTGGGACAACGAGGGCTGGCGCGATCCATTTTCATCTTCGCGGTTTACGTTGCGCCAACAGAACTACGTTTACGCCTTCAATCTTCCCACTGCTTACACCCCTCAGATGGTTGTCGACGGCACGGCGCAATTTGTGGGCAACGACGCTCGCCGCGTAGTCGCGGGTATTGCGCAAGCCGCGCGGAATCCGAAAGCGAACCTTCAAATCGAGCAACGCTCTGGCGCGGCATCGGGCCCGCAGTCCGTGCTTTTGCGTGTAAGCCTGGCGCCCTTCGACGGCTGGAACGCCAAACATGGCGCCGACGTTCTTCTCGCAATCACGGAAGACGATCTCTCCTCAAATGTAACCGCCGGCGAGAACGCTGGTGCGCACATGAATCATCGCGCTGTCGTGCGCGAACTTCGCGTCCTGGGCCGCGTGGATTCCGCTGGCGCTTTCTCCGCCGCGCCCGATTTGAGCTTGGCTGCCAATTGGAAGCGCGAGAACCTGCAGGCTGTCGCCTTCATGCAAGACCGCTCGACAAGGCGAATCCTTGGCGCCTCCGTGCTTTCTCTCTCCGCCGCCAAATAAGATCACACACTTGGCAATGGTCGTCCGGGTTGCCTTCTCTTCGTAGCGGCACAACCTGTTGTGCCCGGCAAACATACTTGGCGTGATTGCATCCACAAAGTTCCAATGCGAATCACGTCGAACATAGGTGGCAAAAACGATGAGGTACGCTCGCGCGATTTGACGCACTTACCGCAGCAGGTCTTCGAGCTGCACTTTCGCATCGGTCTTCGCATCGCGATACTTCACAATCACGGGCGTATACAGCGAAAGATTCCAATCTCTTCCGCGCCCCTGGGGAATGGCGCGTGCACCCGCCACTACAACTGCATTCTCGGGAATCACCAGCGGCTCAGCGCCGTCCACGCCCGCGCTGTGCACCTCGCCCGTCACGATGTCGTACACGGGTGTCGAACGATTCAGAATGGTGCCGCTGCCGAGCACAGCGCGACTTTTCACCACTGTGCCTTCATAGATTCCGCAGTTGCCGCCGATTAGCGCTTCATCCTCGATAATCACCGGTAGAGCTCCGACCGGCTCGAGCACACCGCCAATCTGCGCTGCAGCCGAGATGTGGCATTTCCGTCCGATTTGCGCGCAGCTTCCCACCAGCGCGTGCGAATCCACCATCGTGCCTTCGTCCACATACGCGCCCACGTTGATGAACATCGGCGGCATGCAAGTGACGCCCTTTGCAACGTAGCAGGCGTCTCGCACACTCGATCCTCCTGGCACGATCCGCACTCCTGAATCCGCCGAAAACCGCTTCGCCGGATATGTGGACTTATCGAAGAACGGTTGGCGCGTCGCGTCAATAGACATGTCCACGATCGCGCCCATCCTGAATCCCAGCAAGATGCCTTTCTTCACCCACGCGTTCACTTTCCAGCCGCTTCGAGACGCCGCATCAGGCTCCGCCGCGCGCACCTCTCCCGTATTGAGAGCGTCTTTGAATTGCTGAAATAGTTGCTGGCGCTCGTTGGTGTACCGCTCCGGATTTTCGTCAAACAGCCGCTCGATCTCAGCGCGCAGCATAAACCTGTTGGACCAGCCCAACCGATTCGAGCGCGCCGCGAATTTTTGCCAGGTTTTCCGGCTTCGGCGCCACCATCGGCAGCCGCCACACCGGTTCCAGCAAGCCCATCAGCGCCATCGCCGCTTTCACGGGACCGGGATTCGTTTCGATGAAGTTTGCTTCCATCAGCCGTGCATAGCGCCGGTGAATCTCGCGCGCTGCGGCGAAATCATTCGCAAGCGCGAGCTGTACAAGCCTCGCCATCTCGGCCGGAATCTCGTTGGACGAAACCGAAATCACGCCTCGCCCGCCCAGAGCCATCAGCGGCAGCGTGATCGCATCGTCGCCCGACAGCACCAAAAATCTCGGCGGTACCTTATCGAGAATCGCAGCGATTTGCGAAATGTTTCCGGATGCTTCCTTTACAGCCACAATATTTTCGATCTCGGCCAGCCGGACCAGAGTAGCCGGCTCGATGTTGACTCCCGTGCGTCCTGGAATATTGTAGAGAATAATCGGCAGCGAAATCGCCTCGGCAATCGCCTTGTAATGCTGATGGAGGCCTTCCTGCGTGGGCTTGTTGTAATAGGGCGTCACGGACAGAATTCCGCTCGCGCCGAGCGCCTGAAATTCACGAGCCATTTCGATCACGTGGGCCGTATTGGCTCCGCCCGCGCCGGCCACCACCGGCGTCTTTGAGCGGCGCCCTTCCTCAATCGTGATTTCCACCAGGCGCAGTTGCTCTTCGCGACTCAACGTGGGGCTTTCACCCGTGGTGCCGCAAGGGACCAGAAAACTGATCCCTGCATCCACCTGCCGCCGCACCAAGCGCCGCAGCGCATCTTCATCCAGCGAAAGATCCTGCCGAAACGGAGTCACCAGCGCCGTGCCGCATCCTGTAAACATTGCCCTGCCTCCTTCCGCTACACTACTCCAGCTCGCTTACAATCTCGCTAAAGTTGAAAAATCCCTTTTTGCCGACGATCCACCGCGCCGCGCGTAGCGCCCCTCGCGCAAAACCTTCCCGGCTGCGCGCCGTATGGCGGATGATTATCGTATCGGCCGAGGAATCAAATCCAACCTCGTGCGTGCCGGGGTGCGCGCCGGCGCGGCTGCTGCTCGTATCGATTCGCTTCTCGTAGCCGTTCTGTTTCATTTTTTCGACCAGCGCGAGGAGTGTGCCCGAAAGCGCGTCCTTTTTCGTCGCGTGATGGATTTCCCAGGCCCACGCGCTATATTCCGGTTGATGCGCGAACAGCCGCGCCGCCTCTGCAACGATCTTGCTGAACACGCTGACCCCAACGGAAAAGTTGGGACTCCACACCAGCCCCGTCCCGCCGCGCTCGACGGCCGATCGCGCCCGCTCCATTTCGCCGAACCATCCTGTTGTCCCAATCACCGCGTTCACTCCCAGCAGCGCCAGACGCTCGATGTTCTCTGGCGCGGTTGCCGGAGTCGAAAATTCCATGGCGGCATCAATTCCCCGAAAATTCTCTTTCGTCAGCCCTTCGAATTTCGCATTGTTATCCACATCCAGCCGAAGTTTCACCTCGCATCCGTATTCCGGACCCAATTGTTCAATCAGCCGCCCCATTTTCCCATAGCCGACAATCGCGAGGTTCATCAAGAGTTCCTAGCTTACCCGGCCGCCAATAGTTTCCTTGTGACGCCGGCATACATCTCCACGGCCTCCGTCAAATCGCGCTTTGATATCCGCTCCTCGAGCGTATGCGCCACGTGAATGCTCCCCGGCCCAAGCAACAGCGGCGTTCCCCAACTGGTCCCGAACATCGGCACATCCGTGGTGTAGGATACAACCGTTGTCGGCATTCCATCGACGTTTTGAAATCGCATCGGCGGGATGCAAAGAATTTCCGTCACCTGCACATTTTTCCCGGCCACGCCCGTGAAAGCCTCCCGAAGCGGGCCCGGATCGCCAACCAAACGCACTAGAATTTCGGCTTTGGCCGCGTCTGCAATCACGTTGGGTGCGCGCCCTCCCGAAATGGTTCCGATGTTGATCGTGCAGGGACCAAGCAGTGGATCGTGCGGCAGCGGAATGCGCCTCACCGCGTCCAAGGTATCCAGCAGCGCCTCAATAGCCGATTCGCCCAGTTCGGGGTAGGCCGAGTGCGCCATCCGCCCGTGCGCCTCGATCTCAAAGCGCAGAATCCCTTTTGACGCCAGTGCCACCTTATTTTCCGTCGGTTCGCCGTTCACCAGATATTTTGAGCCGCGAGGTGCGCGCGCCGCCACTTCAGCTCCCTTGCTGTTGCGCTCTTCGCCCACCACGAACAGCAGCGCAAAGTTCCTAACGCCCTCTCCGAGCAGTTTCTCGGCCGCCCCGGTCATTGACGCGATGATGCCTTTCGCATCGCACGCACCGCGTCCCCAGACAAAATCCGCGTCCTCGCGCGAGGCAAAAAAGGGCGGCACGGTGTCCATGTGCGTCGACAGCGTCACAACTGGATTTCCCCAGCACGCCAGCACGTTGAATCGACCGGGCTCGACTTCCATTTTTTCCACGCACCCGCCCGTGCCCGCTGCAAGTTTCGCAAGATGGTTGTGCAGATAAGCGCCTACTCGGCCCTCATTCTCTGTGACCGACTCGATATCGACCAGGGCTCGGGTTAGTTGAATGGCATTCATCCGTTCCAGGGTCCTTTACGTCAATCACATCACGGATTTGAGAAGGGCGGGGTTTCAACCCCGCCGTGAAGTGCCCAGGTGAACACGGCTCTAGCCCTCAAAGCCATTCTATAAATCGAACTGGATGGAACGGAAAAGAGAAGGAAGGATACGCGAAACAACCATCGCGTCTTCGCTCCTCGATAGCGCTCCACCCGTCCTTCAACGGATGACAGTGAACAGGCCTTTCAGCCTATCCCCCAATCGTTTCGATCGCAGTTTATCGAAGCGATTTCGGCGGAGCATCCTGCCCAATTTCCCCTTTCGCCCGGCCTCCGAACCTGCTCGGAACTTCAAACCCGGTTACTCGTGGCCTCCGCGCCTCTACCAAGAACACATTCAGTCTATTCGTGCTCCACACCCGAGTCAAGAAGCGGAGGGGAGAGCAGATTGCGACTCCTAATGAATGTCGTCGTACACAGTGCGGCCCCCGACAACGGTGAGCACAGATTTTAGTTGTTTGATTCCCTCGTCCGGGACTCGCTTGGGATCAAAGTAGTCGTCGCTTAGGACAGCCAAGTCGCCGAGCTTGCCCGTTTCTATCGACCCGAGGTCGTTCTCCTCGTGGAAAAACCAGCCGTTGTCGGCTGTATACATGCGGAGTGCCTGCTGGCGCGTGACCTGCTCCCCGGAATTGATCAGCGCACCCGTGCAGTCTTTGCCAGTCACCATGTAATAGATTTCGAACCAAGGATCGAGCATGGAAATGTCGCCCGCATCGGAACCCGCGCCAACGTGAATCCCACTTTCAAGGATCGTGCGATAGGGCGGGCCTGCAGGCTGGCCGGCGGGCGTGCCCTGGCCGCCCTGAAGATATTTCCAGCCGTGCAGGGCCATGCCTACCCCGATGTTTTTCATGGACTGAAGCGTCTGCAGGTCAATCGCCGGGACATGGGCAATCGACCAATGCAGATCGGCGATCGGCGTGACGCCATTGACCTTTTCATAGGTTTGCGCCGTGAACTGCACCTCCGCCAGAGACAGGGTGTGTTGCTGGTACGTCCAGCCGTGCTTAGCGACCAACTGTAGCGCCGTTTCGTAATTCTCCGGGTGCTGCCCACCTGCAAAATTCGCAAACCACGGGCTGGCAAATTCGCCGATGCCGGACACGCGAAGCATATTGTCGCCAAAATCCGGGAAGACATTCAGCAGACGCTCGGTCAAGAGCGGCAGCGCCATCGTTTTGTCCATCGAGATCATGAAAAGCCGGACGCGCTCGTCGAGCTTGTGTTCGTGGTCTAGCGCGAGAATCTGGTCATAGACGGCCCACGGATTGGCGCTCGCAATCCCGGGAAACGTAAAGTCGTCCTGCAAATCGGGGCTGTCAGGGTCAGCGAACACTCCCATGTCCACGCTGGTCGTAAGACCGTAACGCAGCACGTACGACTGAGCATATTCGGCGCTGCGAATCTTGTCCTCGAGAGTCTGCATGTGGCGCAACAGCCCCAGCGCGGCGTTGGCGGCAGGACCTGCCAGCGCACCCGTCGGGCCGACGATGACGCCCTTGCTCTCGAAAAACTTTTTCCCCAGACTGTTCGTAACTGCAGGACCGAACGTGGCGAAGAATACAGGATGGTCTGGCACTGCTTGGTCCAGTTCCGCCAGGGTTGGCAGCCGATTCTCCGCGAACAGACGAGGGGTCCAGTCGCCAATCGCTGTCACCCAGACTCCAGCAGGAACGGTTCGGGCGCGCTCCTTGAGCAGCGCCATCGCCTGAGGGATGTTTGTCGCCGTCTCGACCATCACGTCGTATCCCGGGCGCTGGCTAAACAATACGAAGTGGTTGTGATTGTCGATCAGACCTGGAACGACTACACGCCCGTGGAGATTGATTACTTTCGTGCAAGGATTTAGTTTGCGATTTTCCGGCGGGCCGATATAGGCGAAGCGCCCTTCCTGAATCGTCACTTCATTGACGACGCGATCCTGCGAATCGAAAGTATGAATCTTGCCGTTGACGAGGCGCAGGTCGCGCGACCAGGAGCAGGCATCCTGGCCCGCGGCCGGAACTGTTGTCGCCAGCACCGCCAGCAGCGTCAGCATAGGAAATCGCATTTGCCGTCCTCCGGAAATCTTGAAATGTGGAGTTAATCGATTGATTGGTCTCGTTGTAATCCCTTCGTCGCAGACGCTCTTTCGCAGGGCAGCGTCGGCGCACAATCTACGATGTGAGGGGCTGCGCGTCAATGGGCCCGCGAAACGGGAATCGGGGGTTAGATGGCCTCTTTCACACGCGTGTTCGCTATCGACTTTTCTCCCCGCTTTCGCTACCGTTCGAGATCGCTCAACGGTGTTTTGATGATTCGAATGCTGAGATTTGCGAAGGTCTTGGCGCTGGGCGCGTGGATCGGCGCGATTATCTATTTCGCCGCCGTGGTGACGCGGGGTGCGTTCGCGGTATTGCCGAACCGCGATCAGGCGGGGCTGCTGGTGGGGTTCACCCTCGGCGGGCTGCACCTGATGGGATTGATCGCCGCCTTGACCTTCGTGGGTGCGTCGGTGGCAATCGGTAAATCGCTGCGCGCGTTTATCGAACCGGCGGTGCTGATCGTGATTCTAATGGCCTGCTTACGATTATGTCGCAGGGTTACGTGGTCCCTCGGATGAACTTGTTGCGGGCGCAGATGGGTTCCGTCGAGGCCACTCCTGCCAGCGACTCGCGCCGCGCTCAATTCGATCATTTGCACACCGCCTCCGTGGACATCGAAGGCAGTATCCTGGTCGCAGGTTTGATCGCGCTGTTCCTCGCCATTCGTGAAAAGTCGGCCTGAAGTGCTTTTAAAGGCGGTTGAGTATCGCGCGTTTGTTCACAACGACGCGTTTCTTGTTTCCTTGCCTTTTTTGTGATCTTGCGGGCGGACGGTCCCGCAAGCTGCACCGCGCGCCACATGTACCAGCTCGCCACGGACCGATAAGGCCGCCAGCGTTCGCCGAACTTCAGAAGTTCCTTCGGCTTGGGGATTTTTCTTTTGCGGTAGGTGATCGCGTATCCCTTCTGCACACCGTAATCGTGGATCGGGAGAACGTCCGGGCGGCCCAGCCGAAAGATTAGGAACATCTCCACGGTCCACGGGCCGATACCGCGCACGGAAATCAACCGTTCAACGAGTTCCTGATCGGACATTTTTTCAGCGTCTTCGATGGTGGGCACAACTCCGTCGATTGTTTTCTGCGCGAGATCTCTGACGGCCGCGACTTTTGCTTTCGAAAGGCCAGCCTTTCGCAGCTTCACCTTCGGCACGCGTAGCAGTTCTTCGGGCGTCGGACAGTTGCCGTTTGCGCCGAGAGCTTTGATGCGAGCGAAGATCGCCTGCGCGGCTTTGCCAGCGATGCTTTGGTGCATGATGGCTTCGAGCAGCGATTCGTACACGCTGTCGCACTCGTCGAGCTTGAACTGAAATCCTCCCACCTGCGCGATCACGCGGGCCAAGTGCTTATCCACTCTTGAGAGGTGGGCGTGGGCCTCCACGTGATCGAATGGCAAAGGCAGGTTGCTGGTCGTCGAATTCATGAATGCTCGAAAGGATATCTCTTGTGGCAGGGATGCACAATCGCGAGCCCGGCGAAGGCCGCTTTCCAGGCGTCACTTGAATTTGGTAGAAATCACGCCCCAGCCGGCTGGGGATTCGTTGCTGAAGGCGGAGCAAGATGCGGCGCCAGTTCTGCCTGAGCATCGGGCGGAGCGATCATAAGGAGCCGGTCGCCCGGCTGCAGGACGGTTTCGGGCCGAGCAATCATCACCGACTTGCCCCGCAATACGGCCACGATTTTTGAGTCGGCTAAATGTCGACTTAGAGTGCGGGACTGAATCGCCTTTCCCACCCAGGGACTTTCGGGCCGAAGCGCGCCAACCATCAATTGCGAACCATCCGGGAGGTCCAACGCCATCCCCGACTGCAAAAGGGCTGCAAGATGAAGATGGTTAAGTTCCGGTGGCAAGGAAATCTTGCCCTGGTCCAACAGCCGCAGCGCAATCCTGACGTGTTCAGCCCGATGCGGCGGTGAATCGATGCTGGCGGCTACCTGGGCCTCGTACAAGCTGCCGTACTTAAAAAAAGACGAGAGTTTCACTTGAATTAGAAAACTCAGCATGACGGCCAGTCCCGCGGGAACGAGCAGTTGATAGCCGCCGGTCATCTCCGCAACCATCAGCAACGTCGCAATCGGGACGCGCGCGGCACCGCCGAAGACCGCCGCCATCCCGATGACCACGAAACCGGCTGGCGCATGGTGGAAGATTCCGGCGAGTGCTCCACCCAGCATCGCGCCGACAAACAGGCTAGGCGCAAACACACCGCCTGAACCTCCAGATGAAACAGTGAGGGACAATGCCAGGATTTTGGCGACCAGAAGAAGGAGGAGCAGGTGCACGGCCAACTGACCGTCGATCGCTTGCTGGATCCAACCGTAACCGCCGCCCAGCACTTGGGGTAATCGCAGAGCCAGCAGGCCCACACCCAGGCCACCGATGGCCGGTTTCGTCCATGGCGGGATCCGCAAGGCGGCAAACGCGTCTCTGACTCGATAAAATATCTCCGGAAAAACCGAGGCGACAATGCCGCTCGCCGCTCCCAGTGCAATGTACCAACCATAATCCGGCAGTCCGATTACGTAAACGCTGGGTGGCATCTGAAATAACGATCGCCAACCGACAAACCAACCGTTGACGGCGTAGGCCACGATGGCGGCGAGCATGCAGTAGATGAGAGCCTCAGATTCGAACTCCATGCCGCTGTAAAGAACTTCGACAGCGAAGATAGCCGTTCCAATGGGAGATCGAAATATAGCGGAGAGACCCGCAGCCATCCCCATCAGGACAAGCAGGCGTCTCTCCCGTTCGGGACGATGCAGTAACTTCGAGTATATGGAGCCAAAACCCGCAGCGATGAGCGCCGTGGGACCTTCGCGGCCGGCCGATCCCCCCGATCCAATGGTAATGGCCGAGGCAACCATCTTCACGGCGGGAACACGCGCTCGAATTACGCCGCCGGTCCAATGAAGCGCTCTGACCACGGTGTCAGTGCCGTGGCCCTCCGTCTCAGGCGCCAGGCCGTACACGAGGATCCCGGATATCAGTCCGCCTAGAGTTGTGGCCAACGGTATCAGCCACAAACCGTGAGGCCCGATAACCTGTCGAAGGACTCCGCCTTCTTCCGGCAGTTCCGGAGGGTGATAACCAGCCAGCCAAACTAGGAAGAACTTCTCGGAAAGCCGCAACATCCATGTGAATAGCTGAGCGGCGAGGCCGCCAATGATGCCAAGGATAACTGAGTCCAATACGAGTCGAGGCTTGTCTGCGTTTTGCATGATGATTTCGAGACCATCATATTCACGGAGTGACTAGGAAAGACAAGGAGGAAACATCCGGAATAATCATCCGGCGAATCTCGATTGACGGGGGAGCGAACACAGCATAGGCTCGCCCGTGCCATTCGCAATGTCGCGGTATGCGGCCACCAGTGAAGGCCGCACGGGCATCCAGGAGAGCGATGCAGGAAAAGAACACCGCCACCGCTGAGATCGCGCCCACCTCGGTTGGAAAGGTTTCCAGCGCGGCGTACTACGCCCTCGGGATGCTGACGCTGATCTACTCCCTGAACTTCCTGGACCGCACCGTCATCACCATTCTGATCGACCCCATCAAGCGTGACTATCACCTCTCCGACAAGATGATGGGTTTCATTTCGGGGTTCGGCTTCGTGATCATGTATTCGATCCTGGCTGCGCCGGTGGCGCGATGGGCCGACCGAGGAAATCGCCGCTCGATCATCACTTGGGGCCTGGTGCTATGGAGCGGGATGACGGCGCTGGCTGGAATCGCGCGCAACGCGCTGCAACTCACTCTTTCGAGATTTGGCGTAGGAGTGGGCGAAGCCGCGGGCACAGCTCCTTCGGCCTCCATGATCTCCGATCTTTTTCCAGGAGAAACGAGATCGAGCGCGATGTCGATTTATCAGCTTGGGCCGGTGTTTGGGGGGCTACTCGGCTTTCTCATCGGCGGCTGGGTGAACCAATATTATGGCTGGCACGATGCGTTTCTGGTGGCCGGAATACCCGGCGTCCTGATGGCGCTGCTATTTCGTTTTACAGTGAGGGAGCCGGTGCGCGGACGTTCGGAGCACAAAAAGGTGAGCACGGCCCAGCAGAACCTGCTCGAGACTTTCCGCTTCATGTTCGGCCAGCGGTGCTACGTGCTGATCCTCATCGGGTTTTGCTTTACAACTTTTACCCAATTCGGCTTCGGGGTCTGGACCGCGCCTTTCCTCGGCCGAATCCACCACCTCAATACCGCTCAAATCGGCACCACCTTTGGCCTGGTGAGAGCCGGGGCTAGCCTGTTTGGCACGCTCGCGGGAGGCTACCTTTCGGATTGGCTGGGGCGCAAGGACGTGCGTTGGCGAATTTACGTTTCGGCGATCTGTTCGATACTCGCATTCCCGGGCGTGCTCCTCTTCGTATTCGCGAAAAGCCTATTCGTGTGCACTATCGGCTTCACTATTGTTTCGATGATGTCTCCAGTGCACGTGGGACCCATCGTTGGCGCTACGCATTCCGTGGTAAGGGTGGGGATGCGGGCGTTTTCAACGTCGATTGTCTATCTCATTTCGGAGCTGATTGGGCTGGGACTAGGTCCATTCCTAATCGGCGTTTTCAACGACCACTACGCCCAACGCCTCGGCACAGCCGCAATTCGCTACTCCATGTCCACCGCCGCAATAACGACGCTCGTCGGCGGGTTGCTGTTCATCCTAGCCGCGCAATTTTTCCAACGCGACATGACCCGCGCGCTCTCCGAATGAATCTGAGATCATTGTTACCGGCAACTCGATTGATTTGCCGCACTGGTCCCAATATTGCGAAGAGGCGGCTCACATGATTTCGCTCGAGCGAATCGAAATTCTACAAGGTGATCTGACGGAAATGGATGTTGACGCCGTCGTGAATGCCGCCAATAACGAGCTCCAACTGGGCGGTGGAGTGGCCGGGGCAATCCGTCGCAAGGGAGGGCCTGCAATTCAGATGGAATGCGATGAGATTGGGACGATTCCGCTGGGTGGAGCGGCGATTACTTCCGGCGGCAAACTGAAAGCGCGCTACGTGATCCATGCGGCTAGCATGGAACTGGGCGGCAGAACGTCGGCTGCGTCGTTGCGCAGCTCGACCGCGCACGCGCTTCGCATCGCGGCGCAGAACGGGCTGAAATCCATCGCGTTTCCAGCCGTGGGCACGGGAATCGCGCAATTTCCCATTCGCGAATGCGCGGACATCATGTTACGAGAGGCCGCGAAACATTTCGAACAGCCAACGCCCGTAGAAAAAGTTTACTTCGTGCTGTTTGATCAGGCGGCGCACGCGACTTTTGTGGCTGCTCTCAAGGACCTTCAGAAAACTAACGAAGACTGATCGAGTTAGTTGTTTTCAGGGCGCCTCTTTAGGACAGGTTGTTTGTCGGCGGCGGAATCGCCGGCGGGCGCGGGAGCCTGGGCCTGTGAGCCGCTGTTAGTTGCGGTAGGCGTTGGGGCGGTGCTTTCGGGATTGTAGGCCACTCGCATGTATCGCGCCGCTTCTTCCTGCGCGCCGGCCGTATCGTCCCTGGTGTGCTGGGCCAGATTGTATTCATTGACGGCGCGTTCGCGCTGGCCGAGCACATCGTAAATTTTGCCGATGTAAATGTGAGCCCACACTTCAACCCACTTGGGATTCAGGTCGCCGCCCAACGCTGAGCGAAACGCATTGGCGGCCGCTTGATAGTTTTTCTGATAAAACATCGCTTCGCCGATGCGGAAGTGAGCGAGCGAGTCCGTCGGCTGGATATCCAGCGCGTGCTGATATTCCTGAATCGCTTCGTAGTATTTTCCGACAAGCGCCAGCGCCTCGCCGCGGGCGATCGTGGCGCGAATGCGCAATTGCGGACTGGATTTGAGCAGATTGTTGTTTGGATCGATGGTGATGCCGTTGGGCTTTGGTCGTCCAAACGTATCAATTCTAAATTCGGAGGTAGTGCCGGTGACGAGAACTTGCTTGTATTCGGGGTTTCCCTCGGTATCGACCTTCACTTCAACCGGCATGCGAAACGTGTCCAGTTCCTGGTGAATCTTGCCAATTACTTCGAAGCCTTTCGGTGTCCGATAAACAATGTATTCCAGGCTGAATTCGGGGATGCCTGTGGAATTCAACCATTGAGAGAAAAACGAGACGAGGTTAAAACGGGGGTTGCCCGGTTTGGGCGCGGGGGCCTTCGCGGCAGTCAACTTCTCGAATTGATCAATCGTGGCGGTTTTACCGGCATGCTGCTTGTAGAAGTCGCGAAGTAGAGCCGTGAATGCGTCATCCCCTAACTGGGCGCGAAGCATGTGAAAAACCATAGCGCCCTTGTCCGCGACGATCGAGTGATACTCGTCGGAATAGGCGCCGACGCGATCGGATTGCGCGATTGGCGTGTCTTGCTCAAACATCAGCGCGCCCACCGCGAAATCCTCAAGCGCCTTGTTGAGTGCAGCCACTCCGCCGGATTCTTCCGCATACATCGCTTCGGCATAACGGGAAAGCCCGTCGGTGATCCACACATCGGACGCCGTAGCAGGCAGCACTTGGTATCCCCACCACTGTCCGGCCGCGAGTTGCGACAGTAAGCGATCGTTCACCCTGGGAGTCCACTCGCGAGCGCTGATCAACAGCAGCCCAGGGGCGGAATATCCGGGAAGCGAGCCATCCGGCATTTCCGCCACGGTAATGCTGGGCTGGTTTGCGAAGGCGCCGAACGTGTCAGAGAAATAGCCCATGATCTGCGCGAGCGCGTTTCCATATGCCGCGGCAGTGGATGCGTGAGCGGGCTGCGTGTAGAACGCGAATTGGTCACCCTGCGCAGAGACCGGCGAGAATTGCAGATTGCCGGCCACGAAGGAGCCTACCGGACCGGGCTGCCCGCAGTGGAACACGTAAGACGACTGGCTCTGAGCGCCAACGCCGATTCCCGGTTGCGCAACCGGGGAATCCGCCTTTCCTGTGCCGGCAACGGTGAAAGTGCTAGGGACGATGATGTTGAAGGTAGCCGTGTAGCGATTCGACGGGAAATCGGTGAGTGGAAACCAGCGCGCCGGAAGCAAGAGGTAGGCCGAGGTTTTGTCAACCGAGGCGAAGCGGACGCCCTTTGTGGGGCTATCGTCCGCGCTCGAAATCGGCCCGTTGTACTCGAACGTGAGAGTGATCCGTTTTCCCGGTGTCGCCGCGCCTGGCAGCTCCACCGTGAGCAACAAAGGTGAGTTGTTATCGCGCCCGAAGTTCAGAGCATGTCCATCGGAGGATTTTACGGAAGTGACTCGCAAATCCGGGTGCAGCTCAACGAGCAGCGTCTTCGCGACCCGATCGGCCACGAAGTCCACCTTGGCTTGCGCCTGGATCGTCTGATCGTTCGGATTGATGATCACTTCGACATCGTAATTCGTGGCCCGAAAAGGAAACGCGTGCGAGCCTTGCGCCGCGGCGGCGGACGTCGCCAGAAGAGACAACACTAGGATAGCCGTCAATTGATACGCTTTAATCAAGCGGATTCCTCTCCGGAAGCGGACGATCTAGCTAACTTCAGCTTATTTTAAGATACCAGATAAGTACTTGCAGTTGCCCGCGGGCGAGACGGATTTACAGCATTCTGGCGAAAACATCGGCGGCTCGTTCGATGGCGCCCCCGGAGCCGAGCTTAGCGCGGACCTCAGCGAGTCCCGTTTTCATCTCATCGCGGGTTTCCATCGATTCCAAGAGGTAGCGAACTTCTGCGGCGACGGCCCGCGGTGTGAAATCGTCTTGAATCAGCTCGGGTACCACACGGCGTCCCGCCACTAGATTGACCATGCTGAAAAAAGGAGTGTGTACCATTCGGCGCAGGATTGCCGCCGTTGTCTTAGCGACGCGGTAGATGACGACCATCGGAGTACCCAGAAGTGCAGCCTCGATGGTGGCTGTCCCACTGGCAACGATAGCGCAATCGGCGGCGGCCAGCGCGTCATATGCAGCACCTTTTATTCGCTTGATGTCCACGCCCGAGCGATCGCTATAGGTGGTGAAAAGGCTATCATCCAGGCCGGGCGCTACCGCGTGAACGAATTGCAATCCGCCCAGCGGCTTCATCTCGCGCGCCAGAAGTTCACAAGCCTCCAGGACCGGCGGATAATTCCGGGCGATTTCGTTACGGCGGCTGCCGGGAAGAAAAGTCACGATCGGGTGCTCGGGATCGATTCCGTGGCACGCTGCAAAATCCTCGCGGTTCATGGTTGGCCGAACTACGTCAGCGAGGGGATGGCCGACAAAATCCACCGGGACTCCGGCATCGCGATAGATATTCTCCTCGAAGGGGAAGATAACGACCATGCGATTCACCAGACGTTTAACAACGCGGACGCGTCCGGCCCGCCACGCCCACACCTGCGGCCCGATGAAATAACCGACTGGAATGCCGGCGTTTTTCAGGCGACGAGCAACTCCCAGATGAGTACCCGGAGAGTCCACGAGTATTCCGAGAGAGGCGCGGCGGCGAGAGGCTTCCGCGGCCAGCTTGCGCTGAACGCGAACGACGGAAGGAATCTTGTGCAGCACTTCCGAGATGCCGACTACCGCAACTTCATGGTAGTCGGCAATCAGTTCGACGCCCGCCTCGGCCATGCGAGGGCCGCCCATGCCAAAGAGTTGTGCGCCAGTGCGCTGGCGCAGCGCGGTCGCCAGGCGCGCCGCATACATATCGCTCGAAGCTTCACCGGCGGAGATGAGGATTCGAGGTGGCGTCATGCGGATGAGCTGGGTGCGATGGTGCCGCGTCAATCATCGGCAGGCAAGGGCTCCGAAAATCCGGAGAGCGCAGCCCCGGCCAGCGGCGCCGAAATTTCCTGCTCCTTGTATTGGAGCTGGTAGAGGCGGTAGTAGATGCCGTGAAGCGCAAGCAGTTCCTGGTGCGAGCCTTGTTCGCGCAAGCGTCCTTTATGGAACACGAGAATGCGATGCGCGTGCTGGATGGTGCTCAAGCGATGCGCGATTACGATGGCGGTGCGGCCGGTGAGCAAACGCTCGAGAGCCTCGCGGATCAGAAGCTCGGTCTTGGTATCGACGCTCGACGTCGCTTCATCGAGGATCAGAAAGTTCGGATTGTGCGCGAGGGCGCGGGCGAAGCTGACCAACTGCCTTTGACCGACCGAAAGAGTGCCGCCGCGTTCGGTGACAGGTGTTGCGACTCCCTGCGCTAGAGATTCAAGCAGTGGTCCGAGCCCTACTTCCCTGAGTGCACGCTCCGTAACCGAGCGATCGATCGCTTCCGTGCCCAGGCGGACATTCGATTCGAGCGTGCCAGTGAAAAGGAAGGGGTCCTGGAGAACAATTCCGAACATTTTCCGCAGATGCTGCAAGTCAATCTCGCGAATGTCTACACCGTCGAGAAGAATCTGGCCGCGCTGGATATCATAAAAGCGCAGCAGGAGCTGAATAATGGTGGTCTTGCCCGCGCCGGTGTGCCCAACGATGGCCAGGTTCTGGCCCGACTCTACGCGGAAGGAAACATCCCGCAGGACCCAATCTTCCTCTTTCGGCGCTGCTCCGCCGCGATAAGCGAACCAAACGTTGCGGAACTCGATTTCGCCGCGCGGCGAAGGCAACGAGCGCCTATGATCCGCCGGGGCGACGGGAACCGGCTCGTCGAGCAGTTGAAAGATGCGTTCCGAGGCCGCCATAGCAGCCTGCAAGATATTAAATTTCTCGCTCAAATCCTGAATCGGCCGGAAGAAGCTCTGCGCATACATCATGAATGAAATCAGCACTCCGACGGCGATTGTCCCGCCTATTACACGCACACCAGCGACCCAAAAAAGGAGCGCGATTCCGCCCATGCTCAAAAACTCCACGGCCGGGAAAAAATAAGCGAAGGCGTTGATTGCGTCTTTGTACGCTTCCATATAAGCGCGGTTCAGGTTGGCAAATTGCTTCCGGGCCTTGCGCTCACGATTGAATAGCTGCACCACGGCCATGCCGCTGATGTGTTCCTGCAGGAAGCCGTTGATACGGGCAATGGACGTCCGAATGCCGCGGTTTGCGCCGCGAACGTGATTGCGGAAAACGTAAGTCAGCAGCACCATCAACGGAAGCGGCGAAAGGGTGGCAAGGGCAAGCATCGGATGCCACCACAAAAGAAAGATCGCCATGCCGAAGAGTTGCACGAAATCATTGAGCATCGCGACCACACCTGAGGCGAAGAGATCGTTGAGCGCATCCACATCGGTTGTGGCACGCGTCACCAGCCGCCCTACTGGGCTGCGGTCGAAAAAGCTCATCGGGAGGCGCTGGAGATGCTGGAAGATCTCTTTGCGCAGATCGTACATGGTTTGCTGCCCGACGGATTGCATGATGCGGACTTGCACATATTGCAGGCCAAAACTCGCGAGCAACGTCCCCAAATATGCCGCCACCATCCACATGACGCCGATCAACGCCGCGTTTCTCGTAATTGAATGCCGAAAGCCAGGATCGATATAGTGATCGACCGCAATATGAAACAGGTATGGTCCCACGATGCCCATGCCGGCAACCGCGAACGTCATCGACAGAGCGATCACGACTTGCCAGCGGTACGGCCACATATACTTCATCAGGCGCCGCGTGATCTGCGTGTCGTAGATCTTGCCTAATTTTTCTTCTTCGCGAAAATCGCTCATTCGCGTTCCAATTCTTCCTCGAGAAGCTGCTTCTGATAAAGGTCGGCGTAATAACCGCCGAGCGCCAGGAGTTCGTCGTGAGTTCCGCGCTCGATGATACGGCCTTCGCGCAGGACGATGATCTGATCCGCATCCTTCACCGTCGAGATTCGATGCGCAATCACGATCGTCGTTCGCTGGCGCATTACCTCTCGCAAGCGGCGAAGGATTCTTTCTTCGGTATCCGTATCGACGCTGGAAAGCGAGTCGTCCAGAACGAGAATTCGCGGTTGGCGAAGAATCGCGCGGGCCAGAGAAGTGCGCTGTTTTTGTCCGCCGGAAAGCGTAATGCCGCGCTCGCCGACCATAGTGTCAAAGCGCTGCGGGAAGCTCTGAATTTCACCCGAGATGCCCGCGATTTCCGCGGCCTCCAACACCTCTTCTTCCGCCGATTGGTCCACGCCAAAGGCAATGTTGCCGGTGAGCGTCTCGCTGAAGAGAAAAGTGTCCTGTGGCACATATCCGATTGCGCGGCGCAACAAATCGAGCGGATAGTCGCGAATAGATCGCCCATCGAGAAAGAGCGTATCGGCAGGAGCCTCCCACAAACGTGCGATGAGACTGGCAAGCGTGGATTTTCCGCCTCCTGTGGGGCCAACAATGGCGAGCGTCGAACCAGCCGGAATGTGCAAATTAATGTCGTGAAGAACCGATGGGATTAGAAGCGCCTTCCGGGCCCGGATACGCGAAATTCAAGTGGCGGAATTCAATTTCGCCGCGAATCGAATCTTTCGAGTCGGTAACAACCTGGTCGGCGCGAGCGTAGCCCTGGCCGTTCCCTTCGGCGGCTATTGACGCAGACTCATATTGCGAAAGAGGTTTGTTTCGAATGTTCGGGCTGGCCCTCAAAATATAGTTCAGGCGTCCCATGGAAGCCGCGCCGCGCTGGAAAATATTCGTCACGAATCCGATCGCGATCATCGGGAAAACCAATTGAATCAGGAACGCGTAAAAAGACAAAAATGTGCCAAGGGACACCTTGTGGTCCGTCACTTCCATGCCACCCAAGCCAAGCAATATAACCACGGTCAGTCCAATTAGCGCCGAAAGGGCAGGGAAGAAAAGGCTCCACGACCCGATGAGCTTGATATTGCGTTCCACGTAATGGCGATTCGCCTTATCGAACAGCGCGATTTCCGGCTCTTCTTGCGCGTAAGCGCGGATCACGCGCACACCCGTCAGGTTCTCCTGCGCGCGGGTGGAAAGCACGCCGAGCGCCGCCTGGATTTGCTCGGACAACCGATGGATGATCTGGCCAAAGTAGCGAACCGCGAAAGCGACGAATGGAACTGGGACCAGAACCCATAGCGTCAGCACCGGCGAAAGTTTGACCATGAAAAATATGGCTAACACCATGGTCGCGATTGTGGTGGCGCTGTACATGATGCCGGGCCCCAAAACCATGCGGACAGCGTTGAGGTCGTTGGTGGCGCGCGACATCAGGTCTCCGGTGCGATTTCGCGCGTAGAACTCCGGATCCAGCTCCAGGAAGCGGTCGAGGAGATCGCTTCGCAGATCGTATTCAATCTCGCGGGAGACGCCGATCAGAATCCACCTGGTCCAGAAGGAAAAGAATCCTTTCACGAGCATCACGGCCACCAAAATGATGCAGTAAAGGCCCAGCGCATGACGGCTTAGCGGTGCGTAAAACGCAAAGAGAGGATGAAGCAGATGTCGCGCAGTTCCCGAAAGCGTGGAAAGCGCTCGCGGCGAGCCCTGCAGGCAATCCACGATCATGCCGATGATTAATTGCGGCAGTGCGCCCACGATTCCTGTAATCGTTAGCGCCAATAATCCGACGCTCACCATCTTCTTATAGCGCTTCACATAAGGCAGGAGAACCTTCAGGTGATCCCATCCCGAGGGTTTGCGCTCAGGGCGCGCAGGCGCTCCGGCAATAGATTGGGTGACGGCGCTCATCGGTAAGTCTTAGTGTTAGACGCGGGATGCATGGGTTCGGCTTCGCCGTTTTTCGGCGTTGAAAGACAATATATATCGTTTGGGTTCAATTCAGGAACTACATCGTTCGGCACTGTTCCCCTGTACATGCCAGACGAGTTTCGAAACATTCGTCGCTAAGAAGCCGGCGACGATTTCCTTCAGCCGCGCTTCGAAGTCTTCCTCGCCCTCGGACCACAATTGCACCCGCTCCACGGGAATAGCTCCCTCAATTCGTCGCAGCCACCCCAGCAGTTTGCGAACGTTTTCTCGAGTGCTTTCTCGGTACTTTTCCAGATTCTCCGGCCAAGCCATCGATTCCAGAAAGAGAGCCTCTTCAGGACTCTCTGCCGGTGCGTTCGGGCCGCCGCGAATGCCGAGTAGGCCTCCGTGACCTGTAAAAAAATGTTCGAACCCAAGGTTCACCTCGAAATGGCCGTTCTGGCGCCATAGCTCGTCGTCATAATCCTCGCCTCGGCAAAACATTTCGAGTGCTTGCGGTTCTATTTTTGATTTTCCGCTCTCACCCTCAAACAGGGTCAAATCCCAGTAACCGCCGGTCTCGAATGAACAATCTCCGTGAACATGGTCCCGCGCGATTTCCGTGATTGCAGCCGCATCGAGGGGCAACGCGCGCAGGTCCAGCTCAAGGACGGTTGGTTCCGAGACGTCCACGGCGCGAATCGTCAGGCTGGTGAATCCAGGACGCGTCGCCGAAAAGGGCACCGTCTGGAGAAAAGCGCCGAAGCGCTCGATGATGCGATCCTCCGGAAAATCCTTGCACCAGACGTTCAAATAAGCCTGATTCGCCATATCCAAACATTATAGCGGGGTGGGCCGTCGTATTCCGAAATAGCGATCTGCTTGGGGACCAGCGAATCCGTGGGCGATGAAACTACTTTTTCTCAGGAGGCGCCACATCGTCGTCCTCATCCTCGGCGCCCAAATCAGAGGATAGTCCGAGCAGGCGGTCCTTCAGCGTGTCACCCATGCCCGCGAGCACGCCGGCGATGCTTTCCCTCATCCTTTTTTCGGCGGCCTTGGCCAGAGTGTCCAGCACAGCCTGCGAGTGCTGCCCCAAAGTAGTCGCCGAAGCCAGAAGCCACGAATTGGAAGCGTTCTCGAGTCGTGACTTGTATTGTTCGATGGACTCCTCGGTGGACTTCTTCAGGTTCTCCATCCAATCCCGCTGCTGCTTTTGGCGATTCTCTTCCAGCGCCTCGATTAGGGGCGCGAGTTGCGATTGCAGGAAGACCTGAGCTTGCTCCACGCCCTGCGTCATTTTATGGTCGAGGGCCTTCTGAAACTCCTCAAGCGAGGCTTCGCGGTTATATTCCACATCGGACCGTGCTTTTTCCAGCGCCTGCCGCGAGGCCTCCTCGAACCTCCGCAGCGATTCTCCGGTAAGTCGCTGCACTCGGTCGCTAAAGCCGGCATGAGCCACTTCCGCGGACTCGTTGAGCTTCCCGCGCTCGCGATCCAGCACTTCTTTGGCAGCCTCTTCGATCTCCCCGCGGCTGTGCTCCACGTACGAGCGCCGGTAGTGGTCCAGTTCCGACGCCACCAGGCTCGATATTTCGGCGGCGCGGCCCCGCAATGCTGTGGCGGATTGCTCCACAGCCTTCTCAAGCGAAGACTGCATCGTGGTTTGGGCCTTCTTCTGATACCAGTCGGAGGCCTTGGAAAGGGCTTCGAACGTCTCGTGTTGCGCTTCGGTGCTCTTCTGCTCGAACTCCTCTTCCGCCTTCGACGCCACCGCGCGGAACGATTCCTCGAGCTCCGCAGGCAGTTTTGCTGCTTCCTGGCGCACCCGCTCGATCGATTGCCAAACGACCTGCTGCGATGCGCTCTCGATCTGCTCGCGCACTTCCGTTTGAATCTGCTCCACTTTTTCGGAGGCCTGGCGAACCTCCTCTCGGATGCTGGTTTGAGCCTTCTCCGCTTCCTGCGAGGCTCGGCCAGCCTGCTCTCGGATAGCCGCCTGAATCTGTTCCGCTTGTTCGGCGGCTTTGCGGACTTGTTCGTGTATGCTCCGCTCGGCGCGGGCAGCTTCCTCGCCCGCCTGAGAGAGTTTGGAGGCGGTTTTCTCCGCCGCCTCGAGTTTTGGCGCGAGCCTTTGATCGAGCTCGCCCGAAAAATGCTCCATCGCTTTCCGTGCGGCATCTTGAAGAATTGGTTCAACGTGCTGCATACGCTCGGAAATCAACTCATCCGCTTTCTGGGCCGCTTCTGCTTGTTGCGCGGAGATCATTTCGTCCAGTCGGCGGCGGGATTCATCCAGCGTGGCCTTTGCCGACTCCTCGAACCGTGCTCGCGCTTCTTCAGTTCGCGCCCGCTCCTGTTCAAGGGTCGAGCCAAGGGATTGGAAGACAGATTGCGCGCCCGCGACGGCTTCATCCAGTCCGGTGCGGACATTCGCTTGCCTTGCCGCGATTTCCTGTTCTGCCTGCGCGACTACGGTCTTTGCCGATTCCTCCAGCCGCGCCCGCTCCTCTTCGGTACGGGCCCGTTCCTGTTCGAGCGTCGCCCCAAGGGATTGGAAGACGGATTGCGCGCCCGCGACGGCTTCATCCAGTCCGGTGCGGATATTCGCTTGTCTCGCCGCGATCTCCTGTTCCGCCCGTGTCACTGCGGACTCGGAGGCTTGCCCGATCTTTTCCTCCAGTTTTTGTGAGGCGTTATTCACCGCGGCGGCGAACTCGTCGTTCCATCGCTGTCTTGCCGCTGTCGCATCGGCCTCAGTTTGCTCGATGGTTTTGCTGCGAACATCGTGCGCGGCCTCTTCTAGATTCTTCTTCCACTGATCGAGGTGTTGTTGGGCCGCTTCGGGTGACGCCAGAATTCCAAGAGACGGTGTGGCCGCCTCGCGCTGCATGATCACCCGCTCGACCGCTGCTTCCACCGTCTCCTTCAGATTGTGCGCTGCCGTTTGTTCGGCAGCCTGTTTCGCGGCTTCTTCCGCCGCGTGGCTTACCGCGTGCTGCACCGCTTCGCGAACCTTCGCATCCAGATTCTCCGCGTTCAGTGACTTGCTTTTCGAGCCTCTTCGACGATTGCGGCCGAGCGTTCGGATGCCTGCTGTAGGAATTTCTTGCCCGCCGACTCCGAAACGCGCTCCATCGATACCTTGATGGCGTGCTCAACGGCTTCATGGAGCTGCGTGTCCAGTTGCTGGCGCACAAACATCATTTCTTCGTTGATCGCGGATTGCGCTTCCCGACGCAGCGACTTATCGAGCGTGTCCTTGGCGTCCGCCACCATCTTTGCCATTTGTTGGGCGGTGGCGACGTGAGTCTCCGCTGTCTGCACCGGTGTCGGTGCCGGGACCACGTGGATCTTGTTGTCCGCGGTCGCTTCTGCCGGAGCACTAGCGCTGGTTGCTGCGGGCCCTGGAACTCGCGGCGATGTCTCGACCTTCTCGGGAGTGATTGGAACGGCCGTCGCCGGTGCCGCTGGCTTGGCGGCGCCGGATGCAGGGGAGGCTCCAAAGACTTCGCTGGTCTCATATTCGGCGCAGGGGAACCAATCGTCCGGCGGGAATGCGATCCCCCAGACGTTTCCCGCACTTTCGAACTCAAGCCCAATCTGAAAGAGTTCGCGCACCACTTTCGGCCGTTGCACCCACACAACGCGCCCTTTCACGGTTCGTGGCGGCAGGGCAGGCTCGGTGCGGGGGATTTCGAGCGTAATTGCCGAATTCTTCGGCACGTAGTGTTTGGACTGGTACTTACAACCGTGGCAGTTGATCATCACGGTCGTCGTCCGTTCCTTGAACGGCTGGCCGAGCGCGTCCACGCCCGCCACGTTGATCGGTACCGCTTGGACGATGCGGGTGCTCCGCCGTTTCTGCGTACCGGCGTCGTCTGATGGGACGGATTCGACCACACGCTCTCCTTGGAAAGGGTAGTCCTAAGGTTATCACCCCAATCTCCCTTGTCCGAACTGCCCTGGCGTGGTTGTGCGATAAGGGTAACTTCGTTGAGCCGGACGATAGCGGTTAGCTCGTCTTACCGGTTTTTGTGGCGGCATGACCCTTTATGCTCGAAACATTGTGTCTCGCGAGCCTCGTGTGTCATCGTAATACCAAGGTGACTCCGGGAGAGCACAAGTCTCTGAGAAAGTGGCCTCTAGCGACGGCCCTCGGCATTGCGCTGCTTTGCCTTATCCTCGTGGTGGCCGCGCATTTGGCTGCTCCCAGGCTGCAAGACGCTGCTAACCGCCGGGCCCAGGAGTACTTACGAGCTCACTTTAAAAGCGGCGTGCAGGTCTCTTCCGTCCACATAACTTTCTTTCCGCGGGTCCAGGTCATCGTCGAGGGCCTAGTCCTGCGCCACAAGGATCGGACGGACATCCCACCCCTTATCGAAATTCGCAAAATGACCGTGGATGCAGGTCTGCTGGCCGTATTGGGAAGGCGCCACGAGATTTCGAGGGTACGGTTAGAAGGGCTCCAAATTCACACTCCTCCGCGAGTCCCTGGCGGCCGCCCAATGATTCTTGGCAGCACCACCGATTTTCAAGAAAAATATCCTATTGTCGTCGACGAGATTGACGCCGACGATGCCTTGCTCGTTCTCCTGCGGAAGCCTTCCGACGCCGGCAAGCCACCGAACGAGTTCGCCATCCACCGTTTGGTGATGAATGGATTCAGTTTTGCTCATCCGGCTGCCTTTCACGCCATTCTCACGAACCCAAAACCGCGGGGCGAGATTCGGTGCGATGGTCAGTTCGGGCCCTGGCAAGCCGATGAACCCAGTGAGACGCCCGTTTCCGCTAACTATACTTTCAATTACGCCGACCTCGGAACCATCAAAGGTATCACCGGCATCTTGTCTTCGGTTGGGAACTTCGCCGGCCCGTTGAATTACCTCAGGGTCGAAGGAGAAACTGATACTCCCGATTTTGCCTTGCGCACGGCCGCTCATCCGATGGCCCTCCATACCGATTTCCAGGCGGTCGTCGATGGAACGAACGGCAATACTGTTCTTACCAGTGTGATCGCGAAATTCCTTCATACCACGCTGCTCACTCATGGAGCCGTCGTCGACGTTTATCCGGGAGTGAAAGGCCGAACCATTGCGCTCGACGCCGTCTCCACGGACTCTCGCATCGAAGATTTGCTCTCTCTCGCGGTGAAGGGCGATAAGCCGGTCATGACAGGTGCGGCCACGCTGAAAACCAAAATTGTAATTCCCGAGGGCGATGTTGATCTGATCGAGCGCCTGCGACTCGACGGGCAATTCGGGTTGGCCGAAGTTCACTTCACGAATTCTAGCGTGCAAGGGAAAATAGACGCGTTGAGCCGCAGAGGCCAGGGAAAACCCGAGGACTTGGACCTCACCAATGAGCTGTCAAATCTGAAAGGCCGTTTCAAAATGAATAAAGCGGAAATCGCTTTTTCGGACCTTACCTTTGACGTTGAGGGCGCGTCGGTCGCTCTCGCCGGCATTTACAACGTTGACGGGGGCCAATTGGACTTCCGGGGCAAACTCCGGATGCACGCCAAGCTGTCGCAGACTATGACCGGATGGAAGTCCGTCGTGCTGAAGCCATTCGATCAGTTCTTCAAAGGCCCGCACGGTGGCAGCGAAATACCCATCAAGATCACCGGCACGCGCGAGCATCCTTCATTCGGTCCGGACTTCCGCGACCCGCAAAACAAAAAGTAGCATTCTTACCGTTCCGCCGCCTCCGTTCGAGGCTCGAGTTTTTCAGCGGCCTGAGCAAGCGTCAAATCGTCCGGTACTTGTTGGAAATCGCTCCGCGTCTCATTCTCTTGCACTCCGATATTCTTGAAGAACAGAGCCTTGCCCCGCATGTGGATGTGCAGGGCCGTAATTTCCCAATGGCCCGGCTGCACTTCTGATTGTATGACGTGGAATTCGCCCCCCTTCTCAAGGTGGCCTAGCAGGCCGCCCCAAAAGTTCACGCGCTTGATCAAGTGACCGTCGATTTCCGCCAGCCGGTTTTCTTTGCCGTTTACCCACATTTTTCCTGCCATAGCGTGAAAGACTTCTGTCTCATGCGATGTGGGATGGTACTCGGGGTTCGGCTTGAGATTCAGCTCGATCAGTCCGTTTCGCCGTGCGCCATAGCTGGCGATCATCGCTTTTGGCAGCACGGCGAGCAGATGTTCGGAGTGGTCGGAGTCGTTTTGCTGGTTCTTTTGCAGCTTTTGAAGCTCTTGCGGATCGGCCACCATTTTCTGTATCCGTTCACTCTCGCTTTTCTGCTTTTGTTCACTCACAGCTTTTCCATCTACCGCCAACAGGCGCTCAAGATCTCCTTGCTTGGTCTCGATGACTTCCTCTGTGACCGCACGTCCCGACTTGCGTTTTCTGCTCTTGTACATCCATTGGCTCTGGTCCTCTTTGTCGGCGTTGAGTTCGTGTTCCACAACCGTGCGCAATAGTTCGCCCGCCGAAAGGCGATGTCTGGCATCCGTGGACGTGGCGCCCGGAGATCCGGCCGATACCGCGGCGCTACCTGCTAGAAGGGTGCAGCAGACAAAGGAAGCCGCTAGAGAGAGATTTCGCATTTGGCCACCACTAACGAGCCGGCTGCGCGTCGCCGAACTCTACTTCTAGCTAAGACCCGCAGTAGGTCCGCAGCAATACAGCTATAGCCTTATTTTTCTGAGGGATAAGCTGCTATTGTCAGCGGGACTAGACGTCGCGGCGGCCTTCCATGGCTTTCATCATCGTCACTTCATCCGCATATTCCAGGTCGGATCCCACGGGAATGCCCATGGCAATGCGCGTCACCCGGACACCGAGCGGCCTGATCAGCTTTGAGAGATACACGGAGGTAGCCTCGCCTTCCGCCGTGGGATTCGTCGCCACAATAATCTCCTCGACCGTGCCGCCTTTCAGCCGCTCGATCAGGCTCTTGATCTTTAGTTGCTCCGGGCCGATACCCTGTAACGGCGAAAGCGCTCCGCCCAGCACGTGATAAAGCCCATTGAACTGGCGCGTTTTTTCCACGGCCTGGATGTTTGTGGCCTCTTCAACCACGCAGATCAGGCTTTTGTTGCGCGTGACGCTGGCGCAGAAAAGGCATGGATCGTTGTCGGTGATGTTGTTGCAGATCGAACACTCGCGGATTCTTTCCTTGGCCTCGCGAATTGCATCCGAGAGAGCCAGCGCTTGCTCTGGGTCTACGCGCAATAGATAAAACGCCAGCCGCTGCGCCGTCTTTTGGCCGATCCCGGGCAGCCGCCGAAGTTCGTCGATCAGTCGTGTGATGGAAGGCGCGAAATCGGGCATGCGCGCTCATTATTGCAAAGTGGCGCGATCTCCGCCAGTGCGCCGCCAAGCTGCGGAAACGAAATCCCGCCGCGAAGCGATACGCTCATCGCTCGAAAAAAAGTCCACAGGCGCTCACCCTTGGCCCAACCCGTCCCATCGACAAAGATGGAGGTATGGACGACGAAACCGCAGTTGAGGCGCACCAGACCACGCCCGCCGCAAAGCCAGGGGGTGGTATGCGCCGGCAGTCTAATCGACACTGGGGCCGAATAGAATGCGATGCAACTCACAGAAAAGAAAGGACCGCGATGCACTCTACTCGACACTTCCGAGGAGACGTCGGTCGGCGTCAGCTTTCGGCACTCCACGCAGTCTTCGTTGACAGGAACTACTTCATAGCCTACACTTTGCGTTTGTCCTTAAAGGGAAAGGTGTGACTGGGCTGATGCGGACATATGTTCCAAAGGGCCGTGAAGCGGAAGCTCTCACGGTGGGGGCTAACTGGTTCGTGATTGACGCGAATGGGCAGGTGCTCGGGCGCTTGGCAACGCGCGTCGCGAGACTCTTGATTGGCAAGGATAAGGCGAGCTACACGCCGTATCTTGACTCCGGCGATCATGTGGTCGTCATCAATGCCGAGCGGATCAAGCTGACGGGCAACAAGATTGACCAGAAGATCTATCGGCATCATAGTGGTTACCCGGGTGGGCTGAAGGAAATTCCGATTCGGTTGATGATGCAACGTCGCCCGGAAGAGGTCGTTCGCGAAGCGGTGCTTGGGATGCTGCCGAAAAACAAGCTTCGCGCGCGCCGTGCCAAGAAGTTGCGTGTTTACGCCGGGAATGAAGCGCTTGCCCGCCACGCCGGACAAAAGCCTCAGCTGCTCGCGCAGTAACCTCGCGATCTGAGTTCGAAATTTCAAGCGCCGATGCATCGGTTCGTCGCAGGTATTGCGCCGGGCTGGCACGGCGAGGTGGTCAGCAGCAGGTGGCCACGAATAAATAGGAGGAAAGTTGAGTTCAACGCCAAATTCGGTCGCCGATGCGGCCGGCAAGCAGTTCTACGGCACGGGACGCCGCCGCGAAGCAGTGGCGCGAGTCTACATCAAAGTCGGGCCTGCGCGATTCACGGTGAACGGCCGGCCAGTGGACGAATATTTTCGCAATATCGCGTGGAACACCTCAGCGGTTGAGCCGCTGAAATTCACGCAGATGCACGACCAAGTTGAGGTGAAAGCGCAGGTGAAGGGCGGGGGAGTGGGCGGACAGGCCGGTGCGGTGCGCATGGGCATAGCCCGGGCGCTCTCGAAGCTGAATCCGGAGCTGCGTCCCGCGCTGCGAAAAAACGGCTTCCTGACGCGCGATCCGCGCATGAAGGAACGCAAGAAGTACGGGCAGAAAGGCGCGCGTCGCCGCTTCCAGTTCAGCAAGCGGTAGTGGGTGCTGTTGATTTAAGTTAATTTCACGGCCGGCAAGGAACCGGCAGAAAAGGATGCTGTCCCGCCACACGGGATCAAAAGCATCCCTTCACTAGAGGAGGTAATTTGGGAGTCGAAATTACGATGAAGGAGCTTTTGGAAGCCGGAGTTCACTTCGGCCACCAGACGCGCAGATGGAATCCGAAAATGAAGGAGTACATTTTCGGCGAACGCAATGGAATCCACATTATTGACCTGCAGAAGACCTTGAAAATGTTCCGCGACGCAGCGCGCTACGTTTCCGAGCACGCCGCGCAAGGCAAGAACGTTCTCTTTTTGGGGACGAAGCGCCAGGCGCAAGAAGCCATCGCCGAGGAAGCACAGCGCTGCGGAATGTTCTATGTGAATCACCGCTGGCTTGGCGGCACGCTCACGAACTGGGCGACGCTTCAAAAATCCATCAAGCGATTCAAGCTGCTGAAAGCCATGTCCGAAGACGGCCGTATGGCCGAGTTTTCGAAAAAAGAGGGCGCGCGGCTGGACCGCGAGCTGAAACATCTGCGGCAGAATTTCTGCGGCGTCGAAAACATGACCACGCTTCCGGACACAATTTTTGTGATCGATCCCAATGCGGAAGTAATCGCGGTGCACGAAGCGCGGAGAATGGGCATTCCCGTGGTTGCGATCGTGGACACGAACTGCGATCCGAGCCTCGTGGATTGGGTGATTCCGGGCAACGATGACGCGTTGCGAGCGATTCGTTTGTTCACCTCGAAAATTTCGGACGCGGTGCTTGCCGGCAGGCAGTCGTTCGAGCAGTCGCAAATCGCGGATGAAAAGGCGGCTGAGGGGGCGCCAGGCGAGGAGGCCCCGGAGTATGTGGACACCAGCGCTTACGAGCAGTACGAGAAACAAGAAGGCGACTTTGTGGAAGGCGAACCCTCCTCGACGGAAGAAGTTCCCGCTCCTGTAACGGGCGACGATGAAACTCCCACGACATAGCGCGGGAGCGGCTAAATCCAGCTAAGGACCGAGCAGATCCATGGCCACAGCACCAGAACCCGGCAAGGGCAACCCGATACCCGCGCAGCTCGTGAAGGAGGTGCGCGACAAGACCGGCGCGGGTTTCGCCGACTGCCGCGCGGCGTTGATTGAAGCCAACGGGGACATCGAGCAAGCCGTCAGCATCCTGCGCAAGAAAGGACAGGTGGCCGCGGCGAAGAAGGCGCAGCGCGCCACTTCCGAGGGATTAGTCTCGTCTTATATCCACGCGGGAGGAAAGATCGGCGTGCTCGTGGAGATCAATTGCGAGAGCGACTTCGTGGCGCGGACCGAGGATTTCCAGCGGCTCTGCCACGACGTGGCCATGCATGTTGCCGCGCTCGATCCGCAGTTCCTGCGGCGCGAGGAAGTGACGCAGGAAGTACTCGACCAGAAACGGAAAGTCTACAGCGAGGAAGCGAAAGCCAGCGGCAAGCCCGAGCCCGTGATCGAAAAGATCGTCAACGGCAAGATGGAGAAGTTCTACGAAGAGAATTGCCTTCTGGAACAGCATTTCATCAAGGACGAAGGCATCACCGTGAAAGAGTTGGTGGATCAGGCCATCGCGAAGCTCGGTGAAAACATGTCGATTCGTCGCTTTTCCCGGTTCAAGGTAGGCGAAACGGACGGGGCTGGAGCCGCAGCCGGGAGTCCGGACCCGGTGCCCGGACCGGCGGCGTAAGGTCTTTTGCTCGGCACGCCCGGATACGTTCCTCTATTGCCGCAAAGATAAATCTCCCGGGCCGCGAGATTCCTCCGTGGAACGACCCATCATCGAACAGCCTATTCTCTGCTAAAATGCCGCGAGCCATGGCATCCAAAACAATTGTGAGGAAGGCGCCAAAAGCCGCGGATGGCGCCGCACGCGCAGGAAAACCCGTTTTCCAACGTATCGTGCTAAAGCTTTCCGGCGAATCGCTTTCAGGGCCGGATGCTTTCGGCATCCATGCGGAGACAATCCAAAATATCGCCAGAGAAGTAAAAGAAGTGCACGATCTGGGCGTTGATGTGGCGCTCATCGTCGGCGGCGGAAATATCTTTCGCGGAGCCCGGCAGCACGGACTCACCATCGATCGCGCAACCGGGGACTATATGGGGATGCTCGCGACGGTTCTGAACGGACTGGCGTTGCAAGATGCGCTGGAAAAAGCCGGATGCCATACGCGCTTGATGAGCGCCATCGAAATGCATCAAGTGGCCGAGCCCTTCATCCGGCGCCGAGCTACCCGCCACCTCGAAAAGCACCGCGTGGTGATCTTCGCCGCGGGCACGGGGAATCCCTATTTTTCGACGGACACGGCGGCCGCGCTTCGCGCAATGGAGATTAAGGCGCAGGTGATCCTAAAGGCCACTCGGGTGGACGGCATCTATGACGCCGATCCGGAGAAAGTGGCGAATGCGATGATGTTCGATCGAATCAGCTATCTCGACGTCTTGCAGAAGGGACTGGCAGTGATGGATTCCACGGCCATTTCACTGTGCATGGACAACAAAATGCCCATCGTGGTTTTCAATATGAACGTTCGTGGAAATTTGAGGCGCGTGCTGATGGGCGAGCGGGTCGGTTCAACCGTGACCGCCGCCTGAAACTGCAAAAGCGGAGGCGAACTTTTCGATGACGACGATTGCCACGAGCAAAGAGGCTTTTGCGCAGGCAAAAACTCGAATGGAGAAGGCGGTCGAGGATTTCCGCAAAGAGCTCGCGGGCGTGCGCACCGGCCGGGCGAACGTGTCTTTGCTCGACCACGTGCGAGTGGATTACCACGGGACGCCGATGCCGATCAATCAGCTTGCCACACTCAACGTTCCCGATCCCGCAAGCATCGTCATCGCGCCGTGGGACGCCGGAGCGCTTCCCTTAATCGACAAGGCTATCCGCACTTCGGACCTGGGACTAAATCCCGCGAATGACGGCAAAGTGGTGCGCGTCCCCATTCCTCCGCTCACGGAGGAGCGCCGCAAAGACTTGGTGAAACACATCCACAAAGTGCTCGAAAATCACCGAACTGCAGTGCGGAACATACGGCGCGATGTGAAAGAAGCCGTGGAAAGGCTCGAGAAAGATAAAAAGATCAGCGAAGACGAAAAGAAGCGATCGCTCGACGAGCTTGAGAAGCTCACCCACTCCGAAACGAAGAAGATCGAAGACCTTTCCGCATCCAAAGAAAAAGAAGTGATGGAAATCAAGTAGGGAGTTTCTCTCCTAATGCCAAGAGAGATTCCTCGACTGCGTCCCGGCGCTTCGCGCAAAACCAAAAACGCGGGACGCTCCGCTCGGAATGACGGCGCTAACGGTGAGACGATCAGCAGATCCCCCACGCAATCCGCAAAAAGCGCGGATTGGTTCGGGATGACAAACTGGAGGTGCGGGACGCACCGCTCCCTTCCTTCCTCAGGTCAGACGGAATGATGATTTTGGCTGGTTGCCTATCAGCGAGGGCCCTTTCGTGATTGAAGCGCGGCCTAGCAGGACGGCGATGCGGGTTGCTATGCGGCGCGCCGCGCATCAGATTCTCGATCGTCCGCGGGTATTGGAAGATCCCCTGGCGGTGGCGATCATCGGGCCTGAAGCAGCGGCCAAGCTCGCGAGCGAGGACCACCGATACGGGAAGCGGATCGGGCGAAGCATCCGAGCTTTCATGGCGGCTCGCAGCCGCTATGCTGAGGATCAACTGGCCCTGGCGATCGCGCGCGGAGCACGGAAATACGTGATTCTCGGCGCGGGGCTGGACACGTTCGCTTATCGCAATCCCTACCCTAAAGAGGCGCTTCGCATTTTCGAAGTGGATTACCCCGCCACGCAAGAATGGAAGCGCCAACAGCTAGCGAAAGCCGCGATTCCAATTCCCTCGTCGGTCGTGCATGCGCCTGTGGATTTTGAGCGGGAGACGTTAGCCGATGGACTGGGGAAAGCGGGATTCGACATTGGGGCGGCGACATTTTTCTCGTGGCTCGGCGTGGTGATGTACCTTACCGAGGAAGCGACAATGTCCACTTTCTCCTTCATCGCTTCCACTCCGCCCGGAGGGGGAGTAGTCTTCGATTTTGCCGTTCCCCGCGAATCGCTGAACTGGATGGGACGGCTCGCTCTGGATGCGATTTCACGGCGCGTGGCTGCCGCAGGAGAGCCTTTCCGCACATTCTTTGACCCGCATACTTTGAGCGAAAAGCTCGCGAAGATTGGATTTCATTCCGTGGAAACTCTGGGGGCGGAAGAGATCAACGCGCGTTACTTCACAGGGCGCGAAGATGAGTTACGAGTTTCGGGCAACGTCGGACGGTTGATGAAAGCTCAGGTGTAGCGAAGGCACCGGCCGAGCGAAGGGAGGGCCGGCATCCGCGCATTCGTTTCCGACCGCGCGAGTACGCGTTTATTTTACCGACTTGTAAGCGGCAGCGAGATCTTCCGGGCGAATCAGCGTCAAAGTGCAATCACCTGTTTTCGCAGTGCAGGCCAGCGTGGCGCGGCGAACAAGTTTTACCGGCGCACGATTCGGAAACATCACTCCGTAATCAAGCGAGCGCAGGCGTTCCGAGAACGGCTTGAGCCTGTCACTTCCCCCGATGAACCTTACATCTTCGGCTCGCGCGGATTTTTCGCCGGGCGACAGCAGAATTAGAAAATCAGCCTGAACGTCTTCGGCGTCCAGTTTTCCGGCGGGGATCCTGCGAAGCGCCGCGAGATCGGGTAGCGCTTGTTCGACGAGAGTATCGACTTGCGTGTTGCCCCCCAGCAGCAAGATCAACTTGGCGCGAGTTTCCGGAAGAGAGCCGGGAGCGGCGAGGGCAAGCGCATACTCGTGAATGGCGCGAGCCTTCTGTCCGAGTTGTTCATCGATTTGCGCGAGATGGTCGCCGATTTCGCCAGATTGATCGAGCACCCAGGCCGCACGAACGTATCGCTCGGCGGATGCGAGGTCGACCTTTCGAAAATAAACCCAACCGAGCGTGTCCCAATAAGTGCCGAGGTTAGCGACGTCGTTGAGGTGCTCAGGAGTTAAGTGTGATAGGTCGATTTTTTGGAGGTCCGCTTCGGTCACGGAGATCGCGGATTCGGCGTAATGCTGGGCTTTGTCCAGGTCTACCGCGCGATCGGCGAGATTGTAGGCGATGTTGTTCCACACGGCGGGAGTGGGCGAGAGTTGCGCGGCGACTTCGAAGGCAGCGAGCGCCTTTTTATCATCGCCTGAATTGAGAGAGGCGCTCCCTAAAGCCAGTCGGAGCCCGACGTTCTCCGGAGACAGAATGGTGGCTTTGTCGAGTTCCGGGACAGCGGCAGCGTATTCATGTTGTTCGAGGAGAATTTCGCCCAGGGCGGCGTGGGCCACGGAATCGAGCGGATTCGCCGCGACCTGTTTGCGGAAGATAGTAATTGCTTCCGGATAATTTCGCTGTTGTTGGTAGGCGAGGCCGAGATAGTCATTCGCGTGCTGATCCGAGGGATTGACTTCCAGTTGCTTTTGGAATGCGGCGATCGCCGCGTCGTAGTTTCCGGTGCGAAGGCGGGCAAGCCCTAGGTCATTCCACGCACTTTTGTGGCGGGGATCTATTTGGACGAGACGTTCGAAGAGCGGGATGGCAGAGGCGGCGTTACCTCCATTAAAGGCGGCAAGGCCGGCTTCGAGGAGTTCGTCCGCGGTAGCGGAGGTGGGAACGACGGCGGCACCCGCGGCGGAACTCTCAAGAGCGAGCGGCTGAGTTTCGTCCTTGGTTACCGCCCGAGTGAAAGCATCGTAATCGTCCGCGCGCGCGGCCGGCAATTCTCGCATTTTGAAGTCGAGCGAACGCTCCGCCGTAACGGTGTGTTCCGCATAGCGATAGCTCGATTTATATTCAGCGTAGTCGCGGGTGAGCGACGTTCCCACAGGCGGCTGAGCTGCAAAAACCGCAGGGAGGGCAAGTTTTAGACTGACGTTGACTTTGAGCGGGCTGCCCAGATGGATTGGTTGGTAGGATTCGGCAGGCGCGCTGGGAACGCCAATTGCGAGCAGTGGCAATTCGGCTTTCGCTCTTTTGGCCGACCAGTCCACAAAGTTCGATTGCGTGAAGGCAACATCGAGCTCGAAAGGATCCTTGGTATCCATCGGATCACTTGATTTCACAGAGCTTACTTCGCCTCGGATGCCATCCAGAGAGAGAATCGTCTGGCCAAGCTGTGTCCACTGTGCTTCGGGTGTTTTGTGAAAGGCGAGGCGCAGCACGAACTCGGTGTCTCCTCGCAGAGTGTAGTGAGCATGCGCCGTGAGCTTGCCCAGATCGCTTATCTCGCCGTCGATGTGAACGTCTTGGGTAGAGACGAAAGGCGGATCGGCGGGAGTTTTGACGATCTGACCGGTGCCGTCCGCCGACACCAGGAGCGCGGATTTATCGCGCAACGGCGAAGCCAGAAGGCGGAATGGCGCGACTTGCGGCGTTGCATCCATCCAAACAAGTTCGCCGCGAAGCGGAACGGCAGTGATCAGGTGATCGAACTGCGCCGGAGAGGGAAGCGAAGCATCCAGCTTGCGACGGTAGCTGATGAATGCAGCTTCCGAGCGGATTCCCGCGGCATCGAGCATCGCGGCGAGAAGCACGCGCTCGTCATTCGAATCGGCGTAACCATTCGCAAGGATTTCGGCCGCTCGATGCGGCTGGTCAGGCCCTGTGCCGAAAGGAATGTCCACATAGCGAATAGTTTTTGATACGAAATCGTAGATCGCTTGTATTTTTTCGATTTGGCTCGCGCCCGATTGGGTGAGTTCCTGGGTCTTCGCACGGATTTCCGGTGAGGATTCGGCGGGGCCGGAGGAGAGGTTCGCATACCAGCGGGCCACGTCCTGCCAGGAAGCGAAAGTGGAGAGCTGGACATCCGGAGGATTTTCGACCTGTTCTTCCGGCGCCTTGCTCGAAGAATCAGAGGTCACGTGGGCAACATTCGATCGTTTCCAGCGGTAAGTGACGAATCCATTTGCTGTGTCGGTTTGGTAGGGCGAGCTAGTGGATGCTTTCAGCGTGATTTTTCTGGAGGCGGGAACGCTTACTGCGAGGCGCTCGTCGAGAACGATCGAGTCCTTGAGGAACCGGTGCTCGAACCAGAATTGGCCGGGCGCTGCGGGCGCGACGATTCGAGTGGAGATTTCGTATTCGAGCGTATCTCCCGCGACTAGCGCCGGTACCGAGATGTGTTTTTCCTTGCAGTTGGAGTAAGCGGGGGCGTCGCGCGCGATAGGCGCAATCAGTTCTTTGATGGCGTCCTCGCCGACGGTTGTAACCTTGCCATCTGGCTTTCGGACGCGGACGTAGCGAACGTCAATTTGCTCGCTCGCGGAATTAAAAGGAAATACAATTTCGCTCAACTGCTGCGCCCCGGCGTCGGTTTGAACGCGCGCCTTCACGGCGACATCGCGCTCGCCGGTGCCATCGTTTTCAAAACGGGCCGTGGTGAAATATTGCTCGATTACAAAGGGCTCGCGAGAATGATCGGGCGGCTTCTCTGCAGAAATCGGCGGCTTGGATTCCGAGCCGTGCACTGGCGCGGGACGGCCTTGAGCACCAGCAGGGACTGGCAGGATCGAGAGGCAAGCGAGGGCGAGGCAAAGGCGATTCATCCGTGCTCCCTGTTGAAATCTTTCGCCATGAGTTTAGGTGCGTTTGCGGCCATCGGTAAAGCGGGTATCGGGGACCCGATGAGAAATTGGCAATGGGTGAAGGAAGGCGGGGGGCGCAAGCTAACAGTCCGCGTCAACCTCCCAAACGACCTCTGTGCGCCGCTGGCCTTTGGTAAGTCATGTATCATCTGATAGACACGGGGCCTTACCGCCAGGGAGGATGGTTCCGCAGCTACGGTGCCGAAGGCTCCTGATCCATTGGCATAGCAAACGGCGATCGGAACGGCCTTTGCTGCGAAGTGGCTCGGACTTGTCCGCGGGAGCGAGAGGGGGAATACAGAGCGGAAGTCTTTTCGTTGCATATTTCCACAGAAGTATCGTGTTGACACAATTTGTTGTTTTACCTATACTCTTGCGGTTGTCTTCAGGCGATTGTGGCCTGGTGGTGAAAGGGAAGTCTTCGCGCCCCGGAACGCAGAAAAAAGGAACGGGGTGAAGAAGAGCGGCCGAAATGGGGCGCCAGCCCCGCAAAGCCGTGCGAGCCTCTCCGCACTGTAGGATGCAGTTCACTCCTTGGGGTGAAGCGTAGCGTCAGCGGAGTACCTGGCAGTTCCTTCAGGTTTGGCGACCTTTTCTGTTCATGCACTCGCGGAATTTCGCGCGAGCGGCACTTGTGCTGCGCGAAATCGCTACAACAAACGGCTTGGGGAGCGGGGGGAAAAGTGCCGACGTTTTCACAATTGGTGCGCAGCGGCCGCGAGCAGATCCGAGCGAAGACCAAATCGCCGGCTCTCGATGGATGCCCGGAAAAGCGTGGTGTGTGCATCCGCGTTTATACGCAGACGCCGAAGAAACCGAACTCTGCGCTGAGAAAAGTGGCGCGCGCGCGGCTGACTAACCACGCCGAAGTGACCACATACATTCCCGGGATCGGGCACAACTTGCAAGAACACTCGATCGTCCTGATTCGTGGCGGGCGCGTGAAGGATTTGCCGGGCGTTCGTTATCACGTGATTCGCGGAACGCTCGATGCGGCGGGCGTCGACAATCGCAAGCAATCGCGCTCTAAATACGGCGCGAAACGGCCCAAAGCGGCGCAGAAGTAGGAGAACGGAACGATGCCACGCAAAGGATGGGTTCTTCGGCGAAAGATTCCGGGCGATCCGGTGTACGGGAGCGACCTCGTGCAGAAGTTCATTTCGAGCATGATGTACGACGGCAAACGCTCGACCGCGCAGACGATTTTCTACGACGCGATGGACCAAGTGGCGAAGAAGACGAACGACGACGCGTTCAAGCTTTTCAAAAAGGCCATCGAAAATTGCAAGCCGCTGCTGGAGGTAAAGTCGCGGCGCGTCGGCGGAGCGAACTACCAGGTGCCGGTGGAAGTAAATCCGTTCCGGAAGCAGTCGCTCGCGATTCACTGGCTGGTGCTTTACTCGCGGACGCGGTCAGGCAAGTCGATGACCGACAAGCTGGCTGAAGAGATCATGGACGCCGCAAACGGCCGCGGCGGGGCCGTAAAGAAGAAAGAAGACGTTCATCGTATGGCGGATGCGAATAAGGCGTTCGCCCATTATCGGTGGTAACGAATCGATTCTAATCATGGCGCGACAAGTACAACTCGGACAGATTCGCAACATCGGGATCATGGCGCACATCGATGCGGGAAAGACCACGTGCACCGAGCGCATCCTGTTTTATACGGGTGTGACTTACAAGATCGGCGAAGTGCACGAAGGCACCACGGTAATGGACTGGATGGATCAGGAGCGCGAGCGCGGGATTACCATCACGTCTGCGGCGACTACGGCTTCCTGGAAGCGGTTCGACAAGACTTATCGCATTAACATCATCGATACTCCCGGCCACGTGGATTTCACCGTGGAAGTGGAGCGTTCGCTGCGCGTGCTGGATGGCGCGGTTGCCGTGTTTGACGCGGTAGCGGGAGTGCAGCCGCAATCGGAAACGGTTTGGCGGCAGGCGGACAAGTATCGCGTTCCGCGCATCGCATTCATCAACAAGATGGATCGTGTTGGCGCTGACTTCGATCATTCGATTCGCTCGATGCGGCAAAGGCTCTCAGCGCATCCCGTTCCGGTCACGTATCCCATTGGCCGCGAAGACAATTTCATCGGCATCATCGATTTCATCGAGGAGCGCGCCATCATCTGGAAGGATGAGACGCTTGGCGCGGAATATGAAGTCCTGCCGCTGGAAAAACTGTGGGATGCGGAGTATCTGAAGACGCGTCCCGCGCTGGAAACCGCGGTAAAGGCGACGGCCTTAAGCCCCGAATTTTACAAGGAGCATCACGAGAAGGTGGTTGAGTACATCGCGGAACATGACGACGCGATCCTCACAAAATATCTCGAACAGCATAAGCTCGAGCCGGCCGAGTTGAGGGCTTCGCTGCGCCGTTCCACGATCGCGCTGAAGCTCGTGCCGGTAATCGCCGGGTCAGCGTTCAAGAACAAGGGTGTTCAGCCCCTTCTAGACGCGGTGGTGGATTATCTGCCTTCGCCGATGGATGTGCCGCCGGTGGAAGGCACTACCACTGATGGAACCGAGCCGGAACTTCGCCGCGCGTCGGACGATCAGCCATTTGCCGCGCTGGCGTTCAAAATTATGACCGACCCGTTCGTCGGGCACCTCACTTACATCCGTGTTTACTCTGGTGTCCTGAAGACGGGGCAATCGGTTTACAACTCGACGAGGAAAACTCGCGAGCGCATGGGGCGCTTGTTGCGAATGCACGCGAATAAGCGCGAGGAAATCGAATCGGTTGAAGCAGGCGACATCGCCGCTTGCGTAGGGCTGAAGAATGCGACGACCGGCGACACGCTCTGCGATGAGGAGAAACCGATACTCCTCGAAAACATTGACTTTCCTACTCCCGTTATTTCCGTGGCCATCGAACCGAAGACGAAAGCCGATCAGGAAAAAATGGGCACCGCGTTGGGCAAGCTTGCACAGGAAGATCCCACATTCCGAGTCCACACCGATCACGATACAGGTCAGACGCTGATTTCGGGCATGGGCGAACTGCACTTGGAAATTATCGTGGATCGCATGATGCGCGAATTCAACGTGCAGGCCAATGTCGGCCTGCCGCAGGTGGCCTATCGCGAAACGATTCTGAAGGTCGCCACCGGCGAAGGGAAATACATTCGTCAAACCGGCGGCCGCGGTCAATACGGCCACGCAAAACTTTCTGTGCATCCTTTGCCGAGCGCTAGTCACGAGGATATGCACGAAATGTCCGTGGATGAAATCGACGAGCTGGCAAAAAGCGTCGCCGGCAAGGGCGGGAAATGGCATTTCGACAAGGAGCATCGCCTGCTGTTCGTCGACAAGATTATCGGAGGAGCAATTCCGAGGGAGTTCATTGCGCCGATCGAAAACGGTGTGCGGGAAGCCATGGAAACTGGGGTTTTAGCGGGCTACGAAATGGTGGACGTGGCCGTGGTGCTCGAGGATGGCAGCTACCATGATGTGGATAGTTCGGAAATGGCGTTCAAGATTGCGGGATCGATGGCATTCAAGGACGCGTGCAAGAAAGCAAATCCCAAATTACTTGAACCGATCATGCGGGTTGAGGTGGTCGTGCCCGAAGATTACATGGGGCCCGTAATCGCGGACTTGAATTCGCGGCGCGGGCAGTTGCAGGGCAGGGAATCAAGAGCGGCAAGCGAGATTATCAACGTCCAGGTTCCTCTCGCCGAGATGTTCGGCTATGCCACAGAGATTCGAAGCCGCACGCAGGGGCGCGGCAGCTTTACGATGCACTTTTCGCATTACGAGCAGGCGCCGGGCAATATCGCGGACGATATCATCGGTGGGTCAAACGGTAAGGGGCCAAAGACGTAGCAGGGACTCGCAATAGCAAGGATTAAAGGCAACTGAGCGACAGAGGAGCGATATGGCGAAGGAGAAATTTGAGAGGGTTAAGCCGCACGTAAACGTGGGAACGATTGGGCACATCGACCACGGTAAGACGACGTTGACGGCGGCGATCACCAAGGTGCTATCGAAGAACAACCCAAAGGTATCGTTCCGGGCGTTTGATTCGATAGACAACGCGCCGGAAGAGCGAGAGCGCGGAATCACGATAGCGGTATCGCACGTGGAGTATGAGACGGCGAACCGTCATTACGCGCACATCGACTGCCCGGGGCACGCGGATTATGTGAAGAACATGATCACGGGCGCAGCGCAGATGGATGGAGCGATCCTGGTGGTGGCGGCGACGGACGGACCGATGCCGCAGACGCGGGAACACATACTGCTGGCGCGGCAGGTAGGAGTGCCGGCGATTGTGGTGTTTCTGAACAAGTGCGACATGGTGGACGATCCGGAATTGCTGGAACTGGTCGAACTGGAAGTACGCGAGCTATTGAAGTCGTATCAGTTTCCTGGGGACACGATTCCAGTGATCAAGGGGTCGGCGTTGAAAGCTTTGGAAGGGGATGCGAAGTGGGAGAAGTCGATCTTGGAGTTGATGGAAGCGGTGGATAAGAGCATCCCGTTGCCGCCGCGGGACGTGGACAAGCCGTTTGCGATGCCGATCGAGGATATATTTTCGATTTCGGGGCGCGGGACGGTAGTGACGGGGCGAATTGAGCGAGGGAAGGTAAAGGTGGGGGAGGAAGTAGAGATTGTAGGTTTCCGTCCGACGATGAAGAAGACGGTGACGGGCGTGGAGATGTTCCGGAAGCTTTTGGACGAGGGGATGGCGGGAGACAACGTAGGATTGCTGTTGCGGGGGACGGAAAAGGACGAGGTGGAGCGGGGGCAAGTGTTGTCCAAGCCGGGATCAATCACGCCGCACACGAAGTTCAAGGCGGAGGCGTATGTGTTGACGAAGGAAGAGGGCGGGAGGCACACGCCGTTCTTCACGGGGTACCGGCCGCAGTTTTATTTTCGGACGACGGACGTGACGGGAGACGTGAAGCTGCCGACGGGAGTGGAGATGGTGATGCCGGGAGACAACGTGAGTGCGGAGATCACTTTGATCACGCCGGTGGCCTTGGAGAAGGGGCTGCGGTTCGCAATTCGGGAAGGCGGCCACACGGTAGGCGCCGGGGCCGTTGCCGAGATCGTCGAGTAAATCATGCCCAACGGAGAAAAAATTCGGATTCGCCTGAAGGCTTACGATCACCGCATCCTCGATCAATCCACCAAGGAAATTGTGGACACCGCGAAGCGTACCGGCGCGGATGTTGCCGGCCCGATTCCACTGCCCACGGTGATCAACCGGTGGACGGTGCTGCGGTCGCCGCACGTGGACAAGAAATCGCGCGAGCAGTTCGAAATGCGGACGCACAAGCGGCTGATTGACATTTTGGAGCCAACACCGGACACGGTCGACGCCTTGATGAAGCTCGACCTGCCGCCGGGCGTGGACGTGGAAATCAAAGCCTTCGGGCGCGAGCACGCGTCGAAGTGACGACCCGATCAGGGTCGTCATCCCGAGAGAGCAACGCGAGCGAGGGATCTCTCGGGCGATGCGAATGAGGTAAAGGAAGAAGCGAAATGGCAGTCAACGGCATACTCGGAATCAAACTTGGGATGACGCAAGTCTTCGCCGACGACGGAACGGCTGTGCCCTGCACTGTTTTGCAAGCGGGGCCGTGCGTAGTCGTGCAGCGGCGGACGAAGGACAAGGACGGCTACGACGCTGTGCAGCTGGGCCTGGTCGAATTCATCAAGCCGCAGCGCGTGACGAAAGCTTTGACGGGGCATTTCAAGAAGGCTGGCGTCGCGCCCATGCGTTATCTCGGCGAAATGCAGATCGAGGATTCGAAGGACGAAACGAAGCCCGGCGACCGCGTCCTAGTTGACGGATTCAAAATCGGCGAGTACGTGGATGTGAGCGGCGTCAGCAAGGGCAAAGGCTTTCAGGGCGGCGTGAAGCGCTGGCATTATCGCGGCGGCGACGCGTCGCACGGTTCCATGTTCCATCGCGCGCCCGGCGGCATCGGCGCCAGTTCCTTCCCGTCGCGCGTGTGGAAGGGCCAGCATTTTCCCGGGCACATGGGAAACGAACGCAAAACGTCAAAGAGCCTGCGCGTGGTAAAGATTGACGCAGACGAAAATTTGCTGCTGGTGCGCGGCGCTGTGCCCGGCCCAGCCGGCAGCTATATTGAGATTCGCAAGGCCAAGACGGCCCGATAGAGATAGGACAGAGAGACGACGATGCCCGTTGTGGACGTGAAAAATCTCGAAGGCAAGAAGGTCGGCACGATCGATCTGGCCGACGATGTGTTCTCGGCCAAGGTCAACCAGAATTTGCTGCACGAGTCCGTGAGGCACCATCTGGCCGGCCAGCGCGCGGGAACGCACAAGACCAAGGACAAGAGCGAAGTAAGCGGCGCGGGCCGAAAGCTCTGGAAGCAGAAGGGAACGGGCCGTGCCCGGATCGGCTCTATCCGTTCGCCGCTCTGGCGCCATGGCGGCACGGTCCATGGCCCGGTGCCGCGAAGCTACGAATATGCGCTGCCAAGAAAGATGATTTTGGGTGCGTTGCGCTCGGCGTTATCGGCAAAGCTGGCGCAGGAAAAATTGACGATTGTGGAGGGCTGGGAACTCGAGTCCCACAAGACCAAAGCATTTCGGCAAACGCTATCGAAACTGGACGCCGAGACGAAAACGATTTTGCTGGTGGAATCGGGCGCGAACGTGAATCTCGAGCGCGCGAGTCGGAATCTTGAGGGCGTCACGCTCATCGCGCCGGCATCGCTTGGCGCGTATGACCTGATGCGGCACGACCATCTGATGCTCTCAAAAGAGGCGGCGGGACGATTGAGCCATGCGCTCTCTGCTGTGAGGACGGAAGAGGCAGGTTCGGGCGAGCCGGGCGCGTCATCTCCCGCGGAGAAAGCTGCAAGCGAACAAACGAAAAAGCCTGCTTCGCTAAGGGCGGCTGCGAAGAAGAAATCAGCTCCCAAGGCTGCGAAAAAGTCCGCGGCGGGCGCAAAAGAAAAGCCCAAGTCCAAGCCCAAGGCGAAAAAGGACTAGTCCGATGGCGACGAATTTCTATCAAGTGATCCGGCGGCCGATCATCACTGAAAAGGGTCTCGGCGTGAAGGAGACGCAGCACACCGTGGTGTTCGAAGTTGCGCACGCCGCCACAAAAACGGAAATCAAGGAAGCGGTGCAGCGAATTTTCAAGGTCAAGGTCGATCACGTGCGCACCGCGATCTATCACGGAAAATTTCGCCGCAGGGGTCGCGCGGAGGGATTTCGGAGCGATTGGAAGAAGGCGTACGTAAGACTGGCACCCGGCGAAAAAATGATCGAATACGCCGAGAACCTGTAGTTTTCGGCAAGGACAGTGCGGAGACGTTCTATCCGCGGCACGAGGCGACGATGGCACTGAAAACTTTTAAACCGTACACACCGGCGCGGCGATTCCTGACCATGCTCGATAAGAGCGAAATCACCAAGGAAACGCCGGAGAAGTCTCTGACCGAGGCGAAGAAGCGCACGGGCGGACGCAACGCCCATGGCGAAGTGACGTCGTGGCACCGCGGCGGGGGCCATGCTCGCCGATTTCGGTCCATCGATTTCCGCCGCGAAAAGATGGGGATCCCTGCCAAGGTGGCGGCCATCGAATACGATCCGAATCGCTCGGCGCGAATTGCCCTGCTGCATTATGCCGACGGCGAGAAGCGTTACATCCTGCAGCCCGTCGGGCTCGAAGTTGGGATGACGGTGCAGAACGGCGAGGGCGCGGACATTCTTCCCGGAAATGCGCTGACGATCCGGCACATTCCGCCGGGCACGATGGTCCATAACCTTGAGCTTTTTCCGGGCAAAGGCGCGCAGGTTGTGCGTGCGGCCGGTGGGGCGGCGCAGCTTCTGAGCAAGGAAGGCGATTTCGCGCTGGTCAAGCTGCCTTCGGGAGAAGTAAGGAAATTCAGCGTGGATTGCATGGCCACGGTTGGCCAGTTGGGGAATCTGGATCACGAGAATGTAACGTATGGAAAAGCGGGCCGCACGCGGTGGCACGGCAAGCGTCCCACGGTTCGCGGAGTTGCGATGAATCCCGTGGATCATCCGCACGGCGGCGGTGAAGGCCGCGTGAAGGGTAATCACCCGCAAACCCCGTGGGGCTTTCCGACCCTCGGCGCGAAGACGCGAAAAAAGCGTAAGAGCGATCGAATGATTGTCGAGCGGCGCAAGCCGTAGGAAAGAGAAAGATTTTTTGGTGGAGCAGTAAAAATGCATCCGGCGCGGCGGGGAATTGAGAGCACCTTTATGACAGCCACACGAACGTCTCGGCGTGCACCACGGCGAGCGGCGCGAGCGCGAAAAGCAGTTTCGCGACGCGCTACGAAGCCCGTGGCCAAGCCCGTAGGAAAAGTATCGAAGCTCGGTCCCGCGCCGCAGGTTCTGTTCCGGCTCTGCCGCGCGGGATGGGCCGTGATCGTGGACAAGATACCCAACGCGCAAGGGACGCGGTTTGTGTGTCCCTTCTGCCCGCTTTCACACCGCGTTTCCGGTCCCGTGCGCGGATTTCGAAAGATGCGCCGCGCGCAGTGGGTAAAGCTTCGCCGGGTCGAGGAGTAGGAGAGCTATGCCGCGTTCGCTAAAGAAGGGTCCGTTCGTCGATAGCCA
>CAVPWV010000016.1:0-235716 GCA_963709445.1 uncultured Acidobacteriota bacterium
TATCCAAAGGAGTTTGCCTCGTGCGGCACGACGCTAATCGACGGAAGCCCCGCCGCGTCAATCGCCTGGTCGCCACGTCCAAAGTCGCGTCGGACGGAGTCAGCCGCTGGTTGAAGTAGCCTTCAACCGCCTCCCATGTCCGTTCAGGTGCGCTCAGTCTGTTCATGCCAAAACTATAGCGTCCAACCCGCATCCAGCCAAGCCCCCGCTCCTCTCTGGCTTCTAGCCTCTAGCATCTAGCCTCTAGAACATGCTCATCCGCGAATACACGCCCGCCGACCTCGACGCCCTCCGCCGCATGCACGCGTCGCAAAACTTCGACTACGCCTTCCCGAATCTCGACGACCCCATCTTCATCTCGAAGCTCATCCTCGAAGACGACTCCGGCCACCCCGTGATGGCCTCGCTCGCCCGCCTAACCTGCGAAATGTACCTCCTAATCGACCGCACCGCCCGCCGCCGACAACGTGTCATTCCGAGCGGAGTGTCCCGCGCCTTTTCCTTTGCGCGGGGCGCGGCGCGGACACGCAGCCGAGGAACTCTCTTGGATGTCAGCCCCGAGGACGCGCGCACGGCAAGAGAGATTCCTCGCGTCGCTCGGAATGACAATTCGCACGGTGGCCACAGGGCAGGGAACGCGCGCCAGCGCTGGACGCAGCTCCTCGCCCTCCATCGCGCCGGCGAACAGGACCTCCTCGCGCGCGGCCTCGACGACGCCCACGCCTGGCTCCCCCCGCAAATCGCGCGCCGCTTCGGCCGCCGCCTAGAATCCCTAGGCTGGCTCCGCGACGACACCTGGACCCCCTACTGCAAGAGATTGAAAAGCAGTGGCTAGTTGCGGGTAGCTAGGGCGTGCGTTACGAAATAGTGCACCGAAGCGCCGCTGGAGAGCCGCGTCACCACACAAAAACTAAGTGGATGTTGGCTTGGCGGTGGATCGTTGCAAACTGCCACCATTCGACAAGGTCGCCCGCTAGCCGTCCGCGAGTTCGCCACAGCGTCTCCGACCTTCGAATCAACACGACGTGCCCTCTGGCGGGGACCCACTTCACTACGTCGTCGAGATATTCATGAAAGGCGTCTGCGTTGGGCGCGTACTCCTCATCGCCGTACCAACCCTTTGGCATTCTTAGTGCTATAGCGAAAGCCTTGAACATCTCCTCGGGCGTGGTGAGAGCTGCGCCATCAATTTCGAAAACGGCGATATTTTGCCGACGCAATTCTTCCAACACGACTTCGACTTCTTGCGTTCCGAAAATGAACGGATCGGCAAGGCTGCACCGCCGTCAGGTTGAAAAACAACTGCGTGCTCATGATCCTTCAAGTATACCGGCTGTCACACCGAATGCGACAACCACCCCCATTTGTCATTCTGAGTGAAGTGTCCCGCGCCTTTCTGCGGAATCTCTCTAACTTCTAACCTCTAATCTCCAACTTCTAGGAGGCACCCTATGTCTCGCGCCGCACAGCAGCAAACCCGCAACCTCACCGACCAGCAACTCGCGCAGCAAAACCAGCTCATCTCGCAATCCAACCAGCAAGGCCAGCAGGACCGTTCCCTCATGCTCCCCAGCATCACCAGCCTGCTGAACAGCCAGGGCTACACGCCGCAGCAGCAGTCCGCGATCACGCAGCAGTCGCTCGGCGCCGCCAACACCGCATTCGACGCCCTCCGCCAGCGCGCGGCCAATCGCGCTGCCGCCACCAACAACTCCGCTGGCTTCGGCGACCTCACCGCGCAGCTCGGACGCGAGCAGGCCCAAACCGACGCCAGCCAGGCGCAGCAAAATCAAATCGCCTTCGCCAACCAAAAGTTGAAGGAAAATCTCGCCGGCCTCAACGCCCTCGGCCAAACCTACGGCATTGACACGAATCTCCTCGGCAAAGCCATGGGCGTCCCGTCCGAATTGCTAAGCGTCCGCCAGCGCGCCTCGCAAAATGAACCCAGCAGCACTACCTCCGGTCTCTTCGGCCTCGGCTCCAGCCTCGCCTCCCTCTTTGGCTAAACGCTGGCCTTCATTGTCATCCCGCCTGCCCTGACGAAGGAAGGGAACCAGTCCCTCCCCGTTGCGAATCGCGTGAGGGATCTGCTGTTCAGTTGGCCGGGCAACATGTCTAAAGCGTAATATTTTGCGCAATTGAGGCAAACGCCTGCACACCGCGAGCGTCGTTGTGCCGTTAACTGGTGCGCTGTCAGCGCCCTCCAAGATGGAATCGAATGTGCCTCGGCCCGCCGGGGTCTGTCTGTTCCAGTCACTGAAATTCATCTAGGGGAGGATTGCATGAGCAAGCTTGCCCGCAAAGGAACATACCTGTTTGTCCTCGTCGCTGTGCTCGCTCTGGCGCCGACGCTCAGTGCGACGACTGTACCGAATAACTTGGTCCTGACGCTTAGCCCCACCACTTACAACGAGTCACCGGGGGTGCCCTTCACAATTGATGGAACGCTCAGCCAATCCTTATCGGACTCTCTCTCAACTTTTGGAGCAACGGTGTCAGTCACCTTGGCTCCCGGTGACTCTGTTTCCCTGGCGTTCGATCCGGCACTTCTGGCCGCCATTGGAGGCACCACGAGCAATCAGACGATCTACTCTGGACCGCTTGCCGATCTTACGCTTGGCCCATTGGACACGATCGGCGACACGTTCTCAGGCTATTTCGACTTCACCGCGCTCGATGGCTCGTTGGCGCAGACTCTGGATACTGGTAAGGTGCCTTTCACCGGTACGATCGTTAGCAGCACCACCACGACGCCTGAACCGTCAGCGCTTCTATTGCTTCTGCTTGGAATAGGTTTGGTCGGCCTGCTCGGCGCCGCTCGGCGAAGGTTTGACTCTTTGCGTCGCGCTGGAGCCCAGGCGGCTAACTGACCGCCACGCGGAGCGTCCTCACCTCGACGTGAGCGCTCGGGACGCACCATCATTCATTCTCCAAAATGCTCCGCCAAAGTTCGGTTCTGGCGGAGCACCGTAATCACTCGCCACGGCCCAACACCATGCACATCCTCCAAAATCCAACCTGGTGGACATTCGGCTTCACGTCCATCGTCCAGCTGGCATTTTTCCTGCGCTGGCTCTATCGCCACATTCGCAGCGAAGAAATCACCCGCGCCTTCGTTCACGACATGGCCACCAACCATCTTCCGCACATTTACGAGCTGCTCGAAATGCTCTGCGACGAGGAGGGAATCAAGCGCAACCCGCTCCCGCCCATCCGCTGGCTCGACCTAAACCACCGCCCTCCCACCTAGCCCGGTCCTATGTGGCTCACCCCGCCTTCTCGGCGTGAGGGTTTTCGTATCGCTTGGCTGCGCCTCAGCGCTCGCGCGCCATCCAATTCGCTATGGCATTGGTGAACCGGTCCGGCTCCTCAAAGAATGGCTGATGCCCGCTGCGCTCGAAAATCTGCAGCGTCGCGTTCGGAAGCTTTTCGACGACGCCATCCCACAAAATGTGCGGCACCACGTAGTCGTGGCGCCCGTGCGCGAGGAAAATCGGCGTTCGCAACGAATCGGCGCCCACGGTGACATCCCACGCGCGCGTAAGATCACCGAGGAGATGGCTGAGCATCGCCGGTTTCATCTCCGCCTCCGCATAGAGCGGAGCCGCGTCCAGCCGCGCGTCGAAAAAGCGCGCCGGCGTCTGTGCCAGAAACGCGCGGGTGAAAGGCGCGTCAGCCGGCAGCGCTGCGAGGTTGTCTCGCAGGATTCGCTTCCGCTCTTCCGACGCGTCTTGCTCGAAAAACGCCGTCGCCTTTTCCGCCAGCCACGCCATATCGCCTTTCGGCGGAGTCCCGGCTGTGATCACGTGCGAGACGCTCGCGGGGCAGCGCCTGCCATGCTCAATCGCCAGCACGCCCAGAATCGAGTGCCCAATCACCGCGACGCGCTCTACTCCAAGATCGCCGCGAATCGCCTCCAGGTCATCGGCAAGCACATCGAAAGTGAGATCGGCAGGCTCGCCGCTCGATTTGCCTCCTCCGCGCAAATCGACAAAAACCAGCTTCATCCGATCGCTCAGTTGCGTTGGCATCATGCGCTCGAACGGCTTCGTGCCGATGCTGCACAGCACCAGGCACGCTGGCCCGCTCCCCCGCGTCGAATAAAACAGTTCCGCGCCCTTCACACGAACACTCATCCTTGTTTCCTTTCAAGGAGCTCATCACCGCCGGGAGCGCAGCCGAAGGACCTCTCTTCGATTTCGCGCCGAGGGCTCGCTGATTCGTAGCGAATATCGCACGCCACCGAATGCGCTAAAATCTCCTCGCCGACCACTCATCGGCGAGACGAATCCATCGATGCCGGAATCCAGCTTCGCGCCCTTCGAATACGCATGCCCAGGCGAGCCGCCCGTTCGCGGATACCTTCACGTTCCGCCGCGGTCTTCGCACGACGGTCTCATTCTCACGCACGGCGCGGGTGCCAACTGCCACGCGCCTCTGCTCGTCGCTGTCGCAAACGCCTTTTGCGCGTCCGGGATCACCGTTCTCCGCTGCGATCTGCCTTTCCGCCAACTGCGTCCGCACGGACCGCCGCCGCGCGGCAGCGCCGAACGCGATCAGCAAGGCCTGCGCCAAGCCATCGAAGCGATCAAGGGTCAAGTTCCAGGCCGCGTCTTCCTCGGCGGCCATTCCTACGGCGGACGCCAAGCCTCAATGCTCGCCGCTTCGGATCCCGCGCTCGCAGGCGCGCTGCTCCTGCTCTCCTATCCGCTGCATCCGCCGAAAGCGCCCGCACAATTGCGCACCGCGCACTTCCCGGACCTGCGCACGCCCGCGCTGTTCGTCAGCGGTGCGCGCGACGGCTTCGCCACCAGCGACGAATTGACCGCCGCGCTAAAACTAATCCCCGCGCGCACGCAGCTCCTCCCGATCGAAGCTGCCGGCCACGAACTCCTCACCCCGCGCAACCGCGCCACGCTGCCCCAAAAAGTCGCCTCCGCCTTCACCACGTTCGTCGCCTCGTAGCACACGTTATCCTGAGTGGAGGCTGTGCTTTTGCTTTTCCTGGGAACGCCAATCTCCCGATTGGCGCCTTTGGTTTTTGATGTAGCTCACCCCGCCTTCACGGGGTGAGGGTTTTATAGTCGATACGAAGAGGGAACGTTACTGCGCCGCCGTCGCCGGCAAATACCGCCCAAGGAAATCGCTCAACGCATGCCGCGTGATCTGTCCGCCGATGCTTCCCCACACCACGTCATACGCATGGTCGCCATACGGCACGCTGACCAACTCGTTCGCCACGCCCGCCGCGTCCAACTTCTCCACCATTTCGATGTGCCCGCCAAACGGCACCAGGTGATCGTGCGCGCCCGCCGCAATCAACGTCGGCGGCAGCCCGGGCCGCACGTGAAATATCGGAGAGACGGCGCGATACCGCTCGGGAAATTGCTCCGGCGAGCCGCCAATATATCCTGTATTGAACGTGCGCCCGCTCACCGGTCCAATGCCTGTCTTCAAATTCCACGCCATCGCGAAATCGTCCGGCGGATACAGCGCAAAGATCGCCGCCGGCTGCGGCACCGCGCCGCCGCAGCTCGACGTCACCGTCCCATCGCCCAATCCGTAGCCGACCTGCAGCGCCAGCCCGCCGCCCGCCGATTGCCCGTTCGCCCCGCGAACGGGTCGGCTTGGTGCAGTTTTAGCGGCTGGCGGCGATGTGGGCGGCGGCTCCTGCGCCTGCGCCTACTACGAACCACAGGGCATTGCGGCGGAGGCGTCGCCAGAAGGTTCCTCCCTTGGCGGCGGTGATGGCGGCGTCACGTTGGCGGGTGAGGGCGTCGAGCTTGGCGAGATCGTGTAAGGCCAGGCCCTCAGCCCCGCCAAACAAGCACCGCTCCCAGGGTCGCCGGCCAGCCACGCCCGGGATATCCGACCGCGAAGCCCTTCCCCATCGCCGTGAAGTGTTGGCGAAGGAGCCCGCTACCCCTCTCGCACCGTGTACTCGACTCATGAGCCTCGCACGCCGCCACCGCCGCCAAGAGAGGCAGCTTCCGCCAGCCGCCGAGCCCCGCCGGGCCCGACACCCTCGCCCGCCAACCTGAAGCGTCATCACCGCCGCCAAGAGAGGCGATTTCCTGGCGGCGCCTACGCCGCCAGGTACAGGTAGTCGTAGGCGAAGGAGCACCAGCACCAGCCCCTGAACGTCGCGCCGCCACCCGACGACAATCCCAATTCATCGAGTCCAAGCCATCGTGCCCATCCTCCGCGCCCGCTCGTCCCCACTCTGGTCCGCGATGTCTTCTGGTCCGTGATGTATTGTTACCTTCACCACCGGGGCCTCCCTTCCCGACTTTCACCTCTCCGACATACCGCCCCTCGGCCTTCCCCCTTGCCCTACCCCCACAGCGCAAAATAACTCTTGCCTTCCGCTAATTCTTACTATGTTGTGCTAGATCCCCATCCCCTTTCTGTTTGCGGGCTCCGCGCGGCCTATAAGGGATGGCTGCTGGGAACTTCCAATCAATTCGGTGCTTGCGACCTCGATTTGCTTTTTCAGCGCGGCCGCGTGATTCAAGCGGCGCATCATAAAATTCTGTAAGCTCGTTTCGCTGCTATCTCTGAGGTATTGCGCTAAATCCATCGGGTACCCGGCTGTGGGCACGCGTCAAATTGACACTGTACGGGTAGTCTTGCTGGTGGCGACGCGCCTTGTCATGCAGTTAAAGACCAGCGCTGCCACTGGCAAAGCTAAGAATGAGGTGACTCGAGGGAGCTGTGCCGGTCGAAGAGGCGTTAACTGCGGCTGCAGAGCTTGTCCGGGCGGACGGAGACGAGAGGGTGGCTAGCTCGTCGAGGAGTTGGGGGCCGTGCGATGCGAGAAATGGGAGTGCACTTAAGGTACGTTCCTGGAGCTCACCGGCGGGATGAAGGGAGTCGAGGAGGATGCGCTGGTGGCGATCCAAGACGCCAGAGCGAAAATTGATGGCGCGGGCAACCTTGGCTTTTAGTTGCGTGAACTGGTGGAGCATCTTCTGTTCGGAAGCGCGAAGGGCGTCGACCAAAGTGGGATCGAGACTTTTCAACGGGTCATCGTATTGGGCCAGCAGATCGCGCAGAGCGCTTTCGCCAGCGTCGAAGCGGGCTGCTAAATCGCCGGGCATGAATTTCTGTTCCATTTTCGCTCGGACGTGCTGCGATCCCGCGAGAATATCGCGAAAGTCGAGTTGGTATTGTTCCAAAAGGCGGGCGATGGGAGGCTCGACGATTGTGAAACTGGCGCGTGGAAGAATCGCGGGCATGCGTCCGATAAATTTTTTGTAGATGAGGTTGGACTGAGCGAGGTAGGCGATTTCGGCCGGGCCTCCTACGTATGCGGCTGTGGGAAGAAGGGAATCCTGCACGATGGGACGCAGCAAAGCGCTGGGAGTGAATGCGTCGGGGCGATCCTGGAGCGCGGAACGCAATTGATCGCGAGAAAGCTCCGCTCGTCCGGCGGCAAAGTTCCCATTGCGGCGGCGCAAAGGTTCGCGGCGACCGTCGAGATTGTAAAAGAGCAGCGTTGTTTCCCGGGTTACTTTTACCTGAGCGTGGAAGCCAGCGGATTCAAGTTCGTTTGATCGGGCGAGCAGAGCATCGCCAAGCGAATCGGCCTCGTCCAACGCGCGAAGATAAATTGGCGCAGCCAGGCGATGCAAGCGCGCATCGAGCGGATCGATGAAAACGATTCCGCGACCCGCGAGCAGGCGAGCCATCAATTTGCCAAAGGCCGAGCCGTAGGTCTCGCCTCGCGTGTAGGACTCGCGGAGCGCGTGTGTAGTTTCGTCAGCGAACGGACCTTCGAGAGTCTGCGTCGCAGCCAGTACGATTGATTCGACCTCATCGCCCAGCAGAATTTCTCCGACGCGACGGCCCGCGTCTTCTGGCCTGGCAGGCAATTCATAATGAACGATTCCCTCGCGGGTGTTCCAATCGGAATGATGAACCTCCGCGAGGTCGTGATCCTCTGTCGCCAACCAGAAAATGGGGACTGCGTCGGTACCGCGGCTGGTTGCTTCCTCGGCGACGCGGATTGCCGAGATGGCTTTGTAAAAGGTGTATGCGGGACCGGAAAAAAGGCCGGTTTGCTGACCGGTGACAATTGCCACGGCTCCCCGAGCCAGACGCTGAAGATTGTGAGTTGTCGCAGGGTCGAGTTCCCTTCCGGCGCTGAATTTCTGGTTCTGTTCGCGCAGAATTTCGCAGACTTCGCGGCGGATATTTGAACCGAGGCGGACTTCTCGGGCTGCGGAGTCAATGCCAGCAAGTGTTGGAGGGTGCGCGTAAAAGGATGCGACTCGGGGGAAATCTTCAAGGAACGTTGAAAGGAGCTTGCTCGTGTGGGGGATTTGGCGGAACGAAAGACAATGAGACTCCATGGAAGAAAATATGATACACGGGGCCTCGAAGAGCGGCAACTTTGAGGCTCCCGGTACTGGGTAATTTTCGCTTGCCATGCTGATCGCACCGCGGGTTGTACATCGTTGACTTGAAGGTAAGCGGCCCCTAAGATGATGCGGCATGGCGGAGACCCAGCCGCTTGTTGGGCAGACGATTTCGCATTATCGCGTCGTTGAGAAGCTCGGCGGCGGTGGCATGGGGGTTGTTTATCGCGCGGAGGATGTGACGCTGGGGCGCGCGGTGGCGTTGAAATTCCTGCCGGAAGAGATTTCCCGAGAAAAACAAGCGCTGGATCGTTTCCTGCGCGAAGCCCGCGCGGCCGCAGCGCTGAACCATCCGAACATCTGCACGATTCACGAAATCAGCGAATACGATAGCCGGCGCTTCATCGCCATGGAGCTGCTGCAAGGCGAGACGCTGAAGCACCATATCGTCGGCGGCAGGCTGGACGTCAGCGCGCTTCTCGAAATCGGCGTGCAGGTGGCCGATGCGCTCGATGCCGCGCACACGAGCGGAATCATCCATCGCGATATCAAGCCCGCAAACATTTTTCTAACGAAGCGCGGGCAGGCCAAGGTGCTCGATTTCGGCCTTGCGAAATACACGGCGCAAAGCCCCGATCGGACCCTGGGTTTCACGGCGCCCACGGAGGGAACCACCGAGGACGAAGATCCGCATCTCACCAGTCCCGGCGTGGCGCTGGGAACCGTGGCGTACATGTCCCCGGAGCAGGCGCTGGGGCAAGAGATTGACGCACGCAGCGACCTCTTCAGCTTCGGCGTGGTGCTCTACGAGATGGCGACGGGACGGCAGGCGTTTTCGGGGCGCACGTCCGCGGCGATATTCGACGCGATCCTGCACAAAGCGCCGACATCGCCGATCCGGTTGAATCCGGACATGCCGCAGGAGCTGGAGCGCATTCTGAACAAGGCGCTGGAGAAGGACCGCAACCTTCGCTACCAGCACGCATCGGAAATGCGCGCGGACCTGAGGCGGCTGCAACGCGACAGCGATTCGGCGCGTGCGGCCACAGGTTTCGTTGGCGCGGCCAGCGCGAGCGAGGGGAGGGACTTCCCTTCCCGTGCGGCGGCTGTCGAGACGAAGAGAGATTCCTCGGGGCGACGAGGAGGTCCCGGCGGTGACGCGCCCAAAAAAAACAAGCGATGGATTGCGGCAGGCGCGGCGGCCCTTATCGTCGCGTTGGTCGCGATTGGCGGGTACTTTTATTTTCATCGCGCGCCGAAACTGACCGAAAAAGATTCCATCGTCGTCGCGGATTTCACGAACACGACGGGCGATCCAGTGTTTGACGGCACACTGCGGCAGGGTCTTTCCACGCAACTCGAACAAACGCCTTACCTGCGGTTGATTTCGGGGGACCAAATCGCCGAGACGCTCCGCTTCATGGAGAAGCCGCCCGATACGCGGCTGACCCAGGAGGTGGCGCGCGAGGTCTGCCAGCGCGTCAATGCGACAACGGAGATTGAGGGATCGATCGCCGCGCTCGGTAATCAGTACGTCATCGGGCTCACTGCCGTAAATTGTAAGACGGGCGAAGCGCTCGCTGAGGAACAAGTGACGGCCGACGGCAAGGAAAAAGTAATATCCGCTCTAGGAAACGCCGCGTCGGAGTTGCGGTCGAAGCTTGGCGAATCGCGCGCGTCGCTTGAGGCGCATGACGTGCCGCTCCAACAGGCGACCACCTCCTCGCTGGAAGCCTTGCAAGCTTTCAGCCAAGGGAGCCAGGCATTCCTGGATTTCAATATGCCTGCGGCGGCTTCATTCTTGGCGCGCGCGGTGAGTCTTGATCCGAATTTCGCACTCGCCTATTCCCTGCTCGGAGTAACCCAGAGCGGAGACCAGCGAGTGGAAAGCAATAGAAGAGCCTACGAGTTGCGCGACCGCGTTAGTGAGTTTGAAAACCTCTCCATTTCCAAGAACTACGAACTGTACGTCACGGGTGACTTCGACAAGGCCCTTCAGCTGCTTCAACAAGCAGATCAAGCCTACCCACACAACTCGCTGGTTTTGGTTGGACTAGTTAATTGCTATGGAGACTACCTTGGCCGGGCGGGTGAGGGCCTCGCACCCGCCCTGGAGGCCGTTCAACTGAGTCCGACGGCCGTTAATTACATGAGCCTCGGTTTTAGCTACGCAGGTCTGAACCGCTCGGACGAGGTGCGGGCGACGATCCAGCGAGCTCGCGCCAGCCACGTGGACTCTCCTATTTTCAGCCTAGTCTTGTGGGACGCTGCGTACGCCCAGCAGGACCAGGCCGGGATGGCAGCGAACGAGGCCATGGCGCGCCGGATTGAACCAGCCATAGACCTCGTCCTGGCCGAGGACCGGGGACACGTGTCTCGTTTGCGCGACTTGGTTCAGCGTATTACCGAGCCGGAAATGCAGGCAACTGCAAACTCGGAGCCGGAGGATGCGGGGGACATTGAGTCAGGAATGGCCCAGTTCGAAGCATTGATAGGAGACCAAACGCAAGCAAAGGTCGCCGCGGTGAAGGCGAGCAAGATGTCTACAGACTGGGTGACACTGGGGCGCTCCGGGCTCGCTCTCGCGCTTGCGGGTGATTTAGCGGGGGCGCAGAAGCTGGCAGCAGACTTGAACCAGAGATTCCCTGAGGCTACCTACGGGCAATTCTATTACCTTCCGGCGATTCGAGCTGCTCTGGCGCTGCACGAGGGGAAACCGCAGGAGGCAATCGAGGACCTTAGCGCCACATCGTCCCACGAGATGCTTCGGGAAGGCGGGATGGTAGTTGTTTACCTTCGCGGCCTGGCCTACCTCAACGCGCACCAGGGCGCGCAGGCCGCTGCTGAATTCCAGAAAATGCGGGACAATCCCGTTGAAAGCTCTCGCAGTCTAGCGACTCTTGGCATGGCGCGCGCCGACGCGTTGCAAGGCGACTCGGCGAAGGCGAAGACAGCGTACCAAGATTTCTTCGCTCAGTGGAAAGACGCTGACGCCGATATTCCCATCCTCAAAGAAGCGAAAGCCGACTACGCCAAGCTGCAATAACCCGACAGTTGAGAGTTTAGAGTTCAAAATTGAGAGCAAGACTAGGTTGAGAGACTCAGCAAGTTTTGAACACAGTCTGCCAATTTGCCCATGCCGTCGGCTTTATCAACCATTGCGTCGACGTCTTTCAGAGAAGTGGCGGCTTTGCTTACCGCTTCGCTATACATCGTAAACAGCACGATGCGCACGTTTGGAATCATGCCTTTCACGACAGAGGCCGCAGCGAGGCCATTCGGGCCGGGCATCGCCAAATCCATAAGAACCAAATCAGGCTGGAGCTCCCGGGCTTTTTCAATCACATCTTGACCATCGACGGCCTCGCCGCAAACGTGAAAATTTCTTTCGTCTAGATAATTGTGAATGGCCTGGCGAACATTGCGACTATCATCCGCGATGAGAATCCCTTGGGACATTATCGCCTCCACGCTGGACATCGGCCGTCTCCCTGATCCTCGAAAACAGTAGCAGCGATTTCAGGAGGCGGATATAGGGTGTTTGCCGTAGCGCCGAGAACCGGTTCGATGGCCCGCTGGACGGCGCCGATATATGAACGTCACGTGACCTCAGCCCATTCTTCAGACTGCTCGGCCTCAACGAGTTTTTCCCTTGAGCGAATAAGGTACTCGCCAGGAGAAGTCAGAGCCAAACGAGCCATTTGCTGGTTGGCTTCCTGGAGACTCGGCGCCTCCGCCACCCACAGAGGACCGCCCGGAAGTAGTTTAAAGATATCGAAGGTGGAATCCATGATGTCCTCAGTAATCATGGTGAGCATTTTCGGTTCCACGGCACTGATAAACAAGTTAGGTCAGACATATCAAGGACTTGAAGCCTTCCGAGAGCGCTCGGCAGTCGAATGCGCGTAACGACATCGGGCACTTTTTGTCGGTAACATTGCCGTCTGTCGTACCAGAACTCGCTTGTTCAGCTAGCCGACCCTTGTTGAAACCCTGCGTTGACAAGGATGGCACGGCGTGTATATTGCCGAGAACTTCGGCGTTCACCCTCACGGAGGTTTTGCGATCCCCATGGCTCAATCCCCCTTCGACATTCTGACGGAGACTTCGTCGGCCTATATCGTTTCGCGCTGCCTCAATTCAGTCGCCGAGCTTGGGATTGCCGATGCGCTGGGGGACACGCCGCGAACTCCCGCGGAACTCGCAGCCGCCACCGAGACAAATGCCGGAGCCCTCGGACGCATCCTTCGGCTACTTTCCTCGTACGGAGTCTTTGAAGTTCGCGATGGATGCTACTCCCACACGCCTGCGTCGCGCTTTCTGCGGACCGATCATCCGCAATCTTTGCGCGGCTACGTCCTCATGTGCAATTTGCCGATGTGCTGGCGGAGCTTCGAGGCTCTTAGCTATTCCCTACGTACGGGACAGCCGGCGATCGAGAAAGCTTTCCCGGGCGGGATGTGGAGCTACCTGGCGAGCCGTCCGGAAGAGGCCCGCACATTCAACGAGGCTATGACGGGAAAGTCGCAGGGCCCCATCGCCGGCATCATCTCTCTGTACGATTTTTCACCCTTTGGCACCATCGCCGATATCGGGGGCGGCCACGGACACTTGTTGCAAGCAGTCCTCGCGGCTGCGCCCAAGGCCAAAGGAATTCTTTTCGACCAGTCCATCGTGATTCAAGAGGCTGCCGGAATCGCGTCTGACCGGCTGAAACTTCAGGCAGGAGATTTTTTCAAGGACCCGTTGCCCGTCAGCGATGCTTATCTGATGATGCAAGTGATCCACGACTGGTCCGACGATGAGGCGACGAAGATTCTGAGTGGCATCCGGCGCGCCGCTCCGGCGCACGCGAGGCTTCTCGCGATCGAGGCCGTTATCCCAGATACTCCCGGCCCCGATTGGGCCAAGATGGTAGACCTGTTCATGCTGGCGCTGTTGACGGGCAGAGAGCGGACGCGGGGCGAATATCAGAGACTTCTCGCTGGAGCGGGATTTCGGCTCGATCGCGTGATTGATGTTGGCCAAAGCACGGCGATTCTCGAAGCTGTGCCGTGTGACGCGTTGATTTAAGATGGACTGACAAGAATGGCTGCTGGCGGGAGTAGCCATCCACGTGCAAATTTGTAGATTGCGAGGGAATATGAAGGGTCTTGTCCGATTGCTGACGCTTCTAGCTTTTGCTTCGCCGGCGTTCGCGGCGCATTCTTTCCACGTAGAAGATATGCAGAAACTGTCGCGCGTCGGCGGACCAAAAGTGTCGCCCGATGGGAAATGGGTTGCGTTTACGCTGACACGCAGCGATGTGGCAAAGAATAAGACCGTGACGAACATCTGGATGGTTGCCGCAACGGGTGACAAGCCGCGGCAGATGACCTTCGCGGAGCAGGGATCGAACAACAACCTTCATTGGTCGCCGGATGGGCGTTCTCTCTACTTCCTCAGCACACGCGTCGATAACAAGGCGCAGATTTTTCGCTTGCCAGTTGCAGGCGGCGAAGCGGAACAGGTCACGAAGGTTCCCACGGGCGTCGAAGACTATGTGCTCTCTCCGGATGGAAAGACGATCGCCATCGAGGCGAAGGTGTTCCCTTCCTGTACCGATATGGCGTGCAACGAGAAAATGGCAAAGGAGCGAGCGGACAATCCGGTGAAGGTGCGCGTGATCACGGAAATGCCTTTCCGAAGATGGGACACCTGGGTCGACGGCCTGCGCAACCACATTTTCGTGATGCCGGCTGATGGCGGCGAGGCGAGGGATCTCACGCCCGGGGATGTCGATTCCCCAACGTGGCAGGAAGAAGGGAGCGAGGAAGTTGCGTTTTCTCCCGACAGCCGCGAAATTTGCTTTTCGCGGTACGTCGAAAACGAGGCGCTGACGGGAAACAGCGACCTCTTTGTGATGCCGGCTACTGGCGGCACTCCGAAACCGATCACGGCGAACAAATCCACCGACCGAACCCCGCTGTATTCGCCGGACGGGCGCTATATCGCGTACAGCGCCACGCTGCGGCCGATGCAGGAAACGGATCTGGTGCGGCTGTTTCTCTACGATCGCAAGACCGGGGAGCACAAGAATATTTTCGAAGCCACGGATCGTTCCGTGGATTCCTACATTTGGTCGCCGGACAGCGCCGCGCTCTACGTGACCTTCGAAGACAAGGGCGTGGAACCCCTGGAGCGACTCGATATCGCCACAATGAAACTGACGCCACTGGTCACTTCCGGCAGCTCGGGCGATGCGGACATTTCGAAAGACGGCGCATTTCTTGTTTTTTCCAAAACGGATTTTTCCCATCCGGCAGATTTGTTCCGGCTGAATCTTCCGGCAGCGGCCGGCGCGGCGCCGTCGCAATTGACGCAGATGAACGCAGACATCCTGCAAGACATTGAATGGGGCGAGGCCTCAAGCTTCACCTTCCCCGGATGGAACGGCGAAACCGTGCAAGCGTGGGAGATCAAACCTCCTGAGTTCGACGCGAAAAAGAAATATCCATTGCTGCTGATGATGCACGGCGGACCGGAAAACGCGTGGGACAATCTTTTTCACTATCGCTGGAACCCACAGTTATTTGCCGCGGATGGTTACGTGGTGATTGCGCCGAATTTTCACGGCTCATCGGGCTTCGGCCTGAAATTCATGGACGCGATTAAAGGGCAATGGGGCGGAGCACCGTACGAAGATCAGATGAAAGCGGTCGATGTCGCACTCACTTGGCCGTATGTGGACACCACGCGAATCGCCGCGGCAGGCGCGAGCTACGGTGGTTACATGGCGAATTGGGTGGAAGGGCACACCGATCGCTTCCGAGCCATCGTGTCCCACGATGGTCTATACGACCTCACGACCATGCTCTATTCGTCAGATCTTGTGGGTGGCACGATGCAGGAGTTCAAAGGCACACCCTGGGAAAATCCGCAGGCGTTGATCGAGCAGGCGCCGGCCACGTACGCAAAGAATTTTAAAACGCCGATATTGATTATTCATGGCGGCCGCGACTATCGCGTCCCGCAGAGCCAGGGCTTCGCGATGTTTCAGGTGCTTCAGGCGGAGCACGTTCCATCGAAGTTGCTGTACTTCGAGGACGAGAATCACTGGGTGCTCAAGCCGGCCGATGACATCCTGTGGTACCACACTGTTTTGGATTGGCTGGATCAATGGGTGAAGCCGGACCGCGCGGAATATGAAAAGCGGCTGAAAACGGCGTCCTCGGAAACAAGCGCGGGAGAACACCAGTAAGCGGAATTCACGATGGCCCCGGCCCTCCAGGTTTAAGTCGCAGCGGAAAAATCGTGAGAAAAGTTATTGAGGCTGGATTGCTGATTGCGCTCGCAGCGCCGACCATGGCAATGGCGCAGAGCGCGATCAACGGAACGTGGAAGCTTGACGTTGGCACTCTTCCCTTCCCCACACGAATCAATGTGTGGATCTTGCAGGGCGGAAGATATCAGTGCAAGTCATGTACGCCGCCGATTGACGTGAAAGCGGACGGCAGTGACCAACCTACGCCCGGCCAGCAGTACGACACGATCAGTGTACGGATTTTGAACGATCAATCGATCCGACTAGTCGAGAAGAGAAACGGACAGGTCGATAGTGACGAGAAGTTCACGGTCTCTCCGGATGGAAATACGTGCACAGACGAATTCGCGAATTGGAAAGCGACCATGACTCGAGTGGCGAAAGGGCCGGCCGGGTCGCACGCGCTTTCCGGGTCGTGGCGGTCTGTGAAGATGCAGAGCGTCTCGGATGCCGGCCTGCTGATTTCCTACAAGCTGGAGGGCGGTACTTTAACCATGAGCCGTCCCACGGGCTTGGGATATAAGGCGAAGCTGGACGGAACCGTCGCGCCCTATGAGGGGGATCCCGAGAAGCGTGTCAGTGAGGCGCGTGGCTGCGAACACGTTCGAGGAAACTGACGAACTGAATGGGAAGCCGACAAGCATCATGCGAATGACGGTGGCTGCCGACCGAAAGTCTATGACCATCGTGGCAAGGGATATCGAAACCGGGACTCGCAGCCGATTTACGGCGACGAAACAGCACTAGCGCGGCCCCGGCGGCGAGGTGAAGGATGAGCACCTACGTACTGGTTCACGGCGCCTGGCACGGCAGCTGGTGCTGGAAGCGCGTCCGCAAGGCGCTGCAAGCGCGAGGACACGAAGTGTTCACGCCAACGCTGACGGGCGTCGGAGAGCGATCGCATCTGCTCTCGCCGCAGGTCAACCTCGAAACGCATATCGACGACGTAGTAAACCTGATTCGCTGGGAGGAGCTTTCGAATGTGGTGCTGTGCGGACATTCGTACGGCGCCCCTGTGGTCAGCGGAGTGGCCGACCGCGTCCCTGAGCGCATTGGCGCGCTGGTTTATCTGGATGCGTTCCTGCTCGACGACGGCCGAAGCGTGCACGATGAGGTGCCGCCCGACCACAGAAACACGCAACTGGAGGGTGCGAGAGTCCACGGCGAGGGCTGGAAGGTGCCGCCCATCCCTGCCGCGGGGTTTAACGTGAACGCCAAAGACGCCGCGTGGGTGGACCGGCAGTGCACCATGCAGCCCTTAGCAGCTTTCCAGCAACCGCTGCGGCTAAGCGGAAAAATCGACGCCGTGAAGGACATCACGTTCATCCTGGCGACGGGCTACGAGGGATCGCCATTCATGCCATCTTACGAGCGGGCGAAGGCCAAAGGGTGGAAGACGCTCAGCCTGGCATGCGGCCACGACGTGATGCTGGATATGCCTGAAGAACTCACCACAATTCTTCTGAATGCCGCGCCACGCAGCGCGGCAAAGTTTTAGCGGGAACGGGCGACGTCGCGAAGAGGGGCTTCGCCAAGGCGCATGAGCAGCCAGGTTTTGTCCAGACGAGCGCCGAGGCGGCGATAAAACTCGATTGCCGGGGTATTCCAGTGGAGGACGTTCCAAGCCATCTGGCTGCACTTTTTTCGGATCGCGACGCGTGCCAAAGCGGACATCAGGGCCTTGCCCGCGCCTTTGCTGCGCTGGTCCGGCAGCACGAAGAGGTCCTCGATGAAAAGGATGGGGCGGCACGCGAACGTCGAATAGATGAAGTAATAGAGGGCGAAACCGATGGGGCGCCCTGCTTGCGTACAGATCAGGGTTTCGAAATAGCGGCGGCGGCCGAAGCCGTGGCGGCGGAATCGCTTTGCGTCAGCGCGATATTCGCGGAGCAAGCGCTCGTACTTCGCAAGGCCACGGATCAGCCCTAGGATCGCGGGCGTGTCGCGCGAGGCACCCGGGCGGATGCGCAGCGGCGCGTTCTCTTGCCGACTCTTGAAGGGAGTTACTGACAGACTTCCAGAGGAGGGCTGAGTTGGCCGCATAATCGGATTCCCCGCTAGACTAGTGGCGGCCGCCTTCCCTTTCTTCATGAGGGGGAGTATAAGGCAATTTCCTGAAACACCGCAGGAGTCTCCCGTATTGACAGCATTATCCGGTATAGCAATATGAAACTACAGTGAGCGAGCTGTCCGCAGACTGGCGGCTCGAAGCGCGGACATACGGGGCCGCTGAGCCTAGCCGCGACCTCGGGAGAAGCGCAACGCACACAAAGAGCATTGGGCGCGCCATCTGGCGCGCGCGAACAGGGGCTGGCGTGCTGTTGGTGCTGATCGCGTGCGGCGCGGCTCGCGCGCATGATCAGACTCCATCTGCTCCAGCGCAGCAGCAATCGCCTTCAACGCAGCAATCACCTCCCGCACCGGGGAATCTTCCGGTGGTGGTTTCCGTCGGAGAGGAGCAGACACAAAAAAATCCGAACGCGCCGTGTATTCAGCCGCCGCCCATCGTGCGATGGCAGGATTATCAGGGGCCCTTTGCAAAGGTGGTGGGCGCCTTCGGCCGGAAGTTAGAACGCAAGTCGGCCGTGGCACCGCACTACAAGCCCGGAGCGAAGCTTTGCACGCTGGAGATCAAAGACAAATTTCGTTTGTTCGTTGACGACACGATCGACCCCATTACCTTCTTGAACGCGGCGTTCAACGCCGGACTTGGGCAGGCGCAGAATAGCGACCCTTCGTTTGGGCAAGGCGCGGCGGGCTACGGCAGGCGATTTGGTGTGAATATGATCGATCAGGCACAGTCCGAATTTTTCAAGGACTTCGCCTACCCCACGATATTTTTCGAGGATCCCCGCTACTACCGGCTTGGCCAGGGCCCGACGCAAAGGCGATTTTTGCATGCACTGGCACATGCGGTGGTCGCGCACCACGAAGACGGCACACCGATGCCCAACTACTCCGAATGGCTGGGGACCGCCAGCGCCGTTGCACTGAGCAACGTATACCACCCGGATAACCGGCGGGGGTTTGGTCCGAGTGCGGAAAACGTCGTATTTGCCGTGTCCGAAGACGCCGGCTTTGACGTGCTCCGTGAATTTTGGCCCGAGATCGCGCGCAAGTTCAAGCTTCCTTTCCGCGGCGAAGAGGACGAAAGCAAGTCAGGCGCGGATTCAGATAAATAGGGGATGATGCGAGCGTCGGAACGACGAAATACAATCGGCTGCCGACCGTGGTAGAGACAATACTGATTGTCGCCTGTTAGCACTCGGGCACGTGGGCGTGGCCGTTGGTTGAGGGCATGGCGCGGATGTGGCACATTCAAAGCGTGCTTCCCGCGCCGATCATCGGCATATTTGTGTTCATCTTCGGGCTGTTGATCGGCAGCTTCCTTAACGTTTGCATCATCCGCATCCCGCAGCGAAAGTCGATCGTGATGCCGGCGTCAGCGTGCCCGAAGTGCGGCGCACCCATCCGTCCATACGACAATATTCCGGTGCTGAGTTGGGCGGTCCTCGGCGGGAAATGCCGCGCATGCAAAACGAAAATCTCGGGGATCTATCCGCTGGTGGAGTTGCTGACAGCGCTACTGTTTTTAGGATGCTACGCAGTATTCGGCTTGACGATCGAAGCGCTCAAGTGGGCCATCTTCTCGGCCCTGGTGATCGTTCTCGTGTTCACAGATCTTCGCGAGAGAATTTTGCCGGATGTGGTGAACTACACGGGATTCGGGTTGGGGCTGGCTCTGAGTTTTGTTACGCTGCCGACGGACGGAACCGCACTATGGGCGGCGAATCGAATGTTCGAGTTCCCTCCCTCGGCCCCGGTGATTTCATTCCTGGATGCGGTTTTGGGCGCGGCGCTCGGCAGCGGCCTCTTGTGGCTCGTTTCGGAAGCGTATTTTCGGCTGCGCGGGCGCGAAGGGATGGGCATGGGAGACGTGAAGATGATGCTCATGGTAGGCGCGTTTTTGGGGGCGAAGCGGACGCTACTTACGATTTTTGCCGGCTCGCTGCTCGGCAGCATCCTGGGGCTGGCATTTATGGCTGCGCGGCGGAAGGATTCCAACTACGAATTGCCTTTTGGGACATTTTTAGGAATGGCGGCGCTCCTCGTGGTGTTCTTCGGAACGCCGGTGGTGAGCTGGTATCAGTCGATCCTCTTAGGACGATGATGAGCGAACGCGATAACGATCGATGAACGCAATAGCGCCCGTAAATCACTCCACCATGCCGACGGCGGGCTTGGTGTATGCGGCCGCGACGTTGGCGGTCCTCGTCGTCGCGCTGCTCGTGCTGCTTATCATGGCGCGGAAATTCCTGCGCAAGCCGGGTGTCGCACCTGAAGCGGATTGGGCAAAGCCCAAGGGGGATGTGGAGAATGCGTCGGCGTTCATGACCGCTTCGATGCAGGGCGTGATCGAGAAGCTGCGCGCGCAGGAAAAGGAGCTCGCGCGGCTACACATGCTGGCACAAGAACGCGCGCAGGAATCGGAGCGGCTCACCGAAGAAGTGACGCGGCACATGCCGACCGGCATGCTGCTCGTAAGCGCGACAGGCGCGATCAGCTCGACGAATCCGGCCGCAGAGGACGCGCTGGGGCGGCGGCCGGTCCGATACCGGTCGTACAAGGAAATTCTCGGCGACGATTCGGGGTTGGCACAAATGCTGACCGCCTGCCTGCGCGACGGAAAGACCTTTCAACGTGGCGAAGTGGAACATCTCACCAACGACGGCGAAGTCCGGCGGCTGGGCGTGACCATTTCGCCGATCTACCGTCCCGCGCGCGCGTCCGTGCGCTCCGTCTGCTAGGTGCGGCGGAGCATCCGGAGATGAAGGTGAGCGGGGCTTTGTGCCTGATGAGCGATTTGACCGAGCTGACCGCGCTGCAAAAGCAGATTCGCTGGAAGGAAAATTTGGCGGCGCTCGGGGAAATGTCCGCGGGTATCGCGCACGAATTCAAAAACGCGCTGGCGACGATTTCCGGTTACGCGCAGATGATTCGCAGCGAATCCGCGCCGGGTGACACGCGCGATTCAGCCGAGCGCATTCTGGACCAGACGCGCGCGCTCACGCACGTCGTGACGGAATTCCTGCGTTTCGCGAAGCCGCTGGAAATCTGTTATGAGACGGTGGTGATGCAGCCGATGGTGGAACGCGTGGCCGAGGAGCTGCGCGAGTCCCGGCCCGCGTGCGACGTGATTTGCGAGGGCGTGTATGTGGAGTTGCCGGGCGACGAGGCGTTGCTCCGGCAGGCGCTTGTGAACTTGACGCGCAACGCTGCTGAAGCCACTCGGGATGGTGCGGTGCGAGGTCGCGTCACGATTTCGGGGACTGTCGAGGAACTGGGTGGCCGCAAATGGCAGAGAATCTGCGTTGCGGACAATGGTCCCGGCATTCCCGAAAACGAGCTGCCGAAAATCTTTTTGCCGTTTTTCACCACCAAATCCGAAGGCACCGGCCTGGGTCTCGCAGTGGTCCAAAAGGTGGCGCTGCAGCACGGCGGAAGCATCGAAGCGCGCAACGCTCCCGGCGGGGGCGCCGAATTTCTGTTGTGGTTACCTTTGCGGCAGGCGTCTTCGCCGTCGCTCTTCCCCTCCCCGGCGAACCGCATCTAAACTGATTGGGTAATATTGAATGAGGGCGGTACCGCAAGGAGGCGTAGTCATGCGCACATTGGTACAGTTAACTGCCGTAGCGGTCATGCTGGGGTTCGCGGGTAGCGGATGGGCCCAGCAAACCGCACCGGATAGTTCCGCACCGGCCAAACCTCCAGCGGCAACCTCGGGGCAGTCCTCCACAGCGTCGTCAACACCCGCGCAGGACTCGCTCGCCGAGGCGGCGCGTAAAGCGCGCGAGCGACGCAAGGAAGAGTCGAAAACTCCCCGGGTATTCACAAACGAGAATATTCCCACCTCGGGAGGCATCTCGTCCGTCGGTGCGCCCGCCGGATCTTCATCTGCCGAAGGCACGAAGAGCGGCACGCCTGCCGCGTCGTCCGGGAGCGGCGAACAATTCTGGCGCGACAAGTTCGCGGACTTGCGGCACAAGCTCGAACAGGACAAGGAAAATCTCGATCTGTCGCAGCGCGAGCTGGGCACGCTGAGCACGCAGTTCTACAGCGATCCCAACCAACAGATGCAACAGCAACTGACCCGCAGCGATATCAACAAAAAGACCGCCGAAATCGACAAAGCCAAAGCCCAGGTTGACGCCGACCAGCAGGCCATTTCCGACGCCGAAGACGACCTGCGCAAATCTGGCGGCGATCCGGGATGGGCGCGCTAGCCCTTGCGCGAATGGAACCCGTTCTCCTTGTCGAAGACAAGACCGAGCTGCGCGCGATGCTCCGAAAGGCGCTTGAGCGCTGGGGTTATGCGATTGACGAGGCGCCCGACGGCAATTCCGCAATCGACAAAGTCCGCACCCGCCGCTATCAAATGGTCCTCTCCGATTTAAAACTCCCCGGACACTCTGGAATCGACGTGCTGCGCGAGGCCCGCCGTGCGGAGCCCACCCTGCCCGTGATTCTCGTCACCGCTTATGGATCGGTCGACGAAGCCGTGACCGCCATGAAAGAGGGCGCGTTCGATTTCATACAGAAGCCGGTGGATCTGGATCACCTGCGCCTTCTGCTCGATCGTGCCGCGAAACAGCAGGAACTCCTGCGCGAAAACTTGCTGCTCCGCGAGGAATATTCTGCGCGCTACGGATTTCCACGCATCGTGGCCGAGCATCCGGCCATGAAAGACGCGAGCCAGATGACCCAGCGCGTCGCCGCCACCGATTCCACCGTTCTGCTGCTCGGCGAAAGCGGCACGGGCAAGGAACTCTTCGCCCGCGCCATCCATCATCTCAGCCCGCGCGCCGAGCTGCCTTTTGTCGCCTTGAACTGCGCCGCGATTCCAGAGGGGCTGGTCGAAAACGAACTCTTCGGGCATGAGCGCGGCGCGTATACCGGCGCGGGTGCGCGAAAAATGGGCAAGCTCGAGCTCGCGCACCGCGGCACTTTATTCCTCGACGAAATAGGTGAGTTGCCTCTAGCCATTCAAAGCAAGCTGTTGCGCGTGCTCGAAGAGCGCAAATTCGAGCGCGTCGGCGGCACGCAGGCAATCGAAGCCAACGTGCGCATCGTCACCGCTACGAACAAAGATCTTCAGCGCGCCGTGGCCGACAAAACCTTCCGCGAAGATCTTTATTTCAGAATCTCGGCCGTTCCCATCACCATTCCGCCGCTGCGCGACCGCGGAGACGACGTCGTGCTATTAGCCGAGCATTTCCTGGAGCGCTTCCGGCGCGAATTTCGCAAGCCGTCTCTAGAATTGACGCCCGATGCCGTCGCTCGCTTGCGGAGCTACGCCTGGCCCGGCAACGTGCGCGAATTGCAAAATGCCATCGAGCGCGCAGCCATCTTGGCCAACGGCTCGGAGATCGATACCAGCTCGCTGCAGCTACCATCCCCCAAACCGGCTCCTGAGGAATTTCCCGATGGCATGCTGGAAGATCAATTTTTATGGGATGGGCCGCTCGACGAAGTGGCTCAGCGAGCTGTCGCGCACGTCGAGCGATTCAAGATTCAGAACGCTCTGCGCGAATCCAAGTGGAATAAAACGCGCGCCGCGGAAAAACTCGGCGTCTCCTACAAAACTCTCCTCACCAAAATCCGCACCCTCGGCCTCGTAAATTAAACCGTCAGCCTTGAGGCTTCGCTCTTCGTAGGGCACGGTATACCGTGCCCGGCGCACATGCTTGGCGTGATCTACACCATCCGTCCCGCGCAAACGGGCGCACCGCCATTCCAGCTTCTAACCTCCAGCCTCTAGCTCTCAGAACGTCATCCTGAGCGAAGTGTTCCGCGCCTTTTCCTTTGCGCGAAGCGCCGGGACACCAGAAAGGGCTCCCAGGTCGACGGTTAGTCGAGCCTGGGAGATTCGTCGAAGGCTCTCTCTTGGATGTCGCTAGAAATGCGCATTAGGCTCATCCCAGCAGCTGCATAAACACTTCATTCGAAACCGTCAACCGGTCAGGGACAAGCCTCACACGCGGACCCTCCACTTCGAGAAACCCAAGCGAGCGCAATCGATCGATATTTTCGCGCACCACCGCCATCCTCTTCGGAAGCTCCGGTTCCCATTCGCGCTCGATCCTCGCGAAATCGATTCCTTCGAGCAGCCGCAAGCCCACAAAAAACTCCTCATCCAGCGCTTGCAGCGGCGTAAGCGTCTCAAACTGCTCTCGCGGCGAACTTCCCTGCTCGATGCATGCCATGTAACGCGACGACTCATGCGCATTCGCCCAGCGCGTCATCCCATCGAACGAATGCGCGCCTGCGCCAAATCCGTAATACGGCTCCCGCCGCCAGTATTTCAAGTTGTGCCGCGACTCGCGCCCGGGCAAGCCCCAGTTTGAAATTTCGTAGTGCCTGTAGCCGGCCTCATCCAGCCGCAGCCGCGCCGATTCGTAAAAATCGGCAATCGTGTCGTCATCGGGAATTGCGCCCGCGCTGTAACGGCTGCCTCCCGCCAGCGATTCCCTGCCGAGCCTGCTGTCCTTATCGATTTCCAGCATGTATATCGACGCGTGCTCGGGGCGAGTCTTCAAAAGCTCGCCCACCGACTTTTCCCATGAGCCGCGCGTCTGGTGCGGCAACCCGGCAATCAAATCCATGCTGATGTTGTCAAAACCCGCGCCGCGCAGAAATTCGACCGCCTGAAAAATATCGGTGCGTCGGTGCATGCGGCCCGCGGCTTGAAGTTCGCGGTCATCGAACGATTGCGCGCCCAGGCTGATGCGATTGAACCCCGCCGCAATCCACGCGCGCGCCTTTTCAGAGGTAATTGTTTCCGGATCGGCTTCCAGAGTAACTTCCAGCGGCTCCGGCTGCGATTCCATGCGATAGCTCCCGCGAAGCGTCTCGACAATCTTCGCAAGGGCGCCCGGTTCAAGCAGGCTGGGTGTCCCTCCGCCAAGGTAAACCGTATTCGCCGTCTCCGGCGTGGGCGAAGCCGTCACCGCAATCTCGCGGCACACCGCCTCGGCATATGGCTGATGCCGGTCGCGCGACACTACGCCCGTATGAAAATTGCAATACGTGCACTTCGTCTGGCAAAACGGCACCTGAATGTAAATTCCTAGCGTCATCGCGGAATTAGAAATTTAGCACACACAGCGCCGGCAAGCTCAACGCTACTCGACGTACCGCACGGCCCCTCCGATGAATTCCCGAATCGGTTGCTAGGGTCGCCGCTCACTCCTGCGATACACTCCACCGACCGGCTCTCGCCAAACCTCCAAAAGGACTGCTATGGGCACCCAGCGCCTCGAAGCCTTCACCGACGGAGTCATCGCCATCGTCATCACCATCATGGTGTTGGAACTGAAGCTGCCGTCGGGTTCCGGCTTTTCCTCCCTGGCCGCCGGTCTGCCGGTATTTCTGGCATACGCGCTCAGCTTCGCGAACGTCGGCATTTTCTGGAATAACCATCACCACATGCTTCACGCCACGGACCGAATCAACGGAACGGTTCTGTGGGCCAATCTCTTCATGCTGTTCTGGATTTCGCTGATTCCCTTCGCGATTCGCTGGATGGACGAGGCCCATTTTGCCGCCATGCCAACAGCGCTCTACGGAGCGATTTTGGCCATGGCTTCGATTTCTTACATTTTGCTTGAGCGAGCCATCATCGCGTGCAACGGGCCAGACTCAAAGCTGGCTCGCGCTGTCGGCAGCGACCTGAAAAGCATAGGATCTCTACTCGTCTATGCCCTGGCGATCGCGCTGGCCTTCGTGCGCCCCTGGATCGCCATCGCATTATACGTGGCGATTGCCATGATGTGGTTCGTCCCGGACCGCCGGATCGAGTCGGTCGTCTAGCACGCAGTTTCCTGGAGTGCCGCCGACCCTGCTTTTTCTTCGTAGGGCACAGCATGCTGCGCCCGGCAAACATGCTTGGCGTGATCTATACCATCCCCTCCCACACCGGGCGCCCCGTGTGGAGTGCGGGAGCTTGCTCCCGCTGTCTGCCGCGCGGGCTTGCCCGAGCGTGCTCCTCGCATCCGCCCCGGCCACTCGTCATCCTGAGTGGAGTTTCGCGGGTTTTCGCTTCTCGCGTGGTATAGGCGCGCGCGAAACGCAGCCGAAGGACCTCTCTTCGATTTCGCCCGGCGGCACGTTCGCCAAGGGCCTTTCCTCGCAAGGGCGTAGCACTCTTGGCGTGATGTCTGCGGTCCATCGACCACGCACGGGAGCGCCGCGGTTGAAACCAGCATCTGATAACATAAATATGGAGACCAAATCGTTCGCCATGGAAACACCGCTGATCGAGGCGCATCGCGCCACAGGAGCGCGCCTCGCCGACTTTGAAGGCTGCGTGCTGCCGGAGAGTTTCTCGGATTTCGATAAGGAGTATCGCGCGGCCCGAGAAACCGTCGCGCTGTTCGATACCAACTGGCACGTCGTCCTCGCGCTCACCGGCCGCGACCGCGTGAAATACCTCCACGCGATCACCTCCAACAACATCCAGGCGCTTGCGGACGGCTCCGGCACGCTCGCCCTCTTTCTGACTCCGCAAGGACGCATCCTGGCCGAACTGGAAATTTACGCGCTGCCAGAAAAACTGCTGATGCTCTCCCACGCCTCCCAGCGCGAGCGCACCGTCACCACCCTAAAAAAATACGTTATCGGCTCCCAGGTGAAGATCGACGACCTCACCGACCAAATGGCCAGCCTCTCACTCGAAGGCCCGCGCGCCGCAACTGTAATCGAGGAAGTGACCTCCCTGAAGCTAGCCGATCTCGCAGAAATGTCCATCCGCGAAATCACAATAGACGGCAGTCCGTGCTACCTGCTGCGGCGCTCGCATTTCGGCCAACCCGGCGCCGAACTGATCGCTGGCCGTGATGCTCTCGCTACAATTTGGCAAAAGCTCCTCGCCTCAACGCGTGCCCACGGAGGTGAACCAATCGGCATGGCAGCACTCAACGCGCTGCGTCTCGAAGCCGGCATCCCCTGGTTCCCTGCCGACTTCAACGACGCCATGATTCCCCACGAAGCCGCTCTCGAAGATACGCACATCAACTTCAACAAGGGTTGCTATACAGGACAGGAAATCGTCGAGCGCGTTCGCTCGCGCGGCCACGTGAACCGCAAGCGCGTCTCGCTGCAATTTTCCACATCGCAGCCGCCCGCGCCCGGAACAAAACTCCGCGTAGGAGACGCAGAAGTAGGATTCGTCACCAGCGCCGCATTCTCTCCCGCGGCCGCCGCCGCCATCGGCATGGGCTACGTCCGCCGCGAACAATTCGTCCCCGGTAGCGTGGTTGAATTGGACTCCGCCACTGCCGCCGTCAAGTAGGTGGTACCTGAGTTTGCTTGGCTTGCGGCTTTGAATTTAAGGGTGCCCCGTCCTCGTTTTCTGAGGACGGGGCTTTTTCTTCGGTTTCCTCAAAGAACGCCGCTTTCGCCGCGCGAAAAAAAAATCCACAGGCGCTACTTGACAAAGCCGAAGCACTGCCGTGTTAGCGTTGAGTCAGGCGGACGTCACGCCGGAAAGGAAGTCGATCTGCCATGGTATTCGAACGGAGCAGCGCGAGCCGCTCAGCGCGCCCGGCCCGGTTCCCTCGCAGTCAGGCGAGGATTGCCACCCCAGGCCCGGTACCTTTGAATTTCACCCGTGGAAGAAAGGCACATTCTACTCGACACAGGTGGCGAGTAGAATGTGATCCAAGTCTAACAAAACAAAGGATCGCGACCATGTCTACTCGACACTTTTCGGAGAAGGACGTTTTTCTAGGGGACAACGGGTTCAATTGCCGGGGGCGTTTCGGTCTTGTTACAATAGCCCTAAAGGGACACAATAGCAGCGCTTATGGCACCTAAAACACTCTACGAAAAAATCTGGGACGCCCACGTTGTCCACGAAGAGGCTGGCAAGCCGTCGTTGATCTATATCGACCGCCACCTCGTCCACGAGGGCACTTCCCCGCAAGCCTTCTCGGGACTCAAAGTCGCTGGACGCAAAGTGCGTCGCCCCGAGCTGACCTTCGCGGTAATGGATCACTCCGTCTCAACCAAGAATCGCGCGATTCCCGTCGCCGATCCCGATGCCGCCGCGCAGTTCGATGCGCTCGAGCGCAATTGCAAAGAAGCTGACATCAATCTTTTCGACATGCAGAGCCGCAATCAGGGCATCGTCCACGTGATTGGCCCGGAGTTGGGAATCACGCTCCCCGGCACCACGATCGTTTGCGGAGATAGCCACACCGCCACCCATGGGGCATTTGGCGCCCTGGCATTCGGCATCGGCACCAGCGAAGTGGAACACGTTCTCGCCACACAGTGCCTCTCGCAATTCAAATCGAAGACCATGAAGGTCGACGTGCAGGGCAAGCGCCTCCGCGGCGTTACTGCAAAAGACATCATCCTGGCCATCATCGGCAAAATCGGAATCGGCGGCGGCAATGGCCACGTCGTCGAGTACACGGGCGAAGCGGTTCGCAGCCTTTCGATGGAAGGCCGTATGACCATGTGCAACATGACCATCGAAGGCGGCGCGCGCGCCGGAATGGTCGCGCCGGATGAAACCACATTCGCATACGTCGAGGGGCGGCCCTTCGCCCCGCGGGGCAAGGAATTTCACGATGCAGTCGAGTATTGGCGAAGCCTGGTCACCGACGCGGGCGCGAAATACGATACCGTCGTCACTCTCCAGGCGGCGGATATCGCGCCCATGGTCACCTGGGGAACAAATCCCGGCATGGTCACGCAGGTTACCAGCCGCGTTCCCGATCCATCCTCCTTTCAGGATCCGGTTGACCGCAAAGCCGCCGAAAACGCCCTCGCCTACATGGACCTGAAGCCTGGCACTCCGATGCAAGAGATCAAACTCGATCGCGTTTTCATCGGCTCCTGCACGAATTCGCGAATCGAGGATTTGCGCGCCGCCGCAAAAGTGGTTTCGGGAAAACACGTCGCGAAATCGCTGAAGCAGGCGTTGGTCGTTCCCGGCTCGCGCGTCGTGAAAGCGGAAGCTGAAAAAGAAGGTCTCGACAAAGTTTTTCGCGACGCTGGATTCGAATGGCGCGACGCCGGTTGCAGCATGTGCATCGGAATGAATGACGATGTTTTGCTGAGCGGCGAGCGCTCGGCCAGCACATCGAACAGAAACTTTGAAGGACGCCAGGGCAAAGGCAGCCGCACACACTTGGTCAGCCCGGCGATGGCCGCAGCCGCCGCCATCGAAGGCCATTTCGTCGACATTCGCAAATGGAACGGCGGACTGGACGGAGGCGAGTAACGAGCGTGGAACCCTTCATCAAACATAGCGGAATGGTCGCGCCGATTGATCGCGTGAACGTTGACACCGATCAGATGGTGCCGAAGCAGTTTTTGAAGTTCCTCACGCGGCAGGGATACGGGCGTGTTTTGTTTTACGACTGGCGCTACCTGCCCGGCGAAAAACTGAATCCGGACTTCGTTCTGAACAAGCCGCGATACAAAGGCGCCAGCGTTCTGCTGGCACGCGCGAATTTTGGCTGCGGCTCCAGCCGCGAGCACGCGCCGTGGGCTATTCTCGATTACGGCTTTCGCGCGATTCTGGCGCCGAGCTACGCCGACATTTTCTACAACAACTGCTTCAAGAACGGCCTCTTGCCGGTCACCCTCTCAAACGAGCAGATCGACGAACTTTTCAAGCGCACCGAAGCGAACGAAGGCTATCGCGTTACTGTTGATCTCGAGCAGCAAGTCGTCACCGACGACAAAGGGCTGCACTATTCTTTCACCATCGATCCCTTCCGCCGCGATTGTTTGCTCAAGGGGCTCGACGATATCGGCCTGACGCTAGTGCACGAACCGGAAATTTCAGCCTTTGAGAAAAAGAATCTCCGCGTCCCGGTGATGCACGAAGCTCTCGACGTGAAGTACCACCACTAACCGCGCGGCGCTTTCCACGGCTATTCCGCGCGCGGCGTGATGACAAACGCAACGATGAACAACAGGCCGAGCATGCCGTGCGTCGAGGCGTTGGCGACAATCGTGCGTGCAGTAACTTGCCCCTTTTCGTAAAGCAACGCAAGCGTCAGCATCCAAAGCGCCTTTTCTAGCACGGCCGGAATCATGAGCGGGCGGAATCGCTTTGGATCCCAACCGATCACGAAGAAAGCGGCCTGCCACGCTATGAGCGTCGCCAGCACACCGTAGTAGGTTGGGGTCCCGGGGATCCGGTACAGCGGATAAATCACGGCCAAATCCAAACCTGCCGCGACCCAGAATAGCCACCTTGCGAATTTCATGTCGCATCTTGGCGCGTCGCTAGCTCGCAACGTCGCGAATGTGCGTGGCGATGAACCAGCGGTTGCCGAACGGATCCGTCACTCCCGCGCTGCGATCGCCATAGGGCTGATCCGCAGGGGGCTGAATTGATGTGGCGCCCGCTCGCAGCGCATGCTCGTATACGGTGTCGGTGTCGGGCACGTAGAGGTGCAGGGTCGTTGGCATCGGAGTATAAGGCCCGTGGCCGGCAGCCAGCGCGACGATCGAATCGCCGATGCGGACTTGAGCATGCGGAATCGAACCATCCGGCATTTCTGCGCGGTAGGTTTCTTCTCCTCCAAACGCTCGCTGGAGGAACTCGATCAAATCCACGGGCTGCTGGGCATACAGATGCGGCGTGACGCTGCGAAAATCTTTGAAAATCTGGACGCCAGCTCCGGTTGGCTTCGAGATGTGCAGCCTATTTCCCGCAACATCTATAACGGTCCCGCCGCGTGAGCCGTAGGCCTGATCTGTAATTGGGTCCATCACCGTCGCCCCAGCTTCGAGTGCGCGATTGTAGACCGCATCGGGATCGTCCACGCGAAGCAGTAGCGTCGACGGCATCGCGGGATACTCCGGGTTAGCGTCGGCTAGTTCAATCATCGAATCGCCGATTTTCACTTCGGCGTGCATGATGACGCCCTCCGCGCCCGGACGCTGCGCGCGGAAGTGTTCCTCCGCGCCGAATGCCCGCTTGACGAAATCGATCCATTGCGCCGCGCCGGAAATAACGAGGTACGGCGTGATGCTGTGAAAGCCCTCGCGAATGAATTCCACCGGTGCCGGCGTGGAGCTGTTCTGTTGGCGTGACATTTCGTCCATGCGACGTTGCATCTCTTCGGTCGTCATCGTTTCTTTGTGCGTCGAAACAGTCCAGGTGTAGCCGAAGGGATCACTCAGTTGTCCCGAACGGTCGCCGTAGAATTGGTCCGTGACCGGCCGCACCACTTTTGCTCCGGCAGCGATTGCTTGGCGCGCAACAGCGTCCACATCCGGCACGTCGAGATGAAGGTTCACGGGCGATCCGCCAAGAGACTGGGGGCTTCGAAAACCGATCTCCGGGAATTCATCCGCGAGCATAATTCTGGCTCCGTCGATATTGATCTCAGCGTGTCCAATCCGTCCGTCGGGCTGAACCAAACGTGTTGCCTCCGTTGCACCGAACGCTTTTTTGTAAAACTCGATCGCGGCGGCTGCACCTCTGACGCTTAAGTAGGGGGTCGCGGTTGTGCGAACCTTCTGGGCTGCCTTTGCGCTGCTGGCCATGAACACTCTCCTTTCTAAATCTACTTTCAAGTACGTTCTGAAATCGGGGCGCGGAAGATTTGCCAGATCGCGGACGAGTTCGGTCACGGGCGCAAACGTCACATCGAGCGGGCGCGCTGCGTCGGCGGGCGAAAGCGGCGCGTTCGCGGAACCGAGAAGTCGCTCGATCACTTTGTCGAGTTGTTCGCTCTGCGTTTGATTAGCCATGTGACTGACTCAATTTCTTGCCGGGCTCCTTCTCGAACTGTGCGCGAAGAGCTTGAATGCCGCGAAACTGAAGCTGCTTCACGGCTCCCGGCGTGCGTCCAAGCTTTTGTGCGATTTCGCGGATGCTTTTTTCTTCGGCGAAGCGCATTTCGATCACGCGTCGCTGATCCTCCGGCAAACGGTTGACGAGATTGAAAAGCCGCGCGGCGCGCTCCGACTTTTCCAAGTCGATCGATTCGGAGCGATCGACCGGATCCTCCGGTGCAGGACTTCCTTGCTCACGCGAGGCGCGCTGCCAGCGGTCGGCAATGGCATTTGCCGCGATGCGGTAAAGCCAGGCGGCAAAGGGTGCGCCGCGCCACTCGAATTTCGCAATACTTGCCAAAGCCTGTTGGAACACTTCGGCCGTTATGTCCTCTACGTCGCCCCGCGTATGCACGCGCCTGGACACGAACGCGTAAATGCGCTCGAAGTTGGCTTCATAAAGCTCGACGAAGCGGGCTGGGTCCTTCTGCGCCGCCTCGATGAGAAGCCGGTCGTCGGCTTCCTTCGCTTGGGCCTTCAAAAGAGTCTCCGCAAAACGCGTTCTCTATAACATTAACCGGCGAGAATGTGAAAGGTTACGCGGCGACCTCTCGACGGGACTTGATAAGCCCCTGACGATGCGGTTGCCCGAGGGGAGTGGTGGACTCGTAGCCAAGCGTGCGCGCCGCGCGCGATATATCGTGCCCCTACGAAGCGGATAGGGGACGTGGAGCCGCCGCGAGATCGCACGGGTAAGTTTCGAGCAGCTATTCCTTGAACTGCTCGGCGAGGCGTTTAGGTGCAGTTTTTCGCCAAGCAGCCACGAGCGCAGGCCGGAGAGTTGTTTTCGTAGCCGCGCGCAAAATCACGTTGGTGGCGCCGCGACGCCCCCAGCCACCTTTTACAGGTACAAAGACTTTCGGTTTCGCCTTCATGAAGGTGTCCTGTTGCTCAGGCGTAAGCTTCACCATGGCCCAGCCGTCGCGAGGATAGCCGAGTGTGGCAAAGATTTTTCCGCCCACGCGGAAGTCAGGATGCTCCATGTGAGATTGCTCTGATGTTTCGGGGAGACTCAAGGCTATGCGGCGAAAATCCTGGGCAGTCATGGCACACCTTCCTGGGTCGGTTCTTGCACTACAAATAGATAAACCGGCGAAACGCCTAAAGGTTACGGCGGGAATTCGATTTTTCGCTATTCCGCCGGGGAGACGCTGGGCACCGGCGACTCCGCCACTGCGGGCGCCCGCCATTCAGCGAACAGTATACCGGCCAGGATGAGCGCCGCGCCGACGAGTGCTCGGGCACCGAGATGTTCCTGCCCAACGACAAAAGAGGTGATCGCAGCAAACACGGGCTCGAGGCTAACCAAGATTGCGACGTGTGAAGGCGGCGCGTACTGCTGCGCCCAAGTCTGCAATGAGAACCCGATTACCGTGGCGCCGATCGATGTGAGCAGAATCGCGAAGACAAGGTAGCCGGTCCAGACGAGCCGAGGCTGCTCCCAGCCCACCGCCCAAGCCGCGGGCAGCAAGAGCAGGGAAAGAACGGCGGTCGTGGCGACTTGCAAGAAACTTAGCGCGGCCACGGAATGGCGCGCAACGTGGCGCCCAATGAAAATCATGTGAAGCGCGAACATCAGAGCGCACGCGAGAACCAGGGGATCGCCGCGATTGAGCGCGCCCAATCCCGCGGACGGAACCGTGAGGAAGTAAAGTCCGCCGAGCGCCGCCAGAGCGCCCGCCCAAACCCATGCGGTGATCCGGCGCCGGCCAAATACTCCCAGCAGAATCGGCACCATCACAACGCACGAGCCGGTGATAAAAGCGGCCTTCGAGGGCGTGGTGAATTTCAGTCCGGCGATTTGAAACGCGTAACCGGCAAACATAAAGACGCCGATCTGCGCGCCCGCCCACACCGTGTGCCAGGTCAAATTGCGCAGCGAGCGCCAGTAAATCGCAGCCATCAGCGCCGCTGCGAGTCCAAAGCGCACCGCGAGGTATACGACCACGGAGACGTCGGCGAGCGCATCCTTGATGACAACGAACGTGGCGCCCCAGATCAGAGCGCAGAGACCGAGGGCAAGGTTGGCCAGCGCGCGCTTGCTAATCATGGAAGTTCGAGTCTATGCGGCAGGCGGCACCGGCGACAAGGGGGGAGCGCCAAAGCCGTCAACGAGTAGTGTAAAAGAGCTCGACCCGTCGGCCCGGCAAGGTAAACATTGAGCAACTCCATGGGTGGGACGTTTCGAGCGTTTCTGCTGATCTGCTGCATCGCCTTCGCCGTTCCAATCTTTGGCGCGAAGCACGAGGTTTGGTTTGAGGCCCGTAGCCCTCATTTCGTGGTCGTTTGCAATGCGGGTGAAAAGCAGGCGCGCAAGACGGCCCGCCAATTCGAACAAATTCGTTCCGTATTTCGCCAGTACATCGTGATTGCGAGCAGCCACTCGAGCCCGGTGATCACGATTTTCGCGGTGAAGGATGAGAAGTCGCTCCGCGCTCTCCTACCCGAGTACTGGGCGACGAAGGGCCATACTCATCCCGCAGGAATCTTCTTTTACAACCTAGGTCAATTCGAAGCTGCGGTTCAGCTCGATGCCCAAGGCCCCAATCCCTACGAGGGGCTGTATCACGAGTATTACCACTCCTTGACGATGCCTTATTTTCCGGGACTGCCCGTCTGGCTCGCTGAAGGGCTCGCAGACTTCTTTGGAAACTCGGAGGTGACCGAAAAAGAAGCGTTCCTCGGAGAACCCAATCCCAACCTGATTGAGGAACTACGGGAGAACAAACTCATTCCACTCGATGTGCTTTTCAAGGTGGACCAGAGTTCGCCCTATTACAACGAACAGAACCAAACATCGATTTTCTATGCGGAGTCTTGGGCACTAACGCATTATCTGATGCTTGGAGACAACGGCAGCCACAAACAGCTCCTTCTAACCTACCTTCAGGGGTTGGAACAGGATGGCACCCCTAACGAAGCCGTCACCAGGGCTTTCGGTGATCTCAACAAATTGCAGAAAGACCTTCAGAGATACATTAGCGGCTCTTCGTTTTTCCAGGTGAATGGACCGGCGCCCGCGCCAATTCCAGACGCGGAGTTGCAAACGCGCCAGATTTCCGACGCCGAGGCCGACGCTTATCTCGGAGGGTTCGCGGCGCTTCGAGGACGTCCGCGAGAGGCTAAACCCCTTTTGGAACAAGCCCTGCAGCTTGATCCGAAACTTCCGCTCGCGTATCAAAATCTAAGCTTGATGCAGTTGTCCACAGGACAGCGCAGCGCGGCACTGGCCTCTTTTTCGCAGGCAGTGGCGCTCGATCCAAAGAACGCGCTCACACGCTACCTTCGTGCCTACCTAAGCTTCGGAGAACGAAATGTGTCTGCGGGCGACGCGCAAATCGACGAGGACCTGCACCGGGCAATCGCGCTCGATCCGGATTTCGCGCCTTCGTATGGGGCTCGGCACTAAAGGCTAGCGCTCAATTCCGGCAAGAGCGACGGCGGTGAGGAACAGTCTCTTCAGGCCGAGTTCGCGACCGGTGGGATCGAACCACTCCTCAGGCGTGTGCGAGCCACCGCCCTTCCCTCCCCCGCCAAGCGCCACCGCTGGGATTCCGAGCGAAAGCGGGATGTTGGCGTCGGTGGAGCTGCGTTCGAGGCGCGAGCGATTGCCCAAGTAACCATCCACGTCGCGAATGGTTGTTACCAGAGACGAATCGTCCGGTAATTTTCCGGCAGGCCGCGTGCCGAGGGAACGAAACGCGAGTTGGAGCATGCTGTTGGAAGAATGCGTTGCCGCCAGCTCTTCGTTTACGCCGGACTGCATGGCTTGGCGCAACGCCGCATCTAAGCGCGCGAGCTCGCTTTCATCTTCCGAGCGCAAGTCGACTTTTACCGAGGCTCGCGAGGGTATCGCGTTGACGGAAGTGCCGCCTTCGACCACGCCGAAGTTGTAGGTAGTGCGCGGATCGTCGGGAGTCGGGGTGGCCGTGAAGCGGACCATGCCCCGTGCGAGGGCTGTGATGGGATTGGCCATGCCGAAATCGGACCAGCTGTGTCCGCCAGGACCGGTAATCACCGCTTCCAAGCGATGCGACGCAATTGCTTGATTGGTGATGTACTCAGGAGAAGGCCCGTCCACGGCAATGACCGCGGAGAGACGCGGGCCATACTCTTCCACGAGCGCGCGAATGCCGCGCAGATTTCCTTCGCCTTCTTCGCCGACGTCGCCGGACAAAGCGATGGTCTTTTCGGTGTGAATGCGCGATTCAAAAAGCGCGCGCGCCAGCCCGGCAACTGCCGCGAGGCCCGCGCCATTGTCCGAAATGCCAGGCGCCGTGAGCCGGCCGCGTTCGCGTTTCACGCGGACATCGGTGCCTGCTGGGAAAACGGTATCGAGATGAGCGACGAACAAGACGACGCTCTTGGCGTCCGATCCGGGGCGTTCAGCGATGACGTTTCCAGCCTGGTCCGTGCGAACATCGAAGCCGCTGGCGCCGAATAGCGCCTTCAATGCCTCGCCACGGCGGGCCTCATCAAACTCCGGCGCGGCAATCTCTGTGAGATGGATCTGCTGCTCGGTAACCCAGTCAACATTCTTGTCGATCCAGGAAAACCCACGCAGCGAGCCAGGATCCTGGGCAAGCTTGGAAATCGAATCGTCGGTTGCGCGAGCGGAAAGGGCGGCCATCCAAATCACGATACCGCAGATGAGAACGGGTTTCACGCGAATCGTAATGTAGGTTTCATCGCCAATGGTCGAGGATGTAGGCACCGCGGCGATTGTAGCCGGAGGAAGCGTCGCCGGTCTCCATGGCGATGCCCTGCGATTCCACGCGAAAGCCGGCGTTGAGCAGGGCTTGAAAGGCCTCGCGTCGCGCGAGATTCACGCCGGCAGTGATCTTTTGCGCCCGAGCTGCGATGGCAAATGCCGCCACTCGATCGAGCAGGCGTTGGAAGCTAATGGCTGAGCGGGCACCAGGGCGAACGGCGGCAAATTTGATGTAGCAGACGCCGGAGCCCGCTTCGCTCCCCGCGCCAACGTGGCATACGGCGAAGGCAGCCAGTTTTGAGTCGTCCCATACGAGCACCGTATCGCCAAGCCGCTGCTCTGATAGGGCGCGAATCTCGCGCTGCACGTCGAGCCCTTCGAAATTCGTGTCAGTGACTTCGCGGCATGCGGCGAAGAAGTCGGGAAGCTCGTCGGGCCTAGCTTCAGAAAAAAGGCTGCTTTCGGAATCCGCGGCGACATCGGAAGCCTGCGGCGTTGCTGGGACATTCTTCGCCACGTTGGCTACCAAATCGCGCGGCCAAAATCCGAACTTTTGATAGAGCAGCATGTGTTTCGAACTACCGGGAAAGGTATACAAGCCGAGATGCCGGTTACCCCAGCGGCGAAAAATGTCCATGGTAGGACCGAGCAACTGTTGCGCGATACCACGATTCCAGTATTCCGGCTCCACGGTGAGCGGGCCGAAAAAGCCGAAGCTGCCCCAATTCGTGGCAAAATTCGAACCTATCAGTCTGCCATTATGCTCGGCGCCGAGAGCGGCTGTGGGGTCGGCCTTCCAACGAGCGTGCGCATAATTCGCGTCTCCCATAAAGACCGTCGGATCGGGCAAGCCAAGAAATGTGCCAAAGGCCACGCGAACGATCCTATCGGCGGCGTCCAAGTCGCTCTCAGCTAGCGGCCGAATCAACGCTTCCACGCGGGTTTGTGTCGTGGACACTTTTGTCATTGCTCAGTGGCGTGCAGACGAGGGCACCAGCGCGAGGATCTCTTCTTCCGTGAGCACGCGCGAGGATTGTTTGGCCGCGGCGAGAATGCGGTCCGCAACTTCTTCGGACGACGCGATCCCACGCTTGCCGAGCCAATAGACTACATTGGAGCGTCCGCTCATTGGGCCAATTTCGATGATCTGCTCGAGGCCGAATAGGTGAGCCGGCACTCCACTGTAGATCGTGTTGGCGAGTTCCACATCATCCCGCTTGTAGGCTTTGGCGATGGCCGCCGCGTGCACGCCCGTCTGAGTGCGGAACGCGTCGAGGCCTACGATAGGATAATTCGGCGGGATGACGGTGTTCGTTGCGCGGGCCACGGCTTCGGAATATTCCTTGAGCCGCGAAAGATCACGGTCGATCAGGCCAAGCAGCCGCAAATTCACCAGCATAGCTTCCATCGGCGTGTTGCCCACTCGTTCGCCGAGGCCCAGCGCCACGGCGTGGACTTGGTCGGCTCCCGCGGCAATCGCGGCAAGAGAATTGGCGACGCCCAAGCCGCGATCGTTGTGCCCGTGCCAGTCGACGCGAATTTTTTCTCCCGAGGGCTTCACAACTTCGTCGATCACGAACTTCACCAAGTTATACGCGCCGCGGGGAGTAGCATGCCCCACTGTGTCGCAGAGAACAATCGCGCGAGCACCGGCGCGGATCGCCGTGGAATAGAGCGCGATAACGGTTGGCGGATCGGTGCGAATGGTGTCCTCCGTGACGTACATTACAGGAAGCCCCGCGGACACCGCGAATTTGACGGCGTCTTCCGTGGTGCGCTGCAGATGCTCGACGCTCCAATCCTCGACCAGACGGCGGATGGGACTCGATCCCAAAAACATGGCGGCTTCGATGGGACGGCCCACGCGTTCGCAAATATCGATCATCGCCTGAATATCGGCCTTGTGCGTGCGGCCGCCGAGGTTGGGGCGAATTTTCATCCGCGAGCCGATGATCTCGCGCGCGAGCGCTTCAGCATCCGCGAATGCGCGCGGACCGGCCGAGGGAAGCCCGATATTGACGAGGTCGATGCCGAGATCTTCCATCAGGTGCAGGATTTCTACTTTTTCCGTGATCGAGGGGTCGCGTACGGAAGGATTCTGCAGACCATCGCGCAGCGTCTCGTCATTCAGCAACACGTGCCGGCCGGGCGGGATTTCGGGGCCGGAATATGCGTTCCAATCGTGGATGAGTTCGCGTTTCATTGCGCAGAAGCCCGTATACGACCGAGCCATTCTACCTGAATATGAAGGTGTACTACGTCCGCGACGGTCGTAAATATCCTAGCGTGGTCAAGCAGGCAAAACGCGATTGCCGAGGAAAACTACTTCTTGAAGAGGTCCTCAAAAGCCTGGCGTGCATCGTTCGGTCTCGCGGCGGCGGAGGCGACTGGAGCGCTCTTGGCGTAGGTTACGGGCGAGGTGTCCTTCTCGACGGTGACCCGCATCTCGTAGAACGTGCAATTGTTCTTCGCATCTTTCTTAGCGATGCGCTCTGGAATCGGCTGGGTGCACTCGAACTGTTTTCCGGTATCGAAATGAACGCACTGTTTGCACGAGTGCAACTCGAAATGGCACCGCGGACATTCACCGTTAGGGTCCACGCTCGGTGCAAGAACAGCTCCGCAGCTTGAACAACGGGCCCGCGTCACCGTTCCGACCATGCGCGGCGTGCGGGGGCCGAGCATGTCTTGCTTGGGGCGGGGTTCGCCGGGGTGGTCGCGGCGCTCCGCGCGCTCGCGCTTCTTCTCTGCGGCATCGCGGTCAGAGTAGCCCCGCTGCCTATACTTCCGCTCCATGAAATCCTCCTGGGGGGTTATCCCATGATAACCCGGAAAAGAGCCAAGCCGAAAGGCCCTTCACCTTTAGTGCTCAAAAAATCGTGCACACCGACACAACTAAAGCCCGGACGACGCCGCCATTGCCGTGGATGCCCGTTTCGCACGAAATGCGGACAATCCCTCGAACGGTAAATCCGCTTGCAGGAACCTGCGCGGCCTTCCGAACCTGGCGAGCGCAGCTTCCGCCGCGAGATAGCCGCTTCGCACCGCGCCTTCCATCGTCGCCGGCCAACCTGTCTGCGTCCAATCGCCCGCAAGGTATAAATTCTCGACGCCGATTTGCTGCCCGGGACGCCAGCGATCCACGCCCGGCTCGGGCGAAAACGTGGCGTGAATTTCCTTGATTACCGTGGCTTTCTCAAGCTTTGCCGCCCGCGTCGCCGGAAGGACGTCCGCCAGTTCTCGAAGGCATAGGTCGATGATTTCCTGTCTCGACATTGGTACCAGCTCGTAGGATGCGCTGATTACGAGCTGCAAATATTGTGCTTGCCCGCCTGTTTCCCCATCTCCGGCTTTGATTTCGAGCCCCTCTTGCTTTCGGCTTCCTGCGGCGGCGTATAACAGCGACTTATTGAAAATCCATTGCGTGGTGTGCTCCAGCAGGGCTAGGAACGGTTCCGTCATCACCGTGCGGTCGAACCAAAGGTGGACGCCCGTGATGGGAGATGTTCGGATGTTTTTCAGTCCTGCTAGAGGTCCTTCCTCTTCGCCCAGTTCTCCGGGCACCATGCTTAATAAGACGCTGTGGGGGACGGCCGAGATACAAGCATCTGCCGAAATTTCCGAGCCATCCTCCAGCACGGTGCGGGCGAATTTGCCTTCGCACAGGCGGATCTCGCGAACGCCAGCGCGCGTGCGAACGCGCCCTCCGCGAGCGGCAATGGCTTCCCGGCAACCTTCGTAAAGCTCACCGAGCGGGACCGACGGAATGCCGATCCGATATCCACTGCGGTTCGCGAGGAACGCCTTCCAGAAAACGTCGACGCCGTAGCGCGCGTCCATGCGGCTGAGTTCCTCATCGAGGGCGCTCACCAGAACGACGCGCCAGAAGCGGTCGATCGCGCCCGGCGTCTGCTTCATCCGGAGCAGCCAATCGAGCATCGAAACGCCCGCCGCACCCGGGGGCTTCCCTCCGGTCCAGGTAATCGCGAGCATAGCCCTGGCAATCGCCAGCTTGTCCGCAAGCCGTAAGGCGCCGAAGGCTAGAAACGACGGCGCCATGTGCAAGGGCGCAGGCAACCACGAAGCGTCCATCGTGAAGCGGCGGCCGTGCCGATCGGCGAAGTACAGCCGGTTGTAAAAGCGAATTTTCCCGGCCGATCCAGCGCGACGGTAAAAGTCGTCTAGATTCGTGCAGCAGCCAAGGGTAACGTGTTGGCAATTGTCCACTTCGCTGCCGTCGGGGAGCGTGTAAGAAGTGGCACGCCCTCCCAGATGCGGGCGCTTTTCGAATAGTTGGACCTCGATGCCGGCTTCAGCCAGCGCGACGGCGGAGGCTAGTCCCGCCAGACCGCCGCCGATCACCAAAACGCTTTGCGAGGGCATCCCGCTTCCACCAACCCATCATCCCCGCTGTGAGGAGATATTGAAGTTTTTCCGTGCTCGGCAAAGAAACGCGCGCGGAAAAGACATCGAATCCCCGTTCTTCGATTCGCGCGAGAAGGCTGCTATAGGTCCGAATCAACGTCCACAGGGTAGCGCGGCTGTCCACGTCTACTTTATCCACCAGTGGCGCGCCCTCTTCGTAAAAGTGCCATGCGCGCCCGGCCTCGACTGCCAGAAGGCGCTCGACCTGCGATGTCAACGGACCGCGCAGGTCGGCTGGCGCAACCCCAAAGCGGTCGAGATCCTCCTGGGGCAAGTACACCCGGCCCATCTCGAAATCGCTCCGAACGTCGCGCAGGATGTTAGTGAGCTGGAACGCGAGACCGAGGCGCTCGGCCAGATCAGGAGCGCGCGGGTCGCGGAAGCCGAAAACGTGCAGACAGGTAAGCCCTACTGTTCCCGCCACGCGATAGCAATATTCGGATAGCCTGTCGAATGTAGCATAGGAGCCTACCGTTAAGTCCATCTCGGCGCCGAGAATCAGATCGTGGAAGTAACGTGTGGGCATCTCGAAGCGCGCGATGGTGTCTGCGAGAGCAGGCAGGATGGCGTGGCCTTCGGTATGGCCAGCGACCGCCTCGTCGAGAAGTGCCCGCCACCGCGCCAACCCGCGGCGTTTGGAATCCAGATCGCCCGGATCGTCCGAAACGTTGTCAACCAGCCGCATAAACGCGTAGAGCGCGCAAAGAGCGTTGCGCTTTTGCTTAGGCAAGCCGAAAAAGGCGAGATAAAAGCTGCTACGCGCCGCGCGAGCAATGCGATTGCACTCCTCGTAGGATGAGGCAATCGATGCCGCATCACTCGGCACATGGAACGGGGCCGAATTTGCTACCGCTGCACGCGGAGAATTCAATTGAGCTGACGCGCCTGACGAGGCAGTGTCGTGCACCGTGCGCCTCGCGCCGGGAAAGACTTTGGAGCCGAGCGCTTTTGTGAGCAGCCGGAGTTTCGTCGCTTTGGTTAGCGCGGGGCGACGCTCGAGCGTGTTGTATCCCCCCGCTTCAATCGCGTCCAGCACAGCCAAACCGCCGCGGCTAAAGAGCTCGATATCTGTCCGCAAAGCTCCATCAACCATCTCGATCAGGGGCAGGCCACTCAGGAACAAGCCGCGAGTCCGAACAATCAGTTCCTTCATGAGCGCGACGTATCTCTCATCGAAGCGGCGCCCAACGATATCCGTTTCGGTGAGGTTGTGGGCGGCGAGCATGTTCAGAGGGATATAGATGCGGCCTTTTTCGAGATCGCGCGACACATCCTGCCAGAAATTCGCCAACTGCAGGGCGGTGCAAGTGTAATCGGAAAGGCGCTGGCGCTCGGCATCGCGATATCCGCATAAGTACAGAACAAGGCGGCCTACCGGGTTCGCGGAATAGACGCAATAATCGAGCACCGCGTCCCATGTGGCGTAGCGCTGCACAGTCTGGTCTTGACGGAAGGCGCGAAGCAAGTCAGTAAGCGGCTGAATGGGAATATCTTTCGCCCGAATGGTCTCGCCAAGTGCGATCAGCACGGGTTGCGACGGCGAGCGGCCGGACTGGTAAATGAGGCGAAGCTCGTCTTCCCAGGCGTCGAGAAGGTGCAACGCGCGAGCCCGGTCCGGCACTTCATCGCCGAGATCATCCGACCAGCGGCAATAGGCGTAAACATTGTAGAAGTGTTGGTGCAGACGGCGCGGCAGGAGCCAGGAGACGACGCCGAAGTTTTCGTAATGATGCGTCGCCAGCCAGCGGGTGTAGCGCTGTGCTTGCTGCACGCTGCATCCTTCCGGGGGAAGGTTGCGGGCGATTTCGAGTTCTGGGGTTGCTAGCACGCTAAAGTGGCGATTAGAGATGCGGGCTGTCCTCTGTTTCAATAGTTAATCAGGCTTCTAATCGAGAGGAGTGACGATTAGAAAGTCGATTTCTTGGCGAACCGCGACCGGGAGGCTCGAAGCATGCTAAATACACGCTCTTTTGGCAACGCCAGGTCGCCATCAGGGAATGACGGCGGTTTTTAGCTCGCCGTTACGATTCTTCATGTGCTCGAAAACGCTGGGGAGATCCGCAAGCGGCGCCTCCCCGGTAATAAAATCTCTGGCGCGAATTTCTCCGCGCGCGATGGTATCGAGAGCTTCGCGGAAAAAGCGCGGCGTGTGATGGAAGGTGGACTTCACGGTGATCTCGGAGTAGTGCAGCGCCCACGGATCGAGCTTGACCTCCGTGCCTTTCGCGCAGCCGGCAAAGAGATTCACCGCCCCGCCCTTGCGAACCATTTCCAAGGACCACTGCCAGGTTTGAGGCTGGCCGGCCGCTTCGATAACGGCATCCGCGCCGCGACCGCCTTCCGTAACCCGCCTGACGCGGCCGATTATATCGTCGTCGGCCCCCTCGGAAACGTCGAACACCACGGCCGCACCCATGCGCTCCGCGGCCAGCTTGCGAGGCGGACGTCGCGCGACAGCGATCACGCGCACGTCGCGCTGGGAAAGGACGCGAATGAACTCAAGCCCGATCGGTCCGCACCCAATGACAACCACCGTATCGCCGGGCTGGATATGCGTCTCATGGATTCCGCGCAGGACGCAAGCCAGCGGCTCTGCCATAGCCGCATCCAGAAACGACACACCGTCGGGAATCTCGAGCATATTTTCGCGAACAATGCGGCCCGGAATGCGTATGTATTCAGCGTAGGCTCCGTTATTGAAGAGAAGGTCTTCGCAAAGGTTCGGCTGGCCCTTGCGGCAGTAAAAGCATTCACTGCAGGGGGCGGAGTTCGCGGGGACAACGCGCATGCCCTTGCGGAAACTTGCCTTCACGGCGCTTCCCGTTTCCTCGACAAAGCCGGCTAGCTCATGGCCAAAAAGGGCGGGCGGCTGAATCATGCGCGCATGGAAGCCTTGCTTCCAGACTTTGAGGTCGGTGCCGCAAGTGAGGGCCACCTGAACGCGCACCAGCACTTCATCGTCGAGCAAGCGAGGAATATCGACGCGCTCGATCTTGATGTCCTCCGACCCGTAGAGGACGGCCGCGGTCATGTGGCTGTTAGGCTCGAATTTACTCATTCGTGAGTTATCGCCACCTTAAGAGTATCCTGTTTTGGATGCGCCGCCAAATCCAGAGCGTCAGCAATTCGCTCCAAGGGGAAACGGTGCGAAATTAAGTCGCGCAGCGGCAGCTTCCTACTGAAGACCAACGCCGCCGATTCCTCCTGTTCGTCGATCGAAGCACTATAGCTGCCCAGGATTTCCTTCTCCTCAATTCCGACTGCGGCGGCGGAGAAATTCAATTGCAGCACCGGATCATTGTGAGCGAAGAGCAGCACGCGTCCACCAGGACGCGCGATCGATAGGCCTTCCGGAACTAACATTGGACTGGGTGCGGCGAGAAGAACCGCGTCCGCACCGCGATTTTCGGTTCGACGCTTTATTTCCGCAAGGAGATTACTCTCCGCTGGATCGAATGATTCCGCCGCACCGAATCTCAAGCTTGCGGCGCGGCGCCCCGCCATTGGGTCGCTGGTGTAGACCCGCGCTCCCTCATGCTTCGCGAGGATTGCCAAAAGCATTCCGATAGGACCCTGGCCGATCACCAGAACTGTTTCAGCCGGAGCGACCCGGGCCTTGCGGATTGCTTTCAGGCAGGTATTCACGGGTTCGACAAAAGTTGCTTCCTCGAAGGTGACTTCGGGCGGAAGGGCGATCATTCCTCGCTCGACGATCCAGGGCATGGCGCGCACATATTCGGCGAAGCCGCCGCCATTGGGATCAAAACCAGCAGTGAGGCCGACCTTCTTGTATCCCGCGCATTGCGAAAAGAGTTTTTTCCGGCAATAGAAACATGCGCCGCAGGGGATATGGTGAAAGCTGACCACACGATCGCCGGGCTTGAACTTGCTGACGCCGCGCCCCACTTCGACCACCGTGCCTGCCAGCTCGTGCCCCAGAATCTGGGGGGCGCGATGAAGTTGTGGTGAATCTTCTTGATGTCCGTGCCGCAAATGCCGCAAGCGGCCACGCGAAAAAGCACTTCGCCGTCCCGAATTTCAGGGATGGGAACATGTTCGACCACGACCCGGCCTTGGCCCTTGTAGACCCCGGCGCGCATCCGGCCATTGCGGGTTCTGATTGGCGCGGGCGAAGCCACTTCACTGGTTGTGTCGGTCATCTACGGCCCGTCGTAGCTTTCGATTCGAGGGACTGGGTTCGCTTCACAAGCGTGCCCACATAGCGATCCAGAAATCGTGTCAAGGACTCCGCAGCGAGCTTGCTTTGCTGCCCGAACTTGACCAGGCTCGGGATCGACTGTGGATGGCGGGCAACCTGCCCGACGACCCGCGAAATGCTAACTTGACCTTCATCCGTAAAGATGCCATTCACGCCGAGGGGCAAGTCCTCGCCAGCGACGTCACTGATTGCGCGGATGGCGACCGCAGGAACCCCGCTGGCGGCAGCCACCCGCAGAACTTCGAAACTCTCCATTTCGACGGCATCGGCCGATGCGCCTAGGTAGTGCTTCTCCTCCGCTCGGGAAACCACGCGACCCGCAGTGTGGAACCTTTCCACCACTTTTGCTCCTTGATCCTCGGCGAATGAAATCAGGGGTTCGCTGCCGGGCAAAACTTGCAAGCCCTGATCTTCACGCGGTTCTTCCGAGAACACGCTATGTGCGACCAGCACTTGGCCGACGCAATATTCGGGCCGAAGGCCGCCTGCCAATCCTGACGACACGCAGGCGCTCAGGGAATCAGATTCCGCGCGAATGGCTTTGGATGCCTGCTTTGCGGCTTGCCTCGGGCCGGCACCCGTCAGTATCACGGCAAGTTCTGCGCCATGGATATCAGCGAGGTAGGCATCCGCTGCACCATAGTTGCCGACGCGAAATTCGCGCAGCGCTCGCCAGGGAGCGAATTCGGTTTCGAGAGCAAGTGTGACGAGAATTCTCATCGGTGCAACTTCATGGACAAAACACTGGCGATGCGCAGGCCATGCCGCGTGTCACGCGGCCTGCGCGTGGGACAATGGCTTCACACGCGGGCTGCGGCAAATGTAACCATGGTCCGTGTACCAACAAACCGCCCGCGCTAGGGCCCCTTCAACCGAGCCGGGCTTGTACCCCAATTCCTTTTCGGCTTTGTCGCTTTCTACAAACATCTTATGGCGGGACATTTTCACGCCTTCCACGGGAATGCCAGGCTCACGACCGCTAAGGCGCGAGAGAAACTCATCGGCGTAGCTCGCAGCAAGAGCGATAGCGTGCGGCAAACGCAAACGAGGAGCCGGACGCCCGGCAATCAGCGCCAGCGCCTCCAAGATTTGCTTGAGCGTCATGTTGCGCGCGCCAAGGATGTAGCGCTCGCCGACTCGCCCCTTGTCGGCTGCGAGCAAATGGCCAGCGGCCACATCTTCGACTGGCGCGAGATTTAGTCCGGTATCAACGTAAGCCGGCATCTTGCCATTAAGAAAATCCAGGATGATCCGACCCGTGGGAGTGGGCTTCCAATCGGCGGGGCCGACCGGCGCGGTAGGGTTCACAACGACTACCGGAACTCCAGACGCGGCAGCTTTCATCGCTTCTAGCTCCGCAAGAAACTTCGACCGCTTGTAGTGGCCGATCATTTCATCGAGGGTTGCGCGCGTTTCTTCGTTTGGAAGTTTTGACCCGCGGTGCGGCACGGCAATTGTCCCCACCGTGCTGGTGTACACAAAGCGTTCGACGCCAGCATCCGCCGCAACCGCAAGGAGGCGGCGCGTGCCTTGGACGTTGGTCTCGTAGATGTGGTCCGGATTCCGCGTCCACAGCCTGTAATCCGCGGCAACGTGGAACACCCGGCTGACGCCGTACATTGCGCGCCTGAGCGATGCCGAATCGTTCAGGTCCCCTTCAAAGCGTTCGGCAGTAAGCCCGTCAAGCGCCTGAAGATTACTAGTTCGCCGAACCAGGACGCGAACCGATTCGCCCGCCGCGACAAGTCGGCGAGCCACGTGACTGCCCAAAAAACCCGTGGCGCCTGTAACGAGAGTGGTCATGAGTTTGGCAGTGCCTTCGTATGCCGCAGCCGCGCTGGATTTTCAAAATGGAGGCTTCTCGCTCGTTTTACGCGGCAGCTATGCACTGGCTACCCCCAATAGCCATTTGGATGCTCGATTTCCGAGGCGGCCACCTGCGTGCTAATGTGTCCGGTCCGGCCCTTGCTGAGATTATCGTAGCGCGCCAGAGCGTACAGTGGGAACGAATTTCGGTAGAGATGATACTTGAGATAGAACACTTGCGGGAATCCAGTCCCCGTGAATTCGTCTTCTTCCCAGGTGCCATTCTCGTTCTGATGCGAGATGAGCCACGCGGCAGCACGGGTGGCGGCGGGATCGTCGCGACCCGCAGTGGCAAGCATCCCGATCAGTCCCCAGGCTGTCTGCGAAGCGGTGCTCTTGCCTTTTCCCTTCAGTGCGGGATCGTAATAGGAAAGTACGGATTCGCCGAAGCCCCCGTCAGGATTTTGGACTGAATGGAGCCAGTCCGCGGCGCGACTGCATTCCGGGAGAGACGCGAGCCCGACGCTTTCAAGGGCGCGCAGGACACCGCTCGTGCCATAGACGTAATTCACTCCCCAGCGGCCGAACCAGGGGCCGTCGAAATCTTGATCCCTCTTCAAAAATGCCAGCGCGCGTTGGATTACTGGATGCGTCGCGGACCAACCCATATGGCCGAGACACTCGATGGCGCGGGCCGTAACGTCAGCAGTCGAAGGATCGAGCATGGCATTGTGGTCGGCAAAGGGAATGTTGTTGAGGAACTGAAGATTATTCTCGTGGTCGAAGGCCCCCCAGCCGCCGTCCGCATTCTGCATACTGAGAAGCCAAGCAAGTCCACGGCAAATCGCGGCGCGCAAGCACCCTGGATTGGAGTCCTCGACGCGGCTCAGCGCCATTAAGACGAATGCAGTATCATCCACGTCGGGGTAGAAGTCATTGCGAAACTCGAACGCCCAGCCTCCCGGCTCGGCCTTGCGGTTCTTTACCTGCCAATCGCCGGACCCGAGGATTTGGTTATCGACTAACCAGCGTGCGGCAGAGCGAAGGGCTGGATGTGACGAATGGAGCCCCGCTTCCTCTAGGGAAACCATGGCGATGGCCGTATCCCAAAGGGGCGAAATGCAGGGCTGGACGCGCAGCGTATCTTTTTCCTCGATTTCGTAGCGTGCCAGAAAACGAATCTCTCTCGCGATAAGCGGATCGCTTCCGTCGCCGCCTTCGGCGAGCAGCGCAAAAATCGAGTTCATCATTGCGGGATAAATTGTGGCTAGCCCCTCGCTGCGCTCAAGGCGTTCGAGCATCCACTTTCGCGCGAGAGCAAGAGACTTCTTGCGGAATGGCTTCCACCGCGCACCGTCGTACCACTTCACGCCGCGATCTAGAGCCAAAAAGACATTTTTCCACGACACGACGCGACTATCCCACGCGAGCGAGGGCGGTTTTTTGCCAGGATTGCCGAAGAGGGCGTCGACGGTGACACCTATTGGGAGGCGCCAGCCCGGCTTATGCGCGTATACAATGGCCAGCGGAATCACGATGCCGCGCGTCCAGGATGACATTTCGTACAAATTGACCGGAAGCCATTTGGGAAGCAGCATCAACTCCGGAGGAATCGCGGGGACGAAGCTCCACTCAATGGCGCCAACCATTGCGAGATAGAAGCGGACATACGAATTCGTGGCTTCCAGACCTCCCAATTCGTGGATTCTCGCGCGGGCCCGCTCGAGATGCTCCGACGATGCCGAGTCCCCAGCCAGCCGCAGCGCTACCCAGGCCTTCACCGAGGCGTTTAGCTCCGAAGGGCCGCCGTAAAAAATATTCCAGCCGCCATCGGGCAGTTGGCGGTCACGAATGTATTTCGCGAGTTTCGCGGTTTTCGGAGACTCCAATTCGCCGAGGATGTGAAGATAGAGAATGTAATCGGACTCCAGGGTTGTGTCGGCTTCGAGTTCGCCCCACCAGTAGCCGTCCTGAGTCTGTGCCGAGAGGAACCAATTGACGCTCCGACGAATTGCCTGCTCAATCCGGGATTCGGCGTTCGAAAGATGGGCGGGCGCGGACGCGTGAGCACTACCCGTAGGGGTCCCCTGGATGCGCAGTCGCGGCTCAGGCGTCATGAATCCCTCAGACATTTATCGTCGATATCAAAGGATCAAAGCGATAACAGTATTATTATCTGTTCGATGCGGCTTAGCGTCAACTCAAAACGCTTCCTAAGAGACTTCTTAGGACATTATCGGGATGTGTCAAGACACGGAATGGCTGCGTGACGGCCCGCCCTGTCCGTCCCTCAGTTCCCCGCCGACTGCGATTGTCTCTGCGTCCGCAGACTAACCTTCGTCTTCGAGGCGCCGAACGCGGTCGGCAAGTTCCGGGAGGCGAGCGACCCAGGCATATTGCTCCTTGAATTTTCGCAAGGGACGCGCTGGCGTGCCCCACACGGTTTGCCCGGTGCGGATAATCTTCCCGGTTGGAATGCCCGCCTGGGCACCGAGAATTGCGCCGTCTTGAATGCTGCAATGGTCAGCAATGCCGACCTGGCCCCCGGCGACCACTCCCTCGCCCAAGGTGCTGCTGCCGGAGACACCGGTCTGAGCGGCGATCACCGAATGCTCGCCAATCCGGACATTATGCGCAATTTGCACCAAGTTGTCGATCTTGACGCCGCGTCCGATGAGAGTGTCATCCAGCGAGCCGCGGTCAATTGTGGTATTAGCTCCAATTTCCACATCGTCAGCAATCTCGACCGCGCCGATCTGCGGGAATTTGAGGTGGTGGCCTTCATCGAAAACGTAGCCGAAGCCGTCCGCGCCGATCACCGCGCCCGAGTGAACCTCCACCCGATCCCCCAAACGAACTCCGGCATAGAGCGTTACGCGCGGATGAAGGTGGCAGTTTTCTCCGATTCGAGAGTCGCGGCCAACGAAACAGAACGCCTCGATCGTCGTCCCAGCGCCTATCTCCACATCTTGTTCGACAACAACGTGCGGACCGATGGAAGCATCCGCGGCAATCTTCGCATCAGGAGAAATAACTGCGGTGGGATGAATTGACACTAAGGGGGCCGGCCGCTGGAGCAGCCACGCCGCTGCCTTCGCGAATGCGAATTTCGGATGGGGCGACTCGAGGATCGCTTTGCCCAAAAAACGCGTGCCAGGTGGAGCGATAACACACCCCGAAGCCGAAGCTGCGGCACGGCCGGCCTGCCGGTTGGACTCCACATAAATTAGGTCCGTCGCGGAGGCACGTTCCGGGCTCGCAACACCGGAAATAAGCGCGCCTGCATCGCCTTCGAGCTTAATTCCGAGGTATTCCGCGAGTTCACCTGCTGTGCGATTCATTTTGACCTCTCTAATGATGTTAAAACGGATAGAGCGGCTTCTCGCCAGGCGGGCGCGTCTTCCACCTCTTGTGAATCCACAGCCACTGATCCGGATGCGCTCGGACATAATTTTCGATAACGCTTGAGAAACGAGCGGTGTTCTCGAGGATATCGGCTTCCTCGTTTCCCGTGCGGACGATCTCCACCGCTCGATGAAATTGAAGCGTGTATTTTTTCCGCGTCTCGTCCCATGAAAGAAACCCGGGAACGACCGGGGCCCCGGTGCGCAGCGCGAGACGGGCAACACCCGAAGTTGTCGAGGCGGGAACGCCGAAAAAATTCACGAAGACACCCTCCTCAATCGCGGTGTTGTGGTCCACGAGGACGCCCACCGTACCTCCATCGACCAGCACTTTCAGAATTGAGCGCGCGGAACGGTTTTTATCAATCGGCTGATTGCCAGAACTGCTCCGATAGGAATTGATGAGAGTGTCCACGCGCCCGTTAGCGATCGGCCGGACGAGAAAGTGCATAGGATGGCCGTTAAGCGCGTGTGCGAAGGGCGCGAGTTCCCATGCGCTCATGTGGCCAGTCAGCAAAAGGACGCCCTTCCCGCGGCGGCGCGCGCACTCAAAATGCTCGAATCCTTCGACGGCGACCAGCTTTTCGATGTTCGCGCGCGTGTATTTGGGAAACTGTGAGAACTCACCAGCCATCCAGCCGATTTGGCGAACCATTCCACGAATGGCGCGCTCGCGCGCAGCGTCTTCCCACTCGGGAAAAGCTAGACGAAGATTGAACATTGCCGCGCGACGAAGCGGCGTGCGCACTCGGTAGGCCGCGGCAGCAAAGGCGGCGCCCACCACCCTCGCTGCGGGTCTCGGCAAAAGCCCCAGCGTTTTCAGGCCAATCCATGCAGCGGCATACTCCATCCATTCTCGCATCGCGAGCATTATGCGGGAGGCCTTGCTCGCGCGCCAGTCCGGGAAAGGTGCGGTCCTAGATACCTCGCGCCTCGGGGCACGCATCGTGGCGGCTTCGCAAGTTCAATTCGCCGATGTTAGACTCAACAACGCTTTGGCTGAAATCCAACAAGCAAAAAGTCGCCGCGATCCCACTGTATGGTTGATGGCCGCTTTCGTTCTGCTCATCTGCCTCTTCGCCAACTTAGGAGCGATGGGCCTGGTTGGCCCCGATGAGCCTCGCTACGCGTGGATCGCACGCGCCATGGCTGAGACGGGTGACTGGATCACGCCACGCCTGTACGGACAGCCGTGGTTTGAGAAGCCGATTCTTTATTATTGGGCTGCCGCCGCGGGCTTCCGGCTCCACTTGCCTGCCGAATGGGCGGCCGGTTGCCGTCGGCATTGGCCGCTCTCGCAGCCGCCTTGGCAATTGGCTGGCTGGCCCGGAAGCACTCGGACCGTGATGCCGCTTCTCTCTCGAGCCCCGATCTACTGGCAGTGCTCATTTTCTCCACGAGCGTCGCCGCTATAGGATTTTCCCGTGCAGCCACCCCTGACATGCTGTTCAGTGCCTCGGTCACGTTAGCAATGGCGAGCGCCGCACACGTTTTCTCGCGCGTGGGAGCGTTCGGGGCAAACGATAAGTTTGGCGGGACCCCAATAGCTGATCTTCTGCCTATATCCTTGTTCGGAGCTTTTCTCGGATTTGGCGTGCTCGCAAAGGGCCCCGCGGCGATCATTCTCGCGGGCGGCGCCGTTGGCCTTTGGACGTTGGCGACAAAGCGGTGGCGAGTGGCTCTTCGCGTCGGACACCCATTGGCGATTGGTGCGTTCTGCGTGGTCGCGGTGCCTTGGTATGTACTGTGCGCGATCCGCAATCCCGATTTCATACGCACCTTCATCTTTCAGCACAACTTTGAGCGATATCTCACTCCCATGTTTCGGCACCAGCAGCCGTTTTGGTTTTTTCTCCCGATCACACTTCTGGCGCTTCTTCCCTGGACCGTTTTTCTATGGCCGACGTTTGAAGAGGCGCTCCGAGTCTGGCGGACAAAATCGTGGGCGCGCTCGCCCGGATTCTTTTTTGGTTGCTGGGCTGTGTTCCCGATAGTCTTTTTCAGTTTTTCGCAATCCAAATTGCCCGGTTACATTTTGCCTGCCGTCTCGCCGCTAGCATTGCTTTGCGCGATTTCGGCTCCCCGCGCATTACGACGCAGCACCGTTACGCGCCGAGCGCTCCTGGCCTGCATCGGGATTTCATGGTTGCTGATCGGGCTTGCCGTCGCGCACGCGATTGGCAGAATCAATCCTGCTCTGGCCGGACTCTCGCGGTTTCTCGGGGGCGGGGCCGTGATGTTTGGATTGTTTTTGATCGCTGCGAGCTTCTACCGCGCAGGCCAATTAGTGATTCCGCTGTGCATCCTGTTCGTGGCCGCCGGCCTCGAAATCGCGAACCTCCGCTTGCTCCCGGAGCTCGATCGCTTTTATTCGGCGCGACCCCATGCCGACTTTATGCACAACGACCAGCGGCCTGATCGAATTTTCACATACCAACTCTCACGATCCTGGGACTATGGCCTCGCCTTCTATTTCCGTCGTCAGATCCCCGAATGGTCGCCGCATGACCCGGATGCCGCTCTTGTCCTTACCACCCCGGCTGGATTACGCGAGATAACCAGGCTGGATAGATTTCGTGGCTCGCCGCACGAGAACTATGAAGGGATCCTCTACGTGCCAGTGATGCGAGTTGCCTCACCTCGCTAACGAGGCGAAATATTCTGCAGAAAGAAATTAACGATTTGGCTTTCGTAGTTCTTCCGGTCTTCGTCGGACATATCGCGGTAGCTGAGGCGTTCCCGCAGCAACATTTTCGGATCCGGAGCCTTCGTAAAGAGACTCACGGTCTCATCCGCGAGTGCCCGGCGATCATCTGACGCAACAAAAAGCTTGGGAATGGCCGCAGTTTGGTTCAAGCGGCTGGAAAGCGGTGGTTCCTTCCGGTAGCGATACTCGACCATCCGAAACTCAAAATCCGCAAGCCCCCGTACTCCTGGCAAGGCAGTGAGGCCGGATTTTGCAATTTCGATCTGAAGCATGTCGCGAGGATCGTCGTAGGCGTCATCGGCCACAACCGCCGCGATTCGCGGATCCGAAGCTGCTACTTCGAGGGCGGCGTACCCGCCCATGTCCACACCCCAAATTCCGAAATGCTGCTTGTCCACATCATCTCGCGTGGCTAGCGCCTCGACCGCCGACTGCAACTCGGCCGTCTCGCCGTAGCCGAGCGTTGGCATTCCCTTGCTCGTGCCGTGACCCGTAAAATCGAATAGGAACACATTGAATTCGCGATCCTGAAGCGCCGTAACCAGCGTCAGCACATCCTCGCGCTGCGAAAGGTATCCGTGACAAACAATGATCACTGGGCCGCCACGCAATCCTGGGAAAAACCATCCCTCGCGTGAACCGCCGTTGGCCAGGTGAAACGGAAAAGTCGTCGGATGGCCCATCATTACGCTCAGGTCGAAGGGAGCGGCATTGTGCGGGGGCCGCAAGACCTGATAGACGAGAAACCCGGAGACCGATGCCGCCGAGACGAATGCGAACAACATCAGCGCCAGGAGCACGGAGAAAATCTTGCCGAAGCGCGTGAACGAATAGCGTAGCTCAGAGAGGGCGGGCATCCTTTAGGCGCGGGCGCTGGGCTTTCGCGCCTCGACTCGCCAAATGTTAGCATAGTTCCGCCAGGCGCCAATTCCGGGGACGCGGGGATGTTCCAAAAACCAGAATGAGTTGGCGCACCGTCGACTTATAATGGCAAGGGGCGGAACTGTTCGATGCAGATTGTTGACCTCCGGCAGTTACATTCCCGATCGCTCGAGGGACTCTTTCAGGAGGAAGCCCAGCGTTGGCGGGAAGAGCTCTTTTGGGACTATCGGCCATCAATTGACCTAGTCAGAAAATTCGTCGACTCGCATTCGCTTGGCGGCTATGCCGCGATCGAAGGCGGGAACCCTGTCGGATACGGCTTTTACGTTCTGGAGGACCACAAAGGCCTGATCGGCGGGCTTTTTGTCTCCTCCTCGGAAAATCCCCAGAATGGAGCCACCGAGCGCCTTCTGGGCGAACTCGTCGGTACGCTGAGAGCCACGCCGCGACTCCAGCGCATCGAAGCGCAGCTGATGCCCTTTGGCGCCGAACTCGATCCCGCATTTCTATCGCAGCACTTCCACTTGCATACCCGTCAATTCATGTTTTTGGGGCTGGCGGAAGCGAGTCTGCTAAACCGACCCCTTTCACCGGGACTGCGGATCGAACCTTGGAGCGACCGGGCCTTCGATGCGGCCGCGCGGCTCATTCAGCTCGCCTACACGGACCACGTGGATGGCCAGATCAACGATCAGTATTGCAGCGAGGCGGGCAGTTTGAGGTTTCTACGGAACATCGTGTTGCTGCCGGGTTGCGGGATCTTCCTTCCGGAGGCGTCGTTTGTAATACGGCCCGCCACGGAAGATACTCTGGTCGGGATGATCCTTACTTCCACGGTCGCGGACAAGGTCGGCCACACAACCCAAGTCTGCGTGAAGCCGGGTTACCACGGCAACGGAATTGGCCGGCAGTTGATGGAGCATTCGATTCGGGCGCTTCGACGACTGCGCTACGAATCTCTGTCGCTGACGGTGACTTCGGTAAATACGCACGCCGTCGAGCTATACGAGCACCTCGGTTTCCGCACGGTGAAAACATTTGCCGCGGGCGTCTGGCAGGCGTAACGGTTGCGTGCGATTGCCTTCCCGGCTATCTCTTCGCTCGGTCTTTCAGCAGGCCCTTGAGCTCGTCCATGAATTCCTTCACATCCTTGAAATCCGAATACACGGAAGCGAATCTGACGTAGGCGACTTTGTCGAGCTTCTTCAGTTGCGCCATTAATAGCTCTCCGATCTCGGTCGTGGTGCGCTCGCGGTCCGAGGATTCGCTGACGAACGCCTCTGCCTGATCGACAATGGTTTCAAGCTTGCCTACGGGGACAGGCCGTTTTTCGCAAGCCTTCAGCAATCCCTGCAGGATTTTCTGGCGTTCGAATTTTTCGCGCCGGCCATCTTTCTTAATGACCATGTACGGAATTTCATCGATGCGCTCATAAGTCGTGAACCGCCTATTGCACTTCAGGCACTCCCGGCGCCGCCGAATCAAATCGCCGGTGCGCGCCTCTCTTGAGTCGATTACCTTGTCGTCTAGGTGAGAACAGAAGGGACACTTCACTGCGGATTCTCGCTTGGCCCGGCGGCACGCTCAGCGTCGGCCAGTAGTTGAGCTCCGCCGGCCCGTTCCTCCTCGCGCGCCATTTTCCGCAGTTCGCCCATCGACCAGCCTTCCCGAAGCAGTAGTGGCAATCCCGCCAAGCAGCACCCCGCAAATGTGATCAGCCAAATCACGATCGAAGCCACCGCCGCCGGCTCTCTTTCTACTCCAAACACCAGAGTCAGGACAAGGAAAGTAGCGAGCTGCGATCCTCCTCCCACTCCAGGAAGTTGGGCCGCCGAACCAACCAGCGTAAATGCGGTAAGCAGAACCGCCCCTCCAAAATTCAGCGCCGCAAGAGTCCCGGCAAATGCGTGCGCGATCCATAGATAGACCAAAACAACCAAAACCCAGTGAAGAATCGTATAGCCCGTGACGACGGCTAGATCGCTCCACGAGCGAATGCCCTGCAACCCTTCGCTAAAGCCTTCAAGGAGCGCGGCCAGTTTCTCGCGCCAGCCGGTATGCCACTTCTGGTGCTGCAATTTGCGTGCAAGCCACGCGGCGCCGTGATAGCGAAAATATACCAGGAACACTATCACCGCCAGGAGCGCCACCAGCAGCGCCACTCCGGCCGAACGTGCCACCGTCATCAATCCGGCATCTGCGGCGCCGGCAAAGCCGCCACGCTCGAAAGACACAAGGGCGGCGACCAGGAGCAGGGCTGCGGCGGCCATGTCAAAGACCCGTTCCAAGATATAGACACCGAACATTCCAGGAATTGAAAGTGAGGCCTTTCTCGCAATCAGGATGGGACGAATAGGCTCACCGGCCCGGCCGAGAAGAAACGTGCAAGCGAATCCCTCCAAAGTAGCGCTGTACACTTCGCCGAAATGCGCGCGGCCCGACCACCGGCAAAATCGGACCCAGCGCAACGCTCGAATCGCGTAACAAACGTAGATCGCCGCAAGGGAGAGAAGCAACAACGAGAGGTGCGCCTGGCGGAGCGATTCCCCAACCATGCTCCAGCGAAATCCGGCCAGCGCAATTGAATTGCGGAATCTATAGAGGAAAAAGCCAACGACCAGGAGTCCCAGGATCAAGAGCAGATAGCGTCGCGATTTTCGCAGCATCCGCTTGAACCGTAGCAGCAAGGTTTCAAAGGTGTCAAGGCGGATGGCCCGCCTACATTCATGCTGATCGGCGGATCTGGCACCGGAAAGTAGGTCGGGCTGAGATCCACTAGGCGGCGGCTACTTTGTTCTTAAGCCATTCGCCCGCAGCCTGCGTGCTGAGCCAACCGCCCAGATCCACCGTCGTGGCACCCTCGCGGATCGCCGCACGAACTCCATCTTCGATGCCGCGCGCGACATCGTTCCAATCGAGATACTCGCACATCATTGCGGCCGCGAGGACCGCGCCGATCGGGTTCGCGATGTTCTTGCCAGCGATGTCCGGGGCCGAGCCGTGCACTGGCTCAAAAAGTGAAACCTGGCCGGGGTGAAGGTTCCCCGAGGGAGTTACGCCAAGGCCGCCCACCAACCCCGCTCCCACGTCACTGGCGATGTCTCCAAAAAGATTGCAAGTGACGATTACCTGAAACTGGGAGGGGTCGCGAACCATTTGCATCAGCAGGTTATCTATGAACATGTGGCTCGACTCGATGCCCGGATACTCGCGGCGAACTTCGTTGAAAACCCGCTGCCAGAGATCGTGGCCAAAGGTGAGCGCGTTGGATTTGTCGCTCATGCATACGTGCTTGTAACCTCGACGGACCGCAAATTCGAATGCGTAGCGAATGATCCGCTCGACACCTTTACGCGTGTTGATGTCCTCTTGAGTGGCGATTTCATCCGCGGTTCCCTTCTTGAAAAACCCGCCCACGCCTGCGTAGAGGCCCTCGGTGTTCTCGCGAATCACGCAGATGTTGACATCTTTTTCGCCACGGTTTTTCAGTGGCGTAAGACGCTGGTCGAAAAGAATGCAAGGCCGCAGATTGACGTAGAGGTCGAGCTTGAACCGGAGACCAAGGAGGATATCGGCTCCGTGCTGGTTGGACGGCACACGCGGGTCGCCAAGCGCACCGAGCAGGATCGCATCGTACTCGCGCCGGAACATCTCCGGTGCATCGGCGGGCAGCGTCGTCCCATCGCGCAGGAAACGGTCAGCACCCCAATCAAATTCAACGAGGGAGATCTCACGTCCATGCGCGGCTGCGGCGGCCTTAAGCACTTTTACCGCTTCCGGAATCACCTCCTTGCCTACGCCGTCGCCGGGAATCACCGCGATCCGCTTGCTCGATAGGCCAGGTCTCTGGGAAGTTTTCTCAACCATCGGCGCGGAACGTAGCACGCGAGTCGAGCAGTGTCAAACGCCGGCCGTCACCCGCCATACCGCAACTGTGTCTCGTGCACTAGCCCACCGCGCGTTCGCGCGGTCCTCGAAACACGGGTAAGCTAGCTCTGGGGAGACGATCACATGAACGATAATCCAAGAGAAGAACCTTGGCTGCGCGGGATACCCAGTGCCATGTGGGCCAGGCGATAACAACCGCCAAGATCGTCACCGTCCAACATCGATCGGAACGTTAGTCGGCTTCGGCGGATTCCGTGTGCCGCTTTTTGCGCGGCGCGAACTGGGCAGCTTCCGTCGAGCCCTCCAGCGCGATCGTAGACGCGGTTCCGCTACTAATCGCGTTCTGAATCGCGTCGAAGTATCCGGTACCGACGAACCGCTGATGTTTCACCGCCTCGTACCCGTGATCGTGCTCGCTTTCAAACTCGCGGTCTTGCAAGTCAGAGTAGGCCGTCATGCCGCGCTGCTTGAATCCCCGCGCCAGCTCGAACATGGCGTGATTGAGGGCGTGAAAGCCAGCCAGTGTGATGAACTGAAATTTGTATCCGAGAGCGGCCAGATCGCGCTGAAAGCCTGCGATCGTCGCGTCATCCAGGTTCTTGCGCCAGTTGAATGACGGCGAACAATTGTAAGCCAGCATCTTGTCCGGAAATTTGGCGTGGACCCCATCCGCAAACTCGCGCGCTTCGTTGATATCCGGTTTCGATGTTTCGCACCAAATCAAATCCGCATAGGGAGCGTAGGAGATGGCGCGCGCAATAGCCGCTTTGGTTCCACTGCGAACGCGGTAGAAACCTTCTGGCGTTCGCTCGCCCGTGACAAAGGCCTGATCGCGCGGATCGGCATCGGTGGTCACGATCGTAGCGCTCTCGGCATCGGTGCGCGCAATAATTACCGTTGGCACGCCGAGCACGTCCGCAGCCAGGCGTGCCGCAACCAATTTTTGAATCGCCCCCAGTGTAGAGACCAGCACCTTCCCGCCCAAATGCCCGCACTTCTTCGCGGAAGAGAGCTGATCCTCAAAATGAACGCCCGCCGCTCCGGCCTCGATCATCGCCTTCATCAACTCAAAGGCATTCAGGTTTCCGCCAAATCCCGCTTCGGCGTCGGCCACCAGCGGAGCCAGCCAGTACGTTTCGTTGTGCCCCTCGGCATGATGAATCTGATCCGCGCGCATCAGCGAATGGTTCAAGCGGCGAACCAAATTCGGCACGCTATTCGCCGGATACAAACTTTGGTCGGGATAAGTTTGTGCGGCATCGTTGGCGTCAGCGGCCACCTGCCACCCGCTCACGTAAATCGCATCGAGTCCGGCTGCTACCTGCTGCACCGCCTGATTGCCGGTCATGGCACCTAGGGCCGCGACAAAAGGCCGCGAGTGCAGCAGATTCCACAGTCGTTCTGCACCTAGCCGCGCAAGTGTGTGCTCGATGTGAATGGAGCCGCGAAGCTGCGCAACATCCTTCTCGCTGTAGGGGCGTGTGATTCCCGCCCAGCGCGGGTTCGTCTTCCAATCCATTTCCAAATTTTGCAGCTTCCCGTTTCGCATTTCTCGCTCCTCGTCAGTCGGATTTGTAGTTCTGCGCCCGCGCAATCGCGCTCGGCTGTTCGGAGATTGGGGACAAACTTCGAAACAGCGATAGAACTACGGAAGATCGCTGGTTCAGCCAGCGAAAGAATCAGGCGCCCGTAAGGCCTTTCGGGCTCAGCTCCTGGAGAAAAGCGTACGGCGAGGTGCGGGCTGCGTATGGCTCGCGCTTGGTTCGGAGAGTAAAGAATAGTTCCATTTTTCTAGTCTTCATTGCCGCCACTTCGAGAAGGACTTCTCGTAAGCCATTGAAACAGGGCCAGTTAGCAACTCCTGCCATCCGTCGAATAGTCGCCGTTTCAACGGCGGCTTATAAGTGGCACTTACACTGCCATTTTGTTCGCCGAGCCGCCTTTGGTCAACCAAGATAATCCTGATGCAACCTATCCATGGTTTTTATAGGTCACGCCGGCGCGCCGCGCCGCAGCAAAAAGAGACGTCGCAATTCCCCACGCAGTTATAATGAGCGTTTTTCCAGGAGAAAAATGTCGCATGTACTATGAGCCGGGCAAGACCCAGCATGGCCTGCCGTACGACCCCTTCAAATCCTGCGTGATTCCCCGGCCAATCGGATGGATCTCCACGATCAGCCGCGATGGAGTGCACAACCTGGCGCCCTTCAGCCAATTCCAGAATCTGACTTTCGATCCTCCATACGTAATGTTCGCCTCAAACCAGTCCACAAAGGGCCGGTGCAAAGATACAGTTGTAAACACCGAGCAAACCAAAGAATTCGTGTGGAACATGGCTACTTACGAATTGCGCGAAGCAGTCAACAAATCCGGCGAAGAAGTCCCGCCTGAAGTCGACGAATTCGATCTGGCAGGCGTCACGAAAATCCCGTCCCATCATGTGAAGCCTTGCCGCGTGGCCGAGTCCCCAGTTCATTTCGAATGTGCCTATCATCAGACGATTCGTCTGCCGGGAAACGGAACCATGGGTACGGTCGACATCGTCATCGGCCGCGTCCTCGGTATTCACATCAACGACGCGGTAATTCGTCCCGACGGAAAGCTCGACGTGCTGAAAATCCGCCCCATCGCCCGCCTGGGCTACCACGACTACACTAGCATCGAGTCCATCTTCTCGATGACCATCCCCGGAAACGACCCGCGCAGGCTAGCAGGCATGGAAGGCTCCGCGCGTTTTTGATGGTGCCTTCGTAGGGGCACGATACATCGTGCCCGGTAAACGTACTTGGCGTGATTGTCGCAGGTCAATCCAGAAGTGCGGCGAGAAATGCATTCCATGGCAACTCGCGGCTAAGACGCTTTCTCTTCCGCGTAAACCTGATACTCCGAATACGGCCCCTTGAAATCCTCAACGCGGCCGCCCTCGAAGTGCCAGATGCGTGTGGCGACTTCGTCAATCACGTCGTGATCGTGCGTCACCAGCAGCACCGTCCCAAGATATTTCTGCAGAGAAATATTCAGCGCGTTGATTGATTCGAGGTCAAGATGGTTCGTCGGCTCGTCCAGGACCAAAATATTCGGCTTCTGCAGCATCAGCCGGCAAAAAATCAGCCGCGCCGATTCGCCGCCCGAAAGCGCCTGCGTCTGTTTCAGGGCATCGTCGCCGCTGAAGAGCATCTGGCCCAGCAGCCCTCGCAATTCCTCTTGTGACGCGCTGAGTTTGAACTGATGCAGCCATTCGATCACCGTCGTGCCCTTCACAATGGATTCGGAGTGATCCTGCGCGAAATAGCCCACCGCTGCATTGTGCCCCCAAATCACCGTGCCGCCGTCGACGGGAAATTCTTTGTCCACATCCTCGATGAATCCGGTGGCGTTGCGAATCAGCGACTTCAGCAGCGTGGTCTTGCCAGTCCCGTTGCGGCCCATCAGCGCGATCTTTTCGCCGCGCTCCACGCTTGCGCTAAAAGGCTGAAACACGCGCGTGCCATCGTACGCTTTCACGATGCTCTTGATTTCCAGCGGATGCCTTCCGGAATGCTGGTCCAATTGAAATCGAATGAACGGCCGCGCAATATTCGACCGCGCAAGTTCCGCGGTTTGCAGCCGCTCCACTTCTTTTTTCCGCGACGTAGCCTGCGCCGAACGTGTGCCGGCGGAAAAGCGGGCGATGAACTCATTTAGCTGGGCGATTTTGCGTTCGCGCTGCGCGTTTTCGGCTTCGATTCGCGAGCGGATTGAGGTCTTCGCGACCACCATGTCGTCGTACCCGCCGTTGTACATAATCACCGTCTGGTAGTCGATGTCCGCGGTGTGCGTGCAAACACTGTTCAGGAAATGGCGATCGTGCGAAATCACGATCAGCACACCTTCGTATTCGCACAAATAATCTTGCAGCCAGTGAACGGAATCCAAATCCAAATGGTTCGTCGGCTCGTCCAGCAGCAAAGCCGGCGGCCTCCCGAACAACGCTTGTGCCAGCAGCACGCGAACTTTTTGCCCGCCCTGCAGTTCACTCATTTTGCGCTCGTGCAGCGGCTCTTCCAGGCCCAGCCCATCGAGCAGCACGGCCGCATCGGCCTCAGCCGTGTAGCCTCCTTCCTCGCCAACGATCCCTTCGAGTTCAGCCAGCCGCATGCCGTCTTTATCAGTGAGGGACTCGTGCGGCTTGGCATACAGCGCGTCGCGCTCTTCGAGAGCCCTCCACAGTGGACGGTTGCCCATGATTACCGCGTCCATCACCCGAAACTCGTCGAAAGCAAACTGGTCCTGGCTCAAAATGCCAAGTTTTTTCGGACGGCCCACCTCGCCGTGCGTGGGCTCGAGCTCGCCCGTGAGAATTTTCATCAGCGTGGATTTTCCCGCGCCGTTCGGCCCTGTAATGGCATAGCGCCGCCCGCCGAAAAAGGTGCAACTCACTTCTTCGAACAGAACTCTGGCGCCGAAGCGCATCGTGATGTTGTTAAGCGAGAGCAAGACAATTAATTATAGCGTGGAACGCGCGGCCCTGCACATTGGAAGAATCGGGATTCCCAATCGTCAACCCCGGTTTCGATAGTTAAAACGCTCTGAAGACGCCTACCGGTCCTATGTGGCCCGTTTCACGGCATCTTGGAGCCGCTGCCGGTTGTCCCAAAAATCCTCCCACAGGTCCCCTGGGCGCTTTAGGCGTTTCAATATTGAAACAATATTGAAATGCTCGGGCTGGAATCCTTTGGCAAGTTCGCGCGCCGATACCGGCGCGGAAACCGGCGCCCCGCGAAAAGGACGCAGCGAATATACCGCCGCCAAAGGCTTCCCTTTGGCATTTTGCAGGGCGTCGATTAAGACGGTGCCCTTGCGCCGCTTGCTCACCGTTCGCTCGGAAGTTACGAGTGTTGGCAACTCCGATTGTACTCGCTGGCCGATCGCTCCCGCGAAAAGGCGCACTTCCTCGTACGTGTATTCGGGTTCCAGGGGGATGTACATATGAAATCCGGACGCGCCGGATGTTTTCATGTACACCCGCACTTTGAGTGAGTCTAATTTCTGGTGAATTGCACGCGCCACTTTCAGAACAACATCAAACGATGTGCCGTCCGTGGGATCGAGGTCGAAGAAAATATAGTCCGGATGATCCTGGTTATCGAAACGGCTGGACCACGGATTGTGATCGATGCATCCGAGATTCGTCAGGTAGAGCAGGTCGGCGCGATCGTCCGCCAGGAAGTAGGGCATTTTGCCGCCGCGCTCCTTGGAATCGATCTCGACCGTGCGGATCCAATCCGGCGCGGAAGTCGCCTCCTTTTGAAAGAAAAACTGCTCGTCAATCCCATTCGGGTATCTCTTCAGGACCAGCGGCCGATCCTTCAGAAACGGCAAGATGTGCGGCGCCACACGCAAGTAGTGGAGCAAGACATCGCGCTTGCGCAGGCCATCGTCGGGAAAGTAAATCTTATTCAAGTGCGTCAGATTCACCCGCTTGCCATCCAAATCCACCGCTAGCGATTCCCCGCGCCCGCCGCCGAGTTCTTTTTCGAGATCGCCTACAGCCACTTCACCGATTGAACTTGCTTTCGGGCGCGGTGTGGCGGCCTGCGCGCCAGCTTTCCCTCGCCGCCCGGGCTTGCCTTCTCGCGCCGCCATTCTGAGCAAAGCGTCCCGACGGTTCTTTTTCTCGCTGAGATCGCGCTTTTCGATCTCGGCGTCGGGACGCGCAGTCGAAGAAGCTCTCTTCGACGTACCGCTAGCCGACGTCCTGTCCGGCGCGGCAGCTGACGCAGTCACCTGATTGTCAAACCGGCAATCGCGCGCGTTGCGATCCTCCTGGAATCCCAAAAACACGGGGGCGCGCAGTTTGTTGTCGTGCGTCCACTGTCCGAATTTCACGCGCGCCACCAACTCCGGCTTCGCCCAGTGCACAGCTTCCTTCAACTTCGGCGCCGTGCGGAACGGGCTGCCCCGCGTCTTCAACCCCTGGAGCGTTTTGTAGATGCTCTCGAGCAGGTCTTGCGTGAAACCTGTGCCCACGCTTCCGATATATTCAAGATTGCTGTCCGCATCGTACAAACCCATCAGCAGCGCGGCAAAATGCTCACGCGACTTTCGCGGCGCCGTCCACCCACCGATCACCACGTCAATGTCCTGGACGATTTTCAGCTTCAGCCACAGAGATGAGCGCTTCCCGGGATAGACGCTGTCGCGCCGCTTGGCGATAATCCCCTCGAGCCCCTGCTGCCTGGCGACTTCGTACAGTTCGATTCCCTTTTCATTCTGATGGTCGGAAAAACGGATTCGCTCAGATGGTGTGAGCAAGCTTCGCAGCAATTCTTTCCGGCTTTCGAGGGATACATTTCGCAGATCATAGCCGTCGTAATACAAAAGATCGAACGCATAGTACGTGACCGGCACACCCTGTTGCAGACGCACAGAAGGATTCAAAACGCCAAACCGCTGCTGAATTCGCATGAAATCCGAGCGGCCGGCTTCGTCCAATACCACCACTTCACCATCAAGTATCGCTTTCCGCGCGTTGAGCCTTTTGGGAACCTCCTTCAGCTCGGGATATTCCTGCGTGATATCTCTTCCAGAGCGGGCGCGAAGTTCCACTTCACCATCACGCACAAAGGACAACGCCCTTTCGCCGTCCCACTTTATTTCAAACAGCCAATCGGGATTCGAAAAGGGCTTGTCCGCGAGCGTGGCGAGCGCCACCGGCACTTGATCCGGCATCGGAGATTTCTTCGCGCCCGGCAATTCTTCGGGATTCACCACCGCCTTGCGAGTAAGCTCGGCCGCTTTGCCGGTGGAAATAGAAGGCCTCTTCCCTGCTTGCTGCGCCGTCGAAGGTTCCGCATCCGATTCCTTGCGGATTAGAAGCCATTCATTTCCCCGATCCGAGCGCCGCATTTTCACTAGCACGAATCTTCCGTTGAGCCTCTCGCCATGAAGCCGAAACTTAAAATCGCCCCGCTCGATTTGTGCGGCCGCAGGCTCCGGCCCCTCGATCTCGTAAGTGCCCTTGTCCCAAATCTGAACCTGCCCGGCGCCGTAATTGCCTTTCGGAATTTCTCCCTCGAACTTCGCGTAATCGATCGGGTGGTCTTCCACGTGGACCGCCAGCCGCTTCTCGCCACGCTCCTCGGGCGGACCTTTCGGGACGGCCCAGGATGCCAGAGCGCCATTCACTTCAAGCCGGAAGTCGTAATGCAACCGGCGCGCGGCGTGGCGCTGAACCACAAAAATCGGCATCGCCGACTTCTTGGGACGTCCCTTCGGCTCGGGAGTCGCCGCAAAATTACGTTTCCGGTTGTAATCGGCTAGGGCGCACATGTTCCAATTTAGTATAAACGCTGTTCGTTCGGTTTACTCCGCAACGCGCAAAAATGCCCGCCCGGCTGTGGGACGCCCGGTATCAACCGCTTGCTCCCCCATAGCTTAGGCGGAAGAGCCGGACTCGCAAACCATTGACTTCTAGGGTCTTTCCTTTATTGTACGATTTCGGCGCGCAGGTATTCTCGTGCACGGAGGATCTTATGGCCTCAGCAGTGTGGAAAGGGATCATTTCATTTGGCCTCGTTTCGATTCCGATTCGTATGTACGCTGCCGCTCGAGCCAAGCGCGCCAACCTTCACCAGATTCATAAAGTGTGCAGCACCCGGCTCAAGCAGCCGCTATTCTGTCCGCATTGCAACCGTATCGTGGATCGTTCCGAGGTAGTCAAAGGCTATGAATACGAAAAAGGGCAGTACGTAATCATTGAACCGGATGAAATCAAGAAGATCACGCCTTCATCGGGTCACACGATGGAAATCCTCGCCTTCCTTGATGGAAACGAGATCGACCCGGTCTATTTCGAATCCTCCTACATGGCATTGCCTGAACCGCACGCCGAAAAAGCATATCTGCTCCTGCTGAAGGCGCTCGAAGACACCGACAAAGTCGGCATCGCCAAAGTGACCATGCATCAGCGGGAATACACCGTCTTCATTCGCCCGCGCGATAACGGGCTGACCCTCCACACCATGTTTTACCAGAACGAAATCGCCAGCGTGGAAGGCTACGGCAAGAAATACGACATAAAACTCAAGCCCGAAGAAGTCAAGTTAGCCAACCAGCTTGTCGAAAGTCTTTCGGCGCCCTTCAAGCCTCAGCAATATAGAGACGAGTTTCAGGCGCGCCTCAACGATCTGATCGAGGCCAAACTCAAAGGCCGCGCCGTGATCGCCGCACCGAAGGCGCCCCATCGCGCGCCTGTAATTGACATGATGGAGGCTCTGAAGAAAAGTCTCGCCGCTGGTCACGCCGGCAAGCGCCAACCCAAAATCGCCTCGGTTGCGTCCACGCATCGCACCCGCCGAAAAGCAAGTTAGGGGTTCGTTTCGCTGCCGCGGCGCATTCCTAATTGTCTTCACTCGACAATTTATCGGGAATCGCCGCCCTCCGCTACAGCGTATCCCCGATGGAAAGTACCCGTCTGCATTTCCATACTGAGTGGGACAGCGCAATTCTCATCGCGCGAACGCGCGAAAGGGTTCACGATGCACGTAAAGGAGGCTGCGACGCCAAAATCTGAGGACCGGGCGCGGGCGTAATGGCTAGCCAGGAGCGCAAGCGTCCGCGCCCGCGGAAACCGGACACCCACGCTCGCCAATCATATCCGCCGCGGCGTTTCGACAAATATGCCTGGATCAATCGCGTGCTTCGTTGCAGCCGGAGGTTCGGGTGGCTTGGCTCGAAATGCGCGGGTTTTGGACGAGCCTAATGAAAGCCTACTTCTCCAAATTCTTTAGCAGGGTGGCTAGTGGAAAAGAATCAGAAGCCTTTAATGAAACTCCGAATAATTTCCGGGGATCCGGATTATGGGACAGAGAATAGTGAGGTCCGCGAAATAGCTTCTCCGCGAATCGCTGAAGATCGGGCCGCGCCGCTTCAAACGTCGCCTCGGAATTCGGCGCCAGCAGACGGTCATTGATGAAAATTTCCAGCTCCCGGCCGCCAAAATGGAACTTTCCCGCAACCGTTGGCTCAGCCTCCAAACGCTGGCACGCGATCAGGGCCGCGCGCGCGGCCTGCGCCAGTCGGTCCTGATTCCCGTCATCCAATTCCGCCTTGCGGTTGTATCGAACCCCTAGCCGGTTATCAGCGTTGTCCACGCTGTAGTTGGCCTGATGGCCGATCAGGATCACTCCCGGGCCGGCTGGAACGTGCCGGTAATCGGCGACGTCCAGTAAAAGCTCTTCGAAAATTTGGCCTTGAATCCAGGCGTGAAAAATGGGGATGAGCAGCGCGAGGTCCGCGTCGGCGGGCGAATCCAGCATCAGCTTCACATTTACATGCTGAAGATTCACGAGGCTGGAAGTTCCTTGCTCAGGCGTTTACCGGCGTGCCCAATTTGTTGTAGCAACTGTGCGCGGCGTCGATGAAAAGTTGCGCTTCATCGATCAGGTAGCGGTTCGCGTCCTCGTTGTGAGGCTCGTTCGCTTTCCGATGAGCGTCGAAGAGATAATTCGCGAACTTCCCACCGGCATAGGGATCCCAGAATTTTTGCGTATCGTAATAACGCGTTCGAAATTCGCTGACGATTGTGTCGGGTTTGTCCGAAACCTGCGGCATCTCAAGTTTCACCAGGCCGCGCGCAGCCTGAAGCATCGCTTGATAAGCCTTTTTTCCAGCCTCTTCGCTGTGGCCGCCATCGAACGCGACCTCCGCTTCGAATAGTTGGCGTTCGGCGGCGGCGAGATCAAACTCGATTGGCGGCACGACTTCCCCGGCGCATTCGCCCGTTCCCATGTCGCCCAGAGTGTATTCGCGAGGATCGCCCCAGTCACTGAAGAACGACCGGTCCGACGGATCGGCGGGAGGTTTTGCCAAATCCTCCAACATCTTCTTCATCTCAACTTTTCCCACACGCTTGACGAAATCTTTGAAACTCTCGCCCTTCGTGCGGTCCGCCAGGTAGCGGGTGGTAAGGCGGTTGACCACCTCAGGAATATTCTTCGATGGGATCGCCACGACTGGCAAGCCATACGAGCCACCGTTGTGCTCCCATTCGCCTCCGAGCACCACTTGAAAGTGCGGCACGGCATAGCCCGCGACTTTGCGGCTCACGCCGTAGAAGCCCAAATCCGCCACGTGATGTTGCCCGCAGCTATTGAAGCAGCCGCTGATTTTGATATGCAGGTTTTCGACCGACTCATCCATCTCCGCGCTTTTGTCAAGCAGACGCTTGCGCAATTCCGCGGCGAGGCCGCGCGAAGACGAAATTCCCAGTTTGCAGGTGTCCGTTCCCGGGCACGTGACCACGTCGACGATGGCGCTTGCTCCGTACTGTCCTAAACCCGCGGCTTCCAACGCCTCGTAAATGGCGGGCAAATCACTCTTGCTCACCCAACGGATTGCGAAATTCTGCTCGACGGTAGTTCGAACGGTTTCTTTGGTGAAACGGCGAACGATGTCTGCCAAAGAACGCAATTGATCGGCCGTGATGTCGCCCAGAGGAAGAGCGACGGTAACCGTGACGTAACCGAGCTGCTTCTGAATCCGCGTGTTGTGTTTCAGCCAGCGTTGGAAGGCTGGTGAAGCGGATGCCGGCGATTCGCCGCCGGTGCGCAGCGGCTGCTCCTCGAAATGCTTCGCGCCCTCCACAAAATCGGTCCAGCGCGGATCGGGCGAGAGAGTTTTGCGCTCTTCCAGCACCAATTCCCGAAATTTATCGATCCCCAAATCCTGGATCAAAAACTTGATTCTCGCGCGGCTGCGATTTTTCTTTTCGCCCAGCCTGCCGAATACTCGGGCGACTGATTGCGTGAGCGGCAAAATTTCTTCGACCGGAACAAATGAATCGAAGAGCTTGGCCATGTAAGGGACAGCGCCGAGCCCGCCGCCGACGAATACCTGGAAGCCGCGCTTCTCTTCCCCGGCTTCATTTTTCGTGGCGGCGATGAAGCCGATATCGTGGAGGCTGGTGAGGCCGCATGCGTGCTGCGAGCAGCCGCTGAACGCCGGTTTGAATTTTCTTCCGAAATTCTGGCAGTCCGGATGTCCCAGCAAGAATTTCGAGAGCGCCCTCGAATAGGGAGTGACGTCGAACACTTCGTCCTGGCAAACGCCGGCGTAAGGGCAGGCGGTGACGTTGCGAACTGAATTTCCGCAGGCCTCGCGCGTGGTGATATTCGCGGCGGCGAGACGCCGCATCAGCGAGGGCGTGTCGTCAATGTGAATGTAGTGGAGCTGAAAATCCTGGCGCGTGGTGACGTGCGCGATGCCGTCCGAATATTCCTCAGCGAGGTCAGCCATGGTTTCGAGCTGATCGGCGTTCATCCCGCCACCAGGAATCTTGATGCGCTGCATACCGGGCGCGTCCCACATGGTGTTGGGACCCTTGGTTAGCTCGCCGGAAGGATAGGGAATGTGCTGAACTTTTGTGCCGTCGTGGCGTTCGCCGTTGTCGTAACGCTGGCCGTAGGTGCCTCGTCGCAGGCGGGTTTCGGCGAAAAGGCGCTCGTCTATCTTGCCCTGTTTTCGCAGGGCGATTTCGGTCTCATAGATATCGATTTCGCGAGCCAGATGCTCCGGCATCTTGCCGGCAAGCTCTTCTTTCCAAGATGTATTAGTTACCTTCATAAAATCAATCAGATGCTGCCCTTGCGGAGTTGATGCATCAAGAATAGCAAATCCGCCGTGGAAGTGCATCTTTGGGCGGCTACGCGTCCGTCAGACGGAAGGGTCGTGGAGCCGCGACGGTAGGAATTCGGGGTCCACGAAAAGTTGCGAGTAGATTGGAACAGCGAATCGGGGTCGCCGGAAGCGGCCCCTTTTCGTCGATCACGCAAAAGTGTAGCACAGTCGGCCCCGTGGCAGAGCGGTCTAATGCGCCCATCTTATAAATGGGTGAACGTGTGCGAGCACGTTCCGAAGGTCCAAATCCTTCCGGGGCCGTCCTATATCTTAGCACGGGGGAACGGTGCCGGATGAAAAAGGTGCGAAAGGATAAGTTTGACGCAGTGCTTTGCTCGATGCTGAAGCAGAATCCCGCGCCGCGCGGCGAAATAAAAACCAAGGGGAAGCGCGGCCCTAAGACTCCGATACTTAAGAAGCCGTGAGCGCGTCATACGTCAGTCTTTCCCCTTTCAGTAGGTTTTTCGTGGTCTCCGCGAAAAGCTGAGGTTGTTCCTTACGGCGATTGAACCGATACGAGAACTCATCGCAATACCGCGCAAGATGCTTCTTAGAGACCTGATGGAACGTGCCGTATAGCCCGCGCTTGAATAGCGAGAATGCGTTTTCGATTGTGTTGGTGTGAACGTCGCCGATTCCGTAGGCATGCCGATGGGAGATCGTCTCGTGCTTGCCGGGGAATTTGCTCTTGAGCGCGAATATGTATATCGGGTGCTCATCGGTGTAGATCGTGGCGACCTGTTCGCTGATGTGCTTCTCTAGAAGCGGCTGCAATATGGCGGCTTTGGTATCGGGTACGGGCACGAGTTTCAGTCTCCCGCCGCCACGTTCGACCATGCCCAGCACAATGTCATCCTCTTTCGTTTTGGGACGCGCATGACGGGGACGGCGCACTTTTGAGCCTACGTAGGTTTCGTCGGCTTCCACGGCCTGGGCATCGAGAATCAGGTTGTCTTGCGTCATAGCTTTGCGAATCCGATGGCAGAGGTGCCACGCGGTACGGTAGTTCACTCCTAGGTGCCGCTGCATCTGGCACGCGGAGACGCCCTTCTTGGCTTCGCAAATCAGGGCAATCGCCATGAACCACTTTCCCAACGGCAGGTGCGAATCGTGGAAGATCGTTCCCGCCGTCGGGCTGAACTGATGCCCACACTCTTTTTCGAGGCATTGGTAGAGACGCGTCCGCTTATTTTTCGTTTTCGATTCGCGCGTGATTCGAGACACCTTCAGAGAGCCACACTCGATGCACGCTACCCCAGAGGGCCAGCGCATCGCTTCGAGGTAGTCGAGGCACTTGTCATCGGTGTCGAACTGGCGGGTTACGTCTATCAGTTTCATGGTAGCCTCTCGATGCTGAGAGACTATCAGAATGCCGTATCTGTGTCAAGTGCATAATCACCTGCCGCCGTCCTTTGTTTGCAATGAGTTGCACTACGTTCTACTCGGCTCTTGTGTCGATTAGAGGCCACTAGCCACCGAGCGGAAGTTGAGGTCTCCCGGAAGTTCACGACTAGGGAGCGGCATCTGCATCTCCGGGCCCTGCCGCCACCCGGCGTTGCTTCGGTTCCCCTGATGCGGACGAGCGGACGCGCACGAGTGCCTGTCCTCATCGGGGCTATCCGTCTTGCCCGAACTGCGGTCAGTTGGACCATGCGTCCATGTTTAACGATGGGAAGAACGGCGTCAAGGGTGCGCTCCTGTGGACTATTTCTGGATGCCCGAAACTTGAGGCTAGAGGCCAGACGCTAAGCGCGGAAAAGCCGTGACTAATTCACTACCCTGGCAGGACGGCGCAAAGCCGACGTCGAGGCCGGGACCATCGGCCAAGCTGCTACGCGTGAGCAGCCTTCTGCGCCACGAATTGCTTGCACTCGCATAAAACGCGATCGTTCTTTTTCGGATCTGGATTAGGCCGCAGAACAGTGCAACCGTATGTTCTGTGCCACGACTGAGGGTGTCCGCAAACGCATACTGGGTCGCTAACCATGCTGGACTCCGCGACGATTATACTCGGACCAAGGCAATGTGTGCATTAACAGTATGTGACTCCTCTCAGAAGGGCCCAAACTGGAGAATACTTAGAGCACGAGGGGGGGCGCCATCGGGTATTCGCCTTAGATATCTACTCCCCGGGTTGATTTTATTTTCGGCGCTGACACAAGGATGTCGAACACGCAGACTATTTTTCTAGCAACGGGCCGAATTGGGGCGCTTCGACATCAAGGATGGCCCATGCCTCTTCGATGGTGCGGACAACATGAAGATTCGGGCGCGTGGCCTCTCCCGCGATTTCGAACATCCGCACCATTCCGAAAATTTGAGGAGACGGCGCGACGACGCTGCGGTGCCGGTCCGGATTGCTCAGCGTAGGCGCTGCCTTTGCGAGTTCGCGCACGGTTTGTGGAGAGACTTCAAAGTTGAAAACCCCACTCTCACAAACCGAGGGTGGAGTAGCCTAAAAAGACTGCCAGAGTGTAGGCCGTTGCCAATCCGCAAAAGCCTCACCCAGAAAAGCTGGGGTGAGCTACATGACTTCCCGGCGATTGCGCGCACGGACGGCGGATTGAACTAGCGAGCGGAGGCGGAGGGCGGGGTTGCGGGGCCTTTTTCGGGGTAGAGGCGTTCGAACTCGGGCTCGCCGTGAAGGATGGCGATATCGGGATCGCGGCGCGCCCAGACGGCGTCTTGGAAACCCGCTTCCCAGGCTTTACGCAAGGCATCCAAGGCTTCCTTCTTTCTCTTCAGGGTGCAGTAGACGCACGCAGCGTTGTAGAGGATCGAGGCTTCGTTCGCGCGCAGGGTGATGGCCAGATTGAGTTCGCGCAAGGCGTCTTCTTCCCGGCCCCCGTAGGCGTAGTAGCCACCCGCCAGCACGCGCGCCCGCGCATCCTCGGGCACCTGTTTCAAGTGGGCCTCCAGCGCGATGACGAATCTCAGACTCATGTTGCGCTTGGCTTCTTCTTTGCCCATGGCGCCGAGAGAGTTCAGGATGGGGACATAAACGTTGTAATCCTCACCGCTGGCCTCGATTCCGGCCTCCGCTACGTCCACAACTTCCTGGTATCGTCCCGCGGCGAAGAGGGCGCGGCAGAGCATGTAATAGGCGCCCTCACAATCGCGTTTGCGCTCGATAGCTTTTTTGACCATGCGCACGGCTTCGTTGTGCAGCTCCGCCGCGTATAGCACCCAGGCTTGGCTCACCTGAACTTCGGGCAAATCCCATCGCAGGGCCACGGCTTTGCCGGAAGCCTCGCGCGCGCGTTCGACCCACAACTGATCGCGGCTGTAATTGCAGTAGAACATGGCGCAGGCATTGGCGCAGGCGGCATAGGCTAAAGCGAAGCTGGGGTCGAGCACGACCGCATTCTCAAACATCTGCAAGGCAAACTCGAGGTCCTGACGAGTTTGCCGGCGCGCGTAGCGTTTGCCGCGCAGGAAGAGATCGTAGGCTTGCAGATTCTCGGTAGGCTTCACGGCCAAGGCCTCAAGCTCTTGCGGCGAAAGCGTGACGCGCAAGGCCTCGGCGATCTTGCGGGCCATTTCGTCCTGAACTTCAAAAACGTCCTTCATTTCGCGGTCGAAGCGCTCGGACCAAAGCGGGAAATCGGTTTGCGTGTCAACCAACTGGGCATTGATTCGCAAGCGGGCGCCAGCGCGGCGCAACGTGCCGGTGAGCGCATAAGCCGCGCCGAGCTGCTTGCCAATCTGCGCCGGAGTGACGGGCTTGTCCCGAAAGGCCAGAACGGTGGGGCGCGAAAAGGTGTTGAGTCCACGAATCTTGGAAAGCTCGGTGATGACGTCTTCGGTGATGCCATCGCGCAGGTATTCGTCTTCCTTGTTGCCGCTGAGATTCTCGAAATACAGAACCGCGACCGACTTCGTGGTTGGCGCGCCGCTCGCAGGATGTGCATGCGAACTTTCGGTTTTTTCGGCTGCCGGGTGGCGACTTGAACCCAAATCTCGCCGCAGGCGCTTCAGGTCGGTGCGAAGCTCGGCGGCTGTCTGGTAACGCAGGTCGGAGTCCTTTTCGAGCGCCTTGGCAAAAATATTTTCCAGTGCCTGGGGCAGTTCGGGATTCAACTTGGTCACCGGAGCAGGCGCGGTGTGCAGGATTCCGTCGAAAATCAATGCCGCCGTCGAGCCCGAAAAAGGCACCACGCCGGTGCACATCTCATAGAGGACCACGCCGAGCGAAAACAAGTCCGAGCGCGCGTCCACTTCTTCTCCTCGCGCCTGTTCCGGTGACATGTAGGCGACGGTGCCCACCGAGCTGCCCGGGCTGGTGAGAAATATTTCGTTTTCAAGGCTCGTCTGCGTGGTGGAGGATTCTGCCACGAAATTCCCGACGTGCTGCCGCTGGGTGGCTAGTTTCGCCAAGCCGAAGTCCAGTATTTTCGCCGGACCTCTTTGGACCAGGAAGATGTTCGCGGGCTTGATATCGCGGTGGACGATGCCCTTGGCGTGCGCGGCTTCGAGGCCGTCAGCGATCTGAATGCCGATTTGCAAGAGCTCGGAAATTTCGATGGGCTTTTCGGCGATGCGGCGCTTGAGGGTCTGACCCTCGAGAAGTTCCATGGCGATGAACGGCCGGCCTTCGAGGCCACCGATATCGTAAATGGTGCAGATATTCGGATGGTTCAAAGAGGATGCGGCGCGCGCTTCGCGGCGGAATCGTTCGATGGCCTGAGCGTCCTGAGAAATGTCGTCGGGGAGAAATTTCAGCGCCACGCTGCGGCCTAGGCGAGTGTCCTTGGCTTCGTAGACCACGCCCATTCCGCCGCCGCCCAGCTTTTCCAGGACGCTATAGTGCGAAATGGTGCTGCCAACAATCGAGGAAGTGTCCGCCATCGGGCATGCAGTTTACCCTAGCGGCTCAATGCAGGCAAACGCGTCGCGATTGGCCTATTGTTTATAGCGCTCGAACAATTTCTGGTAGTCGTGATTATTTTCGTCGCAGATGTACTCTTGAATGTCCCATTCGGGATGAAGTGTGAGCGTGCTCGCCTCGGTCCACGGCGCGGCGAACACATTGGGATCTTCGACGGTGGCTGAGTACTTCAGCGTGTCGTATGACGGGCGCTCGAAGCGCTCAACCACGTGATATGCCGTGGTATGGCGATACTCTCCGACGGAGACTTTGTCGTTCACGCCGACAACATCGACCACTAGCGTGTCCCCCTCCCAATGCCCCACGGAATTTCCCATCCATGTAGGATCGAGATCCCTTGGGTGCGGACGCCCGTCGGTGGGAATTACACGGAAGAGTTCGCCCGCTTCGTAGAGGATCACCACGAGGTTCGGCGTTTGCACGATTTGTATGGGGTACGGCTCGTTGATCGTGTCCGGCACCCCGCGCGGCAGGCAATGCTCCCCCAGCGAAAAAGAGTAATCGGGACCGACTTTATATTTTTCCGCGCCGGGCTTGAGCGTGATCTTGCCGATGGGCTTTAGCGCATGAAAGGGCGCGACATAGATTCCAGAGAGGTCGGGCTTGCCGTCGGGTGTGCGCGGCACTGGGTGACTCGCCGGTGGCTCGCCGGCCGCGGCACTCTCGGCGGGCGCGGGTGCGGTGCCCGGAACAGTCACGGTAACCGAACGCGTGTCCTTGCCCGGACCCCCGAAGCCGACGGCGGTCAGAGTGTAGGTGGTCGTCACCTTGGGCGATACGTTGCGGGTGCCGCGCGCGGCCACGATCCCGACGCCGCGGTCGAGCGTGATCCGGTCTGCGTTGACCACCGCCCATTTCAAAGTAACCGATTGGCCAGGTTGGATCGAACTGGAGCTCGCCGCGAAGCTAAGGATTTGCGCTCGGGGGCCGGTTGGAAAGCCGTCGCGCGGCAGCGGCCGCTGTACGGGCGCTTGTTGGCCAGCGGCAGCAGTTGCCAGAGCGGCCGCAAACGCAATCGATGTCCAAAATTTTCTTGAGATCTTCATGGCAATGATTGGCGCTTATGCTCGGCTACGTCTCTCGGCAGGACCATAATCCACTCCGTCTTGCATGTCAAACCGGCATCTGCTTGATACACTGGGGCCGGTTCAGTTGGAGCCTCGCCAACTATGGCAGACACTGCTGCAGCGCAGCCTGAATTATCTTCAACGACCGAGCGTGATCCTGTCGCGCCCCTATGGCACACCATTATTTTTGTGGCTCTGATTTTAGGGCTCAGTTCCCTGCAAGCCGCCCGGCTACCCGCGTTGGAAGCACACGGGCGGACGGAAATTTACTTGAGCGGAATGGCGTTCGAAGTTGTGCTCGTTCTTTACGTGTGGCTTCTAGGATTGCTTCCGCGACACAGACGTCTGAGCGATTTGATCGGAGGGAAATGGACGCGTCCAATGGACGTCTTTGGGGACATCGGCGTGGCGCTTCTCTTCTGGTGCGTGGTGATCGGATTTCTGCTGGCGATGCGCATCGTTCTCGGCGATAACGCCACGGCAACTCGCGCGATAACTACGCTGCTTCCGAGAACGACGGCCGAAATGATTGCGTTTGTGGCTCTCTCCGTCACCGCGGGCTTTTGCGAGGAGTTTCTTTTTCGAGGCTACCTTCAACGGCAGTTTTTTGCGTGGAGCGGCAGAGTGGAAGTGGCGGTGGCGCTGCAAGCCGTGGTCTTTGGGATTGGCCACTTATATCAAGGATGGAAAGGCGCCTTGACGATCACACTTTACGGCGCGCTATTCGGCATACTGGCGGTGATGCGGAAGAGTCTGCGGCCGGGAATGATCCAACACATCATGCAGGATAGCTTCACTGGAATCGTCGGCAGCCTGCTGATAAAACACGGCCGCTTGTAGCGTTGGGCGGCCCGGAGCAGCCGCTTAGAAGGACTGCGGGCCGGAGTGAGAGCTGGAGTCCTTGAAGGTAATGGCGATGAAATGGCCGTCACTCGCTGGAGCAGTTTTGAAGACTGGCTTTGACCCTGCGGGCAGCCAGAGCAGGCCACCCTTTAGCGCGTTAGCCGAATCGATTCCTCCGAATGCCGTCACCGAAACTCCGCTGAGGCTCGCCAGAAGAACGTCGGCGCGGTCATCCCACGGCGGAGTGGTCACGTGGCCAGCAATGTGCCAGGCTTCGACCAAAAGTTCATCCGTTTCGAACAGGGGCACGTGCGTAGCGGGAGTGGCTGCGCTCGCCTCAGGAACGCAATTTTCCTTGGGCTGATCGCGGACGACTTGTTCGCAGCGATTGCGAATATTTTGCTGCGGGCGCAGCAGTTCGATCGCAACATTTCGAAGCGCGAAATCGCGGGAGTTGCTGACCGCGTGAGAAAAGTTGCCGGGTGAATATCCCACCATCGGCAGGCCGGTTCCCTGCCCTGCGGCGCCCGCCGGCGGCGGCATCGCGGCATCCGCACCGGTGGGAGGCACGCTCAGATATGGGAAGTCGTGCCGGTGAAAGAGGGTTGATTCGTGAGCGGGAATCTCGACGAAGAATACGCGGGCGTAGGAATTTTCGAATTCGAGGTGGTGATGGTGTTCCTGCTCCATCGAAATGGGCGCGCGCTGCGAAGTTTGGCGGGGTGACTGCGAGGGCGCCTGCGCTAATATCGGAAGTAGTACCGAGAGAAAAACACAGGCGAAGAAAAGAGCGGGCCACCGCAGCGAAGAATTTTCAGACATCGCGGCTACATCTTATAACGGCCGAGATCCTCGTCGTTCAAATTCTCAAGCCACTTCCGCAGCTCCTCATTGGAGCTTTTTTCCGACACGACGCTGCTTATTTTGGAATTCTTGAGGACTTCATCCTCGACGAAGATCGGGCAATCGAGGCGCAATGCGAGAGCTAAAGCGTCACTCGGGCGCGAATCCATCGACATGGTTTGGCCGTCGCGCTCCATCCAGATGAGGGCGTAGAAAGTGTCGTCCCTCAGATCGGAGACGACAACTTTTTGCACGTGGACGTTCAAGCCGGTAAGAACATTTTTGAGAAGGTCGTGGGTCATGGGCCGCGGCGTTTGTACTTTTTCGATTTCAAGGGCGATGGCGTTGGCCTCGTAAACGCCTACCCAAATCGGCAGGATTCCGGCGCCCTGCGCTTCCTTGAGGACCACCACGGGCATGTTGGTGACCGGGTCCATCATCAGACCTCGGATCTTAACTTCGAGTTCCATGATGGCCTCCCGGGACCCCGAAAAGAAACGGCGAATGCCGGCAATTACGGACTGCACTACACTCTAGATCGCATGCTCGCCGAACAAACTGTACGGCGCGGCGCGCGTCACATGCACCTGAACGTATTCTCCCAGAAGATTTTCACGCGGCGAAGTGAAATTTAGCACGCGGTTGCTACTGGAACGTCCCGCCCACTGATTCCGCGCGGCGTGGCGGCCGTCCACGAGCGCCTCGAAGACCTGGCCAACGAAGGCGCTATTGCGTACGGCCTGAATCTGGCGCTGCCTTTCCTGGAGAACAGCGAGTCGGCGCGACTTCTCCGCTTCCGGAACGGCATCGAGCATGCTCGAAGCGGGCGTGTTGGGCCGGGGTGAGTAGGTGAAGGCATACACTCCGTCGTATCCGACGGACTCGAGCAGCGAAATGGAATCCTCAAAATCCTTTTCGGACTCGCCAGGGAAACCGACGATCACATCTGTCGTAATACTGATGGGACGGCGCGCGGCACGGATCCAGGAAATTTTTTCCAGATATTCCTCGCACGTGTAGGTGCGGCGCATGGCGCGCAAAATCGGCGTGGAGCCGGACTGAACCGGAAGATGAATGTGGTCGCAGAGCGCAGGGGTAGCGTCAATCGCATCGACTATCTCGCGGCAGAAATCATTCGGATGCGAAGTGGTGAAGCGCACGCGGCGAATGCCATGGATTGCCGCCACCTCGTAGAGCAAGCCGGCAAAATCCAAGTGGCGCGGAGAAGGATCGCGATAGGAGTTGACGGTCTGGCCCAGCAGTTGAATTTCGGTGTAGCCCGCATCGGCCAGGCGGCGAGCCTCAGATAAGATGGCGCCGCTGGCGCGGCTGCGCTCCGGGCCGCGCGTGTGCGGCACCACGCAGTACGAGCACGCGTAATTGCATCCTTCGATGATCGTCAGATAGGCGCGAAATGGGTTATCGCGACGTGTGACATCGGTTTCGAAGGTTTCATCGGTATCGAGATCGAGGCCCATCACGCGGCGGCCACCCGATTCGATCGCAGCGATAAGTTCGGGAAGCCTGCGATAGCTTGCCGATCCGCAGACCAGACTGACCCAAGGCGCGCGCTCGAAAATGTCTTCACCTTCTTGCTGCGCCAGGCAGCCCAGCACGCCGATGATTTTATTTCTCGATACTCCGCGCCATTCGCCGAGGCGGGAAAAAACTTTCTGCGCCGCTTTTTCGCGGATGCTGCACGTGTTATACAGCATCAGATCCGCTTCCGCAGGGTTGGGCGCCGCCGTATAGCCGCGATCGAGCAGTACGCCCGCCACTTTCTCGGAATCATGAACGTTCATTTGGCAGCCAAACGTTTCGATGAAAAAACGCTTGCCGGCAGCCGCGCTGGAGGCTCGGCGACCGGTCAGCGGAGTCGGCGCGGAATCGGCGCTCTGAAGAACGGCCGCGGACGACGTCATCGCCTCGCCCGAAGCGAGCGATTCGAGCGCGACATCGAATTGACTATTCATCGCTTTCGATTTCAGTCTAGCACAGCGGGGAAAATGCCGCGGACCAGCGCAACGTAAAATTGTCGAATCGCCGCGCCGGCACTACCAACCCAAAACCCAGGCGAAAATCAGCGGGGCCACGATGGTGGCGTCCGATTCGATGACGAATCGCGGAGTATCCACGCTAAGTTTTCCCCAGGTGATTTTTTCATTTGGCACGGCGCCTGAATAGGAGCCGTAACTGGTGGTGGAATCACTGATTTGGCAGAAATAAGCCCACAGGGGAACGTTTTCGCGCCGCAGGTCCTGATGAAGCATCGGGACAACACAGATGGGAAAATCTCCGGCGATGCCGCCGCCGATCTGGAAGAAACCGAGCGGCGTGACAGTGGCTGTTTCGGTGTACCAACGCGCGAGCTCGATCATGTATTCCACGCCCCCGCGTACGGTGGTGGCGCTTTTAACTTTGCCGCTAATCACCTGCGCAGCGAACATATTGCCAAGCGTGGAATCTTCCCATCCGGGCACGATCATCGGGAGATTCTTCTCGGCGGCAGCCAACATCCAGCTATCTTTCGGGTCAATCTGATAGTACTGCTTCAGTTTTCCGGACTTGAGCACCTTGAAAAGAAATTCGTGAGGAAAGAAACGCTGGCCGGCGCGATCGGCAGCATGCCAGTCTTCGATCACGACGCGTTCAATGCGGCGCATGGCTTCTTCTTCGGGAATGCAGGTATCCGTGACGCGATTCAGGTGATGCTCGAGCAGTTCGACTTCCTGGTCGGGCGCGAGATGGCGGTAATTCGGGACGCGCCTGTAGTGATCGTGGGCGACCAGGTTATAAACGTCTTCTTCGAGATTGGCGCCGGTGCTGCAGATAGCGTGGACCTTATCCTGGCGGATCATTTCCGCGAGAGACAAACCGAGCTCGGCCGTACTCATCGCGCCCGCGAGCGTGATCAGCATTTTCCCACCGCTCGATAGATGCTTCACGTAAGCTTCGGCCGCGTCGATCACCACCGCGGCGTTGAAATGGCGGAAGTGATGCTTCATGAAATTGGAGATCGTCTTAACCGAGTGCTGTTCAGCCGTCATCGTGGACTTCTCTTTCACCGTGATCATCAGTTTCTCCTTGTCTGGATCGAAATTCGAGAACACCCGTAGCGTGAGGGCGATATGTAAGGAGAAACGGCTAAAAGTAGCTGGCGGTGTACGTCAAAAGCCTGAAAAACTTATGCGGAGAAATATGATATTGAAACGCGCCGTAGTGGAACTCGTGGGACACCGAAACATAGATAACACATTTCCATTCGTGCGACCTACGAAATTTTAACGAGATCGAAAGACCGGAACGGTTCTTCTTTGCGCCGGGAAAGAGTTCAGGCGGAGTTTCATGTGCGTAGGGTAGCACCCCGCGATGGCGGGCGTCTGTACTATAAGAGCAACTAAATCCACGTCTTCCGGCTTCATAAGTTTGAATCTGTGGAGTGCGTGTGCTACGGTAGATTTGCCCGGCACAAAAACTACTTTCTGGGGGAAACAATTTCCAGCCTGGCGTTTCTTCTTTTCGCCAACCCGCTGACGCTTCTGGAGCAAACGAGCGGCGTGGCGCGCGTTATTCTGGGTCTCTTGCTGTTCCTATCCGTTTTTTCCTGGGCGCTGATTCTTCAAAAATCTTACCAGCTCGGCGGCATCGATCGAAAGACGGCCAGATTTCTGCAAATGTTCCGCTCGGGACGCGGCCTTTCCGACCCGAATACGCTTCGGGCTGGCGTCGGCGGTACGCCGCTGATCTCAGTTTACGCAGCCGGCTACAGGGAACTCGAGCAGCAGATCGGCGGACCTCAATCACGCGTGCCGGCCGGCGCAAACAAGATCAGAAATGCCAATGCGGTAGGCGTCGAGATGCAGGTCGCCGCGGGTGAAGAGGTTCGACGCCTGGAAAAAGGAATGTCAACATTGGCGACCATCGCCTCGGTGTCACCCTTCATCGGGCTATTCGGGACGGTCTGGGGCGTAATGGACGCATTTTCGGGCCTGGGCGACGTGGGCGCGGCAAGTTTGCGGGCGGTGGCGCCAGGCATCTCCGAAGCGCTGATCACCACAGCGGCGGGACTGTTCGCCGCGATTCCCGCGCTGATCGCGTACAACCACTACTTGCACGGGATTCGCTCCGTCGCTTCCCGCATGTCCGATTTCGCCGCGGAATTCGTGGCGAAAGTCGAGACGCTGTACAGTTCGTAGACTCCGATGCCGCAAACCCAACGCGAAGTCGGCACTTCCCTATCCGACATCAACATGGTGCCGTTTATCGACGTGGTTTTGGTGCTGCTGATTATTTTCATGATCACCGCGCCGATCCTGCAGTCCGGCATCGATGTGGACGTGCCAAAGACGAAGACCGTAAAAGAGCTGACCGAGGTGCGCATGGTGGTCACCATCGATCGCGGACAGCGGGTCTACTTGAACGACAAGCCGGTGAACATCCATGAGATCGGGCAAAAGGTTGCGTCGCAATCGCGCGATCCGAAGCGCCAGTCCGTGTACGTGCGGTGCGATGAAACGGTGCCGTTTGGAAGCTGGGCGACGGTGGTGGATGCGCTGCGGCAAGCGGGCATCACAAATATCAGCGTGGTGACGCAACCCATCAGCGAGCGCCCGCAAACACAATGAGATGGCAGCCATCGCCGCAATCCGCCCGGACCTCTCGCTCAAGCGATTCATTTACGCGTCCATCGGCTTGCACTGCATCTTGGTGGCCTGGATCGTGGTGCCGGCGCTATTTAAGTTCCATCAATCGGACTGGGGCGGACCGGGGGGATCAGTGACGGTGAACGTGGTGGGCAGCGTGCCGGCCATTCCGCTCCCTCAACCTGATGTCGAGTCCATGAATCGCGTAGTGGACAACACGAAAGGATTATTTCAGTCCGAGCCTAAGCCGATACCTAAGCCGGAACCCGACGCCACGCCGATACCAAAGTTCCAAGAAAAGAAGCCGCCGAAATATATAACTAAGCCATCGAAGGTGCTGGAGAATCCTGCGCCCCCGCCACCCAACGCGATCCCCTATGGCGGAGGCGGCACGCCAACCGTTCCCCGGACATCTTTTGCGATGGGCAGCGGCACCACGCAGGCGAGCTTGGGATTCACGGGCACCGCTGGCGGGGATTTTGGTTCGCGCTTTTCGTGGTATGTGGAAGCGGTGCAGCGGCGCATCAGCAGCAACTGGCTTCAATCGAGCGTCGACCCAAGTGTGAGTACGGCGCCGCGCGTGGTTGTGACATTCACGATCATGCGGGACGGCACGGTGACCAGCGCCCAGATCACGCAGTCCAGTAACAACTATTCGGTCGATAATTCGGCGCTGCGTGCCGTGCGCGATTCGAGTCCGCTCGACCGGCTGCCCGGCGGATATACTGGATCGAGCGTCAACGTCGAGTTTTGGTTCGATTTTCATCGTTAACAAAATACGAAGCACAAAAGGCTTTTATATGAAACGACAATCCGCGCTTCTTCTGATTTTGGCTCTGATCGCCGCATGCGGCGCAGTTTTCTCAGCATCTCCGGCGGTCGCGCAAGACTGGTTCAAAACGGGTACGGGTTTGGGTGTAACCAAGGCCCGATTGGCCGTGCCTGATGAGGGTAGCCGGTCGACCTTTGCGCAGCCCCTGCCCAAGACCTTTCACGATGTGCTCTGGGCCGATCTGCAATACTCGGGAGTCCTCGATCTTGTAAGTCCCAGTTTCTATCCTTTACAGGTGCCGACCCAACCGAGTGAATTGAAAGCGCAGGATTGGTCCGCCGCTCCGGCGAGCGCGTACATGGTGGCTTACGGATATCTGACCCTGAACGGCACGAACCTGTCCTTCGCGGGTTTTCTTTCCGACGTCCGCAACCCAACGGCGCCGCTCGCTCTGCAGAAGGTTTACCTGGGAGCCGCCACGGATGAAGGTGCTCGAAATCTGGCGCATCAGTTTGCCAACGACATCGTGGCCGTCTTGAGTGGCGGGCAGCCAGGCATCGCGCTGACACGCATCACTTACGTGAGCTCGAGATCGGGCAACAAGGAAATCTGGGAGATGGATTACGACGGCGCAAATGCGCACCAATTGACCCACCTGAAAACGATCGCGCTGACCCCGCGCTGGTCGCCGGACGCCGAACGGATTGCGTTCACATGCTATGTTCCCTACCGCGGAGTGGTATCTGCGCAAATCTGTATCTACTCGCTGGCGTCGAACCGGATGATTTCTTTCCCGCGATACCTGGGAACGAACAGCTCGCCGGCATGGTCGCCGGACGGCTCGCAGATCGCATTCATGTCCAGCCGGAATGGCGATCCCGAAATCTATGTGACGAATGCGGACGGGGGACGGGCGCAGCGAATCACTTTTGCCGCTGGAGTGAACACATCGCCTGCGTGGAATCCCAAGACAGGGAAACAAATTGTCTTCGTGAGCGACCGCGGCGGCAATCCTGATCTTTACCTTGCCAACTCGGATGGGTCGAATGTGGAGAGAATCAACCTGCCAGACATGGGATATGTGATTGACCCGGCGTGGTCACCAAATGGACAACTGCTCGCATTTAGCTGGCGACGGCCGAGTGGGAACTACGATATCTACGCTATGGACATAATTAGTCACCAACTGGTGGAACTTACTCGCGATGCGGGCCGGAACGAGCGGCCGAGTTGGGCGCCGGACGGCCGTCATTTGGTTTTCGAATCGACACGGACGGGAACGAGACAAATCTGGTCGATGCTAGCGGATGGAAGCCAGCCGAGGCAGCTGACTTTCGAAGGCCAGAGCGAGTCGCCTAATTGGTCTCCGAAGTAAAGGGTTTCGGTCAGTTGCACGGGTTGTACGTAAAAGCAAAGGTTCGAACGACATAATTCAAATCGCGGCGGTCCAGATGCCCTCTAAGGAACGCCGAAGGAGGCAGTTCATGCAGCATGGCAGTTTTCGGAGGATTGCGTTATTGCTTGGATTGGTATCTTTAGCTGCTGTTGTGGGAGGTTGCAAAAAGAACGTGGCGTCGACCCCACCGGCAGCCGCGCCAGCGCCTGCGGCCGCAGAACCCACTGTAACGCTCAACGCGTCGCCGGCAACAGTTAATCCTGGCGAAGCCGTCACGCTCTCATGGACGTCCACGAACGCGACCGATCTGAGCATCGACCCAGGCGTCGGAAGCGTCGCCCCGCAAGGAACACGGGGAGTAAACCCGACGCAGTCGACCACGTACACAATTACGGCCACGGGTGCGGGCGGCAGCGCCACGGCAACGGCCCACGTGGATGTAAATTCCGGGCAAGCGCAGCAACCTGCCCCTCAACAAACTGTCAGCGAGTTGTTTGGCCAGAACGTGAAAGACGCCTACTTTGACACAAATAAATCGGATCTCAGCAGCGACGCTCGAAGCGTCTTGACTAAGGACGCGGAATTCTTCCGGTCCTATCCGCAGGTGCGCGTCTCAATCGAAGGTGATTGCGACGAACGCGGCTCCACTGAATACAATCTTGGTCTGGGCCAGCGCCGTGCCGAGGCGGCGAAAAACTTCTTGATCTCGCTCGGCATCACCGCCGACCGCATGGAGACAACGAGCTGGGGCAAGGAGCGTCCGGTTTGCACCGAGCACACGGAACAGTGCTGGCAGTTGAACCGGCGCGCTCATTTCGTTTTGAGTCAATAGCTTGCGCGACCGCGGCAGCTGCCTGTGCGGCTGCTGCGGCGCACTTGCCGGCCGGGCCACGTTTTTAGTACCCCATTGGCGCGGCAACGTTAATAATATCTAAGGAGGGTTTGCCCATCCCGCGATTAGCGGGGTGACGCAAACCGGCTTGGCCGAATCGACCAGGCGAATTTTCCGGGAGGATACCCTATGCGCATACGATGGGTTGTGCTCACTTTCGCTGCGGTCTTGTTGGGCGCTATCGCTGGGGCCATGCTGGCTCCGCAGCCCGCGGGTGCAGTTTCACGCGACATGATCGAGCTTCAACAACAGGTCGCACAACTTCTGCAAGGACAGCAGGACATGCGCAGCGCGATGGACAGCAACAATGCAACCATCAAGACGCTCGTTCAGCAATCGCTTGATTCCGTCAACAAGCTGAGCGCCGAAATGAGTTCCGTGCAGAAATCCGTGCAAGAAGTGCAGGCCAACACGGGAGCTCGCATCGATACGATGGCTCAGCAGACCCAGGGTCTTTCAGACAATTTGCAGGACGTGCAGGCGCGGGTAGGCAAACTGTCGCAGCAACTGACGGACGCGCAGAATCTGCTTCAGAGCATCGACGGGAAACTCTCTAACCAGCAGCCGGGAGCGACCGGGGCTCCCGGCTCACCAGGCGCGCCGGGAGGACCCACAACTTCGAATGGTCCAGGAGATGCTCCTGCAGGAAACCCGCCGGGAATGGCTCCAATTTCGGCCGACACGCTCTACCAAAACGCCCTCCGGGACTACACGAGCGGCAAGTACGATCTGGCACGGCAGGAGTTTTCCGACTACATCAAGAATTTTCCCTCGAACGATCTGGCGTCCAACTCGCAGTTTTATCTGGGCGAAATTGCCTACGCGCAAAACGATTTCAAGGGAGCGATTGGGGCCTACGATGCGGTGCTGGAGAATTACCCTAGGAGTTTCAAACTAGCAGCATCTCAGCTCAAGAAAGGCATGGCGGAACTTGAGGCCGGCGAGCGAGCGGCTGGCATTCGGGATCTTCGCGCCGTGGAGAGCCACTTCCCAGGTTCTGACGAATCGCGCCGCGCCCACGCCAAACTGCGCGAGATCGGCGCCGCCACCGCCACTTCGCGAACTCCCGCGCGCTAAATTCGGAGGACCTCCGCGCCCGGCGGTAGCGCTCGCTATCTTCTACGCCCGCAAGTGGTCCGGCTGCCAATCTCGAATCATTGCTTTGATCGCTTTGCGTTCCGTCAATTTTTCCCGCAGCACCTTCCGCGCCAGATCCGGCAGTTCCGCGTCACTCGCAAATCGCAGGGCCACCAGCTGACCCACACTGAATTCAGGAATACGAGGCGTCAAATCCGGCGGAAGCGTCTGCTGCATGCGCAGTCGCATTTCTAGGCGGATGACGCGGTCCTGCACCGTGAGCGCAAAAATGCGCGCGGTAAGGGCGAGCAGGAACAGCGCGATTGCAACCAGGAGCGAGATAATCGTCCCGAACGAAAAACTGCGAACTAAACGCACGGCTGACCACACGATATCGAGCAAGAAAACCGGCGCCACAAAGAAGTGAAAAACGGGGACAAATCTCGCATGGTTTTTGAAATTTTGAACTTCGCTCATTGAATCTCCTCCCTTGCAGAATGGCAATGGCCTCCCGGCTGATTACTTTTCCGCTCCACCCAGATCGACTTCGGTTATACTCCTGGCCATGTCCGTGAACAAAGCAATCCTAGTTGGACGCTTGGGGCGCGATCCGGAAACCCGCTATACCTCCGGTGGCCAAGCCGTCTGTAATTTTTCCATCGCCACCGATTCGACGTATAAGGACCGCAACGGCGAGCGCCAAAAGCGCACTGAATGGCATCGCGTTGTTTTGTGGGGGAAATTGGCTGAAATCGCTCAGCAATACTTAAAGAAGGGCCATCTCGTTTACATCGAAGGACGCCTGCAAACACGCGAGTGGGAAGATAAGCGCGACGGGCAGAAACGCTCGACCACCGAAATCGTCGGCAACGAAATGCGCATGCTGACGTCCCGTGCTGAGGGCGCCGCAGCGGGCGCTGGAGCCAACCCGTCTGGCGGCCCGAGCCACTCTCGCACGGCCGACGCGGATTTCGAAGGCGCTGCCCCGCCGGACGAGCACGGGCCAAGCGCCGAAATCTCCGACGAAGATATTCCCTTCTAGCTCGTGTTAGTGACTGTCCGCGGGCGCGGCAGGCGCTGCGCCGGCAACGGCCTCCACATCGTCTTCATCCAGCGCAGGCAAAGTAGGCAGAACTTCCGCAGCAATCGAGCGATTCTGAATCGCCACATCCTTCTTCATCTTGCCATCGCGGAATTCAAGCGCGCGCTTGGCGTATTGCGCGATATCCGGCTCGTGAGTCACGATCACCACCGTCAGCCCGTGCCGATCGTTGAGACCCTGCAAAATATCCATGATCTCGACGCTGGTCCGGCTATCGAGGTTTCCGGTCGGCTCGTCCGCCAAAAGCAGCGATGGACTGTTGACCAGGGCGCGTGCAATGGCAACGCGTTGCTGCTGCCCACCCGACAGTTGCGACGGAAAATGGTCAGCGCGGTCGGATAGGCCCACGCGATCCAGCGCTTCCCTCGCTCGCTTGGCGCGTTCTTCAAGGGGAACGCCCGCATAAATCGTGGGCAACTCCACGTTTTCGAGGGCCGAAGTCCGTGCCAAAAGATTGAACTGCTGGAACACGAATCCGATTTTGTGATTGCGAATCTTGGCTAGCTCGGCCTTCGTGAGGCCGGACACGTCCTTGCCGTCCAGGAAATAATGACCGCGACTGGGCTTATCAAGGCAGCCCAAGATGTTCATCAGTGTCGATTTTCCCGAGCCGGAGGCTCCCATCACAGCCACGAATTCTCCGGCGTAGATCTCCATCGACACCCCGCGCAGGGCGTGCACCTGAATCTCACCTAGATCGTAAGTTTTGTGCACGCCATCGAGGCGAATCGTAGCGGTCTTCTGCGCCTCTTTCGAGATGGATAGGATCGGGGGAGCTTGGTCCTTCACGGCGCGTTCATCCATAGCTTGATCGAAATTGCGCCGTTAATGCGCCGCAGCAGCGGCCGCAGCGGCGGCCTCTTTCTTCCGCTGCTCATCCAAGCGCCGGAGAAAATCGTCGAATTTTACCTGCTGCTCCGGCGTCAAGACTGCCCGAATGTTGGCCCGCCCTTGCTGGCGTATCTGCTCTCTCGGCGCGTCCAGGGGCGCATAAAGCGCCTGCCACTTCGCACGAGTATCGTCGATTGCCACTCCGATGCGCTTCTGCTGGTCCGGAGTCAGTTGCAGCTGCTCCTTAAGGCCATTCATCACCTCGTCGCGCGTCGGCTTCGTGTTCGGCGGCTGCTGGCCGGCCGCGCGAACGCGCCAAAGGTGATCGCCGACTCCGCCAAACACCACACCCAGCAAAAAGACGAGAAACACCAAAGCTGTAGCTTCGTGCCGCGCTTTATTGTTTGGCATGGCTTGTTTCCGCCACCATCATTAGAACTTCGTCCCCGGTTGCGGGAGCCCTGGCCGGCTCGGGCGCAAATAGATTGCCTTCGATGGAACGAGCCGATGGCATGTTGAGTCGCGCATAATGAGTCCAGCCGATATCGCACGAAAGCAACACGCCCACAGCCAGCGTCGCCGTCGCTGCGAATCGCCACCCCAAGGCCACAACCGGTTGCCAGAAGCCCGCGCGTTCGGCGGTCCGCTCCCGCTCCCTGAAACGAATCCGCTCCATCACATTTCGCGCGAATGCTGCATCCGGCGCCTGGGAAGGCTCCAAAATCTGCAACAGACGCACGCTGCCGGTGGCTCGATCGAACGCCGCGCTGCATCCCGCGCAGTCTTGTAAGTGGCGCCTCGCGGCTTCCGCCCCGGCCTCGTCGAGCGCGCCCTCGAGGTAGTCCTCGAGAACTGGCTCGTACTTCACACAGGCCACCTTCACGTTCGTGTCCGCCATGGCTATTTACCTCTTCCTTTGCGACGCAGCAGCATTCGCTTTTTGCGCGGAAACCACCCCGCGCCGGTGCCGGTAGACATCCATGATTCGTCCTCGCGCACGGAACAGTCGCACTTTCACCGTATTGACGTTGAGGTGGAGAATTTCCGCCAACTCCTGCACCGAAAATCCTTCCATCTCCTTCAAGACCAGCAGTTGCTGGTCCTGCTGGGGGAGCGTGGCCAGCAATCGATCCAGAAGTTCCCGGGTTTCGGCCCGCGAATTCGCGTCCACGGGCGGGCGCTCGGCGGAAACGATGCCGTCTAACCGCGAGACTTGCTCCTCCGATAAATCCGCCTCATAAACCAATGGCCGCACTTTTTTCTTCCTCAAATAGTCCCAGCACTCGTTCACGGCAATTTTGTAGAGCCACGTGGAAAACGCCGCCCGTTGATCGAATTTCTTGATCCCAAGGTACGCCTTCAGAAAAACTTGCTGCGCCACATCCTCCACGTCCTCCGCACACCGCAGGATTCCGCCAACCAGCGCGCAAACGCGCTGCTGGTGGCGCCGCACGAGTTCCTCGAATGCCGCCGGCGTTCCGTCTTGAGACAGCCGCACCAATTCGCGGTCGTCCCGCTTCGCCTCACCCCGATCGATAGGGAGCGCAAGCGCCGGAGCACTAGCTGCCATGGTCTTTGAGACGCGCGCCATTGATCTTCGGTTACGCCGAACAGCCCGCCCTTTCCCGTTTTGTTCTTGCGACTGACACTAGTCCATGCAACAATACCCGCCATGATAATCGGCGACCGTATTCGACTGCTACGTGAAGACAAAAATCTCTCGCAGGGCGACATCGAAAAGCGGACAGGTTTGCTTCGCTGCTACATCTCGCGAGTCGAGAACGGACATACCGTTCCGGCCATCGAAACTCTGGAAAAGCTGGCGCGCGCGATGGAAGTTCCGCTCTACCAGCTCTTCTATGATGGCGAAGAACCGCCCGCCCTTCCCAACCTTCCGAAACGGAAGAGCGCGGACGACATCGCTTGGGGCAGCAGGGGAAAAGATGCTCGCTACTTGGGCCGTTTTCGTCGACTCCTCGGCCGCCTGCCGGAGGGAGATCGTCGGCTTTTGCTCTATGTAGCGCAAAAAATGGCGAACCGGTAACCGGACCGCTATTTCCTTTGGAATCAATCGTCCCCCGTTGCGAAGCGACTCTGCGCATGCTCTTGGTGTCCCTGAGCGGGCTTTATTCCCGCTTCTCCAATTCTACTCCCACTCGATGGTGCTGGGCGGCTTGGAACTGATGTCATAGACCACGCGGTTTACACCTGCCACTTCGTTCACTATCCGCGTGGAAATTCGCTCCAGCACTTCCATGGGCAAGCGCGACCAGTCGGCGGTCATAGCATCCAGGGACTCAACCACGCGCACCACGATCGTCGCTGCATAGGTGCGGCCGTCTCCCATTACACCCACGCTCTGCACCGGCAGCAGGACGGCAAAAGCCTGCCAAACTTTCTCATACAAACCGGCGCGGCGAATTTCGTCAACCACCACCGCGTCGGCTCCCCGAAGGATATCAAGTTTCTCCGGAGTTACCGCTCCAAGAAGGCGGACGGCTAATCCCGGACCCGGAAACGGATGCTTCACTAGAATTTCTTCGGGCAGCCCCAGCTCTCTTCCGATTTGGCGTACCTCGTCCTTGAATAAATCTCGCAGCGGCTCGATCAGCTCGAATGGCATGTCCTTCGGCAACCCGCCCACATTATGGTGCGACTTGATTACAGCCGAGGGCCCCTTCACGGAAATCGACTCGATCACATCGGGATAAAGCGTCCCCTGTACTAGAAATTTTACAGGCGGGCCTTCCTGCATATTGGCCACCAGCTTGCGCTGTTCCTCGGCAAACACGCTGATGAACTCGTTCCCTATGATTTTCCGCTTTTGCTCGGGATCGGTGACACCGCTCAATTTTCTCAAGAACCGCTCGGATGCGTTGACGCCGATCACATTCAAGCCAAGCCTTTCTCGCAAGAGCGCTAGCGTTTCGTCAAACTCATCGCGCCGCAAAAGGCCGGTATCCACGAAAACGTTGGTCAGACGGTCGCCCATCGCTCGATCCACCAAGGCCGCTGCGACGGTTGAATCCACGCCGCCGCTCAGAGCGCAGATGGCCCGCGCACCTGCAGCTCGGGTGCGGATGCTCTCGACCATTTCGGCGATAAATCCCGCGCGGTTCCAATTGGGGCGCGCGCCACAGATCCCGAACACAAAATTCCTCAGAATCTCCGTCCCGCGATCGGTGTGATTCACTTCGGGATGAAATTCCACTCCGTAGTATTGTTTGGCGGGATTCTCAATCGCGGCCACCGCATTGTTGGTCCGCGCCGTAATGTGAAAGCCTTCGGGCAAACCCGATACGTGATCGCCGTGGCTATTCCAGATTTTCAGTTGTGCGGGAAGTCCCGTAAACAGCTTGGAATCTCGGCCGATGTTCAACTTCGCGGGCCCGTATTCACGGCGCTCCGCCCGCTCCACCTTTCCGCCCAGCGCACGCGTCAGCCACTGCATGCCATAGCAAATGCCCAGCATCGGAATCCCGAGGTCGAGCGCTTTTGCGTCGCACAGCGGCGCGTCTTGGTCGTAAACGGAACTCGGTCCGCCCGATAGGACGATGCCCACGGGTTCCTGCGCACGAATTTCCTCAATCGACGCCGTGCACGGAAGGATTGCTGAAAACACCTGCTGTTCACGGATTCGGCGCGCGATCAATTGCGTATATTGCCCGCCAAAATCCAAGACCACGATTCCCCGTTTGGTACTCAACTGCCCTCCTCGCACTCTCCGTGCGCGATTGCCGTTTCTCGGGCGCGCCTCGCTTTTTTTCCTCGCCGCGCGACTGTCACCGTGGACGATTTTTCTTTACACCAACAACCACTTGCGCCGTTTCGTGCCCCCGTGTAAACATTTCCCTCGTATCCTCGGACTCCGCCCCCACACGACAATTCGCCATTCTGCATGCCCTGGCGAAGGGAGCGGGCCGTGCCGATTTTCTCCCTACTGCAAGACGATATTGACCAGCTTTTTCGGCACCACCACCACTTTGATAATCTTCTTCCCGGCGATTAGCGGCGCGATGCGAGCATCGCCCTGCGCCTGTTCCTTCGTTTCCTCCTCCGCCAAGCCTTCATCGACCAGGATTTTCCCGCGCAGCCGGCCATTGATTTGAATGATCACCTCTATTTGCTCCTCACGCGTCAGGTCCTCGCGATACGCCGGCCATTTCTCCTGGGATATCGTTCTGGAATTCCCCAACATTTCCCATAGCTCCTCGGCGATGTGGGGCGTCATGGGATAAAGCATCAGCGTCGTAATTCCCAGAACGCACTTGAGAATTGCCGGAGAGACGCCTTGATCAAGCGGTTCCTGTGCGTGGATTTCGTTCACAAGTTCCATCACCAGCGCAATGGAAGCATTGAAATGCCAACGCCCCTCGAAATCGTTCGTTACACGCTTGAGCGTTTGATGCGTTTTTCGGATCAGAATCTTTTCCTTCGCGCTGGCTTGGACAAAATCGATGTGAGCGCCCCAATCGATGGCCACATCCCGTACGGAGCCTGAATGTTTCTCGACCAGGCGGTAAATCCGATTTAAGAATCGCGCCGCGCCTTCGATTCCCTGCTCGCTCCATTCGAGGTCCCTCTCGGGCGGTGCCGCGAAGAGAGTGTACAGCCTGCCGGTATCGGCCCCGAATTCCTCCGCCATTTCGATCGCGCCCACGACATTACCGCGCGATTTCGACATTGCCACGCCGCCCTTCTGCACCATGCCTTGCGTAAACAGCCGCCCGATAGGCTCGTCGTGATTCACTAGGCCAACGTCGCGCATCACTTTGCAAAAGAACCTGGAGTACATCAGGTGCAAAATCGCGTGTTCGATTCCCCCCACGTACTGGTTGATCGGGAACCAGTAGCGGACAATTTCCTTATCGAAGGGCGCGCGCTCGTTTCGAGGATCGGTGTAGCGATAGAAGTACCACGAGGAATCGAAGAACGTATCCATCGTGTCGGTCTCGCGCCGCGCCGGCCCGCCACATTTAGGGCAAGTCGCGTTCACGAATTCCGGCACGCTGGCTAGCGGCGATTGCCCTTCGCCCGTTAACGTCACGTTTTCTGGCAACCGCACGGGCAACTGCCCGTCTGGGACGGGTACGATCCCATCCTTGTCGCAGTAAATCACCGGAATAGGCGTGCCCCAGTAACGCTGTCGCGAAATTCCCCAGTCCTTCAAACGGTACGTTGTTTCCGCGGCGCCGAAATCTTTCGCCTTGGCGTCGTCCGCCATCCTTGCAATCGCCTGATCGGAGGTCAGTCCCGTATATGAACCGGATTCCACCAACCGTCCATGCTCGATATACGCCTCCTGCATGCGGTCGGCGCGCAGTGCGGCACCTTGCAGCGGTTGGATTACAACTCGTACAGGCAAATTATATTTCTGGGCAAACTCAAAATCGCGCTGGTCATGCGCCGGAACGCACATCACCGCTCCCGTTCCATACTCCGCGAGCACAAAATTGGCCACCCAGATCGGGACGTGCTCGCCTGAAAACGGATTTAGCGCGAACCGCCCCGTGAAGAAGCCCGCCTTCTCGGCTGTGGCAATATCCGCGGCCTTCGTGCTTTTCTGCCGCATCGCGTGTAGCTGCGCTTCCATAGCGGTGTGTCCTGGCACGCCCGCAAGCATTTCTTCGAGCTGAGGATGTGACGCGGACAACAGAATGGCGGCCACTCCATATATGGTGTCGATCCGTGTGGTGAACACTTCTAGCGGCGCCGTCGCCGCGCCGGACACCGCAAAACGCACCCGCGCGCCGCGCGACTTTCCGATCCAGTTCCGCTGCATGACCAGCACACGTTCCGGCCAGCCTCCTTCAAGCTGCTTCATATCGCCGAGCAACTGATCCGAGTATTGCGTGATGCGCAGAAACCACTGTTCGAGTTCCTTGCTTTCAACTTGCGTGGTTTCATGGCGCCAACAGAAGCCGTCGATCACCTGTTCGTTCGCCAGCACAGTCTGGCACTTCGGGCACCAATTCACCTTGCTCTTCCTACGGAACGCGATCTGCTTCTCCAGCATTCGAAGGAAGAGCCACTGATTCCACTTGTAGTATTCCGGGTCGCACGTCGAAATTTCGCGCCGCCAGTCGTAGCTGAACCCGAATCGTTGCAGCACACGGCGAAACTCGGCGATATTGCCATCGACCCATGCTCGCGGGCTGGTTTTGTTCGTGATCGCCGCGTTTTCTGCCGGCAGGCCAAATGCGTCCCAGCCGATCGGGTGCAGCACGTTGTATCCGCGCATGCGCTTATACCGCGCCACGGCGTCCCCGATGGTGTAATTGCGCATGTGACCCATGTGCAGCGTGCCGGAAGGATAGGGCAGCATCTCAAGCATGTAGAATTTCTGGCGCGACGAATCCCCGTCAACCGCGCGGAATGCTTCCTGATCCTCCCAAACCTTCTGCCACTTTGCTTCGATGCGCTGCGAATCGTATTCCGACAATTCACTTCCCTCGCGGTCTTTTTTTTCGCTGCTTCCGGACCATCTGCGCGCCGCTGCTTTGCCGTTTGCGCCGCGGTTTCATTCCGGTCCCCTTCGCCACCACCACACGCCCCGTAAGTCTCCACAACGCCGCGACATTTCTTTTGTCGTCGCCCGGCAGATCGACTGGCGTTTCCAGGATGAATGCGCAAGCAGCGAGCAGAGGATGCTTCAGAATCATACGGAACGCGTCGAGCCCGATCTTCCCTTTTCCGATGTGCTCGTGCCGGTCGACGCGCGTTCCCAGCGCCATCTTCGAATCGTTTACATGCACCACCAGCACGCGATGCAGTCCGACCGTTCTGTCAATCTCGCTAAGCGCGGCTTGCAGGCCGTCGCTGGTCCGAATGTCCCAACCCATCGCGAAAAGGTGAGCCGTGTCGACGCAAACTCCCAGATTTAATTCCGGGCAAGCGTCGATGATCGTTCTCAATTCCGCAAATTTCGAGCCGATCGAACTTCCATGCCCCGCGGTGTTTTCAAGAAGAATTTGCAGATCGCCGGACCCCGCGCCTCGCGACGCCTGTCGCAGGCCCAACGCAATCGCCGAAATCGCGCTCTCCACAGCCCCACCCATGCTGCTGCCCGGATGCAGCACCAGGTAATCCGCGCCAAGCGCCGTGGCCCTCACAATTTCTTGATGAAATGCCTGTACCGACCGGGTTCGCAGCACGCGATTCGGCGAAGCCAAGTTAATCAGATAATTGCTGTGGACGACCAGCGGCCCCAGCCCCAATTCCTTCCGTCGCGCCCGAAATCGCGCCGCGTCCGCTTCCGAAATGCGAACGTTCCCTCGATCCCACATCCGCGGGCTCGACGAAAATATCTGCAGCGCATTCGCGCCCAACCCGTCCGCAATTTCGAGCGCGCTGGTAAGATCGCCCGCGATGGACGTATGAATCCCTATTCGCAGGCTTCCGTCTTTCCACGCTGGAATTTCGGGCGGCGGTAGCGGCTCGGGACGATACTCATCGGCGGGGTCGAACGTCAACTCGACTCGATGGTTGTCTGCCGCCATTCCCTCAGGTTGTCCGGGATACAATCACCATTTTAGCCGAACCGTCACCACCGCGCAAACGCGCACACACGCCCTCGTGCAGCGTGCAGCCGCGCTAATATCTTCATTCTTCAGGCCCGCCGTTCTGGCAGGCTATTCTTTCGGCGCCTCGGCCGGCTTCTTCGCGCCCGCGGCTGCCTTCCCGCCCATCATCGGCTTGGGCTTCCAGTAACTCGGATCAGCCTTCACCCAGTCCTCCGGCGGATAGCTCATTTCCGGGCTGAACTCGAGTAGCTCCGTCGAATCCCCCGCGATCGTTGCCTCCGCCAATTTCGCCCACTGTTCTCTTCCCTTCTCGCCGAGCGCATCCTGAAACGCCTTCCCCATCCCCATCGCCGCGTCCAGCTCTCCAAGCGACTTTCTCGGCGTGAATATCAGCACCGTCCCATCGGATGCTCCGTAGTGGACTTCATAGAAAATGTCATGCTCGTCCAGATTCATTTTCGCAGCCGCCCCTTGGTACAGCGAAATCAGATCTCCCCAATCCTTGTCGTGCCCCGGGCGCATCCGAATCGTTTCCAATTCGAAGTACCGCATCTCGGTGATGTTCATGTTCGGTTTCCAGCTCCATTTTTCGTTGAACGTCGCCACCATCGTCCTTCCATCGGACACGTAATCGCCATCCTTCTCTGCCGTAGGTCCGGTCAACGCCGCCACTTTCGGCTGGCTGTCAAACTTGTCAGCCTCGCCAAATGCCGCGTAGGTGTCGAAGCCCTCGAAGAAGAGCGCTTCGTTTGGTCCAGTCATCGTCGTCGCGGCCAAATAACGATCGGGCTCCTTCGCTGCCATGGCAGCGCGCACCCATGCCGCCTCGTTCTTTGCGTGTGCTGCGCCTTTGCCAACCTTCACCATCTCGCGCGTAATGACCAGCACTTTGGGCGGTGGTGCAGTGCCTTCGTCTTGCGCGCGCACCGCCGCCGCGCCGCCAACCAGACAGCTCATTGCCACTGCTGCCAGCAAAATTCTCTTCATACGCAATCTCCTTTTCGGTTCTAGCTAATCGAGTGAAGTGAACGGACACTCCTAAACGTATCCGCCATCGCGGTTGCATTTTTTTGACAGGGTTCGCAGGGTGTGGCCAAAAATCCGGCCTATTTCTGGTGCGCCACTGTACACCTGCTCGTTCGCGCGCACAATCAATTCTTGAAATCCTCGTCCGTCGTGCCCGCATTGTCGTCCGCTAGAAACCGTGCCGGCGCTTTTGCTATGATCATTTCGTTCCCGTCACTCTTCGTTAAGGGCGCGGTCGCCAAGTGGCAAGGCAAAGGTCTGCAAAACCTTCATCGGCGGTTCGATTCCGCCTCGCGCCTCCAATCTCACAGTTACGTAAGAGGGGTTGTCGTCATGCTGCCCGCCCTGACGAAGGAAGGGAGCGGAGTGTGCCGCTGCATCTCGAATGAAGATCCGCCTCAATTACCGCCTTCTTTTCCTGCTCGTCCTTCTGGGAGGCTTCGCCGTCAGCGAAGTCGCCCTTGAACTGCGCCCTTCCTTCCTTCGTCCGGGGCTTCATCTTTTCGCCTACGTGGGCAATACGGGCGACGGAACAATCACCGCGATTGACCTCGTCAAGCTTTCACCCGTCGCAACAATTCCCGTCGGCCCGTCGCCCGCCGCCGTCCGCGCCAATCCAACCCGCAAGGAAATTTGGGGACTCAGTTCTTCGGGAGGTTATGCCTGGGTGCTGGACTCTCCAAGCGACCGGGTGGTCGCGCACATTCCGGTTGGCGCCGCTCCTTCCGCGCTGGATTTTTCACCCGATGGCATGCGCGCTTACGTTGCCGCGGCCAAGTCGAACACACTGATCGAAATCGATTGCGAGTCGCGAAAAATCGTTGCCAAATCCGCTACGGGCCGCGAACCATCGGCCATTCGCATCTCTCCGGACGGAAAGCGTGTCCTGGTATCGAATCGCGGCGATTCAACCATCTCCGTCTTCGACGCTGCGTCCCTGACCCTTCAGGGCGTCGTTCCGGTGGCGCCCGATCCCGGCCGAATCGCGATCTTGCCCGACGGCTCCAAAGCCTTCATCGCCTCCGGTGCGAAGGACGAAATCTCCGTCGTCGATTTGAAAAATCTTGCCCTGCTGACAAATCTTTCGTTGGGCGGCGCCCCGAATGACTTGATCCTCAAGCCCGATGGCGGCGAACTCTACGTACCATCCGGCGACGCTCACGGCCTCCTCGTCATCAATACCCAGACCAACGAGGTAGGAGATTTTCTCCTCCTCGGCATGTCGCCCGTGGCCGGTGCGCTCTCGGCTGATGGCGCTACTCTCTACGCAACGGACTCAGCGGCTGGCCACATCGTTCCCGTCGCAATCGGCAACCGCCAGGTCGCGCGTCCAATCGCCATAGGCCAATCCCCTGTCACCGCCGATCTAACTCCCGGCGGTGACATCCTAGCCGTAGTTGACACCGCCTCCGACGACCTCGCCGTAATTCGCACCCAAACCTCCAGCCTCATCACCCTAATCCCCACCGGCCCTCAGCCCCGCGCCCTCGCCATCAAAGTCTTCTGACGATCCCACAAGGATCGTCATCCCGAAGAAGTTCGCCCGGCGAACGACTGAGGGATCTCTCTTCGCCCTAGAAGTTGCATCCGCCTCGCGCGAAAAGGCACCTCCTGTGGAGTGCGGCGGCTCGCCGCCGCTGTTTGCCGCCCGGGTGTGCTCCTCGCATCAACCTGGTAACGCCAATCGTGCAATTGGCGCGGTCCGGTTGGAGGGGCACAGCATGCGCCATTTCACCTCGCGCGAGCGGGCGCCTCCTGTGGAGTGCGGGAGCTTGCTCCCGCTGTTTGCCGCCCGGGCTTGCCCGGAGGTTCACCTCGCATTTCCATTTTGGAGCAGTCTTACCGTCCTCCTTCGCCTTATTCAGCTTCCCGGTCTTCTCACTGCACCGTAATCGTAATCGGCAACGTCCGCTGCACGTTCGCCTGCCCGGCCACAGCCACCGACGCCGTCACCATCACCGTGTAGCTACCAGCCGGCGTGCCCACAGCGGGATCCGCACCGCCCGCGCCTGATCCGCCGCTACAAGCCATCATCGCCAGCGCCAAAACCAACCCGGCCAATTCCGCAGCCACCACACGAATTGGCTGTCTCCTTCTCCTCGAATCAATTCCCGCCACAGCAATTCCCACCAGGCAAAACAACAGCACTAAAGCCGCGCCTGATCCGCTCACGCCGAGCTCGTGAAATCCCGGCAGTTCTTTATCGCGCACCGTGCCGGGCAGCACCACCGCGCTCCGCGCCGTCGTCGTCACCACCACTTGAAATGGCCCCGCCGTCCCCGGACTTACCTGCACGCTCGCGGGCGTCGCCGTACAAGTGCCCGCCGGCGGAGGATTCGTGCACCCAAGCAGCACTGTGCCCGCGAATCCAGCGGACGAATCAACTTCCAAATTGAACGTAGCGGACTGCCCGGCGGCGATCGGCTCGCTGATACCCTGGCCCGGCGCTGCATTGAGACAAAACTCCATGGCCGTGCCGCTCAGCGGAATACTGTGCGGGCTTCCGGGTGCATTGTCGGTCAGCCGAAGAGTCGCGCTCCTCGCACCGCCTCCCGCACCGCAAGTGGCACCCGGCGCGGGCTGGAACACCATCTGAAAAGCGCACGTCCCTTGCGACGCGACGCTCACTCCCGTACACGTGTCCCCCTTCAACGCGAAGTCACCGGCGTTCGCGCCGCTTTTGCTCACTGAAGTGACCGTCAGCGCGCCCGCATACGCCCCGATGCTGCTGTTCGTCACCGCGATCGGCTGCGCGCTGCTTGCAGAGCCGGCCAGTTGCGGTGGAAACGCAAAGCTCGCCGGGAAGGAAATTGCCGCTTGCGTCCCGGTTCCAGCAAGCGCGACGGTTGACGGCTGGGCTCCCGGAATATTCAGCGCCGCTGATCGCGGGCCAAGCGTCACCGGCTGGAACGCAATCGTGATCTGGCATTTCGCGCCCGGTCCCAGGCTCGTGCAGGTATTTCCCGCCACCGCAAAATCGGTTTGCGTCGCGGGCGAGAAAGACAGCGCCCCTATCCCCGCCGACGTGCTGCCTTGGTTCGATATCGTCACGCTCTGCATATCTTGCGTGCCGCTGTTCACGCTCTGGGATCCCAAGCTGAGGCTCGTTGGCGACGCCACCAGGTCCGGCGTGGGCGCACCCGTGCCACTCAACGAAACTTGCTGCGGGCTGCCCGTCGCATTGTCGCTGAAGCTCAGGCCTGCGTTGCTCGTTCCCACAGAGTGCGGAGCAAACCGGATTGCCACGGTGCAGCTTGCGCCAATCGCCACGGTTCCGCCCCCGGCGGGGCATGTTCCGCCTGCAGCGAGTGCAAAATCCCCCGCATTCGTTCCGGTCACGGCGATTCCGGTAACGCTCAGCGCCGCGCTTCCCTTATTTGTGAGCGTTACGCTCTCGGGCGCGCTTGATGTGGCGATGATCTGGCTGCCGAATCCCAGGGACACTGGCGCAACGTTTGCCACCGGCGCGCTGGCGGTTCCCGTGCCCGTCAGCGGCACTACTTGCTCTGAGTTGGCTACATTCCCTGTATTGTCCGTGAAATCCAGTTCGGCATGAAACACACCTGTCGCCTTCGGCCCGAAGAGCACTTGCACCGTGCAACTCGCTCCCGATGCCAGCATCACTCCGCTGAAGCAGGCGCTTGCCGGCTCTGAAAATTGCGCTGCATCCGGGCCTCCGATGCTAAAGGCCGAAAGGGTCAAAGGCTGGCCGCCCATATTGGAAAACGCGATTGTTTGGCCGTCACTGCTGGTGTTTTCGGGCTGGCTGCCAAAATCGTAAGAAGCTGGTGAAATTGATACCGATGGCGGTCCACTCGGCAGCCCACGGAGTTCGAGAACTTGCGGGCTGCCCGGCGCATTATCCGTCACGGACACGAATGCCGATTCGAAGGCGTCGGTTGACGGCGTAAAACCCACTTCGAACGAACATTGCGTCGTCGGCCCCGGAGTGATGCTCTTCCCCAAGCAGGCCGTTTGGCCGCTCAACGCGAAGTCCCCCGAATTTGGCCCCGTCACATTTATCGCTGAGATAATCAGCGGAGCTTCTCCGCCGTTGAGCACTCCCGCGAACTGAAGTCCCACTCCCGCCCCGGTAAACGGCACGCTCGCAACCGAGAAGTAAACGCTCGGCGCGGGCGATGCGCTCTCCGCGAATTCGACAACGAAAGCATCGCTCGCCGGAGGGATTTGTCCGCAGCTCGCACAGCTCGTTTGGAAACCGTTCAACGGATTTTCAGTCGTCACGGCGGTTGGAAAATTTGCCGCTGTGGTTGCTCCCGCTATGTAAACGTGCCCAGAGCCGTCCGCTGCAATCCCATTTCCCACGGCGCTTGAGCTTCCGCCTGTCGGCGATGTCCCGCCAAGCGGCGTCGCATAGACCAACGACGCGCTTCCCGCCGTCGTTGGATCGAGCTTCGCGATGAACGCATCGCCCGCCCCGTTGAACGGCTGCAAATTATCGTGCCAAGGAAAATCCCACGAAGTGGTGCTCCCCGTCACGTACACTGCGTTTTGAGCGGCCACCACAATTCCCCGCCCCGCATCGGCCTCGGAACCTCCGAGATAAGTCGAATACTTAAGCGAAGTTTGTCCGCTCAACGCGTCTTGCCCGACCACCACCAGAAAAGCGTTGTCCGTTGCCGAGACGTGCAGCGTCCCTTGATACGCGCCGGTCGCGCCGTGAGTCGGAAAATCAGACGACTGCGTTGTCCCCGTCACGTACGCATTCGGCGTGGTCAAAGAATCAAGCGCCACGGCTAAAGCCTGATCGCTTCCCGAACCGCCGATCAGCGTCGCGTAAACCAGATCCTGCGAGCCTTTGCCCAGCGGCGATATCTTCATCAAAAATCCATCGGACGTCCCGCCGCCGTAGGACGCCTGGAACGCATTCGTGCTCGGAAAAATGCCTGCCGAACTTGACGCCCACCCCGCGATGTATGCGTTCCCCGATCCATCCACGGTGATTCCGCCGACGCCTGGCGCGCCGGCCGAGTTCGTTCCCAGATATGAGCAATATTTCAGCGTAGCCGCTCCGCCACTCGTCGATGGTGGCTGGAAGATGGCGAGGAAACCGTCGCTCGGCTCTCCGTCCCACGCGCTCTGATACGCTCCGGCTGTCACCGGCAGATCCGTGGACGCACTATCCACTGGCGTCGTCGTGTCTGACGCGATGTAAACGTCACCCGAGGAATCGAACGCGATTCCTCCCGTCCCATTCAGCGATTCCGCGCCGCTGCCGCCAAAAATCGTCGAGAAAAATAAATGAGCCCCGGTAGGATCGAGTTCGCTGACCGCGACGTCATTTCCGGAGCCGCTGATGAGCCCGTTCGTCGGCGCGCTCAAGTCGGTCACCGGAAAGTCCGTGGAAGTAGTTGTTCCCATCACGGCTACATCTCCGGAGTCATCCACGGCAATCAACCCTCCGTTCTGAGTTCCGCTGCCGCCGAGAAATATGAGGTAAACCAGTGAACTCGGTCCTGTTACACTCGGGTTTATCTTCGCAATGAAAAATTCCGCCGGCCCGTCGGCGGGCCCAATTCCTCCGGAAGTTTCCGAAAAAGTCGATTCGGAAGTAGTGGTGCCGCCCACATAAATCATCCCCCTCGAATCCACCGCGATACTCGCCGCTGCATCGGTTCCGGCGCCCCCGAGAAATGTCGCATAAGAAACCGAAAGCGACGGATCAACGACGAGCGCCGCGTCAGGATCATGCGGGCCCAAGCGAAAGCCCACCGAACCGTCGGCCTCGAGTACGTAGTCCGCGTTCACGCGTCGTCCGCTGTGGCCGTTGCGGCGAATCGCCAGCCGCCGAGGCTTGCGGCGCCTTCTTTCCGTGTGCGGACTGCGCAGCTTTCGCGGTTTGTATGTGGAATGCGTGCTCGGCCCGCCCGACCCGATCGCTCGATGCCGCTGTCTCTGCTTCGAATGCCACCGCGTCGCTACTTCCTCATACTCGTAAACAGCTGGCCTCTTCATTCGCATTTCTTTTCCGCCAACCGTCAGCAGCAGATTGCCTGACGAATCCAACCGCACACTTTGGGCGCCCGTCAACGCCAGCCGCAGCTGCGAAACATCCGCTCCCGGCGCGAGACGCAGGTCGTATTCCACGCCTTCGTCATTGCCATAGACCGCTACTCCGATTCCGGATGCCGTTTCCGGCGCTTCCACGCGCGCAAAATGCGGTACGTGCGCGTGCCACCTGCTCGAATCATTGCCGATAAAATAATTGCTTTCACTCGTCAGCTTGTCCTCGCCGCGCCAAGCCGCGCCGCGCGAATTCGCGTCGCGCGCGGCGGCCGTTTCGGTTCGCTCCTCGCGAGTTTGAAAGCGTATGCCTAACGCGCCTCCATTCCCCGCGTGCACAGAAATTCGGTCGCGCATCAGCAGCACGGCCATTCCCTTTCCGCGCCCGACGAACGCCGCGCGCGGATCTGCCTGCCCCACATTCGGCTCGAACGTCATCGGAAGCGAAATGTGGCCCGCGCCCGCGCGCGATCGCCCAATCGCGCCATCTCGATTTTCAATTTTTGTGTGATTGGATTCTTGCCGATGTATTTTTTGAATGCGTCCGGCGAAAAGCTTTTTCTTCGCGTCGCCGAAGCTCCGGCCCGGCGACATTTTCGCGGTGCCGCTTCGTTTGGTATTGCGGAGTTGGCTGTGCGCCCGGAGGAAAATGCCGGCGCTGCCCGCCAGCGCGAGGAGACACACTGCGAATTTCTTCCCAGCCATTAGGCCCTCCTCCAGGACGAGATCGGTTTCTCGTCGCCAGGTTGGGCGGCTCAAAAAATCGAGCCGACTGCTATTAGTATTTTTCGTCCCGGACCGCAACGGGACGGACAGACGCCGCGACTATCCTGCTACCGGCCAAAAAAGTCAATCCGTGTTATTGCGGTGCCCGGTTTTGACGGCTCGGGGCTGGTTTCAGGGCCCGAGCCGTGCAAAAAGTGCACCTAGCTCAACGCAATTCCTGCGGCAGAATTCGGGGCGCCGTCCTTTGTTTTCTCCGAGTTACGTGCGCTTCAAAACTTCGATATAGAAGCTTCCACGAAAATCCATCTAACTGAAAGCAATTTAGGGGAAGAAGGACAGCGCGCTACTCTTTGTTTTGTGTGGGTTACGTGCGTTCTCGGGCTTCAATATCGAAGGTTCGCCTACGCCACCGGAAGCAGCGCATTGGCCAACTCCGCCGCGAAGGATTCGAGCTCGGCGGTGCGCTCGGGAGTGGCGGCGAGTTTGTCTTTTTTGCGAACGAACCAGTGGCCATCAGATTGGATGGTGCGCGCGCTGAGGCTTCCGGCAACCAAGTAGGAGGGTTCGCCATAAAGTTTGAAGCCGCTGCCATTCACGGGAGCGAGGAGCGCGCCGCAATTTCCTTTGCGCACGCCGATGTATTGCTCGTACATCGGAAAGCCGACAATGTCGAAGCCGCGAGAGCGCAACTGGCCGAGAAATCCAAGCTGTTGAGGCGTGAGTTCCATGGCAAAAACAGAATAGCAAGGGCAAGGAGCGGATTGCAAAAGACGCGCGCTGCCGGATCCGAAGTTCCCGTTCCCTAAAATGTTGCGAATGCTCGAGCGAGTCAGCATAATCGCTTGCCTGGCACGCTTCCCGCGCGGGGTCGTGTGCGCCGATGACGGAACCCACCACGCCATTGATGCAGCAGTATCACGCCGCGAAAAAAGAGCATCCGGCGGCCTTGCTGCTATTTCGCCTCGGGGATTTTTACGAATTGTTTTTCGAAGACGCGGTGCTGGCGTCGCGTGTTCTGCAAATTACGCTGACTTCGCGGAACAAAGAAAAAGGCGATCCAGTGCCGATGTGCGGCGTTCCCTACCATGCAGCGGAAAATTATATCGCGCGGCTGATTCGCGCCGGGCACAAAGTGGCCATCTGCGAGCAGATGGAAGAACCGGGACCGGGAAAGAAGCTGGTGCGGCGGCAAGTGGTGCGCGTGGTGACGCCGGGGACGGCGACAAACGCGTCGCTTGTGGACACCAAAGAAAATAATTTTCTGGCGGCGGTGGCGCGCGGCGCGGCGGCCGCAGCCGCAACCGCACCGAGCGGGCGCGCCGCTAACCGGCATGCGGAAGCGAGGATCGGGCTGGCGTATGCGGATTTATCCACTGGAGAATTTCGCGCCACGGAATTTACCGGAGCGAATGCGGAGGCGCGGCTGCGCGATGAACTCGATATTTTGCGGCCGCGAGAAATTCTGCTGCCAAAGCCGGTGACGCTTTTTCCTGAAGCCCGCTCAGCCGTGGCGAATGGTTCGGGGCCTGTGGAAACGCGACTGGATGATTGGGTTTTTGAGCGGAGCTACGCCGTGCGGCAACTCGAAGAGCATTTTCGTATCGTGGCCCTGGAAGGACTTGGCCTGAGCGAGCATCCTCAGGCGACGGCGGCAGCGGGAGCGATCGTGTATTACTTGCGCGAAACTTCCGCTATTGGAGCGCGGCGGGCCGGCGAATCGGCTGCAACTGACGGACGCACGTTGAGCGGACTCGAGCATCTGGATCGCATCGGGTATTACGAGCAGCAAGACGCGATGGTCCTCGACCAGGTGACGGTGCGAAATCTGGAACTCGTGGAGGCGGCGGGAGCGGGCGACGATCCGGCAGCGACGCTGGTGAAAGCGATCGACGAGACGGCGACCGGAATGGGCGCGCGGCTGCTTCGTTCCTGGATTCTTCGGCCACAAATTGACCGCGAAGAAATCGAGGCGCGGCTGGACGCGGTGGCGGAAATGAAGTCGCGCATTATCGCGCGCGAAGAAATTCGAAGAGAACTGGCAAAGATTCTCGATATTGAACGGCTGACCAGCCGCATCACGCTGGGGATTGCGACACCGAGGGATTTGACCGCGCTGAGAGGCTCATTGGATCGGATCCCAGAGCTGCGCCGATTGCTTTCCTCGGAAGGATTGTCCGCGGCGGAAATTACGAGCCGGCTGAGAACCCTGCGAGATGAACTCGATGAGATGACGGATGTTCGGGAAATTATCGCGCGAGGAATTGCCGACGATCCGCCCGCGGTGGCGAGCGAGCCGGGAGTTATCCGGCGCGGATTCAACGGCGAACTCGACGAACTTCGCGAGATTTTGACGCATGGGCGGCAAATGATCGCAGCGATGGAGGAGCGTGAACGCAAGCGCACCGGGATTGGTTCACTGAAGATTCGCTACAACCAGATTTTCGGCTACTACATTGAGGTCTCGAAGCCAAACCTGGCGCTCGTGCCCGGAGATTATCAACGCAAGCAGACGCTGGTGAATGCGGAGCGATTCACATCCGACGAATTGAGTGAGTACGAACGGAAAGTGGTGACCGCGGAGGATCGCTCACTTGAAATCGAGCGGCGGCTCTATGGTGAAATCCGGGAATCGATTGCGCGCGAGGCAGGGCGGCTGAGGCGGACGGCGGCAGCCATCGCGCAGCTTGATGTGCTGGGGAATTTCGCGCATATCGCGGCAGCGCGGAATTATGCGCGGCCTGAATTCACGGAAAATGTGGCGGCTCCGGCAAATACGCTGCCAAGCGAAAGGCGCGGGGAGTTGATGATCGCGGGCGGGCGGCATCCGGTGATCGAAAAGCTGCTGGAACAGCGGGGCGAGCGGTTCGTTCCGAATGATTTGTATTTTGGCGAGGAGTCGCCATTTCTGCTGCTCATCACCGGACCGAATATGGGCGGTAAGTCCACTTATTTGCGGCAGGCGGCGCTGATTTCGATTTTGGCGCAGATGGGGTCTTTCGTTCCCGCGGCGCAGGCGAAACTGCCTTTGCTGGACAGGATATTCACGCGGATAGGCGCGTCGGATAATTTGGCGCGAGGGCGGTCAACGTTTTTGGTGGAAATGAGCGAGGTGGCCGCTATTTTGAACACTGCAACTGCGGCGAGCTTGGTGCTGCTGGACGAAGTGGGGCGCGGGACGGCGACATTTGACGGGCTCTCAATCGCATGGGCGGTAGTGGAGGCTTTGCATGGTGGCGCGCAGCCGCGAACTTTGTTTGCCACGCATTATCACGAGCTGACGGAACTCGAGCAACTGCTGCCGGGCGTGAAAAACGTGCACGTATCGGTGGAAGAAGCGGGGAACGACATTATTTTTCTCCGGCGCGTGGAACCGGGGAGCGCGGATAAGAGTTACGGCATCGAAGTGGCGCGCCTGGCGGGGTTGCCGAACAACGTGATTTCGCGCGCGCGCGAAATTCTGCGGCGGCACGAACGCAGCGAGGAGAGGCTTACGAAGGAATTGTCTCCGGGGGCTGTGCCGCCGGAGCCGCAACAGACGAGTTTTGCCGCGCTCGATCAATCGGTTCTCGACGCGTTGCGGGGCGCGGATTTGGATAAGCTGACGCCGCTGGAGGCGTTGAATTTGTTGGCGGCAATGCAGAGGCAATTGGAGTGAGGGCGACGCGCCTATATCTAATGGTGGCAATAGGCAGCCAAGTATGTTTGGCAGGGGCGGCAAAGGCAGCAGAGCGATTTGCCAGCGAGGCAAGCGTTACATCAAAGAGAGATTCCTCGACGGATCTCCGGGCTCGATAACCGTCGACCGGGAGCGCGTGTCCCGGCGCTTCGCGCAAAACCAAGGGCGCGGGACACTCCGCTCGGAATGACGGCGTGCGCGGGGCGGATGGTGGGCAGGGAGCCAAGTATGTTTGCCGGGCACGATATATCGTGCCCCTACTGCAAGGGCGGCGGTGAGAAGAAGAAAGAGCGGCGGGTAAACAATGCTGGTGATGGGGATGATGTCGGGGACGTCGGCGGACGGGATTGATGTGGCGCTGGCGCGAATTTCGGGCGCGCCGCCGGAGCTGAAGGCACAGTTCGAAGGACATTTTCACACTTCGTTTCCGCCTTATTTGCGGGAAACGATTCTCCGGCTGGCAAATGGAAAGGCAACGACGACGGCGGAGATCAGCGAGCTGAATTTTCTGCTCGGCGAGCAACTGGCCAAAGCGGCGATTCGGGCAGCTCGACACTGGCGCGTGGCGCTGGGGAAAATTTCTTTGATCGGTTCGCACGGGCAGACGATATTTCACCTAGGCTCAAAGGCACGCTTTCAAGGCACGGTGCGGGCTGCGTCCACGCTGCAAATTGGAGATACCAGCATCATCGCCGAGCGCACGGGAATCACGACGGTGGGAGATTTCCGTCCCGCGGACATGGCTGCGGGCGGACAGGGAGCGCCGCTGATGCCGTTTGCGGATTATTTGCTTTACCGCGACGCGCTGCGCGGGCGCGTGGCGCTGAACATCGGCGGCATCGCCAATGTGACGGTGATTCCCGCGAGGGCGCGTCGTAAGGACGTGTTCGCCTTCGATACGGGGCCGGGAAACATGATCGTGGACGCGCTAACCGAACGGACCACTCGAGGGCGCGCGTCGTACGACCGCGATGCAAGGATCGCGCTTGGCGGGCGGACGATTCAGGAATTGCTCTCAAGGCTGATGCGCGAACCGTACCTGCTGAAGAAGCCTCCCAAATCGACGGGGCGCGAGCAATTCGGAAGCGCCTATGCGGACTTTTTGATGGAGTGGGGAAAAAGGCACCATGCGGGCGCAGCGGACCTGATTCGGACGGCGACGGTTTTTACCGCGCTTTCAATTGCCGACGCATTTCGCCGGTTTATTTTGCCGCGCGCGAAAGTGCACGAGTTGATTGTGGCCGGGGGCGGCGCGAGGAATCCGCTGATCATGGCGCAACTGGCGGCGTCGCTGCCGGGAATCGAGGTGGTGCCCGCTAGCCTCTTTGGCGTGCCCGTGGAGGCGAAGGAGGCTTTCGGATTCGCGCTGATGGCCTATGAGACGTATCACGGGCGGCCCAGCAATGTGCCGTCGGCTACGGGGGCGCGGCATTCGGCAATTCTGGGGAAGGTTGCGAGGGCCGGAGATGGGAAGGCTTCTGCTAGGCGCTGAGGGCTTTGTGGATTTCGGCGTCGGGCAGGGCGCCTTCGCGAGCGATGGTCCAATCGTCGCCATCGATGCGAACGATGGTGGACGCTAGAGTGCCACCGGTATCACCCGCATCCAGAATCAGCGGGAGGCGTTCACCAAGTTGCTTGACGATTTGCGCGGCATTGGTGCACGACGGATGACCGGAAAGATTGGCGCTGGTGCCGGTGATCGGTCCGCCGAGAGCCTCGATTAGGTCCGACGCGATGTGGGAGTCGGGCCAGCGGAGCGCGACCCAGCCTGTATTGCCAGTCACCTTCAGCGGGAGACGGTGAGTGGCTTCGACGACGAGAGTGAGAGCGCCGGGCCAAAATTTATTTGCGAGAGTGAGAAAAGTGTCAGAGACATCGCGCGCGAGCGTAACCGCCTGCTCGACGGAATTGACGAGGATCGGCAGGGCACGGGTTTCGGGGCGCGACTTGAGTTGAAAAACGCGCTCGATGGCATAGAGATTGAATGGATCGGCGGAAAGGCCGTAGAAAGTGTCCGTGGGAATGGAGATTACGCGGCTGCGTTTGATAAAGCTGGCGGCGTAGTCGATGACATGCCGCTCCGGTGCTTCGCGTGAAACTTTCAGAATTTCCAGGGCCAATGTTCACTCGCGCGGGCTGCGCCTGATCAATTTCGGATGCAAATTATAACAGCCAGCCGCCGAGATGCAAGGTACACCGCTGCAATGCGTTACCCGGTGCCGCGGGCGGCGAGGCCACCACGCCGTGGAGCGACGCGGCGGCGTTTGGGCAGGTTTACCTGCGAAGGACCATTTGCTAGGCTTGCGGAATGAAGCGCGATTCAGCGACTTTTGCGCAGCGGGCGGATAGCAGGCTGCGCGGAGTTGGCACCGAACACGGCGACACGATCGCCAGCCGCGACAACAAGTGGCTGAAATTATTTCGGGCTGCGCTGCGCGGAACGGGACCGCGGGCGGGCGAGGCAATTGGCGTCGAGGGACCGAAGTTCATCGAAGACGCGCTGCGATCGGGCCTGGAGGCGGACGCGCTGCTGGTGAGCGAGTCGGGTGAACGGCATGCAGCGGCTGTGCTGCGAGCGGCTAGCGAAAGCGAGGCGGGGATCGCGCGAAGCCGCGTGCTGCGGACTAGCGACAAACTTTTTGAAAGCGTGGCGGGAACCGACGCGCCGCAAGGGATGGCGGCGCTTTTTCGCCAGCCGGAGTGGTCGCTGGAAGACGCGCTGCGCGGCGCCGGGATGATACGCGAGAGTGCGGCGCTGGTGATTGTGCTGGCGGAGGTGCAGGACCCGGGAAATGTGGGAACGGCGCTGAGGTCGGCAGAGGCGTTCGGGGCGACCGGGGCAATTACTACGCGAGGGACGGCGGACCCGTGGTCGCCTAAGGCGCTGCGCGCGTCGGCGGGGTCGATACTGCGGTTGCCGGTGATTCGCGGGATGGCGATACCGATTTTGCTGGCGCAGTTGCGGGTCGCCGGCGTGAAAATTTATGCAGCGAGATCCGCGCCCGGTGCGGCTGATCCGGGCGGCGCAGCGAGTGGGATTTCCTTGCAGGCGGATTTGCGCGAGCCGGCGGCGATTTTCGTTGGCAGCGAGGGCAGCGGTGTGCCCGAACCGATTTTGCACGCCGCGGATGCGATCATTTCCATTCCGACGAGCGCAGCCGTGGATTCGTTGAACGCGGGAGTGGCGGCGTCGATTGTGTTGTACGAGGCGGCGAGGCAGCGAACGGAAGCGGCGCGGGCGGCATCTGAGCTTTGACGGCTGCGGGAGCAAACGTGGGACTATTTCGGGCGATTGAGCCGGAGCAGGAGCCGCAGGCTGGGCGTCCGCTGGCGGACAGAATGCGTCCGCAAACGCTGGACGAATTCATCGGCCAGGAGGATCTGCTCGGTCCGGGCAAACCGCTGCGCACGCAGATCGAGCGCGACGACTTGGGCTCGATGCTGCTGTGGGGTCCTCCGGGATGCGGGAAAACGACGCTGGCGCGAATTATCGCCAAGCGCACTCGGAGCGAATTCATACCATTTAGCGCAGTGCTCTCGGGCATCAAGGAAATCAAGGAAGTGATGGCGAAGGCGGAGCGCGCGCGCCACTACGGGCAGCGGACGATTGTTTTCGTGGACGAGATGCATCGCTTCAACCGCGCGCAGCAGGATGCGTTTTTGCCGCACGTGGAGGCGGGAAATATTTTGCTGATCGGGGCCACCACGGAGAATCCGTCGTTTGAAGTGATCGCGCCGCTGCTTTCGCGGATGAAAGTGTACGTGCTGCGCGCGCTGGCGGAAGAGCAGATTGCGGAGTTGCTGCGGCGGGCGATTGCCGATCCGTCGCGCGGATTGGGAAAAGATCGGATTGAGGCGAGCGAAAAAATCATCGAGCGCATTGCGGTGCTTGCGAATGGCGATGCGCGCGCCGCCTACAACACGCTCGAAGCGCTGGTGGCTGGGACCGAGGCGGGCGCGGACGGGCGGCTCGTCCTCTCCGAGAGCAGGCTTGAAGATGTGCTGCAAAAGAAGCTGCTGCCGTACGATAAGTCCGGCGAAGAACACTACAACCTTATTTCGGCGCTGCACAAGTCCGTCCGAAATTCCGATCCGGACGCGGCTCTCTATTGGCTGGCGCGAATGCTGGAATCGGGCGAGGACCCGCTCTACCTGGCGCGACGGATGGTGCGGATGGCGAGCGAGGACATTGGCCTCGCCGAGCCCGGCGCGCTGGCGATAACTCTGGCGGCAAAAGAAGCGTTTGAATTCATCGGGCCGCCCGAGGGAAATCTGGCGCTCGCACAGGCGGCGGTCTATCTGTCGCTTGCTCCGAAGTCGAACGCCCTTTACACCGGGTATGGCGCGGTTTACGAAGATTTACAGCAAACCATCGCGGAGCCCGTTCCCCTGCATCTAAGAAATGCCGTCACCGGATTGATGAAGCACATTGGATACGGCAAAGGTTATCAGTACGCGCACAATGTGGAGGAGAAAGTGACGGACATGACGTGCCTGCCCGAAAGTCTGGCGGGCCGCACGTATTACCAGCCCACAGATCAGGGATTCGAGGCGCGAATCCGGCAGAGACTCGAAGAGATCAGGCGCATTCAAAAGAAAACACAAGGGCCGAGGTCCGGAGAGTGACGCGAATCTTTCGCGGCGAGCAAAAGCGGTGGCTCACTTCCCTGCTCGGCCTGCCGGTGATTCTCGGAGTGCTGCTATTCTATGCTGCGGGATTGTCCGCCCAAGATAGTCCCAAGTTCATAATCAACGAAGACTGCCAGGTATTTGATATCGCGTCGAACAATTCCATTGTGTACGCGGTGCCGCATCTGAAGCGAATCCGCAGATTGGTTCTCGAACGCGACGATATATCGGTCGCCACTCCCGCCGGGAAAACCAGGCAAATCGTGGACGCGGACAAGTTTCTGCCGCCGACTCCGCCCGGCGGCTTCGTGGTGAACTCCTTATCGTGGTCGCCCGACGGGCGGCGAATCGCAGTGAGCATGACACTGCAACAAGCGCCCGCCGGATTCACGATGGACAAGAAGGAGGCCAAGAAACAAGGCAATATGGATGATAACGAGGAGAATGCGCCGATTTTGCCTAGGGAGGCGGCAGGGCCATCGCGCTGCTCGAAGACGATGGCCGCGAAATCAAGGTTGCCAACTCGAAGACGCAGTTCATTGAGGGCGGCGTGGACGCCACGTGGCTGGCCGACGGCAAGACCGCGGTTTATCTGACGGGCGGTCCGCCGTGGGCGATTTCCCGCGTGCAACCTGAAGACGGAAAGACCAGCGTTCTATTCGAGGGCCACAAGTTCGACGCCGTGGTTTGGGACGCGAAGCGAAACCAGGCGTTTGCGATCGGCGATCTGAGCCTTCGAGGGCAGCAGACGCTGGTAAAGCTGGACCTGTTGCACGAATTCGTGACCGAGATCGCGCGCGTGAAGAATTATCAGGGATCGCTGACGGTGTCACCCTCGGGAGATCGGGTGGGATTTTTCGAAGATGGTGACACTGTGGAGGTGATCAACGTTTCGCACCCGGATCAACCTTTGCGGATGCGGGTAGGATACGGGCGATTCGGATGGGGCCGCGAAGAGCAACACATTCTCCTCAAACGAGGTCCCGAGGAGCGGTCGAATATTTTACTTTGGATTGGACTGCACGACGGGACGTTCAAATCTGTTCTGCACGGTCTGGTATTTCACGACTTTGAAATTGCGCCCGACGGAGAAACACTCGCGGTCACCGACCCGGGAAGGCGGATATTGAAAGTTTACCCGCTGGAATAAGGACCGCACGACACTGCTTACTGTAACCGGAAGCGCCTGATGTGCTCCTTCAAAATGCACGCGTTCATCACAACCAAGAGACCGGCACGGCGCGCTCGTTCGGCTGCCTCCGCATGGATTACGCCTTCCTGCATCCAAACGCCAGAAGCTCCGATGCGAATCGCCGATTCGACGATTTCCGGGACAAATTCCGAGCGCCGGAAAATATCGACGATGTCTACATGATCCGGAATGTCTTCGAGGCGCGCGTAGCACTTCTCGCCGAGAACTTCCGTTTCGGCCGGATTTACTGGAATGACGCGGTAGCCTACTGACTGCAAATATTCGGCGACGCCGTAGCTGGGGCGATGGCTGCGGCCTGAGAGTCCAACAACTGCGATCACGCGGCTGTTTTTTAGAAGGTCGCTGACCGAATCCCCCGTAGCCGTCAATCGATTCGGACCAGCGCTCGAATTCGAGTCTTCCAAGCTTTTAGCCATACCACTCCTTTAGATAATTTTTCAAATTATGACCGCGCAAACCTGCCGATGGCAGGATTCTCCGACAGGTTCCGGAGACCGCCTGCGCACGAAAGTCCCGGCCTACGATGGCGCTCGCCCTCAGATGGCTTTCTAGAATTCCCCCAAAGCTGTTGATTGAATCATACCGGATTTTTGCGAGTAATGGGCGGGCGAAGTTGGCCGATTAGGACCGTATGTCATCCGGACTAGGAGGTCAGAAGACGATGCAGTGGGGGAAACGCTGAGCATGCGACCGGAACCTTCAAACCGTCGAAAGTACCCTCGCATTCACACTAAAGGAATGCGCGTCCGCTGGAAATCCGATGGTAAAACCATGGCTTCGCGCTTGGAGAATGTGGGACTCGGGGGCCTCTATTTGCATGCCGCGAACCCCGCGCACGAAGGCACCATGATTGATGTGGTTCTTGACCTGCCGACGGGTCAAGTGTATGCGCGCGCGAAGGTGCGCCGCTCCACGCCGGCGAAAGGCATGGGCCTGCAGTTTATCCAGATGACGCCGGAGGACCGGGCGAAACTGAACCGGTACTTGGCTGCGCCCGAGGTTTCCGCAAAAGCTGCCGCCGCAGCTTCTCCGGCTGAAGGTTCACGACCGCTAAATGTATCATTCGCAAATTCCAAGCTGATGATTTCGCCTCAAAGGGAGGAACAGGCTCGGCTTCGATTCGAGCGGGAGGTGAGGCAACTTTTCGACGTGACCGGCAAGGGTAGCTACTATCAGCTTCTGGGCGTTACATCCGAATTCACTGCCAGCGAAATCAAGAAGAGCTTTTATTCTTTGGCCCGCAAATTTCATCCGGACAACCATGCCCGTAGCGATGAGTTAGTTGCGCGACTGGAAGACCTGATGACCGTGATTACGGAAGCTTACAAGACGCTTGCGAACGAAGAGACGCGGTCCGCCTATGACAAGGCGCTGGCCAAGATGGGCGGCCTTAGCATTCGTCGAGGAAAGCGCGGGACCGAGGTATCCGTCGAAGGATGGCTCATGCGAGCGAACCAGTGCTTGCGCGTGAAGAACTTCGCCGGTTCGGTTGTCTGGCTGCGAAAATGCGTTGAAGCGGCGCCGGAACACGCGTCATACCGTGCCATGCTGGCGCGCAGCCTTGCTACCTTGCCGCAATACCACCATGAGGCGATCGGCCATTTCCAGAAAGCGATTGACCTTGATCCGTGGAAAGAGCCGGTCTACCTTCAATTCGCTGAACTGCTCGAGAAGATGGGGCTATCATCGCGGGCGCGCGGCGTTTATTCCAGGCTTCTCGATATCTCCCCCGAACATACGAAGGCTTGCGAGCGGCTCGCAATGCTCGAGCCTGCGAAAAAGAACCAGAAACCCGCCGCTTGGCTCGCCCACTTGCTCACCAGGAAAAGCTAACCGCGCTGGGCACGCCTATCTGCGCCTTCCGTACGCAAAAGGGATACCTTAGCGCGAGCGCTGCAGCTTGCGACGCCGGGGCTTCAGGGCAGAAGCTTTTCGAGGGGCCGAATCGCCGTCCAGCGCGCGGTTGAGCGCGGCAACTTCGCCGGGTGAGAGCGCCCGATGGCCGCCGGGCGGCAGCGAACCGAGGTCGAGATTCGCGAGGCTGACTCGCTTCAGCTTTTCGACGGGGTGACCGGTCTGAAAGAGCCTGTTGCGCAAGGCATCGCGCCGCGCGTCGGAGAGGGTGACGATGTACCACGGAGCGTCCTTGCCGCGCACGCGCGAGATGCGGGCGTCGGTAGTGCGCCCTAGAGGTTTCGATTTCCTCGAAGGTTAGCAGCGTTTTCAGCTTGAGTTGATAGACCTGCGGCACATTGCGCGCCTTCAGGATGCGGTTTGCGAGATCGCCGTCGTTCGTGAGGAACACCAAGCCGGAGGAATGGTATTCGAGGCGCCCCACCGGGAAAACACGTTCGGGAATTCCGTGCAAGAGATCGCGCAAGGAGCGCCGGCCCTCCGGATCGCTCAGGGTGGAGACGACTTCGGGCGGCTTGTGAAGCAGCAGATAGACGCGTTCGGCGTCATGACGCAGGAGTTTTCCAGCGACCTTGATGTGGTCGCGCGACTCGTCCGCTTTGGTGCCCAATTCGGTGACGACCCGGCCGTTCACGGTGACCAGGCCCGAGGCCATCATCTCTTCGGCGCGGCGCCGCGAGGCGATTCCGGCGCGCGCGATTATTTTTTGGAGACGCTCTTCCATGGTTGGGTGACTCGATCGCAGGACGCCGCTACGACGTTTCGGAATTACTGGCGGAAGCGGCCCGACTTTGACCTGCGGAGTCGTCCGGTTCATCATCCGCGAGTTCGGCGAGGTCGTCGGTTTCGCCGGATTCGCGAATTTTGGCCGCGTCTGCCGAATCGGAGGGCAACATGCCGCCGGGTTCCGACAATTGCTCGCCGTGCGGCGCGGCCGCGGGATCTTGGCTGGATTGGTGCGCTAGATCGCCAGGCTCGGTGGGCGCTATGCCAGTGTCGGAGCCGAGCGCGGCCTGCGCTAGCTGCTCGAATTCCTTCAGGCTCGGCAGCTCGTCAAGATCGGAGAGGCCGAAGCGCATCATGAACTGCTTCGACGTGCGATAGAGGATGGGTCGGCCAATCACTTCCTTGCGGCCGGCGGTGGTGATCAATCGCTTCTCGAGAAGAGTTTTGATTACTCCGCCGACGTTGACACCGCGGATTTCGTTGATCTCGGGCACGGTGACCGGCTGCTTGTAGGCGATCACGGCGAGCGTTTCGAGAGCGGGCATCGTCAAGCGCAACGGCGGCTGGAGGCTCTTGATGAATTTGCGCACCACGTCGTGATGTTGCGGCTTGGTGTAAAACTTCCAGCCGCCGGCGACTTTGCGCACTTCGATGCCGCGCTGGTCGATTTGATAGGACGCGGCGAGAAGATCGAGCCCAGCCCGCGCCACGGTTTTCTCGACGCCGAGAGCGCTGGCGATCTGGTCTAGCGTAGCGGGCTCGTCCGCTGCGTAGACGATGGCTTCGAGCGCGGCTTGAATTTCTTCTGGCGTTGTGGTCACAAGTACTGCTCCTCGATTTTCGACATGGCGTCGGGGCCGGCGAAGACGGCGTCGAACATTTTGTGTTTTCGCAGGGCGATATCCGCAAACAGCTCCGACTGAACCAAGATCACGGCCTGCATGCGCACCATTTCGAGCACTGCCAGCAGAGCGACGATCATGGCATTGCGCGTTTCGCAGTTTTCGAAAAAGCCGATGAGGGAAACGGGCTCGTCCGTGACCATCAGGCGCTGGCGGAGGCGGTCCATCATCTGCGCGATGGTTACGGACTCATGGCGAAGTTCAAATTTGGTCGACTTCCTTGCGGCGTTCGAGCACCTGCTGAAAAGTCTTGATCAGATCGACGAGCGAGACGACGAGTTCGCCTTCGACCGCGTCGCCCGTGTACAGCGCGCGATCCGGGCGCGACCATACGTGCGCCTCGATTTGCTGCTTTTGATAGAGAAGCTGCGCCGCGTTCTTGAACTTTTCGTGCTCCAGCAAGCGATGAACCAGTTCGTCGCGCGGGTCTTCCGGCGCGTTGGGATCGGCAAGCGGATCGGCCGGCAGCAGCATCTTCGATTTGATGTGAATCAGCGTGGCGGCCATGTAAATGAAATCGGCGGATACGTCGATATCGAGCTTTTCGAGCTGATGGAGGTAATCTAAATACTGTTCGGTGACTTTGGCGATGGGAATATTGTGGATGTCCATCTCCTGCTTGCGGATCAGATCGAGCAGAAGATCGAGCGGGCCTTCGTAGCTCGGCAAATTAATGCGATAGGGCGTCGCCATTTTCAGCCTATGCTTGCTTCCGCGCGGCGATTCGCAGCCGCCGATAATCCAATTCCCAATTACCATTCCTAAACAGTTCCGGACGAGCCTGCCTTTCGATTTCGCGCAGGAAATCCTGCTGGCGTTCCGCCGGAAAGCGATCCAAAGCAAATTTCAAGAACATGCGGATCCAAGTCTCCAGGCCTTTCTCGCCATCTTCCAGGCGCGTGGGTCGATCGAAGAGTTTTGCATCCCGAACTTCGAGCCCTTCCTTCTCGAGAAGCGATGAGTACTCCGCCACACTTGGGTAATACCAAATGTTGTCCGCGAGTCCGCCTCGAATCCCGAATTTGGCGTATGCCCTATTGATCGCGTCGAGCAGGCGGCTGACATTTCCCTTGCCGCCGAATTCTGCAACGAAGCGTCCTCCGGGCACCAGCGCCGTGCCTACAGCACGAACTACCAATTCCGGCTCAACAATCCAGTGCAGTACGGCGTTGGAGAAAACGGCGTCGAATTGCCGCTCGAAATGCATGTGGCGCGCGTCGGCGACTTCAAAGTGCAGAGCGCGGAACTGTGCGCGCGCTTGGGAAATCATCTCAGGTGACTGGTCGATGCCGATCACGTCTGCGCCCGTGGTTGCGATTTCAGCGGTCAGGCGTCCCGTGCCGCACCCGAGATCCAGAATGCGCTCACCAGCTCTCGGCGATAGCAGCTCGACGACGCCCTTCGCTTTTTCCCACACGAAGGCGTGCTTATCGTCATAAAGCTTCGCGTCCCAGGTGATAGCTGTCATTTCTCTTTGCCGTACCTCATGCTACTTGAATATTGCGGTGCGGACGCGCTTCATTGTGCGTCGCGCAGCGGCGTGCGCCTTTTTGTCGCCCGCACCGAGAATATCCCAAACTTGCTGCGGATTGGCCTCGAATTCCTTGCGCCGTGCTTGAATGGGCTCAATCCATTTGACCAGATTATCCGCCATGGCCGCTTTGCATTCGATGCAGCCGATGCCAGCCGTGCGGCAGCCGTGGTCGGACCAGGCGATCGTCTCGGGCGGCGAAAACAATTTGTGCCACGCGAAGACGGGGCAAACTTCCGGGCGCCCCGGATCGGTCCGTCGCTGCCGCTGCGGGTCCGTGATCATGTTGCGGACTTTTGTGCGAATCTCATCGGGCGGATCGGAGAGCCAAATCGCGTTACCGTAACTCTTTGCCATGCGCCGGCCGTCGGTTCCGGGTAATCGCGGCGTCTGCGTGAGCATGTGCCCGGGCTCGTGTAAGACTGATTTTTGATTTGACGAACTGCTTCGCTTTTGGATTCTGCTTTAGAAAATTCTGTAAGCCTGCTTCGGCAGCGTACCGACGAATGCTGACTACCATTTCTTTGGCGTCTTCAATCGACGGCGAGCCCTCCCACATGTGCTGACCAACCTTGAGCGCGAGGTGCGTACGAAGTGCGGTTGCCGACTCCACATTTCGTTCCTCAATCATTTTCTCCGGATCAATTTCGAGGCCGAATGTCACATTGAACCTTCGAACAATCTCCCGCGTCAGCTCCACATGCGGCACCTGATCCTCGCCCACGGGCACGAAATCGGCGTCGTAGATGACGATGTCCGCGGCTTGCAGCAGCGGATAGCCGAGGAAGCCGTAGGTGCCGAGGTCGCGATCTTTTAGATTCTCGATCTGCTCTTTGTAGGTCGGTACGCGTTCGAGCCACGAGAGCGGCGTGATCATCGAAAGCAGCACATACAGCTCCGCATGCTCCAGTATGCTCGACTGGACAAACAACGTTGATTTGGCGGGATCGAGCCCGACCGAGAGCCAATCCATCGCCACTTGCAGCGTGTTTTCGGAGATGGAAGAAGTGTCCTCGTAATGCGTGGTCAGCGCGTGCCAATCGGCGACGAAAAAGAAGCATTCATATTCTTCCTGGAGCTTGAGCCAATTCTGGAGGGCGCCGAAATAATGGCCGAGATGCAGACGGCCGGTGGGCCTCATGCCGCTTAGAACTCGTTTGCGCTTCGCCACTCTGTGGGAAAACCTCAGCTAGGAGATTGAAATGTGAAAAGGAAATGCTCCACGCGATGCTAGCACAGAAGGCCACAGTTCACAGTTGAGAGTTGAGGGTAAAGGCGAAGCGCTACAGCTTCAGCAGCTCCCGCAGGCGCTTGGTTTGGTTGCGCGAGACGGGAATTTCGCTGGCGCGCTTGTCGTTCATCTTTAGCATGAAACTCGATTTGAACCACGGCATCACTTCCTTGATGTGATTGATATTCACCAGATACGAGCGGTGCGGCCGCCAGAACACGCTGGGATCGAGCGCCTCCATTAAATCTTCCACCGTGCGGTAGTTCGAGACGCCCTCCGCGTCACGCGAAAATATGGTGATCTCGCCATCCTGAATCGAGGCGTAGATCATTTCGTCCGCATCAATCAGAATCATGCGCGATTGCGACTTCACCAAAAGCTTCACGGGGGCCAAGGGCTGCAGCTTGGGCATGCCCTTGCCTAACTGTCCGACGAGCGCTTCGAGGCGATCGACGTGCGACGCGTGCGCGTCCACCATTTTCTTGGCACGCTGCAGGGCCCGCGCGATGCGCGCCTTGTCGAACGGCTTCAGAACGTAGTCCACGGCGTTTACTTCGAAAGCCTGCACGGCGTAGTGATCGTAGGCGGTGGCAAAGACGATTTGAGGTATCGGCAGCTTGCGTTCCATCAATTTTTTGATCACCGCGAAGCCATCGAGGCCCGGCATGTGTACATCGAGGAACACCAAATCCGGCTCGTGCTCCTTGATCAGCGCGACAGCTTCGAGGCCATTTTTGCCCTGGGCGACGACGTTGACCTCGGAAAAACCCTTCAGCAGGAAGGCCAGCTCGTCGCGCGCGGGCCGCTCGTCGTCCACAATGACGGTGTTGATCTGCATGGATGCGCCTCCCGGAAGTATATAGGAAATCGAGGGCGTGGACCGAGGCTAGGGTAGAATTGCAGCGCGGTGCGGCCCAAGGAGCGGGCGTGAAATCGAGGAAGAGAAAAAAAGCAGGAAAGGTAAAAATTCTGAGCAGCAAAACTCTTTTTCGCGGGCGCGTATTCGCGCTGAAACGCGATCGAGTGCTCGAGCCCAGCGGCGTCACGGCGATTCGGGAATTTGTGCAGCATGCCGGATCGGTGGTGGTGTTGCCGGTGCTGCCAGACGGGCGCATCGTGCTGATTCGCCAGTATCGCCACGCCGCCGGACAATATTTGTGGGAGCTGGTCGCCGGCCACAAGGAGCCGCACGAGGACTTTCTTCCTGGCGCGCACCGCGAATTGCAGGAAGAAACAGGTTACACGGCGCGTAGGATTCGCAAGCTGCTCGAAGTGTTCCCGTCCCCGGGTTTGCTTGGCGAGAAAATGGTGATATTTCTAGCCGAGGGTCTCACAAAGGGCAAGGCGCGTCCGGAAGACGATGAGAAAATCACGCAGCGGATTTTGACGTTGGCCGAAGCGCGGAAATGGATTCGCAGCGGCAGGATTCGAGACTCGAAGACTGTGGCGGGCATTCTCTACTACGATAGATTTCTTGCGCGCGGAAAATAGTTAAGTCCGGCAAATCGGAGAAGAAGCAGCAGTGGAAAACAAAGAGGTCGCGAAGATATTGCGCGAGACGGCGCAGCTGCTCGAAATCGACGGCGCGATCATCGGCCGCTATCGCAGCTATGAAAAAGTAGCCGAGCTGCTCTACAGCATTCACGAACGCGTCGAAGACTTGGCCAAAGACCCCAAGAAGCTCAAAGAGCTTCCCGGCGTGGGCGACAGCATGGCCGAGCACATCCGCGAGATCCTTGCCACCGGCGATTACAGCCTGCGCCAGAAGTTGCTGAAGAAATATCCGCCCACGCTGCTGGACTTGCTCCATTTGCAATCGCTTGGCCCCAAAAAGGTGGCATTTCTCTGGAGCAATTTCAAAGTAGCTACCGTTGATGGAATCGCGGCACTCGCTCGTGAGGGCAAACTGCGCGACCTTCCGGGCTTCGGCGAAAAAAGCGAACAGAACATTCTGAAAGCGGCCGAACAGCACAAGAACCTTTCGGGATCGGGGCGCGTGCGCCTGAACGTTGCCGACGATGAGGCGCAGAAACTGAGCGCCTACATCACGAAAGCCGGCGACGTCGTCGAGTCTGTGACGCCGGCGGGATCGTTGCGCCGGGGTCGGGAAACCGTTGGCGATCTCGATCTTCTCGTCACCATGCGTCCCGGAAAAGACAGGCAGAAAGACATCGATGCGGTGGCCGAGCATATCCTGAAATATCCGGGCATCGATCAAACGCTCGCGCACGGTGAAAACAAGGTGAGCTTTCTGCTGGGCAACGGCTTGCAAGTGGATGTGCGGCTGCTCGAAAAGAAATCCTTCGGCGCGGCGCTGCTCTACTTCACGGGATCGAAGGCGCACAACGTCGCGCTTCGCGGCCGCGCGCTGGATATGGGCTGGACGCTCAACGAATACGCTCTCACTACTTTGAAAGGTGGGAGAGCGGTGGCGGGGAAGACCGAAGAGGAAGTCTACGCGAAGCTCAAACTTGCCTATATAGAACCAGAATTACGCGAGATGACCGGCGAAATTGAAGCGGCGGAACAGGGCACGCTGCCGCACCTCGTCACGCTGGCCGATATTCGCGGCGACTTGCAGATGCACACTACCGCCTCCGATGGCCGCAACTCAATTGAGGAAATGGGCGAGGCGGCGCGCGCGCTTGGCTATGAATACATCGCGCTGACCGACCATTCGCAAGCCGTCACCGTCGCCAATGGCATGGATGAAGCGCGCACGCTCGCCCAGATCAAGAAAATCCGCGCCGCGCAAGAGCGCGTTTCGGGCATTCGTCTGCTGGCCGGCATCGAAGTGGACATCAAGAAAAATGGCGCGCTCGATCTGGATAATGAGGTCCTCGCGCAGCTCGACGTAGTCGTCGCGTCCGTTCACTCCTACATGAATATGGAACGCGCCGAAATGACCGAAAGAATTCTCGCGGCTATGGACAATCCCTACACCCAGATTATCGCCCACCCCACGGGCCGGCTCCTGCTGCGCCGCGAGCCATTTGACTACGACATGGAAAAAATCCTCGATACGGCCGCCGCGCGCGGCATTGCGATGGAATGCAATGCCTATCCCGATCGCCTCGATTTGCGCGACGTTCATCTGCGAATGGCGAAGCACCGCGGAGTGAAGATTGTCATCTCCACCGACGCGCACTCCACGCTTCACTTGCAAATGATGAAATACGGAGTGATCACAGCACGGCGCGGTTGGCTGGAGAAAAAAGATGTAATCAATACGCTGCCCCTCGAACAATTCCTCGCTGCTCTCAGGCCCAAGCCCGAATCAGTGAAGCCAAAAGCAGCCAAGCGCAAATCCGCGTGAGCGCGGCCCAAACATGGATGGAGGCGCCCCGTGAACACTTCAGTTTCCGGCGACGTGATCCGGGTGGGTCAAATCGAGATCCGGTTTAGGCTGGAGGCAGCCCAAACCGGAGGGCATTTCACGATGTTCGAATACCTCATCCCCGTGAATGCCCGGGTGCCCGTTGCGCACAGCCATGAAGCGTTTGATGAGACGATCTACGGATTGGATGGCGCCACTGCCGCCACTCTCGAGGGCCGCAAAGTGCTCGTCGAACGCGGCGACGTCTTGTTCATCCCCCGTGGGAGCGTCCATCTAATCGAAAATCTCGCTGCTGTCGACGCGCGCGGGCTTAGCGTGATTACCCCCGGTCTGCTCGGCCCGGAATACTTCCGCGAGGTGGCAGAAATCCTCAATGTGGGAGGACCACCGAACATCGAACGGATCGCAGCCGTCATGCGGCGCCACGGCCTCCGTCCGGTTCAATCGCCGGCGTGAGCGGCGTCTCATGCCCATCCGCGTTGTCAAAGGCACTCACCCTTCACGGCAGCCGCACCCAGTTCATTGGGGCGACGAGAGGACTTTGATGAAGCGGTAGTAAAAGTCGAGACCCTCGTAGAAGGAGGCGACGGGGAGGCGTTCGTCCCGGCCGTGCGAACGGTCGTCGTTGATGTCGATGAAGACGCCGGGAACACCATAAGTGGGAATTCGGGCGGCGCGCGAGATGGCGCCGTCGCTGGCGCCCACGTCCATCACGGGAACGACAGGCACGCCGGGCCACATCTGGTTGACGACCTTCTGGAGGCCGTTCATCACATCCGGCCGCAATGGCGAGGGCGCATTCGGCTTGGGTCCGAGGCCGGAATTGTCGATATGAGTGACGTCGATTTTCGGTTCGGCGAGGATCTTCACGAGCTGCTGGCGAATTTCTTCGGGCGAATGGCCGGGGGAAATGCGGCAGTTGACGATCGCACGCGCGAATCCCGGCAGCGCGTTGTTCGCATCGCCGGCGTCGAGGCGAGTCGCTACGCAGGTGGTGCGCATGCGCGCGTTGTAATAAGGCGAAGCTGAAAGGCGATCGATGGCGCTCTGATCCGGCGGCGTGCGGAGAATGGCCTTCATGTCCGCGCCGGGCTGGCCGCCAACGATGTCAGCCTCCTTGGCGAAATAGCCGCGCGTCACTTCGTTCAGCTCGAACGGGAATTGATAATGCCCGAGCCGGGTGAGGGCGTCGGCAAGTTCGTAGATGGCGTTGTCCGGCCTGGGAAGCGAGCTGTGGCCACCCTTGTTGCGCACTTCGAGTTGAAAATCGGAGTAGAGTTTTTCGCTGGCCTGAATGCCCACGAGCAGGCGCTTGCCGCGGTCCATTTCAAAAGTGCCGGCATCGGGGTTAAGGATGTAATCGGCGTCGACCATGTCGCGATGATTTTTCAGCAGCCACGCCACGCCGTTATACGAGCCGCCCTCTTCGTCGGCGGTGAGGGCGAGAATAATGTCGCGATCGGGTTTGTAGTGTTCACGGTGCAGCCGAATAAACGTGGTGACGAGAATCGCGTCACCTTCCTTGATGTCTTCTGTGCCCCGGCCGTAGAAGTATCCGTCCTTCTCGATGAATTTGAAGGGATCCATCGTCCAGTCCTGAGGGAGCGCCTGGACCACATCGAGATGGCAAATCAGAAGGATGGGTTTGTGTGCGCCGGTTCCACGGATGCGCGCAACCATATTGTACTTGCGTGGATTCGGGCCGAGGACTTGCACGTCCGCTGGCGGAAATCCGGTGTCGAGCAGGCGCTGGGCCATGGCTTTCGCGGCGGTGGTCACATTGCCTGCCGGCGTGTCGGTAGTATTGATCTCGATGAGCTGCTTGAAAATGGAGCGCGCGAGCTGCCGGGTGGCATCGTCCACCTGCGCGCGCACTAGGGCAGGCGCGGCCAGCCACACAAGCGCAAGAAAAACGAAGAAGCGGCGGCGGAATTTCACTGGATGACCCCAAAGCAAACCAAGGAAGCGTATCAGACGCAAGGAATTCTCGCTAGAAGACTGCGATCGGTACCACTCGGCGAGCGCTTACCTAAACCGAATAGGAAACCGTATCGTCGTCCGTCGCTCCCACGCGAGCCGCCTTCGAGGTCACGTTCGGCGACTTGGCTCCGCGCCGCATGGCTACAATTCCGGTGCGGACCATTTCGAGCAACCCGTATGGCGCGAGAAGTTCGAGGAAACGATCTACTTTTTCCTCGCCGCCGGTCATCTCCAGTGTGATCGACTCAGCGGCAATATCCAGCACGCGTGCCTTGAAGACCTCCGCCAGCTGCAACACTTGCCCGCGATTTTCCTGCGTCGCGCCGACCTTGACGAGCGATAGGTCGCGCAGCAGCGCGCCCTGTCCGGTCACATCGTCGACCAGCAGCACGTTTACGAGCTTATAGATGTTTGCGACGATCCGCCGGGCCTGATCCTCATCCGCGTCCGATACGATGGTCATCCGCGAGACATCCGGATTCTCCGTCCGGCCGACGGTCAGCGAGTCAATATTGAAGGCGCGGCGCCGAAACAGGGACACCACGCGCGAGAGAACACCCGGCTTATTTTCAACGTAAACCACGAATGTGTGGAGCATGGCTATTCGTCCTCTGCCGTTTCGACCAGCGGATTCGGCCTGCGAATCATGTCGTGCAGCGCCGCCCCGGCCGCCACCATCGGATAAACGGTGTCTTCCTGCTCCACCTTGAAATCGATCAGCACCGGGCCTTCGTGCGCGTGCGCCGCTCGGACTGCGGGAATCACGTCGGCCCGCTTTTCCACCACGAAAGTTTTGATGCCGTAGGCTTGCGCCAGCATCGCGAAATTGGGATTCAGCAGCGGCGTGGCCGCATAGTTGCGGTCGTAGAAAAATTCCTGCCACTGCCGGACCATTCCCAGATAGCCGTTGTTGATGATGGCGATATTCACCTTCAGATTTTCCTGCACGATCGTCGCAAGCTCGGCCATGGTCATCTGGAAGCCGCCGTCGCCCACGATGGCCCAAACATCGGCATCGGGACGTGCGACTTTCGCGCCAATGGAGGCTGGAAGCGCGAACCCCATCGTTCCCAGACCGCCTGATGTGATGAGCGAGCGCGGCTTCTCGTGCTTGTAATACTGGGCCTCCCACATCTGATGCTGGCCAACGTCGGTGACCACAATTGCATCCGTCGTAAGTGTTTCGTGCCAGATGTCGTTGATCACGTGCGCCGCGTACAGATGGCCGTTGTCCGGAAGATTCTGAATGTCCCGGACGGCGGTATCTCCCTTGAGGCCGCGAATCTGTTCCAGCCACTCGTTGTGGCTTAAAGGTTGGAGCCGCGGCAGCATTTCCTTCAAAATTCTGCGCAGGTCGCCCACGAGCGCAACATCCACCTTCACATTCTTGTTGATCTCAGCGGGATCGATGTCGACGTGAATCTTCTTGGCGTTGGGCGCGTAATTTTTCAAGTTACCGGTCACGCGGTCGTCGAAGCGCATGCCTAGCGCAATCAGCAGATCGGCCTCCTGGATCGCCTTGTTGACCCAGGCCTCGCCGTGCATGCCCATCATTCCCATGTTCAACACGTGAGATGCGGGCAAGTGCCCCAGCCCAAGCAGGGTCATCGCCACGGGGATGCAAGTGCGCTCCGCAAACGCTTGAACCTCCTGCTCGGCTCCCGCAATCGAAATTCCGTGCCCTGCCAGAATCACCGGCCGCTTGGCCGCGCGAATCAACTCCAGGGCCTTTTCGTACGCTTTCTCCGCAGGAGAGTTATCGGGGCGGTAACCGCGTGTCTTCGGCGCCGCCGCTTCCCAATCGAATTCACACGAGCCCTGCTGAGCGTCCTTGGTAATGTCAACGAGCACGGGACCCGGGCGTCCGGACTTCGCGATATACATCGCCTCGCGAATGGCCGGAGCGATTTCGCTGGCGTGCGTCACCAGATAATTGTGCTTGGTGATTGGCAGAGTGACGCCGGTGATGTCCGTCTCCTGAAACGCATCGGAGCCGAGGAGCTTGCTGCCAACCTGGCCCGTGATGCAGACGATCGGCGAAGAGTCCATCATCGCCGTTGCGATTCCAGTGACCATGTTGGTCGCGCCAGGACCTGAGGTGGCTACGGCCACGCCGATTTCGCCGGTCGCCCGAGCATAGCCGTCGGCCATGTGCGTCGCGCCCTGTTCGTGCCGCACGAGAATGTGGCGAATGGAGCTGTGCCGCAGCGCATCGTAGGCCGGCAGAATGGCGCCGCCCGGATAGCCGAAGACGGTTTTTACGCCCTCGCGCTCCAGACATTCCCACAGAATCCGCGCGCCAATCATCGTTTCCTTTTTGCTTTCCATCGTCGTCCCCTCTTCAATTCTTCCATGGGCACAAAAATAAAAACCCACCTTGCCAGCGTCTCTGGCAGGTGGGTCTCATGAGCTTTTTGGATTCTTGCTGCTCAGCTCAGTGATGCCCTCCAGCCCGAGGCGCGCGTACGAGTCCTACAATTACGAGTTTTACCAAATTTGCGTAGATTCCCATGGCGTCCGCGTCTGGAGATTCAGCAACCGCTACGTTAACCTCCGCGCCCCCGCCTGTCAAGAAGCTCTTGCTGTGGAGATTCTACTGTCTGCTCGCCAAAGGGGCACATCGGCGTCGTTTCGCGTCAAAATCCGACCGCTAAGACACCCTTAATGTATCGAGTTAGTCATTTCTGTGCGTCAGACTCGAACCTTCCGACGCTTCAAACTTGAAGCTTTACGTGCGGCAAAAGCCGAACTTTGGTAGGTAGCTCATGGTACCCCCGTTCTATAGGAAGGCGCACACCCGTACGTAAAATAGGTATGCCCAGCCGTTCGACAGTGGAGGCGACAAATGAGTGCAGCGCCCTGGCCCAACATGCGATCCTCAACCCGAGCTTCCGAGAAGGCAGCGCGAGATGCCCGCCGGCGAAAGAGGCTGAAAGTCTCTCTGCCGCTACACATTCGGCCGTTTGACGCCCGGTTTGCGGAGATCGAAGACGTCGGCCAAGTGATTGATTTCACGCGTGATGGCCTCTATTTCACCACGTCCATGCCCCATTATTCCGTCGGCATGCGTCTGATGATTACGTTTCCTTTCGGCGACAAAGTCTCGGCTCATCGCAAGTTCCTTGGTTCGATTGTGCGCCTCGAAGACCGAGGGGCCAACCATGTTGGCATCGCTGTCAGATTCTTGTTGTAGGGCGTGATTGGCTTTTGGGCAAGACACCGGGGATTGCACTTGTCATTGATGGCGCACGACATTCAGAATACTTAGGACAATCGGCATAGCCGAATGGAAGGCGGTTTGTAATTCTATGTACGATCACGGCAACAAAAAGCATCCACGCGACACTACAGGCGGCAAGGCGGCGACTGGCGAGGCAGAACGGAGGAACGCGGACCGTCATTCCTTCACTGCGTCCGCCGAAGTAATCGAACTCGGCTCCGGCGCTCGTTTTTCAACCCGCACAACCGACCTCGGACCCGGGGGATGCTTCGTCGACACCATGGTTCCCTTCCCAGTAGGAGCTCAGGTGAAGGTTGCCGTCCGCAAGGACGAAACGCAATTTGACACGCGCGGAACGGTAGTTTATTCCCAGCACGGGCTGGGAATGGGCATCGCGTTCGATGCATTGGACGCAACCCAGCGTGCGGCGCTCGATAACTGGCTCATGGAATTGACTGGCGCGCGGAAAGTAGCCTCTCGAGAAGTCGTGCAGACTGCCCGCGAGGGGGCCACACCGATGGCAGGCAATTCGGCTGCTCTGGTCCGGCTGGTTCGGCTGATGATCGGGAAAGGGATCCTTACCGAGGCAGAGGGATCCTCCATTCTGTTTGACCCGGTACTCTAGATTCCACAAGATAAGGCCCCCAAACGACGGGGTTACAGCTTCCTTTGGGGCCGTAGAGCCTTTCAGGTTCAGAATGCAAGCGTTTCCCGGTCCCGGAAAAAATTCCTTGTTGCGTGTCATTTCGGGGTACCACCTCTGGTTTAAACCTTTTAATATCAGCGGCACAACCGCTCGATAGGGCTGGCATTCCCCGTGCAACCTAAGACGCTCATCAAGGGGGTACTCATGGGTGAACGCAGGAAGGCCCGAAGGTACGAAGTATACTTGCCATTGCAGGTTTGCCGATCGCGCCGCCGCCCGGCGGAATTCTATACGGCTCATCTTCGCGACATCTCGCGGTCCGGTTTGTATTTCCACTCAGAAGAGGCAATCGATCCAGGCGCACCCGTTGAACTCACGTTTGCCCTGCCCGCGGACAAGGACCGAGGCGCGTCGGTTCTGGTTCGAGCCAGCGCCAAAGCTCTGCGTGTATCGCAGCTTTCCGGGGAAGTCGCGCCGATCTACGGAGTGGCTGTCACGATCGACCGAATTGATTTCGTCCGACCCGTCGCTTCCCACGCAGCAGCGTAGTGGTCCCCTTGCGGCGAACGAGTGTAGGCCCGCCAAAGTTCTGTTTTGAAATACGGAATGGTGACGAGGAATCTTGATTTAAGATTCGACACGGCGCCAAAATGCCTCGGCCTTCGGAAAAACCACTTCGCGACTCCTCCGAGTCCGCGACTACAACTGAGCTGGAGCTTGATGTATTGCGGGCACTTTGCACCAGGCCGGCAAGCGCAAAGCTAGCCAATGAACTTAAGGAATATCACTGGAAACATGCTGACCATCGAGCGATCTACGAGGCTCTGATCAAAACAAATGCTGCGGATACCGAAACGCTGCGGCGGGAGCTTGCCGCTGCAGTTACTAGGATGGGATTTCCTGATATTGACTTGGATCGATTCTTCGCAAATGCTACACTTGTCCCGCCAGATCGTATTTTCGAATTAATCCGCGAACTGAAAGCTGGAGTTCCAGGGCGCTAAGCAGCCTGACAATCGGATGCGAAGAGCAAGCCCCCGGCAAGCCCGAGCGGAAGGCAGCGGCGGCAAGCCGCCTCTCCACACGTACGCTCGACCCGGTCATCGAGGCGGATGGCGGGCGCGTAGCCAAGCATGTTCGCCGGGCACAGCATGCTGTGCCCCTACGAAGAAAATCATAGGCGCACCGTTGCCAGCGAGGGGGCGCATTGGCGATCGAGGAGAGGTCCTTCGACTGCGTTGCGCGCCCGCGAAAAACGCGGGAAGCAAAAATGCGCGCAACTTCGCTCAGGATGACGGCGCGAGCGAAAGGCGTGAACCGGGCGTTACGAAGTCGAAATCGGGAACGACGACTACAATTTGAAAGATGTGAGCTTCGAAAATAGGCGCGCGCGCGCGGTGATCTCCGCGCGCTTGACCTTGGCAAGTCGCTCGACACCGAAACGTTCCACCGTGAAGCTGGCCAGCACCGAACCGTACACCATGGCGGAACGGAGCGTCTGCTCGTTGATCCGGCCTTTGCCCGCGATATAGCCCATGAATCCTCCGGCGAAGGTGTCGCCGGCGCCGGTTGGATCAAATACTTCCTCAAGAGGATATGCGGGAACGGAAAATACGAAGTCTTTGTGCACCATGATGGCGCCATTCTCGCCGCGTTTGATAATCATCGTCTTCGGACCCATCTTGAAAACCAGCTTAGCGGCTCGGAATAGATTGTGTTCCCCGGCTAGCTGTCGCGTCTCATCCTCATTGATCATGAGAATGCCCACGTGCTTTAGCGTTTTGCGCAGTTCCTCCGGCGTCCCGGAAATCCAATAGTTCATGGTATCGAGGCCCACGATTTTCGGCTTGGGCCGCACCTGCTGGAGGACGGAGCGCTGCAATGTCGGGTCAATGTTGCCGAGGAATACGTAGGGTGAATCGGTAAAAGACTTCGGCAGCGTGGGGCGGAAGGTGGCGAACACGTTGAGGTCGGTCACCAGCGTGGTGCGCTCGTTCATATTCTGGCTATATTTGCCGGCCCAAAAAAATGACTTGCCCTTGGCGTGCTCGAGCCCGGCAAGATCGATCTTTCGGCCCCGAAAAACCGCCTCGTCCTTGGCCGTGAAATCCTCGCCCACTACGCCGACAAGTCGCACAGGGGCAAAATGGCTGGCCGCAAGGGCGAAGTAGGTTCCCGTGCCTCCGAGCGTTCGATCAACTTTGCCAAACGGCGTTTCGATTCCATCAAATGCAACCGATCCGACGACCAGCAGTGACATGAGGTCTCCAAGTTTTTAGCGGACCGCCCAGCGGTTCCGCATTTTGACAAAGGACAGGCACGCGCCCCAAAAGCAACTGCGAGTAGATTCCCCTATGAAATGTATTTGCCGGCAATCGGCGCGAGGCGTTTTTTTGCCGCGGCCGGAATTGCCTTCCGATCGGTAAGGATCGCGTGCGCGAGCGCGGACCCGCATTTGCAATCACGGTCGTTTCCGAGAACACGGACGGCTTCTCGGATGGTGCGCTGCACGTTGTCCGAATTTTTCGTCATGTTGGAAATAATCTCTTCGAGCGTTACCGAGTCGTGTTCTGGGTGCCAGCAATCATAATCGGTGATCAAAGCGAAGGTAGCGTAGCAAAGTTCGGCCTCCCGGGCGAGCTTAGCCTCGGTGACTCCAGTCATTCCGATCACGTCAAAACGCAGCTGCCGGTAGGTATGCGACTCGGCGAGCGTGGAAAACTGCGGCCCTTCCATGCAGACGTACGTCCCGCCGCGATGGACTTTCACTCCGGTGCGATCGCAGGCGTCCGCTAGCTGGGCGGAAAGCCGCGGGCAGGTAGGTTTATCGAATCCCACATGCGCGACGACTCCGCCGCCGAAAAACGTGGCCGTTCGTCCGCGCGTGCGGTCGAAAAACTGGTTGGGGATCAGAAAATCGAGAGGCGGAAGATCGTCACGGAGAGAACCAACGGCGCTAACGGAGATGATGCGCTCCACGCCAAGCATTTTCAGAGCGCAAATGTTCGCGCGATAATTGATCTCGCTGGGCGACAGACGATGCCCGCGCCCGTGCCGCGAAAGGAATGCCACCCGGCGGCCCTCCAGCGTCCCGATCACCACCGCATCCGATGGCTCGCCGAATGGCGTCTTTACGCGTATTTCTCGCGTTTCCGTCAGCCCTGCCATGTGATAAAGCCCGCTGCCGCCGATGATGCCTATGGTGACCGGCTCTCTCTTGGCACTTCTCTTCCCTTTCTTCGTTTTCGGCATCCACGCTCCTGAACCTCAGTCGATTTGCGCGGGCTCGCCTTCCCAAGTTCCATCTCTCTCGCGAAGATAGGCTCCCGGCACGCGCGCATCATGACCGAAAAGCGCGAGCCAGCCTTCGCGAATCACCTGCGGAACCCAGCGCTTCTTGTTCTCAAGCGTCGTCATGGGGTAAAGATCGTAACCCATAATCCACGGAAGAGGCAGGTGTGCGGTGGTGGGTATTAAATCCGCGAAAAAGAAGGCGGTTCTGCCGCCGCCAGTGAGCCTCACGCACAGCATGTGCGCGGTATGGCCAGGGACCACGATCAGCTCGACACCCGGCTCGATGGTATGGTCGCCCTCGATCAGCGACAGCATCCCGGCGGATTCCAAGGGAACGTAGTTTTCGTCAAAATAGCTCGCGCGATCGCGCTCGTTTGGATTTTTCCCGTGGTCGAATTCTCCGCGCTGCACCACATAGCGGGCGTTGGGGAAAACGGGTAGCACTTTTCCTTTTTCTTCGAACGTATTGCCTCCGCAGTGGTCGAAGTGCAAATGCGTGTTCACAACGATGTCGATATCCTCCGGGCGCAAATCGTATTCGCGCAAGCCATCGATCAGTCGTGACGGTTCGATGGCGTAAATGTCGCGCAGTTTGGGATCCCATTTGTCGCCCGCGCCGGTTTCTACGAGGATGCGCTTACCTCCGGCGTGAATCAGGAGGCAATTCATGGCGAGTGTGATGCGGTTGCGCGCGTCGGGCGCGATCTTTTTTTCCCAGAGAGTGCGCGGGATCACGCCGAACATCGCCCCGCCGTCGAGCATCACGTGCCCGGCGCAAATGATGTGGAATTCGATGTCGCCCAGCTTCATCTGGCCCCCGGCCGCGGAGTGTGTCGCGATCGTCAAAAACAGGCAAACAAAATTAGCAGGCGAGGGCGGAAAGTTCAAACTGCGAGGTTTGGGGATGCTTTCTTCTGACCTACATCGAAGAGAGATTTCTCGATTGCGTGTCCCGGCGCTACAAGAGCCGCTCGGCAGATAGCGATCAAGTAGCCAAGCATGTGTGCCGGGCACGATATATCGTGCCCCTACCAGGGCAACGGCAAGGATGCCGGCGAGACGCCGGCGCTACAGGAGCTGCTCGGCGGGTGGCGAGCTAGTAGCCAAGCATGCGTGCCGGGCACAGCATGCTGTGCCCTACGACGGCAACGGCAAAGGATGCCAGCAGGATGCCGGCGCTACAAATGCAAAGACCCCGCTCCCGCGCTCCACACAGGGCGCCAAATGGGTAGTAACTGATTGACGCAGGGGCGTTGATTTGGCGGGTACTCCCCGGGGTGGCGCGTCTTATATTGTGTCTCAAACAGCACACAGAGGGAAAACGTGTCAAACAGCTCACTAGCAGTTCATTCCGGATCGAAAACGCGGCGCAGCACTCGCGTCAACCGCGCCATTCAACTCGCCGTGGAGGGCGTGGACTCGTTCCGCGGCCCTTACCACGAGGAAGTATCCACCATAACCGTCAATGCCCACGGCTGCATGTACGAGTCGAACCACGAGGTGTTGAATAACGCGTTCGTCGTGCTGCAATTGAACGGCAAAGATTCGAAACCGGTTTCCGCTCGCGGCCACGTGAAATGGACGCAGCGCCCGGTTCAAACCGGCGGCCTCCACCTGACCGCGATCGAACTCGATGCGCCCGGGAACATCTGGGGCATCGATTCGCCGCCCGGCGATTGGCTGCCCTTTTGCGGTCCTCTCAATCCCGAACCCGAGCCTAAACCGAAGGCGGTGGCGGTTCTCCGGCCGGAGACAACTTCCGTGGCGAAGGAGGAGCGCGGCAAAGGAGCGTCCGTCTCGCCGCAATCTTCCGGCGGAAGGCCCCTGGGCCAGTTAATCGGCGGTTTTCAGCAACAGATGGAAGCGATGCTTTCCGACGCGGCGGAAGCCGTTGTTCGGGATAAAGCAGACGATCTGCTCAGCGGGATGCGCGCCGCCCTCCGGGAAGAAGCGGAGCGAATCGTCGGCGAAGTTATTTCCGCGCAGACCGGCCCCTGGATCGATCGCTCTCTCAAGCACTTGAGCCAGGCCGGCGAACGAACCGTGCAAGCGCGCCACGCCGAATGGACCAAGAAAATCGAAACCGAACTTCAGGAGGCTCTCACTTCGGTGGAAACTCGCAATCGCGAGCTGGAGGAGGTTTCCACGACGCTGACGGCCATGGCCCAAAGCCGGCTTCAGGGATTTCTCGATAGTTCCCGCAAGGACGCAGTGGATCGCATCATCGCCCGTCTGAAGCAAGAGTCGGGGCCGGTGATCGACCATGCGCGCCAGGTGGTCGCGGATCTGACCAAACGCCAAGAGGACTTCGAAACGCTTTGCCGGCAGTCTGTGGAACACTCCGCGGCACGGCTAGAAGAGACTTGCGCTCGGCTAGACAAGCGGCTCGAAACGATTGTTCAGAAGGGCCTCGATAGCGCTCGCCAGGAAATCGATCGCGCCGTCACCGCCGCTGCGGACTCGGCTCTCCAGACTGTTCGAACTTCGGCCCAGCAGGAGGAGGCAGAAACCCAAGCCCGCCTAAAGGGCGCGTTGGAGCCTGTCGCCGAAAGCGCTCTTGCCGGCTTGAAAGAAAAGGCGGCGGAGATATCGCGTCAATTCGCGGCGGAAATGTCGCGTCACAGCCGCAGCCATCTCGAATTTGTCAGCGGCGCGATTTCTCAGCTGGCTCAGGGAATCGGAAAACTGTCCAAGGAATAGGCGGACCCCTTTCAGGGCCGTTCCCAGGCGGAGCGATGGAAGGTCAAATCGAATCGGTGGGCCTCCTACTACTGGCAGCCGGCAATATTTCATGCAGCGTTGAATCCTGCGAGGAGGTTGTCTCCGCGGAAGTCGATTCGCGCCTCTTTTGCCTCAATCATTTCCTTTCAGATTCGTTCCAGGAACTGCAAGCGCGCCACAAACGCTTGCTGCAGAAGCCGGACGCCACGGCCGCCGGCGCTTTCAAGGAATTCTTGGCGCAATGGGCGCGCCAAGCCGAGGACCTTGCCGACGATGGGCGCCTCGCGGATGAGCAGATGAAAACGCGTCTTCAGGATGTTCTCGCGTGGATATCCTCAACGGGCAAGTCTCTCAGGCGAAGCCCCCGCACGGCCACGGCAGTGCCCGTCTGGCTGCGCCGCGAGGATCCGCGCCGAACGTGGGAAGAAGATACGTGGACCTCCACGCTGAGCCGCCACGGCGCCGGTTTCGTGTGCCGCCATCCGGTTGAAAAGGGCGGGATGGTTATACTGACGCGCAAAGACAAGGGCGGCCGCGCGTCGGCCCGCGTGGTCTATTCTCGTATTGACTCCGAAGGCCAGCGCCAGATCGGCGTCGAACTCGTCAATCGCGACGACTTCTGGGATTAGCTGGTCGATCCGGCGCGGGACAGAATCTCGCTCGCGGCCGCGTACGGGTCTTTCTTTCGCGCTGCTACTTGCGACGCCAGTGCCTCGAACTTCGCATCCGTCATCCCGCTAGCTGCAACTTGCTCAAGCAATCGTGACCGGACCAGCCGCATCAGCCATTCCTTCCAGTAGGCTACTTCGCGCCTACCGCGCCTCGGCGCGCTCGAAAAATGCTCGCGGAAAAACGCGATTTGGCGCGCCAATTCGTCCACGCCCGCATTTTCAGTTGCAACTGTGCGGACCACCGGCGGCCTCCAGCCCTCTCGATCTGGCATCAGTTGCAAAATAGCGCGAAGCCGCTCTTCGAATTGCCCCGCGCCTTCGCGATCGCTCTTATTGAGAACAAAAATATCTCCGATTTCCATCAGGCCTGCTTTCAGGCTTTGCACGTCGTCGCCCATGCCGGGCACGAGCACTACTACCGTGCAATCCGCCAGCCGCACAATTTCAATTTCGCCCTGCCCCACGCCAACGGTCTCGACGAGGATCATGTCTTTTCCTGCGGCGTCCAAAAGCAGCATCACGTCGCCCGTGGATTGCGCAAGCCCTCCCAATTGACCGCGCGTGGCCATCGAACGTATGAAGACGCCTTCGTCGGATGAGTGGCCTTGCATGCGGATGCGATCACCCAGAATCGCGCCTCCGGTAAACGGGCTGGAGGGATCGACGGCGATGATGCCGACTCCCTTTGCCTGCGCGCGGTAGTGGGCGGCGAGCCGGTCCGCGAGGGTACTCTTGCCCGTTCCAGGAGCACCGGTGATGCCCACTCGAGAGGCTTTTCCGGTGAAAGGAAAGAGGGCTCGCAGCAGGGCTTCAGCTTCGTTCGTCCGATTCTCGATCGCGGACACGGCGCGCGACATGGCGCGCACGTCACCCGCGCGAATTTGCGCCACCCAGTTTTCAATCGCCGTCATGGAGATTGGGGCGCTGAATGTGAAACCGCTCTCGCCTTAATTGTGAGGGGCATTTTCCCGGCTGGAATTCGGGCGGCCAGAGCCTGACGCGCCTCGGCCGGAGTTTCCGCCAGTTTGTCCCCCGGAATATTCGTCGTAAGCCTTGATAATGCGCTGGACCAAACTGTGCCGCACCACATCGCGCTCGTCAAAATAAACTAACTCGATGCCTTCGATCTTGCCTACCACTTCGATGGCCTCTACTAGCCCTGAACGCCGCGTGTCCGGCAAATCGATTTGCGTCACATCGCCCGTGATCACGGCCTTGGAATTGAAGCCCAGGCGCGTGAGGAACATTTTCATCTGCTCGCCGGTGGTGTTTTGCGCTTCGTCCAGAATCACGAAGGAATCATTCAGCGTGCGGCCGCGCATGAAAGCCAGCGGAGCGACTTCGATAATATCTTTTTCGAGAAAACGTTCGAGCTTATCGGCTTCCACCAGATCGTGCAGTGCGTCGTAAAGCGGCCGCATGTACGGATCGACTTTTTCCTGCAGCGTTCCGGGCAAAAATCCCAGCCGCTCACCCGCCTCCACCGCCGGCCGCGCCAAAATAATTCGATTCACTTGCTTGGAAAGCAGCGCCGAAACCGCCATGGCGACGGCAAGGTAGGTTTTGCCCGTCCCGCCGGGACCGATCGCGAAAACCATATCGTAGGTTTCAAGGGCCTCGATGTAACGCCGCTGGTTGGGGCTTTTCGGCGCGATGCTCTTTCGGCCCAGCGTTCGCGTGCGAGTGGGAGAGAAAGTTCCACGCAATGTTGACGCCGGTTCGTCCACGGCGGCGTGCAGCAGCGATTTTACTTCCTGGCTACTGGGAATCTGCCCGTGGCGAATTCGCTCGTTGTAGGCGTCCAGAATGTGGCTTGCCCGCTCCACCTGCGATGCTTCGCCTTCAATCTCAAGGTCGTGATCCTTCAGGTGCGTTCTGACGTGCAGCGAGGATTCCAGGAATTTCAGGTTTTCGTCGAGGGTGCCGAAGAGTTCGTTGATTCCTCCGGCGATTCGGACGGTTTGCTTCATCAAGTTTCGCGGTTGTCTAGCTAGCCTATCGCGCCCATCAATCCCGGTCAAGCGCATGTACCCGTCCAAATGATTGTGACACTTTTCAGATTGCAACGACAGGCGTTACTCAGCCTGCGTTCTTGAGATTGTTCGAAGACCGCGAATCGACACTGCGGGAAAAAGCCAAGAAAAAGAATGAGAATAGCGCACGAGCCGGACGATATTGGTAGGGGCGGTGGGGATCGAACCCACGACCTTCGGCTTAAAAGGCCGCTGCTCTACCACTGAGCTACGCCCCTGTGTGTTTTAACATCTTACATGGAAATGATTTAGCTGGCATCGATGCTCAGAATAAATATACAGCGTTGTTCGTCGTGCCAGGTGGGCCTGCACTTCGCGAATGGCATTGAAGAGATTAGTGGGCATGGCCGAGCGGGGGCTCATTAGGATTTCGCGGGCGCCTTCATCTGTCGCATATTTGATCGGCCGCGGTAGATTCTTTGTACCTCGTTGTTTTTTCTACTAAGAACGTGTGCCATCCTGATGGGAGTACTTGATCACTTCGACTTCGGACGTGGCGATCAGCCCTTCTTCGACCACTTCATCGAGGAACGGCAACAGTTTTTGAATTTTGTCCTCGGAATCGATGACGCTCACCATCACGGGAGCGTCGTGGGAAAATGATAGCAGGTGAGTCTTGCGGATGAGTGTGCTCGCCCCGTATCCTTCGATGCCTCGCAGTACGGTGGCGCCCGCAATGTCCAATTCGCGGCATTTCTCAACAATCGCGCGATAAAGCGGTTTGCCCTTCCACTTATCGTCCTCACCGAAGTGAATTCGCAGCATTTTCGCTTTCCCTGAAAGCTTCATGACCGGGCCTCCTTTCTCCGCTCCGTTGTCACAATGTCGTGGGTGTACTTGATGATATCCACATCGGACAAGACAACGAGCCCTTGCTGGACCATCTGATCGAGAATGGGGAAATAAGCCTGCAGCTTTTCCTCGGTTTCGACGACGGACAGCATCATGGGACGATCGTGCGACAGGTGTAGCGCGGAATCCTTGTGGATTCGCCGGTTCGCGCCATAACCCAGAATTCCCTGATACACCGTCACTCCGGCGATGTCATTTGCCCGCATGCTTTCGATCAAAGCCTTGTACAGCGGCTTATCGCTCCACTTATCGTTCTCGCCGACATAAATCCTCATCAACTTGGCCTTGCCCTCGCGCTTGAGGGAGGGCGATGATTCTTGCGTGACCTTTTTTCCCGATAATTCCGCCGGTTTGAGCACCGTGGTGTCTTGAATTTCGATCAGCCCCGTGCCTGCTAAATCGTAGAGTTTCGGCAAAACTTCTTCGACCTTCTCCACAGACTCGATAAATTCAATCTTCATTGGAAGACCCTGCGTGAGGGCCTCAATCCGAGTTGTATGGAGGTGATGATCAGCTCCGAATCCCGCGATCCCTCGCGTCACGCTGGCGCCGGAGATTCCGCGGTAGAAAAGAAAGTCCAGAATCGCGACATACAAGGATTGCCCGTGGTACTTGTGATCTTCCCCTACGTAGATGCTGACCTTTTTGGCAGGTCCTGCCTTTAGCATGTGGCCCTCCCCAAGCTTCCGATTCCGCAGTGTGCGATCGAGAATTCAGCGGCTCTCGCCGCTACTTGGTTACGAAATTGCCTTTCCGATGATGACCCCCAGCCAGACCGAGACAAAACCAACGGCCACGCTCAGCACGATATTCATCGCCGCAACGAGAAGCTCGCCGTCCTGGAAGACACGAAACGTCTCGTACTCAAAAGCGGAAAACGTGCTGTATCCTCCGAGGAATCCAATAGGAATCAAGTACCTCCAATTCGGATTCCAGTGCGTTCTCTCGGCCAGAAGGGTCATGACAAAACCAATTAAAAACGAGGCCGTGATATTGATGACGAATGTGCCGTACGGAAAGCGAGCGCCCAATCGGCCGCTCACGTAGCCTCCGGCCCAGAAACGCAATATTGACCCTACGGCTCCTCCGATTCCAACAATAAGATATTTGGTCATGGTAATGACTCTGCTTTCTCTCCTTTCGAGTTCGTCACACCGAACCGTGGAAGAAAATGAATTGAGATAGTTGGACGGCCGCATGACCCGAGCAAATCCAGAGGGGCACGCTTCGGAGCGTATATTTCGATTGTGCGATTGGTTCTGGCTCCTCCCATACCGTCCTCATGCACCAAGCCGGTGCTGCAGTAATTAGGAGGAGTTATCAGCCGTTGAAGAAACGGCGTTTTATCCCCACGAGCGAGGGGAGGCAAACTCCTTTGCCGTAATTATTCAACCACAAGAAGGACGCGCCTACAAGCAGGTTCCACGCTGTCCGGTTTACTTTCCCGCGAAAGCGCGTTGGCCTTTCAGTCCGCCTGCGGGAGCTCCGCGAGCTTTACTGCGCCGCGCCCGCGCTTTCGTTTCCAAACGTAGTCTTTGCGCAGCTTTTGCTGATGTTTTTTCAGCTGGCTCTCGATTTCGGAGAAGGCCGCCTTTGCGCTGGAGCGCACGCTCCCGCCGGAACCCGTGGCATGAAGCACCCCAGTCGGCAGCGTCAAGTTAAGTGAGGAGTTGTACTCGATTCGCCGCGGACTCTTTTCTAACGACACATGCAGCTGTATTGCGTCGGGCGTGTACCGCTTCAGAATCCTATTCAACTTTTCGACATGGCGCGCGCATTCTTTTTCAACCGCTTCGCGAAATTCGGTGTCGATTTGGCTGTAAGCGACATTCATGAGGCCATCTCCTGCTCAAGAAAGTGACTCCGTGAGGCTCTCAACGAGGCATTCCCACAATAGCGCGCCGGAAAGTAGCAAGCAACCGTGTTTGAACATCCGCTTTTCACTCAGCAAAAGTCATCACAGCGAAATGTCAAGCCCGGCGACCGCCTTTACGAGTGGTGCGACCCCAGCGAGTTCGTAGGATCCGGATATTCCAGCGAAACGAGGTACAAACCCTCCGGCGGGACGGTCGGTCCCGAGGACGACCGGTCGCGCATTTCCAGAATTCTGGGAATATCCGAAACTGCGAGCCTTCCCTTCCCCACTTCAATGAGCGTCCCCACGATCTTCCGCACCATGTATCTCAAAAACGATCGCCCGCGTACCGTGTACTCGATTTCCTCATTCGCCACCTGAACAATCAACTCCGAGGAATGGATCACGCGGATCATATTGCGCCCGCCGTCGTCTTCCTCGGAGCCGGACGACGCCGCAAATGAAGTAAAGTCGTGCTCACCCGTGAACTCGCGCGCGGCTGTGGCCATGGCATCCTCGTCGAGCGGCCACGGATAGTGCAGCGCGCGGCCGTAATCGAACGGCGGCAGCACCTGTCCGCGATAAATTCGATAGCGATAGGTCTTGGCCTGCGCCAGCCAGCGCGCATGGAACTCGGGGCCAACTTCCTCCGCGTCCACTATACGAATTGCCGGCGGCAGCAACGCATTCAGCGCACGCTGAAATTCCGATGCCGGCAGGCCGGACAGCGTCTTGAAGTGCGCCACTTGCCCCAGCGCGTGCACTCCGCTGTCGGTTCGGCTGGCGCCGTGAACCACAATTTTTTCCTGCGTGATGGTGCATGCAGCATCGTTCAACAGCCCTTGAATTGTTGGAAGGCCCGGCTGAATCTGCCATCCATGAAAATTCGTGCCCTCGTACGAGATTGTGAGTTTGATGTTGCGCATGCGCAGGGGGATTATCGCACGCGCCGCCGGATGCAACCCAGCCACAGGCCCAGATAGATCTTCGAGCAGTTGAATTGCGCAGATATCGGATGGAAAAAAAAGAGGGGGCCCCGCTTGGGATCGGGAACCCCCAAAGTCGCGTTCCATTGGCCCGGCCTAGGCGAGACCGGACCATGGGGTCATCCATCCTAGCTTCCCTCTCAGAGGCAGGTGGGAACGATCCGTTCCATCAGTAAATGGGCCCCTTCCTCCCCATCCCCCAATAGCGCGGACCGCGTAGGAACGCGACCACGCCCTGCTCATTGCAAACGGCATGCCTCACAGAAACTTATAATTCCTCGCATCGATTGTTCCATACTCAGCACTTAACGCTCCAGCACTACTGCGGTTTCTAATCTGGCGTTTCAATTCGGGAAGACCCATCCCGTAGCGGACCGGAGCCACCATCGCTGAACTCCAAATGATTGTGCGAATCTATGCTCTGCTTCATAATACCCAAGGAATCGCATGAGGCGGACTTCCACAATCTTATTGGCGCTGGGCGCGGCTATTCTCCTGCTGATCGGCATTGTGACCCTGGTCCGCGCGCGCCGCATCTTAGCCTCGAATCACGCCGCTTCTTCCCACTCATTAGCTGCTCATGCCGAAAGCGCGCAGGAGAGCGGAGATGATGCCGATGATTCGGGCGTGCCATCGGTAATCCACTTCGCGCGCAATCCCGAGCGCATGCCTCCGTTTCTAGTAAGCGATTTGGACGGCGGCATCATCTCCACAGCTGGCTTGCACGGCAAAGTCGTGCTCGTAAATTTTTGGGCCACTTGGTGCCCTCCCTGCCGCGAAGAGATTCCAGAGCTGATCGAACTCTCCAGCCGCTACAAGGACAAGCTCCAGATCATCGGCGTCTCGATGGACGACGCACCCGCCAGCGAGGTTCGGGAATTCGCCAAGCAGATTGGCATCACCTATCCGGTCGTGATGGGTAGCGGCGCCATTGAGGCCGAATATGGAGGCGTTCCGGCCCTTCCTACCTCATTTATTATCTCGCCCGAAGGACGCGTCGTCCAAAAGCACGCCGGCCTCTACCCCATCGGAGTTTATGACACCGAAATCCGATCGTTGCTCGGCATGCCGGTAAAGGCGAAGGTTGAAACGTTCCAGGATGTCGGCCAGATTTTCATGAAGAATGCAGCGAACGCCACAGAACTCCCCGGCGTGGATTTTAAGGGGCTGACTGCGGAGCAAAAGCGCGAAGCGCTTAAGCGCATGAACACGGAGCTTTGTACTTGCGGCTGCAAGTTCACCATCGCCCAGTGCCGCATCAACGATTCAGCCTGCGCCACAAGCAAGGCCCTGGCCGCCAAAATCGTCCACGAAATCGTCGACGGCCACCCCGCCCCTACCGCCGCCGTCGCAAACTAGCAGCTATTCAGGTCAAGTTCAAGAGGACTCAATGGCTAAGAAGGGATATTCGGTAGTGTGCTACGAATCCGTCTCGAATCCCGCCGCGATGTCAGAATATGCGAGGCTTGCGCGCCCTGCGCTGGATGCTTTGCGAGGTCGTGTGATCATTGGAGGCAAGCCCGCGCAAACCCGCGAGGCGGGAGTAGATCAACTGGTCGTCCTCGTTGAGTTTGAAAACCCGGAAAAGGCGATCGCCGCATATGAAAGCGACCAGTACAGGGCGGCACTAAGAGCCTTCGACAATGCCGCTCAACGGGATTTTCGTATCGTCGAAGGTGCCTGACGGCCCAGAGTAGCGAGGAGTCCGCACAAAATCCACCGATTGGATTTGGCGCGGCTGCAACGCCATTCCACGGGACTCTGTAGTTCGGGGTCGTGTTCGATTCCCCGCCTGCACAGTTCTCCCTGCGATGGCTACTTGAGTCCTGCTTCCGCGAGCATTCTAAGGAACTGCTTCTGCGTCCGCATATCGATGGATTGTGCGACCAGCTTGCCGTTGCGGTTATAGACGAAGGTTTTAGGAATTCCCTCGACTTGAAATAAATCGTTCACCTTGCGGCCCGGATCAAGCAGGATCGGGTACGTCACTTGGTGTTCGGCGATGAACGGCCGCACCTTGCCCGCATCTTCATCCGATATCGCAAGCACAACCAGTCCTTCACCCTTAAACCGATTGTAGAGAGTTTCGAGATCGGGCATTTCCTTGCGGCACGGCGGACACCAAGTAGCCCAGAAATTCACGACGACAACTTTTCCGCGAAGTCCGCTGAGTTTCCAACTTTTGCCCGCTAGATCTGTAAGCGTGAAATCCGCATGTTGGCGCCCTTCGTCGTCCCTTTCAAGTTTCGCCATTGCCGCGGAAAACTCCGGCGAATCAGACGCCGCTCGCATGTGCTCGTAACGGGCCAGTTCCGCAAGCTCGATGTACGGCGCGGCGGGTTGACCCTTTTCTTCGGGGACGGGGTGTTCGCGAAGCGCGTCAGCAAGAGTGGTCGTCACCTCCTGAAGCGCGTCGCGCCCGAAATCGCCTTCGGTCGAAAGATTCGCGAGCGAATTGGCCAGCGTCAGTTTGTGGGCGCCGGCCGGCAGTTCCCGAATCCGAAACGCAAGTTGCTTCGTCGTCCGCGCTCGAACATCATCTGGCAACGAACGCAGCGAACTAATCTGTTGCACGATGGGTTTCTCCTGAGCGTTCCAAACGATTTTCTCCTGTCCGGCGCGCGAGGCCGGTGGTACGAGAACAAAGATCGTTGTCAGGATCACCCCGGAGATTAGGCCGCGCATTTTCGCCTCAGCTACTTCTGGCGACATTTCGTCACCGAGGATATTTTACTTCTAAGCGTCTGCCTCTGGCTTGCATCTGTTCCATGTCGCAAGTCAAAATTTCGTGGCACGCCCGGAAAGCAGTGAATTCAGTCGAGCCACAAACTCGAATTCCGCCGGATGAATTTTGGCGCGCGCCGCATCCAGCGTGAAAAAATCGGCGCGATCGATTTCTGGGAATTCCTTTTGCTTCCCGGAACGTGGCGGCCACTCGATTGTGAAGGTATTACTTTTCAAAGCGGCAGGATCGCAATCGCCCTCGAAGGCCCACACCGTAACCGTCTTTCCGCTCTTGTGCTTCACGATTCCGAGAGGTTGCAGTTCACCTCCCGGATCGAAACCGGTTTCCTCTTTGAATTCGCGCTTGGCCGCCTCAAGTTGGTCTTCGCCAGGCTCCACTTCTCCCTTAGGCACAAACCAAGCCCCGGCATCCTTCTTCGCCCAAAACGGCCCACCCAGATGCACGAGCAAAACCTCCAACTTTCCCTCCCGCACCCGATACATCAGAAGCCCCGCGCTTCTCTTCGCCATGGTTGATCGCCGCAAAAGTCCACAGGAGTTTGTCCTTGCGCTAGCCGCGCCCTGCTCTAATATAGGCGCGTGCGAAACACTAAGGGAGCCGACCAAAACATGGGCCGCGGCGGCCGAAAGAGAAATCCCGCCGATCCGACAGCGGCCACGCCTCGCTCATCTCTACTCGCAAGTGAGAGACGATTAGAACGTGGCGCAACTTACAGAAAACAAAGGATCGAGGTAGATTCTACTCACAACTTTTCGCGAGGGGGCGTTCCCCGATCCTCAATTTTCTCTCTGATACTTTTGGGCTTGATCGTCGTCGGAGCGGCGTGGACGGCACTAGCTCCAAGGTCATCTGCCTCGCAGTCCGCCGCCTCATCCAAACCGGTTATCGCGCCCGATCTTGCCCAGCAGTTTGCAAAATTCAAGCCCATCAAAATTCCGTTCGACTCGAAGGATCTCACCCCGCGCGAAAAGGAAATGGTGGATAAGCTCGTCGACGCGGCCGGCCTCCTCGACTGCATCTACTGGCGCCAGAGCGATCCCGAGGGGCTAAAGCTTTATCTCTCGCTCGCAAACAGCAAGAATCCGCGGGACCAGATGCTGCGCGAATATCTAAAAATTAATGGCGGTCGCTACGATCTCATAAACGACAACAAGCCCTTCGTCGGCACGCAGCCGATGCCGCCCGGCCGTGGCTTTTTCCCCTGGGGTATGACCAAGCAGGAATTCGATGCACTCGTCGACGCGAATCCAGGCGCGAAAGCGGTCTACTACAATCCGTACACGATTCTAGTAAACAGTCGCATCGATCCGATGACAGCAGGCTACTTTAAATTGCCAGCCGCAGGAGTCGGCGTAATTGCCTATCACAACGCCTATCGTGAATTTCTCGTGCCCATGGCCGCGGATCTCCGCGCCGCCGCCGCGCTTAGCGACGATCCTGCTTTCGCGAGATTCCTCCGCCTGCGCGCCGATGCTCTGCTCTCTGACGATTACTATCCGAGCGACGTCGCCTGGATGGACCTCGATAATCCGAAATTCGACGTCGTCTTCGCTCCTTACGAAGTTTACCTTGATGATCTGCTCGGCGTGAAAACGTCCTACGGCGCGTCCGTCATGATTCGCAACGACGTAGAAAGCAAAAAAGTCGCCGCATTTCAGAAGTACGTCCCCGATCTCCAGGAATCGCTTCCACTCCCGCACGAAGACTTGCCTTCCGAACGCGGACAGCGTTCGCCGATGGAAGTGGTGGACGCCATTTATCGTGCGGGCGACCTGCTCCACGGTTACCAGGCCGTGGCCGATAATCTGCCGAACGATCCGCGCATCCACCAGGAAAAAGGCTCTAAGAAAATCTTCTGGAAGAATTTCCTCGATGCCCGCGTGAACTTCATCATTCTGCCGCTCGCCGAGCGTCTCCTGCCCGCCGATCAAGCCAAGATGGTTACCGGCGAAGGCACGCTCGATTTTGTAATCCTCCACGAAATCTCCCACGGACTCGGCCCCACATACGTGCACGGGTCGAATGGCAAGCTCCACATTGGCGAAGCAATCGGCCCGCGATATTCCGCACTCGAGGAATCCAAAGCGGACATCACCGGCCTGCTCTGCGTGAAGTGGCTGGTGGATCACGGTGTAATTCCAAGCGACAAGTTAAATGAAATTTACGCGTCCTTTCTCGGTGAAACTTTTCGCACCATCCGCTTCGGAATAGCCGAGGCGCACGGCGCCGGCGCCATGATGGAGCTGAGTTACCTCACGGAGCAGGGCGCCGTTCGCCGAAACTCCTCCACCGGCCTCTACGAAGTTGATTTCGAGAAAATGCCCGGCGCAATCGCGTCGCTCGCCAAGGAATTGCTCGAACAAGAGGCCACGGGGGACCGCGCACGTACCGAGAAGTGGTTCAAAAAGTACGCAGTTATGCCCCCGCAGCTCTCCGCCGCGCTGGCGAAAGGCTCCGATATTCCGGTCGACGTCGATCCGCAATTTGATTTTCATCCGCCGTTGCGGTAAGAACGTCTCTTACCCAGCAGATTTCGCCCCCAGCCTTTCACCAACCATTAACGTCCCGCCATTAAGATCGGGACTCACGCCGAAAGGAGAAGTTATGGCAAAAGTAAAACCAGTTCCGGAAGGTTTTCACACCGTCACACCCTATCTCGTGGTTGACGACGGAGCCCGCGCAATTGAGTTCTATCAGCAGGCGTTTGGAGCGAAGGAAATCATGCGCATGCCCGGACCCGACGGAAAAGTTTCGCACGCCGAAATCAAGATAGGCGACTCGATCATTATGCTGGGCCCTTCGCAGGCAAGTACCGGGGTCCGCTCTCCCCAATCGCTCGGCAGCTCCACGGTCAGTATCTTTTTGTATCTCGAGGACGTTGACTCGACCTTCAAGAAGGCATTGTCTGCGGGCGCCAGGGAAGCGCAACCGCTCGCCGACCAGCTCTGGGGCGACCGTTACGGCCGGCTCACCGATCCGTTCGGCCATTCCTGGTCGCTGGCCACTCACAAAGAGGATGTTTCATCGGAAGAGATAAGCAGACGGATGCAGGAAGCTGCGAAGACGCAACAGCGCGCACAGACAGCCAGCTAGCAACGCGAAGATTCGGCGAGGGTTTGAAGATCGCTGATTTTCCGATCCGAAGACTCTCGCCGGAATCCGCGATTAGCCGTCGCGAAAAAAGTGACTAGAGGATGCTCTGGATTTCCGCGTCAATCGAAACGTGCGTTTGCGGAAAGCCGTTGATCTGGAAATTCGCGCCGGAAGCGCACTCAAAGTGGAAGTAGCGGCTGATGTGGTAGTCCTCGTCGAATGTGCCGAACACATCCTCGACTTCCCTGGCCGAAAGGCCCAGGGAATCCAGCGGCACCGGCCGCCCATAGCTGCCTGCCGCTCCCAAATACTTCTGGACAACCTGGTTTAACTCAATTTTGGCGTCTGAATCCGGCGTTTGCATCGCCATCGACTCCGTTCAAGAGTGTCTGCACTTCCAGACGGCGCATGGTAGCAGAATACGGCGTGATTATCCCTCGGGTAAAACACCTGCAAAAACGCATCGAAATCAAGTCTGGGGCGGTGGCTTGCGTTTCAGGGGTAACCAAGCTTATACTAAATTTGCTTCCAGATAGGTCGCACAAACTAGTGGGCGCGAGCCCACTTTTTTGTTGGCCGCATGAAAACTGGGACCCGGTTCCTCCGGCCGGGGGTAACTGCTGCGATTAGAAGAGAATGGACCTAGAAAGGATTCGACAGGCGGCGGAGAGGGTGGCCCATTCCGAGGGTCTGGAAATCTTCGACGTCGAGTGGAAGGTCGGAAAGCAGCGGCTGCTGCGGGTTTATATCGACCGCCTGCCCGATCCGGAACACCCCGACGCGGCTGTGAGCCACAGCGACTGCCAGCGGGTGAGCGAGCAGTTGAGCGTTATTTTGGATGTGGAAGAGCTGATTCCGGGAACAGGCAGTTATGTGCTGGAGATCAGTTCACCGGGGCTGGATCGAAAGTTAATCAAGCCGGCCGACTATGATCGGTTTGCCGGAAGGCTGGCGAAAATCTGGCTGACAGAACCGGTCGAGAACCAGAAATACTGGGAAGGCCGGCTGGCTGGCCACGACAATGGCGTTGTAAAGCTGGCGGTTCGCGATCGCGAGGTTGCCGTGCCGTATAACCAGATTCGGAAGGCGAATTTGGTCGTGGAATTGTGATGGGCCATGAGGGCATCGGGGGGAGAAAGAAAGACAGATGGTCAGTCTGCTATACCAGACAATCGAGCAGATCAGCCGGGAGAAGCACATTGAACCGGAGATCATCGTCGCGGCCATCGAGGACGCGATGGTCGTGGCGGCACGCAAATACTACCGCACTGAGGAAGAGCTGCGCTCGAAATTCAACCCCGAAAGCGGCCAGATAGACGTCTTTTCAGTTCACATGGTAGTGGACGAAGTAGCGGATCCCGTTCGAGAAATTTCCCTGACGGACGCCCGCAAGCGAAATCCGGAAATCGAGGTCGGCGGAGAAATCACGCAGACCAAACCTACCGACGTGCTCGGGAGAATTGCCGCGCAGACCGCCAAGCAGGTGATCCTGCAAAAAGTGCGCGAAGCCGAGCGGGATACGATCTACAACGAATTTCACACCCGGGTGGGCGAGCTGATCAACAGCGTAGTGAAGCGTATGGAAGGTCCGGACATGATCGTGGACCTCGGCCGTACCGAAGCGCGACTGCCAAAGCGCGAACAGTCGCGCCTTGAGGCCTACAACGTCGGCGACCGGCTCCGTGTAACGATTCGAGCGGTCGAGCGCGCTGCAAAAGGACCGCAGGTGGTTGTTTCGCGCGCCGATCCCGCCTTGGTGCAGCGGCTCTTCGAAATGGAAGTGCCGGAAATTTATGACGGCACCGTACAAATCCGCGCGGTGGCGCGCGAAGCGGGCGAGCGCACAAAAATTGCCGTCGAAAGCCGGGACAAAGATGTGGATCCCGTGGGCGCGTGCGTCGGAATGAAAGGCATGCGCGTGCAATCGATCATCCGCGAACTTCGCGGTGAAAAGATCGACATCATTCCGTACAGCGAAGAAACAGTCGCCTTCGCCCAAAAAGCCCTCAGCCCCGCGAAAGTTACTCGCGTGCAGATTGTGGACCCCGAGGAAAAGCGCCTCGAAGTGATTGTCGAGGATACACAATTGTCGCTGGCCATCGGCAAGAAGGGGCAGAACGTCCGCCTCGCCAGCAAGCTGATCGGCTGGAATGTGGATATCAAGAGCGAGGAAGAAAAGCGGCGCGAAATCGAAGCGCAGATGGCCGCGCTCACCGCTCCGGGCACCGCGCTTGCCGAACTCAGCGGCGTCGGCCCGAAAACGATTGAGAAGCTCGAAGCCGCGGGAATCACTTCGATCGAAAAACTCGCCGATATGACCCCGGAGCAACTAGTAGAAATTCCTGGCATCGGCGAGAAAATGGTGGAAAAGATTCACCAATCGGTCGCGGCGTACTTCGAGGCCCTTGAAGCGCAGCCGATCGCGCCAATTGAACCATCGACTGAAGATGAAGCGGCGGCCGAAGCAATGCCAGAAGCAAGTGTTGAAACGCCGGAGGCAACCGAGGTGCTGGACGAGGCAGGAGCGGCCGACTTGACCGAAGAAGCGCAAGCCGATCCGGTGCCGAGCGCGGAGGAACCGTCTGAAGAGGCTGAAGAAACCACTCCGGCGGATAAGGAAGCAGCCTCCACGGTGGACGAAAGCGCCGAGAAGCGAGAAACTCCCGAGGAATAGCACCCGGCTCCCGGCGGAATCGGCGCGGGGCAAAAGAGTTTTGGACTGGACGACTTGTTCAAAGAATAGAGGCTGATGTCAGATTCCAACCAAATCCGCATCAACGAACTGGCGCGAGAGCTTGAGATCAAAGCCAAGGTGCTGATCGACTTTCTGCCCCAGATCGGCGTCACGGAGAAAAAGACCCATTCGAGCTCACTCGACATTGAGCATGCCGAGCTGGCGCGAAAGCATTTTCGTGAGCTAGCGGACGCAGAAGCGGCGGCGGAGGCGGCCAAGACAGCCGCAAAGTCAAAGGTCCTCCGGCCTGCCGCGGCACCCGCGAAGCCCGCTGGGCCTGCCCCGGCACCGGCTGCGCATGCTGCCCCCAGTTCGCCAGCGGCTCCGGCAAGGCCATCGCCCACGCCGGGCGCGGCGCCGCCTGCAGCGGCTCCGTCTGCGCCGGTGCGTTCGACTGTTTCGCCGGCCGCCCCTGCAACTGCGGCTGCGACTCGGCCAGCCGCGCCTTCGGGTTCGCCAACTGCGTCACGGACTGTGCCACCGAGCCGCCCGTCCCCTCCAGGAACGGCCACGGGACAGCCGTCCGCCCCCGGCACGATGCGTCCGGCAGCGGCTTCTTCAGCTCCAGCCACAGGCGCCCCGGGTGCGCCACGGCCCGCAGGTCCCCCGCAGGCAGGACAGCCTGGCCGATTCCCGGCGCGTCCTGGTCAAGGTTTCGGCCAAAGTCGGCCGGGCGCTCCTCAAGGAATGCGCCCTGCGGCTGCACCAGGTCAGTCCAGACCGAGCGGCCCACCGAGACCTGGTGGCGCGCCGCCACCAAGATTCCCGCAGCGGCCGGGCACCGGTCGTCCCGGGCAGGCGCCCATTGGAAGCCAGCGTCCGGGCGCAACGGGCGTTTCAGGTCTGCCCAAGGCAGAACCAGGAAAGCCCCTGTACCAGCGAAAACCGCCCGCCTCACGCGGACGTCCGACCATCGAAAAACGCTATGCCGAGGGTGAGCGCAGGCTGCACCCGGTTCGAACGCGCGCTGGTCTGGGAGCAGGACGCGCGGCTCACGCTGAACCTGTGGCCCCTGTGCAACGCGAGCCACGGAACGTCACGGTTACGGAAGGTATCACCGTCCGCGAGCTTGCCGAGAAGATGGATATTCGCGCCAAGGATTTGCTGAAAACCTTGCTCGACCGCGGTGTTTTCGCCAGCATCAACCAGGCTCTCGATGTCCCAACCGCGACCAGCTTGGCCGAGGCGTTCAACGGAATCGTCCAAGTTGTGACCTTTGAAGAGCAAGTGGTCCAGGAAGAAAAAATCAAGGAAGAGCGCAGTGGAAACCAACTGGCGCGCGCTCCGGTAGTCACCGTGATGGGCCACGTGGACCACGGCAAAACCAGCCTGCTCGATGCCATTCGCGAAACCGAAGTAGCGGCGGGCGAAGCGGGCGGAATTACCCAGCATATCGGCGCATATGAAGCGCACGTGGACCAGCGGCGGATCGTTTTTATCGACACGCCAGGCCACGAAGCGTTCACGCGAATGCGCGCGCGCGGCGCAAAGGTTACGGACATTGTCGTCCTGGTCGTAGCCGCGGACGATGGCGTGATGCCGCAGACGGAAGAGGCTATTGCGCACGCCAAAGCCGCCAACGTGCCCATCATTGTCGCCATAAATAAAATCGACAAGCCCGAGGCTCTCCCCGAGCGCGTGAAGCGCCAGCTCGCCGACCGCGGCTTGATGCCCGAGGAATGGGGCGGTGACACGGTGATGGTGGAAGTCTCCGCCAAGGCCAAGAAAAATCTGCCGCGCTTGCTCGAGATGATTCTGCTGGTCAGCGATTTGCGCGAACTCAAGGCCGATCCCGACGCTCCCGGCAGCGGCACCGTTCTCGAATCCCGCATGGATAAGGGCCGTGGACCTGTGGCTACCGTGCTGGTACAGAACGGAACCTTGCGCGTCGGCGATGTTTTCATCGTCGGCGCGGTGTACGGCAAAGTTCGCGCAATGTTTGACGATCGCGGCCAGGCCATTCAGAAGGCCGAACCGTCCACTCCCGTGGAAGTTCTCGGATTGCAAGGCGTGCCCGAAGCGGGCGACCAATTCCAGGTGGCGGACGAAGCCAAGGCCCGCCACATCGTCGAGTACCGTCAAGGCAAACAGCGCGAGGCGGCGTTGGCCAAGACCGGTCCTTCCGGCCGCCTCACGCTCGATCAGCTGCACGAACAACTTCGAGCAGGCGAAATGAAAGAATTGCCCGTGGTCGTCAAAGCGGACGTGCAAGGTTCGGTGGAAGTCCTCAACGAGCTGTTGCCGGGACTTTCGAACGATCAGGTGCGGCTGAAAGTGATCCAGGCGAGCGTCGGTGCGGTGACCGAGCGCGACGTGCTGCTCGCGTCGGCTTCCAATGCGATTATCGTCGCATTCAACGTAAGGCCCGAGCGCAAAGCGTCCGATCTCGCGCAGCGCGAAGGCGTGGACATCCGCCTCCACACGATTATCTACGAGTTGATTGACGAGCTGAAGAAAGCCGTCTCCGGACTGCTGGCGCCGCTCATCAAGGAGACCTACCTGGGCCGCGCCGAAGTTCGCGACACCTTCCGCGTGAAGGGCGTGGGCATGATTGCGGGATGCTCCGTGCAGGAAGGAATCTTGAAGCGTGACGCGGATGTGCGCGTGCTTCGCGACAACGTGGTGATCTACACGGGCAAAATCAGTTCCCTGCGGCGGTTCAAGGAAGACGCGAGCGAAGTGCGCGCCGGTTTCGAGTGCGGCGCAGGCATCTCCAATTTCAACGACGTCAAAGTTGGCGATTCTCTGGAATGCTTCAAGATCGAGAAGGTCGCGCCGGTCGAAGCTCCGCCCGATCGAGCGGCACGGCCGCAAGCGGTGGTAGAAGCCAGGCGCGGCTAGACGCGCGCGCGCCGGGCGCAACGCGCGAAGTTTTTCGGTGCGGACCGGAGCCTGTACCCTCGGCTCGCTCCGGTTTTGCCTCCGAAAAGGGCGCGCCTTTACTGCCTCGGGATGAACGGAAATGCCGGTCGGCCTCCTCACACTGGAAATTCACATTTCTGACGCGCAGTCGTTGAAAGACAAGCGGCAGGTGCTTCGCGGCCTGAAAGACCGATTGCGCGCCCACTTCAACGTGGCCGTCTCCGAGCTGGATCATCAAGAGGTTTGGCAGCGGTCGCGCGTCGGTGTGGTCACCATTTCGGGCGACGGCAAGCATCTCGAGGAATCGGTTCAAGCGATCGCCACCGAATCGGAGCGCATTCTGGGGCGCGATCTGGTTTCAAGCCAAATCGAATATTTCGAGGATGGGGAATGACCGTCGGCGGATTTCGCGCGGAACGAATTGCGGAAGAGATCCGCAATGAAGTTGGACTGATGCTGGCTGGTGAGTTGAAAGATCCACGCTTGGCGGTGCCGCTTAGCGTCACGGAGGTTCGCGTCGCGCCCGGCATGCGCGCGGTGCGCGTTTTCGTTCAGATTCCCGGAGACGATGCGGAGCGAAACAAAGCGCTCGCGGGCTTGAAAGCCGCCGCGGGTTTCGTCCGCCACGAATTAGTCGAGCGGCTTCGGCTCCGGCGCGCTCCCGAGATCATTTTCCTCGTCGATGAATCCGAGGAGTACGGCGAGCATATCGACGAGCTGCTGCGGAAAGTACATCAGCCGGAGAAATCGTAGCGGGCGTCGCCCGAAGTTTTGCCGGCTCGAATCCGGCGCTGCGAATAAAGCCAAAATGTCGCGAATCCCCCAACCGCCTCCACTCGATGGAATCCTCGTAGTCGATAAGCCGCGGGGAAAGACGTCTCACGACGTGGTCGAAACCGTGCGCCGCCTCGTCGGCTTCCGCCAAATCGGACACCTTGGCACGCTCGACCCGCTGGCCACGGGTGTGCTGGTGCTCGCGCTCGGCAAAGCCACTCGGCTCGCGCGCTTCTATAAGGGACGGCGTAAACGCTACACCTGCGCCGTGCGCTTCGGCTTCGCCACGGATACGTATGACGCTGATGGCGAAGCCCAGGGCGCGGATTCGGCGCCCGCGCTCGATGAGGCGCAAATTCAGGGGCTGGCCGCGCAATTCACGGGGAAAATCCAGCAAACTCCGCCGTCCTTTTCGGCCAAAAAAATTCACGGGCGGCCGGCGCACGAACTCGCGCGCAAAAATAAACCCGTGAAGCTGGAACCGATTGACGTGGAAGTGTACGAATTCAGGCTAACGGGAATCGAAGGCGCCATCGCTCGCTTCTCGGTCGAGTGCGGCGCGGGCACCTACATTCGTTCGCTGGCGCACGACCTGGGTAAGCTCCACGGGTCGGGCGCTCACCTGGCGGAAATAACCCGCACCGCGGTGGGGGAGTTTACGCTCGACCACGCCGTGCCGCTCGCCGAGCTTGCCGAGGACGCGAAATCGGGGAAGATCACCGCGCGGGTGATAGGGCTCGAAGGACTGCTTTCCGAATTGCCGCGTGCCACTGTTCTGCCCATCGTCGAGAAGCGCGTGCGCCACGGCGCCAAGTTTAATTTGCCGCTCGCGCAGATTCAGCCCGGCCGTGCGACAGCCGCGCAAGGCGCGCCGGCCGAGCTTGATTCCGGGGAGTGGCAGCCCTCACGATTGCGGGTCTTCAGTCAGCAGGGACATTTAATCGCCATTGCCGAGCCTGTTGTTCCGCGCACGTATCAGCCGGTGGTCGTGCTCGACGCAACACAATAAATATTTCCGCCGTTCCAGGCGTTCCGCCAAATCTCTATTGGTCCGGCAAAGGCCGGATGCCCCGCTGCGTCGGTAGATTTGCTGGGTTTTGTCCCGGCGGCTCTCGCTCCGGAACTTGCTGTGGTGGCACGAACGTGTTTCCCACTGCTCCAGCGCCTTCGCCCTCCGCCGACCCCTGCCCCGCGTAAATCGTATGATCCTTGCGTGGGGCGAGCCGCACCATCCGCGGCGTGACCAGGATGATTAACTCGGTCTCCTGCTGCTGCGCGTTTTGGTTCTCATCGAGAAGGCCGATTCCCGGAACGTCGGCGATTCCTGGGTTGCCGGTGATCGCGTTGCTGAGCTGCGTTTCGAGGAACCCTGCCAACGCCGCCGTTTCGTTGGGCCTCACCCGAACTGTCTGATCCACTTCGTCATTGCTGATGACGGGGATTGCATTAATGCTCTGGCCGCTCAGGCTGCTCATATTGAAGTTCAGATCAAGAGTCACGTCGTCGTTGGGATGGATTCGCGGCGTGGCCTTCACCTTCAGACCGATGTCGAGGTACTGCACTCCCGGATATGGCGTGCCGAAAGAATTGAGCCCTACACCGCTGCCAAAAAGGCTGGCGGAATTGATGACTACGGTCGCCTGAGCGGATCCGTTGTCTGCCGTGGCCGCATCTGTTAGGCCGTCGCCATTAAAATCAGCCGTCGCGATGGAAGCCGGAGCAGTGCCCACCGGTATTTCCGGAAGCGCCGTGAAAAGCTCACTGCCTGCGTTTAGAAGGACCGTTATGGCATTATCCGTTTTGTCGGAGACCGCGATATCGGGAACACCGTCCGCATTGTAATCTGCCACGGAGATACTGGTTGGACCGTTGCCCGCGACGAAATCGCGGGTGGCGCCCGCTACGAATTTGCCAAGGGGCGCCGAGTTGGCGGTGCTGATTTGATTGTAGTAGACCGTCACGGAGTTTCCGCCGAGGTTCGCTACCGCGATGTCCTCGGCGCCATCGGCGTTAAAGTCTCCAAACGCCACTGATACGGGAGCGTCTCCAGTCGGATAGTCGGTGCGATTCTGAAAAGTTCCATCGCCGTTACCTAGGAAGACAGAGATGGTGTTGTGGCCTTGGTCCGCGACGACTAGGTCCGCGTGGCCGTCGCCATTCAGATCCGTGGCCGCAAGAGCCGCAGGTGAAAAACCGGCGGGAAGCTGGATCAACGCTGGCGCCTGGAAAGTACCGTCGCCATTTCCCTGAAAGATGGAAATCGAATTGTCGTCCTGGTTGGCGACCGCAAGATCGAGAAATCCCGTCCCGCTGAGATCGTGAAAATCCGTGGCGACCACTGAGACAGGCGCTCTGCCCGTGGGTATGTCCACTTTGGGCTGGAACGTGCCGTCGCCTTTCCCGAGCAAGATCGAAATCGTATTTGCGGCCTTGTTGGCAACCGCCAAATCCAAAATGTTATCGCTATTTGCGGCGGCCGCGCCGTTATTGAATTGCCCGCTCGCAATCCAAACCGGAGTCGTCCCCGTCGGGAACGTCGTCTGCGCGCCGAATGTCCCGTCGCCATTTCCAAGCAAAACCGACACCGTATTGTCGGCCGAATTCGCGACGATCAGGTCGTTCACACTAGTGCCGCGCAGGTCGGCTGTGGCCACGAAAGCAGGTGAATTCCCCGCCGCATAGTTGGTCAGCGGAGCCACTGTCGCCGCGCCGGCGCTGACGCTGCTGATTCCCGCCGATGTGATACTCGGAGCAAAAGTCGTAAGGGAGACCGGAACGCGGTCGCCCACAAAAAACGTAGCGGGCTGGCCGTCCTGCGCACGGAGCAAAATGCGCCGGCCCTGCCGGACGACCGAGAGCATCTCGGCAAAATTGGCCGCCGCACCGGGAAGGGTGGCGAGAAACGTCGTCTTGCCTCCGCCGAAGGCAATGACCGGCGGAAGCGATGAGGTCCCGAAGATTTGGTTGATCACGTCAATGAGACCCTGGGCGGATTGTTCCGCCTCCTGAATTTGCTGCGAGCTGAGCGAATAAACCGTCGCGGTTTGAGGCGGGGTAATTCCAAGCTGCCGCGCGCGATTGCGGTCCACTTCGAGAACTTCAATTTCTAAAACCACTTCTCCCGTGGGCTGCTCGAGATTGGCAATCAAGTCCGAGGCCACCGCAATCGCTTGCGGAGACGCGCGCAGCGTGATCGTGCGGCTGTTCGCATCGAGGTCAGAGCGGGTGATGCCGGTGATATCGCGAACCATTCGCAGCATTTCCGTCATCTGCTCGGGCGTTTCCGAAGACGGAAGCAAAACGGTGCGGACCACCGAAGCGTCGTAGTCTTTTCGTTTTTGCGGCGTATTGTCAGTGACGAAAAAGAGACGCGATGTGAGCGGCCGCCAAAATGTTGCGGTCAAGTCGCCCAGCACGCGCGCGGCGGTCGGAAAATCCATGTCGCTTACCTGGAAGTGAACCGTTCGAGCATGGAGATCGACGTCGAATGCCGCTTCCACACCAAATTGCGACGCCAACTGTCGGTACGCTCCCTGCGTATCGCCGCGATAGTCGAAGCTCTGTTTGCCAGGCCGGTATTCGAGATCCGGCTCCCCCGTAATTTCCGGCTCATCGATTTGCCGGACTCGCTCCGGCTCCGCGGCCGTCAGTTCCACGATCCGTTCCTGCACTGTCCTATTCGAAGGATCGATGGAACTGGCGTCGAGCAGTTCCCTGCGGGCTGCGTCCAGCCGCCCCGAGACAGCATCGCGCTCGGCGGCGTCAACCTTTTTTTGAACGATTCGGCTCTTCGCGATCGCGAGACGCAGCAGGTATTCCCGGTCGCTTGGATCCCAGTGCGCCGCGTCGGAGTAGGCGGCAAAAGCGGCGTCCCAATCCAGCCGCTGCTCCGCCCTCACGCCGTCTTCATAGGCCGCTTTCGCTTTTTTCGCATCGGCCCTGGATACTACCGGTGAGACGGTGGGCTTAACACTCGGCGATTGCGAGGGTGCCTGAGCTGCGGTCGCGCAAACCGCCAGAGTCCCGGCAAAAAGCAGCAGGCAGAAGCCGCTCGAGATTGCAACGCGACGGGGCCTTCGGACCTTGTCGGGATAATTCTGATCGGCCATGGCTAATGTGTGATGCCATTGTACAAAGGAACGTAAACCGGACGGCTGTAAAGCAGAACGATGTTGTTCAAAGAGCTTGAATTTGGGTTGGCATCTGGATAGACTGGGATTTCTAGTTGCAACTGGTTTACAACTGGGAATCCTATGATTCCAGCTCTCCTTGTAGCCCTTCGGGAAGGCGTCGAGGCCGCGCTCATCGTCGGCATTGTACTCGTCTATTTGGACCGCAGTGGCCGCCGCGCGTTGAAAAGCTATGCATGGGGGGGAGTCATCCTCGCGTGCGCGGCCAGCGTCGCCGCCGCCGTGCTCCTGCAGCGCTGGGCAATTAGCGAAGACGGTTTCGAAGGCCTGCTGATGCTGCTGGCCTCCGCGCTGGTCGTCACCATGATTATATGGATGAACCGGGTGGCGCGGAGCCTGCGAAAAAACATCGAAGAGCGCGTGGAGGCTTATGCGCAGCGGTCCACGAGCGCCGCGGGATGGGCTATCGGCGCATTTGTTTTCTTCATGGTTGTGCGCGAGGGCGCGGAGCTCGTTCTGATTTTGCGGGCCGTGCAGCTTTCCACCGCAGGTGTGCAAGTGTGGATTGGGACGCTGCTCGGCATTGCGATTGCGGTCGGGGTGGGCATTTTCTTCTTCCAGGGAACACTGCGGATTCCGCTGCATCGCTTCTTTCGTGCGACAAGCATCATCCTTATGGTCGTCGCGTTCCAACTCGCCCTCACTGGAGTGCACGAATTGAGCGAGGCCCAGTGGATATGGTCCAGCAAAACCGAGATGGCCACTGTCGGGCCGATCGTGCGCAATGAAGTGTTCTTTTTCGTAGTGATTCTGGGAGTGGCCGCGCTGGTGGTGATGCGCGAATGGTTCGGCGCGCGCCAGCCGTCCGAGAACGCTACCGCCAATCCCGCCGAACGCCGCTTGCGTGAATGGGAGTTTCGCCGCCAGCGCCGATGGAGCTTTGCCGCTGCAATCCTGTGCGTGCTGGTGGTCGTATCGCTGGCGGCTGAGTTCGCGTACACGCACGCCATGAACGCTCCGCAACCCGCGCAGATGCTGACCGCGCAAGACAACGAAGTCCGGATTCCGCTCTCGGAATTGACTGATTCCAGCCTGCACTTTTACACGGCCGAGGTGAACGGCACCTCCGTTCGATTTATGGTAATTCACCGTACCAACGGAGACTACGCCACGGCGCTTGATGCCTGCGAGATTTGCGGGCGCGCGGGCTACCGTCAGGAAGGGCAAAATCTCATCTGCAAGAACTGCGGCTCCGCGATTTACATTCCTTCAATTGGCGATCGCGGCGGCTGCAATCCGATTCCAGTGAAATCGAGAGTCGCGGGAGGAGAAGTGATCGTCGATCTCTCGGCGCTGGCCAACGCCAACGCGATGATTCACTCCTAAAAAATGTTCGCAAGAATCGTACGCCAATCGTTCGCTCGCAACGCGCGCCGCAAGATTCTGACCGCGGCAGCGCTGGTGGTGGGAATGGCTGTGGCGACGGCAACGCTGACCGTCGCGCTCGAAGTGGGCGACCGCATGGCGCGCGAATTTCGCAGCCTGGGCGCGAACTTGCTGGTTACGCCGCAATCGGATACGTTGCCCGTTGAAATCGGCGGCGTCGATTACCGCCCGGTTGACCAGGGCGCCTATCTGCAAGAAGCGGATCTGGGCAAATTGAAAACGATTTTCTGGCGCCACAATATTCTCGGTTTCACTCCATTCCTCGACGTGCCAGCGTACTTCGGTCCCGGCGACGCGCAAGCGAAAACTGCCGCAACGGTTATCGGCACCTGGTATGACCATGAGGTTCCTGTGCAGGACGGAACGGCGTTCAAAACGGGCGCAAGCGTCACGAATCCCTGGTGGAAAATTCAAGGCCGCTGGTTCCAGGACGACGCACAGGAAGCGGTGGTGGGCGAGGGACTGGCTGAGAAGCATCCCGACACTCTCGCGATCGGCAAGACGATATATGTGTCCGAGAAGGAAAATTCCGGTTCTGCGCGCCCTCTGGTTGTGACCGGAATCGTCTCCACGGGTGACAGCGAGGATAACGCTGTACTGGTTCCTCTTTCCATCGCGCAAACTTTTTCTGGCCATCCCGGGCAATTTCGGCAGCTTTTTGTGAGCGCGCTCACCAAGCCGGCCGATGCGCTGGCCAGCCGCGATCCGAAAACACTGACGCCAACTGAATACGACCGCTGGTTCTGCTCGCCCTACATCTCGTCGATCAGTTACCAGATTGAAGAAGTGCTGCCCGGAACGGATGTGCATGCGATCCGGCGCGTGGCGGATTCCGAGGGCAAGATCCTCTCTCACGTGAGCACGCTGTTGTGGATCGTAACGCTGGCTGCGCTGGTCGGTGCCGGACTCGCCGTGGCGGCCACTTCTGCCGCCGCCATCCTCGAGAGGCGCGCGGAGATCGGCGTTATGAAAGCGATGGGCGCGACGAACGCGTCCGTCTCAGCACTATTTTTGACGGAGCACTTGGCGCTTGCACTTATCGGCGGATCGATCGGGTTCATCTTTGGCACGGGTCTTGCGCGTTTTCTCGGAGAAAGTGTCTTCGGTGCGCCGGCATCTCCACGAATCGTTCTTTTGCCAATCGTTCTCGGGCTGGCGGCCGTCGTGGCGCTGGCCGGCGGCTTGATTCCCTTGCGGCGGGCGGCGCGTTTCGATCCCGCGCCGATCCTGCGGGGCGAATAGTGTTCGGCCGTATACTCTGGAAATTGCTCCGCGGCAATCGCGGCCGCCTTGCCGTGGCACTTGTGGCAGTGACCAGTGGCGCGACTGTAATCGCGGGGCTCCTGAATCTTCAGTTCGACATGCGGGAAAAGCTGACGCACGAATTTCGCCTGCTGGGGGCAAACCTGGTCATTTCGCGCGCCGGGACATCGGGGGCGGGCAGTGGCGCCGTGGGCACGCCGAGCTCGCCAGCTCTGATGGATCAAGACGCAGTATTGAGTCAACTCCAGCGGCTGCACACGCCCGACGTGGTGGGCGCCGCGCCCTATCTTTACATCGTCGCGCGCAATCAAGAGACTCCTGTGGTGATGGCCGGGACCTGGCTCGACCAGCTTCCGAAACTCGATCCTACGTGGAAGATTGATGGCCAATGGATCGCGTCGCGCGGGGATGACGCACAGTGCATCGTCGGCCGCAACGCCGCCCGGCAGTTTCATTTCTCTCCCGGCGACAAGATCACGTTGAACTATCTTGGCCGCAGCGCAACCTTTGGAATCGCGGGCGTGGTTGACGCCGGTGCCGCCGCGGACAACCAAGTTTTCGTAAACCTTCGTGCAGCGCAGCAACTTGCCGCGACGAGCGGGCAAATCGAATTGGTGCAGATGAGCGTGAGCGGCACGGCTGCGAGTATTGGCAGCCTATGCGGCGAAACTGGCGAGTTCCCTTCCCGGCTATGATGTGCGTCCCATCCGGCAGGTGACGGAAGCCGAGGGCAATCTGCTGCAGCGCACGCGGTTGCTGATCGCGTCGATGGTGGTACTGATTCTGGCGCTGACGGCGCTGTGCGTGCTGGCGACGATGGCCGCGCTCGCGATGGAGCGGCGCGAAGATGTGGGCTTGATGAAGGCGCTCGGCGGATCGATGGCGCGCATCGTGGGATTGTTCCTCGCCGAAGTGGGAGTGCTCGGCGCGGCAGGTGGACTGATCGGCAGCATCGCGGGAATCGCGCTGGCGCGTTGGATGGGCGAGCGCGTATTCGGCGCGTCCATTGCTGCGCGCTGGGAAGTTTTCCCGATGACAATTGCGATGATGGTGATTGCGTCGATGGCCGGAGCGCTGCCTCTGCGCGCGCTGGGAAAGGTGAAGCCCGCAGTAATTCTGCGCGGCGAGTAAAGGATGTTCCTCAAGCGTAAAAGCAAAAGCAGATCCCTCACCCCCCTTCGCATACGGCGCGACCGGGTTCGGGATGAAAACGAGACTTACAATCGCATGGCGCAGGCGCTGGTACAAATCGAGGATCTGCGAAAGGAGTTCGGGAGTGTTCGCGCGCTCGATGGGGTGTCGTTTGACGTGGACGCCGGGGAATGGATCGCGATCATGGGGCCTTCGGGCTCGGGCAAGACGACGCTGATAAATATTCTGGGCGGACTGGACATGCCGACCTCGGGACGCGCGCTGGTGGACGGCACCGAGGTGGCGCGGCTGGACGAAAGCGGGCTCGCCAAATTTCGCGCGCAGAAAATCGGGTTTATCTTTCAGCAGTTTCATCTGGTTCCTTATCTGACTGCGCTGGAAAACGTGATGCTGGCGCAGTATTTTCACAGCACCACGGATGAGGGCGAGGCGCGGCAGGCGCTCGGGCGCGTGGGCCTCGCGGATCGCATCCAGCATTTGCCCGGTCAGCTTTCCGGCGGCGAACAGCAGCGCGTAGCTGTGGCGCGGGCGCTAATTAATCATCCAAAACTGGTTCTCGCGGATGAGCCGACGGGAAATCTTGATGAAGCGAACGAGGAGATTGTTCTGCGACTGCTGCGCGAACTTCACTCGGAGGGCCACACGATTCTGATGGTCACGCACGCGCCGTCGATTGGCGCGCTCGCCGACCGGCGGATCGATTTGGCCCATGGCCGACTGGCGCAGGTTGTGATCCGCGCTTGAGGGTCCCATTCGACCCTTTCGCAATAGTGTCGGGTAGAGTGTGCGCCGATCCTTTGTTTTGAATGACTTGCGTCGCATTCTACTCGGCTCTTGTGTCGAGTAGACCGGGGAGGGTTCGAGCGGTTTCGCGATGCTCGGCGCACGCTGGGACGGGCGCAGTGCGAGCCCCAGGCCGGAGCCGCTTTTCTTCGCCGCCAAAAAACATGGTTCTCATCATCACGGGCTCAGAGTAGCAAACAGATGACAAACGCAAGGAGGAAAAGCCTGTGGACTCCTGTTGGGCTAACTCTACTGATTACGAGCCGGCGAGGAATTTGTATTGGTCGGCAGTGAGAGGGACGACGGAGAGGCGTCCTTGGCGGACTAGAGGCGAGTCGGAGAATAGCTTGTTGGCTTTGATTTCCGCGAGGGTGATCGGCTTTGGTAGCGGCTTCCCTGCTTTGATTTTCACTTCGGGATTTTTCGGGTTTGAAGCATCAACCGAGACGACTGTCCCGGTTCCTACTGCGCTTTTGCGGTCGCCCGTTTCGTAAATCACGAGTTTCGCGCCCGGCTGCATTTCGCGCAGGTTCCGTAGGGCAACTGGATTCGAGACACCGTCCCAGACTGTAGTGCCGTCACGCCGAAGGTCCTCAAAGGAATATGCGGAAGCTTCCGTTTTTAGCAGGTAGCTGTTGGCCATGGCAATTGCCTCCGTGCCGGGAAGACTATTCTACACGGCGGAGAAGCTCTTTCTAAGCTATACGCTGATTTGGCGTCGATCGAAGAGAGATTCCTCGACTGCGTTTCCCCACGCTTCGCGCAAAAACAAAGACGCGGGACACTCTGCTCGGAATGACGGCGCGAGACGGAACTACGAACTGCACAGCCGGTGCGGGCTATGCTCCCTTCCTCGCTGAGGGCAGGCAGGACGACGAAACGCGAACGGGCGCCGCTGATTCTTTGTCGCATCGGTTTCGGACCATCAAGAGAGCCGCACTGACGTGTGGCCAAGGACCGCGGATCAGAGGCAGCAGTGTATAATTGTGTTCCCCATGCAAGGGATTGGAAGAATTTTTCCATTGATGGTCGCCCTGGCACTTCCTGCGTCGGGCCTCGCGCGAAATATTCGGACAGCCGCGCTAAATGGTGCTGTGGACTCAACGAATAGCTGCCCGGCGAGGTCGCTGCTGCTGAATTTCGACGTTTATCGGGGCGGGCAGGCTATCCGGCAGGTGCCGATCTGGCGATTGCCGAACGACGCGGTTTTTTTCTTCACGTCCAGCCTGATGATTGACGCTGACGGAGCGCCGAATGCCTACAATCCGGAAGACACCGGATTGGACGACCTTTCCAACGCAGGGCAACCGGGCCGTTGGGACGGCATCATTGCGGACGAAGAAGGAAACCCCGTGGTCCAAGGGCCTGATGACCCGTTCCCTGGATATTACATTTCCTGCACGGCGCTTTCGGATTGGACGAAAGAACGCGTCGACCCCACGCGGTACGTGGACGCTTCGAAGATCCCGTACATTGCGCTGCCCCCAGAGGTGGCCCATGAGTCGGGCGCACGGTTGGGAGATTTGGCGGTTGTGGTGAACATGCGAGACGGCAGGTCCGCGTACGCAATTTTCGCGGACATCGGGAGGCTCGGTGAGGGTTCGATCGCGCTTGCGGACAATCTGGGAATCTGGTCAGACGCGAGACGCGGCGGGAGATGGGGCGGCATTCTGTACGTGGTGTTTCCAGGCTCGGGCGAGCATCGACCGATGCCCATTGAAGAAATCAATCAGCGAACGGAAACGCTATTCCACGATTGGGGCGGCATGGAGCACGTCCGTTCCTGCGCGGACCGCGCACCCGATCACCCGCCGTTCTGGTTTGAGTAAAACCGCGCGTCGAGACGTGCCCCCACAAGGAAGTTTTCCCCTGCTAGAATAAGTTGAATGCCGATACCGATTGATGCGCGGAAGAAGCCGGTGGACGTAAAAGTGTACGTGTCCACGGGCGAGGGCGTGGCGATTACCTGGTCCGATGGGCACACGAGCCGCTACGATTTCCCCTACTTGCGCGAGAACTGCCCCTGCGCGACATGCAACGACGAACGCGCGAAAAAGGAAGCGGATCCGAAAGCGGCGGCCGCTGCGGCGGTGCTGCCGATGTACAAGCCGCGCGTAACGGCTAAAGCAGCCAAGGCGGTGGGCAATTACGCAATTCAGATCGAGTTCTCCGACGCGCACACAACGGGAATCTATAGCTTCGCTTGCCTGCGGGAGCTTTGTCCTTGCGATGAATGCGCGAGAGAGTTTCGCGCGACGGAAAAGAAGCGCGCTTCGTAGCGCTAGGACTTCCCCCTTCCAGCGAGGTGGGCTACTTTGGGGCGAACCAATGCCAGGCTAGCCAGACGACCGGGCTGGCGAGAATCAAGCTGTCGATGCGATCCAGCATCCCGCCGTGTCCTGGCAAAAGCGTACCTGAATCCTTTACGGAAGCGGCGCGCTTATAGGCCGACTTGATCAAGTCTCCCATTTGGCCGGCGATGTTCGCGAGCCCCGCGACAGCCGTCAGGGTAACGACGCTCACTTGCGTCCACCGCGCGAAAACTACGGCAACCAGCAGCGAAGCCACGAAATTCGCTATCGCTCCCTCCCACGTTTTCTTGGGGCTAAGTATTGGCGCGAACGGTATGCGTCCGAAAGTCCGCCCAGTGAAATACGCCAGCATGTCGCCTGCCCAGATCAGAACAAGAGTAAATAGAACGAGATCGCGGCCGCCAGGAACGATTTGGTTGACTCGCACCAAATAGCTGAACGGCAGTGCAATCAATAGAAGTCCCGCCGAGCTGATCGATACCGCGGAGAGCACATCATGCAACGGCCGGCGCGTGGCAAGGCCCGCGATCACCAAACCGAAAACGAAAATGAGGAGCACTTCATCGAGGGAAATGGCAAAGGGGCTCGATGACGGTCGAACGATCGTGACGCCAGAGCCGAGCGTCAAGGTGTCCGCGGAACCGGCCACGTACTGCGCGTAGAATATTCCGGCAGCGCACGCGAATGTCAAATAGCGATACGCGCGCAGGCCGACGAGTTCACCCAAATTAAAAAACTCTCGCAAGGCAAGGATTGCAATCAGCGCGGCCACAGCGGCCAATAGCGGGGCAGGTCCCCACCATACCAGTGCGACAACGGCAGGTATCAGCACCGCAGCGGTCAGAATACGAAGAAGCATCCGGCGTCAGCCCCGACCCGTGCGTGCGATGCGTCCCACGCCGCCGTGAGCATCTTTCTTATGCGCCGGCGCGGCGCCCCGCGCGGATTCCAACCCTCCGTAGCGGCGCTCGCGATCCTGGAAATCCAGGAGCGCCTCGAGCAGGCGCGCCCGTGAGAAATCGGGCCAGAGCGTTTCCGTTACGTACATTTCCGCATACGCGATCTGCCAAAGCAGGAAGTTGCTCACGCGCATTTCGCCGCTAGTGCGAATCAAAAGATCGGGGTCCGGCAATCCGGCGGTATACAGATGATCGGAGATCGTCTGCTCGTCCGCATGGAAGGCGGAAAGGCCGTTGGCGCGGACCTGGTCGAACATGGCGTTGAAGGCGTCGGCGAGCTCCGCGCGGCCGCCGTAATTGAGCGCGAGAACGAGCTTCATTCCCGTATTGCGCGCCGTTTGGCGCATGGCGTCGGCAAGATCCTTTCGCACCGTTTCCGGAAGCTGATTGGAGCGCCCGATGGCCAACAATTGAATGTTGTTCTGCTGAATCAGCGGCAGCTCGCGTTTCAGATATTCGCGCAACAAGCGCATCAGAAAATCCACTTCGGGCTGCGGCCGCCGCCAGTTTTCAAGCGAAAAAGCGTACAGAGTGAGGCACGAAATGTGCAATTGCGCGCAGGTTTCAATCACCACGCGGGAGGCTTTTACGCCGGCGCGATGGCCGGCAAGCCGCGGCAAACGGCGACGCTGCGCCCAGCGGCCGTTCCCATCCATGATGGCGGCGACGTGCTTGGGAAGCCGGTGCGGGTCCAGCTTTTCGAGAAGCGCGGCTTCTTCAGGATTCGCAGCTTTGAAAGACTCGAACTTTTTCACGGGAGATGCGTTCAAGGAGACTCGCGAGCGAAAGTAGCACAGCGACTAGCCATCCGCAACCGCGGCCGACCTTTAGCGTTGGTTAGAGCGACGAGGGTACCTGGATCGACCCCGTTGCCAGGCCGTCGATCAGCGGGCGATCCGCAGCCAAAAAAGCTAGTTCGGGCAGCGATTCCGGGGTGCACCACGCGATCTTCTCAAACTCCAGGTTTTGGATTTCGGCTGGCGAAGCGTGTGCCGCGAAGAAGAACAGGTCAAGCGGCTCGTCGGTATCGGCATAGGTGTGGCGCGTATGAAAAAGTTCCGGGCCTATCTGGGCCGTCACGCCGAGTTCCTCCCGCAGTTCCCGCGAGAGAGCTTCGGGCAAAGTTTCCCACGGCTCGACTTTTCCACCGGGGAATTCCCACATCAGCTCGAAGCGGGAGCCACGCGGCCGCTGGCAAGCCAGCAGCTTGCCTTGATGTTCGATGACGGCAGCCACAACGGTACGCATCGATTTTCCCTCAATCTCATCATAACGCGGGCGCGGCGGGATGACGAAGGAACGATTACTTGGCGCCGGAGATTTTGCGGACAATCATGGTTAGCGGATCGTAGAATTGGTCCACGACGCGCTCCTTGAGCGGAATGATAGCGTTGTCTGTAATGTGGATTTCCTCGGGGCAGACTTCGGTGCAGCACTTGGTGATATTGCAATAGCCGATGCCGAGCTGTTCCTTTAAGAGCGGAATGCGATTCACGCCGTCCATTGGATGCATTTCGAGGCCCGCAGTGCGAACGAAAAAGCGCGGGCCGCCGAACACATCCTCCTTATCGTGCTCGCGCAAGACATGGCAGACGTTCTGGCAAAGGAAACACTCGATGCACTTGCGGAATTCCTGCACGCGGTCTACGTCGCTCTGATAAAACTTCCACGTTGCGCCGGCCCTCGGCTTGAATGCCGGAATCTTTTTATTGACCTTGTAGTTCCAGGAAACGTCGGTAACCAGGTCTTTAGTTATGGGAAAGGCTTTCATCGGATACACAATTATGGGCTGATCTAGCGGCAGAGAATCCATGCGCGTCTTGCACATCAGACGCGGCTTTCCGTTCACCTCGGCGGAACAGGAACCGCACTTGGCAGCCTTGCAATTCCAACGCACCGCAAGATCGGGAGCTTGGTGCGCCTGAATCGAATGAACGGCGTCAAGCACGACCATGCCCGGCGTGAGCGGCACCTTGTAATCGACCGCCTGGCCGCCCTCTTTGTCGCCGCGAAAAATTCGTAAGGTTACGTCTGCCATTAAAAAGCCTCCGCGCACTAATCGCCCGACTACTTATCTTCCGCCAACATTTGCTGCAAGTCAGCGGGCAGATCCGGCTTGGGCACTTCGAAGAGCGACATCGCATCGCCTTTCTTCACGATTACATGATTCTTCTTGCCCCATTCGTCCTCGGTTTTCGGGAAGTCGAGGCGGCTATGCGCGCCACGGCTTTCCTTGCGTGCGAGCGCCGCGTGCGTGCAAGCCTCGGAAACGGTGAGCATGCATTGCAAGTCGATGGAAAGATGCCAGCCGGGGTTGAACAGGCGCGTTCCCTCGACGTGCGTCCTCTTGGCCCGCTCTTTTAGCTTTTCGATTTGGACGAGCGCCTTCCGCAGATCTTCGTCTGTGCGGAAAATTCCGACCAGGTTCTGCGTGATTTCTTGCAGGTCATGATGAATGGTATACGGATTTTCACCGCCGACGCGCTCAAAGGGAGCCAGCGCCTGACGCTCGGCTTCCTGGATTTCAGCGTCATTGAGCGTCGAAACGGCGATTTTCTTGGCGTGTTCAGCAGCGGCCAAACCCGCGCGGCGCCCGAATACCAGCAGGTCCGAGAGAGAATTCCCTCCCAGGCGATTCGCGCCGTGGAGTCCGCCAGCCGCTTCGCCAGCCGCGAAGAGTCCGGGCACGGACGATTGGCCAGTTTCCGCGTCAACGCGAATTCCGCCCATCACGTAGTGGCAGGTGGGGCCGACTTCCATTGGCCCCTTGGTGATGTCCACATCCGCAAGTTCCTTAAACTGGTGATACATGCTGGGCAGCTTGCGCTTCACATATTCGGCGGGCTTGTGCGAAATATCGAGGAACGCGCCGCCGTGTGGAGTGCCGCGCCCTTCTTTGACTTCGGTGTAAATCGAGCGCGACACGACGTCGCGCGTGGAAAGTTCCATGCGCTTGGGATCGTACTTCTCCATGAAACGCTCGCCATTCTTGTTGCGCAGGATGCCGCCCTCGCCGCGTACCGCCTCGGTGACCAGAAGTCCCTGGACTCCCGGGGGCCAGACCATTCCGGTGGGATGAAATTGTACGAATTCCATGTCGAGCAGTTCCGCGCCCGCTTCGTAGGCAAGGGCCATACCGTCGCCGGTGCACTCCCAAGAATTCGAAGTAATTTTCCAGGATTTTCCGATGCCGCCGGTGGCGATCACGACGGACTTGGCTTTGAACGTGACGAAGCTGCCGCTCTCGCGCCAGTATCCGAAAGCGCCGGCCACGCGGTCACCGTCTTTTAGCAGCCGGGTGATCGTGCACTCCATGAAAACATCGAAGCCCATCTCGACGCCGCGGTCCTGCAAGGTGCGAATCATTTCGAGGCCGGTGCGGTCGCCGACGTGGCAAAGGCGTTTGAAAGTGTGTCCACCAAAGGCGCGCTGCAAAATTTCGCCGTTTTCGGTGCGGTCGAAAAGTGCACCCCACTGCTCGAGTTCGCGGACGCGGTCGGGAGCTTCCTGGGCGTGGAGCTGAGCCATGCGCCAATTGTTGAGCAATTTTCCGCCGCGCATGGTGTCGCGAAAATGTGTGCGCCAATCGTCGGCTTTATCGACGTTGGCCATTGCGGCGGCGAGGCCGCCCTCGGCCATTACGGTGTGCGCCTTGCCAAGCAGTGATTTGCACACCACCGCCACTCGCGCGCCTTGCGCCAGAGCCTCGATCGCGGCTCTGAGTCCCGCGCCGCCCGCACCAATGATGAGGACGTCGTGTTCGTGGGTTTCGTACTTGGAGGTCACAGGATTCGAATGTCCTTCAACGCGCCAGAGGCCACCAAGCGGATATACAGGTCGGTGAGGCCAACGGAAATCATGCTCACCCAGGCCCAGAACATGTGGTGCTCGTTCAATTTGGTGACGCCGCGCCACGCCGATCGGCGAGGCGGCCCAAGTGTAGCGCAGGAGAAGCAATCCAGTTTTCCGCCAACGAGATGGCGCAGCGAGTGGCACGACAGACTGTAGGTAGTCAGCAGAATCACGTCGACGAGCATGACAAGCGTGCCCACGCCGATGCCGAATCCGTCGGGAAAATAGAAGGCGCGCCACGTGTCGTACCAAAGAAAAGCTAGGATTACGGTCACAATGTAGAAGAAATAGCGGTGGACATTTTGAAGAATGAACGGGAAAGCTGTCTCACCGCGGTACTTTCGGCCGCTCCCTTCGCTGACGGTGCAAGCGGGTGGGTCAAGGAAGGCGGCCCGGTAATACGCCTTGCGATAGTAATAGCAAGTAATGCGAAATCCTCCCGGCCCGCCAAGAATTAGCAATGCAGGCGAAAACGGCCACCAGTGATGGTTGGGATCGATGAGAGGAGAATAAAAGGGAGAAAGGTAAGGCTCGGTCCAAAAGTAATTGTTCTCAAACGCGCGCCAAGTAGCGTAAACAAGGAAGCCGCCAAATACGATGAGGAACGGCAGGTTCTCGATCCACCACGCGTCGCGCCGCTGTGTCCTGCCGAAACGAGTCAAGCCCCCTACGGTTGAAGATTCCGCCACCCTATTTGCGCACCCCCTAACAAGCTAGAATATTCGAGAACGTTGCTTTTGCAAACAGGATTCTGTGCGGCTGCGGGGCACACTCGATGAAAAAACTGCGTTCAGTCGCGATGCACAGTAGCCGGAGAAAACGCCGGCAGGCACACCGAGATGTATTCCGCGCCCTCGGGCGTCGAATACTGCACCCACTCGCCGCCGCGCGCGATCACCGCTTGGCCGGCGTGCACCTCCAAGGCGCCCGTCTTGTGCGCAACGCGAAGCGTTCCGCTCAGGACGACGCTATATTCGTCGAATTCTGGCGTTTGCCCCGGCTCCGACCAGCCCGCAGGACTGCGCATGCGCGCGACGCTGACACTTGGGGTCTTTGAGCTGACACGCCCGACAAATTCTTCGATGAGCTTCGGCTTCGTTCCCGCTGCTACCACCTCGGTGGGCTTCTCGATTAGAGTTGGCATAATCCCCTTATGGCTTGACGCTCTTACACCAGCGCCCTTCCGCCGTCGACCACGATCACCTGTCCAGTGACAAAATCGGCCGTTGCAAGATAGGCGACTGCACCGGCGATGTCGCCTCCCGTTCCGGTCCGATGCAGCGGAACGCGGCGAATGTATTCTTCATCCGGCGGCTCGCCGGGAAACTGAATCGTACCGGGCGCCACGCTGTTCACCAGAATTTCCGGCGCGAGCGCCCGCGCCAGGCACCGCGTCAGCATGATCGATCCCGCTTTCGATACGCAGTAGTGCGTGTACGCCGGCCACGCGAGCAAACCGCCAAGCGACGAGAGATTGATAATTCGCCCGCGCCCCTGGCGCTTCATAATAGGCGCGGCGAGCTGCGCGCAGAGGAACTGCGATCTCAGGTTCGTATCCATGATGCGATCCCACTGCTCGTCCGTGAGGTTTTCGAACTTCGCGGGGAAAAACGTCCCGGCATTGTTGACGAGAATATCGAGCCGTCCGAATTCGCGCTCTACCGCGGCAAACATTTTCTCCACTTCCGGGCGCTTGGCAACATCCGCCTGAATCGCCGCGGCCTTCGCTCCAGCATCACGAATTTCGCGAACCAGCGATTCGGCCTCGCCGCGCGACGTTTTGTAATTCACCACGATCGCAGCACCGTCCGCCGCGAGGCGCAGCGCGATACTCCTCCCAATACGCTTCGCCGCGCCCGTAACCAGCGCAACGTGACCCTCCAAGGTTTTTTCCGCCATGCCTAACTCCTGAATGCACCGGACACATTAACACTATCAAGCTCCCGAAGGAGTCTCCCGGTCGCCTTTCCTCGCGGAACTTTCATGTAAAATCATGCGACGCGTAGGAGAGGATAATGAAACTCGATTTACTGGCAATTGCGCCGCATCCGGACGATGTGGAACTCACCTGCGGCGGCACCATGCTCAAGATGGCTCAGGCGGGCTACCGCACGGGGATCCTCGATCTTACGCGTGGGGAGACGGGCACGCGCGGAACTCCGGAAACGAGGCTCAAGGAAGCGGAGCGCGCGCGAAAAATCCTGGGCGCCAGGGTGCGCCGGAATCTAGAATTGCCCGACGCTCACCTGCGAGTGTGTGACGAGCACAAGGAAGCGATCGCCGCAGTGATTCGCGAACTCGAACCTCACACGGTGATACTTCCCTACTGGGAAGGACGCCACCCTGATCACTACACAGCGGCCACACTGGGATGGGAGGCTTGCTTCGTCGCCGGCCTGAAGAATTATGCGCTCGCCGGCGAAGCGTTCCGCCCGTTCAAGATCATTTACGCAGCCTCGTACGCGGACGTCCGTCCGACTTTTGCCGTCGATATCACCGCGCAATACGATCGCCGCCGCCAAGCGATTCTCGCCTATGCATCGCAGTTTCGCCCGCCAAAGCGCGAAGGCCGTTCGAAAGTTTCACTCCCATTGGACGAGCTCGAAGCGTGGATGAGTGACGCCGCCCGACACTACGGTCGCATGATCGGTGTGAAGTACGCGGAGGGATTCGTGGTGAAGGAAGTAATGCGCGCCGACGACGTAGTGAAGTTGCCGGTCCGGTCCATGTAAACGAACGAATTGCGCCCCCCGGCGCAAAAATCGAAACGCCCCGGCGCATCGTTCTGCGCCAGGACGTTCCCCATATCGCCGTTTCAGCGTCAGACTAAAATTGGTTCCACAAATACTGGTTGTAGACCTCGTGGTGGAACTGCACCTCCGGTCCTTTTACCACCGTGCCCAGCAAGCGAGCGCAACGGTCCGCGGAGGCCTGCTTCAAATCGGCATAACGGCCCTTCACATCCTCTCCAAGCAGCTTTGTCGTCCACTCGGCCGCCCGGAAATCATCGATCGCCGTGTAGATGTTGTCCGGCAGATAGCGCTCGGCCTGCCGCAGATTTTCCAAGTCAGCGGTATCGCCTTCAATCCCGGTCTTGAATACGCTGAGCATCACCAGGTACGGGTTCGCATCCGGAGCGACTGAGCGGACCTCCACCCGCATGCTCTTCGAGTTTCCGATCGGCACGCGAATCATCGAGCCGCGGTCCACGGCCGACGCTTTGATCTGATTCGGCGCTTCGAAATGCGGGTCGAGGCGGCGGTACGCATTCACGCTGGGATTCAGCGCCAGGCAGATGTCGTTCCCGTGCGTCAGGATGCGGTCGATGAACTCCCATCCGCAGCTCGAAAGCTTTTCCTGCCCTTTCGGATCCCAGAAAAGATTCGTGCCATTCTTGCTGATAGAAACGTTGGTGTGCATCCCGCTGCCGTTAACTCCCACTACCGGCTTCGGCAAAAACGACGCCGTCATGCCGGATTTGGTCGCTACCTGGCGGCAGATCAGTTTGTAAAGTTGGATTTGGTCCGCTGCGGCCACCACTTCCCCATAGCCATAATTGATTTCGAATTGCGACGGCGCCACCTCCGGATGATCCTTCTCGTTTTGGAAACCCATGGCGCGCTGCACTTCCGCAACTGTGTCGATGAACGTTCGGAGCGGATCGCCGGGAAGCGAGTGGTAGTAACCTCCCGTGTTCACGTATTCGAATTTGCCGGTTTCGTAATAGCGCTTCTCCGCGTCCGTACCGGCGAAAAGAAATCCCTCGATTTCGTTGGCGGCATTCAGCGTGTAGCCATCTTTCTTGTGCATACCGTCCGAAAAAGTTTTCAGCATGGCGCGCATGTCCGCGGCGTAAGGACCGCCCTGCTTGTCGATCACCTCGCCGAAAACCATCACCTTGCCGGAGCCGAAAAAATCCGCCGGAGCCCAATAGAAAGCGCTCCAATCGATTCCCAGCCGCAAGTCGCTCTCGCGTTGCGCGGTGAAGCCTCGAATCGACGAGCCGTCGAAGGTCAGGTTGTCCCAGCTCTTCACCAGAAATTTCTTGTCGTAATCCAGCATGTGGAGCCGGCCTTCCAGATCGCTGAAGAGCACCGTCACCGCCTTGATTCGCTTCTCGTCCGTCAGATACTTGACTCTTTCCTCCTGCAGTTTCTCCATTGGAACGCGGCCTTGCCGCTGTTCCTTGGCTTTCAAATTCAGTTCTTCCAGTTCGCTGTATGGAATCTCAAGAAAGTTGCGAAGTTCGTTAGACATGAATCTCCTTCATCCTTGAAGTAAATTAATTTATAAAGCTGGCGCAACTAGGACGGAGGTCCGGATTGCAACAATACGATATCGCGGATCGGCACGACGTCCAATCGAAAGAACTGATCGCGTGGATTTGACCCCTCCGTCAAACCGCTGGAAATGCAAGAGAGTTATAAAGAAAACGTAAATAAATCCAGGAAGCTCAATTGAGCCTATAAAAAAAACCTATCCATCCGATGGAAAAAACCACTGGGCGCGGCCCAAAGCTGCGCTTGACGCCACCCAAACGGCTAGAGTACCTTCTGCGCGCAAACTTTACCTGGCGGCAGTCCACTTGGAGGACAGATGGACCCCAAAGGCGTTCTTGAATACGCATCGAAAAACGGGGCTAAGATTCTCGACCTGCGTTTTATCGATGTGCCCGGCGTATGGCAACACGTCAGTTACCCGATCAAGGAATTGACCGCGGATTCTTTCCACGAAGGGTTCGGGATGGATGCCAGCTCGATCCGCGGATGGGCGCAGATTCACGAATCGGACATGCTGCTGATTCCCGACCCCAACACCGCCTTCATGGATCCATTCCTCGAAACGCCCACGCTGGTGATGATCTGCGACGCGCAAGATCCTCTCTCGCGCAAGCCCTACGATCGCGACGTGCGGAACCTCGCTCATCGCGCCGAGGAATATCTTCAGAAGACCGGCATCGCCGACCAGGCCTTCTTCGGCGCCGAGGCCGAGTTCTTTATTTTCGATAACGTTCGCTTCGATTCCCGCGAGAACCACGCCTACTACTACGTGGACTCGGATGAAGGCCGCTGGAATTCCGGCCGCGACATCCCGGGGCAGCCGAATTTGGGCTTCCGCCCGCGCTACAAGGAAGGCTATTTCCCCGTCCCTCCCACCGATCGCTTTCAGGATATGCGCAGCGAGATGGTTTTGAAGCTGCAGGATGTTGGGATTGAGGTCGAGTGTCACCATCACGAAGTCGCCACCGCCGGCCAATGCGAAATCGACTTTAAATTCGACACGCTGATTCGCGCCGCGGACAACATGTGCAAGTACAAATATGTTCTCCGCAATACGGGCTACAAGCACGGCAAAACCGTCACCTTCATGCCCAAGCCAGTCTTTTCCGACAACGGCTCCGGCATGCACACCCACCAATCACTGTGGAACAAAGGCAAACCGCTCTTCGCCGGAGACGGTTACGCGGGATTGAGCCAAATCGCCATGTGGTATATCGGCGGTCTGCTCAAGCACGCTCCCGCTGTGGTTGGTTTTGCCGCGCCCTCCACGAACTCTTACAAGCGGCTCGTGCCCGGATTTGAGGCGCCTGTGAACCTCGCGTACTCGCGCCGCAATCGCTCCGCTGCCGTCCGCATACCGATGTACTCGACGAATCCGAAGGCCAAGCGGCTTGAGTTCCGCCCGCCGGATCCGTCGTGCAACCCCTATCTCGCCTATTCCGCAATGCTCATGGCCGGACTCGACGGCATCGAGAACAAAATCGATCCGGGCGGGCCGCTCGACAAAGACATCTTTGACCTTTCCAAGGAAGAACTCTCGCACGTCCCCTCTGTCCCTGGATCGCTCGAGGAATCGCTCAAGGCCCTCGAGAAAGATCACGCGTTCCTCACCAAGGGTGGCGTGTTCACCAAGGAGTTCATCGATCTTTGGATTGATTACAAGATGTCGAAGGAAGTGAATCCCATGCGGATGCGCCCGCACCCGTATGAGTTCAACTTGTACTACGACATCTAGGATCCGCAAGCATCAGCCCGCGCGGAGCATGCGGACATCACTTGGAAGAGAACGCAGCGGGCCGCCACGGTAACTGGGATGGCGGCTCGAGCTGCACTTCCCGACTAAATCTGCCCTCAGGGAAGCCTATGGCAGAACAATGACTGTCCCCACCATTCCATCCGTTGGGGCACACATATAGTGATACGTGCCCGGCTTCGTAAATTTGATCCGTAGGCGGGCTCCTCCGGGCGCGGATTCCGGCAGAAAGGGACGATCCTGCCCTGCCGCCCGCAGGAAGCCGGAGCTCACGCTATCGTTCGGGGAGTTGATCGTCGCCTGCAGCACACCGTCGGGTCCTCGCGTCGCGGTCAGCAGGGTCTGGGGATTCACTGGCTGAGGTCCGAATGTGACGGTATGCGGCTCCATCGGATCCGTATTGATCCACTCCACAGTTTCTCCGGCGCGGATTCGGATCGTCGCTGGCAGAGAGTGAACACTCGCCAAATATTGCCCTCCTTCAGCGTCGACGACGATCTCTCCCGTCAGCAGGACGACATCTTCAGACGGCGGGAAATCGCGCACTTCTTCCGACGGATCATCTCTGCCGGCGAGCAGATCGCTCATCTCCTCGGCGGCCTGATGGTCGTAGTCAAACTGATCGTAGGGCAGGGATGCCGCGTAGAACGCTACTCCGGAATCCGTGTGCTGCATAACATGCACAACGCCGTACATGTCGGAGTGCGCCGGGCTTATCAATTTATAGTTCCCGGGTGTTGGCAACTTCACGATGTAAGTGGCCGCATTCGCCATTGGACCCGACGAAAGCGGACGCGCCTGCCCGGCTTCCAGGAGAGCCACTGTATGAGCCTCGCCCTTGGGAGAGAACGTAAACTTGATGCTGTCGCCCGCGTAGATCCAGATCTCATTCGGAAAAAATCCGCCCGTCCGCTTCGCCTGGTCGCGGCTCTCCGCACCGGCCTGTACATGCCACGTCTGCTGCGCACTGGCAGCCATCGCCGACGCTAGCAGGCCGGTAGTGAGCGCCAAATCAAAAAGGGTCGAAAAAAGGTTGCGGCGCGACAAGATCCTCCCGCCCAACACATCGCCTCCCTAATCGCCAAGATTTCCACCCGGAAACCTCGGTGATCATCGTGTAACCCAAACGCCTGGTGTTAGCAACTGCCGAATGAAATCGTCATGAAACCTGAGACTACGTTCCATCCATTCGGCCGGAGCGTTCCGGCCGTCAGAGGACGCCAACGTTCGGACGCACCCCTGTTCAGCCATGATTAATCGAATCGCCAACCAGATCGGAGAGAAGCCCCGATAGCCGCGCCTGCGCTGATAGACTGCCTTTGAGGGCTTCGTTCATCGTGAAAATCTTCGGCCGCAAAGCCGCCGCGGACGCCGGCCGCGCACGCGGTGCCAAGCAAAAAGAGCGCCAACTCTCCTCATCGCACCGCGTGACGCTCGATCTGTATCGCGCCGAGGTTCTCGCCGCGATGATGGCCAAAAGCCGCTCCTCAGACTCCATCGAAATCACCGACCTGTTGGCCGGAATGTACATTTCCAATTGGGAGCGTCTCTCCCGCTATTGGGCTAACAGCAAGCAGGAGGACGTCGAGATGCTTCTTAGAAGAATCTGCCGCATCAGCCCTCAGAGGTGGCACTCGTGGATCGAGTCGTATCAAACCAGTCGCGGCGATAGCGCAAAACGGGTTTGGCAGAGGCTGCGAAGATCGAAAAACGGCAAGGCCGCCGACGATTCTCCGCGGCCTTCCGCGGATATGCTTTCCGTCCTGAAAAGTGCGGAAAGAATCACGCCCTTCCGCGAAAGATCCGGTGGTACTTCCACCCCCATCCTGACCACGGAATGTGTTCTTCTGTGCATCCTGCGAAACTCCGGCTCCGAAATCAGCCGCAGGCTGGCCGCCACCGGCATTGACGAGCCGAAGCTCGAGCGAGACGTTCTCCTTCCCCGCCGCGCCCCTCTCACCTGACAAATTTCACGCCTGGTGGACATTCACCGTGGACGATTTTTCTTTACGCCAACAACTACTTGCGCGATTTCGACCCCTCGTGTAAAGATTTCCTCTATATCCTCGTACTCCGCCCACGGAACCCATCCGCCTCGCACCTTGTGGAGTGCGGGAGCTTGCTCCCGCTGTTTGCCGCCCGGGCTTGCCCGGGTGTGCTGCAACCATTCCCCCGGGGCGTACTCCTCATATGATCATCTTGAACCGCGGCCACAGAACCCCCAGCGGCGCGCGCGGCTTTCGGCAGACGTACACCGGCACCGATTGCTCATTCGGCATCGCGTGCGGGCTCACGATTGTCGCCGCCTGCCGAACCTCATCGAACAATTTAATAAACTCGCCTGACTGTTCGCCAAAAATGATCACGCACGCACCCGAATAACCGCGAGGCCCCCAGTAAAAGTAACTGTTGTGTCCGCCGATCGCCTTCGGCAGACCAAGCGCCGGCCCGTAATAATCGATCGCGCCCGTCTCGCCATAGTTGCCGCCCAATATCGCACAATCCGCGCGATCTGAGGCCGGTAGGCCGTCGTACACCTGAGCCACGGTGTCTGCCATGTTTTTCCACCCGAACATATCCGCGTAGAGCTGTGGCAAGGGGACCGCAACCGCATCGCGTTCCGTTTTCGCCAGGCTCGAATACGGCAGCAGGCGCGAATAGCGCAAAAAGGTATTCACCGGCAGCATCGGAACACCGAATGGAAGCGCGACCAATCCCGCAACCACGATGACGCCGACATACGCGAGCACCATCCTCCGGCGTTTTCGCGACCCGGCGAAGCGTTCAAGCATCATTCCGCCCGCCGCAAGCAAAATCGGATAAATCGGTAGAACGTAATATGACTTTCCGCCCAGAAACATGAAAATCGCCAGTACGATTAGATAGGTGCAGGCCAGAAAGCGGAACCGCTTGGCCTCCGAAGCAGTGACGTACCAAAGCAGCCCGCCCAACGACACTGGAAACGCAATCGGATTTAGAAACGCAACTTGCTCACCCAGGAAATCCAAAGGTGAAATCCGAATATTTTTATAGAGCTGAGCATTGCGGACCACCTCAACTTGCGGCCAGCCGTGCCGCGCCTCCCAAATAAGGTTGGGGGAAAAAACTAATATCGCAACGCACGCTCCCATCCAAATCCACTTCGATCGAAAGAGCCTCCACTCGCCACCGAGCAGCAGCCCGACCGCGAGCGCAAATCCGAAAACCAGCATGGTGTGTTTGTTTTCAAGCCCAAGGCCCGCCACAATTCCAAAGACCAACCACAGCTTCGGCGTTGCTCCCTTGACGATGCGGACTACAAGCCACGCGCAGAGCAACCAAAAAAGCGGCTCGAAGGCATTCATCGAAAAAAAGCTGTCGAAGGCTAGAAACGCGGGCGCGAACAGGATGGAAACCGCTGCCGCCGATTGCGCGAGGCGGCCGCCGCCAAGCTCGCGTGCGAAAATACCGGTAAGAAATACCACCGCCGCGCCGGCGAGGACGGGAAAAATCCGCAAGCCAACAATCGAGTGCCCAAACAAATGCCGCGCGAGCCACGCAATCAGCGCGATCAGGGGAGGCTGATCCACATAGCCCCAGGCGAGATGCTCGCCGCAGGCCATGTAGTACAGTTCATCGCGGAAAAAGCCATACGAGCGGATGCCGGCAAATTGCAGGATGATTTTCGCGGCAGCGAGTCCCAATAGAAGGCCCGTAGCGCTTGCCCCGGCGCTGGCCGCGCGCCAAGCGCTGCCGGACTTCGCATCCCTCGCGACGAATTCGATCGCTGAAGTGTCGCTCATCAACGTTCGGGACGCGCGGTCCGTCGCGAGAACGGCCCGCATCCGGCGGCGCCCCGATTTTCAGGCTGCGGATCGCGCGGCCCGCTGCGCTCGCAAATCAGGGCGAAACAATGGTTGCGCTCTTGATGCTGTCGATGTTGGGAAAATTCTTATCGAGGTACGGCTTTCCAAGTGCGGTAATCGATCCTTGATCGGGTTTCTCACCGTATCCGCTGTACAAATTCTTCACCACGTCCATCCCGGAGGTCACTTCCCCAAACGGAGCGAAGCCCTGCGAATCGAGAAACGCATTGTTCCCATAATTGATGAACAATTGCGTCGTGCGGGTATTTGGCCCAGCGGTGGCAAACGTCACGTAGCCCGGCTTGTTGCTCTGCGTCACCGGATCGTCCTTGATCCTCGCCGATTGCCACTCCTTGTTCACAGTCGGATCGGCGCTCAATCCGAATTGAATCATGAACCCGGGAACCACGCGAAAGAACGCGGCATCGGTGAAGAATCCGTGTTTCACCAAATTGTAGAATCGGTCCGCTCCCATCGGAGCCCACGCGCGCGTTACGTGAACGACGAAATCGCCTTTCGTGGTGGTGAATTTCGCATCGAACGTAGCGGGTGCTTTTGCATTCAGTGTCGCCGGGTGCATCAAAGCAGGATCAGTCATATGAGTTGTCCTTGAGTGCTTCGGAGTTGGTGCGGCGTTCTGCGCTTGTCCGGCAAAAATCGCCGGCGCAATTACAACAACAGTCGCGACGGAAAATAAGACGGCCATCCACTTCATGCGGCTTATCATTCTCACTGCGCTCTCCTGACTCCGCGCACGATTCTATCCGATTCCCGTAGCTTATTCGCTAGATTTTCACTCCCGAGCAGTGGAGGGTAAGCAGCGCGGTCAGAGGTATTTAACAAATCGGCAACCCGCTGCCAATGTTAAGTTGCAGGATAAAGTCCCGTGCTACACTCGCGGTCGACACGCGATACCATGACTGGCGAACACATTGGCGATCTAAAAAAATGGGTGGCCGAACTCGCGCGTCAACGCAATGAGGGCGACACCGTCCGCCTGGACCGCGCCGTCGAATTGATCGGCAAGAATTTCGGAGTGCAAACCCATGAAGTGGCCATCCTGGGACTTACTTCGGACGAGCGCTCCCTTCGCTTTCTCGCTCCCGACAACCTGCGAACCATCGGGCAAGTCCCACTCTCCAGCGGAAACTCCCTCGCCGCAAGAACCTTTCGCGAAAAGCGCGCCGAAGTCATCAACCATTTCACCGTCGTTCCCCACGCATCCGTCTTTGAAGGCGTACCGGTTAGCGAAGAGCAGCGCACTCCTCCGATCCAAAAAATCATGAGCTCGCCCATTGTGCTGGGTGCTTGCGCCATTGGCGTCATCCAGGTATCGCGGAAGGCCAACACGCTCACGGATGCCGGAGCGGATTTTACACAATCGCAACTTCGCGAACTCAAAATCATTTCGGACGCGCTGGCCCCGTGCATTCTCTCGTCCAATAAGGGCTGACGCCTTCGCATTTTCTGGACTTTTCCCGCCCTGCAAGCCCGTCGGCGTCTCGCGCTGTTCACACAAGCGTAATCGGTTGCCGTGAAATGAGTTGACATCACTGCGCGTGCTTGCTAATTTTCGAGCACGAATTTTTTAGGATCGGTTGACGGAGGAAGCGCACACTCGCTCAGCTCATGGCGTTCGTCGCGAAGAAAATTTTCCTCACTAAGGGAGTCGGAAAGCATCGCGAACGCCTGTCGAGCTTCGAGCTCGCCCTGCGCAACGCGGGCATCGCAGCGTGCAACATCGTCCGCGTCTCCTCGATTTTCCCGCCTCATTGCAAATTGATCTCTCGCAGCGAAGGACTCAAGCACCTGAAGCCCGGCCAGGTGGCCTTCACGGTCATCAGCGAAAATCAAACGCGTGAAGCCCACCGCCTGATTGCCGCCGGCGTCGGCCTGGCGCTTCCGGGCGATAAGTCTATGTTCGGTTATCTTTCCGAACATCACTCCTTCGGCGAAACCGAAGAAGTTGCTGGCGAATACACTGAAGAACTCGCTGCCGAGATGCTCGCCACCACGCTCAATGTTGAGTTCGACCCGGATTTATCGTGGGATGAAAAAAAGGAAGTCTATCGCATCTCCAATAAGATCGTCCGCACCATGAATATCACGCAGTCGGCGGTCGGCGACAAGCGCGGCCTTTGGACCACCGTGCTCGCCGCCGCTATTCTCCTCGGCGACGATGACTGATTCCCCAGCCCTCCCTCGTTCCAGGAAATCGATGCAATGAAGTTGCTGGAAAAGCTGTGCGAGGAGCTGAAATGAGCCGATACACTCCGATGCCGCCGGATAATTTCGGTGGAATCCAGGAAGAGCACTCCCGCTACGAGGCGTCGCGCGCCGCCATCTTCCCCGTGCCGCTCGATCGCACCGCGCGCGCCCAGCACGGCACAGGCACAGGCCCCTCCGCGATCCTCGCGGCCAGCCGCAATATCAGCCTGTACGATGAAGAACTCGAGGTCGAACCCTACAAGGAAATTGGCATCCACACGTTGCCGCCCATCGACACCATGGATGGCACGCTCGACGAAGTGATCACCGAAATATTCACCGCGGCATGCGCGCTCCTCGACGACGCAAAATTCCCCGTGACTCTTGGCGGCGAGCGCGCGCTTACTCCTCCGCTCGTTTCCGCCATGGCCAAGAAGTACACCAACCTCAGCGTGCTGCAGATCGGCGCGCATGCCAGCCTGCGTGACGAATACCTGGGCAATCCCAATAGCGGGGCCTGTGCGATGCGGCGCGTCGTTGAGATTTGCCCGGCGGTGCAAACCGGCATTCGCTCCATCTCGGCTGAGAGCGCCCAGGCAATTCCGCGCTTGCGCACTAAGATCTACTGGGCCAAGGATATCGCCGTCGCCCCGCTGAAGAGCTGGATCGCCAAGGTGCTTGCCGACTTGACCGCCAACGTCTACCTCACGATCAACATGGATGGCTTTGACCCCTCCATCGTCCCGGCCACGGCATCGCCGGAACCCGGCGGCCTTAACTGGTCTCAGGTGACCTCCCTCTTGCGCGCCGTTGCCAGTCATAAGAAGATCGTGGGGTTGGATGTGGTCGAGCTGCTGCCATTGCCCGGCCACCATGCCTCCGACGTTCTCGCTGCGAAGCTGATTTACAAGTGCCTCGGGTATATTTTCTGCCAGGGTTAAGCTAGGAGGCGGTGACTATGACTTCCCTCGCGTTGATGGCGCTCCTGCAGGAACGAACCTATTATTTCGGCGTATCCTCTCGCGGTTTGATCGGCTGGATTGTCATCGGGCTGCTAGCCGGCTGGATCGCTGGTCAAATCACTCGCGGACAGGGTTTCGGCTGCATTGTCGATATCATTTTAGGTCTGATTGGCGCTGTCATCGGCGGGTGGCTTTTCACCAGGCTTCAAATCCCCGCCTGGGGTTTCTGGGGCAGTCTCGCGGCGGCCACCGTGGGAGCAGTGCTGCTCGTTGCCGTCGCGCGGCTGTTTGCGGGCGGCCGCTCCTAACCCCGCATGTGGATTTGCACAAGTGCTTGCCACGATTTACCGATGCCGTGCCGGTTTCTGTGAGGATACCTTGAGTCCAGGATCGCGCGCGGATCGCCGATTTCAGCGCGTTCCCACACCCCAAGGACTTTGGGTGAGCTGGGGGGTTCGCACCGCCCAAGTGGTCTCTCGTGTTCGCGATCTAAACGAAGGTGGAATGTTTGTTGCGACGCCGAATCCGGAGCCCATCGGTACCGTCATAGCAATTCTGCTAGTTGCTCTCGAAGGAGAGATCCGGGGCCACGGAACCGTTCGAAATACCGTTCCACAAGAGGGGATGGGCATCCAGATCACTGCCATGGGCGCAGAAGACGCCGCGCGCTTTCGCGAACTCCTAAAGCGACTCCTCGCCAGACATACCTCGGCCGTTCCGCGGAATGTGGAATAGAGCTCTCCGCTTACTCGTAGGGGCACAGCATGCTGTGCCCGGCGAACGTGCTTGGCTACCTCCCGCCATCCGCCGGGGAGCTCCGGTAGCGCCGTCAGCCTGGGCGAAGTGTCCCGCGCTTTTTCTCTAGCGCGAAGCGCCCAATCCGTTGCCCCACCTACGCCGCTCTCAACTCCGACGTGCAGTTCGGGCACCGTGTAGCCTTGATCGGAATCGCCGAATAGCAATACGGACATTCCTTCGTGATCGGCGCCGCTACCGGCGCGGGCTTGCTCCAACGGTTGATCTGCCGGATAAAAAGAAAGATCACAAACGCCACGATAATAAAATCGAGCAGCGTATTCACGAAAACGCCGTAGTTGATCGTCGCTGCTCCCGCCGCTTTGGCCGCCGCTAGGGTCGGATACGATTTCCCCGAGATGTTCACAAACAAGCTTGAGAAATCCACTTTTCCCAGCAGCAGTCCAATCGGAGGCATAATCACGTCGCTGACCAGCGAGCTGATGATCCGGCCGAACGCCGCGCCAATAATAATTCCCACGGCCATGTCCACCACATTCCCGCGCATGGCAAATTCCTTGAATTCTTTCAGCATGGTTGCCTCCTCGCAGAGCAGTTCAGCGCGTTTTCTCGCGCCGGCAAACTTCCGTGGCCGATGAGGTTAACGAGAATGGGAAAAGGTGGCAAGAAGAAAGCCGCCAACAACATGCTTGGCACCGGCCGCGATGCTAGATAGTCAGATTCTGCTCTAGGCCGATAGTCAGACCTTGATCGGCCATGGCAGCACTGTTTTGAGATTGCCCGCAAGAACCGTGGAGACCAGAGTAGGCACGATCGTAGCGTACACCGCTGTCGCATACCGCCACGGTATGAGTCTCTCTCCGATTACTTTGGCGGTCAGGCCAATGACCACCGGCGCTACCAGCAGGACGGCCGCTACGACCCCGGGCGCATACGCCCGAAAGTACGCCGACCAATAGATGTGCTGCAGCACGTTGGCGAAGGAAAAATACACGAAGAAGGGAAGCGTAAGAAAAGCGGCGAACCGCGGGTTGCGCGGTAGTGCGGTGACGGCCGTCCAAATGACACCGTTGAAGGCAACCACACTCAGCGCAATCCAGAGTCCTCGGGGGCCAATCGTAGCAAGAGACCCAGAATCGATGAAATGCTTCCGCGTGAAGATGTCGATGCGCAAAATGCCTTCCTCCACCTCATGAAGGCTCCAGACGAGCGGAGCGAGCCAGACCGCTGTGCGAAAATCTAGCTGCATGAACCACTTGAAGATTAAGCCGTGGTTTCCGATTTGGCTCAATTTTTCGCGGATTCTACTCGTTTCCTATCCCCCTCCACAACGAAGTTCGCAGTAAAGCAGGCTCCATGTATTCGATCGCACGCGTTCCCTTTTTTAGGGTGCCGCATCAAGGATTACAGCCTAGCCAACCGCCACCCGTCCGATGCGAGTGACAGCGCCATGCGTTTTCCGCGTTGTTCTTATCAGCAGAAAGCCGCTGTCACCTCTGCCACGCGAAAAGGATTCCGCCCACAAGCCCCCGGACCACGAGCACGGCGCCTGAAAGTCCCAGCAACATACTTTCGTCGCGCAAGGGCAGCCACCGAATTGCCGCCACGCAGATGCCGACCAGCAAAAGCGATCCTCCCCGAACCCCAGCCTGCAAGCGGTTCGTTTCCGCTCCCGGGTGAATCCATACTCGGGCGCCCCAGTAGATCAAAGCAATTCCCAGGATCACCAGCGCCAGCGGCGACGCCACTCCTACGGGGCGCGAAATCGCCACCACGATCAGCAGCGCTCCCAGCAGCAGAACGATGAATTCGCTCAACAAACGAAAAAGATTCGCTGCATTCGGCATCGCGGCGCTCAAGTCGCGCGATTATCGCGCTTGCGCCGTGGCTACGCAAGCAGGGCGTCTCCCACAGGCACTCTTGCCTGTGCACGTAAGTCCAGGCAACCGGTAAGCCGCAGCCAAGAGTAGTTGCCGCAGCAAACTGAGCTACTGCCCTAATCCGTAGACCCTAGCTCCAAGGTTTTCAATGCGCCTGCGGGATTGCTATACTGATACTGCCATTCGGCTGCATCGCCGCGGTGCATGCGGGTATCCAATCACACAGGAGAATTCAGTGCACAAGGTCATCATCATCGGTAGTGGGTGTGCAGGATTAACTGCGGCAGTGTATGCCGCCCGCGCGGATTTGCGGCCTCTGGTCCTCGATGGCTACGAGCCGGGCGGCCAGCTTGCTCTGACCACCGAAGTCGAGAATTTTCCCGGCTTCACGGAAGGCATCCTGGGTCCGGACCTGATCGAACGCACCCGAAAACAGGCCCAGCGCTTCGGCGCCGAATTTGCGTCCGGCGCAGTATCCGAAGTCGATTTGAGCGAGCGCCCCTTTCGTATCACCGCAGGCAAGGAAAAGTATGTTACCGAGACACTCATCATCGCCTCGGGAGCCTCCGCGCGCATGCTTGGCATCGAATCCGAAAAGCTGCTTCTGGGCCACGGCGTCTCCACCTGTGCCACCTGCGACGGCGCATTTTTCCGCAACCGCGAAATCGTGGTAGTGGGCGGCGGCGACACAGCGATGGAGGAAGCCACATTCCTTACCCGCTTCGCCAGCCGCGTCACCCTTTTGCACCGCCGCGACGAATTTCGCGCCTCGAAAATTATGCTCGAGCGCGCCCGCGCCAACGACAAAATCGTCTTCAAAACGCCCTACGTGATTGACGAAGTCGAGAACGTCTCCAAAAATTCGGTGGATAGCGTCACCATCCGCCACATGAAAACCAATAAACTCGAAAAAATCCCCACTGAAGGCGTTTTCGTCGCCATCGGCCACGATCCCAACACCAAAGTCTTCAAAGGCAAGATCGATATGGACGCCGACGGCTACATCATCACCAATCACGGCCCGAAAACTAGCGTCACTGGAGTCTTCGCCGCTGGTGACGTCCAGGATCGCCACTATCGCCAAGCCGTTACCGCGGCAGGCTCGGGCTGCATGGCCGCCATCGAAGCGGAACGCTTCCTCGCCGAATGCTCCGGCTAACGTGACGCAAAACGTGGCGCAAGCACTCTTGCCTGCGCGCGTAACTTCCCGATTCACTTGCGCCCTTGAACTGGAGTATCGTATCCGAACGTCATCCACCCAGCTCACTTGAGGCAATCGCTCAACCCGTAAAAATAGCGCTTCACCGAAACAAGGAATCCTTCGACCGGTCCTGCAACGCGAAAGGGGGACGTATGCTAAATCGAGTCGTTACGCGCTGTCTGGTCGCCAGCCTGCTGCTGATTTTTGGCGGTTGCAGCCACTCCAACACACCGTCAGGCGCCTCAGCCACATCGAGCACTTCACCCGACAACACCACCTCCAGTTCAAATTCGAGTCCCCCCACAGCCGCCCCGCCGCCACCCGCCCCGGCCCCCGCGCCAGTTGTGATCCCTGCCGGGACCACGCTCACGGTGACGCTCGACCAAGCCGTCAGCACCAAGGACAACGCTAGCGGTGACCGCTTCGATGTTTCGCTCGCCGCGCCGATCACCGTTAACGGCCAAAAGCTGATCCCCTCCGGCGCTAAGGCAGTGGGTACCGTGCTCACCGCAACCCCCGCAGGGCGCTTGAAGGGCGGCGCGGAGCTTGCCCTGTCCCTCGATTCCTTACGCGTCAACGGGGCGAAATACTCGATCGAGACTTCTCGGTTCGAGGAAGCTGGCAAGGGTCGGGGCAAGCGAACCGTCGTCGGAGGCGGAGGCGGCGCGGCTCTCGGTGCCATTATCGGTGGGATCGCAGGCGGTGGAAAAGGAGCTGCGATCGGAGCTGTGGCTGGTGGCGGAGCCGGCACGGCAGGAGCCGCCTACACCGGGCAGCGCGATATCGTGCTTCCAGCCGAAACACGCCTCCATTTCAAGCTGCGGCGATCCCTCGAAATTTCCCAGCAGTAGGTGGAAGGGCGGCGTTTTCACCCCGCCATAAGCACCGCACTCCGCCAGGGGCTTTAGCCCCGGCTCTTCAATTGTGCGAAGCCAGCAGAATCAATCGAATCGCCTGAACGTACGCATCGCGGCCTTTCTCTCCGACGAAATAACGCGCCAGATGGCCATCGCGCCCGTAGAAATCCGTTTGCGGCATCGCGCCCTGCCATTCGGGATTCACGCCATGGTAGAAAGCGTCCGCATCAGTGCCAGACTTCACGCGGTAGTTCGGAAAGCCCGGCCGATTATCGCCGAGGAAGCGTCGCACAGGTTCCAGGTCCGCATCTTCATCCAGGCTGACGCCCACTACCGCCAGGCCTTGATGCTCGTATTCCCTAGCCAGCGAAACAATCATCGGATATTCATTGCGGCATGGCACGCACCAAGTGGCCCAAAAGGTGACCATGACCCCCTTGCCGCGGTATTTCCCAATCACATTCTTGTAGCCGTCAAGATCAATTAAAGCCGGATCGCCAGCCTCGGGAACCACAGCGGGCCTGGGCCCCGCCTTTGCCTCGGCGGCGCGCGGGCGACCGAGGAAAAATGTTGCGGCCAACACCACGGCAAAAGCCGCGCAAGCGACCAATCGAGCCCAAGGAATTCGCATGTGCTTTTCCCCCTGGCTCGATTTTAGCGGCCTGCCAGAGACGCTACCAACCCCGCATCCTACGAGTCAGTATCACTTTGGAACGCTCCACGGTGCGCAGGTAGTTGGCACTCACACACGCACACTAGGCGCCATTCGCGCCGTAACCAGCGCCGCGTTCGCGCACTAATTTAGGGCCACATCTTAAGCGTCCAGGCAAGCATGATAATTGCGTAGCCGTTGACCAATGCTGTCCTGATCCAATGTGTCTTGAGAATCCGGGCGAGATAGCTGCTGTTCGGGCCTGCGGGGTCTTTGCTTAGTTTTGCCTGCCATGGTCCCCAGAACGCGCCAGTGAGCAAGAGCGCTGCGAGTTGGCAGCACAGGTTTCCCCAAATCGCCCACGCTGGCGATCCGCCCGGATGGATCCATATCAGACCAATCGAGCCGGCGAGCGCCAAGCCGAACGGAGCGAAAATCCAATAGGGCAGCTTCCTCCAATGCACGCCTTGGACGGTGTGAAAATCCTTGGCGTCGACCAGCTTCCACGATCGGAAGATGTCGATCTCATGCGCCCAAATCGTACCCGCGAGATAGAAGGCTAGCGCCAGGTTTAAGAGAAGCAGAATATTACCGGGGTCCCTCATTCGCGCACGGCGTCCGCCTGATCAATTCGGCTTGGAGGCCGGATCGGGCCAGTATCGCCCCCAGTTTCGCGAAAAAGCAAATTCCTTCAAGAATCGGCGCACGCGTTCGCAGACATCCTCGCTTGTGCCACCCCCGCTTTGGTGGTATAAAAAAATTAGGCTTTCGCTGATAGGCACAACGACCTCATAAGGCGTGCATTGGAGAAGATCCGGAATGGCTTACGTAATTGCCGAGCCTTGCATCGGAACAAAAGACAGCGCATGCGTGGATGTTTGCCCCGTGGATTGCATTCACCCGCGAAAAGACGAGCCTGAGTTCGAGGCCGCGAAGCAGCTTTACATCAATCCCGATGAGTGCATCGACTGCGGCGCGTGCGTGCCGGTTTGCCCGGTTACCGCGATCTTCGCTCTCGAGGATCTTCCCGAGAAGTGGACCGAGTACACCAAGATAAACGCCGACTACTTCAAGAAAGTTTAATCGGCGCCGCCGCTCTCCACCACACGATTCTAAATTTTCTAGCAAGCGTGGCGCGACGCTTCACTCGCCCATCTTCTCGCTTCCTTGCTGCGCATCCAGCACGCGTATGCGCGGCAGCGCTCGCGACTCCACACCACCGCCCGCCTCAATTTCCTCCAGCCAGCTCTTCGTCTCCGCTCGAAAATCGCTCACGGCAATTCCTCGGTGATCGTCCGGAATTCCTTGCAGCTTGGCGACGCCAGCGGCCAGTAAAGACCTCGCGCCTCTCGCGTTTTCACGCGTGTGATGATGAAACGCCGCCGCCACCTGTATCAAGCCCTGCAGGAAGGTCTTCTCAGGCTCCCGCGCGGCCAACCACAGTTCCTCCCAAACTTCGTGCGCTTCGAAATATTCCTGCGCGTTAAAATGCGCGATGCCCCGCGCAAATCGGCTTTCCTCTCCGGTCATTTTCATTCTCAGCAAAGTCTCCCTTTTCTCTTACGTTTGACGCGTCCCGCCAGCCTACTCCGCCGGCTTACGGCCCGGCCGCCATAAATCCCAGATTACAACCGACATTTTTCTCGAAACAGGTTATTCTTTATTTGCTGCATGAGGTGGTCCGCCGGTGCGGAAATTCGAGCTCGTTTTTCTGATTCATGCCCATCAGCCGGTTGGAAATTTTGAAGACGTAATCGAACACGCCTACCAGAGTTCCTACCTTCCTTTTGTCGAGCTTCTCTCGCAGCATCCCTCGATCCGCCTCGGTCTCCACTATACTGGGCCGCTGCTCGAATGGATCGAGCGCGCCCATCCCGAATATCTTCAGCGCCTCCGCGCACTCGTCGCCAGCCGCCAGGTGGAAATCATCGGCGGCGGATTTTACGAACCCATTCTAGTCACCATCCCGCCCGAGGACCGCCACGATCAGATCCTGCGTCTCGCAGACTACGTGGAAAAACATATGGGCGCCCGCCCGCGAGGCGCCTGGCTCGCCGAGCGCGTCTGGGAACCTCAGTTACCTTCGACGCTTGCACCCGCCCGCGTCGAATACACTCTCGTCGACGACAATCATTTTCTCGGCGTCGGCTTTCAAGTCGATCAGCTCTACGGCTACTACCTTTGCGAGGATTTGGGGCGCACCGTAAAAGTCATTCCCGGCCTGAAGATCCTCCGCTATCTCATTCCCTTCCACGACGTGAAAGAAACCGCCGATTTCTTGCGCAACGCCGCCGCCGCGCATCCGGGCGGCTTCGCGGCCATGGGCGACGACCTCGAGAAATTCGGCGTTTGGCCCGGCACCTACGACCTCTGCTACAAGGAGGGCTGGCTCGATCGCCTTTTCTCCGCCATCGAGGAGAATTCCGATTGGCTCGCTACCTCCACGCCCGGCGACGCCGTGGCCTCCCGCTTCCCTGCCGGCCGCGCCGATCTTCCCACCGCTTCCTACACGGAAATGATGGAGTGGTCGCTTCTCACACCGGCTCGCGATCGTTATCACGCTCTCATCGAGGAATTTTCTTCGCGCCCGGACATGCTTCCCTTTCTCCACGGCGGAATCTGGCGCGGCTTTTTCACCAAGTATGCGGAGTCGAATCTCCTGCACAAGAAAATGCTCCACGTCTCGAAAAAGGTCCGCGCGCTGGCCGGCAACCGCCGCGATAAAAAAGTTCAAGCCGCGCATGAAGAAGCTGCCACGAATCTCCACCAGGGTCAATGCAACGATCCCTACTGGCACGGAATTTTCGGCGGACTTTATTCGCCGCATCTCCGCACCGCCGTCTGGCGCTCGCTAATACGCGCCGAGACGATCGCCGATCGCCTCGTCCACCGCAGAAAGCATTACGCCGAAGTCGCGCGCCTGGATTTCGATGCCGACGGCCGCGAGGAGCTTTATTTCACCTCGGAACGCTATGCCATCCTCGTCCACCCGTCTGACGCGGCCACCGTCAGCGCCATCGATTTCCGCTCGCCCAACATCGCCCTCATCAACTCGCTCGCGCGCCGCCCGGAGAGCTATCACGCCCGCCTTCGCAGCCTCACCACCAAGCGCGTCGGCGACTCGCTCTCCATTCACGAACAATCGCGCACCAAAGAAGAGGGCCTCGATCGTTTCCTGCATTACGACCGCTGGCCCAGAAATTCCTTCCGTCTCCTCCTCTTTGGCCAGGACAAAACCTTTCAGGATTGCTCCTCGGTGCAACTTGAAGAAGACCCCGCGCTCGCCGCGGGAATCTATCGCGTCGTTGAGCTCTCCTCCGAGCGCGTCTCTTTCGCTTCGGAAGAAAGTGCCGATTGGCCCTCGGAAAAAACGCTGTCCTTCAGCTCCACGCCCAATGGCTTCGACATTGTTTGCGACTTGGTACTCCGCCGCCACGCTCCCGGCGCCGCCACGATCAACATCGGCCTCGAAGTGATCCTGAATTTCCTCGCTCCATCCAAGCCCGATCGCTACTTCGAATCCAATGGACGCCGCTATCCCCTGCGTTGGGCCGCCGCTGTGCCGGGCGGCGAACCTTTGCGTGTGGTCGACGAATGGCAGCATGTTGCCGTTTCCCTCGAAGCCCCCTCCGCGCGCAATTTCTGGATCGCTCCAATTGAAACCGTCTCCGAATCGGAAGACGGCTTCGAGCGAATCTATCAGGGATCGCAGATCGTCGCCGTCTGGCCGGTGGAATTGCAGTCAAGTGCGGAGTGGAGAGGCCAATTGATTTTCAAGGCCTCCGAATTAACTTGAAATTAACCTAAAAACTTTCTATCGCGCCCCACAAGGCCTACACTGATACCAACATCGCTAAAAAGAAAATGGAGCCACAAGAAAACGGAGGAAAAGGTAGCATGGCCGTCGCCAAGGAACTTCTCGATATTCTGGTTTGCCCGCTCTGCAAAACGCCTGTGACGCCCACGCCGGATCAGCAGGGTCTGAAGTGCGCCACCTGCCGTCGCGTCTATCCCGTGCGCGATGATATTCCCGTGATGTTGGTGGATGAAGCCCGTGTGGACGCCGAATAGTCCCGCTAATCCGGCGGAAAACTGATCGACTGATTCTTCAGATTAACCCACAGCACAATTTCCTTCGTTTTGCTCGCCTTGATCGGGTCGCTCTCGGGAAAAGGTGAGTAAGGGCTAATTTCCAGCGTAATCTCCGCGGACGACGAGCCTCCCCGCGGCATCTCCGCTTTCTTGATGTGATAACTTTTCACCGGCCCGTAGTAACCGTCCGGCCCCCAATCCTGCTTCACGAAATCGTCGAACGTATACGACGACGCCGGCTGCCAGATTTGATAAGCCCGCTGCATGTTTCCGCTCACCACCGCTTCCATAAAATGATGGACGGTCACCTTTTCGGCGTGAAACCGCAGCATCCACCAGACCGTCCCGCCAATCAGCCCCAAAAATACCAGCGCGGTGATCACATAGCGCAGCGCTTTTGACGGTGGATGTTCCTCGGTCGCGTCCAAAAGTCCCACAGCTTCTCCTTAGATCGTCATCCTGAGCGAAGTGTCCCGCGTCTCTTCCTTTGCGCGAAGTGCGGTTTGTGCACCCCGGATGTTGTTGCGGGGCGCCGGGACACGCAGTCGAAGGACCTCTCTTCGATTTAGACACCAACCAGCCGCCCGCCGGCCTTACACTTGGCGCTTGAACAGCAACACGCAGCCCGAAACCATAATAGCCGAGAAGCCGCCCAGAATCAGCACGTCCATATAGATTCCCGCGAAGCCGGTGTTCTTCACCGTCAGATTGCGCAGCGCGTGCACCGTGTACGTGAACGGATCGATCACCGAAATCCAGCGCAACCAGGAAGGAAACGCCTCGGTTGGATACACTGCGCCTGACGGAAAAAAGAGCAGCATGTTCAGCACTCCGAAAATCGCGCGCGGCACCAGCGGATCGTCCACCCGTACCATCACCAAAAACATCAGGCTGATCATCGCTATTGACGCCACCAAAACTACCAGCGCCAGGTAAATCAGTCGCACCGGATCCCAGATCCGCTCGATTCCCGCGATTAGTCCCCCGATTATCACCAGACACATTCCCGCCATGAACGCCTTCAGCGTCCCCGCTCCGATCAGCCCGCCGATCAGTTCCATCTTGGTAATCGGCGTCAGCAAATATCCCTCGTGCAGCCCGCGCATTTTATCGTCAATGTACGTGATGCCGCCTCCGATCATCGCCGTGATGAAAATTCCCATCGCCGTCGACCCGGCCAGCAAATACTTGATGTACTCGATGTAGGGATACGTCTCGACCACATTGAGATTCACCTGATCGTCCAAGCGCGGCTGTACAGCCGCTGTGTTGAGCTGATCGGTCATCTCCTGAATGCGCTCGAGCAGCGAGCTCGATATGAACTGGTCGCTGTTGTCCTCCGTAAAGACCACGCGAGGCCGGTCGTGCTGATAGTAGCGGCGCGAGAAATCATGCGGGATATCCACAATCCCGCGGACGAAACCTGTCCGCAGATCGTCCATCGCGCGCGGCAACGAATCGTAACGAATCACCCGAAACGTTTTCGGGCCGGCTTTGATTCCGTCAAACATCTCCTCCACGTGCCGCGATTCCACGGAGTGGTCCTCATCCACAAATCCGAGTGTGGCTCCCTGGATCTTTCCCCCAAACGCGTAGCCCAGCACCACCAGCTGCACCAGCGGAAAAATCAGCGAGCTCAGCATCAGCGCCGGACTGCGAAAAAACTTTCGCATGTCCCGCTCAATCAGCGCCGAAAATCGACCCAGCTTCATGCGTCCTCATCCCCTTCTTAGCAACATAACTCGCACCGCAGACCACGTCATCCTGAGCGAAGTCCCGCGCGACTTTGCCTTCCGCGCGCTTTCTGCGCGCGTGGGACGTAGTCGAGGGATCTCTCTTCGATGTAACTCACCGCCTTTGATGCCGACTCTCCTCGCCCACCCTGTGGAGTGCGGGAGCTTGCTCCCGCTGTCTGCCGCCCGGGCTTGCCCGGGCGTGCTGCAACCATCCCCCACAGTGGTGAATTCCGCCGCACCGTGTCGCACTCTTCTCCGCGGCGCATTGTGTTCTTCGTAGGGGCACAGCACCGGGGCCCCCAGCGCACCGTTTTCGCGCGCTGGGGTGGAGCATGCTGTGCCCGGCAAACATGCTTGGCGCGAAGCGTGCTATCCACCTCGCTCAAACGTGCCCCGCCTTTCACCTCTGCGCCCTCGAAAACGGATTCGGCGCCTGAAACGTCTTCGCAGGCTCGTCCCGCAACGCCGTCCCCGTGTAATGCAAAAACACATCGTCCAACGTCGTGCTCTGCACGGAAACTCTTTTGACCTTCACGTTGCTTGCGCGAGACAAGTCCATCAGCGCCGCCACCGTCGCCGGGCCGTTGTTCGTCGCAATGTGGACGACGCCGTCATGCTCCGTTACGCCGGTCTCGCTGGCCAAACCCATCAGTTGCTGTTCCCAATCTGGTGGCGCATTCTCGAATTCGGCCTCCACGATTTCGGTCCCCGGGACATTGTCCTTCAGCCTCGTCGGCGTATCCAGGGCCGCCAGCTTTCCGTGATCCACAATCGCGATGCGGTCGCACAGCTTGTCCGCCTCATCCATATAATGCGTCGTCAGCAGAATCGTCAGTTCCGCCTTGTCCCGCAGCTTGCGAATCATCTCCCACACGTGCGTCCGCGAGACAGGATCGAGCCCCGTCGTCGGCTCGTCCAGAAACATGATTTTTGGCGAATGAACCAGCCCACGCGCGATTTCCAGCCGTCGCCGCATGCCGCCGGAAAACGTACCTACCAGGTTGTCGCGGAATTGCAACAGCTCCACTGATTCAAGCAAGCTGTCAATCAGCGCATCGCGCTTTTCCGCCGGCACGCTGTAAAGCTTGGCGTGAATCACCATGTTTTCCTTGGCCGTCAGCTCCGGATCGGACGTAAACGCCTGCGGAATCACGCCGAGCACATTTCGCACTCCGTTCGCGTCGGTGCGAATATCGTGACCGTCGATCCGCGCTGCCCCGGAAGTAGGCGGCGTAAGCGTGGTCATGATCCGTATCAGTGTGGTCTTCCCCGCTCCGTTAGGCCCCAGCAAGCCGAAGATCTCCCGATGCGCCACGGTAAAGCTCACGTCGTTCACCGCCGTGAACTCCCCAAACTTCTTCACCATATGCTCCACTTCAATCGCGTTCACGGCGCGTCCCTGGCCGTTTGAGGTCATGTTCTTGCAATCCAGCTTTCTTTTTCACTCCGAAGAAGTAGTGTCATCGTCGCGCTCCCAATCGCCGTCATCCCGAGCGAAGTCCCGCGCGCTTCTGCTTTTCCCCGCGGTTTTCGTGGGCGCGGGACGCAGTCGAGGGATCTATCTTCGATGTAACCCACCGTCTCTGATGCCGATCCTCCTCGCCGCCATGTGGAGTGCGGTACCTTGCCGCCGCTGTCTGCCGCCCGGGCTTGCCCGGGCGTGCTGCAACTACTCGCTACGCTTAGCTGACTGGGCCATGCCTCGCTTTGCTGCTCGCACGGCGCTACAGCCGCGCAAACCAGCTCTTCTTTTCCCGCGGAGGCAGCAGCACCGTCGCCGTCATCCCCGTAAACAGCCGTCCGTCGTCCGTCGGCAGCGACACCTTGATCGCAAACGTCTTGATATCGCGCTTGGTGCGGCTCACGTCCCGCTGCGTGGCGAAATCGTTCTCCACTCCCTTGAAAAACACCTGCCCTTGGAGAACGTCTCCCGAGGGAAGCCTCACGTGCAGCGTTTGCCCGAAGCGCACCGAATCGATGTAGCTTTCTTCCACGTCCGCGCGTACCCACAAGTGATTTACATCCACTATCACCACGATCGGCGAGCCCTGCGCCACCACCTCGCCTTGCTTTGCCACGCGGACTGAGACGATGCCGTCAATCGGCGCGTATATTTTCATGTAGCCCAGTTGCGTTCCGGTTTCGGCGGCGGCGGCTCGTGCCTGCTCCAGTTGCGCGACAGTTGTGGCGAGTTCACTGCCTCGCACGGCCACTTGCTTCAGGTTCGCCCGCGCCATCGCCAGCGCCGCCTGCTGTGCGGTCACCGAGTCTTCGAGCGATTTCACATTCGCCTGCGAAGCTCGAAGCGTTGCGTCCGCATGGTCGCGGTCTTGCGCCGATTCCACGCCGCTCTCGAACAGTTTCATCATGCGGTCGTGGTCCGTCTGGTCGCGCCACAGATTGGCGCGCGCCTGATCCAGCTGTGCGCGCGTGGACGTCAGCATTGCCTCGGCTTGCTTCAATGACGCGTCGGTCTGGTCCTCCGTCATGGAATAATTGTGGTTCGCCTCGCTCACTTGCGCCTGCAGGCTCGCCACGTTGGCTTTGGCGGCTGCCAGGCTGGCCTCAAGCTCCTTAGGATCCAGCTCCGCGACCAGATCGCCTTTTTTCACCACCGAACCTTCGTCCACGGTGAGATTCACGATGCGTCCCGTGATTTGCGGGCTGACGATCACCTCGTTGCCGTCCACTGTCCCCGTAAGTGGAATCTCCGAGCCATGCGGCGTGCTGAAAATGTAGAACCCCAGCGAGATAAGAAATACCACCCCGATAATCCCCAGCGTTTTCACGGTCTTCATTGCGCCTGGGCTCCTTCGCGAGCTACCGCGTGCCGGAGAAAATCCATCACCGCGCGCTTGCGTGCCTCCACGGCTTCCGGCGTGAGCAGGTCGCGCTGCACTACGTCGCTCATAATGCTGGCCGCGGCGAAATAGGACGTCGTGACTCCCAGCGCGATCATGGCTGTCTGGTCGGCGTCTATCTCGCGAAATTCACCCGCCTCAATCGCTTTCTTCGCCGTGTTTGCTAGCCGCTCGTGCAGCGGCCGGAAATATTCCTGCGCCATCCACTGAAAATTGTTGCGCGATTCCATCGCTTCCCGCTGGACCAATCGCGGATAGTTCGGATGCGTCGCCAGAAAATCGAAGTACCCGTTCACGCAGCCGAAAAATTCATCGCCGGCGGATAGCTCCTTGGCGGGAGACGCCAGAACTCCCGCCCGCAGTTGCCGCAAAAGATTTTCGAGCACCGCGCGGTGCAGGCGGCGCTTATTTCCAAAGTAGTAGTAAAGCATCGCCTTGTTCGCGTGCGCCGCCGCCGCGATTTCCTCCGTCCGCGCTCCCGCCAACCCCTGCGCTGCAAATTGCCGCTCGGCGGCGGCCAGAATTCGCCGCGCCATTGCCGGGTCCTGTACTTTTCTACGTCCGCGTCGCATGATTGATTTCACAGTCCCAGCCGGTTCATGTATTCGTCCGGATAACGCGCACCGGCCGCAACTCCCGGAGGCGCAATCCCGTCAAGCCGCGCGAAATCCGCCGCCGTAAGCGAAATTTCCAGGGCCGCCAAATTTTCGTCCAGGTATTTCCGCCGCTTCGTTCCCGGTATCGGCACCACGTCTTTTCCCTTTGCCAGCACCCAGGCCAGCGCAAGTTGTGCAGGTGTGCAATGCTTCTCTTCCGCCATCTCTTCCACGCGCCGCACGATTTCCAAATTCTTCTGAAAGTTCTCTCCCTGAAAGCGCGGAGACATTCGCCGGAAATCGCGATCTCCAAAATCGTTCTTCTTCACCTTGCCCGTCAAAAATCCTCGCCCCAGTGGGCTGTACGGAACGATGCCGATACCCAGTTCGCGGCACACGCCTAGAATTTCGGCTTCAATGTCGCGCGTCCAAAGCGAGAATTCGCTCTGCAGCGCGGTGATGGGATACGTCGCATGCGCGCGCCGAATCGTTTTCGCGCCTGCTTCTGAAAGGCCGATGTAGCGGACTTTTCCCTGTTCGATCAGCCGCGCCATCGCGCCAATGGTTTCCTCGATCGGTACGTTCGTATCCACGCGATGCAGATAAAAAAGATCGATCGTGGAAATCTTCAACCGCTCCAGGCACGCCTCGCAGGCGCTCTGCACGTACTCGGGTTTTCCATTCACTCCCAAAAAACGCCCGTCGGGCATGCGCATGTTTCCGAATTTCGTCGCCAGAATTATTTCGTTGCGCCGTTTCGCAATCGCCGCTCCTACCAGCTCTTCGTTTTTCCCGCCGCCGTACATATCGGCCGTGTCCAGCATGGTGATCCCGCGATCAATCGCGTGATGAATCGTCGCCACAGACTCCGCGTCATCGGGCGTGCCATACGACTGCGACATCCCCATGCAGCCCAGGCCCATTGCCGAAACAACGAGCGAACTTTTCCCCAGCCGGCGATATTCCATCGGAGCCCCTCCTTGAAATGGCAGAGTATTATTCAACTAACCGGTTAGTTTAATGATGCCGTGCCCGGGTGTCAAGTGCAGGGCCGCCGGAAAGCTCCGGAACGCCTCGAAAGTGAGGCACTGGCGGCTTCTGGGCCGACGGAGCGAAAGTCTCCTTCCCCCTCCTCATTTTTGCTTGCGTAGAGGCTCATCGCGACGGTTGGTGGGCGGTTTTGAGTCTGAAATTGCACCTAGTAGAAAGGTCTAATTGAACGGATCCAGTGCACCAATATCGGCGGATTTTCAGGGCGCCAGGCTTCCCCTCCGCTATGCGTCCAGAGCGCCGGCCGCGCCTTCGGGGAGTTCGATCGAGTATTTGGTGCGGGCTTTCTCGCGGTGAAGTTCAAACGCCAATTCGATAAGCCGGTCAATCAATTTTGAATAAGGCAGCCCCGACGCCTCCCACATTTTCGGGTACATGCTGATGGAGGTGAAGCCGGGAATGGTGTTCAGTTCGTTGACGAAAATCTTGCCCGTACGCCGTTCCAGGAAGAAGTCGCAACGCGCCAAACCCGTTCCTTCGATGGCCCGAAACGCCCGCACGGCGAAATCCTGCAAAATTCGCACCTGTTTCTTCGTCAGCGGCGCGGGAATCAGCAGGCGAGTTCCCTCCTCCAGGTATTTCGCGGTGTAATCGTAAAACTCGCGGTGCGGCAAAATTTCTCCCGGCACCGAAGCGCGCACATCGTCGTTGCCGAGAACAGAAACTTCAATTTCGCGCGCGGTCACGGCGCGTTCGACCATAATTTTCAGTGCGAATTCCGCCGCCAAATCAATCGCGGCTGGCAACTCCTTCATATTTTTCACCCGCGACATTCCCACGGACGAGCCAAGCGTGGCAGGTTTCACAAATACTGGAAATTTGAATTTCTTTTTGATGGTGCGCAGCACTTTCGCTCGGTCGCGCTCCCACTCCGAGCGGTGCACCGCAACGAATGGAACGATCGGTATTCCCTCATATTCGAACAAACGCTTTTGCACGTCCTTGTCCATGCCGACTGACGAAGCGAGCACGCCCGCGCCTACGTACGGCAGGCCAGCCAGCTCGAGCAGACCTTGCACTGTGCCGTCTTCTCCGAAAGTGCCGTGCAGCACGGGGAACATCACGTCCACTGCAATGCTCGGATGCTCCGCAGTCGGCGCAACCGGCACCAGCGCCGCCCCAGTCGGATCGGGTGGAAGCCAAACCGGCTCGCCGCACTTCAGCACTTCGCCCAACATTTTTTGTGCGGGGGCGCCAGCCAGCCAGCGGCCTTCTTTGGTGATGCCGATCGGCACCGCCTCATATTTTTCCGGATCGAGTGCGCGAATCACCGACGCAGCCGAGGCGAGAGAAACCTCGTGCTCGCCCGACCGCCCGCCGAAAATCACGCCGACCCGCAGCCGCTTGTTTGAAGTCATCTTGAAATGTGCCTTGGGATGCGAACTTCATTTGTATGCCAGCCGCTGCCGAATTGCGAGCCAAGGTCAGAGCCTCGATGCCCATTCAAACAACGCAGCAAGGTGACGATCGGGAGAGCGTGCAAAGTCCTGTCCGTTGCTCGGTCCGTGGCGGCGTAATATCAATGGCTGGAAAGGCTGCAAATTAGGGCGGCTAGGATTCCACCTCGACTGCTGGGTAATTCTCAAGATACTCCTCGCCGTTGCAGCCGTAATACGTGCAGGTGCGCGCCGCAAAATCGACATCGTATCGCACCACTCCCGCGCGCCACGTGGCGGCGAGGAATTCAGGGAAGGTGCTCTTTCCTGCTTGGTCGGTTCGGAGCGCCGCGATCAGCGCCTCCCGGTTGAATGGTGGAACATCGGCGATATTAGAGACCAGTGGTGAGGCCAGCGTCACCACCGGGCCATCTTTGGTTAGATACAGGCTTTGACAGCCGGGCAGGAACCAGATGTTGCGCATCACCCCCGCACGACGCAGCGTTTCGGCTAGATAAGGGAAGCCTCCGACTTTCGGGCGTCCGGCCATGGCCTTCTTTTGGGCCGCTTGAAGATTATCTATCGCGGTGCTCACTCGGTTTTCCCCTTAGATTTGCGCGCCCAGGGCCGCGCAGACCGAACAACAGGGCCGGGCTCGGCACGCGAGTAGCGTGGGCCACAGCATATCAGGCGATGTGGTCAGGGATAAAGTTCGCACTCGATACGAATCACTACGCGGCGTGCTTCACGGATTCGTTCCAGGCTTCGCGCCACTTGTGGAGATCGCATCCGTCGCGTGTCTGAGAAACTTTCCCGTTCCGTTGTCGAAAACATATGGGCGCTCGCCCTCGGGGATCAATGTGCCGTAGGCTCGCCGCATGCCGGAGCCGAGATAAAATCCAACGGAACGCTCGGCGGCTTTTGCGTGACCCGTGTCTTTGCGGCAGGAAATTAGTATCTCGGCCGGTCCTGGCACGGTGAGATTTGGTTGATTCTTCCGGACAGCCGCCTCGTATTCGGTTTCGGAAACGGAGCGGCCGTTCACGAAGTGGCAGCACTCTTTAAAGCAAAAACGCAGTTCATCCGACATGGTCGCCTCCCATTATTTTTCTAGATGGGCTGGTAATTTTTCTCTTGGTTCCGGTCAGCCCGTCCTTTTTTAGATGAACTGCTAACAGCGAGGGGCACAGTAGGCGCCTGCAACCCTGGAACGTATTGCACCAGCGGCTTAGGCTCAGCCTGGTCAATCAACCTTTGCCACAGCGTCTCAGGAAGCGTGGTGAAAATGGAATCGGCGCCGCCGCGCACACTATGCCAGGCGCCTGCCGCAGCCTCACCTTCGAACTGCTCTGGGTCCCACTGAGCGCGTCCGACGAAGATGCGGAGAGTGGCCGCCTGCTCGGGATTTTTGGTGAGCGCAACAATGGCGTCGGGATCAAATGAGACATAAACGTCGCCGAAAACCAGGGTCGCCTTGCTCGGAGGCGTCTTCGACCGAAAGATGGCGCTGCGCATGCCCACGTCCGCATCGACAGGACCGCCAAAATAGGCCATCGTGTCAAGTTTCTGCAACTCAGGCGAATCGGGGAAAAGATCGCGCACCTTGATCTTCGAAGGCTTGTTGATGATCAGGCCGACGAGCAGCGGGCCCTCTTTGAAAGGCAACATCAAGACGACAGATTTTTGAAAGAAGGGATCGGGCAAGTTGCGGCTGGCAACGAGGAGCTGGCTCTGAGGTTTGGGGGAAGCTGCGTCAGTAGAGCCAGTGGCCTTACGTGTGAGGCGGCCGTTCGTTCGCGCTTGGCGAGCGGTTGTGCCGGTGAGGAAGGCTGTAGAACCAAGAAGCAAAACCGCGGATGCCACGAATGCACGCATGTTTGTGAGCGCGCCGGATGTTTATGGCGCCCATTTGGAATGATACCCCAGACAGCGGGCGCCGCATTCGCTTCCGCTGCGACGACGGTAAAGAGCATAGGCGGATCCCTCACACCGTTCGCATACGACGCGACCGGGTTCGGGATGACAACGTGGGGGTGCGCAGGCAAGAGTGCCTGCACCACCAAAGGATCAGAGGATTTTCTTGCCTAGGACGGAGAGAGCCAATTCCACTCCTAGAAGGGCTGTGGCATTGTGCAAGTCGATCACGGGATTGATTTCGACCAGCTCGAAGGAAACCATCGAATGGCTATCGGCAATCATTTCCATCGCGAGATGCGCCTCGCGATAGGTGGCGCCTCCACGCACCGGCGTGCCGACGCCGGGCGCGTCCGATGGATCGACGAAATCCATATCTAAGCTGACGGCGACGCCGGCCGTATCGTCCCCTGCAAAACGCAGCGCCTCGGCCATCACTTCGCGCATGCCCCGCTCGTCAAGGTCGCGCATCGTGAAAACGTGCACGCCCGATTCCTTGGCGAAGCGGCGTTCCTTGGAATCCAATTCGCGAATGCCGACCAATGCGACGTTGCGCGGCTCAACCATAGGCTTGATGCTTGCCAGGCCGACGAGTTGCGGCGGCCCAACACCCATGATTGCGGCGAGGGGCATTCCGTGGATATTTCCGGAAGGCGACGACTCCGGCGTGTTCATATCGCCGTGCGCATCCAGCCAAATCATTCCGATACGCTTGGACTGCGCGTTGAAATGATCGGCGACTCCCGCGGCGGTTCCCACGGCAATGGAATGGTCGCCGCCTAGAACCAGTGGGATGAGGCCTTCGTCGAGTGTCTTGCGAACGGTTTCCGCGAGGCCCTTGCAGGTCTCAGCAATTTCCGCGAGGTACTTCGCGCTTTTGTCCCCATAGTGCAGCTCTTCAGGCTGCGGCACAGGCACGTTGCCGATATCTTCCACCTGGCGGCCTAGTTGCTTCAGACGCGTTTGCAATCCGGCGACGCGCAGCGCGGACGGGCCCATGTCCACGCCGCGGCGACTTGCGCCAAGGTCCATCGGTACGCCGATGATGCGGATTTTATCGGGCATGTGTTTCGTGCATTCAGGGCTTCAGACGCGCAAAGCGTTTACCTCGACAAAGGCGGCAGCGCCCGCTCGCACGAGGCAGATAACAAGCAGCTAGCCAAGTATGTTTGCCGGGCACAGCATGCTGTGCCCCTACGGGAAAAGGCACTCCCGCTTCACTATCGCTGCGTCGAGGCGAGTCTGCTCCCCCAAACCTTGCAGGCTGGGCCCAACTCAAGGATAGACACGATAAAGCATGCGTGGGAAGGGGATGACTTCGCGGATGTGCTCTGTACCGCAAATCCACGCGACGGTGCGCTCCAATCCCATTCCGAAGCCGGCGTGCGGGACGCTGCCATAGCGGCGCAGGTCGAGATACCACTGAAAAGCTTCCTCGGGCAAGTTGCTTTCGCGAATGCGGCGGAGCAGCGTCTCATAACTCGACTGGCGCTCGCCGCCGCCGATGATTTCGCCGCCGCCCTCGGGAGCAATCATGTCAAAGCTGAGCGCGAGATCGGGACGCGCCGGATCGGTGGCCATGTAAAAAGCCTTCATCGCCGCGGGATAGCGGTGGATGATCACCGGCTTTTCAAATTGCTTGGAGATCAGCGTCTCTTCGTCGCCTCCGAAATCATCGCCCCATTTCGCCGGATTTCCTGCCTTCTGCAAAACCTCGACGGCCTCGTCGTAGGTAATGCGAGGGAACGGCGGCGCGATTTTCGCGAGTTTGGAAACATCGCGGCCCAGCGTGGCGAGTTCGCGTTCGCGATTCCGCACCACGGCTTGAACCATGGCGCTGACGAGGCCTTCGCCGAGACTCATCATGTCTTCCAGATGCGAGTACGATGCTTCGGGCTCGAGCATCCAGAATTCGGTGAGATGGCGGCGCGTCTTCGATTTTTCCGCGCGGAACGTGGGACCGAATGTGTAAACTTTTCCGAGCGCGGCGGCCGTTGCCTCCACGTAGAGCTGGCCGGATTGCGTCAGATAGGCTTTCTGATCGTCGATGTAATTCACTTCGAAAAGAGTGGTGGTGCCTTCGCACGCAGCGGGCGTGAAAATCGGGGCGTCCGTGAGCGTGTAGCCCTGGTCATCCATGAAATTGCGAGCGGCGCGAATGGCTTCCGCACGAATCCGCAAAATGGAGGCCTGGCGGGGCGTGCGAATCCAGAGGTGCCGACGATCGAGAAGAAAATCAACGCCGTGCTCTTTGAGCTGAATGGGATAGGGCTCGGAGTCGGCGACCCGTTGCACCACTTCGATTTCGGTGATGTGCATTTCGCAGCCGCCCGGCGCGCGAGGCTCGGCTTGGATTGTGCCCGTCGCAATCACGCTCGATTCCTGGGGCAATCCCTTCAGCGCAGTGAAGGCTTCGGGATTTTCCTTTTGCGAAACAACTCCCTGGATCACTCCCGTGCCATCGCGAAAAATCGGAAAGAGGAGCTTGCCCGATTCGCGCAGGTTGTAGAGCCAGCCGCGAATTTTTACGGAACGCCCAATGTGGTCCTGCGCGCGCTCGATGGAAATTGCGGGAGCGGCTGCTTTAGGTTCCGGGCTCATGTTTAGTTCGAGGAAGTCAATCGCGGGCTACGCCGACGCCTTTTTCGTCGAGATGTTTTTCCAGTTTGTCGAAGACCGCGCGAATTTGGTCCAGCGTCGGTGCGCCGGGAGCGGTTTCTTTCAGCTCGAGCACAAGAGGCAGCGGTTCGGGAGCGGCAGACAATGCGGCGAGCGCCGCGTCCCAATCGATAGTGCCTTCATAGGGCAGCAGGTGCTCGTCTTTCTCACCGTGATTATCGTGGATGTGGGCGTACGCGATGCGGTCGCGCATCAGGTGATAGCCTTCGGTGGCGCCGCCTTCGATGTGAGCGTGGCCAATATCGAAACAGAATACGACATTGTGGAGATGCGTTTCCTTGATGAACTGCGCCAAGGAAGATGGAGAACCAAGTTCGTTGGGAGTGTTCTGCAGAGCGATGGTAACACCTCGCTCCTTCGCGAAGATCGCCAAGTGTTCGAGCGAATTGAATGCAGCGTCGAGCTTGCGCGGATCGGCCGCTTGGCGGCCGGTGGCAAGATCGAGCGCGAAATAGCGGAACGGAATTCTCTCGGCCACGTCGAGCGCGCGCTTCATTTCGTCGACAGCTTCGATGCGCCGGATGCGCTCGGGATCGGCGATGGAAATGGTGACCCCGCCGGCCCTTCCTCCCCCGGCGTCGCGATCCGTGGGCGCGTGCAATGAATGCAGGGTTATGCCGTATTCGTCCAGCGAATTTTCGAGCTCGCGCGACGCTTGGGGATCGCCGTAGTTGAAGTGCGAGGCAGCGCAGAAAATTTCGAGGTTTTGAATCCCTGCGTGAGCGATTGATGCCAGCAGCGGGGGCGCGAGCGGCTGGTGCGCATACATGTAAGTGGAAAGAATGCGGTCCATCCGCCCCCCAGTTTGACGACCAACCATGGTCGGTGGAAATCGCTTCGGCGTCAATAGTAGGAACGCGCGCCGTGACCCTGGGCTTTGCAGCCGCGGCTGGGTTTACATCGAAGAGAGGTTCTTCGACTGCGCGTCCCGGCGCTTCGCGCAGAACCAAAGACGCGGGACGCTCCGCTCAGAATGACGGCCGGCAACAACGCGGGCGTTAGGCGGCTGCGGAGAGGAATTCTACTTTGAAAGATGAGGGGACGAGGCCGACGGCGGCGCCGCGGGCGAGGAGTTCGCGGACTGCGCGGCGTCCCTCTTCGCCGTAATCGAGCGTGCGGCTGTTCACGTACATGCCGATGAATTTGTCGGCGAGAACGGGATCCATGTCGCGCGCAAATTGCAGCGCGTACTCGACGGCGGGTTCGCGGTGTTCGAGCGCGTAGCTGACGCTATCGCGGATCACGCGGGCAACCTGGAGGCCCATCTCAGGTCCAAGCTGGCGGCGAATCGCATTCGCGCCCAACGGGAGGGGCAAGCCGGTGGTTTCCTGCCACCACTGTCCGAGATCCAAAACGCGGTGCAGCCCGACTTGCGAAAAAAGCAACTGTCCTTCGTGGATCAGCAGGCCGGCTTCGACTTCTTTGGCCTGAACCGCGTCCAGAATTTTATCGAAGGGCATGGTGACGGTTTCCACATTCGGCTCAAAGAGCTTCAGCGCGAGATAGGAGGTGGTGAGAGTGCCGGGAACCGCGATTCTGCGTCCGGCCAGATCGGTTTTCTTGATCGAGTGCGAAGAGACCACGATCGGTCCGTAGCCTTCGCCGAAACTTGCGCCGCAATCGAGGAGCACATATTTGTCGGCAACAAATGCGTAGCCGTAAAAGCTGAGCGCGGTGACGTCGTACTTTTCCTCGTGCGCAGCCTGATTGAGGGATTCAATATCGGAGAGAATGTGGGTGAATTTCACTCCGGGAAGGCGAACTTTTCCCGTGGCGAGCGCGTAAAACATGAACGCGTCGTCGCTATCGGGCGAGTGTGCTAGGCGCAACTCGGTTGTCTTCGGTATCGCGGCTGGGCTCGACATTTTGGTGGCCATCCTCAGTGCTCATCACACGCGGACGCTGGACACACATTGGCGAGGCCTGCCAGAAAAATTCGAAAAGTGGCCTGCGTGTGGTGTGCCTCGTTCCTGCGTACGTGAGTATGAAAACCAACAGAGGATACCATACGGAACTGGGAGGCGCATACCTTTTGCCCGTGTGGTTACTGAGGCGGTTTGCCCGTCGCACAGCCACGAAAACATTGTAATAGGCAGACTGAGTCACTACCCCGTGTGAATCTCCCAACCGGGCTAGTGATCTTCGGTGGGCGAGTTTATGAACATGCGCAACTCTTCGCCGTTGGGGCGCTTGCCAATCAGGAAGCTGCCGCCTTTGTCGCCATTCTTGAGCGGGAAATAGGTGACGGTGATTGTGTCGCCGGGCTTCAGGGTTTTCCGCGACCAGCCGCGACGCTCCAAATAATTGGGGCTCATTCCCTCGAAGCCGTAGGTATCGACGCCGCCCTTGCCATTGGGCACATCCAGCCAAACCCAGGTGTGGGGGTTCGTCCACTGGAACTCGCGCACGGTGCCGGTGATGTTCTTCTGGCTCGATGTATCAAAGACGGCGAAGCCGTGATGCGGTGCGGCGCCCGCAGTTGCTGCTGCCAGGCCGGAAAACAGGATTGCCGCCAGCACTGCGCATTTGGTTGTTGGTTTCATGCTCTTGCAGCCTCCGCAATTCGAGTCCGGACAATTTTATTTTGGCGCCGGCGTCGCATCCGTTGGAACCGTGAGATTAATTCCCGCCTTGCCGTTTCTGATCCACGTAATTTCGATTGTTCTGCTCGCAGATGTATTCCGCAATGGTCCAATTGCGATGCCGCTTCAAGATGCGACTTGTCACGTACGGAGCCGCGAGAGCCTCCGGGTCCGTGACCGTGGTTTCGATGCTCATGGTATTCGGATCGGTGAGGCGGAATTTTTCGAGGATGCTCATCTTATCGCTGTGAGGGACGTGCGGCTCGATTTCCGTCTGCGTCGAAAAGCCGACAGTGCGGACGACGAGCGTGTCGCCTTCCCAGTGGCCGATGGAAGTGCCGAAAAAGGTCGGGTCGGGATCATCGGGCAAAGGGCGGCCGTCGGTGTAGATGTGGCGCGTCTCGGAATACGCTTCGATGATGATGGTTACCTGGCCAGGCGTGAGCAGAAATTCCATCGGATAGGGCTGCGCCATGATTCCAGGCATGCCCGGAGGCAGGCAGTTGGCGGATTGGTTGTCTTGCTCCGCGTGCGCCATCAAATCTTTTCTTTTTGCCTCGTATTCAGGCGTGAGGGAGAGAGGCGCGAAGCGGCGGGGCGGTACGCCGACGGCGGGATTCGTGACCCGAGCAGCCGGTCCGCCCAAGGGAACTTCCCAAACGCCGGTGAAGTCTGGGAGTTTGGCGACAGCGGCCCAATCCGCGGGCGTGGGAATCGCCTTCTTGAACGTCTGAGCTCCGGCGGCGGAGACAAAGGCTGCGACGGTCACAACGGCGAAGCCCACGCAGACGAGAATGATTCTGAGACGATGATTGCGCAACTTAGTCCCCCGAGGGCCGGGCGCATCAAGCAACGCCCTGCGGCTATGATAACTTCCGCGGCCTCTACAATTGCTCCACCGTGATTCGGACGGCAACAACGCCCCGACGGTTACTAAAAATTCGATCAAACGGCGGCGGCGTGGACCGCCAATACCGATTTTACCGCATCCACGATTTTCTGTTCGCTTGGCAGAACGAAACTTTCCATTGGCTCGCTGTAAGGAACCGAAGTGTCAAGGGCCGTGACCATCTTTACCGGCGCCTTGAGATATTTGAATCCCAGATCGGCGATTTCCCCAGCGATGACGACCGCCGCGGAAGACTGGCGCGGGGCTTGGTCGACGAGCACGAGGCGGCCGGTCTTCTTCACGGATTCAACGATCGTATTCACGTCAAGCGGCGCGACGGTACGCGGATCGATTACTTCGGCGCTGATGCCTTCCTTCGCGAGCATTTCGGCGGCCAGCAGGGATTTTTTTACCATCCAGGCCGTGGCTACGATGGTGACGTCTTTGCCGGGGCGCTTTACGTCCGCCACGCCGAATGGAACGAGGTAATCGCCATCGGGCACGGGACTTTTGTCGAGCATCAGCATGTAGTGGTGCAGATAAATCACGGGATTATTGTCGCGGATAGCTGATTTCATCAGGCCGAGCGCGTCGGCGGCATTCGAGGGAAGCGCGACCTTCAGGCCGGGAATGCCCATCATCATGCCGTAAATGCAATTGGAGTGCTGGCCGGCCCAGCCCGCGGCGAATCCGAATCCCGCCTTGAAAACCACGGGAACCTGTACTTGACCGCCAGACATATAGCGCAGCCGCGGAGCTTCGTTGACCACTTCATCGAATGCCACGAGCATGAATTCGCTCATGTACAGTTCGACCACCGGGCGCAGGCCGGACATGGCCGCGCCGATGGCGATGCCGAGTTCCGCAGTTTCCGAAATGGGCGTGATGCGCACGCGGTCCTTGCCGAATTTTTTGACGAAGGGATCGCGATCGGTCATGGCCATGTTCTGGCCGTAGAAGACGACGTTCGGATCGCGCTGCATCTCTTCCGTGATGGCCACGGCAATCGCTTCGGCAAACATCATTTCGCGGGGCATGAGGTCTCCTCGTTTCTACGCGTCACTTGCTACACCAAGACTTCTGTAATCGCTTCGCTCGCCGGACATCGAAGAGAGATTCTTCGACTGCGCGTCCCGGCGCTTCGCGCAGAACCAAAGACGCGGGACGCTCCGCTCAGAATGACGAACCTGACCGATAACATAAAATATTTCGGCAAACTCCTATGCCCAGACGTAATTGAGGGCATCTTCGGGCGCCGGCAAAGGGACTGGCGAGTGCGAACTTCACCACTTCTTCCATTTCCTGACGGACGCCATCTTCGATTCGCTTCGCTTCGGCTTCGGTGAAAGTACCGTTGCCGATTAGGACGGCGCGGAACTTGGCGATGGGATCGTTTTTCTGAGCGGCCTGGAACTCGGTTTTATTGCCATACACTTCAATGGATTCGTGCTCCTGAAATTGCGTGGGCACGGGCGGAACGGTGATGGCGTTTCCGTGCGGGCTGAACCGGTAAAACTTCGATTCGACGAGACTGGGGCCTTGACCCGCGCGCGCGCGTTCGGCGGCCCTGCCAACCACTTCGTAAACTTTGAGGACGTCGGTGCCATCGACCGTCTCACCGGGAATGCTGAAGGCTTTCGCTTTTTGCGAGAGCGGGTCGCCGGCCATGGCGTTCGCGTCTTCCAGCGCTACGTGCGTGTAGGCTTGGTATTCGTTGTTCTCGAGGACAAAAACAACGGGAAGCTTCCATACAGCAGCGAGATTCAGCGTTTCGTGGAACGCGCCCTGCTTCGATGAGCCATCGCCGAAGAAAGAATACACAACTTGGCCTGTCTTTTTCACTTGCGCGGCGTAGGCAGCCCCGGCGGCATGGGCAATTCCCTGCCCGATGATGCCGGACGCGGTGGGAAAGTGATGCGCCGGATCGGCGAGGTGCATCGAGCCGCCGAAACCTTTGCAGACGCCATCTTTCCGCTGATAAATTTCAGCCATCAGCGAGCGAGCCGGCGTGCCGAGCACCAGCGGGTAACCGTGACAGCGATAGCTGGGCATCACCAGATCGTTTTCGTGTCGCGTGGCCAGCGCGCCGACAATGCTGGCTTCCGCGCCGTCACCCAGATGCGCATGTCCGCGGATGGTTCCGGGATGCTCCACGAAGGTGCGCTTCACGCGCTCCTCGAATTCGCGGATGCGGCACATTTGCGTGTACATCCAGATCAGCCGATCTTTGCCGAGTCCATTCTGTGCGGCCATAGTGAATTCCTCCGGACTTCCAGCGATTACTTTGCGGGGACTTTGTCTCCCGGCTGGCCGATGTAACCCAGCAACCCGCCCACATCGATTTCGGCAGGCTCGCGAGTGATGATTTTCAGCAGGGTGCCCGCAATCGGGGCGTCCAACTCGTAACTCACCTTTTCTGTTTCCAGTTCAACGACCGGCTCGCCTTGCTTGAGGGCGTCGCCTTCATTTTTGAGCCACTTGACCACGGTTACTTTGGTCGTGTTCATGCCACCCGTTTTGGGCACTACCAGATTGGTGACGATGGCAAATCCTTCTTGGTTCAGAAGTTACAGCCCTGCGGGAAGCCGCTGGGCTTTTAATCAACCAGTAACAATCGCGTGGCAACTTTTCGCGATCCAAAGTAGCTGTCCGTAGTGCGTTGACGGCCTCGGCTTTATTAGCGCAATCGCCGGGGGATGTCAACTGAGGCGACGGGATAGGTGAGGCTGGGAACGCACGACAAAACAAGAAAAACGTCGTACAATCCCCGCTCCAATGACCACCCAAAACCTCGACTTCCAAAGGAGAGCGGAATGCGAACCAGGATTCTGGCTGCACTTGCTGTCGTCTTATCTTTAGTGTTTACCTACCGCCCCGGGTGGGCGGCAAGCGAAACGATTCGCGTCGGCATGGTTCCGGATGCCGGAGCGACGCAGGTTTCCATCGACCAGAAAAAACCGCTGAAAGATTACCTCGCAAGTGCGATTGGCCAGCCTGTCGATCTGATTATTCCCACGAATTACAACGCGACCGTCGAGGCCCTCGGCAATGGTTCTCTCGATTTTGCGTATCTGGGAGGCCTGACGTACGTGAAGGCGCATGAACAGTACGGCGTGACGCCGCTGGTTCAGCGCCAGACGGATCAGCAATTTCACTCGCTTTTCATTACGCAGGCAGGTTCCTCCATTCACAGCCTCGCCGACCTGAAAGGCAAGAATTTTGCTTTTGGAGACATCAATTCCACCAGCGGCCACCTAATGCCGTATCTTGCGATGAAGAATGCGGGCATCAACCCTGATGCGGACATCAAATTCCGCTACACCGGCAGCCACGCGGCGACAGCTAAGGCGGTTGAGGCCGGCGTTGTGGATGCCGGAGCGCTCGACGAAAGCGTCTTCCATCAGATGGTTTCGAGCCACGATATCGACGGTTCCAAGGTGCGCGTCTTTTTCACCACGCCGGCATTTGTGGACTATGTGTGGGTCGCGCGCAAGGGAGTTAGCTCGACCGTCGCCGATAAAATCGCGCAGGCGTTCCTCAGCCTGAAGCAACCGAAAGACGCTGAGATTCTTGACATTCTTCGCGGGACCCAGTTCGTTCGGGCCAATGACCAGGAGTATGGCAACATTCGATCGGTTGCCCGGCAGTTGGGAATGCTTCAATAATGGGAGTGGAGTGAATTAGCCGGGTACCTGGGATGCTGAAGATTGAAGACGTAACAGTCCGCTACACGCGGCAAGGGCCACCTATTCTCGATCACCTCCGGCTGACCGCCGAAGCCGGAGAATGTGTTGCGCTCGTCGGGCCCAGCGGCGCGGGGAAGACGACGCTTCTGCGTTCGATCAATGCCTCCGTCCCCATCGAGTCAGGGGAAGTTTGGGTGGGCGATGTTCGAACCTCCGCGGTCCGGGGCCCGGCGCTTCGCGCGATTCGCAGCCGGATCGCTTTCATCTCGCAGAAACACGATTTGGTCGACCGGCTCAAGGTCTATCAAAATGTGATGGCCGGCGCGCTGGGCCGCTGGTCCACCGCCCATGCGCTGCGCTTTCTGCTCCATCCGAAAGCCAGCGAACTGGACGAGGCGTCCGAGGCCCTTGAGTCAGTCAACCTGGCGCACAAACTGCGTTCGCGAACCACGGAGCTTTCCGGCGGCGAGCAGCAGCGAGTGGCCATCGCGCGCGCCCTGATCCAGCGTCCCCTGGTGATTCTCGCGGACGAACCGATCGCGTCGCTTGACCCCGAGACCGCCGCGCAGGTGCTCCGGCTGCTGTGCAATCTCGCAAGAGACAGAGGCATTACGCTGCTCTGCTCTCTCCACCAACCCGATCTTGCTCGCCATTATTTCGACCGTTTACTGCGAATCACTGAGGGGCGCGCGGTTCCCGTGCCGGCCGGAGTCGCGAGCGCGCGCCGTGCGGCCGTTCCGTGCTAGCTCTCGGACGCATCACGGAGTTTTTCCGTTTTCTCCGCCAGTTTTTCCCGCCGGACCTTACGCCGCATTATCTGTCGTACGTGTTTGCGCCAAACCGCGACGGCCCGATCGTTCAGACCTTGAGCATGGCGCTTGCCGGCATCTTTCTTGCGGTGGTCATTGCACTCCCTCTAGGTATTGTGATCGGCGCACGGATGCCGGGCTGGCGCCTGCTCTACGCCGTGCTGGGGCTAGTGCGCTCGATTCCCGATCTCACGCTGGCCATTTTCTGCGTAATCATCGTGGGCCTCGGCACTGGCGCGGGAATGATCACGCTGGTGATTTATTATGCGGTGGCCATGGCCAAGGTTTTCGGCGAAATATTTTTGAGCGCCGATCCGCGCCCGCTGAACGCGTTGCGTGCCACGGGCGCTTCGCGCTTGTCCATCGCTTCATTTGGACTCATCCCGCTCAAGCTCGGCGATGTGCTGACCTACGGAGTCTACGAATTGGAGAGCGCGATCCGTGCATCGGTAATCGTTGGCGCCGTCGGCGCGGGCGGGATTGGAACCGAGCTTGTCGGTTCGCTCAACGATTTTGATTATCGCCGAGTAACCACGCTGGTTCTCGCGCTGGTCTTGGTGATCGTGTTGGTGGATCGCTTTTGCTGGCTGGTCAGGCGCCACCCAATCGCTTTGGCGATCTTGCCGCCTGCAGGGCTTGATCTCGTTGGTATATTGCTGGCCACGTTTGTTTGCCTTCCGGCACGCTCTGTACACATTTTCGAGGATGATGCCGCCTCATCTCAGGGCGGTGCAGGTGCGCGCCTTGCCGGTTCTGATCCTTCAGACACTGGCAATCGCGGCGGGAGGCACGCTTTGCGCCGCAATCGTTGCGCTGATTGCTTCGCCGGCAGCCGCGCGAGGAATTGCGCCTCGAATAGTGGTGCAGATTACGCGGCGATTGCAGGATTTCGCGCGGGCGGTGCCGGAGGTTGTGTGGGGCCTGCTGCTCGTGGCGTTCCTGGGCGTGGGGCCGTGGGCCGGCGGCGCCGCGCTCGCGCTTCATTCATCGGGAGTACTGGGTAAACTATTCGCCGAGAGCTTGGAGAACGTGCCGCCCGATGCCGTTCGGGCGCTCGAGGCCACGGGAGCTTCCCGCCTCGCCGTGACGGCATTTGGAAATCTTCCGCTGGCCATGGGTCCCATCGCGGTGCACACTTTATTTCGATTTGAATGGAACGTGCGCGCCGCGACCGTGCTGGGTATCATCGGGGCCGGCGGAATCGGCGAAGCGCTCTATGAAGCGCAGCAGCTTTTCTTTTATCATGAGCTGCTCGCTTACTTGCTGATTACATGCGTGATCGTCGGGCTGTTCGACATCGCCAGCACACAGCTGCGAAAGCGCTACCGCGTTTCCTGGGAAGCGATTGAATGAAGGCGCCGAAACGTTCCGCTCCGCGAAAGAAAAAGGAACCGCACCCGCAAGAACAGCCAACGGTATTCATCACCAATCGCGTTCATCCCGAGGTGCTCGCGTTTCTTGGGCAGTTCGCCCGCGTGAAATCCAATCCGAACATCGAACCTTTTTCGCGCGAGCGATTCTTCAAGGAAGCGTCTCGCGCCAGCGCTCTGATGGTTTTCATGAACGATACGCTCGACGCTGCTGCGCTGAAGCAATGTCCACAGCTTCGAATTGTGGCTGCTGCGCTGAAGGGCTGTGACAATTTTGATGTGGCCGCATGCACGGCACGCGGAGTCTGGTTCACCATCGTTCCGGATTTGCTCACGAATCCTACGGCGGAATTGGCGATCGCTCTTGCGCTGGGAATATCGCGAAAAGTTCTGGAAGGCGATCGAATCGTGCGGTCCGGCGCATACGGCGGCTGGAGGCCCATACTTTATGGCACGGGGCTCCATGGCCGCACTGCCGGAATCGTCGGCATGGGCAAGCTGGGCCGCGCGCTCGCAAGCCGGCTTTCCGCATTCGGCATGAAAATTCTCTACACCGATCCAGTGGCTTTGCCGGGGGCGATGGAAACAGATCTGGGCGCGACGCCGCATGAAGCTTGCCGAACTTCTCGCGGCGAGCGACTTCGTCTTCTTGCTATTGCCCCTGACGCTAGAGACTTTTCATCTCTTTGGCTCCGCGACGCTCGGCCGGATGAAACGCGGCGGCTTTCTGATCAACATTGGCCGCGGTTCCACCGTTGATGAGAAGGCCGTCGCCAGGGCGCTGGCGTCCGGCCATCTGGCGGGGTACGCGGCGGACGTTTTCGAGATGGAAGACTGGGCTCGGCGCAAATCGTCCGAAGTCGATTTCTGCGGCGCTGACTAAACAGACTGCGAAAACACTCTTCACGCCGCATCTCGGCTCTGCGGTGCGGGAAACACGACTGGAAATCGAAATGCGCGCGGCACGCAATATCGTCGAGGCGCTTAGCGGCCGTCGCCCACCAGATGCAATCAACGAGGTAACCGTGCGGCCAGGATCGTCAAGCTGAGCGAGCAGGGCAGGCGCACTGCCTCGGTGCGCCGCGCAGGCCAATCCAAAGATTCCCTCTCACATCATTGACCTGGCACGATTTTTGGCGACGCAGTGCCGCGTAATTGATCCGCTATGGAGTGCTCCTTAAATCCGGGGCGGCGCGAGAAAGTTCAGTACAATTCTTGACGGCTCTGCAATTTAAGGCGCGGCTGCGGATTCGTCGATGGCCGCTTTTTAGGGAGAGATAATGAGACGCAGTCCTTTTAAGCTCCTTCTTTTTATTGCCGCTTTGGGCTTCGTAATCGCGGTTCTCGGTATTCAGGCCAACGCTCAATCGGATGACGCGCCAGCGACAACTGCGCAGCATGGGGCGACGCAAAATTCGGAAGCAATAGTTGCCACGCCAGTGCCTGTCGAGCAGCTTGCGAATCGCTGCACGACGACTCGCAAATTGGCTGCGAAGAGTCCAGCGTGGGCGGGTTGGGGGGCGAATCCGGCGAATTGGCGCTATCAGAACGCCATGCAGGCGGGATTTTCCGTCGTGAGCGTGCCGGGATTGAAGCTCAAATGGGCGTTTGGAATTCCGAACGTGAAGATCGTGCGATCGCAGCCGGCAATTTTTGGCGGCAGAGTCTATGTTGGAGGAAACGACGGCACCGTTTACTCGCTCGATGCCGCGACAGGTTGCACATACTGGGCGACGGCTGAGCCGCAGGCAGTTCGCTCTGGCTTGCTGATCGGAAAAGCCGGTTCGGCGGATGCGGTTTTCTTCGGCGACGCGGGTGGGGCTGTGGTCGCGCTCGACGCCGCTTCCGGAAAATTTCTGTGGCGCACGCAAGCGGATAGCCATCCAGCCGCGACGATTACCGGAACACCGAGCTACTTCGAAGGGAGGCTGTACGTGCCGGTGTCGTCGGGAGAGGAACAGGCGCGGAGGCGTCCCGGCTACGAGTGCTGCACGTTTCGCGGCAGCGTGGTCGCGCTCGATGCGGCGACAGGAAAGATGATCTGGCAGACGTATATGGCGGCGGAGACTCCGAGTGCACACGGCAAAACAGCGGATGGGCGCACGATCATGGGACCTTCGGGGATGGCGATTTGGTCCGCGCCAACGATCGATGCAGCCGAGAAGAGAATCTATGTAGGGACCGGCGATAATTACTCCGAGCCGGACACAAAGACGAGCGACGCCGTGGTGGCGCTCGATCTCGAAACCGGCAAGATTCTGTGGTCGACGCAATTCGATAAGGAAGACGTTTACAAAATCGAATGCGGCAATCCTCCAGCTGCGAATTGCGCGCAGCCGGGCGTTCCGGAATTTGATCTTGGCGCGTCGCCGATTCTAGTAATGCTGCCGCGCCGGAAGCGCGTTCTGATATTGGGGCAGAAGACCGGAATGGTTTACGGCGTCAATCCCGACGCGCAGGGTAAGCTGCTCTGGCATCAGCGCGCAGGGACCGGCGGGCTGCTGGGCGGAGTGCAGTGGGGCCCAGCCACGGACGGCACAAAGGTGTACGTGGCGGTATCGGACCTGGCTTTTCAGGGCCGGGGGCCCGATCCGTCAAAAGGCGGCGGAATATCGGCTTACCAGGTGAGCAACGGAAAACTTCTTTGGAAAACGCCGCCACCAGGTTGCGGCGAAAGGCGCCCGTGCAGTCCCGCGCAATCCCAGGCGGTGACGGCGATCAAGGGGGCGGTCTTCTCGGGCTCAATCGACGGACATTTGCGCGCATATTCAGCGGCAGACGGCAAAATTATTTGGGATTTTGATACAGCGCGTTCTTTTGACACTGTCAATGGAGTAGCCGCGAAAGGCGGTTCGCTGGACGTCGGCGGGCCGGTGATCGCGGGCGGAATGATGTTCGTCGTGTCTGGCTATCCTGGCTTTGGTGCGATGTCTGGCAATGTGCTGCTGGCGTTCGGCCGCTAGGGCCTAGGGCGCAAGGCGGAATTTTCGTGCGCGCCAAATGAGAAAAGACACCGCAAACCATATCAGTGACGCGACTAGTAGCACCAATGTCGGCCTCCAAACCGGCAGCAGTTTCCAGACCACCAGACCGAAACACGCCAGCCCGATACTGCCCATTGCCGCGCCGCGAGCGTCCACAGCCGCCGCCAGCCGGCCTCGAATCGTTCGCGGTATTCCGGCGCGCCGTTTCTTTTGGCGCTCGTTTTTTTCGACGAGAGTGACGCTAGAGGGGAAAATCGCGGGGAAAGCCAGGAAAAGACCGCCGAAGACAGGGCCGTACCGGTTCGCCAGGATGCCTGCGATCAAAGTGATTGCGCCCCCGAAGAGAAAACGCGATAGGTACTCGTCCCACGTTGTCCTGCGCAACGGGGATGCATCGAAATAGACTCGCATGGCCTGTTATTTCAGCACCAGCAACCAAGCACCGAGGGCCGCCACCAACCAAAGGCCGAGGCCGCCGATGCTAACGGTCGCCGCGCTTAGCCGCCTCTTGGCCAGCAGATGGCACGAGACAGACGCGTAGAGACAGAAGGCCAGGGCTCCGGCAATCATTGAACTGCTCTCCGCGGAGGCGAATTGCTTTCCGCTGCCATGGATGGTCAATCCGAGCGTTGCCAGGGCCACGGAAGGAGAGGCGCCGAACAATCCGGCAAAGCTCTTTGGCTTTACGATGCCGCCTAGCGCCGCGAAAGCAGAGACAATGACTCCGCCAATTACAAACCGAAGAAGGTATTGAAGCATCTTGTATCGCTCCCCGGCGGCTGGGGCGCGGGAACACGCGAAAGACTCCCTTATCCGCCGCGTATGGTCGCACGCATGATCAAGCTTCGAGGCTTGGCTATTAAGGGAAGCGCAGCACCGAACAGGCGCGACGCGACCTATCGTTCCGTAGGACTAGCTCGATTTCTTCCGAGGGACCTTGGCGCCTTTCTTTCGAGCCTCTGAAAGGCCTATGGCGATGGCCTGTTTGCGGCTTTTCACCTTGCCGCCTTTTCCGCCTTTGCCCGAGCGCAACGTTCCCTTCTTTCGCCGGTGCATGGCGCTCTTGACCGTTTTTTGCGCAGCTTTGCCGTATCTAGCCATGAACAATCCTCCTGTAAAAGTGAGATGAAAATTCAGCGTGGGAGTGACGCTACATGGCGATATTTTTTGGGTGAGCTTTCGAGGGCGGAAAAGGACGGCGGTGTGCGGGTTCGACTACTGAGCCCGCCCGCATTGAGCCTCAACTTGCGTTTCCAGGTCGTCGCCGAGCAGGGCGCCTCGCCGAGACTTTGCCGAGCAGACTTGGCTGGCGGTCAATCCTGAAGCACCCCGAAGATCGGCGCCTTCCAAACTTGTGGCGCGCAGATTCGCGCCATTCAGCACGGTGCCGGAGAATTGCGCTCCGCCGAGATTGGCGCCTTGGAGGTCCGCGTCGATAAAGATCGCGTTCTCGAGCTGCGCGCTACCCAAATCCGCGCCCTCCAGTTTGGAGGACCAGAGGTATGCGCCACGCAGGTCGGCGTGGTCCATGTGCGCGCTCGCGAGATAGGAATTGCGCAGGTCCGCGCGCTGTATATTTGCGCGCGTGAGCGTTGCGAAATTGAGATTCGATGTATAGAGATTCGCCCCGTCCAAGCGGGCATCCGCCAGGACTGCATTTGTCAAAGAGCAGTAAGATAAATTCGCCTCGTGCAGATCGGCGCGGCGCAAGTCGGCGCCATCGAGATGGGAACGATCCAGATTCGCGTGATACAAGCGCGCCTGATCCATCAGCGCGTAGCGCAGGTTGCTCTCACCCAGGTCGGCGCCGCGCAAATCGGCTTGGGACAAAAACGCGCCTTGAAGGTCTGCGTGCCACAGGTGGGCGCCGGCCAAAAACGCCGAGTAAGCCTGCGCGTAGCGCATCTTGAAATTGTTCAATCGTGCTCCGTCGAGCGAGCCAATCTGATCATCCGCAATATTCGAGCCGGATGGCCACCGGGAAATCGCCGCCTCTGTAAGATCGGCGTAGGGATCGAAACCCAGCGACCAGAAAACGGTCGGCGCCCAGCGGCGAATACTCGCCGCGCTATATTGAGGCGCACGGCTGCGTTCGTGCGGCACACCCGCGATCGTACCCGCGGATAGGAGGATCAAAATGAATCCCAGAACCCCGGCCAGCTTCATCGGATTGATCGCTTTGACCTTTTCGACGACGCGCTGCGCTTGACGCCACTCGACCGCCCATTTTTCTTGTGGCCGCCCAACTCTCGTTGTCGCATAAAACGCAATTCCCGTCGCGACCGCCGTCAGGAGCGCTTGCAAGAGCGTCCCATGTATTTCCTGGCGCGTGAGATACCGGCCCCAGAATAGCAACAGCGTGAGGGGAGCGACCCAGTAGGCTGCAAGTTGCCAGAGGGTCCGCTCCGTCATGTTCGATGCGGAAGGCTCAGGGTTCATCCAGCGGAAGTGCGCCCGCAGAAGGCCGGTGATGACCCCCGGTTGATCGTCTCCCAGGGTTCGTCCATCCGGGAAAACTGCGGGGAGCTCCTGCACGGAATCCCACATGCGCAGCAACTGAAAATGCAGCAGGACGTAGAGAGTGAGCAGCGTCACAGGGAAGATCAAATACAATTCGGCCGTCGGCAGCGCAGCAGCCGCGTGAGAATGCAAAAAGGAAAATATTGAAGAGTCCGTGACAAGTTGAATATCCTTTGTTCTCCAGATCATCAGCCAAGAGAGGATGCTGGCGCCAGTCACGACATTGAAGTACATGCGCGCACGTCGCGCGGACTGGCTGAAAGCGGTCACCGCCTCGAATTCCATGAGTTGTGGCGGCAGCAGTGCATCGCGCAAGTTTGCTCCGGCAATCTGCCGTGGCACCAACCCCATTGCCGTTTCGAGGCAGGCACCCTCGAGATTCGCGGCTTCCAAATTCGCACCCACGAGACACGCATCTTCGAGATCGGCGCGCACCAGGCATGCGTCACGCAGATCCGCCAGTAATAAGTCAGCGGCCCTTAAATTAGCATCGTGCAGATCAGCGAGACGCAAGTTCACGCTGATCAAGTCCGCCGCTTCGAGGTCCGCGCCCGCCAGATCGGCTCTCCTGCCGCTCAGCCCGTGTGAATCGATCCATTCCTTGTGGTTCGCGAGCTTGTCGTCAAAGGCCCAATTCTTATAGGGTCTGCGTGTCAAGGATTCCGCGACGGTTTCCTCGGACTGAGGGGCGTTCTCTTCGTCAAGGTTTTCGGCGAGATCGTGTTGTGCGGAGTCGCTAACAACCTGGGCATTCGAATCTTCAGTTGAAGTCAGGATCTCGTCCGCACGATCCTCGTTCGACGCAATTGATTTTTCTTCCGGCGCCTCATCGCGCAAGTTCTCGACGGGCGGCTCTAGCGCGGTTACTTCCAAGTCTGGTCGCGACGGAAACGGAAGCTCTGGCAAACTCCGCCGTGGGCGGAATCACCGCATCGGCGCTTGCCCCGATGGCCACGGGTTCGTCCGGAGAGAGAGATTCCACCGCTGCTTCGATGTCAGCGGCATCGAGGAGTCCCTCGGAATCACCGCTGGCGGATTCCGACGCCTCCGCTTGTACCGCTTCGGGAGGGAATAACTCCGCCAATGCCTCGGCCGCCGAAGGCAGATCGCTAGCTGGTATTGGCGCAGCCGCCTGTTCTGCTACGTTCGAGAGATCGATGCCGAGAGGTTCAGGAGGCTCTATCGTGCTCGCCTCCGGCGTGAGCGGCGGCGTGGCACGTTCTTTGGACTGCCCGTTGCCACTATGGGGAAGCACGCTCCGTCCTGTCTGAGTGGCCGAGGGTCGCTTGGGGAAAAAGAGGCGCAAGAATATGTTTCGGCGCTTCGGATGAGGCACCATATCGGGCGAGGCGCTAATCGCCGGCACAACAGACTCCGGCTCTTCCGTTTGCGGCGGAGTATCCTCGGGAAACAGCTCCGCAAACGCACTCGCTGCGGACGGCAATTCTTCGGCCGGGATTAGCCCCTGTGCCGTTTCAGCTTTGTCTGGCGCTGCCGCCTCTTTGACGAAGTCCACGCGACCCCCGATTTCCGTTTCGCGAGTGAATTTTGGGCAGAGTAGAACTGACCGGATTCCCCGATCCGGAATCATAGTTTACTCAGAGCTAGGATATCGTGCGGACCCTTCGGGAGACTGCTGTCCAACAGTGCAATAGCAGTACAGCTGTCCCTCCGATTCCCCAAGAACCGAGTGGAAATGGATTAGGAGCAAGACAATGGTGGCAGCAAAGCATCCGGGCAAATCTGGGTTTACAGGCGATAGGTGGGAATGTAGTATGACGAGTCGCAAATTATGACTGTCATAAGAGGGTGATTTGTATCGGTTTAGGCACGGCGTGAATCCTTGGATTCGTATTGCACTCATATTGGGAGTATTGGTCATCGCGGGGGTCTTTTTGGAGCGAGCGCTGCCCGCGGACGGCCCCGATGACGCACGGGAAGGCCCGGCGCAAGACACGGGAGTGTACACCCCCGCTCATCCGACGGTTTTCGATGCGGTGAAGGAATTTTTCAATTCACGGCCCGCAGCAGTCCAACCAATCGCTTTTACGCATAAAGTTCATCTGGCCAATGGTCTGCAGTGCGTGAATTGCCACGTGGGGGTCGACGAGGGACCGGACGCGCGGATTCCGAGCGTCAACTTCTGCATGACCTGCCACCAGGTGATTGCCAAAGATAAGCCGGAGATCAAGAAAGTGGCGGCGTACAGGGCGCGAGGCGAGGACATTCCCTGGCAGCGCGTCTACGGCTTCGAGCCATCGGCGCACGTGAAGTTCAATCACGCGCCGCATATTCGCGCGGGCGTCCAGTGCGCAGCGTGCCACGGCGATATGACCACGCAGACGGTGGCAGAGCAAAAAGTGAATCTGACGATGGGATATTGCATTGAGTGCCACCAGCAAAAGAAGGCGTCGGTGGATTGTGTGACGTGCCATTTCTAGACGTGAGTGCTGAGGTTGGAAATTAGAGTGCGCGGCTTTCGGGGCCGCTGAAAAAGGAAGCATGGAACGGCGCGATTTTTTGAAAATCTCGGCTGCGGGCGGAGCGGCAGCAGCTCTGGAGGGTTGCGGCAATCCCGATCATCATCTAATCCGGTTTATTCCTGAAGAGGACTTGATTCCGGGAATCGCCACATGGAAGCCGAGTATTTGCACCCAGTGCCCCGCGGGATGCGGTTTGCTGGTGCGCGTGATGCAAGGCGATGCGGAGGTGGTACGTAAGGGACAGCTCGGCATCCTGAAAATGGGGTTGGCCAAGAAACTGGAGGGAAATCCCGCGCACCCGATTAATCAGGGCAAGCTTTGCCCGCGCGGACAGGCCGGTTTACAAGTGACCTACCATCCGGACCGGATTAAGGGCCCAATGGCGCGTTCGGGCGGGCGAGAATCGGGACAATTCAAGGAGATTAGCTGGGACGATGCGATGAAACAGCTCGTCGGCCAGCTTTCCGCGCTGCAAAGCGGCAAGCAAGAAAGCACGCTTGCATTGCTTACTTCGCCGTTGCGCGGACAGCGAAAACAAATCGTCGATGGCTTTGCCGCGAGTTTCAAGAGTTTGCCGCCCGTGGAATTTGGATTTTTCGGCAACGGAGTTGTTCGCGAAGCAAATCTACGAAGTTTTGGCGTGGCGTCCCTACCCACCGTGGATTTAGGCCAATCCAACTATGTGATTTCTTTCGGCGCGGATTTCCTTGGAACGTGGAACTCACCGGTCGCGCAGGCGATTGGCTATGGGCGCATGCGAAATGGACGCCAGGGGCAGCGCGGCAAGCTGGTGCAGGTGGAACCGCGCATCTCGCAGACCGGCGCGAGCGCGGATGAGTGGGTTCCGAGTCCTATTGGGATGGAAGGAATTTTTGCGTTGAGCCTTGCGAACGTGATCCTTCAAGAAAAACTGCGGCTCTCCGCGGCGGCTGGGCGCGCGGGCGACGCGATTCCAGGCTGGTCGCAGGGATTGGCCGACTACGCGCCCGCGAAGGTGGAGAAGCGGCTCGGGGTGCCTGCGGTGAAGATCGTCAGAATTGCCCGTGAGGCTGCGGCGAATGCGCCCGCAGTGGCGTTGATTGGCGATGCGGCTGCGGCGCAGTCAAATGGCCTATTCAACGCGATGGCGGTGAATGCGCTTAATGCGCTGCTTGGCAGCGTCGGAAAGCCTGGCGGGATTCTTTTCAGGTCAGCGGAAATGGTGCAGACGGGCAAGACGGCACCGCCTGCCGAAGGAAACGTCGCAAACGATTCCCTGCTTTCGCTGGTAAATCGCATTCAGTCCGCGTCCGATGCAGTGAAAGTACTGATGCTGTACGACGCCAATCCGGTGTTTGCAACGCCGCAAGCCTGGGGCGTGCGCGACGCGTTCGAGAAAATTCCTTTCATCGCCAGCTTTGGAAGTTTTATCGACGAAACCAGCGCTCTCGCAGATTTGATTTTGCCCGATCATTCGCCGCTCGAATCGTGGCTCGACGACGTGCCGTCATCCGGCAGCACGCGCATTGTGGTGAGCGTGGCGGAACCGGCGATGCATCCGATTCACGACACTCGCGCGATGCCGGACGTCCTTTTGGATGTCGCGCACCAGCTTGGAGGCGATTTAGCCAAAGCGCTGCCCTGGAAAACGTACGACGAGGCCATCCAGGCGGAGTTCGCGGCACTCTACAAAGAGAAGGGCGCGAAGACCGCGAAGGACGCGGACGAATTTTGGAGAAAGGCTCGCGAGCAGGGCGGATGGTGGAGCGAGGAAGAAACTGCGAGTCCAATTGGCGGGAGGAAAGCTGGCGGCGCACCCGTGAAAATCAGCGCGCCGGCATTCGATGGCGACGCCAGCGCGTTTCCATTTTATTTTTTGCCGTTCGCTTCACAACTTTTTTATGACGGCTCGCTCGCACATTTGCCGTGGATGCAGGAAACGCCCGATCCTCTCTCGACCGTAATGTGGGGAACTTGGGTGGAAATCAATCCCAAGACAGCGGAGAAACTAGCGATCCGGCAGGGCGATTTGGTGGAGGTCGCGTCGCAGCATGGCAAGCTGCACGCGCCCGCGCTAGTTACGCCGGGCATCGCGCCGGATGTAGTCGCCATGCCGATCGGGCAAGGCCACGAGAATTTCACGCGCTACGCAACGGGACGAGGCGCAAATCCCATTTCGATTCTAGCGCCGATGCAAGTGGCCGAGACAAACTCACTTGCCTGGGGCGCCACGCGGGTAAAAGTTTCGGCTGTGGGACACGGGAAGCTAGTTCTCTTTGGCGGCAGTCTGACCGAAGCTCCGACGGAACCTCGATGAATAAGGGAGGCTGAAAATCCAATGTCGCATCAATGGGGCATGGTAATCGATCTCGACCGCTGCACGGGCTGCGAAGCCTGCGTGGTGGCGTGCCATGCCGAAAACAATATTTCCACGGTGGGCGAGGACCAGGCGGCGCGCGGACGAGCCAAGCATTGGATTCGCGTCGAGCGATATTACGAAGGCGAATTTCCGGACGTGAAGATGAAATTCATGCCCGTGCTCTGCCAGCAGTGCGATGCGGCGCCTTGCGAGCCAGTCTGCCCGACGTTTGCGAGCTATCACACGTCGGAGGGTCTGAACGGCCAGATCTACAACCGCTGTATCGGCACGCGGTATTGCGCAAATGCGTGTCCCTATACTGTCCGCTATTTTAATTTTTACAATCCGGAATGGGACAAGCCGTTGAACTTGCAGCTCAATCCCGATGTTTCCGTGCGCGAAGTGGGCGTGATGGAAAAGTGCACGTTTTGTATTCAACGAATCAAAGCCGCCGAGATTCAGGCGGAGGCGGAAAAGCGCGAATTGAAGGACGGAGAGGTGAAGCCAGCCTGCGTGCAGTCGTGTCCTCCGACGGCCATCGTCTTTGGAGATCTCAGCGACCCAAATAGCGAGGTTTCGCGGCTCGCGCATTCCAACCGCGGCACGAAGCTGCTCGCCGAACTCGGCACCCTGCCGAAAGTAACTTACCTACAACGGGATTCCTGGCATGGCGCGGAAAACACCTGAGCAAATTAACGACGACCTGTTGCGGCCGCTCTCGCGGGCGTCCGGGCGATATTTGCTCGCCCTTGCGTTCCTCGCGGGAATTGTGGTTGCGGCGCTGGCGGCGTTTTTCTGGCAGGTCTATGGCGGATTAGGCGTTTCAGGCCTTCGCTCGCCGGTTTTTTGGGGTTTCTACATCACGAATTTTGTCTTCTGGATCGGACTGAGCCATGCAGGCACGCTGATCTCTGCGATACTGCGCCTTGCGAATGCAACTTGGCGCCGGCCGGTGACGCGATGCGCGGAAGTGATTACTGTTTTCGCGCTTTCTATCGGCGCTGCCTTTCCCGTAATTCACTTGGGCCGTCCCTGGCTGGCTTTTTGGCTGATTCCGTATCCGAGCGAGCGCGGCATCTGGCCGAATATTAGGTCACCTCTCCTTTGGGATTTTTTCGCGATTACGACGTACTTGATAAGCAGCGTCACATTCTTGCTGCTGCCGATGATTCCCGATCTGGCGCTGGTACGCGATCGCGCGTTGGGACGGAAAAAGAAAATCTACGGCGCCCTGGCGCTGGGATGGACCGGCACTCCCAGGCAGTGGTACCGGTTGGAGACAGCGATGCACATCATGGCAATCGCCGTGATTCCCGTGGCCGTTTCGGTGCACAGCATCGTTTCGTGGGATTTCGCGATGGCGCCGGTTCCCATGTGGCACTCAACCATTTTTGCGCCGTACTTCGTCACCGGCGCGATTTTCAGCGGCATTGCCGCACTGATTCTAGCGATGGCGCTGCTGCGAAAATTCCTCCATCTCGAGGAGTATCTGCTCCCAATTCACTTTGAAAACCTGGGCAAGCTTTTGCTGGTGATGAGCCTGCTGTGGTTTTATTTCGTATTCTCGGAGCGGCTCACGGGCTGGTATGGCAATGAATCTTCGGAAATGGCGGTCTTTTGGCTCACACAGCGGGGCTCGTTTTCTCCGCTATTCTGGACGATGGTCTTCTGCAACTTTCTGATTCCCTTCCCTCTGCTGGCGATCAAAAAATTCAGGACGATTACCGGTACGGCCATCGCGTCGGCGACGGTTGTGGTGGGCATGTGGCTCGAGCGCTTTCTGATTATCGTGCCATCGCTCTCGCACAAATATCTTCCCTATAGCTGGGGTACGTACCGACCGACCTGGGTTGAAATCACGATAACCGCCGGGACTTTTGCAGCGATGGCGCTGCTTTATATGCTTTTTTCGAAAGTGGTTCCCATCATCTCCGTATGGGAACTCAAGGCAGGCCCGCGCGAGGCGGCACATCCTGCCACGGCTTTGCCACAGATAAACGAAGCGGGGGCGGACTGACATGGCCAAGGCTGCGGCAATTTACGGGCTCTTTCCTAGCCCCGCTTCCGCCGATCGTGCGGTCAATGCATTGCAGGGTGCCGGAGTCAGCCGGAGCAGAATCGCGGTGATGTCCTCGGAGCCATTCGGTGAATATTCGTTTAGCCAGGCGGAACACGCCACGGTGATGCCGTGGTTGGCGGTGATGGGAGGCGTGATCGGCGGCACGTCGGGTTTCCTGCTGGCGGCCTATACGCAGAAAGCGTATCCCCTGATCACGGGAGGCATGCCTATCATCGCGCCGTGGCCGACAGGAATTATTACCTACGAACTTACGATGCTCGGCGCCGTGATTGCGACTGTAATCGCTCTTTTGGCGACCGCTCGGCTACCCAATTGGGGCGCGAAACTCTACGATCCGGAAATTTCCAACGGCAAAATCCTCGTCGGAGTCCTCGATCCATCCGATGACGCGCGCGCTGGGTTGGACAATTGCTTGTGTAGCTCGGGCGCGGAGCAAGTGAAAGTCACCGCGCCCGAAGCCACGCGTTAAGCGAACCGAGCATCAGCCCTGAACGCTGAAATAGCGCGTTTGACCCGCCATGTGAATCTCCTTAATCGCGTTGCCTTCGACTCTGAGGAAGTCGTACGCGGCTTTTTCCGAGCTGTCCTTCCACTCCCCTGGTGCTTCGGCAACGACTTTGCCTCCCGCCATAAAGGCAACCGTCGAATCATCCATCTTCAATTGATAGGTGCCCTCTTTCACCATTTTCCCCGCAAGAGTGTGATCCTCGCCGACGTTGACGGTGACTCTGTGGTTGGATTTCGCGCTGACAAGGGTGAAGGTCGAAGCAGAACTAATCGTTGGGACTAACGCCAGAATGCATACAACCACCGCGATCGTGAAGATATTTCGACGCGACATCGTTTTCCTCCTTGTTTGTAGTTCTTCGAAAACGGTCTATTGGGCAGGTTGTCGAGCAACGACCATCACTAGCCTGTTCCAGCACGGAACTCGGCGTCGCACTCTCGCGGCCCCCCACCCAGAGAAATAAGACCGGTGCCGCGAGCAGTGCGACCGCTGCTCTCGTAAGCACGTCGCAGTATTGAGCGGGATTTATTGGAAGGCCAGACCGGTGACTGCACCGGGCCGTGCATTCGCTGCATTTTCGAGCGCTTCGGAGGTACCCGGTGTAGGATTCTCCACATGCAGGCGGCCCATACACCTCAATCGCCGCGATGGTTTTGGATTGCGTCGATTTGTCTCGGCCTGGGGCTATTCGACGCGCTTCAGGATGTTGTTGTGATGCGTGCCGAGGGCATGCATCACCCGTTGGCGGGTCTGTTCGCATCCATGCTGCTTTCGTGGTTGCCCTGGGCTTTGGCTACGCCAATTGTGCTACGTCTGCAGCGCCAATATCCGCTTCAGCAAAGGACGCTGGTTCCCTGGCTCATTCATGGCGCTGGGGTCGTATCCATTGCAATCGTTTCGGGAATCTGGGATGCCGTTCTACAGAAGTTCTTACGCCCGTGGTCATCCGCATCAGGTTTGCCATTCGTCACCCTTTCGTTGACGAAATTCTATGGAGAGCTGTTGTCGTGCGTGGTCCTTTACAGTTGCGTCCTTTTAGTTGGGCATATGCTTGACTCCAGAGAACGGCTCGCGCTGCAGCGAACCGAGGCGGCGCGACTGAACGAGCAACTCTCCAAGGCGCAACTGAATGCTCTGAGGCAACAAATCGAGCCGCACTTTTTGTTTAACACGTTGAATGCAATTTCCGGGCTGGTACGCGAGGAAAGAAATGAGGCCGCAGTCGGAATGATCGCGGGATTGAGCGATCTTCTGCGCCACACTCTAAAGGACTCCAACACACAAGAAGTGCCGTTGGAAGAGGAATTGCTTTTCCTACAAAAGTACTTGGACATTCAGAAGATCCGCTTTGCGGACCGCCTTCAGTTGAGCGTGGACATCGACAAGCAATTCCTTTCGGCTCCGGTTCCCACTCTTATCCTGCAGCCCATCGTCGAAAACGCACTTAAACATGGGATCGCGGCGCGCGCAAACGGAGGTGTCATCCGGATTACCGCGATTCGCTCCAACGGCTTGCTCACGTTTCGAATTTACAACGACGGTCCCAGTTTGCCCGACGATTGGGAAAATAATCAATCTGGAGTGGGAATCTCTAATGTGCGTACCCGCCTGCAGAGCCTTTACGGAAATGCCTACGATTTGACGATACGGAATCAAGCCCCCGGTGGCGTGGAAGTATCGATTTCGGTGCCCTTCCGCCAGGAGTGATTCGTGCCCTCGGAACAAGAGACCGCAAAGATCAACACACTCATTGCAGATGATGAAAAGCTGGCTCGAAGCAACCTAGCCATTCTCTTGCGCCGGGATCCCGATATCGAAATTGTCAGCGAATGCGGGTCCGGCGAGGAGGCACTCTCACAAATCCGCACCAAGAGGCCCGATCTCGTTTTTCTGGACGTTCAGATGCCGGAATGCGACGGATTCGACGTCCTCGAACTGCTCGGCGGCGAACAGCCGCCCGCTCTGGTCTTCGTGACGGCTTACGACCAATACGCGTTGCGCGCTTTCGAGGCCGGCGCGCTTGATTATTTGTTGAAACCCTTCAGCAACGCGCGATTTGGCAAAGCACTCGACCGCGCCAAGGAGCGCGTCCGCCTTGGCAAAGACAGGTCGCGAAAAGTGGACCGCTTCGTTATCAAGAACGCCGGAGAGGTCTTATTCCTGAAAATCTCTGAAGTCGATTGGATTGAGGCTGCGGACTACTACGCCTGCCTTCACGTTGGACCAAGAACGCATCTTATCCGCCGCAGCATGTCCGATTTGGATCGGGATCTTGATCAGACGGCCTTTTGCCGGATTCATCGTTCGACTATTGTGAATCTCAATCGGATTAGAGGCCTCAAACTGAGTGAAGACGGCGAGTACGGCGTACTGCTCGACAACGGTAATACGCTGCGACTGAGTCGGCGCTATCGTCGGCAACTCCAATCCCGCCTAGGCTTGACGAAATCCACGCAGAGCTAAAACCCAGCCTATTTCGCCGTGGGATCTTTCTTTACTCCGTTGTCCATGAACTCTAACCAGAATCCCTGGGGATCGGTAACGAAGAACATGCGCGTGGTCGGAGCGATGAAAACCGGCGCGTTCGAAGGGCTTGTGGTGTGCAAATTGGCTGCCTTCACTCGGTCGATCATCAAATCGTCGTCTTTCGACATAAACAAGAAATGCGCGGCGCCGGGATCCTGAAAGTGCGGCCGGTGAAAGTGCTTGCTGTGATTTTTGTATTCGATGAGTTCCATCACCACCGGCGAGCCGGGAACCATAGCCTCAGCCAGCCGGAACTGGTTGTGCGTGCCGGTCACTTTTTCGTAAGCGGCGTCCCCCATTAACATCGGACTCACCCAAAACTTCAAGCCTGGTCCAACCAGACTCTCGTACATGCGGGCAGTTTTCTCGAGATTGTCGACCACCACCGTGACACGCGCGCCGAGAACCTTGCTGCCCGGTGCGGCCGTTGTCGCCGGTGCCGGCGACACTTCCATCAATTCGACCGGGTAGCCGTCAGGATCGCGCACGAACACCGCGCGAATTTTTCCGCTTATGCCGGGCCAGCCAGAAAGCTCGACGGGATTTCCGCCGGCAGTTATCACAGGAACGCGCTCTCCCTTTAGAGCGTCAAGAGTTTTATCGAGATCGGTAACGATGAGCTTCAGATAGGAAGCGCCGGGATCGGTCAAAGCTGGAGTGAACGGGCTAGTCTTGATTCCTTTGATTTCAATGGCCTCGATGGTCATTTCAGGTCCGCCGGTCGCAGCGGCCGTTCCCGGAATCGGAAGAAGCACCACGCGGCTAGCCTGCTCATATGGATTCGGCACGCCCTGCACCAGCGATGCGACTTCCTGCAATCCGCGATTCTGGCCAAATCGGCGAGGTTGTTCGCGGGGGCCGCGAAGTTCCAGTCCAATCAGATCGTGATAGAAATGGATGTATTCCTCGACGTTGGAGATTTGGCGGCCCAAGTGACCGGGACGGAGAACATCTCCAGCGGGGGCAATTCCCGTAGGGGGCGCATCCAGCGTCGCCCACGGTGTTTGCGGTGTCTGCGCCGGCGTAATCGGCACAATCGTCAGCAGCATTAAGCTGATCGCAATGAGTCCGTACAGAGCGTTCTTAAATGATGATGACACTCGGCCCCCTCTTAATTCCAAACCAGAAATTCCGATTTGGAGCTTTGCTCGTGCGCATCATACGCTTCCACGCGTCTTCGTCTCAACGAGTATGGCGATGAAAGGTTAGTTGGAAAGTGCGCCCTTGCTCGATCGAAGTCACGCGGGGATTCGGGGCGAAACAGAGAAGGCGCGTCCGAAGAATTCCGAGATAGACTCCACAAAAAGTGGCGCGCCCGGAGAGATTCGAACTCCCGACCCTCTGGTTCGAAGCCAGATGCTCTATCCAGCTGAGCTACGGGCGCTTGACGGTTATTCTACAGCGAATTTAACTCGACTGCAGCGGAGTCATTCCCGCGCTCTTGTATACGCCATGAGGGTTGCACGAAACTAGGGATTCGGCTCACGCCAGAGCCGATCGATATCGTGCAATGAAGCGCTTCAAGTCAATCGTAGACGTCATCGGCATTACAGCTCTCTTGGAGCTGTATATCTGGCGGTGGCAGGCGAGCGCCCCGCACGCCTGGATCGCGATTGCAGTCTGGCTCGCGGCGAGCTTCGTCGTTCATCGAGATACGCCAAAAACTCTCGGGTGGCGCGTCGATAACCTCTGGACGGCGGTGCGCCGCGCGGGCATGGTGCTGGGTTCATACGCGGTCGCGCTGATTGCGATTGGACTTGCGCGCGGCGCAGCCACACACATTCCGCAGAACCACGCCTCGTTGGCGCACCTGGGAAGATATTTTGCGTTCTGCATTTTCCAGCAGGTCGTGTTGAATTCCCTGATGACGAATCGCCTGCTGGAATTTTGCTCGCGGCGCTGGCTCGCGGCCGCTATCGCTGGGACGATTTTTGCCGCCGCCCACCGGCCGAATCCAGTCCTGGTGCCGTTAACCTTCATTGGAGGGACTACGATGGCCTAGCTTTTTGCGCGCGAGCGCAACATCCTGCCCCTTGCGGCTCTTCAGGTGATCCTCAGTCTGCTCGTCTGGTGGGCGTTTCCGATCGCGTGGCACCACGGCCTGCGCGTCGGACCCGGTTACTATGCTTTCCATCGATGATCGACGCGCTCAGGCTCACATCCCCGCGCGGCCGGTTGCGGGAATATGGAAGAGTTTCTCCGCGTTGCCGTGCGCAATTTTCTCGTTGTCCTCATCGGAAAGGGGCGACGAATTCATGAAATTAGCGGACTCCACCATTTCCTGATAGGGATAGTCGATGGCATAGAGGATGTTGTCCGGTCCCAGCGCGTCGTTGCAGTACTTCAGAACCTTGTGATCGTTCATCCCGCTCGTGGTAATCAGGAAATTGTCTTTCACGTATTCGCTGGGGAGTCTTTTCAGGTTGGGATGGCCGTGCGAATAGGACTTGTACATATAGTCGATTCGATAGAGCCAGTAGGGCAGGCCCTCGCCCATATGTCCGAGAACAATCTTCAGATCGGGAAATTGATCGAACACGCCGGCGACAATCAAGCGCATCGCATGGACCCCGGTTTCCATCTGGAAACCCCAGAGCGCACCGGCGAGATTTACGCCTGCGCTGGCATGAGTCATGAACGAACAGGGGTCCGGCATATTTCGCGGATGAATGTAGATCGCAGCTTTCGAAGCCGTCGCCGCCTCAAAGATCGGCCAGAACTTCTTGTCGTCCAGATACTCGCCGTTGGTGTGCGAATTGACGATTAGGCCGTTCAGCTTCAGTTGGTTCATCACCCGGTCAATTTCCTTCGCGGCGCGTTTCGGATCTTGCGGTGCGAAGCTGGCCAGTGCGGTAAAGCGCGTGGGATGCTTCGCGACTACTTCGGCCAGGCGATCGTTCGCAAGCATCGCTAGATTTGTCGCCGTATCGGCGTCGAACATCTGCACGCCGGGCGATGTCAGCGAGAGCAAATGCATATCCACGCCAGCCTCGTTCATAATCTGTATGCGCTCGCCCTCGAAATCGAGCAGGCGGCGCAACAGCGGTGGGGCGTTGGGTCCCGGAGTCAAAAATCCGCGCCACATATCGAGGTCCGGATTCGAGTACGCGATTCCAGCAATCCGTCCGAACTCGTCCCTTTGCTCGGGAATCGAACATGCTTCCTCGGTTGCGATGAGTTTGTATTTCTTAGCCGGACGCGCCGCGGGTTCCGAACCGCTCGCGGCTGTTGCGCCGATCGCGCTTGCCGATAGAAACGCCGAAGAAGCCCCCAGAAATTCCCTGCGATTCATGCCCATTTTCGTTCTCCTTGCCGTGGATACGAACGCACAAGTAACACGCCGGATGCGCACCTGTCAATTGCAGCTGTATTGTGCGAGCGCGGGGGTGCACTGCGAGCCTCCCGCTGAGCCCGCGCGCGAGCCCACCGGCTGAAAGCGGACGAAGCTGCCTGATTTACTATGTAAATGCTTGCAAAGCCGCGCAGTTCTGTTGGAGACTACCACCGGAAAACGCCTGTGTTAGTTCACGCCGGGCTCAGATTGTGGGGTCCGTGCCGCAGCCAAGGTTGGGGGAGGCCGTCATGAAGGGAAAGTCTAAGGAATCCAAAAAAGCGAGCCGCGAATCTTCCATGAACCGCCGGCGGTTCATGGGAACGCTGGCTGCGGCCGCAGGCACGGGCGCGGTTGCTGGAACTCTGTCTCCGTTCGCTCCTTCGGCGAGCGCCGAGGCCGTCCATTTTTCGAATCCCCCGGGACTCGGTGGCGCTGGACCAGTCCGCGCCGAGTGCGACATCCGCGATTGCGACATCGAGGGAGAGATTCCGTCGAACATCAATGGCGCTTTTTATCGCGTCGGTCCGGATTGGCAATATCCGCCGATGAAAGGCAACATCCCGTTTGACGGCGAAGGCCACGTCAGCATGTTCCGCATCGCCAACGGCCACGTGGATTTCAAGAGCCGCTATCCGCGCACCCAGCGATACAAGGCGCAGGCAGCCGCGCGCAAGCGCCTTTTCGGGATGTATCGCAATCCTTTCACCGACGATCCGAGCGTCGCGAAGGTGAGCCGCGGCACCGCGAATACTCACGTGGTTTATCACCACGGCTTGCTTTTCGCGCTGAAGGAAGACAGCCCGCCGGTCGCCATGAATCCGAATACTCTCGAGACGGTGGATGACTACTACACTTTCGGAGGCGGCCTTCACAGCCTCACGCACACCGCCCATCCCAAGTTCGATAAAGCCACAGGCGAAATGATTTCGTACGGCTATGAAGCCAAGGGACTCGATAGCAATGATGTTTACGTCTTCTCGGCGAATGCCAAGGGCCACATCACCTGGGAAACGTGGCTCAAAGTTCCCTATGTCGGGATGATCCACGATTTCGCGGTTTCGCAGAAATACATTGCGTTCCTGGTGATCCCTATGGCCACGAACGTCGCGCGCATGAAAGAGGGTCAGGTGCATTTTGCCTGGGATTCCACTCTGCCGACATGGTTCGGCGTCCTCGAACGCGGCGGCGAAGGAAAGGACGTTCGCTGGTTCAAGGGTCCCGAACGCTGCGCCACGCACGTGATGGGCGCATTCTCCGACGGCGACAAAATTTACGTTGATATGGACATGGCCCTCAAGAATCAGTTCCCTTTCTTCCCCAATCTCCACGGCGAGCCGTTCGATCCGAAGTCAGCGGCCGGGACCGTACATCGCCTCTCTGTCGATCTGTCGGATAAAACTCCGCGCGATTACAACATGGAGGAGCTCTATCCCCAGACCGGCGCTCTACCGCGCCAAGACGATCGCTACCAGACAATTCCCTATCGCTATGGGTTTATGCCGACGAGCGATCCAACGAAGCCGCTCAATCCCAAGCTGGGCCACATGGCGTTCCGGCCCACGAATTCCTACACGATGTTCGACCACGCCACCCGAAAAACTTCTGAATTCTGGATTGGCGACGATTCGAGCCTGCAGGAATGCTGTTTCGTGCCGCGCAATAAAGACGCGGCCGAGGGCGACGGCTATCTTATCGGCGTCGCGAATCGCATGCTGGAATCGGGCCGCTCGGATCTCATCATCGTTGATACCCAGCACATGGACGACAAGCCGATCGCCATGGTGAGGCTGCCGTTCCGCACCTACAGCCAGGTGCACGGCTGGTGGGTTCCCGGCGACGATCTGCCGCAAACCTGACGCGCAAAAATTGGGTGTCGTGATTTCTTCTGACGGCGCGCTCACATTGAAACATCGACGCGCGACTCTTCGAGCTATTTCTGCGTTCTTGTGAAACCAACCTACCAAGTTTGCGGGGGCATCATAGCCAATGAGGTATTTTCATTCTTCTAAGGAGGAATTGAGTCTCATGAAGATCGGGAAACTTCTTACGATGGCTGCCGCGCTGGTCCTGTTCGCAGGCGTCGGAATGGCAGCTCGCACACCAACTACAACGAACTCTTCCAAAACCAACACTACTACCTCGGCCAAGATGACCACACACCGCCTGACCGGCACGATTTCGTCCGTCAGCGGCTCCGACCTGGTTGTCAGTCATAAGTACAAGGGCAAGGACGAGAACAGCACGTTCATGCTCAACTCCACGACCAAGAAGGAAGGTAACCTCGATAAGGGGGCCATGGCGGTGGTCTATTATGAGATTAAGAACAACCAAAAGATCGCAACGGAAGTAAGAGTAAATCAGACCAAAAAATCCTAGCGGTGTTTCACAGCGGCTCGCGGAAAAAGTGCTCCTTGTTTCATTTTTCCGGAATCTGCACCTCACTTGACACAGAGGGCGGCCTTCCTGGCCGCCCTTCAATTCCCGAGCGGCGTCAGCGCCGTTGCCACTTCAAACGCCTTCTGGTATAGATGCGGAGCAACTTTTGCCTTGAATTAAGCACTGCTTTAATTTTTTCCTGACGTCTGATCGAGGTTCCCCGAAGCGGCAAATCTCCAAGCCTCGCCCATGACTACCACTGCACCTTCTCCTACGCCCAGCCGCGACCAGCAATCTTTCTTTGCCACTGGCATGGCTGCGATTTGGGCCATCGCCATCGCCGATCTGCTCTTCCACATCTATTTCAATAATCGTTACGGATATTTCCGCGACGAATTCGACTACATGGCCTGCGGCAATCACCTTGCCTGGGGTTATGTCGACCAGCCGCCCCTCATACCGTTTCTCGTGCGCATCTGTCGCGCGGTGCTCGGCGACTCGCTCCGCAGCATTCGATTCGTCCCAGCGTTGGCGACTTCGCTCCTGATTGTGCAGACCGCGGTGCTCGCCCGCGAATTTGGCGGCAGACGTTTCGCTTTGCTGCTGAGCGCGGTGGCTGCGCTGATCGCGCCCCAGTACGTTTCGAACGGCAGCCTGCTCACGACAAACTGCCTCGAACCAAACCTGTGGATGGGTTGCGCCTACTTCGCCATTCTCGCGATCAAACGCCGCAACCCGCATTACTGGCTCTGGTTTGGCGTCATCGCGGGCGTGGGCCTGGAAGAAAAATACACCATCGCACTTTTCGGGTTCGGGATTGTCACGGGACTACTGCTCACGGAACATCGCCGCGTTTTCCTCAATAAGTGGATCTGGCTCGGCGGCGTCGCAGCTTTCCTCGTCTTTCTGCCCAATCTCCTTTGGAACATGCATTACCAGTGGCCATTTCTTCAGCTCATGCACAATATCCGCGCCGAGCATCGAGACGTAGTCCTCGGTCCCGGCGAATACTTCCTTCAGCAGACGATTCTGATCCATCCGCTCGCCGCTCCTATATGGATCGCAGGCCTCGCCGCACTTTTCTTCTCGGCGCGCCTGAGGCCATACCGTTTTCTCGGCTGGACTTATGTCGTCTGCTACGTGGTCCTCTTCGCCTTGCACGGCAAGAATTATTATCTGGCGCCAGTCTATCCGATGCTCCTCGCGGCGGGCGCCGTCGTCATTGAATCGGCCCTCGACCGTCCCATCGGTGCGTGGCTCAAACCGGCGATAGTGATCATCCTGCTCGCCGGCGGCGCGCGCCTCGCGCCCATCACGGCCCCTATTTTTTCGCCCAGCCACTTCATCACTTACATGAAAGGCCTGCCCTTCAAACTTCCGGTCATGGAATATCAGCACGAGCGCGCCGTGCTGCCGCAATGGTACGCCGATCAGTTCGGTTGGAACGAGATCGTCGCCGAAACCGCGCAAGCGTGGAACCAACTCGCACCGGAAGAGCGCTCCGATTGCGCCATCTTTGCCCAGGATTACGGCCAGGCCGGCGCCATTGATTTTTTCGGACGCCGCTACGGTTTGCCTCCGGCACTAAGCGGGCATCAAACCTACTTTTTGTGGGGCCCGCGGGGATATTCAGGAAATTGCATGATCGTTCTTGATGATCGCTCGGACCGTCTCGCGCAATTGTTTGAGCACGTCCAATACGTGGGCACATCGGCGGACAATCCCTATGCGCTGGAAAAGCGGATTGACGTTTTCATTTGCCGAGGATCGAAATTCGGCACGCTCGCCCAAGTCTGGCCGCAGCTGAAGAAATGGCGCTAAAATCTCCGGCGGGAACTCGGGAACTCAGGCGCGGATTGAGATCGCAAAACTCGCTTACGGAGACGGAGGCCTGTGCGCACTCGATCTCACGGTATTTGTGCCCGAACTAGCCGTTGCGGCTCTGCGCTCCTTCTGATATAGATGCCGCGCGAACATACGTGTTCGCAATAAGCCAGGGGGAATGATGCGCAAGAGCGTAATCATATTTTTTGCAGTGGCTGTTCTGCTGTCTGCATTTGTTTTTGGTTCGCTCAATCGCGCGAATGCCGCGCCGGCGAAATCCGCCGACTGCGATCGCGCTTGCCT
>CAVPWV010000017.1:0-133978 GCA_963709445.1 uncultured Acidobacteriota bacterium
TATGGAACCAGCCATCGGAAGTCGGGCGTCTCTGACTGCGGGCCAGATTCATCGTCAATTTCTTGTATTCTTCAGAAAAACTTGAGTTTGACTGAGGTCATCGCTTGCTGGAAAAAAGGCGGCCACCGAACTCGCGTCGACATGGAATCCTGCCAGCTACTCGCGCCAAAGAAGCCACGCGTTGTTTTCGTGCCGCGAAATGTCGCCGCCCTGAGCCGACGATATCATCCAAAACGGACTGTACAACACCTTGCAGTGATGTAGACTCACGTATTCGTCGAAGCAACTGAGCCGCTTTTGGTGAAGCAGTCATGGCCAATCCTTCAAAATCAAATCGCTTGCCACGACCGCTCGAAGGCGTCACCGTGCTCGACATGACCGTGGCGCTGGCGGGTCCGTTCGCAACCCTGCTGCTGGCCGGCCTCGGCGCGCGCGTGATCAAAATCGAAAACCCCGCGGGCGGAGACACCTCTCGCAGCAACGCTCCCTATCTGGGCAAGAACGGTGCAACGTTAACTCGCGAGAATGAGGACGACGTCTCAATTTCCGCGCTTAATCGTCTGCGGAATAAACTCAGCATTACTCTCAATTTGAAGGCCCCCGAAGCGCGAGAAGTTTTTGCCGATCTGGTCAAGCAAGCAGACGTCGCGGTAGAAAATTTCAGCCGGGGAACGCTCGAGCGATTAGGAGCCGGATATGCGTACGCCTGTGAAATCAATCCGCGCATCATCTACTGTTCCATCACCGGGTTCGGCAGCGCGGGCGACCCTGGCTCCGGAAAAGCGATGGACGCCATCATTCAGGCGCTGAGCGGCGTGATGCTGACGTCGGGCGAGCCAGACGATCCCCCCGTTCGAGTCGGCGTGCCGTTCGCCGATCTGTGCGCACCGCTGTTCGGAGTGATCGGGGTCCTCGCCGCGTTGCATCAGGTCAAAAACACGGGAATAGGGCAGCACGTGGACATTTCCATGCTTGGAGCCCTGACGATGATGGTCGCATGCGAATCCTACGACATCCTGGAACGGTGCGGCGTGCCCCTGCGAACCGGACAAACCGTTCCGCGGCTGGCACCTTTTGGAATATACCCTACTCGTGACGGGTTCGTCGCCGTGTGCGCGCCTACCGACTTGTTTGCCCAGTCACTTTTCATCGCCATGGGCCGGCCGGAATTCGCAACCGGCGATCGGTTTGCGACGCGCGACCTGCGCGTGAGAAATTCAGACGAATTGAACATGCTGGTTGAGAGATTTACACGCTCCATGACGACAGCGGAGGCAATCGCCAAGCTGGATTCGGCGGGAGTGCCGTCGGCCGAGGTCCGACATCCCGACGCGGCAATGCGCGACCAACAGGTGATCGCCCGGCGCGAAACGGTGCCGCTCGCTCATCCCAAGTACGGTGACGTGGGCGACGTGTACGGAATGGGGATGCCGATCCATTTCTCGGCCGCCACCGCGGAATTCGACCGTCCCGCGCCATCCCTGGGGGAGCACAACGAAGCCGTGTATGGCGGGATTCTGGGATATTCTCCCGAAAAGATCGAAGCGCTGCGATCGCGAAAAGTGATCTGAACCGTTTCTGATGCCCGAGCCCACGAGCGCGGCCATGCGTCTGGCATGGCATTACGAAAACCCCATGGCGCAGGCGCTCGAGGCCCACCGCGCGGGCATCCCGGTTGTTGGAATAACTTCCAATACTATTCCCTGGGAATTGGTTCGCGCGGCGGGCTTTTTTCCTCTAATGCTCCGCGCCGACGGGCGCGTAACTCCGGCGGCCGACGAATACATGGAGGCAGGTGTCTTCCAGGCGCGGATTCGCCAGATTTTCGACAGCGTTGTCCGCGGCGAGTGGGACTTTCTACGCGCTATTCTGATTCCGCGCACATCCGAGCAGGAATATAAGTTGTTCCTCTATCTGTCCGAGGTCGCACGGGAGCTCCCCCGCGAGGGAATGCCGAGAGTCTATCTCTACGACCTGCTGCATACACGGTCGCCGGAATCGCGCGAATATGGACTCGAGCGAACGCACGAGCTGAAGAAACAACTGGAGGAACTCAGTGGGCAGCCCATCGGCGCGGACGCGCTGCGCGAGGCAGTCGTCGAATCCAATGCAGCTCGCGCGGCGGTGCGGCGCTTGCTTCGGCTCAGGCACGACAGTCCGCGGCTGAGCGGTACGGAGGCGCTCCGATTGATCGGCCCCTTTTGGTTCATGTCTCGCGCGGAATTCACGATGCTCGCCGTGGAAGCAGCCGAAGATCTCGGAGGTCGCGAGACGCTGCCCGGTGTGCGCCTTTTGGTGACCGGCGCTCCGCTCGATCGCGTGGGGCTGCACGCGGCGCTTGAAACGCGTGGAGCGGTCGTGATCGCGGAAGACGATTGGTGGGGAACGCGAAGCGTGGGCCCTGATATCAACGCCAGCAACGACGTTCTTACGACAATTTTTGAGCACTATTATCTCGAGGCACCGAGCCCGCGCGTGTTTCCGCCGGAGGCTGCCGATCGATGGTTTCGATCCAGCGTGACGAACGGAGTCGATGGCGTCGTATTTTACCTGCCGCCGGAAGATTACGTGGCAGGGTGGGATTATCCGAGGCAGAAGCAGTTTCTCGACGGCCTTGGAATTCGCAGCCTCGCAATCCGAGAGGAAGCGGGAGCCGGCGTGCTGAGTTTGAAGACGCGCGAGAGCATCGAACAGTTTGTGCGAGCGGCGGCTCGGAAACGCTAGGGGCCATGTCCGAGAAGCAACTACAATGCACGGCAAGTGCCGGCGCCTACCAGAAACAATGGTTCGCGCAGCTGCGCCACGATGTTTTTGAGAATCACCGTCCCTACGCCATTCTTCAGGCAGACATGCCATTCGAGCTTTTTCATGTCATGGGCCTGCCGGCGGTGAGCAATCAATGGTGGTCCGCGATGATCGCCGCGAAACGCCTGGCACCGAGTTACCTCGATGCGATGAACTCGAGAGGATTCCACGACGGACTCTGTCGATATTGCAGTCTGTCCATGGCTTGCACGCTGTGCGGCGATTCCTCGCAAGCACCTTGGGGCGGTCTGCCGAAACCCGCGCTGCTCTCCGCGAGGCTAACGTGCGATTGCATCCAGCGAGTTTTCTCCATCTGGGCGGAGGCATTAGGAACGGAGTTCTTTCCGCTGGATAACCCCGGCGCTGCGCATCTGCCGCCGCGCTGGTGGGAACTCAGCCGCCATCGTTGGCGCGAGCTATTCGAGGAGCACCGGCTTGGTCTGACGGTCAAACAGCTACGCGCGTTGATCGCCGTGCTCGAGCGAATCACCGGAAGGAAATTCGATGTGGATGCTCTTCGCACAGTGATGGAAGGGGTGAACCGGCAGGAGGAATATTTTGAGGAAGTCCGGGAACTGATCTGCAAAGCCCCAAAAACTCCCGTGCGCATGAACGAACAGATTATTAACGTGATGGCGGCACAATGGTTCCGGGGCAGCGATTGGGCCGTCGCGCACGCGAAGAAGTTTCGGGATGAAGTGAAGTCCCGGGTCGAAGCAAACGTCGCGGCGTGCCCTGGGGAACGGCGCCGACTGATGTGGGTCGGCGCGGGATTATGGCACGACACCGACTTTTATACCGCATTCGAACAGAAGTACGGTGCCGTGTTTGTGTGGTCCATGTATCTGGCGTTTGGACCCGACGGCTATATCCGCTACGGACTCGAAGATCCCCTGCTTGCCCTGGCGAGCCGCACCGTGAGCATGAACGAACAACTTCATCTGTCTCCCTGGGCAAATGAGTGGATCGTGGACCAGGCTCAACGCCATCGAATCGACGGAGCGCTGGTACTCACTCCGCTGGGCACGAAATCCTCCGCCGCGGGAAATCGTTTCATCGAGCGCGCACTCGAGCGGGCGGGCATTCCTGTCCTCCCGGTGTTCACGGATATGGTCGATCCTCGAAACTGGAACGCTGCGGAAATGATTGAGCGCGTAGGCCGATTCATCGAGGAGCGCTTGTGATGGAAGCGCCAGTAAGCAAAAAGTGGATCGTGCCATTCGTGGCCACGCTCTTCGGCATGATGGCGCTGCAAATCTCAAGCCTCGGCTTTGCGCCACTGCTGCCGCATATTCAAAAAACGTTCGGCATGTCCTATTCGCAGATAGGCCTCTTCACAGGAATATACGGGCTTCTGGCAATTATTTTGAGCGTGCCGGCCGGATTAGCCGCGAAGTACTTTGGAGAAAAGCGAGTCCTGATTGCGGGTTTAGTGGTGGTGGCTCTGGGACTCGGCGCGCTGAGCGTGGCCAGAAGCTTCACGGAGGCATTCCTTGGACGCGGACTTTGGATCGCGGGCTATCGCTTTGCGCTCGTCTGCGTACTGACGGCCGTAGGGCTTACGTGCCCACCTGCCCTGCGAGGCCGAACGATGGGAGTCCTCGGCGCTATGTCGTCTCTTGCCTCTGTGATTGGAGCGCCGTTCGGAAGTTCCATTGGGCAGGCCCTGGGTTGGCAAGAAGGCATTCGCGCATTCAGTTACGCTGCACTTTTGGGCGCTGGGGTGGTCGCGATCTTCTATCGCGATCCGGAGCGCAGGCTCGGGGCGCGCGGAAGTTCATTCCATCGGTGAAACTCGCGCGAGCGGTGTGGCCACGCCAAGCGCATTCCGCGTGCCCGTGGTATGGGCGCTGGCGCTTCTTTTCGGCTTGGTCGGCATGCCGTCGTTCAGTGTGACCTTTTTTGTTCCGTCGGCGGCTGCGTCAATATTCAGGCTGGACGCCCTGTCAGCGTCGTGGATCATCAGCAGCGGGTATCTAGCCGCAATATTTCTCAACCTTATTGTTGGGTATCTCATGGACCAGATACAACAAATGGATCGTAATGGGAGTGCTGATGACTCTCCTGGTTCCTTCGTGCGTGGCGATGACGTCAAGCCATCTTCTGGTCTTTCGAATTGGCGCAGGGTCGATTCTGGGTATTGGATTTACTGCGACGAACCAGATATACGGCATTGCCGCGGATGTTTTGCGCGGACGCCAGACCGGTAATGTAATGGGTATCGTAAGTTTGGGAGCTGGAGTTTGCGGATATCTTGGACCGCAGATGCTGGGAGCTTTGCGCGATTGGACCGGAGGATTCGCAGCGGGGTGGTACTTGATGGCGACGATCGCTGCCGTTAGCGTCGCCGAGTTTGTGTTTCTCGGCAAGTACAGCCAAAGTGAAACGCAACGTCGGAAATTGATATTGGCCGGACCAACTTCCTAAGACGCAGAGCCAGGTTCGCGCTCCGGATCGCGGCTGGGCCGAAGATGGCTCTGGTCGAACATGAGCTACATCCCGTGCGCGCTGTGCGCAATCGGCGTCGATCTGCCGCCACAAAAAGGTTGATCCTTCTCGACGTTGAAGGTGTATGATCGATCAAGAACGCCGACCTTCCTAGAACGACCTAACGTAACTCCCTTAATTTTGAGGAAATAAAATGCGCAATACCCCCCGAGTATTTCGGTCCGATAGCGCCCGCCCTGCGGCTACCCCCCGACCGGAGCCAAATTCTCTGAAGAAATCGCAATCGACCGTCTCAGCAACCGAAACATCGCCAGTCCCTCTCCCGCAGGGCCCCGAGGTACGAGAGGTCGTTAGCCAGCGTCGGCGAAAAGTCGCCCAGGGTGAACCAGGTGGAAAGGTTCCGCCAATGGGTGGCTGCAAAATGATGCAGCTGTGCGCCCTCGGAGACGACGCTCTCAATTCGATCCGGCGCGCGTTGCGGGGCAAAAACGGCGCATACGTGGCGCTCGAGGTCCTGAAGGCTATTGGCATAGCTTCGGAAGTGGAATCTGATACTCGGCGCAGGTCCGCTTTCGGTCCTGGCGTTCTGGAATGTCCGATGTCGAAGCTATCAGCTGCCGAAAGGAGGCGACTATTCCGGAAGGCTTAACCTTGGCGGACGCCAGGATGGTATTTGGACTTGGAGCCGAACATTCCGAGAAAAACCGCGAGAGGGAGCGTGAATTCAGGAGGACTGACGAGGAGGTGGCCGCACCCTGGAAGTGGTTAATCAACGCGAATGGTATTCGGGAGTGTGGCTTCGACAAGGAACTGAAGCGCGAGGGCGATTCCGTGAAGGCGCTCGAGCGGCTGTTCGCAAAGATGAATAAGCGGGCGGCAATGCGCCAGAAGAAGCTCAGCTCGGGAAAGGGGCATCGCACTCGGTAGCTCGAAAACTGCGACGGCCATGGGTTCTCCCGTGGCCGTCCCGACTTTGGGAGGCATGCGAAGAGGTGAGAGGCCATAACCCCTCAAAAACTCCTGGACAAGTTGGGGATCAGTTTTCTAGGCTGTAAGTTCGTAGTGCAGTTGCAGTTCAGCAGGGCAAGTGAGTTCACGGGACGCGGAGCAGTCGGCAGGGGCGCCGACAACGCGTTCCGTTTTTTTTTGGGGGAAGCAAAAGGTCGCAACGAGGAGCGCAAAGATAATGGGCAATCGCATGAAGTCTGAGCGGCGCAAAGGCAAATCACCGGTGCCGGGCGGCGGCAAGATTTTTTCCGGCAGCTCAACTTCGGAACTGGTCCGAATTCCCAGCGGCGAAATTAACTTTTTGATCTGGGACGGGAAGTCCGCCGAAACGGCGAGGCAGTTTGTGCGGGACGGCGAAACCTTCGTCCCGCCGCATATAGATCCCGCGATCCTCCGCTCGCTGCGGCTGGCGAGCCATGTGGCGGAGTATGGATCCACTCGCGAGTTGTTCGCCAAAATCTCCGGCCTCATTTCGCAGGCGACGCATGAGCCCGACGGCGTTGCGCAGTTGGCGACATTCTTCATATTTGCGACTTGGATGGTCGACTCTTTGCCGCTGGCGCCACTGCTGTGGGTTGTCTGCCCGCCCACGACAACATCTGTACCAATGGCGCAAGCGCTACGCCTGCTCTGCCGGCGGGCTCTTGTCGTGAATGACATCTCAGCGACGGGAGTGCGTTCACTTCTGGATATCCAGCCCACGCTGATAACTGAAGTCTTCCGGCCCTCGCCCCGCCTGTTGGATCTGTTGCGGACGTCGACTCGGCGCGGGGCGATCACAGCGCTGGGCGGAAGGTTCATCGATACTTGTGGTGCGAAAGTTGTGTTTGCGCGTGAACCTCTCCGCGATCCGGAAAGCGCTGGTTTCCCGCTCGAGCTCGTCCTCTCTCCCTCGCGCGCCTACATTTCGCCGATGAGCGCTTCCGAGGCCGACCGGATCGCCGGGGAATTCCAAGCCCAACTGCTGAGCTACCGTTTTCGAAATTCGGCCAAGGTGTGCGCGCCTGCGTTTGACCTTAATCAATTCACGCCATCCATGCAGGAACTCGCCTACAGCCTTGGCGCCTGTATTGTTGACGACGATCAGCTCCAGGCGCAGATCGTGTCGTTGTTGAAGCCCGTTGACAGCGAGATTCGGGTGAGTCATGCATCTCTTTTGAAGGCCATTGCCCTCGAGGTCCTTCTGGCGCGGTGCCATACCGCCAGCGGAAAGTATTTTCCGGTCGTCGAACTGACCGCGGGCGTGAACACAGTGCTGCGCGGTCGCGGAGAGACAGTCGAAGTTTCGCCCGAGGATGTGGGTTGGATGCTGCGCGGCCTGGGCTTGCACACGGATTTCATGCCGGGAGGCCGGAAGGCGCTTGTGCTCTCCAACGGTGTGCGCCAAAGGATTCACGAGCTTGGCGCGGGATATGGTGTTCGTAGCCTGCGCGAGCTCCCTGCGAAAATCGAGTGCCCGCTCTGCGCGGACCTGGTATTGCCTTGGCGGGATGGAGGCGATTTCCGCGGCCCAGATCTAAATTAGAACGAGGGCCCTGCGTCTGAGGTTGTTGAGGTGTTGAGGTGTTTTCAAACCTAAAGGAGATTTTAAAATGAGGAGACAGAATTTATTCGTTTCTCATCAACGTGGTGCCGAGTTGGTTGCGGGCGGATGCCCGCTGGATTACCCAGAAACTCTCCCCCATCGTTTTGATTCCGAGCGGAAGCCATTCCGGGTCAACGAATTGGGAGGATACATCCAAAGTCGCGTCTACATGTTGGGTGAGGTGAAAATCGGATACGCGATCGCCGTGCGCCTCGAGACCGATCGTCCGTCGGGAACGATCATCACGCATTGGAATGTCGAGCCGCCGTGGTCGGACGTCGCAATCTGCTGGGAGGACGAACCCCGTGATTTCATTCGAAAACGGGACCCGGGAGAGTACGGAGGCCTCGTGGACACGCCTCTGTTGGGGGTGTTGAATGATCATCGTCTGCTCCGCCGGTATCACCCCGTCGAGGGCCTGCTGTGCGGCTATTCCTACCAGGCGGTACCGGAATTCAATGATCGGGAGGTCTCAGCGAAGCTCATGCTGGCCGATGATACGGGCAGCTTGGTTACGACTCATATCAAACTGGTCGTTTGGCGCCCACGTCCCACGTCCCAGGAACGTCCGAAGCTTGTAAGTAAGCTTCTGATGGTTCGGGATAACGTTGCCTAATCCCGCTGACGAGTCACGGTAGGATCCGTTGGCGTATCGCGCACGTGTGGTGGGTCCGTTAGCTAAGCGCGGAACGGGCCCACGAAAATAAGGAGGGGGAATACCAAATCTGTTCGATAGCCGTGGCGCGCCCTTAGCGGAGGGGGGCGATACCTCTGGCGTCGCCACAATATTCACGGTTCCGGAATCTGCCCTTCTGGTCGTCGCCCTCGAACAGCTTGGTCCCCGGAAATTCCAATAGATTCCTGTTACCGCGCTGAGGCAGACCTATACCTATACCTCTCGCAAAAGTCTCGGTACGTCTTGTCGAGCTGTTCCGCAAACGAGCCTCGCCGCCTTTCCCAGCCCAGCGCGGTCAACCGTCCCATGTCCAGCAGTTTTCGCGGCGTTCCATCCGGCTTGGACGTGTCAAATACCAGGCGCCCCTCGAATCCCACGATCTTCGCGATCAACTCGGCGAGTTCGCGAATCGTCAAGTCCTCGCCGTAGCCAATATTTACGATCGGGCTAACCTGCTCGTTCGTAAGGATGGGGTTCAGCAGGTCATCTGGCAAACTCAATAGGAACACGCACGCATCCGCGGCCTCATCGCTGTATAAGAATTCTCTCCTAGGTGTCCCTGTCCCCCATATCACGACTTCGCCAGATCCGGCAGACTTGGCTTCGTGCATCTTGCGCATGAGCCCCGGAATCACGTGGGAATCGTGGGGGTCATAGTGCTCTCCTGGTCCAAACAAATTTGTCGGCATCGCTGCAAGATACTTCGTGCCATGTTGCCGGTTATAAGACCAGCACATCTCGATGCCGGCAATCTTCGCGATTGCGTACGGTCGGTTTGTAGGCTCAAGCGGGCCAGTCAAAAGATATTCTTCTCTTAGGGGTTGGGACGCCAACTTCGGATAAATGCAGCTTGTTCCCAGAAGGAGGAGACGCCTGACGCCGGCTCTGTACGCCTCCTCAATCACATGTGTCTGTATCTGAAGATTCACGCGAATGAACTCTGCTGGCTTGCCCGAGTTCGCCAGAATTCCTCCCACCTTTGCCGCCGCTAGGAACACATATTCCGGGCGTTCCTTCTGGAAGAAATCTCTCACCAACTTTTGATCGGTAAGATCCAGTTGCTCGCGATCGCGTACGATGAGATTGCGGTATCCCGCTGCAGTGAGCCGCCGTATCAGCGCGGAACCTACCAGTCCACGATGACCTGCCACATAGATTTTGCTCGAAGGATGCACGCTCGAATCCTGCTATCCCCGCCGCTCGTAAACGAGATGTCCGTTCATGCGCAGCATTCGATCTCGCTCGGCGTTTTTAGATCGGTCGCCACCCACCTTGGCAACCAATTCCCTGAAGGATGTCTTCGGCTTCCAGCCCAGTTTATTTCGCGCTTGCCCACATCGCCTAAGCGTTTTTTTGTTCGTCAAGAAGCATACCGCGCGGCCCGTCTACTGCATTTTGCGGCGCACCCTATGATCGGAAAGCCGTACGTCCAATGCCGGCTCTCGGCAACATGACTCCTAATATTCGAAGTCGACGAAAAGTTCCACGCAGTATGCGATCGCCGTAGGTCGCTACCAGGCCGGATTCCCGCCATGGTAGGCCCACTTATCCACTTGCTCGTTGTAGATCTTTCGTTTGCTGAACAGCCACTTGCCGTCCACTTTCACCATTTCATCCTCGTAATGGCCGAACGAATCGAGACCGGCAGTTCTCTTGGGATTGTTAGTTCCGTAATGGAACCAATAGGCTCTTCCTTCCGCCTTGTTTCCTTCGATTTTTATAACGATGTTTGAAATGTTGTGACGTCCCAAGACGGGACGCTGGTCGGAAGTATCCTGGGCCGCTTGGACCGGGACGCGTTTCCCCATATCGGCGATCACCTTCTTGATCGCGTCGCGGCCTTTTATCACGGGGCCGTAGTCCAGAACGCCATCCTCCGTGAACGTCGATGCGTAAGTGTCGGCATCGTGAAAATCCAAGGCGAACATGTAACGAGCCTGAAGATCCTCGATCTGAGCCCGATCCTCGGCGTAGCTGCTTTGAGTAGTAGATCGCGACGAAACAGCGGACGCCACGAACAGAGCCGCAATACCACACAACAAAACAATTGTCGCTTTCCGCATTTCAGTTCCCCTCCTGTTTGGATTTCTTGCTCCGGCGCATTCCGGTTGCACGCATCATACAAAAACAAGGCCCCAGGCGTATCCGTTTATTCACAAAAAGCCGCGTCGCCCTCCCTTTGGAGTCATTCCGAGCGGACTGTCCCGCTTTTTTGCTTTTGCGCGAAGCGCCGGGACACCCGGAAGGGCTCCCAGGTCGATGGTCAGTCGAGCCTGGGAGATTTGTCGAGGAATCTCTCTCGGGAAGGAAGGAAGCGAAGGGCCCAACCGGGACGTTCCGGAAATTCCCGTCTACTGGCGTAATTTAGACAATTCCGCTTTGGCCTGCCTGAAGATCGGAATGTCCGGGTCGGCGTCTTTCCACAGCGTCAGAAAATTCTGATACGCCACGCGGGCTTTCACCGCGTCGCCCTGCATCGCATAAGCGCGGCCAAGGCCTAGATGTGCGAGGGGGCCAATGGGGTCCATCACGACGATACCCGGATGATCAATTATTTTCTGGAATTCTGCAGCGGCCTCCGCACCCTGATGCGCGGATAGATACGCTTCACCTCGAAGATAGACCGAGAATATCCCGTCGGGCGTGAGTTCGTACGGAGATGCAACCCGAAGAATTTCGATCGCCTCCTGCGGTCTGCCTTGGTGGAGCGCCACGGCAGCTTGAATTGCGGGCAAATAGACAAACTGCATGAATGTACCCTCAGGCAAGCGCCGGTTCAGGTCGGCGGCGAGCCTCTCCGCCTGGGCCGTATCGCCCGCAAGGGCGAAGGAAAACGCAGCGGTCCCCTCTGTGTCCCAATCCGTGGATTCCCTCTTCAGCTTTAGCGCTTCCGAAGCTGCGCTCCTAGCCTCTGCAGCGTTGCCGAACAGCGCCTCTTGAACGGACGAACTCGCGGCGAGACCTGCCCCCGCCGATTCGACATGCGCTTTCGCAGCCGCAGCGATCGCGTTCCGAATCACAGTGCGGGATTGCGAGAGCTGCCCCCTATAGGCCGCCGCGCTCGCGTCGACATAAAACCTGGTCCCCGGGTCTAAATGGCTTGCTTGCTCGGCCATTCCTGCCGCGTTTTCTTGGAGGAAATCAATTTGATATAAGAGGAATCCGAAATCGGGAGAATCCAAGTGGCGAGCCCGAGCGCGCTCGATTATTGATCTTGCGTCGTCCAAACGATTCATCGCGATATAACTCATAGCAAGGTATTCGTTGGCAATCGTGACCGCGGGGTCGAGCCGCAGAACTTCCTGGTGCGCCGCGAGCGCCTCATCGTATCTGCCAAGAAGGCGGTAGGCGGTTCCCAGTCCTATAAAAGCCCGTTCATCTCGCGAATAGGTTTGAGCATATTGTTGGGAGACCTGTACCATCTTTTCCAAATCGCGGGTGCCAAACAAGTGGTACGTGGCCACAATGACGAACTTCTCGCGCTCGCTTGCCCGGTCGCGCAGGTCATAACTTTTCTTGATGGCCGCGGCTTCCAGGTCGCTCTCATTCAGGTTGGCGTAAAGTATTCCCAAAAGCCCATAAGGGTTGGCGAAATTGGGGTCGACGCTAACAGCGTGCTGGCAGAACGATACCGCAAGCGCGTAATCGGACCTCCAAAATCCTTGCTCGCATCGGTTGAAGGCTTGCAAAGCGTCGAGCGAAGACGTTGTGGCCTGCACGAGCGGCACATCGTACGCCTCTAGAGAAGTGTGCGATTCGCCGAGCTTTGAACGTAGGTTCGAAGCCGCGTTTCCGAGCGCCGCGAGCACTTTCGTTTTGGCGTCCGCTGTTGCTTGTTCCTCAGCAAGCGTTTCGCCCGTATGGCAATTGACGGCGTTGAGTCCGATCACATACTGACTTCCCAAGGCGGCGATCGATCCTTCGATTTCTGCTTTTGCGTTAAGTCGTTCGCACACGTCCCGCGCCACATCTGGTGCCAGCCGCGTGTCCGGCGGCTTCTCCATCAGGCGGAGCTGCTCAGCGATCTTGTCGCCGGAAAGGATGTTGAAGAACGGCGATTGTCCAAGCTGAACGGACAGGCCCTGGCGCAGGGTTCCGTCGAACACGGGATCGCCCGTCGTGTTGGTGAAATCCGCGATAATGATCGAATCTCTTTCGGTCAGCTTTGGCGTGCGTTGCAGATAGAGATAGCCGCCCACTGCGACCACCAGCACCGCTATTGCGGCGCCCGCCGCAACCAGTCGCGGTCGCCAAGTGTCCAGCCAATTAATCTCGTTGGGGACGAACTCGGGACGCGCGGGCGCCGGGTGCATTTCCTTCACCGGCACGGCTTCGACTGGCGCGATGAAACGATAGCCACGGCGTGGCAGAGTTTCTATGAAGCGCGGGTTCTCAGCATCGTCGCCGAGGGCCTCGCGCAGCTTGTTGATCGCCTTATTCAGGCCATGCTCGAAATCGACAAACGTGTCGCTGGCCCAGAGCTTTTGCTGAAGCTCCTCGCGGGTCACGACCTGGCCGGGCCGCCCCAATAGGGTCGCCAGAACGTAAAAGGGCTGTCCATAGAGCTTAATCTTTGTTCCGCCTTTACGTAGCTCGCCGGCGTCCAAGTCGACGTTGAAAGTCCCGAAACGCACAGTTCCAGTGTGAAGAGATTTGCTGCTGACAATCGGGGCTGGTCGGTCCATCGGACGACCCAATCAGGTGGCAGAGACTATACCATGCGGACCGCGCCGCCCCAATTCGCCGAGGGCATAAGCGATTGCTTTCAAGTATTTGGCTAGGGACGAAAGTTCCACACTCCGGGTAGGCGCCTTCCATTGAAGCCCATCCTCGCTTTGCCTCAGATTGCGCCGTCGCGCGACCCATGCGGCACAACGGGTCGGCGAAAATTCTAAGCGAGGAGATTCCCATGAGCTCGATTCTGAAAGCGATTCCGATGAAGCTGCCTTTGCTCGTTTTCTTCTGCATATGCCAACTCCCAAGTGTGGCGAACGCTCAGATCACTAATCTCCAAGGGAAGTTTCGCCTGCAGCACGAAGTCCAGTGGGGAAGAGCCGCTCTTCCAGCTGGCGAGTATTCCCTTACGATCTACTCGACCAAGGACAACGCGCTCTTCGCTCTCGTGCGATCCCGGGACGGCAAAGAGACCGCGTTTGCTATGCCAACCGCCTCGGGAAGGCCTGAACCAGGCGGCAGCTATATCCTTATCGCCAACGACGGTACTCGCCGCGTTCGCTTCCTGAATCTGCCTGAGGCTCAACTTTCCTTGAGCTTTGGACCCCTGACGAAACGGGAACGGGAAGTCTTGCGCGCAGATCAATCGCGGGTCGTGTCGGTGGCGGTGGCCAGCGCAGAGGCCCTCGGCCGAGACGGGCAAAAACGAGAACTTCGATGAAACTGAACCGCGTGAGGTATTCGGCCAACCTGGAACTCTTCCTCGGCTGTTCTTGCGGGTCTGCTTGCTCGCGACTGCGGCTTATGCCGATTCGTTCTTCACCGGTGGTTTCAAACTAACGAACGATGTCCACTGGGCAACGCCGTCCTCGCCCCGTGCGCATATTCGCTCACGGTCGCTTCGCGAAGTGCGTTTTCGATCTTGCGGATGCCCCATCCTCGCGGAGTTTGCGAGGGTGGGGTTTTTCGCTCACTAAATCGCGCGGTAGTTCCATCTCCCGAAGCGCATCAACAACTTTTCCCCTTCACGTGCCGGAAACCAATCCGTCAACCGAGCCCGACTCCAAACCGCCGATGCGCTAGAATATCTCCTTAATGGAAGATAGATTTTACCGGGCTACCATGAAGATCGGCGGCGGCACTCTGTTCGGCCGCCTCGCCTTTGCGTTCCTGTTGTTGCTTTCCATCGGAATCGGCGCGGCCGTCGGACTGCTCTTCGTGTATTCAAGCGATCTCCCGGAAATTCGCGCCCTCGAGGATTACCGCCCGGTAGTCGTAACCGAGCTTTATGCCGACGATGGACAATCCATCGGGACTTTTTCTCTTCAGCGCCGCATTCTCATCACTTATAACCAGATTCCGAAAGTTCTGAAGGACGCTATCCTCACCACGGAAGATCAGCACTTTGAGGAGCACTGGGGTGTGGACTTCCCGCGCGTGCTGGAGGCTGCCTGGCGCGATATTGTCTCTCACCGTGTTGCCGAAGGCGCCAGCACCCTCACCATGCAGCTCGCCGGCGGCCTTTTTCTGAACCGCTCGGACCGCAGCTTCCACCGCAAGATTGAGGAAACCATCCTCGCTCTTCAAATCGAGCGTCACTACACCAAAGACCAGATTTTCACCATGTACTGCAACCAGATTTACCTGGGCTCTGGAAACTACGGCTTCGAGGCCGCCTCGGAATATTATTTCAGCAAGCCCATCGGCCAATTGACTCTCCCCGAAGCTGCGTTGCTGGCCGCCATTATTCGTGGACCCGTCTATTCGCCGGTCAATCACCCGGAGCGCGCTCTGGCGCGGCGGAATCTGGTCCTCTCGCTCATGGCTCACGACGGCAAAATCACCGCGCAACAGGCCGACGCCGCAAGCCGCTTGCCCTTGGGACTCCACATCCAGTCGCAGCGCAATGATCTTGCGCCCTACTTCGTCGAGGATATTCGCCAATATCTCGAGCAGACTTATGGAACCAATGCCGTCCACGAACAGGGCTTGCGCGTCTACACCACTCTCGACGTCGCCATGCAGAAAGCCGCTGACCAAGCTCTTCGCGACGGCCTGCACTCCTACGATCGCCGTCACGGCTGGCGCGGCAATCTCCCCAACATTTTTCGCGATCATCTGGGGAAACTCGATAGCTACCAAAACCCCGACTGGCACGGATCGATCCAAAAAGGCGATTACGTTACTGGCTTGGTCACCGCCGCCCAGCCGACTTTTGCCTGGATCAAAATCGGACCTTATCGCGCCATCCTCACCCCGGCCGATTATTCGTGGACGGGCCATAAAGCGGCTACCGATTTACTGAAGGTCGGCGACCTTGCCACTGTGCAGATCAAAGAGATCACCGGTACCGCCGCGCAAGTCCAACTCGAACAAGTTCCCGCTGCGCAGGCTGCTCTCGTCGCCATAGACAACTCCACGGGCGAGATCAAAGCCATGGTCGGCGGCTACGATTTCGAGACGTCCAAGTTCAATCGTGCCACTCAGGCTCTCCGCCAGACAGGCAGCTCTTTCAAGGTCTATGTCTACTCTGAAGCGCTCGCACAGGGAGCCTCGCCCTTCGATACCATCGTTGACGAGCCGGTTACTTTTCGCAGCGGCGGCCAAAATTATTCGCCGCATAACTACGACGCGAAATTCGAAGGGCGCATCACTTTGCGTCGCGCCCTCGCCGATTCGCGAAACGTTCCGGCTGTGCGCCTGCTCGATAAAGTTGGCATTGAAAATGTCGTGGATTTGGCGCGGCGCTTTGGCATCACCAGTCCTCTCCCGCCCTATCTTCCGCTCGCTCTTGGCGCTGCTGACTTGACGCTTCTTGAGCACACTTCGGCGTTCACGGTTTTTCCCGACGATGGAATTCACATCGAGCCGCACGATATCAGACGCGTCCTCTCGTACGACGGAGCCATTCTCGAAGAGCCGCGTCCCAAAATCACTGATGTGATCGAGCCGCAGGTGGCTCAAACCATGACGGCGATGCTAGAAGATGTAGTTCAGTTCGGCACCGGCGTTCGCGCCAAGGAGCTCGGCCGGCCCTCCGGCGGAAAGACGGGCACCACCAATGATTTCACGGACGGCTGGTACATCGGTTTCACTCCGCAGATCACCGCCGGCGTATGGGTCGGCAACGACGATAAGCGCGTCTCCCTCGGCAAAAAAGAAACGGGCGCTCAGGTCGCTCTCCCCATTTGGCTCGAGTTCATGCAACAAGCCATGGAGGGAATGCCGGTAGAGAAATTCTCCAACGTGACGCCGCTCGAAAAACTAGCGCCCACGGAACAAGTTCAAGTCGATACGCCGGACACAGCTCCGCCGGCCGACGCAGCCGAGCAAGGTCTAACCCAAGTTTCCGCGCCGGCACCCACGCCGCCAAAGCCCGAGTCCGCGACGAACCCTGAGCCGGCGAAACCCGTGCCGCCTAAACCCGAATCGGCAAAGCCGCCGCTACCGCCGCCGGTTCCAGTTGCAGTCGAAAGATCGAAGCCAACTTCGCCTCAGTAGTTTTCAAAACTCAGCTCGGGACAAAAGCGCACGTTAACGCTTTCGCTTGAAGGGATCCCAACCACCCGGACGCAGCAGCTTCGACCGCCCGTCTTTATCAGCGAGCATGATTTCTCTTCCGCGCTCGATTTCGCCGATGGACGCGACCTCGGGGAACCCCGGCCCGCGCCGGAGCCGCCCCACGTCTCGGCGAGCGACGGTAAAGAGCAATTCGTAGTCATCGCCGCCGTGCAGCGCCATTTCCAGCGGGTCCGATTTTAATTTTGCGAGAAGTTTGGATACCGCTCGGCCCGTCCCCCCGGTCGATGTCGCGACGCAAGGGATCTGTGCGGCCCAAATCCGCGCGCCCACCCCGCTCGCCGCGCACAACCGCGCCAAGTCCGTCGAAAGTCCATCCGAAATGTCGATCATTGCCGACGCAACCTGCCGGGCAGCGAGCCAGGCGCCCAGACCGACGCGAATTTGCGGATAGAGGTGTGGTTGGAGCAGTTTGCGGTACGTTTTTTGTTTCAAGATTGCTGTTGTTAATGCGCCAGACTTGATCAATTCCAGGCCTAATTTGGCGCATCCCAGCCTTCCGCTCACGAACAAAATATCGCCGGGCCGGGCCCCAATCCGTTTAACTGCAAGCCCGCGCGCCACCTCTCCCACTACCGTGATGCTGATCGAAACTTTCGAGTTTGAAGTCAAATCTCCGCCAGCAATGGTCATACCGAATTTTCGCGCCGCGCGCCCCATTCCCCCCAAAAACTCTTCAAGCCATTTTCCTTTTCGCGCGGCCGGTAGCGCCAGCATCAGCAAAAAGAAGCGCGGCTGCGCGCCCATTGCGGCCAGGTCGCTGGTCGCGCGAGCGAGCGCTTTGAAGCCAACAGAATCGGGCGCATGGCGGTCGATAAGAAAGTGAACGCCTTCCAGAAACGCATCGCAGCTCAGCACCCACTCGGAGCCCTTGCGAGGAGCCACAACCGCGGCGTCGTCACCAATTCCCAGCCGCAAACCGCCGCCCTTGCGTGATGGGATCGCGCGCCTAACCCTTTCGATCAGTTGAGCTTCCTGTTCCATTCCTGTCCGTTTGTACAGTTGTAACACTCGGCTCGTTTCGGGTACAGTTTCAGAAGGGGGCACTCGGATTATAGAGCGCCGCCAGGACCGAAGCGAGCCCAGCGCTGTGTAGTGGAAGATCGGCATTGACGTTAATGGCCGGGCTGACTACAATCCGCTCGGGTTTCGGACCAAGGCTCTCGGTCCAAACTCTCGATCGAAGTCGCACACGAATCGCTAACCGCAATCTTAGGCAGCGGTTTCAGGCCGGCGAAAAATCAAACGGGTGAACGTAAAAGCATGAAGGGCAAGTCTTACACGTTTTTCATTGCTTCTCACGACTCGGGCGGCATGAAACGAGTTCGCGTACCCGTGTATTTGTTGCATGCGGTAGCAATTCTTGCGGTTGTCGGCACCATCACCGTTGCTGTGGCGATGAGCTCCTACTCGCGAATGCTGTGGAAGGCGACGAATTATAATTCGCTTCGGCGCGATCAAGACAGCCTCAAGAAACAGTACGTGCAGCTTCAGACTCAGGTGAAGGACACGAATACTCGCCTGAACTCCCTGCAATCATTGGCCGGTGAAGTGGCGATGGCCTACGGGATCACGCGCTTCCACCAAACCGCGTTCGATCTTGCCGATGCTTCGGACAGACCCGATGCTGAATTCCAGGAATCGGTAGACGAGTTTAGCTACCTTGCGAAGAACGTAACTGCCGTTTCGATGTCCAACGGCGGGATGCGGCTCCTCCCAGCGTCTCAGTTGAGCACCTTGGGCATCGCGCCGACGCTGTGGCCGGTGCTGGGGCAAATTACCGGGCACTTTGGCGAACGGCTCGACCCGTTCAGCGGAGAAGGCGCGTTCCACTCAGGTTTGGATATCGCGTCCCATTACGGCGACGCGATCCACGTAACCGGCGACGGCGTCGTCGAGGAAGCGGGGCAGCGGGCCGGGTACGGCCGTGTGGTGGTAGTGGATCATGGCTTTGGAGTGACCACGTTGTACGGCCACCTTTCCGCTTTCAACGTCCAAGCCGGAATGCGAGTTAAAGCTGGAGACGTAATCGGTTACGAAGGCGATAGCGGCCGTTCGACGGGGCCGCATCTTCATTACGAAGTCCGCATCTACAACACTCCCGTGAATCCCTGGCGGTATCTTCGCAACGTAGCGCCGGTAGTAAAGGCCGTGTCCACTCCGGTCACAACCGGCGACTAGTTTCCGATTTTCCTCGTCGCAGCGGAAAAACCCCACGCTCACAAAACGAGCATGGTGCACCCGAAAGGTCAGAGGCTAAACCCTGGGGCACCCGGCGCAGTACCATGCGGGGGGAAGCAATCTTGAAGACGAGATATGGAATAACCTGATAGGTAACGTACGAAAGTTTTGCGCGCCGAGCCATTAATGTGAATTAGAGCGGCGGCTTGACAGGAGACCCATATGGCGACCGGGCGGGCGTTCCGAGTCTCGCATATCATTGTTCGAGTCGTTTCTGCGATCAACCTTGCGTACTTCGCGGCAATGACCTATCCGCCGTACTTGCACGCAACAACTGGAGGAGCATTCGGACGCTTCGCAGGAACATGGTCGCTAATTTCTAGTCTTATTTTGCCTCTCTACGTAGCCGTCGAAGGCTGGTGGATGAGAGGAAAGACGGAGCGCGGGGCCTTGTGGATCGACGCCGCGTTCGCGGGTTTGTGGTTCTTGGTTTTCTGGGGCGCTGCACTTTACGGCCTAAGTCATTATTCGACGCCGTGAGTTTCACAATCCCCTTGGTTATTGGGCTTGGATGGAGGCTGTTTCGGGAGATGGTGCGGGGTGGGATTTGCGATGGAGCCAGAAAGAGCCGATTACCACGGCGAGAGGGAGCGGGAGGAACTGTCGGCTAATCTCGGGGAGAAAAGGGGCAAAAACCGCACCCTTTCGAAAAAGCCGAAAGAGTGCGGCACCCAAGAATATCATTCGCGCCTTTAGTAGATTCTGGTGTCGTAGTTCATGTGTCGATGAAGGTTGATTGCGCAAGGGTGCGTGGGGTGCGGCACCCGGCAAACCTGGTCGAAGCGGTGGGTGAGGGTGTCGGCAATAATGCGGCTCACGAGATTGCACACCAGCTTTCCAATACATTCTTAAGTTCCGGCAAGATTATACACGGAATGGATTTGGACGATTCCTCACACGATACCTACAATGCTTCGGATTGCCACGGTGCTACTGCCCCGTGGGTTTACACGGGCTCCGATGGTACGAGTCCCATCCACTGGGAGAGTGATGCGGACAGGAGCCTCTTAAACATTCTCGGGATAAGGTAGGCTAGGTTTGCCACGCAAGGATGGAGGTGTTTGACGATGAAGGCCCTCTGGCGCAAGCCAAAAATATGGGGCATCGGGGTGTGCGCGCTGCTGTTGATAGGAGCCTTCGTCGCGTACTTCGGACCGCAAGTCTATACGTATATGAAGTTCCGCCCGTCGTTGAGACGTGGTCCGTCCTTTCCTCCACGCGGTTGGGCCGAGGTTCCGAAACCTTTAAGGGATACGACGGTCTCGAAAGCCGAGGGTTCACCCGTGAGCTACTATGGCTGCCAGTTTGAAGTCCCATGGGGGACAACCGTAAAACAATACGATTTGGACTATCGGCTGGACCTACTTTTCGCGAACGGCCGACGTATAGAGTTCGTCAATCCGAGTCATTTCCCGAACGCTTTCGCCGGCGGACGATCAAAATACGAGCAATTCAAGGCGATGATCTCGACGAGGCCTGCCGATTTGTCACCGCTATCTTCGCATGCTACTTTCGCAAGGACTTTCAAGTTATTGGATCAAAAGGGCTTCTTGTTTGAGCATAATGGTGCCGTGCCCGATATTTTTTCGTTTCGAACACCTGCGTACCGAGGTTTCGAGGTCAGCGGTCTATCCAGAGGATGGGAGTGGGTCCAACTGAACTTGTTCGATTCTTCCAATCGCTGGTTCGAACTCACGATCTCCGTGGATCCAAGCTCTGATACGAAGCTGAGCCAACCCGAAATCAATCGAGTCATACAATCCTTCGGACCTGCTAGCGCCGCTCATCCTAGTGATGCCAGTCGGCAATAGACCGGAATCGCGACAGGCGCGCATCGTCTGGCATCAGGATTGAGGCGCAGGAGATGGTTGGGCGGCGGGTGCTGGGCGGGATTTGCGATGGAGCCATAAGGAGCCGATTACTACGGCGAGAGAGAGCGGGAGGAACTGTCGGCTAATCTCGGGGAGAAAAGGGGCAAAAACCGCACCCTTTCGAAAAAGCCGAAAGAGTGCGGCACCCAAGAATATCATTCGCGCCTTTAGTGAATTCTGGTGTCGTAGTTCATGTGTCGATGACGGTTGATTGCGCAAGGGTGCGTGGGGTGCGGCACCCCGCCACCAATCTCGCGAACGACGCTGTAGCTCGACAATTCGGAAATTTCACATGGAGTCTTGTCGGTGATGCTACGACTACTATCACGACGCCTAAATAAGGTGCGGTCGATCAGCCTCGGCATTACGGGCACCGTTTTGCTTCTCGGTGCGCCCGTATTTTCGCAAGACATGTCTCAAGATCAGTTTGCCAAAATCGCCATGGCTCAAAGATTTGTGCGGGCTCTCTACCCAGAAGTGACGGACAAAGGGTATGTGATGACCATTATCGCATCCGGTCCGTTTGACTCGGACTGGACCTCCCCGCCCGACTTCGGGATATCGGTTGGACCGAGCGAGCAAAGGCTGAACTCAAATATAAATGCCCAGTCCGAGGCTAATCGTTACTGGGAGAAGCCAGAAATCCTGCGAGCTGGTTTCCAGTTTAGAAAGGGCGGCAGACTAATTGAGAGTGCTTCTATAGAATTTCTCCGCTGGAATCCAAGTTTAAGCTCATCGAAGCCGAAGTGAATTCCCATCAACAATGGTCCGACGAACAGGTCATAGCCGCGATGAAAAAGGCGGGGGCAAAGTTCGGCCCCAATGACCGGAATGCGCTATTGACGGCAGTGCCTGTCACGGCCCTAGAACCCTTTATCGGCAGGTTTCAGATTCAATCATCAGAATTTCATCTGCGTCACAAGCAGAACCCCCGTTCTCTGGCACAACTCTATTGGGAGGTAGATGGCGAATCCGTGGGGCAAGATGCGCAAAAGAGTCACTGGCTGCTCATCCTCGATCCGTTCGCCGGAAGATTTCAGTCGCTAACTCGCTATCCCAAGTGATCGTTGGGGCAGGCGGGGCCCAACCCTACGGCCTAGGTCACTATTCGATGCCATGAGGCTTTGCCACATAGGCAACAACACCGTGTTCACCGCTTCCCGACCCCCTAAAATGCTTTTTCTTTCTAGAACCCGCGTGGATATTGGAGAGATGCGCAGAAAAGTCAAAGTCCGCACCCTTGCAAAAACCGCAAGGATGCGGCACCCTCCAACATCATCCCCGGCTTGAGTGAACTTCCGGTGTGATTGGTCAGTTGTCAGTGACGCGTAACTGCAAAACGATGCGTCGGACGCGGCACCCGGCAAAGTCAAAGGCAACGCCTGGGCCACCCGCCGGTCCAAGAGACGAATACATACCTGCCAACCGTGGGAATCACACAACCATACACATGGATCGGAGATGGCAATGTCAAACTCAAGTAGAGCGGGGCTGACTGTGCTCCTATGTATTGCGACGCTTGCCCACGGGGCGTGGCCTACGTTGTCGCACGCAACCAGCTCGCGTGAACCCGAGAATCCGGTGACGACGGTTCACGGCTTACTCCAGGTGGCATATCCAGAGCTTTTCGGCAAACATAGGTTCATGAAGCTATCCGTGGGGCAACCCATTGACGATTCGTGGCGGAACTTATTCAGAGTCGGATTCGAAATAACGCCCTTCGATCCAGAAGCGACGTTCAATCCGACATTGGATCAGCACACCGGGAAGCCTGTCGCGGCTCCGCCCAACGCTGCGCTCATGAAGGGACTCGTGTGGTTCGACGATGAAGGAAATATCTTTAAGATGTGGGCTGATGGCTCCGATATCATCCATTCCGCACAGAACTCGTATATTGAAAAGCTTATCGAATCGCATCCGGAGTGGTCAGACGCGAAGGCTTACGAGGAGTTGAAGAAGGCGGGTGCGCTCTACGGCCCAGCTGACAAGGAACAGTTCCTGCGATCAGTTCACTTAGACCGATTCGAAAGGGTCCTCGGACGTCTAAAAATCAAATCTGTAGAGTTCAACGGGCTGTCCACGGATCACGTGGGCTCATTCGCAGGAATGTTTTGGGATATCGAGGTGGATGCGCAGCTGCCCAATGGTATCCGCAGCAAGTATGGACTGATGTTCGAGCCATTCGGAGGACGGTTGGTAGGTATCGAGCGGCTTGGTCGTCCAAAACTGGCCCCTCCGACCAAATAAGTCACTCATTATTCTCTTAGTGTCACTGAACGAGATACTCGAGGCCGCGTCAGCCTTGAGGTGTGGGGACCGGGCGGGATTTGCGATGGAGCCAGAGGGAGCCGATTACTACGGCGAGGGAGAGCGGGAGAAACTTCAGGCCGTCGCGGATGAGGGCGCCGGGGCCGACCTGTTCGACGGGGCCTATTCCGCATCCGCAATTGATGCCTAAGCCGCGATGGTAGGCGGAGAAGATTGCGACCATGAAGCCGCAAAACGCCAAGGTTGCGACTATGGATGAGAAGCGCAAGGCGATGCCGCTGAGCAGCCAAAGTCCTAGGAAAACTTCGAAGAATGGCAGGACGTGGGCGACGAAGTTCACGGCGTGCGGCGGCAGCATTTGATAGGAGTCCACCTGCATGGCGAACAGGGAAACGGACATTTTTATTGAGTGTGTGGACCACGGCATGGCGTACTGCGGTTTTAGCTTGCCGTAAGCGGCGATCAGGAAAATGGCTCCGAGGGCCACCCGGCCTAGGAGCAGCAGTATCCGTCCCACTTTGCCGCGTGCGTCTGCGTTCATGAGAATTTTAAGTTCATGACTTCCGCGGCTAGAGTTCTTTTGCCGCTGCCTCACATCCGCCGCAAGCTCTTCTTCGGCAACGCGGTGCCAATGAAGCATGCTGCGGGTGAAGCTGCGCAGCGGAAGGCGCTCCGCGCCATCAGTTTATGGCGAGGCTAAAGCCTCGCTGCGATCTCAGAGAGTGGAAGGTCCGAAACTCTCGCCGCGAATAAGTTTTCGGCGGATAATTTCGGCAGGACAAGAGGGGAAAAATCGCACCCTTTCGAAAAAGCCGAAAGAGTGCGGCACCCAAGAATATCATTCGCGCCTTTAGCGAATTCTGGTGTCGTAGTTCATGTGTCGATGAAGGTTGCTTGCGCAACGGTGCGTGGGGTGCGGCACCCGGCACCCTTGCAAAAACCGCAAGAATGCGGCACCCTCCGGCATCATCCCTGGCTTGAGTAAACTTCCGGTGTGACTGGTCGGTTGTCAGTGACAGGTAACTGCAAAACGGTGCGTCGGATGCGGCACCCGGCCAAGTCCAAAACTTCACTTCAAGCGTTTGCAATCGGGCGAATATTTGCGCTGGGGTGAATTGGTTTCTCAAGCTTGTGATTGATCCGGGGGGTGTGCCGGAGGCACCCCCGGGTTCGCAGGCTGGACTCGGCCACATACCGTTTTAAGGAGGCGAACTATGCGATCTTCCGTGAAACTGCTTGTGGCTTTGGCGACACTGAGTAGCCTATGCCAAGTTGGGGGCCATGTGGCTGCAGCGCAAGTTCAGCCCAGCGTCCCCGAACTTTTTCGACGCATGCAAACGAGCAAAACGGATGACGAAGCCGCCCGAAAACTGCTCGAGCTCGGAGACTCAGATCCGGCGGCCCGGCGATATCTGGTCGATCATCTGCCCCCGGAGATCGCCAAAGGTCCCAATCAGGTTCCCCAGTGGCGGGATGAAGTGCGTCTTGCCGGAGAGTTAAAGATGGCTGAGGCTGCGCCAGCATTGGCTAAGTGGATGAGCGTCAGGGATTCAAATGTGTTAAGCGAGCCGCATCCCGACGATAGTCCTGCGGTAGCAGCGCTCGTCCAAATCGGTGACGCTGCGATTCCGGCGCTCGAAAAACTCCTGAAGCGCGGTACCCAAACGGAACGCTGGCAGGCCATGGATACGTTGGATTGGATTGGCACTCCGAGGGCGAAGGCCGCGCTCCGCGGCTACGCGAGGAATGGACATGATCGGGAAACGAAATAGCGGCTCACAGGGCACTCTGGAGTTTCAACTTCCGTTAGACGGGGAACGACAGTGCACCGCAGAGTAGTAGGTCGGATACTTCAAGCTTCAGGCATGGGGGATGGTTCGGGGGTTGGGCGGGGCGGGATTTGCGATGAGCCAGAAGGAGCCGATTACTACGGCGACGGAGAGCGGGAGAAACTTAAGGCCGTCGCGGATCAGGGCGCCGGGGCCGACCTGTTCGACGGGGCCTATTCCACAGCCGCAGTTGATGCCTAAGCCGCGATGGTAAGCGGAGAAGATTGCGACCATGAAGCCGCAAAACGCCAAGGTTGCGACTATGGATGAGACGCGCAAGGCGATGCCGCTGATCAGCCAGAGTCCTAAGAACAGTTCGAAGAATGGCAGGACGTGGGCGACGAAGTTCACGGCGTGCGGCGGCAGCATTTGATAGGAGTCCACCTGCATGGCGAACAGGGAAACGGACATTTTTATTGAGTGTGTGGACCACGGCATGGCGTACTGCGGTTTTAGCTTGCCGTAGGCTGCGATCAGAAAAATGGCTCCCAGGGCGATGCGCCCCACGATCAGCAGGATTTTCCCCAGTTTTACGCGCGCGTCTGCGTTCATGAGAATTTTAAGTTCATGACTTCCGCGGCTAGAGTTCTTTTGCCGCTGCCTCACATCCGCCGCAAGCTCTTCTTCGGCAACGCGGTGCCAATGAAGCATGCTGCGGGTGAAGCTGCGCAGCGGAAGGCGCTCCGCGCCGTCTTTTGTGGCGGGGCTGAAGCCCCGCGCTTCCACCGGTTCTTGCACCCGCCGCAAGCATCGTCCTCGGCAGGGCCCGGTGCCAATGAAAACATGCTGCTGTCTTGTGAACCGACCCCTCTACTACTGACTCAGAAGCGAATCGAAGAACTGCTTCAAAATGGGCCAGGAGACGGCGCCGGAACCTGCCGGGAGTTTTTGTCCCTTGTAGATGATCACGTAGGTTGGCGTGGCCTGCACTGGGATCTTCATCCCGAGATCGTGATCGGCGTTGATGTAGGCGTCGAAAATGCAGGATTGTACGGCGGCCGCGCCGGGTGGCTGATACCCGCACCCAGTCATAAGCTTTTGAACTCGCTTGAATTCGGCAGCGGGCATGGCGGATGCGACATATTTTTCGATGTCACCGTTGGCCGCCCACGCGTCTTGATTGTCATACAAAGCCGCTTCGACATTTTGGAATTGACCGACGCGGGCCGCAGCGTTGATCCAGCGCGCGGCCTCGTAGCCGTATTTGTGCATGGGGAGAGGGAAATCGCGATGGATAAGATAAACCTTTCCGCTGGCCACGTAGTCGTTGATCATGGGACGGAGAGTATTTTCGTAAAGATTGCGGCACGAGGGGCATTCGTAATCGCTGAATACTTCCATGGTGATGGGGGCGCTGCTCGATCCATAGCTTTTCAGCGGCGCACTCGAACTTTCGACGCTCCTCGAACGAGCGCTTTTGGCGGACACGGTTCTCGCATGCGCGCCCTGGCCGGCGGCCAGAGATACAAACGAGAGACCGAGGACAGCAGTTGCCGCGAGAGCGCACAGTGTTCCGAGGCGTTTCGCCGGTTTTTTCGGCGCATTCGCGCCAGGTGAATCCGTTGATGGGTAGTTCAAATATGCCTCCCAAAATCGAAATAGACTTAATTGCACGCATTGTAGCGCGAATCGCCGTCCGAGCATCCTACCCTTAGCAGCACGGGGGCGATTTAGGTACTGCCAGATCGTTAGGATGCGTCGGAAGGGGCGTTGGTTCGCCGGCGGACTGCTCCGGCGGACGGAAATGATGGTATTGGGCAAGAAGGTGCGCATTATCAGCGCGATACAGGCACACAACAATCTTGACAATGTTACGCTCAACGTGTAGTATAGGCTGCGTCTTGAAGGTAACTTAATCCGACCGGGCTAGAGCCGGTCAGGAGTTGATTCCATGAGCAAAATTATCGGTATTGACCTCGGCACCACCAACTCGGCGGTAGCGGTGATGCAGGGGGGCGAGCCAGTCGTAATCCCCAACCAGGAGGGCGCGCGAACCACGCCATCCGTTGTGGCTATTACGAAGAGCGGCGAGCGGCTGGTTGGCCAGGTTGCCAAGCGGCAAGCGATCACGAATCCCGAGAACACGATTTACTCGATCAAGCGATTCATGGGACGCCGCTACGATGAAGTGAACGAGGAAATGAAGATGGTCCCCTACAAGGTGGTGCGGCAAGGGCGACCACGTTGCCGTGATGGCGCAGGGGAAGGAGTACACGCCGCCGGAAATTTCGGCGATGATCCTGCAAAAATTGAAGACGGCCGCGGAAGATTTCCTGGGCGAAAAAGTGACGGAAGCGGTGATCACCGTTCCCGCATATTTCAACGACGCGCAGCGAATTGCGACCAAGGACGCCGGAAAAATCGCCGGGCTGGACGTAAAGCGAATCATCAACGAGCCCACGGCGGCGGCGCTGGCCTACGGCCTCGACAAAAAGAAGGACGAAACGATCGCCGTTTACGACTTTGGCGGCGGGACGTTCGACATTTCCATCCTGGAAGTTGGCGAAGGCGTGATCGAAGTGAAAGCCACTAATGGCGACACGCACTTGGGCGGCGATAACATCGACCAGCGCATCGTCGACTGGCTGATCGAGGAATTCAAGAAGGACGAAGGGCTCGATCTGCGCGGGAAAGGCAACGAAATGGCGTTGCAGCGGCTGCGCGATGCGGCCGAACGCGCCAAGATCGAACTTTCGACCACCATGGAAACGGAAATCAATCTTCCGTTCGTCACCGCGGACGCTTCCGGTCCAAAGCACTTGGTGAAGAAGCTCACGCGGGGACGCCTGGAAGCGATGGTGGACGATATTATTCGCCGCTCCGTGGAACCTTGCAAACTGTGCATGAAGGACGCGGGCGTCGATCCGGGAAAAATCAACGAAGTGGTCTTGGTCGGCGGGCAAACCCGCATGCCCAAGATTCAAGAGCTGGTGAAGGAACTTTTCGGGCGCGAAGGGCACAAGGGCGTCAATCCTGACGAAGTGGTGGCGGTGGGCGCGGCCATTCAAGGCGGCGTGCTGGGCGGGGAAGTGAAAGATATTCTGCTGCTCGACGTGACGCCTCTCTCGCTGGGTGTGGAAACGCTGGGCGGAGTGACGACTGTCCTTATCCCGCGTAACACCACGATCCCGACGCGGAAATCCGAGACGTTCTCGACAGCGGCGGATAATCAAACGTCGGTTGAAATTCACGTACTGCAGGGCGAACGTCCGGTGGCGAGCGGAAACCGATCGCTGGGAAAATTCCACTTGATCGGAATTCCTCCGGCGCCGCGCGGCGTGCCGCAAGTAGAGGTGACGTTCGACATCGACGCGAACGGCATCCTGAATGTTTCGGCGAAGGACAACGCGACGAACAAGGAGCAGAAAATCACCATCACGGCGTCCACCGGCCTTTCCAAGGAAGAGGCCGAGCGCATGAAGAAGGAAGCGGAGTCGCATGCGGCCGAGGACAAGGCACGGCTTTCGGAGGTGGAGGCGCGCAACCGGCTCGACAACCTTGTCTACCAGACGGAGAAGCTGACCAAGGAAAACCGGGAGAAGTTGGACGAGGCAGACGTGAAGGCAGCCGAAGAAGCGATCGAGGAAGCGCGGCGCGCTCTTACGGACGGCGGCGTCGAAAAGCTGAATGCGGCTTTCGACGGGCTGACCAAGGCGTCGCATCGCATCGCTGAATCGCTCTACAAGAGCCAGCAGGCGGCCGCGGGCTCTTCTGGACCCGGAGGCGGCGCAGGACAGCCGGGGCCGGAAGGTTCGACAGGCGCGAACGGAAATCCACCGGGACAAAGCGACGTGGTGGATGCCGAATTCGTGGACGTTGACGACTCAAAGAAGCCAAATTGAAAAACGCCCAAGGCGTTTTCACCGTGCCGGCCCGCGACGCGATCCGGCAGGATTCATGTGATAGGGGCGTCTGCAACCGCAGGCGCCCTTATGCACGTATGGGGATATCGCGGGCGCGCGGCCGCGGTGTAGTTCGAATAGAAAAAATGGCTACAGCAACCAAACAAGATTATTACGAGCTGCTAGGAGTTCCGCGGAAGGCTCCGGTGAAGGAAATTCGCGCAGCGTATCGCAAGCTGGCGCGTAAATACCATCCGGATCTCAATCCGGGCGACAAAACCGCGGAAGAAAAGTTCAAGCAAATCCAGGAAGCATACGAGGTGCTTTCCGACACCAAGAAGCGCCAGATGTACGACCAGTTTGGCTTCAACACTCCAGGAGCGGGCGGCGGTCCGGGCCCGGGAGCGGGCTACAGCGGCGGCGGGGCTCCGCAGGATATCCATTTCGATTTCGGTGGATTCGATTTTGGCGGCGGCGCGGGTGCGGAAGGCGGCGCGGGCGGCGCCAGTTTCCGCGACCTCTTCAGCCAGTTTTTTCGCGGTGCGAATGCCGCGCAGGCTGGACAGGGACGCGAGCCCGGCAGCGATCTGGAATATCAGATCGACATCTCATTTGCCGAAGCCATGCACGGGACGGTGAAGAAGCTGAGTTTCACGCGGCTGGATGTGTGCAACGTTTGCCACGGCCAGGGATATACGGGCGAGGAAAAGGTTTGCCCGACGTGCGGCGGTTCCGGACACGTGACGCAGGTAAGCGGGAAGATGCGCTTCCAAGTGAACTGTTCGCGGTGCGGCGGGAGCGGACACCTGCGCACGATTTGCCGCAATTGCGGAGGCGAGGGGCGCGTTTCGCGCGTGGATACCTTGGATGTGCGCATTCCGCCGGGCGCGCGGACGGGATCGCGCGTGCGCGTGGCCGGGCGCGGCAATGCCGGCACGAACGGAGCGCCACCGGGCGATCTCTACATCGTGATGAACGTGCAGCCGCATCCGTTTTTCGAACGGCGCGGCGACGATTTGTATACGGTGATTCCGGTGACCGTGACCGAAGCTTCGTTGGGCGCGAAGGTGGAAGTGCCAACGATCGATGGACGGTCGCAAGTGCGCATTCCCCCGGGAACCAGCAGCGGGAAAAAGCTGCGTCTGCGCGAGAAGGGGGCGCCGTCGATGCGCCAGCCAGGCAAGCGCGGCGACCAGATCATGGAAGTGCAAGTGGTGGTGCCCAAGCCGGAAGATGAGCGCGTGCGAAACTTGCTGAAGGAATTGAGCAAATTAGATCCAGAAGACCCACGGCAGGAAATTTTTGCGCGCGCGACGGTTTGAGGCACTCACTCAGGCTCAGGAGAAGAAAATGGCAGTGCGGCCGAGGAAAAAAGCGAAAGCCGGATACATGATCAGCGCGGTCGCTGAGTTGTATCAGCTGCACCCGCAGACTCTCCGGCTTTACGAACGAGTGGGCTTGCTGAAGCCGTCGCGTTCGCAAGGCAACACACGGCTTTATACCGATGGCGACCTGGAGCGGCTGGAAGTGATCCTCAACTTGACGCGCGAGATGGGCGTTAATCTGGCGGGCATCGAAATTATCCTGAACATGCGGGACAAAATGAGCGAGATGCAGGCGCAGATGGAAGCGTTCACGAAGTTCGTTAGGAATGAAGTGGCGCGGAACCTGGGCGCTCCGGATGAGCGAAGGTCGCACAACGCGATCGTGCGCGCCGTTCCGCGCCACGCTATTCGCGTGCAAAAGTGAGCGTGCGGAGGGCGTCGCCATTAGCAACGGGCCGCAGAATCTCCATTCCTACCTCGAGCGAGACAAGCTCTAAGCTCTGAATTCTAAATATAGTCGAACCTATCGAAGATTTTCGGCATCGAACGAGAATTCAAAATTAAAGGGAGGGATGAACATGTACGACATGAAGAATCTCGGCAAGCTCAAGTTGATGGACGCCAGCGCTCCGGAGGGAATGAAGGCATTTTGGGCCTTCGACAAAGCCGCAATGGCTGCCGGCGCGATCCCCGTGAAATACAAAGAATTGCTGGCGCTCGGCGGTCGCGTTCACGACGCAGTGCCCCTATTGCATCGAGATTCACTCAGGCAGGGCGCGCGAGGCCGGAGCATCGAATGAAGAAATTTCCGAAACAGTGGTCGTCGCCGCGGCGCTTAGGGCCGGCGCTGCCATCACTCACGGCACGCACGCGCTGAAGGCGAGCGAATAGCGCGTCTGGGAATCCACAGGCCGCGCGGATTTGCACACTCGGGGCGTCTTGCGCTGGCGGGGTGGGCCGCATATGCTTGCGAAATGGCACGAGCGGATTGTCCCATTTGCCAAGGCAGCGGCTGGAAAGTGGTCGAACGTACCACGGAAGGCGCGCAGGCTTTAGCGACGAAAGAGTCGGCGCGTCCTGGCGCGGCTAGCGGCGAGCCGAAAATGGTTTGGGCGGTTCCGTGCGATTGCACCGCGGGAGACCGCACCGAGCGCGTGCTGGCGAAGGCGCGCGTCCCCGAACGATATCGCCACTGCGATTTCGAGAACTACGAAACAGACAACGAAATCGAAAATACTTCCAAGCCGCAACAGGATGCATGGAGCCGCAGTCTTTCGCAGGCAAAGCTAATCGTCGAGCGTTTCGCGCAGGAATTTTCTCCCGTCCCCGAGATGCACAGCGAGCACGGCTTGCTGCTGATGGGACCGTGCGGAGTGGGGAAGACGCATCTTGCAGTCGCGGCCCTGAAGGGAATTGTGCTTCGTGGACACGGCGGGCTTTTCTACGACTACCGCGAGCTGCTCAAGGAAATTCAGGATAGCTACAGCGCCGAAAGCCAGTCCACTGAAATGAGCGTGCTCGAGCCGGTGCTGAAGGCGGATATTTTGGTTCTGGATGATGTGGGCTCGAGCAAGCCGTCGCTGTGGGCGCTGGAAACCGTGGGGCACGTGTTGAACACGCGCTATAACGAAAAGCGCGTGACGCTGCTGACGACGAATTTTCTGGATTCGGAAGCGGGGGCGAACGGCGCGGCTCCTGCTGTGGCGCCGCGCGTGGCGGGGATGCGGACTCCGGTGATGGATGATTCGCTGACGGAGCGCGTGGGCAAGCGCATCCGTTCGCGGCTCTACGAAATGTGCCGCACCGTTGAAATTTTCGCTCCCGATTACCGCAAGGAAATCCGTCACGCGGGGCGCTTCCGCAGCTTAGACTCTAGGTTCTGAATCATCTGTATAAGTCCAACTTTATCTGCTATATCCGTATATATCCGCCGAATGGTGTGCGATTTGCTTAATCTCCGCCCAAAGGCGTAGACTTCGCTTGAGTTCTCCGACCTCTCGGACCTGACGGAGAGAAATCCAATGGCCGGGAGGCGATGCTCCTTGAATCAGCGGAGCTGAGGGTTCGGGCGGAAACGCCCGGGCCTCCCGTGCTTGGAAAGGGGAATGTCTGGCGCTGATTTTCGCGCCCGGCGTGTAGCCCAAGTCCAAATGCGGATTTGGGCTTTTTGTTTTGCAGGGACAAAGCTGAATGATGCTTGCTGACAAATTCGGCCGCCGAATCACCGACCTGCGCGTTTCGGTCACAGACCGCTGCAATTTTCGCTGCGTCTATTGCCGCTCCGCCAATCCGGAAACGCATATGCCGGCGCGGGACTTGCTCACGTGGGACGAGTACGAACGCCTGGCCCGCATACTCGTCGGCATGGGGATTCGCAAAGTTCGCGTGACGGGCGGTGAGCCGCTGGTTCGCGCGGGCGTCGAGGATTTCATCGGGCGATTGAAGGCGCTCGGCGTGGAAGATCTTTCGATGACCACCAATGGCTACATGCTGGCCGAACGCTGCGATCGCCTGGTTGAAGCGGGCATGGACCGCATCAACATCAGCCTCGATTCACTGGACCGCCAAAAGTTCGAACGCATTACGCGAACGAAAACATTCGATCAAGTGATTGCCGGAATCGATGCGGCACAGGCGCTCGGCGCTGCGGCCGGTGAAGGTGAACGCGGTGCTGGTCCGCGGGGTGAATGACGACGAGGTGGAAGCCTTCGCGGCCTTCGCACGCGATCGCGATTTGATCATGCGCTTCATCGAATTCATGCCGCTGGATGCGGATCGGGCGTGGTCGCGCGAGCTGTTTGTCCCCGGCGACGAGGTCTATCGGCGGATTTCAGCGCAGTGGCCGCTCGTGCCAGTGGCGCACGAGCGCAGCGAGACGGCGCGCAAGTACCGGTTCGCCGATGGGCGGGGCGAAATCGGCCTGATTTCTCCCGTGTCGCAGCCTTTTTGCGGATTCTGCTCCCGCCTCCGGCTGACCGCCGATGGAAAACTGCGCACCTGCCTCTTCAGCAAGGACGATCACGATTTGAGGTCGCTGCTGCGAGACGGCTCGAGCGACAGCGAAATTCGGGGCCGAATCTGCGACATCGTGGCGCAAAAAGAAAAAGGGCACCGCATCAACGAGCCGGGTTTCCTGCCACCCTCGCGCACGATGGTATCCATTGGCGGCTAATGTTACGCTCTTCTGGCGGTTTGCCGCATCCGAAATACCAGCCATGATGAATAAGCTTTTCGTCATGTGTTTTGTGCCGGGCTAGAGGCGTATGGCTGAGGAACCGAACGAATCCAAGTTTTTTTCATTGTCCGAGGCGGAGCGCCTGCGCGCCCAAATCGAGCCGGTGCTGATCGAGACCATCGAATCGCGCCGCAAGCTGGCGGAGCTCGATGAGGAGCTTGGCGCGCTTCGCGAGCGTATTATGCGTTCGGGCGGTTTGCTTGTTTCCTACGAAAAAACCGCCGGCCGCCGGCTCGAGCGTAATCGGCTAGCCGAAATTATCGAGGCAGCCATCGAGCAGATTCATTCGACCGGCTGCATCGTGAAGGATATTGAAGTGGGTCTGCTGGATTTTCCCGCGCGCATGAACGGCCAAGACGTGTATCTCTGCTGGCGCCTGGGCGAGGACCGCATTCGTTTCTACCATCGCCAGGACGAGGGCTTTTCAGGCCGCAAGCCCATCGATCCCCGCGACGCCGGCTATAGCAACCCCGTCCAGTAGCCCGCCAAGATTAATCCACCAATTGCTTTAGTGGTATGAAGCTCGCGAACGCGGCCTTCCCTCAAAGGCGGCGGACTACTACGACAGTGGGATCGTGCTAATGTGGTCGGAGAGCGATGACGGACTCACATGAGAACCGGCTCAAGGATTCAGCCAGCCCTTACCTGCGTTCGGCGGCGCATCAGCCCGTGGACTGGCATGAATGGGGCGAGGAAGCGTTTCAAAAAGCGCGCGCGGAGGCCAAGCCGATCCTACTCGATATCGGCGCGGTTTGGTGCCATTGGTGCCACGTAATTGACCGCGAGAGCTACGAAAATCCGGAAATCGCAGCGGCTATCAATCAGCTTTATATTCCCGTGAAGGTCGATCGCGACGAGCGTCCCGACGTGGACGCGCGCTACCAATCCGCCGTGAGCGCGATTTCCGGACAGGGCGGCTGGCCGCTGACCGCTTTTCTCACTCCGGACGGCAAGCCTTTTTTTGGCGGCACGTATTTTCCTCCCGAGGACGCCGGCGGCAGGCCTGGCATGAAGCGCATTTTGCATGCCGTTTCCGATGCCTTCAAAAGCCGTCGCAACGAGGTGGATAATTCCGCGCAGGCGCTGGAGGAAGCTGTCGCGAAAGCCGAGATTTTTCAGGATGCGCGGGGCGTATTCGACGCCCGCGTGGTGGATGCGGTGATCGACTCGGCGTTGAGGCAGTTCGATGAAACGCATGGCGGCTTCGGCGATGCGCCGAAGTTTCCTCACGCCAGCGCCGTCGATTTGCTGCTCGAACGTTTTCAGGCCACGCGAAATCCGCAATTGCTTCCGGTGGCCGACCGGACGCTCGAAGGCATGGCGCTGGGAGGCGTGTACGACCAACTCGCCGGCGGATTTCACCGCTATTCGGTGGACGAGCGCTGGTGCGTGCCTCACTTCGAGAAAATGTCGTATGACAATTCCGAACTTCTTCGGAATTTCCTACATGGTTATCAGGTGACGCGGAAGGCGCTTTTCCGTGAAATCGCCGAAGGCATCATCACCTGGGTAAACGAAGTTCTATCCGATCAAGAGCGCGGAGGGTTTTACGCAAGCCAGGATGCAGACCAAACTCTTGACGATGACGGCGACTATTTCACATGGACGGTCGCGGAGGCCCGCGCCGAACTTGCGCCGGAGGAATGGCGGGTTGTCGAGCGGTATTACGATATCGCGCCGCAGGGAGAGATGCACCACAACCCGGAAAAAAATGTCCTGTGGGTGGCCGATAATGTGGAGAATATTTCGCGCAAGCTGAGGATCAGTGCAGATGAGGCAGTTTTGCTTCTCGCTCGCGCAAAAGAAAAATTGCTCGTCGCACGCCGCCGGCGCACGCCTGTTCCGGCCATTGATCAGACGCTGTATGTCGGCTGGAACGCGATGTTCATCTCCGCATATCTGGATGCGGCTTGCGTGCTGGGACGGCCCGAGTGCCGCGATTTCGCGCTCAAGACCCTCGATCGCATGCTCGCGGAAGCGTGGGACGATTCGAAAGGCTTTTTGCATCGCATCGGAGGGCCGCGCCTGGAAGGGTCGTTGGACGATCAGGTGCTTGCGGCCGCCGCGCTGCTCGATGCGTACGAGACGACACTCGAGCCACGCTATTTTCGCGCGGCCGAAAGCGCGATGCGTCTTGCCCTAGAAAGGTACGGCGATCCGGAAGGCGGCGGATTTTTCGACCGCGCCAAGGATGCTGCTCCGATGGGCGGCCTCGAAGTCCGCCGCAAGCCGCTACAGGATTCGCCGACTCCTGGCGGGAATTCTATTGCCGCGATTGTCCTTGAGAGGCTTTACGGTTTCACGGGAGAAACTCTATATCATCAATGGGCCGCGAAAACCTTGGAGGCATTCATCGGGCTGATCCCGCGCTACGGGCTTTTCGCCGGAACCTACGCGCTCGCGGCGCTCTTGCATGCGCGCCATCCTCTGCAGGTTGTGATCACAGGCGCGGCCGGCGATCCAACGGCTGGGGAACTCGAAAAAGCCGCACGGGAAGTCTATCGTTTTGGAAAAGCAGTGTTGCGAGTTACGCCGGAGAAGCTTGCAACGAGCAACCTTCCCTCCGCATTGCGAGAAACGGTGCCCCATCTCGACGCAACGGTGGCGCAAGCTTTGGTCTGCGTTGAAACGGCGTGCTACCCCCCAGTGTCCAACCACGAAAAGTTGACTGCGCTGCTGATGGACGCCACTTTTGCGGCTCCCGAGGCGACACCGCCGCGATGAAAGGCATCCAAGTCAACGTGCAGCCGCCTTCTTTGCCACTATTTAGGCAGGCATGATATAAATAAATGTATTGAGATATGGACGACGCCTCCACTTCCGGCCCAGCGAATTCGTCTGACCCATTGCAGCAGCCGCCTCCCTTGCGGCGCGAGTTGCGCAGTTGGACGCGCGACCTCGCGGTCGCTCTGGGACTCGCGATCGTGGTGATGATTTTCCTTTACCAGCCGGTAAAGGTGGAAGGCACCAGCATGAATCCTCTCCTGAGCGATCAGGAGCGGATTTTCATCAACAAATTCGTTTATCACTTCGAGCCGATCGAGCGCGGTGACGTGATCGTTTTTTGGTATCCTCTGGACCGCTCGAAATCGTTCATCAAGCGGGTGGTCGGGCTTCCGGGTGAAACCATCGAGATTCGGGACGGCCATGTTTACATCAACGGCCAGGAATTGGCCGATCAGTATGTTCCGGCGGGCTACTTGGACGGATCCACGTACACACCTCACCACATTCCGACGGACGATTATTTCGTAATGGGCGATCATCGCGACAGTTCGAACGACTCGCGCGTTTTCGGTCCGGTGCCGCGGCAATTCATCTATGGCAAGGCCGTATTCGCTTACTGGCCGGCGGACCACTTCGGTTCACTGACTTCTACTTCGACGGTCAGCGCCGCATCGAAATGACATTCTGCACATTTTCTGGAGGACACACTGAACGAGGCCCTCGCTGGACGCGCGACGCTCGCGCTCGAGGACGGACGAGTTTTTAACGGACGCGCGGCGGGCGCTCGCACGCGCCGCGGCGGTGAAGTCGTTTTCAACACCAGCCTCACCGGCTACCAGGAAGTTTTCACCGATCCGAGCTACGCCGGGCAGATCGTCTGCCTCACTTATCCCCATATAGGAAACGTGGGCGCGAATCTGGACGACGAGGAATCCGCAAAGCCGTGGATCGAGGCGCTGATCGTGCGGGAATTTTCCGCGCTGGCTTCCAATTGGCGCTCGAGCGAATCCGCGCAGCAATATCTCGAGCGCTACGGCGTGCCGGTCATTTGGGATATCGATACGCGCGCGCTGGTGAGGCATCTGCGCGAAGTTGGCGCTCTTCGCGGCATACTTTCTACTGATGGCACGGCAACCGAACAGCTGATTGCCGAGGCTCGTGCGCTCCCCACGATGGCCGGGCAGGAGCTTGCGAGCCGCGTCACCGTGGCAAAGAAATATGATTGGACGCGCGGATCAATTGATCTCGCAGCGCCGATCGCTAGTGCTGCCGCGGCTGGAGATTCCTCGGTGCGTGGCGGCCCGATAAACGGCAAACGCCGCGGAAACGGCACTGGCGGCGTCGCATCCTCGGCGGTCCTCAAAGAGAATGAAAGCCGTTATCGCGTGGTCGCCTACGATTACGGCATCAAGCAAAATATTCTGCGGCTGCTGGTCGATCACGGCTGCGACGTGACGGTTGTGCCGGCGCAGACGTCCGCGGCCGACGTGCTGGCGCTGAAGCCGCACGGCGTTTTCCTTTCGAATGGCCCCGGCGACCCCGAGCCGATTCTTTACGCCGTCGAAAACATTCGAAAACTTCTTGGGCGCGTTCCGATTTTCGGCATTTGCCTGGGGCATCAGCTCTGCGGCCTGGCACTCGGCGGCCGCACCTTCAAACTAAAATTCGGGCATCACGGCTCGAACCATCCAGTGAAAAATCTGATCACGCAAAAAGTCGAGATCACCGCGCAAAATCACGGGTTCTGCGTCGATCCGGATTCATTGCCTGCGAGCGATGTCGAGATCACGCACGTAAATTTGAACGATCACACCAACGAGGGCATGCGCCACCGCTCGCTCCCGCTCTTCAGCGTCCAATATCATCCGGAAGCTTCCCCGGGTCCCCACGACGCGCGCTACCTATTCGACGATTTCATCGCGATGATGAAGGGCGCGGCTCGATGAGAAATGTTCGGGACGACAAGTAGGCAACTTTGCGGCGAACGCGCCAATCGTGATTTCCCAATCTCGAAATTCTTTACACCAACAAGCGCTTGCGCCGCTTGCCGCCACTCCCTAAGATGGATCGCCATGATTCGCATGCAAACAGCTCTCTTGTTCGAAAGCCGGCTGGGGATGACAAGTAGCAAGGCCGCAGTGCGGCACCAATAGAGACAATGCCGAAACGCACCGACATCAAGAAAATCCTGATCATCGGCTCGGGGCCGATTGTGATCGGCCAAGCCTGCGAGTTCGACTATTCCGGCACGCAGGCGTGCAAGGCTTTGCGCGCGGAGGGTTACGAGGTTGTCCTCGTCAATTCGAATCCCGCGACGATCATGACCGATCCCGAAATCGCCGACCGCACTTACATCGAGCCGCTGGCGAAGGAATACCTGGAAGCCATCATTGCCGCCGAAAGGCCAGACGCGCTGCTGCCCACGGTCGGCGGCCAGACGGGCCTCAATCTGGCCGTTGAGCTCGCGGAAGCGGGCGTCCTCGACAAGTACGGAGTGAAGCTGATCGGCGCGCAGCTCGATGCAATTAAAATTGCCGAGGACCGGCTGCTTTTCAAAGATGTTTGCCGAAGAGTTGGCCTCGAAGTTCCCGCGTCGGCCGTCGTCACCAACATTCCCGAAGCGATTGTTCTGGCCGACAAGCTGGGCTATCCGGTTGTGATTCGCCCCTCGTTCACGCTGGGCGGCACGGGCGGCTCGATCGCCTACAACCACGAGGAATTTGGCGACGCCATTGCGCGCGCCCTTGATGCCAGCCCGGTCCGCCAGGCGCTGATCGAGGAATCTGTGATCGGCTGGAAGGAATTCGAGCTGGAGGTGATGCGCGATTTTCGCGACAACTTCGTTGTGATCTGCTCGATTGAAAACGTCGATCCGATGGGAATCCACACAGGAGATTCGATCACCGTTGCGCCCGCGCAGACGCTCACCGATAAGGAATACCAGCGCATGCGCGATGCGGCCGCCGCGATTATCCGCGCCGTGGGTGTGGAGACGGGCGGCTCAAACATCCAGTTTGCCATCGACCCGGAAACCGGGCGCATGGTGGTGATCGAAATGAATCCTCGCGTTTCGCGCAGTTCCGCGCTGGCGAGCAAAGCCACTGGATTCCCCATCGCGAAAATCGCCGCCAAGCTCGCCGTGGGCATGACCCTTGACGAAATTCCCAACGACATCACGCGAAAAACTCCTTCGTGCTTCGAGCCGAGCATCGATTACGTAGTCTCGAAAATCCCGAAATGGCAGTTCGAGAAATTTCCCGGCAGCGAAACCACGCTGACCACGCAGATGCGTTCGGTCGGCGAGGTGATGGCCATCGGCCGCACGTTTCAGGAATCGCTCTGCAAGGCGATTCGTTCGCTGGAGCCGAGCACGGCTTGGCGCGCTCCGGCCGAAGTGACCACCGCCTTGCTTCGCGAAAAGCTCCACGTACCCGGGCCGGACCGCATCCACTGGCTTTTCGAAGCGCTCGAGCGCGGCATGACGCGCGACGAAGTCTGTTCGCTCACCAAGATCGATCCGTGGTTCATTTGCCAGATGGAGGAAATGGTCGCGCTCGACCGGCGTGTGGCCGCCAGCTCGCTCCGCGGAATTTCGCGCGAACTGCTGCTCGAATCAAAGCGCTCGGGCGCGAGCGACGAGGAGCTCGCCAAATTGTGGAACGTCAAATCCGCATCGGTCCGCTCGCGCCGCCATGAACTCGGCGTGATCCCCGTTTTCAAGCGGGTCGATACCTGCGCCGCGGAATTCGAATCCTTCACACCATATCTTTATTCCACGTACGAAGAGGAAGACGAATCGGGCGCCGTGGACCGGCCAAAAATTGTGATCCTGGGCAGCGGGCCCAGCCGCATCGGGCAGGGAATTGAATTCGATTATTGCTGCTGCCACGCGGCGCTGGCGCTGAAGGAAGACGGCTACGAAACGGTGATGATCAATTGCAATCCTGAGACGGTGTCGACGGATTACGACACGTCCGACCGCCTCTATTTCGAGCCGCTCACGCTTGAAGACGTGCTCGCGGTTCTCGAGCGCGAAAAACCGCAAGGGGTGATCGTGCAGTTCGGCGGGCAGACTCCGTTGAATTTAGCTCTGGAACTGAAGCGCAACCGCGCCAAAATAATCGGCACCGATCCGGAATCCATTGACCTCGCTGAAGATCGCCGGCGATTCGGTGCCTTGCTTGCGGAATTAAACATTCCGCAGCCGCGCGGCGCCACTGCGCTTACCCCGCAGGAAGCGATCGCCACCGCCGGCGAAATAGGGCTTCCGGTGCTGGTGCGGCCGAGCTACGTCCTCGGCGGACGGGCCATGGTGATCGCGTACGATTTGAAGACGGTGGAAGAATACGTGGCGCATGCCGTGCAGATTGGCGGGATCGCCGACCCGAAGCGCCCGGTTTTAATCGATCAGTTCCTCGAAAACGCGACCGAAGTGGATGTGGACGCTCTTGCCGACGGCGAGGATATTGTGATCGCCGGGATCATGGAACACATCGAGGAAGCTGGGATTCATTCCGGCGATTCGTCCTGTGTGCTACCTTCGGTCACCTTGAAACCGGAGGTGCTCGCGCACATCCGCGACTACACGTCGCGGCTCGCCAAAGCGCTTCACGTGGTGGGCCTGATGAACGTGCAATACGCCATCCAGCACGATACGGTTTACGTTCTGGAAGTGAACCCTCGCGCATCGCGCACGGTGCCGTACGTGAGCAAAGCCACCGGGGTTCCCCTCGCGAAAGTTGCGGCGCGCCTGATGACCGGACGCAAGCTGAAGGATATTCATCTCCCCGTTATTCAGACCAGCGGCATCCAGGAACTCGCTGTCCGCGATTTTTACGCCGTGAAGTCGCCAGTTTTTCCGTTCAATAAGTTTCGCGGCATCGATACGATTCTCGGTCCGGAGATGCGCTCTACCGGCGAAGTGATGGGCATCTCGTCAACTTTCGGCCTGGCATTTGCCAAGGCGCAGCTTGCAGCGGGCCAGCGCCTGCCGCTCCAGGGCATTGTTTTTATCAGCGTAAACGATCACGACAAGCGGCACGTGGCTAGCGTGGTGAAAGATCTGGCCGCGGCAGGATTGAAAATTTTGGCCACGCGCGGCACCGCCACGGCTCTCACACGAGCAGGAATCGAGGTCGAGGCGGTTTTCAAGGTGAATGAGGGGCGCCCCAATGTGGTCGACCTCATCAAGACAGGAAAAATCCAACTGGTGATCAACACGCCGCTGGGCCGCGAGTCCTTCTACGACGAAAGATCCATCCGCCGCGCCGCCGTCCGCTACAACGTGCCTTGCATCACCACTCTTTCTGCCGCGAGCGCCGCTGCTCGCGGGATTCGCGCGATGGCCGGGCATGCCGTTGAAGTCGCCGCGCTACAAGATTTGCATCCCCGCAAATCGGCGGCTCTGCCGTGATTTTTGTTTGCCGCGTCTTGGCGCAGCTCTTTTCTTTCGGGAAATTGCCGGGACGCGGCGTACTTCAGGGAAGCGGGATCCCAGGTGAGGCGACGATTCCAGCCATCCGCAATATCTCTGCGTACTCTTCATCAGTCAGCGGACAGATGGTGAGCCGGGTATTCTTCAGGAATTTTATTTTTCGCAGCGAGCGATTCTCGCGCATTTCGGCAAGACTCACCACTCGCGGCAACCGTTCAATGGCTCGCAGGTCCATCACGTACTTCTTCGCGTCCGCGTCGTGCGGGTCGGGGTAGGGATCGCGGGTTACCTCGGCGAGAGCGTAGAGGGAATGCTCGGGCTTTCCGTGGTAGCACAACGCGCGGTCGCCCTTGTGAACTTGCTTGAGCTGCCGGGCGGCATCCGGGCGACTCCCGGCATGCCTCCACATCTCTTTGCCCTTCACGAACAGGGTGTCCCAATGGTAGACCCGCGGGTCAACGGCCAAGAGCCATCGCTTGGGTTTTTGGGGAGGTTGCGTCATTCGTCAGAAAGTGTCGCGCGAAACTATACACGGAAGTGCTGGGAAAATGTGCGGAAATCTCCATAGAGTGGCAAAAATTTGGGAAAGATTGCCTTTTGGGATAGGAAATGGCCGCTCGCCAGTCCGGCTAGCCGACATCCACGAAGATATCCTCGCCGCGCACCTCGACCGGATACGTGTCGACGCCGAGCGACGGGCTAGTTACGACCTTGCCAGTGGTGACGTCGTACTGCCAGCCGTGCCAAGGGCAGGTGACCACGTTGCCCTCGAGTTCGCCTTCGCCCAGAGGGCCCGCTTGGTGCGCGCATATACTGCTGAGAGCACAGAACTTACCGGAAACATTGGCGACAGCGACCGGCTTGCCGCCTACCTGAAACTCGCAAATCGTCCCCGGCGCGACTTCGTCTTTTCGTGCCGCTCGCACAAATGCCATTTCTCGCTCCTTGGGCTTGCGGCGTTGAATTAGTCGCCGTTAACGGTTGAAACGCTGGTTTCGCCAGACACTTTCGCCAAGAGCTCGGCGAACCTGGCCTCGCGATCCTTCTGATCGTGACCCTGGTAGATTTCGGCGATCTGGGTGGCGTTCATCGAGCAGAATTTTGGCCCGCACATCGAGCAGAATTTTGCTTCTTTGTAGAAATCGTCGGGGAGCGTTTCATCATGCATAGCCCGAGCGGTGTCGGGGTCGAGCGAAAGTTCAAACTGCTTGTTCCAGTCGAATAGGAAGCGGGCATAGCTGAGCGCATCGTCGCGATCACGCGCGCCCGGACGATGCCTGGCGACATCGGCCGCATGCGCGGCAATTTTGTAGGCGATCACGCCCTGGCGAACGTCGTCCGCATTCGGCAGGCCCAGGTGCTCTTTCGGCGTCACGTAGCAGAGCATAGACGCGCCGTGCCAGCCGATCATCGCCGCGCCAATCGCGCTGGTGATGTGGTCGTAGCCGGGCGCGATATCGGTGACCAGCGGGCCGAGCGTGTAAAAAGGCGCCTCGTAGCACAGCTCGTTTTCCTTTTTCACTTGCAGCTCGATCTGGTCCATCGGGATGTGGCCGGGGCCTTCGATCATCACTTGCACATCGTATTCCCAGGCTTTTTTCGTGAGTTCGCCGAGAACGCGTAATTCGGAGAACTGCGCTTCGTCGCTGGCGTCGGCCAAGCACCCGGGACGCAGGCCGTCTCCGAGCGAAAAGCTGACGTCGTGCTTCTGGAAAATTTTGCAGATGGCGTCGAAATTGTCGTAAAGAAAATTCTGCGCTTTGTGGAAGCTCATCCACTGCGCTAGTAAAGCGCCGCCGCGGCTGACGATTCCCGTAATTCGGTTGCGCACCAGCGGGAGGAATTCGCGCAGAACCCCCGCGTGGATGGTCATGTAATCGACGCCCTGCTCGGCCTGTTCCTCGATCACTTCGAGCATGGCGCTGAGAGTCAAATCCTCGGCGCGACGCACGCGCGAAAGCGCTTCGTAAATCGGCACCGTGCCGATCGGCACGGGCGACGCCTGGATGATCGCTTTGCGAATCATCGCGATATCGCCGCCGGTCGAGAGGTCCATCACCGTGTCCGAGCCGTAATGCACGGCGCGGTGAAGCTTTTCCAGCTCTTCACTTACATTCGAGGTGGTGGCGGAGTTTCCGATGTTGGCGTTGATTTTGCAGCCGAACGCGACGCCGATGCCCATCGGCTCGAGGTTGCGGTGGTGAATGTTGGCGGGAATGATGGCGCGACCGCGCGCAACTTCATCGCGGACCACGTCCGGCGCGATCTTCTCGCGCAGAGCAACGTACTGCATTTCTTCGGTGACGACGCCCTTGCGTGCAAAATGCATCTGCGAAAAATTCCTTGCGCCGCCGTTCATCGCCGTGGAACGGTTTTCAATCCACGTATCCCTCAGTGCCATAAGTCCTCACTCACACGCGCGGCCGCTCAGCGGCCCGCGCCAACCGGCCTCATTATCGCACCGCGACTCCCACCCAGCAACCCGCGTCCGTGTGGAAACTGCTCGCGATCTTTTGCGCTCGTTCGAAACGACTGTGCGTGGCGACTTCCGGCGCGATCCACTTGCTCACCGAAGAGCAGGAGTGTATAGAGGAGGTGCGGAGGAATCAGATGAGAAGCGTGGCGCCGAAATTCTTGCTCGCAGCAACTCTGCTTGCCGCAATTTCAGGCGGAGCCTCCGCGCATCACGGCACCTCGCGCTACGACCTTGCGAAAAGCATCACGCTAAAGGGAACGGTAACCGGCTTCGATTGGGGCAATCCGCATTGCCTGGTCCACATGGACGTCAAAGACAAGAATGGCGAAGTGGAGCACTGGACGCTGGAGCTGGCTTCGCCGTTCACCATGTCTCGCGCGGGCTGGACGAGGAAATCGATGATGCCTGGCGACATGATCGTTGCCGAAACTCATCCCGCTAGAAACGGCATCACGCTTGGCATCAGCGCCACTTCCAGGTCTGTGATGAAATTTGTGATCAACGGTAAACCGCAAGAGTAGTGATTGAATCTTCCCTCAGAAAGTAAATTTCGCCACCGCTTGAATCAGACGCGGATCGGCCGCGCTCACGATGGTGCCGAACGTGGTGTCATTCACTTCGCCATCCACGGCCGCCGATCCATAGAACTGCGCATGATTGAAGGCGTTGAACGCTTCCACCCGAAGATCGAGCGATTTCGATTCGGTAAGCCTCAAATTTTTCGTGACCTGGATATCAAAATTATTGATGCCCGGGCCGTAGAAGAATCGGCGCGGTGCATTACCTAATTGGCCGAGCGCTTCCGGATGAAATAACGACGTGTTGAAGGCGGGCCTTCCGTTCCGCGGATTGGTATTGATTTCGAGCGGCCCGGGAGTAAACGCCGGCGTGTCGAGCAAACTGTTATTTACGCCGTTGCCGAGCGTACCCAGTAGCGAATTGTCCGAGTCGTCATAAAGCGCCACCGGAAAGCCGCTGGCAAAACGAGTCGTGCCCGAAATGCTCCATCCCTGCGTCAGGCGATTCGCATGGCCGAAGAGGCGCTCGAACGGAAGATCGTATGTGTAAGTGGCCACGAAATTGTGCCGCATGTCCCAGGAGGAAATGACGCGGGTGAGTCTCGGATCGAAGGGATTGAGCTGCTCGCCGAGGTTGGAAGCCTGATCGATCGACTTTGCATAGGTGTAGGCGAGCAGAAAAGTAGTTCGCTTGCCCACGTAGCGAAGATTCGTTTGCAGAGCATTGTAGTTCGAGTTGGCAATGGTTCGCTGCGCCGTAGTCGCTCCATAGTTCCCGTAGAGAGCGGGGTTTGATCCCAATCCGATGTTTCTTGTGCCCTGATAGGCTTGGCCCGACGCGGAGGTATAGGTGCCATCCTCACCATACGGTCCGCATGTGGAGCTGCCGGGAGCCACTTCGCTGGGTTGACTGAGGCTCAGGCACAGCGCCGGGTCGCCAACATTGGTTGGAAGCAGCGCAAGAATGTGATGTCCCTGGTTACCCACGTAGCTCATCGTCAGCAGGATGCTTGGCGTAAGCTGCCGCTGAATCGAGAGCATGTAGTCCTCTATGTAAGGGACGGCATTGCGATCGTAAAAATAAGGATCGGCGCTGATGGGAGTGACCGCCGCCCAGTTGAACGCGGTGTATGGGTTCTTGGCCGACACAGTATTTGGCGGGAAGGTGATCGGATAAGGATTGAGATTTTGCGCGCCATCGCCGGCATTGATAAATGGCGTGGCGAAAAGCGGCGGCGCGGGACTCAGATAGTTGTAGCCGAATGGAGGAACGGAATACATGATGCCGGCCGACAACCCTGGAAAAGCCGTATAGAAAATTCCGTAGCTGGCGCGAATGCTGCTTTTGTCCGGGCCGCCAAAGACCTTTCCTAAAATCCCGTGATCGAAGCGCGGCGAATACGCGAGGCCGATTCTCGGTGCAAAATTGTGATACTTGGAGGGCGACAAAGTGGAAGGTATTCCGGGATCGCCGGGCACCACCAATCCGGGGATCGCGTTCGGGTAGAGAACCGATTGCTCGCCCGGCACCACCGTTTGAATATTATTGTTTTTCTCCCACCAGGGCATGATCAAGTCCCAGCGTACGCCAAGGTTGGCCGTAAGATCGCTGCGGAGGCGCCAGCTATCTTCGAAAAACGCTCCGGCATAGCGGTTGCGAAGGTAAAACGGCTGGCCGGTGGATTGCGTGAAGTTGCTGGGAACGCCCACAAGAAAATCGGCGAAGGCTGAGCCGGTTTCGGTGCCAAGAACATTGAACGTGCCGTTGAAGGTGGCGTTAGGATGCTCGTTCACCTGATCCGCATGAAATTCGCCGCCAAATTTAAGCGTGTGAGGGCCGATCACTTTGGAAATCGAATCGCTCAAATATAGTGTGTTGTTCCACTGGTTCACATTGGTGACCGGCACGCCCATGATGAAAGAGGGGAACACGATATTTTCGACGCCTTCATATTGCGGTGCCTGCACCGTAATCCCTGGAGTTCCGGCTCCTGTAACGAATCCTTGCGACGCCAGCGTGACGCCCAAGCCGCCGTGCGGCCTGCCGATGTCGTTCGAATTTCTAATCAACCCGGCGTGGAATTCATTTACGGTCTGCGCTCCCAATACGCGGGTATAGCCAAGCGTAAAAAGCTGCGCTTGCCCGATCGTCAGAGCGTCAAATCCCGGAACGCTGGCGCCACCTTGCGCGCCCGGATACGGATTGTCCAAGCGATAGTTGTCCAGAAAATAGTAGAAGGAAAACTGGCCCAATCCTAGATTCGCGTCCATTCGTCCGGCCAGCTTATCGTCGCGAACGGTTTCATCGAAGGCGGCAGTCGAAAAGACGTTGCCCGGCTGATTGGGTTTGGGAATGTATTGCAAAAGATTCATTGCAGGAGCCGACCAGGCGCTCATTGGAATCTGCCCGCCGGGAAGAACGCAATTCGCGCTCGTGCAGCCGGGCGTGAAATACGGTTCACCCTGTGAGACCGGGTAGCCAAGTTCATTGCTGAGCAGGGTGGCCAGTGCGGGCCCGCTGACTTTTCCAGTGAGCGAACTTTCCACGTCTGAAAGATCACCCGTGCGGTCGGCCAGCGATGGCACGGACGTAACTGGCGACGTGACGCCTTGCGCCGTGCGCGTCCCCTGGTAGTCGGCGAAAAAGAAAAGCTTTTGCTTCTTGATTGGGCCTCCGATGGTGCCGCCAAACTGGTTTTGGCGGAAGGCGCCGCGCGTATCGGCGAAATAATTCTTGGCGTCGAGAACCGTGTTGCGCAGAAACTCGAAAACATTGCCGTGATAGGCGTCGCTGCCGGATTTAGTGACTACATTGACCATTCCGCCGTTGTAATTCCCGTATTCAGGATCGAAGTTGGTGGTCAGCACCCGAAATTCCTGTATGGAGTCCAAGTTCGGAATCACTGATGTTCCGCCGTTCATGTGTTCCTGCACGTCCGTGCCATTCACCATGAATCCGTTTGAGGATTCTCGCTGGCCGTTGATGGAAACATCGCCAGGATTCAGGTCGCCGGATGGATTAATCGTCCCGGTAACGCCCGACATGATCACGGAAGTAGCGGTCAGCGTGGTCACAGGGCTCACTCCCGGCTGAATTGCGAGCAGGTCGGTGTAGCTGCGGCCATTTAGCGGCAAGGAAGTGATCTGCACGGCCTGCACCACTTCGCCCAGATGAGTTGCCACCGTATCCACCTGCGCTTCGGCTTGAGCGGCGGAGGCCGTCACGGTGACCGTCTCGGTCTTGTTGCCTACCGCGAGTGAGGCGTCCACTCGGACCGCTGCGTCTGCGTCAACCACCAAACCTGTTTTCTTCTGAGACTTAAATCCCGTTGACTCGATGGTCATCTCGTAGCGACCCACCGGCAGATTAGGAAAAGAGTAGAAGCCCTGCGCATTCGTGGTGGCTTTGTAGCTGGTGGCCAGGTCAAGGTTAACCAGCGTCACGCTGGCGCTAGGTATCGAAGCTCCACTCTGATCGGTCACTGTTCCCGAAATGCTTCCGCCAGTCGCCGCCCACACCCGCACGCAGCAGAAAACAAGAATGCAAATCAGGGCAATCCGACGAAACATTCCGTTGGCATGCTTCAAGGATATATTCCAGTTGGCCTGGAGGGTTGTAATGCGGACTCGGAAAACCCCACGCCCGCAAATATTGTAGTTGAGTTTGCGTCTCGCGCGCCGCTATTTCTGTTGCGTCACGCGATGCCCATTTCCGTTGCCGTTCGAAACATTTGGCACGGCGGTTGGAAAGGAGAATCTCGGCTCTTTCAGCGCGCTGGCGACGAGCGCGGATACGAACGGATTCTCGAACTGGTGTTTCGGGGATAGCGCCGGTTCGACACGATGCTTGGCATCATACGTCGCCCGCGAATTCCTTTCGAGGATGCGCTGAATTTTGCTCTTGAGTTGTGCGAAGACAATTTCAACTTCGCCGGCGGCATCCACGGTTTCGAAATTGAATTCCGCGCTGAGCCGGTCGAACTCCGCCAGCAGCGCGGCCTGATAACTGCGGAAACTTTCATACATGTCGTGGCCGGGAAACACGTCCATGCCGGATTCCCAGTAATCGAATCCGCGAGAGAAAACGACGCGTGAGATCAACTCCTCGACTCCGATCCGCAAGTAGAAAACCGCGTCTGGCACCAGCGCCATGCTGTAGATGCTGCGAATCCAGGCCGCGTCCACGCCGCGCACGATGGCTCTGGCCATCAGCGAATAGATGTAGCGGTCGGTGAGCACGATAAAGCCGGCGCGCAGAGCGGGCATGATTTCATTTTCCAGGCGATCTGTGAAATCGGTGGCGTAAAAGAGGCTCTGGGTCACGCGGCCGAGATTGTTTCCCTCTTTCGCGCGCCGGATGCCTTCGCCCGCGAGGTGTGAACGCGTCATGCCCGTATCGAGCACGGCGTGGCCCATCTCCTCCAGCCATGGCTTCAGCAGATTGATTTGGGTGGTGCGTCCCGCGCCGTCCGTTCCCTCGATAACAATCAGCTTTCCGGAGAGATCGAACGGGTTCATGCCGGGCAATTGCTTTCCATAACTTTGTCTCATGGTCGAATCCTCAATTCCTTCGCGGTTTCAAGATGCCTGCTAACGATCCTGCGCACTTGCGCTTGTTGCACTTCCACGGGAAGCGTTGCATCCACTACGGTCAATCCGAATTCCGGAATCATCTTTTCGTACTCTTCGATGATGCGCCCCTGAAAAATCCGGAAGCTTTCTTCGGGATCGTCGCTCAACCCGAGGTCCATTCCCGCCTCGTAGAATTTGAATCCGTCGCGGGCGCCAACGAGGCGTCCGATGGCCGTTTCAAGTTGAACGCGAAAGTAGAAAGCAACCGTCGGCTTCGCGGCGAAGCCGTAGAGATCGCGGAGCCATCGCCGGTCCATTCCGCGCGCCACGTCCCGCGCGAACGCCGTATAAATGTAACGGTCGCAAAGCACGATCGCGCCCGCTTTCAAGAGCGGCAGGATGCTGCGCTCGATCCGGTCGGCGAAATCCGTGGCGTGAATCAGCGAAAAGGTCGCCGGTGTGAGCATTTTCTTTTTCTTGCCGAGTTTCGTGGTGTCCTTCACCAGCGGCGAAGAGTTCCACTGACTGAAAATCACTCCGTAGCCTCGCGACTCGAGCCACTTGTGCAGCAGGCTGAGTTGCGTTGATTTGCCCGAGCCGTCGATTCCTTCCACGACGACTAGTTTCCCCGGAAGGGTTGGATCGTCGATGTGCCGCGCCCGCCGTAGTGCGGGTTCTGCCGGGTAAAACACCTCGAATGGGCCGATTCGCCCGGTTCCGGAATTGCCGATATTCATAATCCTCGCCACCCCTCTTGAGAGATAGTTGGCTTGGGCATAGATTGCCGGCCATGAGAGGCTCATGCACATCGCCCGGCCTCGGCGGTGAGCGAGGTCGCTAAATGTGCAGACACCCTGATTGTGTGTGAAGTTTCCGGCTGGCTGCGGTCGTAATCCCGGCGGACGCTCGATAGTATCGTTCAGACTGGCCGTCTTTGCAGCAGAAAAGTGCACCCGCGTTTCCAACGTGTGACCCCGCTCCGCCGGGCACTTCTCTTCCATGTGGATTTGCGCTGTCGTCGCGAGGGTGCCACAATAGCGAAATGCGAAAATTTTCGTTAACAACCCTAACCCTATTGGCCGGCACGGCGCTGCTGCTTGGAAGCGCCTTTGCGCAGCAGCCTCCTGCTGCGAACTCCCAACCGACTACCGCTGCAAAAACTCCCGCGGCGAAGCCCCACGTGGCTCCTGGAACCAAGAGCGATGCGTCCGCGGCCAAAAGCAACACCGCGCCGGCCCTTACCACAGACAAGGAAAAGGATAGCTACGCCCTCGGGTTGAATATCGGCCGAGGCCTCAGCAAGCAACCTGTGGACCTGGATGCTGCTGCCGTGGCGCGCGGTCTGAAGGACGCCCTGTCCGGTGGCAAGACGCTGCTGACCGACGACGAAGCTGCGGCGGACCTTGAGAAATTGAAGGACCAGGTACAGAAGGCCACGGAGGCAAAGATGCAAGAGCTCGGCGCGGAGAACCAAAAAGCGGGCACAGCATTCCTTGCCGAGAATAAAACCAAGGAAGGAGTGGTGACCCTGCCGAGCGGCCTTCAGTACAAAATCTTGACCGCAGGCACGGGGCCGAAACCCACTGCGGCCGATACGGTCGTTTGCCAATACAAGGGCACTCTTCTCGATGGCACGGAATTCGACAGTTCGTACAAGCGCGGCCAACCCGCGACGTTCGCCGTGGGTAAGGTGATTAGGGGCTGGACCGAAGCGCTGCAACTGATGCCCGTCGGATCGAAGTGGCAGCTTTTCATCCCAGCGGAGCTCGCTTACGGCGAACGGGGCGCGGGCAACGTGATTCCTCCAAACGCCACTTTAGTCTTTGAAGTCGAACTCATCTCGATTCAGGGAAAGTAAGGCCCGCAGGGGCGCATAGAAGATGCGACGCCTCAGCGTCATGCAAGGTTCCGTGCGTCTTTGCTGAAGGGCGACTTCAATGCGCATGCCTGGTAGTAGGCAACATGCGCGAATCCAAAAACCACGGTTTCACGACGAAGGATCTTCGCCTCGGCAAGTCTAGCCTTAGCGATTAGCTCGAGAATGCGGCTCTCCGCGTTGTCTTTCAGGATGCGGCGTGAGTGAAACCAGCGCGTGACCAGGCGAGTATCCCCGGTATTCGGCCCGCGAAAATCCAGCAGGTGCAGGTAGCCACCCGGTTTGAGGACCCTGCGAACTTCCCGGAGAGTCTCTTCCTTCTGATTGCTCCTCAGGTGATGGAACATAAAGGAAGAAAACACGTGATCGAAGGAATCCGCTGCGTACGCAAGCGCGTCCGAAAATCCCTGGTCGAAGCGGGGCGAGACCGCCGCTCGTTGCGCCTTTCGTCTTGCGAGGGCAAGTGCTTTCGGGTCGGGATCGAAACCGAGGACTTCAATTTTTGGATGCTGCTGCTTCAGCAGAATCGCCAAACTGCCGGTGCCGCAGCCGACGTCCAGAACTTGCTGGCCCGGCCGCAGCTCGGCTTGTTCCAGCAGAGCGCTTCGGGCCCGGTCGGCCCCCGTCGGTTTGGTGACCAGATCAAACAGGGGCAAAAGCCAATGGAAGCCTGCCGCTGGGATGTAGCTCCTTTGATGTTTATCTTCTATGGCCGACACCTTCATCCGTTTCGTTCTCCGCTAATTCTCTCGCCATTCTACGACTTTAGAAACATGCGACGCTCCATGGGATCAGGCATTCGCTGTAGTTGTCCGCGACAGGGTACGTAAAGCCGCCACGTCGGAAGCAAAGTCCACAGGTTTTCGTCCTTGCGCTTCTTTGGGGCCCTACTAACGTAGGCTCGCGATGATAAGAAAAGTGCATGGAGACAGAACGTCGGCAAAAGGGCACGGAGGCGTGTGCCGGGACCTGCATCGCCGGCCATCCGGCCGCGTGAGCGCCCGGCGCCAGGCGCACCCGCCGCTATTTTCGAATCGACAGCTCTGGCGAATAGAAACCGGTCTAAGTGATTGGAAACAAAGCACGGCGGCCTGTTCTACCCGTCACACTTGGGGACTCCGAAAATGCCCACTTCATCCGAATCTGGCGCTATATTGAGGGCCATGCCGAAGCTGGCTCAATTCCGCGCGAAGCGCACCGCGCCCGAAACGCTTCCAATTGAATCGGCCCCTTCGATTTTGCACATCGATATGGACGCCTTCTTCGTCTCGGTGGAATTGCTTGCGCGTCCGGAGCTAAAGGGCTTGCCGGTGATTGTGGGAGGGCGGCGCGATCAGCGCGGCGTGGTCACCTCTGCCAGTTACGAGGCGCGGCGGTTTGGCGTTCACTCCGCGATGCCATTGCGCACTGCCGGGAAATTATGCCCTCAAGCCATTTTCCTCGATGGGCATCATGAGCTTTACGGCCAATGGAGCGACCGAGTGGCGGCAATTCTCGCAAAATTTTCGCCCGTGGTGGAAATGGCATCGATCGATGAAGCGTATCTCGATTTGACCGGCACCGAGCGCCTGCATGGCCCTCCGCTTGGCGCGGCGGACAAACTTCTCCGCGAGATCACGGCGTTCACTGGACTGCCATGCTCCGGCGGACTCGCTGTGACCCGCCTCGTTGCTAAGGTGGCGAGCGAGCAGGCCAAACCTCGCGGACTGGTTTGGGTGCCGCCCGGCAGCGAAACTTCGTTCCTCGCTCCGCTCTCCGTGCGACGGATTCCGGGCATAGGCCGGGTCACGGAAATGGCGCTGAAGGCGCTCGGAATTGAAACTATCGCGCAGTTGCAAGCGCTGGAACTCGCGCAATTGGAAGATTCGTTTGGACGCTGGGGCACGGCCTTGCATCGGAAGGCACGCGGGATCGATTCCTATGAGTTTTTCGTCGACGCTGAACCGAAGTCGATCTCGCACAACCAAACTTTCGGCGAGGACACAAATGACCGGCAGCAATTGCAGTCAGCCCTGAGCCATCTGTGCCAAAAAGCCTGCAAACGTTTGCGCGATGCCGGCCTTCACGCTTCAACCGTCACGCTGACGCTGCGATTCACCGATTTCCGAACCATCACGCGAAGTCATACGCTTGCTGAGCCGTGCGATCTCGACTCCGTGCTGCTCGGCGTAGTCCGCGAACTTTTTTCCGGCACCTGGAACGGGTCCGCCATGTTGCGCTTGGTCGGCGTCGCGTTCTCTTCTTTTTCCGTAGGGTCGGGCCAGCTCGATCTTCTCGATCCAGGGCGACGCGAAAAACTCGAACGGTTGGCGCGCACGACCGACCGCCTGCGCGACCGATTTGGCTTTTCCAAAATCCAGCTTGGTGGCTCGCTCGCGAACCGCAAACACGAGGACGAGCGGCCATCATGACGAGCCACACGAACGCACGCGCCTTTGCGGAAGCCATTTGCGGCACGCTGCGAGCGGCGGGGCATCAGGCGTATTTTGTCGGTGGGTGTGTGCGCGACATTTTGCTGGGACGCCAACCCGCGGATTATGACGTGGCCACCGATGCGACGCCGGATCGCGTACAACAGCTCTTCCCGAACAGCCTTGCAGTCGGCGCGAAATTCGGCGTGATCGTGGTCACGGAAAATTCCGGCGAGAGCGCCGGCTTGCAAGTGGAGGTCGCAACGTTTCGCTCGGACGTGGGTTACTCGGATGGGCGGCATCCGGATCACGTGGTGTATGCGAAATCGCCGCAAGAAGATGTGAAGCGGCGCGATTTCACGGTGAACGCGCTGCTTTTTGATCCGGAAACGGAAGAAGTTCTCGATTTCGTCGGCGGGCGCGACGACTTGCGGTCGGGAATCATTCGCGCCATCGGACATCCGAGCGAGCGCTTCAACGAGGACAAACTGCGGATGGTCCGCGCCGTGCGTTTTGCCGCGCGGTTTCGGTACGCGATCGAAGGTCGTACTTTCAGCGCCATCCAAAAGCTGGCGCCGCAGATTCACCAAGTTTCGCCCGAGCGGCTTCGCGATGAACTTACCAAGCTGCTCACTGAGGGCGCGGCGCGCCGGGCATTCGAGTTTCTGGATGAAACACGCTTACTGCCCGAGCTCCTGCCGGAAATTGCCCGCATGAAGGGCGTCGAGCAGCCGCCGGAATACCATCCCGAGGGGGATGTCTGGAAGCACACGCTCATGATGATTGAAGGGCTGCCCGCCGACTCCCCGCGTACACTGGCGTGGGGAGTCCTGTTGCACGATGTGGGCAAGCCGTCCACCTTTACTCCCCCATCTGGTCCAGGCGACCGGATACGTTTTAACGAGCACGCGGAAATCGGAACACGAATGGCGGAAGAGATCTGCCGCCGCTTGCGATTTTCGAATGATGATACCGACCAAATCGCTGCGTTGGTGGCCAATCACATGCGGTTCAAGGATGTGTTACAGATGAAACCCGCCACGCTAAAGCGGTTTGTGCGTATGCCGCGGTTCGAAGAGCATCTGCAGCTGCACCGCCTGGACTGTCTTTCGAGCCACGGGCATTTGGATAACTATGAGTTCGTTCGGCGTTTTTTGACGGAGACGCCGCCCGAGCAGGTCCGACCCCCTCGCCTGCTGGACGGGCACGACCTGATAGGGCTAGGACTGAGGCCCGGGCCGCAATTCAAGGCGATTTTGGAGCGTGTTGAGGAAGGTCAGCTAGACGGCACTGTGAAGGATCGTGAGGAGGCCATCCAGCTGGCGCGGAGGCTAGTAAATGAATAAGTGCCTTTTAATGAGCCGATTACAAATACTGCGAAGGAGCCATTGCTATTCTCTTTTATGAGTGTGTTATACTCATCTCTCCTGACAATGCGTTATGAAATGAGATAAATCTTTATCGCTTTGCCGTGCATCTAAGTTTGTTGGCAGCCGATTAGTTTGAGTGGGAGGCGGTTCAGCCCGCCCCGGCGAAATTGCCCTTAGGGGGGTCAAAGTGGCGACAACGACAAGAGTGATTCCCGGCGAGTTAGCCATTCTCCCGGTACGAGACACGGTTCTGTTTCCGGGCGCGGTGATGCCGCTGCCCGTGGGGCGCGAGAGTTCGTTGGCCCTGCTGGAATCGCTGGAGGGGCCCGAAAAGCTTCTCGGTGTAGTAGCGCAACTCGATCCGCGAGTCGAGATTCCGACAGGCGCCGATCTTCACGGTGTAGGCACGCTGGCCAAAGTTCACAAAATGGTGCGAATGCCCAACGGCAACGTTGTGGCGTTTCTGGAAGGGCTGGAGCGCATTCGCGTTCTCGAAGTAACGGGGTTGAAGCCTTTCCTGCGGGCGCGCGTGGAAGCGCAGCCGGACTTGGAAAATCAACGCGACGCCGAACTGACGGCGCTCGAACGCAACGTTCTCGAGTTATTCAAAGATGTCGTGGCGCGTTCGCCGCAGCTCTCCGACGATCTCCAAGCCGAAGCCAGCAACATCGATACGCCAGCGCGGCTGGCGGATTTTGTTGCCTCGACGCTTCCTTCGCTCAACACGATGGTGCGCCAGGAATTGCTGGAGACATTCAGCGTCCGCAAACGCCTTGAAACGCTCAGCAACGAGCTTTCCAAGGAAAAGGAAGTGCTGGAACTCCGGAGCAAGATTCACGACCAGGTGCAGGAGCAGGTAAACCAGAGCCAGCGTGAATTTCTGCTGCGCGAGCAGATGAAGGCCATTCAGAAAGAACTGGGCGAATCGGATGACGCGCAATCCGAGGTGGAAGAGCTCCGCAAAAAAGCGGAAGAGTCGGGGATGTCCGCAGAGGCAAAAAAGGAGTGCGATCGAGAGCTCAAGCGCCTGGCGAAGATGACTCCGGCTTCCGCCGAGTACATGGTTTCCAGGACCTATCTGGAATGGATGACTTCGCTTCCATGGAACAAAACCTCCGGTACAGGCGAGGGGCAAATCGATATCGCAAAGGCACAGGAAATCCTGGACGAGGATCACTACGACCTCGAGAAGGTGAAACAGCGCATTCTGGATTATTTCGCGGTGAAGAAGATCCAGCCGGGGATGAAGGGTCCAATCCTTTGCTTCGTGGGGCCTCCTGGAGTGGGGAAAACTTCACTCGGCCAGTCGATCGCGCGGGCGATGGGCCGGAAGTTCGTCCGAATATCGCTTGGCGGAATGCACGACGAGGCTGAAATTCGCGGGCACCGCCGGACGTACATCGGCGCCTTGCCGGGCCAGATCATTCAAGGCATTCGCCGAGCGGAGACGATGGACCCTGTGCTGATGCTGGATGAGGTGGATAAACTGGGCCGCGATTTCCGCGGAGATCCTTCGGCGGCTTTGATGGAGGTGCTTGATCCGGAGCAGAACTCGACGTTCCGCGATCACTACCTGGATGTGCCGTTCGATTTGTCGAAGGTGCTGTTCGTGGCCACGGCGAACTGGATGGACCCGATTCCGGAGGCGCTGCGCGATCGCATGGAGATTCTGGAACTCCCCGGTTACACCGAGGAGGAAAAGATTCACATCGCCAAGCGGTTTCTTATTCCGCGCCAGACGAAGGAGCATGGGATCAAGCTGGGCGAGCAGATCGAATTCACTGATGAAGCGCTACACGATCTGATTCACCACTACACGAGGGAAGCAGGCGTAAGGAATCTCGAACGCGAGATCGCCACGCTGGTGCGCAAGCAAGCCAGGCGAATTGCCGAGGGCAAAACGGAGAAGCTTGACCGTTACGCCGGAAGTAATTCGCGAGGCGCTAGGCATTCCGAAGTTCCGCCTGGAGAAGGAAGTGGAAGAGCGCGTGCAGAAACCGGGTGTAGCAGTGGGCTTGGTTTGGACGCCGGTCGGAGGCGACATCGTCTTCATTGAGGCGAGCAAGATGCGCGGCGGAAAGCAGTTTACGATGACCGGGCATCTAGGTGAGGTAATGCAGGAGTCCATGCGCGCGGCGCTGAGCTGGGTGCGTGCGAATTCCGAGCGTTACGGTATCGACGCAGACTTCTTCCGCAAACTGGACCTGCACATCCACGTGCCATCGGGCGCGGTGCCAAAGGACGGGCCGTCGGCGGGCGTGGCGATGGTGACCGCGCTGGTCAGCTTGCTGACCGGGCGTCCGGTTCGTCCGCGTGTGGCGATGACAGGCGAAATTTCACTTTCCGGCATCGTGCTGCCGGTGGGCGGGATCAAGGAAAAGGTGCTCGGAGCGAAGCGCGCGGGCATACGTGAGGTGATTCTGCCGTCGGAAAACGAGCTGAACGTGAAGGAGGATCTGCCGCCGCAAATACTCGAGGGCGTCCAGATTCATTTCGTTCGGACCGCGGAGCAGGCGCTCGAAATTGCGTTGGGCAAATTCGAGAAGCCGACGCGGCCGGTGACTGGCGGGACGCGACGGGAAGATCGTCCGGTCGCAGGTCCGGTACACTAATTCAGCCAAGTCCACAGCAGATCGGTTGAGGGAAGCGCAATGCGAGGCCCGGGCAGGAATGTCCGGGCCTTTTGCTTTTAGCGAGCGAAGAGTGTTTCCCGTTGCGAGCGAGGCCGCATTCGCGTACCTAAGTATAGCCGCGGCGAGCACGTTGCCGCCGTGGAACCGTTCATGCCTTATCGTCCCCGAGAACTGGTGGTGCGGGCCCGCGAAGCGGCCGCGATCTTGCTTGCGACGCTCGATCGCAACGAGATGGTACCGCGGTTTCTGGACATGTATTCGGCTGAAAATCGACGACCGGGACGCGCCGACCAGCCAGCTTTTTATCGCGAACAGTTGCAGACGATTCGCCGGGAGTCGATTTTGGCGACGGTGCTGCGAATTGAAGCGGCGCTGCCCGCCCGCTTGAAAGTAAGCGTGACGGTGCGAGGCGCAAAAGCGCCGCGGAAGAAAAAGAAGGGAAAGAAAGCCGCCGGTTTGCGCCCGACGAAAAGAAAGGCAAATCTCGAACTCGCGATACCCTTTCTGGATCTTTTTCGCGAGGAATTTTTCGTGGCGCTCGGACAGTCGCTCGACTGGACGGACGAGGACGCCCAAGAGTTTTGGCATGACCTGGAACTGTACGAGAAACTTTCCGCCACCGATTCAGGACGCCAGTCCAGGCGTGCCCGGACGTCAGGCCCTTTCGTGGACCGGGTGGCTCTGTTGCTCGATCCCTCGCTGATGGAGCAGGCTCGCCGGGCAGCCGGGAAATTCCAGCTTGAATTGAATGCCGCCGCCGACCAAGTGCTGCGAAAAATATTTTCCCGACGCGCGCGCTGAAACTCAGGGGCGCGCTTCGAGCACAATATTGAACGGCGTTTCCGCGGCGCGGCGGACACGCTTGAATCCGGCCGCAGTGAGCAGTTTGGTCAGCCGTCCCTGGCCGGCCTGCGCGCCGAGCGCGAGTCCAACTTCCTGCGATAGTGAGGCGGGCGTGCAAAGCATTGTTGAAGCACCATAGTAAACGCGCCCAATCGGATTCAAATTATCTTCCAACTTGTCGTTAGCGAATGGCTCGACGATCATCCACGCGCCATCGGGGGCGAGCGTTTCCAGCACATGCCGCGCGGCGCCTTCGGGATCGCCCATGTCGTGGAGGCAATCGAAGAACGCGACGAAGTCGAATCCTTTCCCCGGATAGTCTTTCGCTTTCGCGACCTCGAATTTCACACGATCTGCCACGCCAGCCTTGACCGCGGCTTCTCGCGCCATCTCGATGGACTTCGGGTGATAGTCTGAACCGACAAAAGTGGATTTCGGAAAGGCCTCGGCCATCAGGATCGTCGAAGTTCCGAGACCGCAACCGACGTCGGCAACCTTCCCCCCTGCTTTCAGTTTCGCTTCCGTGTCGCCAAGGGCTGGAATCCACTCGGTAATGAGGTGGGCGCGGTAGTTCGGGCGAAAGAATCGCTCCGTTCCGGCGAAGAGCCGATGATCGTGCTCATGCCAGCCCACGCCATTGCCGGTGCGGAAGGCTTCCGAGATTTTCGGTTCGTCCGCGAAGGCGGAGCTTAGCATTTGAAAGAAGCCCGGAAGAAAGACGGGACTCTGCTCGTTGGCAAGCGCCATCGCCTGTTCGGGCGGGAGAGTGAATTTTCCAGACGCAGCGTCATAGGTGACAAATCCGCCTGCGGCCTGGGCCGAAAGCCATTCGCGGACGTATCGCTCGGTCGTTTTGGTTTTTGCAGCAAGCTCCGCGGACGTTATCGGTCCGGCGCCGGCCATTGCTTTGTAGAGTCCTAGTTTGTCGCCGATGAGGATGAGGACGGCATTCATGGCCGCGCCCATTTCTCCGACAGCTTTCATCACGAACTCGTGAAGCTTGGCTTCGTTTAACGGTTGAGCAGCGGGTGTAGACATCGGTTCCTCCAGTGAGGGAATTCGGGAGAAGACGACCTAGTGGAGGGGGATTTTACCCGTGACGATTCGGCAAGTCAACGAGTGGCAGAAGTGCCACCTGAACGCGGTTTTTGCTATCCTCGCGGCAGTGATTTACGTCTTCTACATACTGATTGTGGTGCAGATCGCCCTCGGGCTTTATTCGCTTTGGGATGGGTTCGAGTGGTTTCGCATGGTGCGGCGGCGGCTAGGTTCGCACGCGGGCTTTTACGCGCCCCTGGCGGCGGTAATTTGTCCCTGCAAGGGGATCGAGCCGGGGTTGAAGGAAAACCTTGCCGCTCTGGCGCGGTTCGATTATCCGAATTACGAAATCTATTTTGCGATTGCCAACGAGCGCGATCCGGCGGTGAAAATAGCCGGGGAAGTGAAGGACGCGAGCGTGCGGCCGGTTCACATCGTGTTCGCCGGCCCTCCGGAGGGTTGCAGCGGTAAAGTGCAAAATCTGAGGAAGGCCGTGGAGTCGCTGCCGGAGAATATCGAAGTTCTGGTTTTTGTGGATTCGGACGCACGCCTTTCGCGAGGCTGGCTGACCAAGCTGATTGCGCCGCTGCAAGACACCCGCTTGGGCGCGACCACGGCGTACAGATGGATAATCCCAAGCCGTTCAATCGGCTCCGGAGGCTTCTCGAGCGCAATGGCATCGGCCTGGAACGCTGCGATCGCGACCTTACTAGGACGGCCGCGCGAAAATTTCTGCTGGGGAGGCGGCACCGCGATCCTCCGGAAAACGTTTGAAGATGAAAAGGTCCTCGAGTCATGGAAGGGCGCCGTCAGCGACGATCTGGCCTTGACGCACGCTCTCGAAGCAGCCAGCAGACCTATTCTCTTTTGTGCGGAATGCATGGCCGCGACCACGCATCCGTGGACGCCTGCGAGCCTGCTCGAATTCACGAACCGGCAAATGTTAATCGCGCGGGTGTATTCTCCGCGGCGCTGGCTGATGGGTGCGGCTGCAAACGTCAGCTATTCGCTTACGCTGATTTATGCGGCCGTGGTGGTGGTGATGACGATGGCCGGTGGCGATCCCTGGGTACAGCTTGCGCTGATGGCGCTTTTGGTCGTGTTGCTTCCCGCCATTAAGGGCGCGCTTCGCACGATTGCCGTGGCCGAGATGTTGCCGGAGTGGCGAGATCAGCTCAATCAATGGAGCTGGGTGTGGGTGGCGCTGGCTCCTGTTGTGCCCTTCCTCTTCACGTGGAACTTCATTGCGTCACTCTTGACGCGGCGGATTCGCTGGCGCAATATCCGCTACGAACTCGTCTCGCCGAGTGTCACGCGCGTGCTGAACCGCTATTAATTACGGCTTACCGCGTAATTTTTTGTCCTACCGCGCGTAATTAGGGGAAGAGATCGGCCCGCATTCCCTGAGCAGAGGAAAACAGAAATGTCCAGCTCTCCGGTTACCGCCGTCGAGGCACCCGAACCCAGCAGCGCCATCGGCAGAATGATGGGAGCCCTTTTTAGTCCGCAGAAAACTTTCGAGTCGATTGCGCGCCGGCCCACGTGGCTTCCGCCGGTAATTCTAGCCTGCCTCTTGGCACTAGTCGTAGTGGGGCTTTTCAACCACCGAGTCGGGTGGCGCAGCTACCTGGATAAACAGGTGGCGAACTCGAGCCGCTTTCAGCAATTGTCAGCAGAGCAGCAGCAACGGACGATGGAGGCGCAGCTCAAGTGGACGCCGCGAGTGGTGTACGTGGAAGCGGTCATCGCACCCTTTGCGGGTGCGTTGCTGCTTGCGGGGATTTTTCTCGGCGTTTTAAACGGATTGGGTGGGACGAGATTCAACTTCAAGACGTCGCTCGGCATCGTATCGTATTCCTGGATGCCGAATGTGATTTCCGGTCTCCTAGGCATCGTGGTGTTGCTGATCAAGGATCCCGCGACAATCGACTTGCAGAATCTGGTGGCATCGAATGCGGGAGCATTTCTAGTCGATAATTCTCCAAAGTGGCTGGTTGCCCTGCTGACGCCCGTGGATCTTTTTTCGTTTTGGGTGATGATTTTGCTGGCCATCGGCTACAGCACGGCGGCGCCGAAGAAGCTATCATTCGCTAAAGCGTTCGCATGGATATTCTCGCTGTGGGTGGTGTACGTGCTGGTGAGGGTAGGCTTGACGGCTGCGTTCTCCTGATACACTCGCCCGGATGGGCTTTCACTTCGAGATTCTTGCGACGGACCCCACGGGTGCACGTCTGGGGCGCCTTACGACGCCGCACGGTGTGATCGAAACGCCTGCGTTCATGCCGGTGGGAACGGCGGCCACCGTAAAGGGTCAGACGCAGCAAGACCTGGAAGATCTCGACGTTCAAATCCTGCTCGGCAATACCTATCATCTTTACCTGCGTCCGGGCCACGAACTGATCCGGGAAATGGGCGGACTGCATCGATTTATGTCTTGGCCGCGCCCGATTCTGACGGATTCCGGCGGATTTCAGGTTTTCAGCCTCAGTTCCCTGCGGAAAGTCGCCGATGAAGGTGCGACGTTTCGCTCGCACCTGGACGGATCCGAACATTTTCTTTCCCCCGAGAAGTCGCTGGAAATTCAGATCGCGCTGAGCGCGGACATCGCGATGGTGCTGGACGAGTGCATCGAGGCGCCATCGAGTGAAGTGGGCGCTCGAGAAGCGGCAGGGAGAACGCTCGATTGGGCGCGACGCTCGCGAGATTATTTCGCGCGCTGCGGAGATCGGGAGCGGCAGATGCTGTTCGGCATCGTGCAGGGCGGCGTACATCCGGCGCTGCGGCGCGAGAATGCGGACGCCCTCGTCGATCTGGATTTTGCCGGATATGCCATCGGAGGTCTGGCAGTAGGCGAATCGCATGAGGTTACTTGCGAGATCGCAAGCATTGCGGCATCGCGCCTCCCCGTGGAGCGCCCGCGCTACCTGATGGGCGTTGGCAAGCCGGAGCAAATTGCCGATTACGTGGGCCTCGGCGTGGACATGATGGATTGCGTGCTTCCCACACGCAGCGCACGCCACGGCTGCTTGTTTACTTCCGAGGGGCGCGTGCTGATTCGCAACGCGCGCTACGCAAACGATCCGCGGCCGATTGATGAGAAATGCGAATGCGCGGTATGTAGAAGGTACTCTCGCGCGTATCTGCGGCATCTTTATTCGACCGGAGAATTTCTCTCAATCATCTTGAACACCCACCACAACCTCCACTTTTACCTTGACATGATGAAGCGAATCCGAGAGGCTATCCGTTTTGGGAAGCTGGAAAGACTCCGTTCTGACCTTCAGGCACGCCTCTCGCAGGCAAACCCAAGCGGGCGCCGGGCGCGGTAAGGAGCGGAGTAACATCTTCGGTGAGCAGGTCCCGTTAGCCTGCCGGTTTGGGCGGGCGCCGCTGCGGCGGAAAAAGGCGCAATGACACAAATGACTGGGATTGCCACTGCTGCGAGTGCATATCTGCTCGCCCAAGCGCAAACTCAATCGAATCCATTCTTGGGGCTTGCGGTGCCGATGATCGCGATCATCGGGATTTTTTATTTTCTGATGATCCGTCCGGCACAGACTCGCCAAAAGAAGGTTGCCGCTATGCTCAGCAACCTGAAGAACGGCGACAAGGTAATTACAAACGGCGGCATTCACGGTACTGTGGTCGGACTGGAGAGCGATGCCGTTCAGTTGCGCATCGCCGAACAGGTGAAAATTAAGGTTTCGCGAAGCGCCATCGCGGGGCTCCAGGCCGAAAACAAGGAGAGCTAGCCAGCTCGCATGAATTCGCAGCTCAAGTGGAAGTTTGTTCTAATTGCCGCGGCAATTCTTCTTTGCATTTATGGCGTGATCGGGCTGCCTGTTTTCCCCACTTCGGGCACGCAGATAAAGCAGAACCTTGCCGACCGCATCAAGCTGGGACTCGATCTGAAGGGCGGCAGCCATCTTGTGCTGCAGGTGCAGGTGGAGGAAGCCATCGGCCAGCGTTGCGATCAGACCATAGATCTTCTAACGAGGCAGCTCCACGACAAGCACATCGGTTTTGGTGAGATCCGCCGCGTGGACGACACGCACATCCTGGTTCGCGATGTCGACCCCGCAACTTCCGCGGATTTTCGCGACCTGATCAACAGCCAGCTCACCGACTGGACCACTTCTCAGGCGGCGGGAGAAAACAACGGCTACCTGCTCACGCTGAAGCCCTCGGTAATCGCCGACCTTCGCACGCAGACGATGGACCAGTCGCTTGAAACCATTACGCGCCGCATCAACGGCCTTGGTCTGACTGAGCCGACGATTGCCTTTACCGGCCGCGGCGACGACGAAATCCTGGTGCAGCTTCCTGGTGAGGGTGATCCGACGCGCGCGAAGTCCGTGATCCAAGCGGGCGGGCAGCTCGAACTGACGCTGGTTGCCGACGAACAGACGTATTCATCCGAGAGCGCCGCTCTGGCTGCTCACGGCGGAGTACTTCCGCAAGGGACTGAGATTGTGCCGGGGCGGTCCGATGACTCTTCGGCCGCGGGTCAGCAAGTTTTTTATATCGTGGATCGAGCGCCGATTGTCACTGGCCAGGACCTCGTGGGAGCAACCCCGCAGCCGAGTACGGACTATCCGGGACAATTCGAAATCAACTTCCACCTATCGACTGCTGCAGCCGCGCGGTTCGGCCCGTTCACCGAAACAAATATCGGCAAGCGCATGGCAATTATTCTGGACCATAAAGTGTACACGGCTCCTACGATACGCGGTCGTATTGAAGACAACGGCCAGATCACCGGCAATTTTTCCGAGGACCAGGCGAAGGACTTGGCGCTCGTTCTGAGAGCCGGTGCCTTGCCGGCTTCGATCAAATATCTCGAGGAGCGCACAGTGGGGCCGTCGCTTGGCGCCGACTCGATTCGTGAAGGCGTTCGCGCTTCGGTCGGCAGCTTGATTGTTGTGATGATCTTTTTGGTGATCTATTACCGCCTAAGCGGAGTGAATGCGGTTGTGGCGTTGCTGCTGAACTTGCTGATCCTGGTGGCCTTCATGGCGTACGCGGGGGCGGTCCTGACCCTCCCGGGCATCGCGGGCGTGGTATTGACGATCGGCATGGGTGTGGACTCGAACGTGCTCGTGTTTGAGCGCATTAGGGAGGAACTGCGCAACGGCAAACTGCCGGCGCCGGCCGTCGATGTGGGATTTGATCGCGCTTTTCGAACCATTATCGACACGCACATCACGACTCTAGTTTCTGCTGCCTTTCTATTTCTCTTCGGTACTGGGCCTGTGAAGGGGTTTGCGGTGACGTTGACGATCGGCTTGATAGCCAACCTGTTTACTTCCATTTACGTCTCGCGAGTGATATTTGATTACCACCTGTCGAGGATGGATCGCCAAGCTCAGTTGAGTATTTAGTTGGTTCTGGTACTGATCCCTCGCCGAAGATGCTGGCGGGGCACAAATCGCAGGTTGATGGTGTCAAAGATAGACGGGTAGGACTCGGCATGGAATTCTTCCACGGCGTCAACATTGACTGGATGGGAAAGGCGAAGTATTTCGTCACTTTGTCCCTCATTCTTCTCGCCGTCGGATGGATATCGATTTACAAGCGGGTTGTGGTCGATCACGGGACGCTCTACGGAATTGATTTCCGCGGCGGCACACTTGTGTATGTCCGCTTTGCCGGGAAGCCGCCGATCGATCGGATTCGAAAAGGACTTCAGCAGGCAGGGTTAGCGAATAGCACCATCCAGGGAATTAGCGATTCTCGCTCGGTGGGTTCGCAGAACGACGTTGTCATCGGGCTCGAGCAGAAGCAGAACGACGAATCTCTGGACGCCGGAAAGCAGAAGATTCTCGATGTTTTGCACGCGACTTTTGGCACAGATAAATCAGGGAAGCTGGATTTCAATTCAGTGACACCGTCCGAGCTGTCCGCGCTCCTTACGCAAAAGGACCCCCTCTCCCTGGGACCGACTGCCGCAGATCGCTACACGCAACTGGCAAACCGCCTGACCGCTGCGCGAGACACGGAGCACAGCGGGATCGTCACCAATTTTGACGAGCTGAAAAATGTGGAAGGCGCAACCGCTCCGGTGATCGCCTCCTTGCAGAATAATTTTTCCTTGAGCGATTTCACCATTCGTGACGCGGAGATCGTGGGGCCGAAAGTCGGATCGCAATTGCGGCGGCAGGCATTCCTCGCGACGCTTTATGCGCTGGGGGGCATGCTCATATATATTGCGTTCCGGTTTGAGTGGGTATATGGTGCTGCGGCTGTGATCGCGGTGTTTCACGACGTGCTGATCACGATCGGATTTTTTTCGCTCTTTCATTATGAGATTTCGCTTACGGTGATCGCGGCTTTGCTCACACTGGTGGGCTATTCGATGAACGATACGATCGTGATCTTCGATCGGGTCCGCGAAGATTTGCGAATCATGAGGCGAGAGTCGTTTGTCGAGATCGTAAATAAAGCGATCAATCAGACCCTCTCGCGCACGATATTGACCTCGGGTTTGACGTTCCTGACCGTTTTGGTTCTGTACTTGTTGGGCGGCGAGGTGCTCCGAGCATTCTCTTTTGCCATGGTAGTGGGAGTTGTGGTAGGAACGTATTCCAGCTTTGGCATCGCGGCGCCGATTGTTGTAATTTGGAATAAGTACCATGGTGGGCGGGGAGTAGCCGTGCGCGTCGGATCCGCAGCCGAAAAGCGCGTCCCGGCGGTCGCAAGGAGGTAAATCACATGTTCGATCAGCTGGTTGTTTCGAGTGCACACGGCAGTAAAACGAACAAGCCGTGGACCGTGGCGATGTCCGCGATAATTCAGGGCGTGATTGTGGGCGTAATGATATTGATTCCACTGATTTACACGGAAGCGCTGCCGAAGGGAATGCTGAACACGTTTCTAGTGGCCCCGGCGCCCCCTCCACCTCCACCTCCTCCAGCGGCGCCAGTGAAGACGATCGTGAGGCCGAAGATCATCACGCCGCAGAAGATGGTCGCGCCCACAGTGATCCCCAAAAAAGTAGAGATGATCAAGGATGAGGCGCCGGACGTGAATGCAGGAGTGGCAGGCGGAGTGGGAGTCCCAGGGGGCACGGGTGGTGTTCTGGGAGGAATTATCGGCGGAGGTCCACCGCCTCCACCGAAGCCCACGCCCCAGCGCATCCGCGTTGGCGGCAACGTAGCGGCGGCGAAGCTGATCCACCAGGTGCTGCCGGTTTATCCGGCAATCGCGAAGACAGCGCACGTCTCGGGCACGGTGATGTTGCACGCGATTATTGCGAAGGATGGCACGATTCAAGAGCTTCAGTACATTTCCGGTCCCGCATTGCTGATGCGGGCCGCAATGGACGCGGTGCACGAGTGGCGTTACCAACCTACGCAGCTGAATGGTCAGCCCGTGGAGGTAGATACCACGATTCAAGTCGTTTTCTCGCTTGGCGGTTAGGGCAGGGCCGCGCCCGTGCGGATTTAGCTTTGAGTGACGCGGGATGAGTTGAGTCATCTATCTAGAAGAGGCAGAGATTGGCGACCGGCAGAATAACTGCCGCGATCGATGGCACGGGACGGAGGAGGAATCGAACGTGATGCTCGCGAACGTACTACTATTATTGGTGGCGATGTTTCAGGACCAGGCTCCCGAGGTCGGCTGGGACCTGATTACGATGTGGCACAACATGGGCTACCCGGCAAAGACGGTGGTCTTCATTCTGTTCATTATGTCCGCGTGGTCGGTGGGCATCATGATCGACCGGGCGCTGATGTACAGCGCGGCGCGGAAGCAATCCCGGATTTTCGTCCAGCAGGTGGCCGGCGCGCTGAAAGATAACAAGCTCGACGAAGCGATCTCTATCGCCGAGCGCAACAAAAAGAGCCACATCGCCAAGGTTGTTGCGACGGGCCTCTCCGAATTCCAGGCGGCTTCAGCTCAAGTAAGTGACGAGGAAGTAATCGAAGCGGCCAAGCGCGGCTTGGAACGCTCCGTCGCGATCGTTCACGCCGAAATGAAGCGTGGCCTTTCGGGCCTCGCCACGATTGGCTCCACGGCGCCGTTCGTCGGACTCTTCGGCACCGTGATGGGCATCATCAACGCGTTCAAGGGCATTTCCAGCTCCAAGGTTACCGGTCTTTCGGCGGTGGCCGGCGGTATCGCGGAAGCGTTGGTCACCACGGCTCTCGGTTTGCTGGTTGCCGTGCCTGCCGTTTGGACCTTTAACTACTTCACGAATCGCGTGGAAGCCTTCGACGTCGAGATGGACAATTCGTCCATGGAACTGATCAACTACTTCATCACGCGGCGAGGCGGAAAGAAGTAACAATGGCATACAAACCAAAAGCACCGCCGGTGATGGCGTCTCCCAACGTGATTCCAATGGCGGATATCATGCTGGTGCTGCTAATCATCTTCATGGTGATCACGCCCATGTTACAGCACGGCGCTCCGGTCGACATGGCCAAGGCGGAGAACGCGGATAAAATGCCCAACGCCGACCGGGATGATGCCATCATCGTCGCGGTCACGCGGGACGGCAGGCTGTTTCTAAGTCCGGGCAACAAGGAAATCAGCTTGAATGACGTCACCGGCGACGTGAAGGATCTGCTTACGGGACGCTTGGATAAAACCGTGTACGTTCGTTCCGACGCTCGCGCGAAGTACGGCGATGTGGTAAAGGCGGTTGACGAAGTACGCGCGGCTGGTGTGGAGAACTTGGGTTTGCTAACCGAAAAGGTTCCACCCACGAAAAGCGCACCGCCTCCGCCGCCAACTGGCTCGGACTAGCGGCGAACGCAATCCGCAGTATTTTTAAGGAGTCTTACCATGGGAATGGCAGTTGGCGGTAGCGGCTCAGGACCGGTTTCCGAGCCCAACATCGTGCCTCTGATAGACGTCTTGCTCGTGCTAATCATCATCTTCATGGTGATTACGCCTCGAACGCCGACGGGCTTGCCGACGCTGGTCCCTCAGCCACCACCACCCAACCAGAAGCAGACGGAACCCGACCAGCGGACGATCGTCGTCCAAGTAATGGCCGGCGGGAAGGTGATGATTAACCAGGACCAGAGCAGCTGGAACGAACTCGGGCCGCGCCTCTTCGATATCTTCAAGGAGCGTGCGGACAAGATCGCCTTCATAAAGGGCGATGACAATATCGATTTTGCCGAGGTCGCGCGCGCCATCGATATCATGCGCGGATCGGGCATCGATCACGTTGGACTCATCACCGCCAAAATCGAGGCGGGACAGTAGCATCGCGTGGCTGGTTTGGGACGCTCGCGGTAATTCCGTGCTGGCGTAGCCATCATCCGAAGGAGAGCGGGAATGCAGCGTAACTTTTCTGTTCTTTTTACTGTGGCTGTGGTTGTGGCCGCACTGGCCTCCGGAGCCGGCTGCGATAAGCTGCGCGCGCGCGACAAACTTAATAAAGGCGTGAACGCCTACAAGAACGCGCAGTTTGACGTGGCCATCGAGGATTTCAAAGAGGCACAGCAATACGATCCAACGCTTACGAACGCGCAGCTCTATCTTGCTGCGGCCTACGCCAATCAGTACATTCCCGGCGCTCCTTCACCCGAGAATCTTCGGAACGGCCAGTCTGCGATCGACGCATACAAGGCGATCCTTAAGGACAACCCGGACAATCTGCCGGCCATTGATGGCATTGGGTCCATCCTCTACAACATGGGTGGTTCGCCGTTCGACGAGGCGAAGATGAATGAATCCAAGTCCTATCACGAAAAGCATATTCAGCTTCAGCCGAGCGATCCAGAGCCTTATTACTGGGTCGGCGTGATCGACTGGTCGCTTGCCTACCGCGGCAATAAGGATATGCGCGAGGCCTACAATCGAACGGCCAAGAAGCAAATCAAGGAAACCGATCCCATGCCGCCTGCGCTCGGCAAGCAGTTTGCCGAGAAGTACGGCTCAATCGTCGACGACGGCGTCACGAATCTTCAAAAGGCGATCAGCCTGAAGTCCGACTACGATGATGCCATGGCCTATCTGAATCTCGTCTACCGCCAGAAGGCGGACATGGAGACGACGCCTTCAGCCCGCGACGCCGATCTGCAGGAAGCCGACAACCTCGTGGATCGCGTAAAGGCCATCAAGCAAAAGAAGGCCAACCTCACGCCAACCTCGTAACAGCGAGGACTCGCGCCGTTTCTTGCCAGCCCGCCGGCATCATCTCGCCGCTCCTCTATGCTTTCACGGCCTCAATCACGCACTGCGGAGCCGCGGTGTGAACCACTCGCGCGAGCCTCAGTCCGGCTTTTGCGAAGAGGTCGGCGAATTCCGCTTCCGTGCGCTCGCGTCCGCCGGCCATTGTGAGCATCTCGAGATCAATCCATTTGCCCAGGCTCGGCTCGTTGCCCGGATCGATTACGAATTCCAAAAGGATGACCTTGCCGCTGGTCCCGCGCATAGCAGCAGCGCAGTTTCTCAGGATCGTGATGGCGCGAGTATCGTCCCAATCGTGGATGATGGATTTGAGCACGTAATTATCGGCCTGCGGAACAATCTTGAAGAAATCGCCGCTCGCAATCTCGCAGCGCGATGCAAGGCTTAGCGATTCAATCCGCGGCTTCGCGCCTTCCACCACATGCGGCAAGTCGAAAACGATCCCACGAACGCCGGGATGTTTTTGCAGGATTGCGGTGAGCAAAAAACCGTGTCCACCGCCTATGTCGGCAAGTGTGCCGGATTCCCCGAAGTCGTAGGCCGCGAGCACCGGTCCGATGAAGCTCGTGGTGATCGAGGTCATTGCGGCGTTGAATTCCCGGTTATCTTCCGCGTCCAGCCGGAAGAATTCGAACGCATCGAGGCCCGTCACCTTCTTGAAGGCCGTCTCTCCGGATTCGATCGAATGCATAAGCTCGGCGAAAACGCGCAGGTGCAGCGGGTTCGCGATGAACAGCACGGTGTCCCTGGAAGATCCTGCCAGATCGCTTCGCAGCTGTTCCGATAACGGCGTATTCGCGAATATGCCGGGCTCGACCTCGCGAAAAATGCCAACGCTCGCAAGGGCTCTCAAAGTCCGGTACAGCGCATTCTCGCTCACCTGCCGAGCGGCGCCGGCAAGCTCCGAGATTGGTTTTGGACCGGTGGCCAGCAGGTCGGCGATCTTCATTTTCGCCGCCGTGTAAAGGCACGCCGCGGGCATGTATCCCGTGGCCAGTTGCATGATTTGACCAGCATTAGCCGCGCTGGCCGCCGAAGAAGCAGACATAGAACCTCCTGATGTTTTGGATAGCGTTGTAGGTGGGCGAATCATAGTACAACCGTCGAGCACGCGCCAAACGATCTTGGTTGTGTACTGCGGGTACTGTCCGTTTGCGTGCTGCCCCAATCTCCGGCCGCCCTTCGAAGCGGTGCACGACATGGGATTCGCGCGGAACTTCTGCACCGGTTGGGCGGCCAAGGGTTATGCGACTGAAAAGGGCGATTAATGCGCGGAGCCTTTCCGCGAGCCGATCGCCATCGCCACACAGCGGGCATGCGAATCTACTTCCTAACGCCCAATCCTTCTTTTGGACGCGAGTAACATTCCTTAGAAACACAGCGCATTCGCGGACTCCGGGACGAAAAGAGGTGTATCCTAGTAGCATCAAAAAATAAGAGGTCGTCGCGGAATTTAAGTAAGGAAGGTTCCAATGGTTGTCGGTCCAGTCACGCATCCGTCAGAGGTTGATGAGCTCGAAGAGATATGGGAATGGATTGAATCCTTCGACGCGGTCGTTGAAAATGGCCAGCCTGGGCTGGCGTCCAGAATCCTGCAAGAAATCCGCAATAGAGCGCTCGCGGCCGGAGTGATCGTGCCGTTTACGGCGAATACGCCGTACGTGAACACAATTCCCGCGAGCCAGCAACCCGCCCTACCCGGCGACCAGGAAATCGAACGAAAAATTAAAAGCCTGATCCGCTGGAACGCCCTTGCCATGGTGGTCCGGGCCAACCGCGTGGAGCACAATATCGGAGGTCACATCTCGACCTATGGTTCGGTCGCCACTCTCTTCGAAGTAGGATTCGATCATTTTTTCCGCGCGCGCAGTGAAGAGTTTGAAGGCGACACGGTTTATTTCCAGGGACACGCTGCGCCGGGCGTATACGCGCGTGCATTTCTGGAAGGCCGCCTCTCCGCTGAAAAGCTCGAGAATTTCCGTCGCGAACTTAAGCCAGGCGGTGGCCTGTCGTCGTATCCGCATCCCTGGCTGATGCCTGACTTCTGGGAATTCCCCACCGTCTCGATGGGCCTGAGCCCGATTATGGCGATTTACCAGGCGCGATTTAATCGCTACTTGGAAGATAGAGGCCTCAAGCCGGCCACGGACGCAAAAGTTTGGGCCTTCCTGGGAGACGGCGAAACGGACGAGCCGGAGGCCCTGGGCGCAATTACTCTCGCCTCGCGCGAAAACCTCGACAACCTGATTTTTGTGATTAATTGCAATTTGCAGCGTCTCGACGGACCCGTGCGTGGCAATGGAAACATTATTCAGGAATTGGAGGCGGCATTCCGCGGCGCCGGCTGGAATGTGATCAAGGTGATTTGGGGTTCTGACTGGGATTCCCTTTTCGAGCAAGATGTTGACGGTCTGCTCGCCAAACGTTTGGGCGAAATGGTCGACGGCGAATACCAAAAGATCATCGTCGAGTCGGGAGCCTACATCCGCGAGCACGTTTTTGGGTCCGACCCGCGCCTACTCAAGATGGTCGAGAATCTTTCGGACGAACAGCTTCGCACGCTGCGTCAGGGTGGACACGATCCAAAGAAAGTGTACGCCGCGTATAAGGCTGCGGTCGAACACAAAGGCTCCCCGACCGTCGTCCTCGCTCGCACGATCAAGGGCTACGGCCTCGGTGAGGCAGGCGAGGGGCGAAACGTCACCCACCAGCAGAAGAAGGTTGATGAAGACACGCTACGCCACTTCGGCGAACGTTTTGGCCTCGCAATCACCGAAGATCAAATCGCCACGGTGCCGTTTTATCGGCCACCCGATAATAGCCCGGAGATGCAATACCTGAAGGAATGTCGAGCAAGGCTCGGCGGCTACGTACCGCAACGCAAAGTCCGCTCGAAGGCCTTGGTTGGCCATCGCGGCGAATTATTCGAGGAATTTCTAACCGGCAGCGAAGGCCGGGAAGTCTCGACGACCATGGCGTTCGTAGGAATGCTGCGCAAGATGCTTCGCGATCCGGAAATTGGAAAACTGGTTGTCCCTATCGTTCCCGATGAGGCGCGCACCTTTGGCATGGAATCTCTCTTCCGGCTGGTTGGAATTTACAGCAGCCGAGGGCAGCGCTACGAACCCGTCGATATGAACACGCTGCTCTATTACAAAGAGGCTAAGGACGGGCAGATTCTGGAAGAGGGAATCACCGAAGCCGGGTCCATGTCCTCGTTTATCGCGGCCGGTTCGGCCTATGCGACCCACGGAATCAACACCATTCCCTTCTTCATTTTCTATTCGATGTTCGGACTGCAGCGTGTTTGCGATTTGATCTGGGCCGCCGCGGACACACGCTGCCGCGGATTCCTTTTGGGAGGCACAGCGGGCCGCACCACGCTAGCGGGCGAAGGTCTTCAGCACCAGGACGGCAACAGCCACGTGCTTGCGCTTCCGATACCGACGCTGCAAGCTTACGATCCGGCATTTGCGTACGAACTCGCCGTGATCATCGAAGACGGCATCGATCGCATGTATAACAAGGGAGAAAGCATCTTTTACTACATTACGGTGATGAACGAGCCGTACGCGATGCCTTCCATGCCGGACGGCGCGCGCGAAGGCATCCTGAAAGGGATGTACCTCTACAAGCCGGCCGCCCATGCCAAGTCCAAGCTTCGCGCACAGCTTTTCGGAAGCGGCGCCATCCTTCGCGAGGTGCTCCACGCCCAGGAAATTTTGGCGGAGAAATACCACGTCGCGGCCGACGTCTGGAGCATTACGAGCTACAAGGCTCTATACAGCGACGGTCTCGAGACTGAGCGCTGGAATCTGCTGCACCCAACCAAGAAACCACGGGTACCCTATATCACCCGGTGCCTCGCTGATGCTCCCGGCGTTCTTGTGGCCGCTACGGATTATCTGAAAGCGCTGCCAAATCTCGTGAGCCGGTGGGTGCCGCGGCGACTGGCCTCGCTGGGCACAGACGGATTTGGACGCAGCGAAAGCCGAACGTCACTTCGTAACTTTTTTGAGGTGGACGCGCGCTTCATCACTTTGGCCACTCTTCATGAGTTATTGCTCGAGGGGAAAATTCAGGCTTCGGTGGTTCAACAGGCGATCAAGGACCTTGAAATTGACGTGGAAAAAGCCGATCCGCTTACAACGTGAAACGAAGTCCGTGCGCGCTCGGCTTTCCATGGTTTCGCTTGACGAAATCAGCCGCTTTCCGCAACAATTAAAGAAGCGGCTCGCCTCGAGCGTTACGCTCTGAACTCAAGGTTTGGGCAACGAAGAACGGCTGCAGCGCGTTCTGATAGGTAGGAATGACGAGGTAACTAACCATGGGAAAAATTGTCGCAGCATACGCCACAGTGCACGCCCCGCAGCTTTTTGATCGCCCGCCGAGCGAGGATCCCAAGCAACTCGACGCCGACATTGCGGCGATGCGTCAGATAGGCAAGGAGTTGGAGGAAACCAAGCCCGATGCCGTGATCGTGATCGGCAGCGACCATCTCGAGACGTTCTTCCTGAGCTCGGTTCCGACTTTCGCCATTTTGTCCGGCGAATATTCCCACGCGGAATTTGCCGGCCGGAAGTACGAGCTGAAAATCCACGAGGCTCTGACGGAAGACCTTCTCGACAAACTCATGAAAGCAGGTTTCGACCTGGGCTACTCGCAGGACGCGGTGCTCGGACACGCGTTCGCGGCGGTCTACGAATGGGTGATCGAGAAGAGGCCCATTCCCGTCGTTCCGATTTTCGTGAACGCGTACCTCCCGCCACTGCCGACAGCCAAGCGCTGCGCGGAGTTGGGCAAGGCCATCGCGAAAGTCATCGCGGAACGCCCCGAGAAAGTTGCCATCGTTGCCAGCGGCGGAATGTCGCACTTTCCGGGCACCTGGAAGTATCCGAAGCCGGATTTCGACTTCGACTACTGGGCCATCTCCCAGATGGAAAAAGGAAATCACCAGGCGCTCATTAATTTGACCAATGAGCAATTGGACGAGGTCGGCAACACGGAGATGCTCTCATGGATGATCATGTTCGGCGCGATCGGAAACCAACCGGGCGAACTGGTCACTTATCAGCCGACGTGGCATCACGGCCACGCGGTGATGCGCTTTATGCCCCTCAAAGGAACCGGTCCTTCGAAGGAAGGCGCCGAGGCGGCCAAGAAATATGAATTCAAGGGTGGCTACGAATTCTACAAGCACCCCTCGCCTGCGGCGTACAAGCTCAACAAGGTTCTCTACGATAGCCGGTTCAAACGCGAGTTGCGGCTCCGCCTGGTGCACGATCTTCCCTCCGTGGCGAAGGAATACGGCATGACGCCCGAGGAAGCCAAAGTTCTGGAGACTCTCCAGGATGACGACATCGAGAAATTCAGAGACGGGCAGGTTCATCCGCTCGTCGAAGCGGGCGCGCATCCGCTGGGCATGTGGATGGCTGTAATCCGCATGCACGCCGAGCTGCGCAAGCTTCGCGCCGCCAAGTCAGAAGTGGAAAAAGCGGGCGCCGCGTAGCCACTCGCGAGCACCTTTGCTGTGCAGCTTTCAGGTGTGTCCCCGAGATGAAGAGGGAATCTCCGTTTAGCGCTACGTCTCGCGCCACTTATTTCCAAGGTCACTGATCGAAAATTCAAAGTGAGGGAAATCATATGAAGGTCGGTCTCGCTGGACAGGGTGCTTTCGGCGTGAAGCATTTGGAGGCCATGGCCGCCATTCCGGGTATAGAAGTGATCACCCTGACGGGTGGAAATCAGGCTGCCACCGAGGAAGTGGCCAAGAAATTCAAAATCCCGCATTGGACCGGCGATCTCAGTGAAAGTCTGAAACAGCCCGGCCTCGAAGCGATGATCCTAGCTACTCCTACCGGAATGCATGCCAAACAGGGCGAACAGTGCATGCGTGCGGGCAAGCATGTGCAAATCGAAATTCCCATTGCGGACACGCTGGCCGATTCCGAGCGTTTGGTGAAGGTGCAGAAGGAAACCGGCGTCGTCTGCATGGGCGGCCACACGCGCCGCTTCAATCCAAGTCACCAGTATGTCCACAAGAAGATTAAGGCCGGTGAGCTGAAGGTCCAGCAAATGAACGTGCAGACCTACTTCTTTCGTCGCACGAATATGAACGCGGCCGGGAAGCCCCGAAGTTGGACCGATCATCTATTGTGGCACCACGCCTGCCACACGGTGGATCTGTTCCAGTATCAAACCGGCGAATTAGTTTCAGATTGCTATGCGGTGCAGGGCCCCCTGCATCCTGAATTGAAGATCGCCATGGACATGGGGATCGTAATGAAGGTCCCGTCGGGAGCGATTTGCACGCTATCGCTTTCGTTCAACAACAAAGGGCCGCTGGGCACCCGTTTCCGATACATCTGCGACAACGGGACCTACATCGCCTACTACGATGATCTGGTGGACGGGGAAGACAAGAAGATTGACCTCTCCCACGTGGACGTTTCCATGAACGGCATCGAGCTTCAGGACCGCGAATTCTTTGCTGCCATCAAGGAAAAGCGCGAGCCCAACGCCAGCGTCGCTCAGTGCCTCACGGCCATGCAGGTTTTGGACCGGCTCGACAAGATCCTCAATTCGGCGGCAAAGGCCACTTCAAAGGCTTAGGTCCGCGGCAGACGCGCCAGAACGAATAGTCCGGAGCACCCTTTCCTCGGTGATTCCGGCGTCAGTCAGCATGCGTGTGGCTTCGCAGGGCTCGCGCAAAGCAGCTGCCAGTATGTGTAGCGGACGGATCTTCGACTGGTAAGACTCGCTCCGCAGGTGTTCCGCTAAATCGAAAACACGCTCAAATTCTGGTGAGGCTGGCAATCCGCCAGTGCGTGGAGTTGAGCGTGGGAGAATTTCCTTCAGTTTGGCTGATAAGTCGGCAGCAACTTCCGGGGAGAAAAACGCGACGTGCGGTAGTGCGCAGTTTCGCGGGAAAAGCGTCCCCGGTGGCTTCGCCTCCCCTTCCAGGAATCTTTTCACATGCGGGTCTTGCTCGTTTAGATCGAGAGAGTCCGGGTCCTGATCTTCGCTCACCAATTCAGCGACAAGATCGCCCAGATGGACGGAATCCGCGCCACGTTGTTGGGCTTCCCGAACCGTTTCGATTACCACTCTTGTCGCCCGTAGTGAAAGATTTTCAAACATAGAACATCTCCAGTTAGGTGCGACTGCAACACACAGTGTTTCCTTAAGAGTGGAACTGCGAACCAATGGTTCGGCGCCGATTTCAGGCGGAGCAGCGATCCTCGGGCAGCAGTACTCCCCAGAAATTTTGAGCGGGATGGAGAATTTCGATACCCAGCTCGAAAGAGCCCGGTACCTTTGGAGCTTTTGCCGAGATTACGCGAAACTCGCGCACCTCTTGAGACCTGGCGTGAAGAAGCTCGATGCGGGAGCCTACGGGAGGGAGAAATGGAACTCGAAGCAGCGCTCCATAGCGGCTGATTGAAATGGCTTCAGCGGGAGTGTCATTCGAGTGACTCGCCTCGCTGCGTACGACGCTTAAAGGAATGGAAATAGAAACTCGGGATGAACGGCGACGCTCCAGCATTGCGCGGGCTGTGGCCATGATGAGTCTCCTCCTCTGCTCCCCGCGACCGCTTCAGATACTCTACAGAGCTAGACACGCGGGAGTCAATGGCAGTCACGAATCTTTAACCAAAAGAGAACATAATTACGACTATACGACTAAGGGAACACAGGGTGCCCTGAATCAATGGTAGCCGCTCCGTCTTTGGGTGGCGGGTGCTCGATTAACCTTGCGCGGGCCCGAAGGCTCGCCAGGGGATAAGGACGCCGCGGGGTTTCCCCGTTCTTCATTCGTGGACCCTTCGATCGCATCGAAGAGGCTCTGCCAATTGGGTTTGCAGATAACCTGGGTGATCCCGAATTTGACGGCCTCTTCCTCCAGCGCCGGAATGGTATGAAGCGTATAGAGGAAAATGGGAACGGAGTTGAACGCGTTGGCGATCTCCCGAGCCGCCTCGAGACCATCCATCACCGGCATGGATAGGTCCAGGATGACCACGTCGGGCCTCAGCTCAATTGTCTTCGAGACCGCCTGTTTCCCATTCTCGGCTTCGGCGCAGATCACCCAGTCATCGTGAGCAGACGCCAGCATTCGGCTAAGGCGGGTCCTAAGTTTTGGGTTATCGTCGGCCAGAAGGATTCGGAGTGCCATTGGCACCTACGATTGTTTGATACACGACCCTGGACTTTTCGGACATACCAAGATTCGTGTAAAGACCCCGTAGAGTCACCCGAGCATTTCCTTAGGCCTGTAAAGGTGTTTTCGACTTTGCACTTGAGGTGTTGGAGGCGTCGCCGGGGAATGGCGACCTGAGAGTGCGGTGGCGATTTTGCTTTGAATGTTCCGCCGTGATAGCCTCTTCAAACCGCTCGATTGTGCCCAAGTGGCGGAATTGGCAGACGCGCTAGCTTCAGGAGCTAGTTCTCGCAAGGGAGTGGAGGTTCGAGTCCTCTCTTGGGCACCATGAAATCAGCTCATTGCTGAGCGATTTGCGATAGCGATCAGGAATGCGCTCGCGCTGTCCCTGCGTCCTCTTGCTGACCGCCGGATTTGATCGTGTGCTTGTCTCCAGTATTGCGATTCCATACGATGTAATCGGCGGGCGATACCGACGCCAATTCTTGCACGCGCCTACTGGCCTCCGTAAATGTAGCCGCCGCTCCGCGCCAGACCACGCCCTCGGCTTCCACCTGGAAGATGTCGAAGGAAGAGCCCGCAAATCCAGAACCTCCGTTACTGCTGTGCGTCGATTCTTCCATTTTCGCCCCTTGCGTTTTCGTTCCGTGCATTCTCGCTCCTTCGATTCAGGTTCAGCCGTTTCTTCGGTGATTTCTTTTCGTTTGATTGCACTTTTCCAGCGTTCTTCAAGACTACTGCCAGCGGGACCTGCTCGAAATGTATTCTCGGTCGCAACACTTTAGGTTGTCTCCTTTTCAACGATCCAAAGCTAGCAGAGGGGAAGTGATACGGGTCAGATCTTTAAAAGATCGAGTTTTAAATTAGCGAGAGCGAGAGCGCCTTCTTGGCGAAACGAGCGGATTGAATGCGGTTCCATAGCGTGACGAACGGCGGGGTGGGGTAAACATTTTACGGTCAGTAAGTTTTAGCTTGACACTCATTTTACGCTTGCATACGATAGCGCATCGTTAGTTTAACGATCTAAATCTGGGAGGACGGTATGGCAACCACTCGGGAAAAAATCGCGCCGGCGCACTTCAAAACAATGGTGCAAGCGGACGTCCCGCAGGGCCGGAATGGGAAGCACAAGCAGATCGTTTCCACGATCCTCAAGGATCTCGATCAGTTGAGAGCTGGTTCGGCGATCAAAGTGCCGCTGGCTGAATTGGCCGCAACGAAAGAGAAAATACGTTCGGCGCTGAATCGTGCCACGCGGAAACGCGGGATGCATGTTGCCACCGCCACGGATGCCGATTTCTTGTATGTCTGGAATGTTAGCGAGTAGCGGGCATGGCTGCGATTCACTGGCGTCCCAGATCCAGCGCGCTTAGCTCCTGTCGGATGGGGTGAGCAGAGCTTCGGCCTGGAGCGCACCTTCAGGCGTGTCTTCGTGTTTGAAGTAGACAAACACGTCGCCCTGGCTGGCGGCTTCGCCTATTTGGAGCGCCAGGGCTTTTTTTGCGGCGGCTGAGTAGTCTTCCTTGCGCAGGCGGAAATAGCGGAAATCTGCGGTGGCCACAGGGGGAGTTTCGATTTTTTCGCTTTCAGCTTGGCAAAGCGCCACATTGGCGCGGCTAAGACGTTCGTAGACTTCATCGCAAAACCAGGAAGTGTGACGGAATTCCATGGCGGCGCGCGTGCGGCGCGGCAATTGAGCCAGGAAGTTTTCCAGCAGCGCGAGATCACATTTGAGGAACGGCGGCAACTGAAACAGCACGGGGCCAAGTTTTCCGGCCTCGCGCAAAGGATCGAGCGACGCAAGGAAGCTCAAAGTCATTTCAGCGGATCCGCGCAGGCGCGTAATATGGGTGATGTTCTGGTGAGCTTTAACGGCAAATTTGAAGTCAGGCGGCGTGGCGGAGATCCACCCGTCCAGAAGTTTTTCTGTGACGCGGCGGCGAAACGTGTAGTTCAGCTCCACTGAGTTGAGGCGCGTGGCGTAGTAGCCGAGGAATTTCGCCGAAGCCAGCTTGGCCGGGTAGAAGCTGGGCTTCCAACTCGCGTAGGCCCACCCGGAAGTCCCCGCATAGATTTTCCCCACCGTTTTTCTCCGTACTGGAGTCTGATAAAAGTAGCGCCGCGTACCCTTCCGCCAAGGCGAGAGTCTACAACACTCGCCTGCCGCTTTTGCGATAGTATGCGTGCGTCTGCGCTAGTGTGCATTCGCGCGGCGGTTATCCGGGAGGTGTTTCATGTGGGCTTCATCCTTCGCGTTGATTCTTCACGCTGCCGTGCCCCAGATCAGCTTTCCGCAGGGCGCGGCGAACGAAGAAATTGCCCTGCGCTGGTTGCACTTTGTTTCGGGAATCATCTGGATCGGCCTGCTCTACTTTTTCAATCTGGTGGGAACTCCCACGATGAAGAAGTTGGAGGCACCGGTGCGCGCGAAGGTTTTCCCGGCGCTGATGTCGCGAGCGATGTGGTGGTTCCGGTGGTCGGCGCTGGTGACGGTGATCGCCGGGATACGTTATTTCTGGCTGCTTCTTGCGGTTGACGCGCGAAATGCTGGGAATCCGTGGCTCGCCTGGCAGTGGATGGGATGGTGGCTGCTGGTTTGGTTCGTGGCGTTCGCGCTGATTTATCCGTTCCAGTTGCCGCACACCGGAATCCTGGATAGCCCGTGGGTACGGATCACCGCGATCGTGGTGATTGCCGTGGCCGCATGCTGGGTGGTGCTGGTATTGAACGCGAGCCCGGAATCGTCGAACGCTCATTTATCCATCAGCATTGGCGGCGGGATGGGATTGCTGATGTTGTTGAATGCCTGGGGAATCATCTGGCGCGTGCAGAAAAGATTGATCGCGTGGACGCGCGCGAGCGCCGAGCAAGGCACGCCGATGCCTCCCGAAGCAGCGCGGCTGGCGCGCTGGGCGTTTCTGGCTTCGCGGGCCGGATTCTGGATGTCTCTCCCGATGCTTTTCTTCATGGGCGCCGCGGAGCACTACCCGTTCCTGGGCGCCATCGCGAAATAAGGAAGCTTAGGACCGCCAGCGCAGCGTGACGGGCTCCGCGAGAGGGTGCCGCAGCGGTTGGCCGGTGCGCTGCGATTCGAGGTGCGCCGCTTTCAATTCGAAATACCAGCGAGCCTGGCGATCGGCGTCGTCCACCAGCATCATGCGGTCTTCGTATTGCAAACCCAGCGACTGCTTCTCAATCACTTCTGTATCCTGGCGGATGAAACGCGGCCCGAGCACGTGAATGATGAAGGACACGATCGGGAACCAGGGAAGAATGTTCCACGCGGCGACAAAATCCAGACGGCACAAATCGCGGCGAACCGGCGTGACGGTGGTGCGGCTCGTAAACCAATAGCGGCCCGCGCGAATTTGCTCGAAGCGCTGATTGGGCAGAACGAAGTCGATCATCGTGGTGGCCGGCTCGCCGGTAATGAGCTTCAGGATTTTGTATGGCGCGCTATTGGCCGAGGGCGCGTGCGGGCTCATGCGAAAGCCGTTGGGAATGGGCTCGAACTGCTTGGCTTTGTCGCGAATGCTGCGGCGGCTGCGCCACCACCAAGCCTGGTGAACGAAGGGTCCGTGCGCGGGGTCCATCAGGCCGATGATGCCGTGGTCCACGCTGCAGGGAAGGTCGGCCCAGAGGTGCGCGATTTTGTAGCGCGGGCTGAAGGTCGGCAGCTCGGGCGCGGGCGGAATCGGCTTAGCGGCATTCGCATCCGTAGCTGTTGGCGCGCGGCCTTCGGGATTGGTCATGTAGGCCCAGATGTAGCCGTCGCGTTCTTCGCAGGGAAAACTGCCCGCGTAAATGCGTTCGCACTTCAGCTTCGAATCCGCCGTGAGCGACGGGATGTGGCGGCATTGCCCCGTGTGCGCGTCGAATTGCCAGCCATGGTAGGCGCACTCGACCGAGGCGCCGTCGAAGCGGCCAAACGAAAGAGGGAACGCGCGGTGCGGGCAGACGTCGCGCAATGCGAAAGGTTTCCCAGCGGCGTCGCGCCCAATTACCAGGGGAACTTCGAGCAGCATGGCGCGCTGAAGCCTGTGCGCGAGTAATTGGTCGCTCCGCAGCGCGGGGTACCAGAAGCCCCAAAGCATGTCGCCTGTGGGATTGCTCGGATTCGAAGGGGCGGAGTCGCTCATCAGCGGAGCTAATCGTAGTATATTCGCCGCCTTAGCCGCAAAGGCCCGCTTGCACGCAAGCACCGGCAATCTGAGTTCGGCAATCCGTCAAACCCTAGGGTTGACGGATTGCCGAACTGCCCAACTGCGACGAACTGCCTAACCCGGCCAAGAGGTGCCTGGGACGCCGTCTCGGCGGTGGTCCCCCTTAGACTTACCGGGCGCTGCCTGCTCGGGCTGTGGCCTCGGGGATGTGGAAGATGCGCTCGGCGTTGCCGTGGTAGAGCTTTTCCCTTTCGGCCTGCGAGACCGGCGCGGAATCCATGAACTGAACGGCTGGCGCGGACGGCTGATAAGGATAGTCAATCGCCCATAGGACATTGTCGATGCCCAGCGCTTTGATCGAGAAATCAAGCGCCAGATGCGATTCCTGCCCGCTGGTGGTGATCACGAAATTGCGCTTGAAGTATTCGCTCGGAGTGAGCTGAGTCTTGGGCGCGCTGCCGCGATTCTGGGCGTTCTTGTTCATGTAATCGAGGCGCCAGAGCCAGAAATGCACGGCCTCTCCCATGTGGCCGATGCAGATTTTGAGCTTGGGGAAGCGGTCGAAGACCCCGGCCACCATCATGCGCACGGCGTGCGTGGAAACTTCAATGCCGTAGCCCCATTGCGCGCTATCGAGGCCATATTCGCGAAAAGGCGCGGCGAGGCCGTCGGATGGCGCGCGAGGATGAATGTAGATGCAGCCGTCGAGCGCCTCGGCAGCCTCCAGGATGGGGAAAAACTTGGGATCGTCGAAGTAATCGTTGTTGGTGTGCGAGTTCACGATGAAGCCGTGAAGCTTCAGGGTTTTGATGGCACGTTCCATTTCTTTCGCCGCGCGCTTGGGCGAGTGCGGCGCGAACGTTGCGAGTCCGGCAAAGCGCGTGGGATGTTTTTGCACGACCGCAGCGAGACGGTCGTTGGCAAGCGCGGCCAATTCAGTAGCGGTATCGGCGTCAAACATTTGGACGCCCGGCGCTGTGAGAGAGAGCAAGTGCATCGCGACGCCGTTCTGGTCCATGTCGCGCAGGCGCTCTTCCTCCAGATCGAGCAGGCGAGGAAGAAGAGCCGCCATTTGCGGGTGGTCGTCCTTCGGCGCATCGTAGATTCTTTTCACCAGCGTAAGATCCAAACTATTTCCGGGAGCGCGGGCAACGCCGCGCAGAGCCGCCGCCACCTCGGGGATCGAAAAAGCTTCTTCCGTGGCGATACGGCGTGGAGACTTCAAATCAGCAGCCATGAGGGTTTTTCCTTTCTGCGAAACTATGTTTGCTGTGTCGCGGGTTGGTAGCTTGGCGCGTCCCTCGCGAAAATGCAAGCGCGAGCTGATGGGTTTCCGGCAACAGAGCTAGCGGAAAATGCTGAAACAGGTTACAACGTCCCGGGTGGCATGGGGTCCTGATGAATCGAAGAAGGAGGCGCATCATGAATTGGCAATGGGGTGGAAAAAGAGTAGGCGCGCTTGCCGCAGTGGCGGTTGTAGCTGTAGCCATCGGGGCAACGACTGGCAGCGCATTTGGCCAAACCGAAAACGCGGAGTCGGCGGCCATGCGCATGCAGCAGATTGAAGATCGCCAAGCCATTGAGCAGTTGCTGATGGGCGATTATCCGCGAGCGCTCGACTCGGCGAATTGGAAGGCCTACAGCGCGCTTTTCGCGCAGGACGGCATGCTCATCATGCAAGGCGGAGCCATCAAGCGCACGGGGCCTGCCGCGATCGAGGAATTTTTCACCAAGATGCCCGCATTCGGAGGCCAGGCGGTATCGACGACTCCATCGCCGTGCCCGGTTCCAGCTGGAACGCCGAGGACCATGCATGTGGTGACGAATTTGAGCGTCCGCATCGATGGCGACACCGCGACGGATCAGGCTTACTGGCAAACGATCGCGACTCGGGATTGCAAGTCCGTCGTCGCCGGCTCCGGGCATTACGAGGACACGTTGAAGCGCGCGGATGGAAAATGGAAATTCGCCACGCGCGAAATTTTCGACGACCTTCCGCCCAAAACCACTTCTGCTTCCGCTGGGACAGCGGCGGCGCCAAAGCCCTAGCGCATTCGGATGCCTGACATCCGGATCAACGGTTACGTCACCCACTACGAGGACGACGATTTCACCGATCCGTGGAGGCCGCGGCAGACGATCCTGATCCAGCACGGCTTCGGGCGCAATTCGCAGTTCTGGCGGCGCTGGGTGCCGATGCTGGCGGGCGACTATCGGGTGATCCGTCGCGATCTGCGCGGCCACGGCGGGTCGGGCGATCCGGGGCCCAGCTATCCATGGTCGTTTGATGGGCTCGTGCGCGACCTCGGCAGCTTCTGCGACGCCCTGCAGCTTAAGGATGTCCACCTGCTCGGCGAATCAACGGGCGGGATGCTGGCCGTTGGATTCGCGGCCACGCATCCGGCACGGCTCCGCTCGATGACGCTGTGCGCCACGCCCAAAACGATTGGCCCCGCGGCGCAAAAGTTGTTCTCGTTCGGGCGCGAATCGTGGCAGAAAGCGTTGCTGGAAATGGGATCGGAGGGCTGGGCGCGAGAGCTGCTGTCGCGTCCCGGAACATTTCCGAGCTCCGATCCCGCGCAAATCGAGTGGGCCATCCATCAATTCGGTAGAGCGTCCGCGACTTCACTTGCCGGCTACAGCACCGTAATTTCTACAACGAATATCACTCCGCTGCTCCCACAGGTGAAAGTCCCGGCACTGATTCTCGCGCCAACTCGAAGCGCCGCAACCTCGGTCGAGGAACAGGAAAGCATCGCTGCGGCCCTGCCTCAATCGGAACTCGTGCAAATCGATGGCGCAGGCCACGAAATCTACATCGATCGCGCGAACGAGTGCGTCGCGGCACTCCGAGGTTTCCTGGCAGGATTGCAGTAGAGAGCGCCAGAATAAAAACAGCCGGATCGCTTCACAGCAGGGACATTCTGTTGGTTTCATCGGGAACTGATTCGCACTCGTCACGTCATGTGGAAATTCACTCGCACCTCCAACTGCACGGCGGTGGGCTGTCCGTCGAGAATTGTCGGCGCGTATTTTCTCTCCGACACCGCTTTCATCGCTGCTTCTAGTAGCAGAGCCGGGCCGCTGATCGCGTGGACCTGAACCACGTCGCCGCGCGCATCTATGATTGCCTCTATTAAAACTGTGCCGGACACATGGGCCTGCCACGCAATTTGGGGGTAAACGGCCGGGGGCCCGTAAAGCAACTGTGGCTGTTTCATGCCGCCGCTGATGCGAATGGGTCCCTTGGGCTTCTCAGCGACAGGGGCGGGAGGTGGGGGCGCGGGGCCGGTGAGCGAACCGCCCAGAACATCACCTGTGCCGCCCGGCACGCCGCCGGTCATTCCGGCAACCGTCGGAGCCACGGGAGCATCCGGGCTCGTGACGGCAATTTTTCTCGGAATCACCACGGGCGCGGAGATCTGCGCATGGATAACGGGCTGCCGTGGTATTGTCTGCGCGACATGCGGCGCAGGCGGAGGCGGAGCAGCGGGTGGCGGAGGCGCTACAAGAATAGTTTTGTCGAAGCTCGCGAGATCGATGCCCTGCGAAAAAAATAACGGCACAAGCAGGAGCGCAACCACGACAGCGATTTGTGCTGCGAGCGCCGTGCCGGTATGCAGGGCGCGATTGGTACGCTCGCGCGAGCCTGCCTCAAGAATGGTGTCCGAGAAAGCTGGGCGCCTGCGGGAGATAACCGGCGGTGAAGGTGCGTATGCTCGCTGCGCCCTCGCGCCGGTGTGAAAATTCTGCTGCTGAAGAGCACTGCTGCCGTCGGTGAGTGACATGTTCATCTCCTTTTTTTCTCCGCCGGAACGCGGCGGGCCACGGGGCATCCGCAGGATTCTCTTGCGAAATCCGGCGTCCGCCCACACTACGACCGCTGCAAGACAGCGGTGGAAAATCCCGTCTCCACGTGGAAAAGCAGATGAAGCTAGCCAGCTACACCAGGAACTCTCAAACAGTTTGAACATCCAACGTGGAAAAGACAAACTCAAAAATCGGATGGAAACAATTGAAGATGATGATTTCGCTCGGTAGGCGTGCGGGAATCGGCTGTCCTGCTCCATCGCTTTCCACGCGGCCGCCGTACGCCCAACCGCTTGGAATCCATTGCGCGGGTTTTGCTAACATAGGGCACGGCTGTGTCGGATGAACGGCAAAATTAAACTCGGCGTGGTGATACTCATTGCGGTGATCGTAATTGCCGCTGCGGCTGTCACCTGGGGTGTGCTGCATCGCATCAACAAGCCCATCTCGCTGATGGGCGCCGTCATCAAGGAAGATACCGATCCTCGAAAACAGTCTCCGATAACCGATGTCAACGTTAGCGTGGCGGGCGGTCTGGCCTTTGCTAGCGTCCGCTCGGACTTCTCGGGTTACTTTAAATTGGAACTGCGCCCTCGGCTCAAGCACGGCCAGCCCATCACTCTTCAATTTCGCCACAAAGATTACAAACCGCTGGATGTTCATACAATACTGGACCGCAAGCTCTACGTGATTCCCATGGTCCCGCTTCATCAGGAATCCACCGCCGCGGCGCCATCCAATCGCCCGCTTATTCCGCTCTCTAACGTGTTCGTTCGTTATTCAACGGAAACCACCACCTCGGATAACATCGGCACGGGGCTTAAGACGTTTCAAGTGGTAAACACCGGCAACATTCCTTGCAATGGTCACCCACCATGTTCGCCCGATGGCAGATGGAAGGGTGCAATAGCTTCCACATCGCTCGATGCAGGCGTCGGAAACACGTATGACGATGCCCGCCTTTCCTGCATTGCGGGTCCCTGTCCCTTCACGAGAATCGTGTCCGACAATTTTTCTCACGGAGGGCGATATATCAGCGTATCCATCCTCAATTGGTCGGATACAACCACTTTCCTGCTCCAAGCGGAAGTATTTCGAATACAAATCACCAACATCGTCCGGGAAAGTTACCCTGTTATTTTCGGGAATTCGCTGAACTTTACGCTTCCCGCCAGCGCCGAGGGTCCCACCCTGGAAGCCGAGGAGAGCGGACAAAATATTGTTTTCCCGTTGGGACCGTCGCCCACGCTCAGCTGGGCCGATTGCAACGTGAGGGTTGGAAAGGACCAATCCAAGTCGTATCGCTGCGAACTGAAACCGGGCTATCAGTTTCGGTGAAGTCTGCCGCGTGGGCGTTCTTCCAGCCTGTCCACGCGCTGCTTTCGCTTTAGTCTAATCCAGTCTATCGTTGAGTACGGTTGAGTACGCGAAATCGGGTGGAACCATTATGGCCGGTGGATCCAGATATTCTCGTGCTTTGTGGCTTCTGCTATTAGCAGCGCTTTTGGTAGCGGAAAGTCTCGCAAGCCGCGCCACCACCGCTTCTCCACTGCCCCAGCCTGTTGCCCCTGCTGATTCGTTTCAATCGCTGGACGATATTCTCCACTACATCTCGGACGATTGGACCGGCTTGAAGCGCTCGCTGACCGACTGCGATACCTACCAGGACGTAAAGACCCAAGGCAAGCCCACGCTGTATCTTCCAGCGGACATTTCCACCTCTCCTGCGTTAGCTCAAATGCAGCAGCGCTGTGATCTCCAGGTGGAGCATTTGCCCGCCAATCTTTCCGAAGAGGACGCTGGCAAAATCCAGCCGCGCGGCCTTCTCTATCTTGAAAATCCTTATGTCGTTCCCGGCGGGCAGTTCAACGAGATGTACGGATGGGATAGCTATTTCATCATTCGCGGTTTGCTTCGCGACAATCATCGCGACCTCGCCACGGGAATGGTCGAAAACTTCTTTTACGAAATTCAGCACTATGGAGGCGTACTCAACGCCAACCGCACCTACTACCTCGGCCGTTCGCAGCCGCCTTTTCTCAGCTCCATGATTCTCGCAGTTTACGATGCGGATCGCGCCGCCGGCCATGCGGACCCTCAATGGCTCGCGCGAGCCTATCAGTTTGCCGTCAAAGATTACGATCAGTGGACCAAACCCCCGCACTTGGCCGGCGACACCGGCCTGTCTCGTTATTTTGACAACGGGGATGGACCGGTACCCGAAATCGTGGGCGACCCCGCGAATTACTATCGCGGCGTAGCGCAATTCTTTCTCACTCATGAAGGCGAAAAAAGCCCACATCTGGTGATGGTCGGAACCAAGCAGCCTCAGCCTGCGGCCTTCCCGCCGGTCTTCGATATCGAGTTTTGCCCTGCGGGCGCGGCGAAAAATCAAAAGGCCGGTTGCCGTCAGGATCGCGTCGAGCTAACCGCCGACTTCTACAAAGGCGACCGCAGCATGCGCGAGTCCGGCTTTGATGTAAGCTTCCGTTTCGGTCCTTATGGAGCTGACACTCACCGCTTCGCGCCCGTCGGCCTCAATAGCTTGCTCTACAAAACAGAAAAAGATCTCGAACAAATCAGCAAGCTACTCGGGCACGCGGACGACGCCCGCGATTGGGCAAACAAGGCCGCGCAGCGCCGCGAAAAAATTATCAAATATCTCTGGGACCAGCGCCGCGGCATGTTTTTCGACTACAACTTCGCCACTGGCGCGCGATCGACGTATGATTACGCCACCACCTTCTACCCCTTGTGGGCGGGACTCGCTTCCGATGACCAAGCGCGCGCAGTGGATGCCAACCTTCACCTTTTCGAGCAGCCCGGCGGGCTGGCGATGAGCACGCATGATAGCGGCGCCCAATGGGACTATCCCTACGGATGGGCGCCCATTCATTTATTGGCGGTTGAAGGTCTACGGCGCTACGAATTCAATGCCGATGCCGACCGCATCAGTTTCGAATTTCTCACCACCGTTCTCCAGAATTTCCGCCGCGAGCACACCATCCGCGAAAAATATAATGTGGTTTCGAAATCTGCTGTGACGCATGTAATCGTTGGCTATCATCAAAACGTCATGGGTTTTGGGTGGACCAATGGGACTTTCCTTGAACTATTGCACGAATCCCCGGGGCTAGCTGCTCGACTCAAGGAGGAATAAAACTGATGAGCGCCACCACCGTTTCCACCTCGCCGGGCAGTGCAGGCGGTTTCGTTTACGTCGCGGCTGCGTTCGCGGGCCTCGGCGGCCTGCTTTTCGGTTATGACACTGGCGTAATTTCAGGCGCCGAGCTTTTCCTCAGAAAAGATTTCACGCTTTCATCCTTCGCGCTCGAGGTGATCGTCAGCGGCGTGTTGGTGGGCGCAGCCATCGGAGCTCTCGGTGGCGGACGACTGGCCGACCTATATGGACGCCGCAGGCTATTGATCGCCACCGCCGTGATCTTTGCGATTGGCGCGATCATTTGCGCCGCGGCCCCGTCAACCACCTTGCTGATTATCGGGCGCATCATCGTCGGTCTGGGAATCGGCCTTTCCTCAGGCACCGTGCCGGTCTACATCTCGGAAGTTTCTCCGCCCGCGGCCCGTGGCTGGACGGTCTCGATCTTTCAGCTCGCCATCACCGTCGGAATTCTCCTCGCATACGTTGTGGACTACGCCTTCGCAGCTATCCAGGGATGGCGCTGGATGCTTGGACTGGCCGTAGTTCCCGCCGCGGTCTTCGCCATTGGCATGATTTTTCTGCCGGAAAGTCCGCGGTGGCTCGTAAAAAATGGGCAGCGCGAAGCGGCCCGCAAGGTCCTTGGGCGCATTCGCACCGCCGCAGGCGCCGATGCGGAGTTGAAGGATATTGAAGCAAGCATCCAGCATACTGAAGAGCGCGGGCGCCTTTCCGATCTTCTTCATCCATCTCTGCGAGCCGCGCTTGTCGTCGGCATCGGCCTTGCGATTCTTCAGCAGATCACCGGCATCAACACCGTCATTTACTACGCGCCGCTCATCATTCAATCCGCGGGAATCCCGTCGGCCTCGGGGGCAATTCTTGCGACCGCGGGAATCGGCGTCGTCAACGTCCTGATGACCATCGTTTCCATGTGGCTCATCGACCGCGCTGGCCGCCGCCCTCTGCTCCTCACCGGAATCGCCGGAATGATCGTCACACTATTCGCCCTGGGATACGCTTTTCACGCGCCGATGCACGGCGGCTCGCTCGCTACCGTGGCCGTCATTTGCATGATGCTCTACGTCGCGTCCTTTGCCATCAGTCTCGGCCCGATTTTTTGGCTGTTGATCGCGGAAATCTATCCAACCACGGTCCGCAGCTCAGCAGAAGGACTCTCCGCCACCTTCAACTGGGGCTCGAATCTTCTGGTTTCGCTCACCTTCCTAACCTTGCTTGAGGCCATGGGCGCGAGCCGCACATTTTGGCTCTACGGAGTGTTCGCCATCGGCGCATGGATTTTCTCCTACTATCTCGTGCCGGAAACGAAGGGCCGCACTCTGGAGGAAATCGAGGAATTCTGGCGCAAACGCCACGTCGCGCCTAAGACCGCTCGGCTGTAGCCCGCTGCTGGCGGTGCATCCGTTCCCTTTGAACTTGCCTTCGTAGCGGCCGCCGTTCTCTTGTAGCGCCGGCGTCTGGCCAGCTCTTTTTCTTGCTCTCGGTGGAAGCCCCCGCATTCATGCGGGGGAAGGAGCGCTTCAACGCTCCGGCAAAGCGTCGTCTTTAGTTGTGCGCTTTAGCGCTGGGATTTTCGTGCGCTCTTCACCCATGTACCGGTGCCACATCCAGCCGCACCACGATGCCTTCGAGTTCCGCCTTCGCCGCCGGATAAAACTTCATCACCAGCGGATCGTGTCCCGGCACGATGTGTTCCGGCGAATCGGCCAGCCGGTAGAGCAGCTTAAAACCCTCAAGCATTTCCGCCACGTTGTACACGATCGGAAAAGGCCGCCGCTGTTCGAAATTCGCGTACAGATGCGTGGCATCGGACGCGATTACCACCCATCCGCGCCGCGTCCACACCCGCGCAATTTGCAATCCCGCGGAATGCCCGCTTACGCGGTGCAGACTCAGCCCCGCCGCAAGTTCCACATCGCCATCGTGAAATTCCACTCGATCCGAATAGACGTGCTTGAGCATCTCCAGCATGTTTTCGAGGTCGAAAGGCGCACGCAGGTTTTCGTGACACATGCACCGTCCGGTCGCATACGCCATATCGCGGTCCTGCAAATGAAAGCGCGCGCGCGGAAATTTGTCGAGATTGCCCGCGTGATCGTAATGCAAATGGGTGATGATCACGTCGCTCGCCTGATCGGGATTCACCCCCACGAGCCGCAAGCTCTCTGCAGGACATCGCAGCCACTCGCGCCGCCTGCGAGCCGCCGCTTCCTTGCCGAATCCCGTATCGATCACGAAGCTCGAATCGCCGCGCCGCAGAACCCACACGAAATAATCCAAGTCCGAGGCAAACTCGTGCGGATCGGCCACCAGAAAATTCTCGCCAGGGTGCCGCCCGCCCAGATGCGCGTACCGTATCGCGAAGACCTCAAACGGTTCTATCGGCAATGTGAATACCTCGCCCCGCTACGCCTTGGGCTTTTCTTTCTGCTCCGCGAAGACTTCGCGCGCGATTCGGAAGGAATCCACCGCCGCCGGCACGCCGCAGTAAATCGCCACCTGTAGCAAAACCTCGCGTATTTCCACCATCGAAACGCCATTCACCAGCGCGCCTTTGATGTGCGCCTTCAACTCATGAGGACGGTTCAGCGCGCTGATCATCGCCAGGTTCAGCATGCTGCGCGTTTTTTTGGAAGCTCCTCCCGCCCCCAAATCGCGCCCCAGCAATACTCCGTCACCAATTCCTGCAAAGGACGATTGAAATCGTCCGCCGTTTGAAACGCATTATCCACAAACTCCTTGCCCAAAACCGAGCTTCGAATCGCCCGCCCCCGCTCAAACGTTTTCTGATCCATATAAGTCCTCTCTTTCAGTTTTGTTTTCACTGCCTGCGTCAATCATCGTTCTGCTTGCCTTGACACACGAAGTAATCAAACGCTCCGCCCCTTTCCCACCATGCTGAAGCCGACGTCGAACGTCAGCCCGAGCGAAGTCTCGCGCTTTTTCTTTTCGCGCGGTTTGTGCGCGGCGCGGCAGGAAGGGCTCCCGGGGTCGACGGCTAGTCGAGCTCGGGAGATTAGTCGTCGAAGGATCTCTCTTCGATTTCCCTGACTACTCGCGCCATCCTTCAGCCCGTCAGCTCTTCCCCACCCGCACGCCCGCCCATTCTTCCACCGTCTTGACCATCTCCGTCATGTCCGCGTCAAATCCCTCGCTCGCGGTCGCAATCGACAAAAGCTGCCGCACCGCGCTTCCCACAATCATCGGCGCGCCCAGCGCGTCCGCTTCCGCCATGCACAATCGAATGTCCTTGTTCAGCAGGCCGAGTCCGAAGCCGTATGTGAACGTCCGCGGGATCACGTGCTGCTTGATCTTGTCCTGCGTGGCGCTGTTGCGCGCGGTTCCCGCGTTGAACACGTCAATTACCAGCGAGGGATCGAGCCCCGCCTTCACCCCCATCACCACCGCCTCCGACGTGATCGCCATGGCCGTGGCCGACAGCAAATTATTCAGCAGCTTCATCGTCTGGCCCTGTCCCGGCTTGGTACCCACAAAGAAAATCTTCCCGATGATCTCTAAGATCGGCTTCAGCGTGGCAAACACATCCTCGGTACAGGAAACCATCACCGCAAGCGTCCCCTTTTCGGCCCCGGTAATGCCTCCGCTAACGGGCGCGTCCACGGCGGTGATGCCCTTGGCAGCCAACCCCTCCGCAACCAGTTTCTCAACCGTTGCCCCCGTCGTTGAAACATCGACGAAAATTTTCACGCGGCCGCCCTCGATGATTCCGTTTGGGCCCAGCGCCACAGCTTGCACGATCGGAGGCGTTGGCACGCTGGCAAACACAATCTCCGCAGCCGACGCGACCGCAGCCGGCGAAGCCGCCCGCTTCGCCCCAATCTCGACAAGCGGCGCGATGGCCGCTTCGCTCGTGTCATAAATCGTGACTTCGTGCCCTGCCTGAATCAGTCGCCGCACCATCCGCGACCCCATTCGCCCCGTCCCCACAAATCCCAAACCCTGCTTAGCCATCAGCCTTCCTCCGCCCTCTCAATTCACTCGCGCCTCCCGCCGGCTCTTTTCGGCCATTCTCATCCAGCAAGGCGATGCCCTACAGCGGCGATTAACGGTGCGCAGAACGCGTATCATGCCTCATCGAGCCACCGCCTAGCAATTGATCCCGGGCCTCCCAAAAATTCCTTACACCAACAACCGCTTGAATCGCTTTCCCGTATTAGCTAACTTTGGTCGCATGAAAACATCTGAGCAGTTGGAACGAAATGGCGAGCCCGACGAAAGGCCTCGTTCTGCGGGATCGGTGCGCCCCACGCGCACTCGCAGCCACCTTCCTACCGGCGTAGCTGGCGCGAAGAAAGCCTTCGTCCGCAGGACTCCAGCCAGCCAATTTCGCGGATTCTGCTCGTCACAGCTGTCGAGTAGAATCACTTGTAAGTTACACATAACAAAGGATCGGGGTACAGTCTACTCGGCACAAAACCGGGAGGGTGAACGAGGACCGCGGATGAGGATAACGATCGATGCCTGAGATGAAGAAGCACAAGATTCTGATTGGCGGAAAATGGGTCGACCCGGCCTCCGGTGAATGGTTCGAGTCGGTGAATCCGTACACCGCCAAGCCGTGGGCGCTCATCCCGCGCGGAACCAAGGAAGATATTGACCGGGCCGTAGCCGCGGCCAAGTCGGCTTTTTACGGCGACGCTTGGCGGAAGCTCACCGCGACCGCCCGCGGCGCTCTTCTTGCCCGCTTAGCCGATCTGATCGCGGCGGAGGCCGAGAAACTTGGGGAGATCGAGACCACAGACAACGGAAAACTGATTGCCGAAATGGGCGGCCAAGTGAGATATGTGCCTCAATGGTTCCGCTACTTCGGCGGCCTGGCGGACAAAATCGAGGGCCGCGTAATTCCGATCGACAAACCCGGCGTATTCAATTTCACGCGCGAGGAACCGCTGGGCGTGGTTGCTGCGATTACTCCGTGGAATTCTCCCCTGCTTCTGGCGACCTGGAAACTTGCGCCCGCTTTGGCCGCGGGCAATACGGTGGTGTGGAAGCCGTCGGAATTCGCGTCGGTTTCGGCACTCACATTCGGCGAGCTTTTCGAACGCGCCGGCTTTCCGCCCGGAGTCGTTAACATTGTCACCGGATACGGTAACGAAGTCGGCGAGCCGCTCATTGCGCACCGCGACGTGGCTAAGGTTGCCTTCACCGGCGGCGATCGCACCGGCGAGCACGTCTATCAATTGGCGGCTCGCGGACTCAAGCGCGTCACCCTGGAGCTCGGAGGAAAATCCGCCAACATTGTTTTTGACGATGCCGATATGGATGAAGCGGTGAAGGGCGTTGTCTCCGGGATTTTCGCGGCCACGGGACAAACGTGCATCGCTGGCTCGCGTGCTCTGATTCACCGTCCGATTCACGACAAATTCGTCGAAAAACTCCTCGCAATGGCGAAAACCGCGCGCATGGGCAATCCGCTCGACCCGGCCACGCAGGTCGGTCCAATCACCACTCGCCCGCAATACGAAAAAGTCCTCGATTACATCCGAATTGCGAAAGAAGAAGGCGCTGTGTGCCGTCTGGGAGGCACGCCCGCTCAGCGGCCGGAGTGCGGAGTCGGTTGGTTCGTCGAGCCGACAATTTTCACCGGTGTGCGGCCCGAAATGCGCATCGCACAAGAGGAAGTATTCGGCCCGGTTCTTTCCATCATCCCATTCGACACCGAGGAAGAAGCGGTGAAGATTGCCAATGGCACGGTTTATGGCTTGGCTGCGGGAGTGTGGACCACCAGCATCCGCCGCGCGTTGCTGATGTCGGAGCAATTGGAAGCGGGAACGGTTTGGGTGAACACCTACCGGGCGGTGAGTTACATGTCTCCGTTTGGAGGATACAAACGTTCTGGAATTGGGCGCGAAAGCGGCATCGACGCGATTCGAGAATACTTGCAGACGAAGAGCGTCTGGATCGACATTGTGGGCAACGCACCGAATCCGTTTGTCATGCGATAGGGCAATTCAGCTCGCCGCTCGCGATGGTCCGCGGCCGATCCACCACCACAGTCCCGTGCCCAAAACTGGAACGAGGCTCAATGAGATGAATGTGGCCTCGTACCACTGGCGGTCGAACCAGCGGCCGTAGATCACGAGAAGAATTGCCACCACCGCGGACCACGCACCGGAACCAATCCCGGCCACCATACCGGTTTCATCGCGCAGATAAGCGCGCGCGCTCAGATGCAGCGAGGTCACGATGAAACCCACGGCGATGAACATGGCCCAGGAAAAGAAAGCCAGGGCTGCGATCCAAGAAGTGGTTTCGGTTACGAGCGAAAGCGGCAGCGCGAGGATCGTCAGCAGGATGTAGAGACTCAGCGGCCTGGGATTTTCGCGCACGAAGCGGTCGCCAATCCAACCCCAGAAGTAATATCCCAGCTCCCAGCACAACGCCGGAATCCAGAGAATTTCTCCAAGCCGCGCTTGAGTGAGGCCGAGCACCCGACTCAGGTAAAGAGGGCTGAGGTAGAGCGTGGGGCCGAGGGCGGCGCCTCCGAGTCCCATGCCCACCACCAGCAGCCAGAAGCGCCGTTCGAGCAAATTGGGCCAGGTAACTTTGCGCTTGCTTCGATTCACCGCGCGCACCAGCGGCGGCCGGGCCACAAACCACCACACCACCAACCATCCCGCGCCCAACGCTCCTGTGGCAATAAACGCAGCGCGCCAGCCGAATCGCAGCGCGAGCGGTGTAATAATCAGCGGCGCGAAAATGGCCCCGAGAGATGCTCCACTGTAGGAGATTCCCATGCCGCGCGATTGGTGGTCCCGCGGCAACGAATCAGCAGCGGTTCGCAAGCCGCCGGGGAAAGTGGCGCCTTCGCCGAAGCCGAGAAGGCCACGAGCTAGAGCGAAACCAAGAAAACCAGAAACCCAGGCGTGCGATGCGCTAGCGATTGTCCAAATGCCGACAGCGGCGAGCATGCCGGCGCGCAAGCCGACATAGTCGAGCAGCGATCCCCATAGCGGATTCGCGATCATGTAGACAATGGAAAAAACGGAGATGGCATCCGCGTAAGATGCTGCACTCAGGCCGGTGTCGCGCAGAATCATCGGGGAAATTACGGCGAGCGCCTGGCGATCGACGTAGGAGAGCCAGGAGCACGTCATCATAGCGACGACGGGAATCCACATGCGCCACCCAACAGCGATGGGAATTGTGGCGCCAGTATTCTTTTGCGCCGTAATTTGTGCGCCGCTATGCATGCGGATTTCGCGTTCGTGCCGGTCAGGAGGCGGAGTGTATCACGCGGGCTTTGTACCGAGCGGGAGCATGGTAATGTGGCCGGTGCCAAACCTATGGAGCGCGGAAACGTGAACGCTGCGGACTTGCAAGCGTGGGTAGGGAAAACCGAAACGCGAACAGATCAGATTACCTCGATGCCGGTGGCCGCGCTATCCGCGACGCTCGACATCGACGCGCCGGCGCCGCGCGCCGGCGATCCAGTACCGCCACTGTGGCACTGGATGTGGTTCCTGCCAATTCACAAGCAATCGGAGCTCGGCCCCGATGGACATGCAAAGACAGGCGACTTCCTGCCGCCGGTGTTGCTGCCCCTGCGTATGTGGGCCGGTGGACGTTTCGAGTTTCAGCGCCCATTGCGCATGGGACAAACGTACACGCGCACCTCGCGCATTCTGGATGTGCGGCAGAAGGAAGGACGAAGCGGGCCGCTGGTATTCGTTATCGTGCGGCATGAAATCGGAAATGCCGAGGGAATCGCGCTGAGCGAGGAGCAGGACATCGTTTATCGCGACAACGCAACAGAGGGGGAAGTGAGAACAGTGCCAGAGCAGGCCGCTCCCTCAGACACGCAATGGGAGCGAGTGATCCGACCTGATGATGTGTTGCTCTTCCGATACTCCGCACTGACATTCAACGCGCACCGTATTCATTACGACCGCCGCTACGCGACCGAGGTGGGAGGCTATCCGGGGCTGGTTGTACACGGCCCGCTGATCGCGACCATGCTGCTCGATTTAGTGCGGCGCAATTTGCCGGACGCGAAGATTGGGCGATTCGCGTTTCGAGCCGTGAGCCCGCTATTCGACACAGAGCCGTTTGTGGTCTGCGGCAAGCCTGAAGGCGATGGGAAAACGATCTCGCTGTGGGCAAAAGATGGGGCGGGGCATTTGGCGACGACGGCAAAGGTCACCCTATCCTGAAGCTTTAGGGGCGGTGCAATTCAAGAAAGAGCCGGCGAGACGCCGACGCTGCGCAAAGACTAATCGTAATACTTCGGAGATTTCCTTAGCTTCGAATTGTGCACATAGTCGTGCTCGATCCACAGCTGCGTTCCCGTTTTTTTGCAATATTCCTCGATCATCGCGCGGCTGGCGAGGGATTGCTCCTTGTTGTATTCGAATGTAGGGACGCGATTCAGCTTGCGCTCCTCGGGGTAGTGATAAAGATCGCCCGCCAGCATCACGGGCCCGGTCTTCGCGAGTTTGAGAATCAGCACTTGATGGCCCGGCGTGTGGCCGGGCGCTGATTTGATGATCACCTTGCCGTCGCCGAATACATCGTATTCGTCCTTGGTCAGGATAATGGTCTTGCTGTCTTTCAGCTCGCTATAGTCTTTAGGATCGACGAGCGCCGGAGGCTTCGCGGCGAACATCGCGTCGCGTTCCACTTTGCGCACCAGCCACGTGGAGCTGGCGAACTCGTTCGAATTGGCAATGTGATCGCCGTGATAGTGCGAGTGGGCCAGATAAGTGATGTCGGCGGGCGAGTAGCCGATTTCGGCGAGCTGCGATTTCAGCGTCCGAGTGACAGTGGAAACACCCTGCGTCACCGGCTTGCCGTCATCCTTGAAAGCTGAATCCGGGATTACGCCTACGTCCCACATCAGCGTGCCTTTGGGATCGGCGATCAGGTAGCAAGGAACGGCCAGCTCGGTTTCTGCAAGCTCCTCTTTCTTGAAGTTGAATAGCGCGGGATCGAGGCCTTTGATTACCCCGCAATCGAAGACGTACAGGCGGAGCGTCTTCGGGGTGCGCGCGCGATGGTGCTGCTGGGCGACCGTTGAAGCCACGGCGGCTACGGACAATATCGACAAAAGAAGAACACCGTACCACCTGGAAGGCTGTATTTGAGTCTCCATGATCAACCTCGATAGGTCTGAAGTTTTTTGGCCTGCTAGGGATTCTGGCCCCGAAAATACACAGTTGGAGACTTTGCCCAGAGTAAGATTTCGATTGCCCGCAAAAGCTCTAGTGGGTGGCGACGGAGTCCGAACCCGCCTGAGCATCCTCGAATGCCAGGACCACGTTTCCCGGCATCCCGGCGGTTACGTCGAAACCAGAGGCCACGTATATCATATTTCCCGATACGACGGGGCCACTACCGCTCATCGAGCCGCCGTGGGCCTTTACGCCGTTCACGGTGGGGAAATCCGGCAGCGTATCGAAGTCCCAAATGATCTTTCCGTCTTTGGTGGAGTAGGCCCGCAGGTGGCCATCCATCGAGCCGGAAAATACGACGCCGGGAATGGCGGTTACAGCGGCAAGCTGTCCCGCGCTGCATCCTGATTGGCCGAGGCAGGCCGGCTTCGGAGGCATCGTCTTCCAGACGAGCTTGCCGGTGCGGATATCAATTGCCGCCAACCCTCCTGGGGGTGGGGGAGTTGCTCCAGACGACGTGAGCGTGGAAATATCGGAATTTGCGGCGTAGACGTTGGTTCCGTCCGTAGCCGATCCCCACTCGATTCCTCCGAGACCGCTGCCCTGACCCACTCGAACCTGCCAGAGTTCTTTCCCGCCGTCGTCCGGATCGAGACCGTACATCACGCCGGTTTTTTGGCCTGCGAGCAAAACGCGATGTCCATTGCCCAAATCCTGCAGGATCGGCGAGGAACCGAAATCGACGTCCGGGCCCGGCCGCCCTGGGCAATTGAAATGGCGCGGATCGATGCAGCCGAAGTTGAAAACATCATTGGGAGTTTTCTGCTGCACCCAAAGCCGCTTTCCGGTCGCCAAGTCGAAAGCGATAATCGCGTCCGTGCCCTCGGGCGCGGGATCGACGTATGCATCGCCCGTTCCGACATAGAGAACGCCGCGCTTTGCATCAATGGTAGGCGCGTCCCAAATAGCCGCGCCGGCGGGACTGAATTTCGCGTGGCTGGCGCCGGGCTTGGATGGCCCAGGCTTTTCCGCGATCGCGTAGGCTCTCCAGATTTGTTTGCCGGTCAGCGCGTCCACGGCGACGACATTTCCGCGAAAGGTGCAGCATGGATAGTTCGGGTCGCCGGCGCTCAGTTCCTCGTTTGACGCCATGGGAACGTAAAGGCGGTTGCGATAGAGCTGAGGCGCTCCCGTAATCCTTGCTCCGCGATGGGAGCCTGCTTTGACCTTCCAAACAAGTTTTCCGCTTTCGGCGTCGACCGCGTACAGATCCGCTTCGCCGTCTCCAAAATAAGCGAGGTAGCGGCCTTTGCCGGCCGCGGCCACGGTGATGGCCGTTCGCACTGTTGTTCCGGCCTTGTATGTCCATAGCGTGCATCCGCTATCGGCGTTTAAGGCATAAACGGTGCCATTGCCCGAACCGAAAAATACGCGGCCGGCGAACACCGTAGGCTGTCCGTACGCGGTGCTGGCGTCTGGAATTCCAAACGCCCATTTCACTTTCAGACGCGACACATTGCCGGGGCGGATCGCGGTGTGTGTCTGATAGCGCGAATTCACAATGTCGAGGCCCCAGCCATCCCAGTTTTCGGCGTTTGCCGCACCAGCCGCCGTGATCGGAGCCTTCGTCGCGCAAAGATTTGCCATCGACAAAGCGGCTGTGCTCGCCGTATTTGACGAGAGAAACGCTGCGACAGCGTGGCGTTCCGCCTCCGACATTCGGTTGCCGTAAATGACCATGGGGCCGGATTCGAGCGCGCGCAGAATTTCCTCTTGTGATTTTTGCGCGAGTGCCGCTCGGCTGGGTGCGCGGTTGCTTGCGGCTGCCGCGCCTTCGTGGCACATGGCACAGTGAGTCTGGAAAAGCGCCGCGCCATTCGGGGCGGCCTGGGCGTGGGTGGGCGCAGCTACGAATCCCGCTGCGACGAGCAATAAGAAGACTCGCAAAGCCTGTACCTCCGTCATTCCACCTCCCGGAGTTCTTCGCCGGTTTGGCTGAAGGAGAGTTATATAGAGTTTGCGCCCGTCCCGCAATCAGCGCTCGCGAAGATCCGTGGCAGGATCGCCGGTGAGCTATTTTGAGCTTTACAGGATGGCAGCGGAGTCCATATTCTGATGAACTATGTGGTATGTGAACAAGCTGTTCAATCAGCCTCAGGTGGAATCGCTTTCGGCGAAGGGATTTCTTGTGCGCAGCTCGGGCGGCGTGGTCCGCATCGAAAAATATGACTGCGGCGCGGAGCTTCGCAAGGAGCCCCAAGGCAATTACCGGATGACGATCATCCCGTCGATAATGTTTCAGGGCCAGTTCACGCATCTTTGGGATGCGGGCTATCAAAAATTCCTACTGACGCACGAGGGGCGCAAATATCCCATCCGCGTGGGCCAACTCGCCGATTTGCGGCGCTTTAATGAAGAGCTGCGAACGGCTCTCGGAGTTCCGACCTATTACAATGAAGCCATCGGTTCAACTTGCCAGTACAGTGTGTACGACCGCGTGAAAGGCCGTGCGGGAGATGTGCCCGATGAAACCGTTGGCGCGCATGAAGAAGCCGAGCACTAAGCCCCTTTGAAATTCCGGCCGCTCGCGGTTCTCTTTCCTCGTGTTGGCGTATGTTGATTTCCGAATAACTCCGGCTCGCTATCCCACTCCGCGTACACAGAGCCAGCTGAGTTCATGTACATCGGGCAGTTGACAAATGCGGGGAATGCAACTATCAGTCTGACTGCCTGGCGGCCGGCCGGGGCGAGGGACATTTGACAACTGAAACGACGGCTCACAAGCGGTTGGGCAGCGTCCTTTTCTTCGGCATCGTTATTCTGCTCGTTTACCTCGTCTATCTTGTGTTTTCGCCATTTCTGGTGCCACTCGCTTGGGCTGGGGTTCTCGTGGTGGTCTCTTATCCGGCGTATGAACGCGTGGCTGCGCGACTCGGCACGAACACAGGGGCGGTAACTACCACAGCCGCTATGACGCTTATCCTGATTGTCCCATCCCTGTTCGTAATGATTGCATTCGTCCGGCAAGGAGTGAGCGCAGCGCAGTCGATTCAGTTTGAGGTAGCCCTCGGTCATTTCGCCTGGCTAAACGCCCTCTGGCTAAAGATTCAGCAACGATTTCCGGCGGCGAACGCCAGCGACTTCTCGGAGTCACTTCGCCACTACGGCGAATTGGCGGCGACATTTGTTGCTGCTCGGATCGGAACCATATTGAAGCACAGCGCAATTTTCGTATTCGATTTAGGAGTTACGATCCTAGCGATGTTCTATTTCTATCGAGATGGCGCGTCGATGCTGGCGCGGCTGAAAACGGTACTGCCTTTCCGGAGCTCCTACCGGGATCGGATGCTTGGCGAGACGCACGAACTGATCTTTGCGAGCGTCACATCGAGCTTGGTAGCCGCTGCGGCCCATGGGCTTTTAGGCGGCATAGCGTTTGCGATTACCGGCGTGAAAGGGCCGATTTTTTGGGGCGTGATGATGGGGTTTTTGTCATTTGTACCCCTCGTGGGATCTGCTCTCGTATGGCTTCCGATTTCGATCAGCCTGATGATCGCGGGACATTGGATTCGTGGACTGATTCTGATCGCCTTCTGCTCGGTGATCGTGGGCCTCGTCGATAATCTGATCCGGCCGTGGCTAATCAGCGGTCGAGCGGAGATGAGCGGCCTAGTAGTATTCATCAGCGTGCTTGGTGGGATCAGCGCGTTCGGTTTACTCGGAGTGGTTTTAGGGCCCATTGTGGTCGCTGCTACGATAAGCCTCCTCGACCTGTATGCTTCGGAGTCGGTATCTACTAATAAACAATTGGAAACCTAGTAGAAACCGATCTGGCGGCGTGTGCTAGAGTAACGGCCCTTGAAGAGCTATTGAACAAACAACCAGTGTTCAGAATCTCGAAGAGGGCGGGCCACGCGAGGACGAACCTCGTCCCTGAGTTTAGGACGCTTTGAGGAAGTCTAGAGATGGCGAGAAACCACCGGCCTCAACACGAAAGCTTGCCTCCCGAAAAGCTGCGCTGGCGATGCGATCCCGCCACGGTCCCTTTCGAAACAACCGCCGAAATCGCGCCGGTTTCCGGGGACATGGGCCAAGAGCGGGCCCTTCGCGCTCTGCGCATGGGCGTGGAACTGACCGCGTCCGGATACAACTTATTCGTGTGCGGGCTTTCCGGAACCAGCCGTGGCGGCATGATTGTCCGCATGATCGAAGACTTGCATCCGCAAACTGAGCCAGCGCCTGACCGGTGTTACGTAAATAACTTCAAGAATGCCGACAGGCCGCGCCTGCTGACACTGCCACGAGGACAGGCCAACGCTTTCAAGAAGGAAGTCGAATCGGGGATTGATTTTCTGCGGCGTCGCATTCCGCAGGTGTTCGAGGGGGAACCATTCCAACGCCAGAAAACCCGAATCGTGGAGCGATTCACAGTGAGAGAAAAGGAGTTGATGGACGACTTCACGCGGAGAATCGCGCGGGAGCAGTTTGCGCTCGGAAGAATGCAGGTGGGAGCTGTCGCGCTGCCGGAGATTTTTCCAGTGCTTGAAGGGCAGATGGTCCCCATCGAGGAAATCCCCAAGATGGTGCAAGACGGAAAGCTAGAGAACACCGCCGCCGAAGATATCGAGAGGAAATACGACCAGTTTCGCCAGGAATTCACGGTGGTGTACCGGCGGACGCTCTCGCTTTCGCGCGAACTGGCCAGCGAAATGAGCTACCTCGAGCAGGAGGCCGCCTCCGTCCTGGTCGATGGCGTTATCGAAGAGTTGAAGGAAAAATATCCGAGTTCGTCAATTTCGGAATACCTGGAGGAGGTTCGCCACCACATTCTCGACAACCTCGAGCCGTTCAAAGAACGCGAGGGCGAGGACGAACAGCAACCCGCGGGCGACGGAAGCGCGCCGAAGCCTGAGCGTGCCGAGCGCGACCCGTTTCGCGTTTACGGCGTGAACGTGATCCTCGCGCACGTTGAGAGCGAAAAATGTCCGGTGGTATTTGAGACGATCCCGACCTACGCGAACCTCTTCGGGACCATTCATCGCAGCTACGACACGCGGGGCGGATGGAACTCGGACTTCATGGATTTGAGAGGAGGCTCTCTTCTGAGAGCGGATGGCGGCTTCCTGGTGATGTACGCGCTGGATACCCTGACGGAAGCGGGCGTGTGGCGGACGCTGAAACGAACTTTGAATCACGGGAAGCTCGAGATCCAGCCGGTGGACGTTTTCTTCCCGTTCAGTACCGCGGCGCTGAAGCCGGAGCCGATCGACGTCCACGCGAAAATCATCCTGATCGGCGATCGCGATATGTACGAAATGCTGTACGACTACGAAGACGATTTCAAAAAGATTTTCAAGGTCAGGGTGGAATTCGACGAAGAGATGAAATGGAGCGAGGAAGTCGCTTGCCAGTACGGTGGACGCCTGCGGAAACTTGTAGATGACGAAAAGCTTCTGCACTTCGACCGTTCGGCGGTGGCCGCGATACTCGAGCACGGGGTTCGCCTTGCTGGACGGCGGGGGAAAATCACCACGCGTTTTTTTGACCTCGCCGATCTCGCGCGAGAATCGTCCTATGCGGCGAAGCTCGATGCGAGCCAGATCGTCAGCGCCGAGCACGTTCGGCGCGCTCTGGACGCAAAGGTGGACCGGCACAATCTGCTCGAAACTAAAATCCGCGAGCTGATCGAACAAAACCTCGTATTCATTGACACCACCGGGGGCCGGGCCGGCCAAGTGAATGGGCTGAGCGTGATGGAAATCGGCGGCTACGCGTTTGGCAAACCTGTCCGGATCACTGCGTCGGTGGCCCTCGGCAAAACGGGCATCATCAACATCGAGCGCGAATCCAATCTCAGCGGCCGGTTCCACGACAAGGGCGTCCAAATTATTTCGGGTTACATCCGGCGAGTATTTTCTCAAGATAAGCCGCTGTCGCTGGCCGCGAGCCTGTGCTTCGAACAATCCTATTCCGGCGTCGACGGCGATAGCGCCAGCTCCACGGAAATTTATGCGCTACTTTCGGCGCTGGCGGAGCTGCCGGTGCGACAGGACTTGGCGGTTACGGGCTCCGTAAATCAGCAAGGCGATATTCAGCCGATTGGCGGCGTGAATCAGAAGATCGAGGGTTTTTACGATGTGTGCCGCCTGAAAGGCCTCACAGGAAGTCAGGGAGTTCTGATCCCAGCGGAAAACATCGACGATTTAATGTTGCGGGATGAGGTGATCGAGGCCGTTGCAAAGGGCCTATTTCATATTTATCCGGTCGCTACAATCGAGCAAGGAATAGAGATACTTACTGGAGTTCACGCCGGGAAGCGAAATCCTTCCGGGAAATTCGAGCAGGGTAGCGTGTTCGCGAAGGCGGACGCACGATTGAGCAACATGGCCACGACGATGCGACGATTCGAATAGGAGCGACCGGCACGAGGGATAATCGGCTGATCCGGCGAACAGACGGAGCATCAGATCAGGCGGCGTGTCTGAAGCGTGGCCGTGAGTGTTTGGCCCTTTCGCTGAATGAGGAGTTTGTATTTCGTGCCCGGCTGGCAGAATAATTTACGAATCGCCGCCAGGCTGAGGTCCGCAGCAGCCTCGTCGTCTACACCGGCAATAACATCCCCTTTTTGAATTTTAGCATCGGCTCCCGGCGTGCTGGAGCGTACCTCAGTGACCTCAAAGGTCTTAAGGTTTGAACCCGTTGCAAGGATCGCGAGGCCACTCATGTCTTCGAAGTCGTCGGCGCGAAACTCGCTGCTGGGATCCAAAATCATCCGCTGGTGAGGGTAATCGAAGGTAACGGTGAACCGACGGAGCAGCCTCGCTCCCAGCCGTCCGGCGAGGCGAGAATTGGCGTCAGCCGGCGAATCTCCCCGTGAAAAAACAGCGATGGGATCTCGAATATCGTAAGGGCCAACACTCACTTGCATGATTCTGGCGAATACCGGTTGCTGCGCTCCGCCCAATTCGATATCTGTGGCCGGGATCGTCTTTGTATGTGTGAAGCGCAGATGATGCGCTTGCTCGAACTTGCCTGAAATTACAATCGACGCATCAAGAGCAGTGTCCACTGCAAAACTGCCATCAAACGTCTTGCCATTCGTCTCGGTGAATTTTGCCTGCACCACGGGTTCGCCCGAGGACAGGTTCAAATGAAAGCTCCTTCCCCTGCCGGAGTATTGATAGGTTGCCGGATCGTAGAATCGGACGGTTTGCCTCGCGTAGTCTATTTCGACCACGGCGTCCGCGAGAACGTCATTTCCAATGGTGCCTTCGTACGGCCGGCCTACGTATGCCCCGAAATCCTTCTTTGTGGTTTCTGCCAAGGAGCCCAAAGAAATATCGACGCCGCTCAAATTGAGCAGGGGCACTGGTGTTCGTCCGATTCCAATCTCCATAGCTCGGTCGGGATCGATCGACGAAACCGCAGCCGTCGAATCCAGCTCGAAGAGACTCGGTTCGCTCTGATTCACATGCACCGGAAGGAAGACCAAGCTGTCGATAAAGGTTGCAGGAATTTCGGCCGCATTTCCTCCGAAGGTAAATCGCAGCGGCGGCGGGGGCTGCTGCGGAAATGGTGAGCGATTCGCTGGATAGGACGCGGGACGCGCAGCCGAGCAGACGGTGAGCACGATCAACGGCACCACCAATGCAGCAAGCCGCCGATTCATCTCGCCCTCGGTGAGATCGCACACATTCGGATTGAGTATACGAAACTAAGGCTTGGGAGCCAAATACCCAGCGCGAGCGGAAATACGATAGGCCGGCGTTTTCGCATTTGGGATTGCCGATCTATCCGCATTGCCGATCACTTCGATTGTCAGCGAGTGGAATTCTCCATCTTGGGCCGGCTGAATGCCGAGGACATATTCGTTTCTCAGTTCATAAGCGATCTGGCGGTATATTGGAACGAAATCGTTTGCGGATTTGGGAAAGTATGCGCGGCCGCCAGTGATTGATGCCAGCGAGAGCAGCGCTGTATCGGCCTTGGCGAAAATCTCGGAACTGTCAGCCTGAGGAGATTCCGGTTCCCGTTCCCCATCCACCCTTGATGCTTTTTTCTTTGGCTTCGACTTGGGACCAGGCTCTCCGCGCAATGAACCTCCCAGGGCGACTGGGAAAATAACGATGTCCCCTCCGCGCAGCTTCCTGACAAGGGCGTCCCAGTCCGACGCAGGTGAAGAATCGAGTCCAGTACTGAGGAGCACCAATGCCTTTTTTCCAGTCGACGATTTGAGCCAATCGAGAACCGTCGAGATTGAATTGTATAAGTTCAATTCCCCCATTCCTATTGTGTACTGTACTTGGCCCAAGGCCGCGAGCAGCGCCGACTTATCCTCTGTAAAGCCCAGAATTCCGTGCGGTATTGCGGCGTAGGTCGCGAGCGCCACTTGGTCATCGGGCGCGAGTGCATCCACGAGGGCATAGGCAGACGCGATGTGTTCATTTTGAATCAGGTACACGGCAGGACTCGTCTCGAGCATCACGAGAATTTGCGCTGGAGTTTGGACCGGCGAGAAAAAGACGATTGGTTGCTCGATGCCATTGTCCAGGACACGGAAATTGTGCACGGTCAGCCCGGCGACGAACTTTCCACTCTGATCGAGGACGCTAGTATCCAATTTTACGAGCTCAGTCGCGGATCGCAGCGGCGGCGTTTGCGCTGAAGCCGATTTCTGCGCACCTCCCAAAGTGGCAGGAAAAAGACCCAGAGCGACAACCGCCACCAATGAGAAACGACCGGTCCCGAGAGGATTCCTCACCTCACTGAAGATATGAATCGAAGTACACGCCGCCGGAGTCTTTCCACCATCCGCTCAGCGCGATGTGAAGGTGGCGCGAGATTGTATCCGGCTTGAGCCAGCCCAAATCTGGTGGTGGCTGCTGCCCATTCTTTTGCTTGGCGTTTTGCGCGATTTGATCCTCAAGATTTGCGAGCAGTTTGTCCCAGGGAATTTGAGTAAGGTCCGAACCGCTCAGTCCGGAGAGTTTTTCAGGAAGGAGCGACCTCATTCGAGAAAAGTCTGGGTTGGCCCGAACACCGGAAGCCGGCGAGGCATCCGGACCGGAATTGAGCCGTTGAACAGTCTCGCGCACCATGGCTTTCCGCGGCGCGCCGACCAACATCCGTGGAGTGACAGCGAGATAGTAGAATTTCCGCCGCTGCGTCCCCGTTTTGGGGTCTTTGTAAGGATACGCAATATCCAGGAAAGTCGTGGGGCCGGCGGAGTCTTCAGCCACGATCATCGAGCCGACGACGGACCGCAAGATTCGCACAACGGCTTCCGGCTGCCGTATGGTCGCGGCAAATAGTTGCTGCGCCGTGCCATCATCGGAATAACTGGAGAAAGAAGCAATTTCACCGCTCATCAGGCCAAACGCGTCAGCGATTGGCATTCCTAAATAGCTTTGGCCAACAGTTTCCATCGCGGAGACATTGGCGACTTGTTGCGGGTTCAGGGTGCCAACAATAGCGCCACGCAACAGAGTGTACAACGCTGCGAGATTGAAGCGAGACATGCTGAAGGTGGAACTCCCGTTGACAACTGCCTCCGTTTGGAAGGCGGTCGTGCTGGGCCCTGCGAGATCGAAGACGCTTCCTGGCGACGTGTCGCCCAGGACCGCGCCCCTGACGTGCATCGCTTCTCCAGCGAAGCTCACACCGCCGGCGGCGGCATGAACCTTTTCGAGGTGAATACTCTTGACGAACTGCGCTGCGGATTTTCCTCCGGAGGGCGGAAAAGTCCACTGGTCCGGGTCCGGAATGCGCGCGTACCATTCAAGCGCTGCTTCGGACCCGATGAACTTTTGCAGATCACGATACGGCGTAAGCTGACCCAACGATGCTACATTGCTGTCGGCGCTTCGGAAGCGGGCGATCAAGCCCTCCACAATCTGTTTTTGGTCGGACGCGACAAAATAACGGGACGCCTGGGCGCTATAAGTAAAGCTGGCGCCCACGGCGCGGACCTCCACCGAGGTTCCACCAAAATTATAGGTCGTTACTTCAGAATGCATTTTGGTGCTGGTCTGGGCCGAGGTCTTCAATTTGTCGATGAGGCTTGCTTTTCCGGTTGCGTCATAAACGATAAAGAACCCGAAGCGCGATGGCCGGCCATTTGGCCCAGCGGATCCCGCATCATTCGGAACGGCGCCAACCCCAAACACAAGCGGGTTTTCCAGCAGTGACGTGATGTCGGGGAGCCCCATTGCCGCGGCGGGAGATCCAGCCTTTTGATTCCGTTGCTGAAAAGCTGCGGCAAGGCCTATCCAAGCAGGAGCAAAAGCGGGGTCTTGCAGGAGTTGCAGAACATGATTCTTTTGCTCCGCACTAGAGAGAGATGCTGTGCCGCGCCACGCTACGCAAAAGACGGTGTCTGGCGACAGGCGCTCGACAAGAGGCGCTTGTGCCTGCAACAAAGAACTCGAGGCAAGAAAACCCGCAAATACAGTCGCGAGACACAGCCAGCGGGGTACCAAACGACGCATGGGGTACATGCATGCCTCCAAACCGCGAGCCAGACCTACCGAAACAATCTGGTACGGATTTTCTAGTAGCATGACACGGGGCGGAAAGAGGGGCTGCAGGAATCTGAAAGCCGCGTTCGCTATTCGCTAACGTGCAACTAGTGACCCGGAGGGTTCCCGGAGGGAGGGGCAGCCGTCGCCGACTTGGGTGTGCTTAGATAGCCCTTCGCCTCGTTTTTCGTAACATCGAACACAACGATTTCATAGGGTGCTCGTGCGCCGCGAACGTAGAACTGCACCGGCTCGCCGACGGTCCTATCCTTTTTCTCGATGTTCTTATCGTCGGCTATCACGTCAAGCGTAAATCGATAATGTTTTGGATCGACCTTGCGAAGCTTTACCTGTATTGGACCAATGTGATCGGGCGTTTTGGTCGATTTGTTCAAGGTGAACTCGAAAATATCGCGTTCGCCCAGCCGCTTCAGCTCCTCAACTTCGTCGTGATTCCTCGCGATGAGGCCGCTCTGAACGCCAAGGTCGCCAACCGTGCTCTGGAGCTTGTTCTTGGTTGCTTCCAAATCCGCTTTGGTCGCGGCGACATCATTCTGCGTGCCGCTGAGCTCGGTGGCTACTTGCCCGAACTTTGTGGTTGTGTCGGCCTGCACGGCACCGAGCTGCTGCCGGAACTGCTGATCACTCTTTTGCTGCGCCGTACGAACGCTTTGCGCCAAGCCGCGCGCTCGCGCAAGTTCATCCTGCGTCAACCCAAGCTTCTGCGATGTGACGTCCAATTGCCCTTTCAGGTCGGCGATGCGTGCGTTTGTCTTGTCGAGTTCGGCGGCCATGGCTTGCGTTTTCTTATCGGCATCCTCGCGGCTCATACGAAGGCCCTGCCGCTGCTCGTAATTCGCGTACAGCAGGTATCCGACCAGCGCGAAAGCGAGGATGAACAGCACGGTCACCCAGCGGGGAACGTAAGACGCATCCGCCGGCGGCATGGCAGCAGGTATCTCCGGATTCGAACTCATCGGCTCTCCTTCGGTCGGAACGGGCGAAATATTTCTGGACGCATTATCTACGAGCGGGCGACCGAAGTCTATCCTTTGCAAAGGCGAACTCGCCCGAAGACGTTGGCCAATTGGCTACCACGGAAGTGGTCAACCCGCCCCGTGGAGTGAATTCCCCCGTCACTCGACACCATTCCGGCCGAACCGCCGCTACGATATCGCGCAGTATTCGGTTTACAGCGTTTTCGTAGAAGATTCCCAGATTTCGATACGCCAGCAAATACATCTTTAGTGCTTTTAGCTCCAAACATAGGCCCTTCGGCTGGTACTGAATCGTGATTGCCCCGTAATCTGGAAGGCCGGTCTTTGGGCAGATGGACGTGTACTCTGGAATACGTATCGTGATTTCGTAACCAGGGAACTGGTTGGGCCAGGTCTCAATTTTAGGAAGCTTGGCATCTATTCCCGCGCGAGCGTGCGCGGCAGTATATTCGGGCATTCTGGATCCTCTCCCGCGACATTTTACACTGAAGGCGCGGGACGGTCCGCTCCCGTCCTGCGTGGGCAGGCAGAATGGCGAGCCTCTTTCCTATTGCATCCCCATAGGTCTTGTGGCAGGATGCCTATGGGTTTCCCATAGGAGATGCTGCAATGACCGCGGACAAAAAAGATGTGTGGCAGGGAACGCTCGCGTTGATGGTGCTGAAAACGCTGGAAGTGCTGGGGCCACTGCACGGATACGGAATCGCGCGGCGCATCGAGCAGACCAGCGGAGACTTGCTTTCCGTGAATTATGGCACGTTGTATCCGTCGCTGCTGAAGTTGGAGCAGGAAGGTTATATTTCGTCGGAATGGGGAGTATCAGACAAAAACCGCCGCGCGAAATATTACAAGCTTACGCGCGCCGGCCGGAAGCAGCTTGAACGGGAAGCGCAAGATTGGGTGCAGACGACTGCGATTCTGGCGCGGTTTTTGTCGCCGGAAGAGCAGCCGTAATCCGCGGCGGTCCGGAAGTGGGAGGAATGTTGGTGAGCACACTGCGAGCGTGGTTGTGGCGATTGGGAGGGCTGTTCGGTAAGCGGGGGCGCGACCGTGAGTTGGCGGAGGAGATGGAGAGCCATCTCCAGATGCACATCGAGGACAATGTGCGCGCGGGAATGTCTCCGGATGAGGCGCGACGGCAAGCGCTGATCAAGCTTGGCGGCGTCGAGCAGACGATAGAGAGCTACCGCGAGCGCCGAAGCCTGCCGTGGCTCGAAACCCTGATCCGAGATGTTCGCTACGGTCTACGCATGCTAGCCAAAGCTCCAGCCCTGACTTTCATTTTAGTGTTCACGCTGGCATTGGGCATCGGGGTGAACTCGGCGGTGTTCAGCGTGGTGAACGGTTTCCTCCTTCGTCCACTACCGGTGCCCCATCCGGAGCAGATCGTGGTGCTGGCGAGCCACCAACAGGGAGCCCCCCTGGGCGTGACGAACGTCTCCTATGCGGATCTAAGCGATTTTCGCAAGCAAGGCGCGGATGCATTCTCGGATTTGTTCGCATATGCGCCGTACCCTGTCGGGCTCAGCGTCGACGGCCGCGCCCACCAGATCACGGTGAGCTGCGTTTCCGGAAACTATTTTTCGGCCCTGGGGCTTAAGCCTGTCCTCGGAAGGCTGTTCCTTCCGGGCGAAGGGGAAAGCCGCGGCGATGCGCCGTATCTCGTGCTCGCATACTCGTACTGGCAGACGAGGTTTGGCGGGGATCGGAGCGTAATCGGCAAAGAAGTTCGGGTGGACGGCAAACCGGCAACCATCGTTGGAGTTGCCCCGGAAGGATTTCACGGGACGTACTCGGTCCTGGATATGGACGGTTATCTGCCGCTAAACATGTTCGTGCCGGGTCCGGAGGCGGGGGGGTTATTCACAGATCGTCGGATGCGAGCCCTAAGGGTGATGGGCAGGTTGAAGCCCGGCGTGAAAATGGCGCAGGCGCAAAGCGTCGCGAGCGTGATTGCCGAGCGCCTGGCCAAGCAGTATGCGGATGCGGACAAAGGGGTATCCGTTCGTGTCGTACCGGAGACGCTATCCCGGCCGTCGCCCGACGTCGGAACGATGATCCCCGCTATCGCGGGACTGTTTCTGCTCCTGGCTGGGATGGTTCTGCTTCTCGCCTGCTTGAACGTCGGTAATATCCTCATCGCCCGCGCCACCGTGCGCCAGCGCGAGATGGCTATCCGGTCGGCGCTCGGAGCCGGCCGCGGGCGGCTCGCGCGTCAGGTTCTGACGGAGGCGATACTGCTGGCCATACTCGGTGGCGCGGCTGGAGCGATTCTGGGCGCCTGGGCGAGCGGTTCGATCGGTTCGATGCTGCCCAAGACCAATCCGCCTTTCCATTTCGATTTCAGCTTTGATTGGAGGGTTTTTGCTTACACTCTCGGGGCTGCGCTTTTCACCGGATTCATCGTCGGTCTCTGGCCGGCTTTGCGCGCCTCTCGCGCGAATCTGAACACGGTATTACACGAAGGCGGGCGGAGCGATTCCGCCGGGGCGAATCGTCACCGGGTGCGGAGCGGTCTGGTGGTTGTCCAAGTGGCGGGTTCGCTGGCTCTGCTGATCGCCGCAGCGCTCTTCGTACGCAGCTTGCACCGCGCCGAACGGTCCTATCTGGGCTTCAATCCCGATCATCTCTTGAATGTAATCGTGGACCCGCATGAGATCGGCTACGACGAGGCTCGCACGAACGAGTTCTACCGGCAACTTGAAGACAGAGTCCGCGCGCTGCCGGGAGTGCAATTGGCAAGTCTTGCCTATAACTTTCCAATGGGCGCCTTCACCGATGGAAGACAAATCGAGGTCGAAGGACATCCACTGCCCGCGGGACAGCAACCGCCGGTCGCTCTCTTCAACCGCGTCGATTCGGCGTATTTCGAAACGATGCAAGTGCCCCTGTTACGGGGACGCGCATTCACGGATTCCGACAACAAAACCGCGGTGCCGGTGGCGATCGTGAATCAAACGATGGCAAGCAAGTTCTGGCCCGGCGAAGACCCGATCGGCAAGCGCTTTCGCGTGGTCGGCCCGAAGGAACGCTTCGTGGAAATCGTCGGAATTGCGGGAAACGGCCAATACATGCTCATGGGAGAGTCCCCTCAGTCGTTTTTTTACCTCCCATTGGCGCAGTCGTACACTTCGATGCGAACGTTGCAGATTCGTTCCAGTGTTCCTCCGCAATCGCTGCTCTCAGACGTGCAGCAGCAAATCAGGAATCTCGCGCCGGATTTACCCGTCTTCGACGCCGAAACGATGGAGCAGGCCCTCAATGGTGCCAACGGTTATTTCATTTACCGCTTCGGCGCGACGATGGCGGGAGTAATGGGATTCGTCGGATTGATGCTCGCAACCGTGGGTGTGTACGGAGTGATGTCCTTCTCGATGGCGCAGCGCACGCGCGAGATTGGCATTCGCGTGGCACTGGGAGCGAATCGCCGCGACATTCTGAGGCTGGTTGTCCGTCAAGGACTGACCATCGTATTGGCGGGAGTCGCCGTGGGCCTCATCGGTGGCTGGGCAATGACGCGCGCCATGGCGCGTTTCGCAGCAGGCCCCAGCAATGCGGGTTTCTGGATTTTCTCGGGGGCTGCGCTGGTGATGGTGTGCGTGGCGCTGCTGGCGTGCTGGATACCGGCGCGGCGCGCGATGCGCGTCGATCCGATGGTGGCGCTGCGATATGAGTGAGGTCGTAGTGAGTGATTTGGAGGGCGCGTGAGAACGGTGCGTAGCTGGCTTTCACGACTGGGCGGGCTATTTGGTAAGGGGCGGCGGGACGGCGAGTTGGCCGACGAGATGGAGAGCCATCTCCAGATGCACATTGAAGATAACGTGCGCGCAGGGATGTCGCCGGCGGAGGCGCGGCGGCAGGCGCTGATCAAGCACGGCGGGCTTGAGCAGACGAAAGAGAATTATCGCGAGCGGCGCGGCATTCCGCGGATCGAAACGTTGCTGCAAGATGTTCGCTTCGGGCTGCGCATGCTGCGGAAAAATCCCGGCTTCACTACGGTAGCTGTGATTACGCTGGCCCTCGGCATTGGCGCTAACACGGCGGTATTTTCGGTAATGAATGCGCTGTTCCTTCATCCGGCGGGAATTCGTCATCCGGACCGCTTGGTCGCTCTGCGCGTCAAATACGACAAGCTTGGCCTGAAGAGCATCGTCGTTTCGCCGCCGGACTTCGCTCAGGTTCGAGACAGCAAAAAGATTTTCGCCGCGGCCGCCATTGAAGATGCCGACGATTTCAATTACACGGCGGACGCATTTCCGGAGCGCCTCAAAGGCGCAAAAGTTTCCTCGGGCTGGTTTGATGTTCTCGAAGCGAAGCCGATACTCGGCCGCGTATTTGCGCCCGAAGAGGACCAGCCGAATGCGAATCATGAAGTGGTTCTCGCTTATGGGGCATGGCTGCGGTGGTTCGGAGCCGACCGCAGCGTCATTGGCCGCCGGATTCAATTGAACGAAGAGCCTTACAAGATCATCGGGGTCATGGGCCCCGAGTTTCATTGGCCCGATCCTCAGACCGACCTTTGGGCGCCACTGGGATTGCCTCCCGGCGACTTCAACATCAACAACACCTTCAACGAGAGCTACCTGGCAGTGGCGCGATTACAGTCGAGCGTCTCTTTTTCTCAGGCGAACGCCTACACTCGAATTCTTGCGAACCGCGTGATCGAGAATCCCGCTGCGAGCTTCGCTAAGAACGCCGGCTGGGGAATGTTCCTTACGCCGCTCATGGATTTTGTTTTTGGAGATCTTCGCGCCCCAGTATTGATTCTTTCCGGAGCCGTGGCCCTGGTGCTTCTGATTGCCTGCGCGAACATCGCGGGTCTGCTGCTGGCGAAAGGGGCCGGGCGTTCGAAAGAAGTGGCTGTGCGCGCGGCTCTTGGCGCTTCGCGTGCGCGGCTGATCGTGCAGGCGTTGGCTGAGAATGCCGTCTTGGGCGCGGCCGGAATTTTGTTGGGGGTTTTCATCGCGTACTATGGAATTAAGGACCTGCTGATTGCCGCTCCCAAGTCCCTGCTACCTGGCGCGGCCGCGCATCTTGATGGTCACGTGTTGTTCTTCACAGCCATTATCGGAATCGTAGCTGTGCTGCTCTTCGGTACGATTGGTGCGTGGCACATGTCGCGGGTCGATCCGTATAGTGCGCTCCAGGAATCCGGGCGCTCAGCGACAGGCAGCCGCGGCCGCCAGCAATTCCGGTCGTTTCTTGTGGCGGGAGAAATGGCTCTTGGATTGGTCTTGTTAGTTGGAACGGGTCTGCTTTTGAAAAGCCTTGCGCGAATTGGCGAAGTGAATCCCGGATTTCAGCCTCACAGAGTGATGACAGCCGCTCTCGCGCTGCCGCAATCGCAATACGACACAGCGCAAAAACGAAGCACCTTTTTTAGCAGCGTTCTCGACCGCCTATCGAACACGCCGGGAATTACCTCCGCTGGCGTCGGCTCCCTCGTGCCTTTTGCCGGCGGGAACGACTCCGCAACCTTCCAGATTGAGGGTCGTCCCGTTGCCCCCGGGAGCCCGGGTGCCCATGGGGACGTTCGCTATGTGACGCGCGGCTATTTCACTACCCTTGGAATCCCTCTTTTGAGGGGCCGCATTTTCACTGACGGCGACCGAGTCGGCTCGGAGCCAGTCGTTGTAATCGATGAAAATCTCGCGGCCCAATACTGGCCGAACCAGGATCCGATCGGGCAGAAAATCGGTCGCCAGGGAATATTGAATCAGACGACTCAATGGTCCACGGTAGTGGGCGTTGTTGGGCATATCCGCTTCAATCGGCTTGCTGGGGAGGAATCGTCGTCCGCAGGCTCGCAAAGCGGGGGAAAGGGCGCCTACTATTTCTCGCTGTATCAGCAACCGTCGCCTTACGGATATCTCATTGCAAAAACAGCCGGCAATCCGGTGGCGCTCGCGGGCAATATCCGCGAGGCGGTTCGGGAGGTTGATGCGAACCAGCCCGTTCACGACGTGAAGACGATGGATTCGCTTATTGCCGATTCGCTGGGGCCGCAACGTTTCGCCACGACACTGCTCGCGGCGTTCGCAGGTCTGGCGATTTTGCTTGCGGCGGTGGGCCTGTACGGCCTCATGAGTTACAGCGTAACGCAGCGAACCAATGAAATCGGCATCCGCATGGCTCTTGGCGCGCAGCAAGGAGAGGTTCTGCGAATGGTTCTGCGTCAAGGAGCGAGGTTGGCGCTCGCAGGTGTCGCCGCGGGAATCGTCGTCGGACTGGTGCTGACGCATTTGATGGCGAGCTTGCTTTACGGAGTAAGCGCCGCCGACCCGCTTTCCTTTGCCGGTGCGGCGGTTCTCCTTGTGCTGGTGGCTCTGCTCGCCTGCTACATTCCAGCGCGGCGGGCGATGCGCGTCGATCCGATGGTGGCGCTGCGGTACGAGTGAGTTCTGGAGGCTAGGGGTTGGAGGCTGGATGCTTGATGCTGGAGGCGGAAAGCGGAACTGCAGAAGGCAATTTTGATTGCAGGTGGCTAAAGAGAAGGGGCGCGAAGAATGATCAAGCTGGCGAACGTTGAGAAATCGTACGAATCCGGCGCCGGACGCACGTGGGTGCTGCGCCGCATCGACCTGGAAATCAGCGAGGGCGATTTCGTCACGATCATGGGACCGTCTGGCGCGGGGAAGTCCACGCTGATGGGGATCGTCGGGATGCTGGATGGCGACTGGAAGGGGGAGTACTTTCTGGCCGAGCACGCGGTGCACAAGCTGGACAATCGGCGTCGCGTCGAGCTGCACAAGCAATACATCGGCTTCGTCTTTCAGCAGTATCACCTGCTCGACGATCTTACCGTCGCGGAGAATCTCGATTTGCCGCTTTCGTACCGCGACATCAGAAAATCGGAGCGCCAGGCGCTGGTGGCGGACGTTCTCGATCGATTTCAAATCGTCGGCAAAAAGTCGCTGTATCCGAATCAGCTTTCGGGAGGCCAGCAGCAATTGGTTGCTGTGGCCCGCGCTGTGATCGGCAAGCCGAAATTGATTCTTGCCGACGAGCCTACAGGCAGCCTCCATTCGAGCCAGGGAAAGATGATTATGGATTTGCTGAAGAAGCTGAACGAAGAGGGCACCACGATCATCCAGGTAACCCATAACGATGCCTGGGCCGCGTACGGCAGCCGCATCATTCAACTCGCTGACGGGTGGATTGTAGGCGGACAGGCAAATGCGGGCGTCGCATGATGCTCAGGGCCGGCGCGACCGCGAGTCGGGGAGAGCAACCGCGCGAGAGCTGCTGGCATCGGGGACATCATGCGGCAGGCGCGGTTCTGCGTGGCCGCTCGGTCTCCGCGCAAAGGCTGTCTGGACCGCAGAATTCGACGTTGACACAAGAGCGCTTTAGTGTTACACGATGTAACGTTACAATTGCTTGCGAACAGCAGCGCACAGGCGCATCGCCGGACATTTCCATGCTATATAGATGGCTAATCGGCTAACAATCTGGAACGGGCTCATGGGCGGTAGTGGGTAGGAGCCATTATGAGCGAAGCAAAAAGCAAGTTCAGCGGGCAAGCGCGAGAAACTTCTCGCGATCGTCGCGGCTTGCCTTGGTTCGAAACGCTTTTCCAGGATCTACGCTTCGGCGCCCGCACGCTGCGGAAGAATCCCGGCTTCGCTGCTGTCGCCCTGCTCACGCTTGCGCTTGGTATCGGCGCGACTACCGCGATCTTCACGGTCGTGGACAAAGTACTCCTGCAACCGCTGGCCTATCCAGACCCGGACCGAATTGTTGTCATGATGCAGTCATACACCGGCGGGACGAGTGCGGTCATTTCAATCCCCAAGTACATGATGTGGCACGACCAACCCCGGGTCTTCCAGGCGTCCGCGCTTTACGGCTTCCCGGGCACGCTGCGGGTCAATCTCATTGGAGGCGACCAGCCCGAGCAGCTCCGTGCCACGCGGGTTTCGGCAGGATTCTTTTCACTCTATGGCGTTCGACTGGCAGCCGGACGCAATTTTACCGCGGAGGAGGATGCTCCGGGCGGGCCACCGGTGGTTGTGATCAGCAACGGGCTCTGGCACAACCGATTCGGAGCGGACCCGCATGTCGTGGGCAAAACGATCAATCTCGACAATACCGACTACACCGTCGTTGGCGTTATGGCTCCTTTCTACAATCCGGACCTGCTCCTGGGAGACATGTGCTTCCCGATGCAAGCGGATCCGAACACTACCAACCAAGGAAACGATTTGTTTGGCGCCGCGCGGCTAAAGCCCGGAGTCACTCTGGCCATGGCAAAGGCAGCCACGCAAGTGGTTGCCGAGCAATTTCGAAGGAAATATCCGACGATGATGGGTCCGAAGCAGGGATTTACGGTCGAGACCATCTACGAAGTGCGGCTTGCGGGCGTGCGGACGTCCCTTCTCGTTCTATTAGGCGCGGTTGGCTTCGTGCTGCTGATCGCGTGCGCGAACGTGGCCAACCTGATGCTCGCGCGAGCCACCCTGAGGAAACGCGAGATCTCGCTACGCGCGGCACTCGGTGCCGGGCGCGGGAGAATCACCCGGCAAGTGCTGACGGAGAGCGTACTATTGTCTTTGGTAGGCGGAGCGCTGGGCATGTACCTCGGCTACTTCGGCGTACGTGCGCTGCTGGCTATCAATGCCGGGGACATCAATGGTGGTGGCGTGCTTCCGCGAATCACCGACCCTGCGGCGATCACTTTGGACTGGCGTGTGCTCTTGTTTGCATTGGCGATTTCGGTGCTCACGGGAGTCCTCGCCGGATTAATCCCTGCGATCAAGGCCTCGCAGGTCGATCTCGTGGCGACACTCAATGAGGGTGGCGCGCGTTCGGGCGCCGGGATTCACCACAACAAGACACGATCTGTGCTGGTGGTGACCGAAATGGCGCTAGCCATGGTCTTACTCGCAGGCGCGGCTTTGCTGATCCGTACGTTTCACGATTCAGTGAGCGTGGACCCGGGATTTCAAGCGCACAACATTCTCACGATGGACATGTCTCTGCGCGGAGTGCGTTTTCAAAATACAGCCGCCGTTGCGGAGGTTGTCCGCGAAGGCCGACAGCGACTCGAAAGTCTCCCGGGAGTTGAAGCTGCGGCCACGGCCTGTTGCCTTCCGCTTGAGGGCGGCTATGGTCTTCCCTTTAACATCGAGGGCCGTCCGCCTACCGACGGCCCCTACTCGGGTGGGGGTAGCTGGCGCAGCGTCTCGCCGCACTATTTCGAGGTGTTTCACATTCCGCTGCTGCGAGGGCGTACGTTCGGCGAGCGCGACGATGGCGACGCTGAGCCTGTGGTGGTGATTAACCAGGCGATGGCCAAGCAATTCTGGCCCAAGGGCGGTGAAATCGGCGCGCGCATCACCATCGGTGAAGCCTTGGGTCCGGAATTCAAAGATCCTCCCAGGGAAATCGTCGGAGTCGTAGGCGATGTGCGGGACAACGGCCTCAACAATAGGCCCGCGCCCACGATGTACGTGCCTATCGCGCAGATGAACGATAGCCTGACCGCGCTCGACGCTACGCTCATCCCGATGCAGTGGATCATTCGCACGCGTGTAGAATCTCACTCCCTCACATCCCAAGTCGAGCGCGAACTCCGCGTCGCCAGCGGCGGATTACCGGTGGGCAGCGTCCAGTCGATGGATCAAGTGGTTGCGCACTCCATCGCGCAGGAAGAATTCAACATGACCCTGCTCACGATCTTTGCCGGCATCGCTCTGGTGCTGGCGGCGGTCGGCATCTACGGGATCATGGCGTATTCGGTGCAACAGCGGACGCAAGAAGTCGGAATCCGCATGGCGTTGGGGGCTAGCCCGCGAGACGTGCGCCGCATGATGGTGACGCAAGGCATGGTTCTCGCTTTCATCGGAGTCATGCTCGGCGCGGCAAGCGGCCTCGTCCTGACGCGGGTGATGCGCAGTTTACTGTACGGCGTGAAGCCATGGGACCCGATCGTATTTATTGTGACAGCGATTCTACTGAGCGTTGTGGCGCTGTTCGCTTGTCTGATTCCTGCTCGTAGGGCGTCACACGTGGATCCGATGGTGGCGCTGCGATATGAGTGAGGCGATTTCATGGACATAGCGCGGCCGGAAGAAGAAAAACGGCGGAGGCGGTTTCGGCGCTTTATGTATGCGGGAGCCGGGCTGCTGCTCGTCGTCGTAATTACCGCGGCGCTTTCGCGGCTAAAGCCCGCGGCACCCACCGTGGATCGTTCCACTATTTGGACGGACAAAGTAAAGCGCGGGCCGATGCTGCGTGACGTTCGCGGCCTCGGAACGCTCGTCCCGGAAACGATATGGGTTATCCCCGCAGCAACCGACGGGCGCGTCGATAAGCGCTATTTGCTTCCGGGAACTCCGGTGAAGGCGAGCAGCGTGATCCTAGATTTGAGCAATCCGCAGTTGCAGCAGGAAACTCTCGATGCCGAATACCAAGTGAAGGGCGCGCAGGCCGCCTACTTGCAAACCAAGGCGCAGCTTGAGAATCAGCTTATGGACAAGCGCACGCAAGCCGCCAGCGTTTCATCGCAATACCGGACCGCGGAGATGCAAAAGCAGGCATTCGAGCAGCTCGGAAAGCTTGGTTTAAAAGCCGAGATCGACGTGAAAACCACCGAGGTGCAAGCAGAGGAACTCGCCAAACAGAACGATCTCGCACAGAAGGAAGTGGAAACGTTTGCGAATTCGATTGAAGCGCAGCTGGCCGTGCAGCAGGCCAATGTCGATCAGAAGCGCGCGCTCTATGCATTGAAAAAATCGCAGCTCGAGGGGATGCATGTGCGGGCGGGGATCGATGGAGTACTCCAAGAGCTCGACGTGGACGTAGGCCAACAGGTAGCGCTGGGAGCGCCGCTCGCCCGCGTCGCACAGCCGAAGCTATTAAAGGCTCAGCTCAAGATTGCCGAGACGCAAGCGAAGGATATCGAGATCGGTCAGAAGGCTTCGATTGATACGCACAACGGCCTGATTGCGGGCCACGTGATGCGTATCGATCCATCGGTGGTAAACGGCACGCGCACCGTGGATGTAAAGCTCGATGGACAGCTACCGCCCGGCGCCGTACCGGACCTGAGCGTTGAAGGCACAATTGAAATCGAGCGTCTGGCAGACGTGCTCTACGTGGGCCGCCCGGTGCACGGAGATGCCGATAGCACGGTGGGCTTGTTCAAACTCGTCGATGGCGGCAAGGAAGCGGTGCGCACTCCCGTGGAACTGGGGCGCGTATCCGTGAATTCGGTGGAAATCCGCAAAGGCTTGCAAGTCGGCGACGAAGTGATCTTGTCGGACATGTCTGCGTCGGACAACGTCGACCGCGTGGAATTGAAATAAGCACAATGATTCAATCGCAACGAGAGGAGCCAAAATGAATGCCACAGCCGAGTCGCTGATTCGCCTCGAAAGCGTGAGCAAGGTGTTTCACACCGAGGAAGTGGAGACCCACGCGCTAAGCGGCGTGCAACTGGACATCAAGAGCGGCGAATTTGTTTCCATCGCCGGGCCGTCGGGCTGCGGCAAGTCCACGCTGCTATCAATTCTGGGTCTGCTCGATTCGCCGACGGAAGGCAATTACTGGATTCACGCCGAGCCCGTGGAAAAGCTTTCTCTAGCGTCCCGCACGCGGATTCGCAATCGCGAGATCGGCTTCATCTTCCAGGCATTCAATCTGATTGGCGACCTCACCGTTTTCGAAAATGTCGAGTTGCCTCTAACCTACCGCAGCATGGGCGCGCCGGAGCGAAAGAAACGCGTGAAGGAAGTGCTCGAGCGCGTGGGCATGGCGCACCGGGCGAAGCATTACCCGTCGCAGCTTTCAGGAGGCCAGCAGCAGCGTGTAGCGGTGGCCCGCGCGTTAGCGGGTCAGCCATCCATTCTGCTGGCCGATGAGCCGACCGGAAATCTCGACTCGAAAAATAGCGAGGCGGTGATGGACCTGCTTCGCCAACTGCATGGCGAAGGCGCTACGATCTGTATGGTCACCCACGACCCGCGTTATGCCGGCATTGCCGATCGCACCGTCCATCTGATGGATGGCTGCATCGTCGAGGAAGAAAGGGTGGGCGCGCAAGACCCGCGCGTGCATTAGACGCACAAAGCAGGCCCAGTATCTAGATTTCACCTACAATCGCCTCGGCCTCAATTTCCACCAGCATTTCCGGAGCGATCAGCCGGCTTACTTCAACCATTGCCGTCGCCGGGCGAATCTCGCCAAAAAACTCCCCGTGCGCGCGGCCGATCTTCTCCCAATCCGCAATGTTGGTCACAAACATGCGCGTCCGCACCACATCGGCCATGCGCGCGCCCGCTTTCGCCAGCGCCGATTCGATATTCCGCAGGGCCTGGATCGTCTGCGCGTAGGGATCGCCGAGGCCCAGGATTTGACCCTGCGCGTCGGTCGCGGTCGTGCCCGAGACATGGACGTACATCCCCATGCGGACGGCCCGCGAATAGCCGATGATCGGTTCCCACGGTGCGTCGGATGAAATGTTTTCTCGTTTCATTGTTTCTCCCGTGTAATTGTCAGCTTTCCGCGTAAGCCTGTTTGACGATCATGGATCGAAGCGCGCTCTCAGCTCAGGCGGCATGATCGGACATACTTCGTCCCGCCTGCCAAATATTCGGTAGCGAATTCGCGCGATGAAATCGTAGATCAAGTTCCGAAGCGGCCGCGGAATCATCGCCAGCGCGCCCGCCAAGGTCCTCCATCCGCCGCCCAGCCGCCGAAATATGTGAACGAATGCATCCGAGCGCGTGAGGGTAGCGCCATCTTCCGTGAGCACAACTATGGTGTCCGGCAATTTGGCGCGCCGCTCGACCGAAACTCGCGACGCAAAGGTTGTGCCCTGCAGTGGTGCAAAGCGAAAGGCGCGGCCTGATCGGTCGTGCTTCAGCACGAATTTCACGGCCCGGTCACATAATCCACAGTGGCCGTCGTAGAAAACGATTTCGGCATCGGGCGCCATGCGCGGCACGCTGCTAAAGCATAGCACGCGCGCCCAACGGGTTCTGGTTTCGCTGCGCCGTCGGATCGTCCTCCGCCACTCACAAACTGCCGCTGGACACCCTTTCGCGAAGCCTCTAAGCTACACCCGAGCCGCCCAGACACAGGAGCACGCGCAGTCGTGAAGTGCCATAGCATCCTCGAAGCCGTCGCCGGTACGCCGCTAATCCGCCTGAATCGCGTGGCCAAGGATGTTCTCGCCGAATTGTATGTGAAGGCCGAATATCTCAATCCGGGCGGCTCCATGAAAGACCGCATCGCCGTCCACATGATCGATGAAGCCGAGCGAAAAGGCGTGCTGCGGCCCGGCGGCACGATCGTCGAAGGCACGTCGGGCAATACTGGTGTGGGACTTGCGCTCGTGGCGGCCGTGCGAGGCTACAAGGTAGTCTTCACCATTAACGACAAGCAGTCGCGCGAAAAAATCGATCTGCTGAAGGCTTTCGGCGCGGAAGTAATCGTATGCCCCACCGCGGTCGAACCTGAAGATCCTCGCAGCTATTATTCTGTGGCGAAAAAACTCGCGCGCGAAATTCCCAACGCCTACTACCCAAATCAATACGAAAATCAAGCCAACCCCGACGCGCACTACCGCGCCACAGGTCCCGAAATCTGGAAAGACACCGAGGGCGAAATTACCCATTTTGTTTGCGGCTTGGGTACGGGCGGAACGGCCAGTGGCGCAGGCCGCTATCTCAAGGAACAGAATCCCAACGTGAAAGTGATTGGCGTCGATCCCTACGGTTCGCTCTATTACGAATATTGGAAAACCGGCAACATCGGCAAGGCTCGCACGTACGTGGTGGAAGGGATCGGTGAAGACATTCTCCCTGGGACGATGGATTTCTCGGTGCTGGACGATATCATCCAGGTAAATGACGAAGAATGCTTTCTGTGGGCGCGGCGGCTCGCGAAGCGCGAAGGTATTTTCACCGGTGGCTCCGGAGGCGGATGCGTGTCCGCGGCGCTGCGCGTGGCCAAAGATTGCCACAAAGGCGATCTCGTTGTCGCTCTGCTGCCCGACTCCGGCACACGTTACCTGAGCAAGATCTTCAACGATGGCTGGATGCGCGAGCTTGGCTACGCGGATACGGAAGTCACGCTCACCGCTGCCGATTGTATCCGCGTGAAGCGCCAAAACGGCAAGACGCGCGACCTCATCGTCGTCGGCCCGAATCGCACCGTATTTCAAGCGCTGCAAACCATGCAGCAACAGGATATTTCTCAGCTTCCCGTTTTTGAGGACGACCGCTCCATCGGTACCGTTTTCGAGGATCAAATCCTGAATCTCGCGTTGCAGGGTAAGGAACTGCGCAAGCTGATCGTCCGTGAGGTAATGGGCACGGCCCTGCCGCAAGTCGCCGCCAACGCGCCTGTCGAACGGGTCACTCACCTGCTGAGCCATGAAAGCCCCGCCGTCTTCGTCGAAATGGAAGCAGGCAACCTCGAAGTCCTCACGAAATTCGATCTAATGGATACGATCGCCGGCTTAGTCGGCCAGAAGCGCTGATTTCCCCGCGATTTAGCGATAGTGCTAGACCTCCTGGGAAACTAGTGATTTCAAGGAGACTCTTCCGTCCGCAAGGCCGGGTCGTTTTTCCCAAAGCAAATTATTTCTTGACATATCTCTTACCTATGTGATATTCCCCCCTACAACCAACGAGAAAGAAACGCCCGAAAGTGTGTTTCTCGTTTGGACGGCTTGGGTGGCGTCGCGAAAAATTTAGGTGGGGGTGGGTTGATGAGCAAGTTCGTCCTACGTCCGAAGTTCGTCTTTTCACTGTTCTTCTGCTTGGCTCTCCTGCTTGCATGTACATCTCCTGCTCGGGCGCAATCCGCAACCACGGGCGGCCTCACCGGAGTCGTTACCGATCCGTCTGGTGGCGTGATCTCTGGGGCGACTGTTACGCTGACCAACAATGGCACGGGCGCAATACGAACCGCGACAACCGACGCGAGTGGCAACTACAAATTTTCGTTGATTCCGCCCGGCGCCTACTCGCTCAAGTTCGAAGCGCCAGGCTTCAAGACCTCCACAGTGCCGTCGGTTACCGTGAACGTTACGGAAACCCCGGTGTTGAACGAGAAGTTGGAAATCGGCGCGCAGACCTCGGAAGTCACCGTCGAGGCAACCGCCGAAACCGTGCAGACGCAGAACGCCACCGTTGGAACTCTGGTGGGATCGCAAACTGTAACCAGCCTGCCCTTGAGTTCACGCAACTACACCCAGATCATTGATCTTTCTCCCGGGGTCGTCGTTAACGTCGCCAGCGCCGCAGCGGTCGGCAATGGCACCCAGGATATCAACGTTAACGGAAATGGCTCCGACCAGAACAACTACATGATGGATGGCGCCACGCTTACCAACTACGGAAGTGGTGGCGGAGCGCAGTCCGGTAACTTCCCGGGCATCGGGATTCCCAACCCGGATGCAATTCAGGAATTCAAGATTCAGACATCGCAATACGACGCGGAATACGGCCGCAACCCCGGAGCCAGCGTCAACGTCGTCACTAAGAGTGGCACGAATCAATTCCACGGCGCTGCTTGGGAATTCTTCCGTAACTCCGCCTTGAATGCCAACGACATATTCAATCGCCTCAGTCAAGAGCAGTTGCATGCGGCAGGTATCGGACCCGCAAACAAGCAAGAGGCCTTGAACGAAAACCTTTTCGGCGGCACGCTCGGTGGACCCATTAAGAAAGACAAGTTGTTCTTCTTCGGTTCCTATCAGGGTTTCCGTCAGCTCAACGCCGTCGGAACCAATGGTTTCGCGACAGGTCTCAGCACTGGCCTCACGTTGTATCCGTTCACCGCTCCAGGTGCAAACGGCGGCCGAGGAAATGGCGTCAGCGGTACGATTCCGCTGGATTACGTTCCCACAAACGCACCCTGTAGCTATACGTCCTACCGGTCATACCTGGGCTGCGCATTCGGAGGTCTCGCATCCGGCATTCCCATCTTTGGCACGCAGAAGCCGGTAGCCACGGACGGCTCGAATATCAATTTGACTGCAATACAGATCCTCCAACATCCGGGCCCTAAGGGCAGTGTGAACCAGGGATTTTATATTCCCGGAGCCCCTTTCACTTCCGCCGGGCTGCCAGCCAACGCGTCCACAGGCTTCGCCGTCGCTCAGCCCACGCGTGCGAACGAAGATCAGTATCTGGGCAACTTGGACTACGTGGTCGACTCCAAGAACACGATCTCCCAAAAGTTTTTCTATTCCAGGGATCCGCAAGTCCAGTCCTTCGTTTGCCTCGATGACCTCGGCACCCTGATCAATAGCTGCGCACCGGGAGCGCCTGAAAACGCTTACTACGGCGCGCTCAACGAAACGCTCAAGCTCACTACCGTCGCGACCGCTAATCTAGTCAATGAGGCGCTCTTCTCGTACGTTCGAGAGAGCCAGAGCGCCGTGCCGGGCAATTACTTTACCGCGTGCTCTGTGGGTATTACCCCGCCACTAGCCAATTCCACCGGTTGCGGGGGCTTGACGAGCGCCAATATAAATCCGGTCATATTGCAGGCTCCCACCATCTCGATTCTCGGCCTGCCGCTCAACAATCCAGTCGGTTACGGGGCTGGTGCTCTGAACACCGGCGGAAACTTCTTTGCCTCGGGAGTGAATACCTTCAACACATTCGAGGGGAAAGACAATATCTCTTGGAACCACGGCAAACACACGATTCGCGCCGGTTTTGAGGTGGACCGCCTTCAGTACAATGTTGCCTCGCTGTCAAGAGGTGGAATGGACTTTCCGACCGTTGCTGACTTTCTGACCAGTTCAAGCGGGGCGCCGGCCACCGGCACTGCCCCGGCGGGCAATGGCATGCTTATCGATTTCTACGGGCTTGCTTCGCCGATCGGCAATCCGCTCGGGTTGCGATCAAATGAATTCGCTGCCTATACGGAAGATGACATCAAGGTGAATAGCAAGCTCACTCTGAACCTGGGTCTCCGCTGGGAATATGATGGGTACCCAACCGATGTGCAAGGTGGGGTCTACTCGAATAACTGGCCTACGCAGGCCGCCCTCGTAAACACGGGATCGTTCTTCCTCGGCCCTGAAGTTGCCAATGGTCCTGGAACGCCCAGCAACCAGATCGGGACTCTGGTCGGTTCTGTCGTGGGCTCCAATTACAATCCCGGTTTCCCCCGCTGTGGCAACCCGGTAGCGCTCAGCGGGTGCGGATTCACGGCGCCTGCTGGCATTTTTCCAGGCTATCCGGGAGGAGCCACCGGAGTTCTCGTTAACACCAACAGGACGCTGGTTCACGGCGCCCCGATCACTGATTTCGGGCCGCGCATTGGACTTGCTTGGCAGGCAATGAACAAGCTTGTTGTGCGCGCCGGCTGGGGCATTTTCTATGACGCAGTGTACGCAAACCTGCTTGCGGACAATCAAGAGGGCAATCCACCCTACAACGGCTACGCTAACGGGTCGTTTCCAGGAAACGCGTTGGATATTCCCATTGCTCCAGTTGCAACCGGCGGAATCCTGGGCTGGCAACCACGCACCCTGCAGGTGCTCAATGGTACCCCCACAACGGGTGCAACCCTCATCGAGGATAACAGCGGCGGCGCTGGGCTTGGCGGTACGTCGGACAATGAGTCTCTGGGCATTCCGCGAATCTACCAATACAACCTCGACCTACAGTATGAGGTTGCTCACAATTGGGTCGTGGATATTGGATATGTCGGCTCGCATGGCACGCACCTGTATGATTGGGCGCGCACCATCAACATCGCCTTCCTCGCGCCCAACGCTCCGAATGGGCCTGCGGCCAATGACCTTCAGGACAGGAGGATGATTATTGGCTCAGGTGCGCAGGGCACCCCCAATTCGTTCGCGTTTAACGATGCGGGCAACACGAACCCCGCGACTCAGATTTTGTACAACACCGGAAACGCTGCTACCTATCTTGGCAATGCTCTCGGTCGCGTCAGCTATCTCGGTTACGGCCCCACGGGCATGTCTACCACGTCGACCCAGGGGGATTCACTTTACAATAGCTTGCAGGCCCAACTTCGCCACCAGTTTTCTCACGGGCTCTTGCTCCAGGCGTCCTACACTTGGAGCAAGCTCATCACGAACATCAACGCTTCCGAGGCAGGCGGCGGTATCGGGATCCCGGGTAACGTTCTTTCCGGCGGGGCGTCTAGCAATGATCCTCTGGACCTTGGGCAGCAATATGGGCTTGCGGCTTTCAACCGGCCGCAGCGCCTCATCATTGCCTACAGCTACGATCTTCCCTATAAGAACACGAACGGGTTCGCGGGCCACGCGTTTGGCGGATGGACTGTTTCCGGCGTGACCACGATTCAGGACGGTGAACCATTTACCGTGATCGACGGCAATGCAGGCACAATTTACTACGGCGGTGCTGCGGGCTTTGGCGGCGGCGGCGTCCGGGCCGAGCTGAACCCGGCTAACACCGGCAAGTGCAACAACTTCGGCGTGTGCGACGGGATTGGGTTGGCCAGCACCGGAAGCACGGAGTACCGCGCCCTGCATGGATGGATCAACGCCAATGCCTTCACTTCAGCGCCGTGCATTGGAGGTATTCCCAATCCGACTGGAAATGCGGCGGCTTCGTGCGGCGCATTCCCCAGCCCGTTCCTGCCCCCAGGCCCTCCGTTCTTCGGCGAGGGTTCGCTGTTCCCAGGCGCAGGCACCGGCTTCGGGAACTCTGCTATTGGGTCGGTTATGGGTCCCGGGCAACACAACTGGGACATTTCGCTAATCAAGAACACCAAGATTACCGAAGCGTTGAACCTGCAATTCCGGGCAGAGGCGTACAATGTCTTCAATCACGCCCAGTTCAATCCGCCCGTCAACGACCGGTCACAGGCTACATTCGGGCAGATCCAAAACAGCTCAGTGCCGCCGCGCATCATGCAGTTCGCCTTGAAGTTCCTCTTCTAGGCGCTGAAGTCGCCTCAACCTTGCCCTAGCCTTTCCCGATGGTGGGAAAGGCTGGGGCTTTTGTTTGTCTCGCTGCCCATCCACTGAAAAATCACGCCACTGAAAAAGTCCACAGCAACGACCCCTTGCAACCCGCGTTGCATCGTGACAGCCTAGGCTGGAGGTGTGAGATCTGAAGAAATATGAAATTGACCGTCACAAACGGGACCGACCGACGACCGCAAGGCAGGTCCGCTGCGCGAAGCCGGGCCATTTCCTTACTCCCGCGCGTCCACACCGGCAAAATCTGCTCGACAGTGCTGCCGAGTATAATCACGCGCAACTCACTGAAAACAAACGCTGGGTGCGCGCTCTACCCGTCACAGATCCAACGCGCCAAAATCGCGAATGCCGGACTCGAAACGCTACGACACCGGCTGCAAATCGCTTCTATCGCGTGCGATTCTCTGGTAGCATCAAGCTTCGCATTCTTCGGAAATCCTTCCAGTCTGGAGCAACGGAAACATGGCACTCGCTTGTGAAATCTGCGGCAAGAAGCCGCGTTACGGCAATACCATCAGCCACGCGCACAACGTCACGCGCCGCCGCTGGAATCCCAACTTGCGCCGCGTCCGCGCCGTCGTCAATGGCGCGCGCAAGCAGGTGCGCGTCTGCACCTCCTGTATACGCTCCGGGCGCGTCACGAAAGCTGCCTGAACGATTTCATGCGGAACTTCCGGTTGAAGCCGAGGACTCTGATTCTCGCGGCGTTCGCCGTTTGCGCGCTCGCCACCGGATGCAGGAAGGAAATCGCCCCGGGTCCGGACGTATGGGCCACAGTGAACGGCAAACAAATTCTCCGCCAGGACGTCCAGAAAATCTTTCGCTCGCGAGTTACCTCGGAAGCTCCAGCCCCCTCGCAGGAAGAAGCTCTTTCTCTTCAGCTCAGCATTCTCGACGAGCTGATCAACAGCGAAATTCTCCTCGAGCGCGCCAACAAAATGAATCTTGTCGCCAGCGACGCTGAAGTCGAGGACAAATTTACGGAATCGAAAAGCCCTTACACCGAGGAGGAATTTCAGAAAAAGTTGCAGCAAACCGGGCTGTCCGTCGACGATCTGAGAAGCGACATTCGCCGCCAGCTTTCCATCCAGAAACTCCTGAATCGCGAAGTCGTCGCGAAAATCACCATCACCGATCGGGACATCACCGACTTCTATAACAAGAACCGCTCGCAGTTCAATGTCGCCGAGCCGCAATATCACATCGCGCAAATCGTGATCACCCCGCGACCCGATCCAACCGTTCATAATCGCAAAAACGACAAGGCCGTCAACGAAGCCGAAGCCGGGCGCAAAGCCGCGATGCTAATTCAACGGCTCAACGCCGGCGCTGATTTCTCAGAGACGGCGATGGATTATTCGGAGGATCCCAGCGCCTCCACCGGCGGCGACCTCGGCTTTCAGCCGGAATCGTCATTCAACAAATCCGACCCCGTTCTCAAGAAAGCGGTGCTCTCACTCAAGCCGGGACAGTTCACGCAGCCGATCCGCGTGAAGGACGGCGGCTACATCATTCTGAAGCTCTTGGCGAAGGAAGCGGCCGGCCAGCGCGAACTATCCGACGTCCAAGTACAGCAAGCCATTCGCGACGCCCTCCGCACTCGCAAGGAGCAGCTTCTCCGCTCTGCGTATTTGGTGGAAGCGCGTGACGAAGCTCATGTGACCAATTATCTGGCACGCGAGATCCTCGAATCCGCCGGAAAATTTCCCGATACTGATACAAAATAAGAATGCCGATTGAAGCGTCGCTGCAAAACGAATGGAAGAGGTTAGCCGCCGAATCCGCCGCGCGGCTAGTCGAGGACGGAATGGTGGTCGGTCTTGGGACCGGCTCCACGGCGGCATTTTTCCTCACGGCTCTAGCGGAGCGGCTCTCGAACGAGCGCCTGCGTATTGCCGGAATCCCAACCTCGGAACACACCGCCGCGCTTGCCCGCCAGCTGGAAATTCCGTTGACTACTTTTACCGAGCATTGGCGAATCGACCTCACTGTCGACGGTGCCGACGAAGTTGAACTTGGGACGCTCTCTCTGATTAAAGGCCATGGTGGCGCTCTGCTGCGCGAGAAAATTGTTGCTGCGGCGAGCGATCGGATGGTGGTTGTCGTGGACGAAACGAAAGTCTCGGAAAAGCTCGGCACGCTTTCCTCAGTGCCGGTCGAAATCGTTCAATTTGGGTGGCAGCTAACCCTGAAAAAAACTCGGCGAGCTGGGTGGAAATCCGGAGCTAAGGCTCGGCCCGGACGGCAAGCCTCTGCTCACGGACGGCGGGAACTACATCGCCGATTGCGCTTTCGGACCGATGGCCAGTCCAAAGGAGACGGCGCATCACCTCGATCATGTTATCGGCGCAGTCGAACACGGCCTGTTCCTCAAATTTGCACAGGAAGTGATCGTGGGCGGACGCGGCGGGGCAAAAATCCTGAAAAGATCGGATAAATGAAGGAGGGATTTGGCGACGAACAGGGCACGCCTCGAAACGACTTGCCTTAGCCCGTCGCCGAATTCGAACGGTTGAGTCCCGGCCGTTAGTTCTTGGTGCAACCCTCTGGATAAACCGCATCCAAAGCGCCCCAGAGCGCCTTCAGGCTGCGCTCCGCCACGCACAGCACACCCAAGCTGTCGTCCTCGTTTTGGCTGGCGAGCCATTCGTGCCAGGCCGCTCGATGACGCACGTCAGCTTCTTCGTGAACGGCAAAATAGGCCAGCGCACGCGGGTCGCTGATGTCATAAAAGCGCTTCAGCCCCGAAATCTTCTGCGTTGCGATTTCAGGCACTTGGGCCTCGTAAACATAAAAGGCCGCCACAGCCTGCGTCATCGTTCCCTGAGACACGACCTCGTCGTATGAATCGAGCAGGGCCGCGATACCCGGGAGCGGATGCGCTTGGTCGAGCGAGGCTTCGCTCACGCCGAGCGACTCAGCGAACTGGCGCCAGAGAAACGGATGTGGAGACGCCGGATCGAGTTCTTCGGCGAGATTATCCTGCACCAATTCAGCGAGAGGTTCCTCAGCACGATCCGCGAGTTGCTTCAAATTCTCCGGAAAGGCACGGACGTGTTGATAGTATTGCTCAGCATAAAGTTGAAGAGATTCACGGGAAAGCGTGCCTTTCGTCCAAGCTTGGTAGAAAGGATGCTTGAGAAGGTGATACTGCTCGATGAGAGCATCGAGCGATTCGAGCATAGTTGCTGTTTTTACGCGATTCTTGGACATTGCTATTTTCTAATTCTCCCCTTTATTTGAGAGCGAAGGAATATCAAAACGGCGCGATGTTACCTGAACGGCAACCCAATGTCCAGCATGACATTTCGTATGTGTCTCTAGCGTCTTGACATGGGCTCGCGACAGGAGCATGTTCCTCGCGCCCAAGAATCTAACCCTCGAGGAGGTTCGGCATGCTTCGGGAGACTTACCGCTTTCCCTTAATCGCTGCTGTTTTCGCTGCATCACTTTCTGTTTCGTGCGCTCAGCCTCAACAAAAGCCCTCGGAAGCGCCGGACACGCGGGCCGCGGATGAAGCCACCATTCGTAACGCCGACGCCGATTTTGCCAAAGCCGCCGCCGCAAAGGATCTCGACAAGTGCATGTCCCTTTACGAGGACGACGCGGTTTTGTTTACGCCCGGCTCGCCGGCTGTTATAGGGAAGGACAACATTCGCGACGTCATACAGCGGATGCTGGGGATGCAGTTAACCATCAATGTCGCTAGCGTCGACGTGGCACGCTCCGGCGATCTCGCCATGGATCGCGGCACCGTTCAAGCGGCGGTCACGGACAACAAGGGCAAGACGACCACGCAAACCAGCGAATACGTTCTCGTTTGGAAAAAGCAGGCGGACGGTGCGTGGAAGGTTGCGGCGGACACCAGCGCGAATGAGAAATAGTTAGGCGCGCCGTCGGCGCAGAAACTCTGATTTGCTAGAGCGGAAGCATGCCGGAACAAACCACCCGAGGCTTCCGGTGCGATGAACGCTCGACGCGTCCAATCAGGAAGAACTTTTCGCGCCGGCGTTTCAAATCGGCTTCGACGCGCGAAACATTTCTCGCCGGAACCACCAGAATCATTCCCACACCGAGGTTAAAGGTCTTCAGCAACTCGTCGCGGTCAATGTCTCCAGTCGCAGGGTAACGATAAATCGGGAGCACGGGCCAAGATCCGAGTTCGATCGCGGCCTGAACACCGCCGGGCAGCGCTCGGGGTAAATTGCCGGTGATGCCCCCTCCGGTAATGTGCGCGATTGAGGAAACCCACCCGCGCGCCAGCGCGTTTTTCAACAGCGGCCAATAGGGACGGTGCGGCTTGAGGAGTTCGGCGCCGATTTTATTGCCGATTTCGGCTACGTACGTGTTGGGCTTCAGCTTTGCCACGCCGAACAGCAGCTTGCGCGCGAGTGAATAGCCATTCGTGTGTAGTCCGTTCGAAGGCAGGGCCAGCAGCGCGTCACCCACGCGGACGCGGCGCGGTTCCAGCGCTTTCTTGCGCTCAACCGCACCTACGATAAATCCCGCGACGTCGTATCTCCCTGCGCGTATACATCGGGCATTTCGGCTGTCTCGCCGCCGATCAGGAGCAGCCGCTTTTTGGCCGCGCCGCTCATTCCTTCGATCACTTGCTCGAGGACGCGCATGTCCAGCTTTCCCATGGCGATGTAATCGAGAAAAAACAGAGGCTCGGCGCCCTGCGTGAGAATGTCGTTCACACAATGGTTAACGATATCCGCGCCGATGCCGCCGTGGAAACCCGTTGCAAACGCCACTTTCAGTTTCGTGCCCACCCCGTCAGTGCTGGCCACGAGGACCGGATCGCGCCACCGTCTTCGGTCAAACTGAAAGAGCGATCCGAAGCCGCCAATGGGCGCCAGCACACCGCGGCGGAAGGTTTTTCGGGCCATCGCGGCAATGCGCCGCTTCGCTTCGTCAGCGGCCGAAATGTTGACGCCGGCATCGGCGTAGCGCATAAGGCTGGTCTGTAAGTGAAGAACGGCGAATTTCAAAGCGGGCGGAAAAGGCGCTTCCAGCGAACTCTGCTCGGATGGATCAGCACGCTGGCATAGGTTCCAAACCTTTCGAGGGCATTCCCACGCTGCCAAACGTCTTCCAGAGCGTCAATGGACATGTAAATGAACAAAGGTGTGCCAATAATATTGGCGCTGGGGACGAAACCCCAGAAGCGGCTGTCCCTGGAATTGTCGCGGTTGTCGCCCATCATGAAATAATCGTTCGGCGGTACCACGATCTCGCCGTTCACCACATGCTTCGAGAAGTCCTGCTCCCACTCGGTAGTCAGGCCACCCATTTCGTCGATGTCAGAGGGCGGATACTCTTCCACCGGACCAGAAAGCGCATCCGGGTAGTGAATTGCGTAGGGCTCTTTGAGCGGAATGTTGTCCACGTAGACTTTGCCGGCCACGATCTTGATGCGATCGCCGGGGACTCCGATGAAGCGCTTGATGAAATCGGGATTGCCTTCCTCAGGCAGCGGCGCGCGAAAAACAATAATCTGCTGGCGCTTGGGATTGCGCCAAAGTGGCACGTGCCAGCGGGTGAAAGGAATGCCCGCATCGTAACCGAAGCGGCTGACGATCAAATGATCTCCCACGAGCACGGTATTTTCCATCGAGCCGCTGGGGATCAC
>CAVPWV010000018.1:0-62871 GCA_963709445.1 uncultured Acidobacteriota bacterium
ATCCAATCAAGTACATCACGCATTTCACCGGCGACTGGATTCTGCGATTTTTGGTGATCACGCTGGCCATCACTCCGCTTCGCAAGATTCTGCACGTGCCGCAACTGATTCGTTTCCGGAGGATGTTCGGGCTGTTCGCGTTTTTTTACGCGTTTCTGCACTTTTCGACGTGGATCGGCATGGATCAAACATTCAATTGGACCGGCATGTGGCAGGACGTGATGAAGCGCCCGTTCATTACCGTGGGATTCACCGGCTTCGTTCTGCTGATCCGCTGGCGATCACGTCGACGGCGGGGTGGATTCGCCGCCTGGGCGGAAAGCGCTGGCAGATGCTGCACCGACTGATTTATGCGACCGCCGTCTTAGGGTAATTCCGCTATGGTCGGTGAAATCGGATGTTCGCAAGCCACTAGAGTATGCTTTCCTCGTAGGAGTTTTGCTGGCATGGAGGATTGGCTCGTGGCTCATAGCACGACGAAAACGTACGGTGCCCCGAACGACCGCTCGCCAGGAACCTCGTACCGCAGAATCTGTCCAGCAGTAGGCTACAACTGATCCAAAATCCCACTCACTCGTCTGGCGGTTCGCCGTTGTACTGGCCGGCTTTCAGCGCGCGGATGCAGATCTCGGTTCCATTCTCGCTGCACTGATATACCTCGTACACTGGCAGATCGGCGGGTTGCACCAGATAGTCTCCCTCTTCGGTTTCTGTCGCTAACTCGTAGCTGTCGAGGACGTACGGGTTGCCAGGCGTTGCGCGCACACGAAAGACGCGGGAACCGGGTTCGTAATTGCCATAACTAAAACAGCGCTCGATGCACGAACGGTCGATGATGTGCTGATTCAATATTCGCGAGCTGGGAAATGGTTCGATGGTGGCCAGCACGCGCTGGTTGGGCGCAAGTTTGCTCACCAACTGGACAACTTGCGCCTCCATTCTGTTGACGATGGCGGTATCGCGGTAAAGGAATACGAAAAAGACAGCGGCAATCGCAGCCGCGGCGGCAAAGTGCCATTTTCGAGGTTGTATTGCGCCCAGCAGGCAGCAACCGATCACCGCCGTAATCGATGTGAATCTCTCTGTCAGGAGCGCGATGGTGGCCGTGGGCGGGGGAAAATGAATTGCGTCCCGGCAACACGAGAACCGAAACCATCGCCAGAATATAAAGCTGAATAGGGATGCTGTAATACTTCAGGAGCCCCGGTACAGGCATTCTCCTAATCAAATCGATGGCGATGGAAACGAGCGCAAAAGCCAGGAGCGCTCGCGCCAGGATGCGATAGCGCTCACCAAAAAGCACAAGCTGGTCCGCACCGTTGAAGGCGTAGAAAGGCTTTGCTCCCGGGTCGACAGCGTAGTGATGCGAAATAAAGATGTGTACTGCGAAAAGTAAAGCCGCAACCGCAATGCAGAGTAACCATTGATAAACGCGGCGCGGAAGCGTCTCCGCAATCCAAATATAAGCCGCTGCGCACAGCAACCAGATAAGTCCCAGCGGATGAGCGATGAAAACGAGGGGCGCTATCAAGAGCAAGCTGAGTCGCTCCCAGCCTTTCCCCCGCCACCACAGCGCAAGACCAAAAAACGAGAGACCCAGCGATAGGTAGTAATTGAAAAAGCCGAGATGGAATGTCCAGCCGTAGGTAATCAGCGCAATGCAGGGCAGCAAAGACAAGGGTGGACGCCGAACCGCGGCGGATATCAATGCGAAAGTGCCCCAGAAGAAGGTCAGCACTGCGAGAGATACAGCCAGCTTCTCGGCCGCCCGCAAGCCAAAGATTGAGCCAAGATTGCTCAGCAGAATGTCGAAGAGAATGTTGGTATGTTGGGGAGCGATCCAAAGGCCGGGCGCTTGGCCCCGATGGATTAACTGCACGAGCCAGGCATTATACAAATGGCTCCCCAGGTCTGACGCGACAATCTCGCGGTGCCAGAAACAGGGCACGAGAATAAGAACGGAAATTCCCGAAAGAGCTAGCCAGTGTTTGACCGCGAAACCAAATGCGGCGGCAAAGGCGGAAGAGTCTGCTTCGGTGGAACGGGCGCCGATGGTTTGCCGGGGCACGTAAGGAGAATCTGCGCTCACATCAAAGCCGTATGATCCAGATTCCTAGACGAGCCGCGATGGTATCTCAGAGACTGGCATTTGATAAAACAGGAAGTGCTCCGTTTCATTCTACGCAAGTGAGCCAGAAACCCGAAAGTCGCGGGATTGAGCCGGAATTTTAGCGGCGCCGCGGCGGCGTGGCCGGTGTCGCCGGCGGGCGAGGCGCCCCTGGACGTTTGCGCTCAGAGGGATCCCAATCTTCCGGCGGGAAGGCGATGCGCCAAAAGAGCGGCGACGGCTCGATGAATTCCACGCCGATTTCTATCTTGCCGGCGTCTTTCTGTCCGATAAAAGTGACCGTGCAGGGTAGCTCTTCGGCCGTCTTTTTGTTTACGAGTGCAATTTCCTGACCGCGGGCCACGGGATTCGCCACACGCAAGTTACAGCCGTGCGCGTGACGGACACGGTTAGAGATTCTTCCTCAAACCGCTGGGTGCCTCGAGTGCCGCGGACGAGGATGGGCATTGCGATGTTCACGCGGTGCGAGCGCCGGCGGTCCGCCGCGCCCTCTGCTGGCATAGGGGCCTTCATGTCCGCCATCAAGATCTCCTGGTCCGACGAGATGCGAACAGCATTCTACACCACGGCGGTGGTTGGGCGGGATGCCGGGTTCCGATAGCGACAAACTGGTCAATAGGTGGCCAATGACTTAAGAACACTTCCGGGCCTGGAAAACAGCCGGGCCGGTCAGCGAATGCCGATCACGGCCATGAGGCGGCCTGTAACACGTTCACGCCTATAACTGAAAAAGAGATCCCCACGGCAGGAGGTGCAAAGGTCCGACTGGAAAATCTGTGTGAGCGGCACTCCGGCCTCCGTTAGAATCGCGCGGTTTGCCGCTCCCAAATCAAGGTGAACGCGCGGCGGCGGTGGCGCGTGTCCAGGCGGCTTCATGGTAAGCCACGGAAGCCAACTCGGATCGTTTTCGCCGGCGGCGAGCGTTTCGAATGGGCCGTCAAACCATTCGCGCGCATTGGGAAACTGCGAGTGAAAGGCCGCGGCGACTTCGGAGCCGACTTCGTAGCAGCAGCGGCCGATAGAAGGCCCGATGGCGGCGATCACGTCTTGCGGCGAAGTACCGAACTCCATACGCATTCGGCCCAGGGTCTTCGCGGCAATGCGGAGAAGGGTGCCGCGCCAGCCCGAGTGAATTGCCGCGACGGCCCGGCGCTTCCTGTCGGCCAGCAGGATCGGCACGCAATCCGCGGTTTGGACCGCCAGGAGGACGCCCGGAACGTTGGTGAGAAGCGCGTCTCCTTTAGCGGGCAGTGCGGGAGTCGCCGAAGAGATTCGATGCAGCACATCCGAATGAATTTGCTCAATTGTGACGAGGTTCATTGCGTCGGCGCCGATCGCCTGAAGGAATCGCTTGCGATTCAAAAGGACGTGCCTTCGAATGTCCTCGCGCGTAAAGCTCAGATTCAGAGCTAGGCCGTCGACTTCCCGCCCTCGTCGAGGCCTGGGAGGTTCAGCCCCATTTGTTGCGCAAAGTTGGCTGTTGCCACCGCAGCGGGTACTGAAGGCGTGGACGAGCCAGTTCAGCCGCGTCAGAGCGGGCGCTTCGAGGACTTGCAACCGCCCTGCCGGGCGAAGATTCCAGTTGTCCTCGGCCAGAGGCGACTGACGAGTAATTCGAGATTTTCGTCGGCGCTTTTTTGACACAGCTGCGATCATGTTGTGCGGCCGCATGCTGCGGCTCATCTTACACAAGGTCTGCAGTCTCTGCAGGTCACCCAATTATAGGTATAATCGCGGCCGTTCTTACTCGGATAAACAGGGTTGTCTCGTGATCGTTGGATTGGGATTAGACATCGCCGAAGTCGACCGGATCGAAGCGGCCATCCGGCGCCGCGGTGCGGCCTTTCTCGAGCGGCTCTTCACGCCTGCCGAAGTTTCGTATTGTGAGCGCTACAAGAACAGGTTCGAGCGCTACGCCGCACGATTTGCAGCCAAGGAAGCGGCGATGAAGGCGTTGGGAACAGGCTGGAGCCACGGTGTCCGCTGGCGCGATATCGAGGTCACCCGTGAAGTGACAGGCAAGCCCACCTTACGTCTGGCTGGAGCCGCGCTTCAGATTGCGGAGCGCATGGGCGTGAAGAATATTTCAATCTCCATGACGCACAGCGGGAATCTGGCGCTCGCCCAAGTGATTTTCGAAAGCTAACCGGCAGAGCTAGCTCTGAATTTCTTCCACGCTGCCCTCGGCGCCGAGCCGCACGTCCAGCCACCGATTCGTGGCCTGCCGGCCGGGAATGCGCAGCTTCAAATAGTTTCCCGTTATCGCTTCCGTCCAAGCATCACAGCTGCGGGCCAGAGTGAGCGCGCGCAGCACGCGGCCCGATTGCGAAGAGCGAAATTGATCGGACTTTTGCCGCGCCACCGTCCGCATCGCGCGAGCTCGTTCGCGGATTGCATTCGGCGGCACGGTGTTGCCGAGTGTGGCGCCGGCAGTACCGGGACGCGCTGAAAAAGAAAAAACATGCAAATAGGTAAACGGAAGATCGCCAATCAAATTGATCGTCTCGCGAAAGTCTTCGTCGGTCTCGCCTGGAAATCCTACAATCACATCGGCGCCAATGGCGGCATTCGGCATCACCCTGCGTATCACGCGCACACGCTCGGCATAATGCGCGGAGCGATACCAGCGATGCATGGCTTTCAGAATCCCGTCGGAGCCCGATTGGAGAGGCACATGAAAATGAGGTGCCAAGCGAGTGGAAGAAGCCACCAGAGACACAAAATCCTCTGTTACATCCTGAGGCTCGATGGAACTGAACCGAAGGCTCTCGATCGAGGTCTCACGGAGGATTTTCTGGACAAGGCCGGTCAACTCAACGCGCGGAGCGAGATCTCGCCCATAGCTCCCAAGGTTGATGCCGCTCAGAACGATTTCCTTCACGCCCCCATCAGTCAGTGCACGGATTTGTGAGATCACTTGGTCGGCTGGCAGGCTGCGGCTGCGCCCGCGGACAAGTGGAATCACGCAGTATGAGCAACGATGGTTGCAGCCATCCTGCACTTTCAAAATGGGCCGCGTGCGATCCCCGGTCATGTATGCGGCTGGGCCAACTTGCACCGGCGGGTCTCTGAAAACGTCGTCCGAAATAATTTTCGCCCGGCCTGGTCCAGCGATGCTGCCTCGCAGCATGTTCACCGGAATAAAATCGGATGCGCCAGCTCCGCGTTCCTGCGTAGCGCCCGCTGCGAACTCGCGGGCAAGGCCCGGTATCCGCGCCTGGTGAGAATTTCCGACCACGCATGTGACACCGGCAATTGCAGCCAGTTCGGCGGGAGCGCGCTGCGCATAGCAACCCGTGACGATGACCCGCGCTCCGGGATTGGCGGCGTGGATTTTCCGCACGGCTTCCCGCGCTTGCGAATCCGCCGCGGCCGTAACCGTGCAAGTATTGAGCACAATAATGCTGGCGCAGTCGTGGCTGGAGGCCAGGGTGAATCCGGAATTCAGGAGCTCGTGGCGGATGGCCGCTGCGTCGGCGTCCGTCGCGCGGCAGCCAAAGTTTTCAATAGAGAACGTGGCCATGGTGTTCGCAGCCTACTGTCGGCGAGGGGGAATTATAGCAGCGACTGGACGCTCCAACGAATCCGTCAGCGAGGGATGGTCTGCAACTGCGTTTGTGGGACTCCAACTGTGTTACGGCGCTGGTAACAAAGGAGGATCAGGTCCGCGCGGCGACGGACGCCGAACTTGGCGAGCAAGTTCGATACGTGAAATTTCACGGTACGCTCGGAAATGTGGAGGCGCTCAGCCACTTCTTTGTTGGCCAGGTTCTCAAGAAGGCTACTGAGAACCTCTTGCTCGCGACGGCTGAGTTCACTGGGAGAATCTACTCGTAGGCGCCGTCCTTGCGTGCTGCTCAGAATGGAATCCACGAACCGGGAAAGAACTGGCCGCGGAACCCAAATTCCCCCCGCGGCTACCTGCGGAAGTGCGCGCGAGAGCTGGTCCCGAGCTTCTTGGTAACTCAGTATCCCCTTCGCTCCTAGGCGCAGCAAGGAATAGCTCTCGGTTTCGTTCAGCTTATCTCCCACCACCAGTATGCGCGCGCCGGAATAGCGTTCCAGGATGTTGCCCAGCAAAGCCCCAGTCGCCTGTCGCGCGGCGTGGGCGTCTACAACATAAACCGAGGCGCGAGGAACGTCCAAATTGCGCAAGTCCGGTGCCAGCATCGAGGTCAGATGCCTGGACGTGATCTGGAAGCCCGAATCCTCGAGCAGCCGGTGGAATTCGTCCAAGACCATCGGGTGCGGCGAGAGCAGGCAGACCTTCAGACTCGATTTGCCATTCGATTTCGACATGTTTCAATCAGGCTAGCCGAATTACTAAGAAGGGGCAAGGCGGACTCAAGATCGAATTTCATAACAGGCACGGGGGTCGTACCAGTGATAGGTAAGTAGCTAGGGTGTTCCTCGCGCCACTGCTTTGCGGATCGGTGGCCCGGCAGGCGGCGAGAGTTCCAGGTCGGTTTGTCCAATTTGCCGGGGATGCTTCGCTGGCAAACCTGCCTGGCGGACTTTGTAAAGTAGAGCGCGATAGCTGATTTTCAGCACTTGGGCCGCCTTGCGCCGGTTCCAGTGATTGGCTTGCAGGACGCGAAGGATCACGTCGTGCTCCATCTGCCGGATCGCCTGCTGAGAGATGCGCTTTAAGGGAATATGGCCATCGGCGTTAGGTTCATAGACGATGTGCGCCGGATGCCGATCGACGTGCTCGCCATAAAAAGTTTCCTCGGACCCGAGGACGACGTACCGGGCAATCGAATTCTCCAGCTCACGGACGTTCCCAGGCCAGTCTCTTTGCTGTAGAAGATGCACCGTCTCCTGCGATAGGGGGGCGGCATGTCGTTCAAAGCGCCGATTAAATTGATTTCGGAGATACTCAACAAGATAAGGGATGTCCTCACGGCGCTCGCGCAGGGAGGGAAGAGTAATCGTGATTACGTTGATGCGATACAAAAGATCCGCGCGAAAACTGCCATTCGCGATCTCCCGTTGAAGCAAACGGTTGGTGGCGCATACCACGCGCGCGCCCATGCGTCTTTCCTCGCGGTCGCCGATGCGAGTGAAAAGGCCGTCCTGTAAAACGTGCAGCAGTTTCGCTTGAAGACTCGAATCGAGCTCCGCGATCTCGTCCATGAAGAGCGTGCCGCCCTCGGCCATTTCCATGCGGCCAGGCTTCGCGGCTTGGGCTCCAGTGAATGCGCCCTTCTCGAAGCCGAAGAGTTCGCTCTCCAGCAGTGTGCCCGGGATGGCTGGGCAATTGACCTTTACAAAAGGGCCGTGATTCCAGGGCGAGCGGCTATGGATGAAGCGCGCGAGCACCTCTTTCCCTGTACCGCTTTCGCCGAGGATCAAAATCGGAACGTTCAAACCGGCCGCACGATCCACCCTTTGCCGCACCGCCTGCATGGTGGCTGACGGTCCGAAGTAAACTTGCTCCGGGGGCAACTCGACGGCGGCGGCTTCGGGACCTACTTGAGCGGAAGAAACCATTTAGGTGGTGGCAACGTGCCCCAGTATAGAACCTCCCCCAGCCACCTCCTAGCACACCTGCAACCAAACCAAGATCTGAGTCGATTGCGCGAATCGGTGTGCGACCCGGCCCCCTTGCGCCGCAAGCCCTTATATTTGTTTCTCTTTGAAAGGTTCTGATCGGAGACCGACTCGAGGTGGAGGACAGTCGGTGAACCGGGGGAGATAGCAGTTGCCTGAAAACGGTTGGCACTTAGAGGAAGCGCCATTCCTAACCGCGGGCACCGCCTTTCCTCGCCCGAGCGGGGCGAGGCTGGGCGCCTTTGGTGCGCCGCAGGAAGAGTCTAAGCGATGCAGGGTGCAAATTACTTAAATGCGAGCGCCCTCTCCTCGCACGATGTCGTAGCGCTCAATGACCGCCGCCACGCCAATCGTCTCGTGATTGTCGTCGGAGCGCCTATCCACTCGCACAACCCGTCCATGCGCACGGACGAAAACTTCCGAACCGCGGGTAATCTCGGCAGGCAGAGTGAGCGTGAAATCGAGTTCAGTGCCCGGAGCGAGATCCTTGTGAGCGGTAAAGTAGACACCGCGCGTGGAAATGTCTCGGGTCTGGCCGCTGTCCGATTTGGGCTCGAGATTGATGGGCAACCGTATATTGACAGGAAGCGATAGATCGTAGCGGCGCGCCATGCGACGTTCCGTCATCCCTGATGCTCCTTCAGGACTGGATTGAAGTGCACAGCGGTCCCCCGGCTGGGCAGCAATCGCTGTTCCAAACCTCGCTTCGCCCTCGCGATGGCCCAGAGCCCTGCGCAGGCGACCCGAAATAAAGCGGTGCAAAGAAACTCCTTTAGCGATAACGAAAACTTGACCCTGGATCACCGCATTCGCAACGCGCACAATGGCGCTTTACGCGAGGCATGTTTTCGGACGGGAATATAAACTAAGCGGCGGCGAAAAGGATAGCCTATTTCGCTCCCTGTGTTCCAGATAGGTACTCCCTGGAAGCGTACCGGACTGCTTCAACCGCCCAGTACTGCCTGCCCCTTCGGTACGAACTTCTACCGAAATCAATCGCGAATAGCTGGAATTGGCGGGCCGTCCTTCAGCGCTGAAGTTTGTGCCGCGGCCTCTTTCGCTGCGGCCTCTTTCGCCGCTGCCTCCTTTGCTGCCTTCGCCGCTTCCTTCGCCGCGGAGGAACGGGAGCCTCGGCCGGAGTCGAGATTGAACTGGCGCATTTTATACAGCAGAGCTTTGTAGCTGATTCCCAGCATCCGCGCTGCGTCCTTGCGGCACCAATTCGTTTTTTCCAGGGCGCCGGCAATTGCTTCCATCTCCGCCTCGTCCTTCAGGCCTCGAACCAGAGCTTTGAGTCCTTGTTCCTTCGGCGGGGGAGCGTCCTGCTGCACAGGCATTCGCTGCTGTTGTCCTGTCATCTCCAGGAGTTCACGGAAGCTGCCCGCATCGTCTTCGAGAATTACGTAGCGCTTCACGAAATTTTCCAGTTCGCGGAGGTTTCCCGGCCAAGGATATCGCGCAGCCGCTTCCAGCAAGGCTTTGGAAGGGTCGGGTGCTTGCTTCTGGTATTTTTCGCTGTATTTGACCAGGAAATGACGGAAGAGCAGCGGGATTTCCGTAATGCGTTCGCGGAGCGGCGGGATATGAAGAGAAAGCACATTCAATCGATAGTAGAGGTCCTCTCGGAAGCGGCCCGTTTTCATGGCCTCCTTGACATCCATATTCGTTGCGGCTAGAACCCGGACGTCCACATTCACCACCGCGCGGGCCCCTAGCCGCGAGTACTGGCCGTCCTGCAAGACGTGCAGCAACTTAGCCTGCAAGTGCGGGCTCATTTCAGCGATCTCGTCCAGAAAAATAGTGCCCTTGTTGGCCAGTTCGAATTTACCGGGTTTTGCGCGAACCGCGCCCGTGAAGGCTCCTTGCTCGAAGCCGAAAAGTTCGGATTCCAGCAGCTCTCCGGGCAGCGCCGCGCAGTTCACCTTAATAAACGCTTGGTGCTGGCGCTTCGAGCGAAGGTGGACCATTCGCGCCACAACTTCCTTCCCGACGCCACTCTCGCCGCTGATAAAAATGGGCACGTCCACCGGAGCGATCTGCAAAATCTGCTGCCGTATTTTCAACATCTGAGGACTGGCGGCAAGAAACGAGATGTCCTCGGTCAGCGCCTCGCAATATTCGCGAAGGGCCTGATTTTCCGATCGAAGCTGCTGCTTTTGCTGGCACTTCAGAAAGGCTGCGTCGAGTTCCGGCTTTTCAAACGGCTTGGTAAGGTAATCCAGCGCGCCGAGGCGAATGGCCTCGACGACGGTGGTGACTTCGTTGGCGCACGAAAGCATGATGACGTTGAGCGAGCGGTCCATCTGCATCAGCTGCCGCAGTGTCTCCAGACCGTCCATTTCGGGCATCAGCACGTCGAGGATGATGAAGTCGGGACGCGACCCGGCTCCCACCTCTTTCAACGCTTCCTTGCCGTCCGGTAAAGTCTCGACCTCGAACCCGTCGACCTCAAGCAGCGTTCGAAGATATTTCCGAATGCTCGGTTCGTCATCCACCACCATGATTTTTTGCTTACCGGCCATGATCATCCCTCGAATTATCTTTCCTTATTCCACGTGAATGGGTAATAGAAACGAAAAGGAACTTCCGCGCCCCACCTCGCTGTCGACCCATACCTTCCCGCGATGCGCCTGTATCAGTCGCTTGGTGATGGCCAAGCCTAATCCCATCCCGGATGACGACGGATCGACTCGCACGAATTCCTCGAAAATTTCCTGGTGAAATTCCGCCGCGATTCCCTTGCCCGTGTCGGCGATGGAGATCAGCGCGCTATTCGGACGCTGGCCCCGGTCGCGACGCCTCTCATTGGGCGTGGCTCCTTCGCTGATTCGCCGCTCCCAAAAGTGCAACTCCGCGGCCAGCGTAACCGAGCCTCCCGCAGCCGAATGCTTCAGCGCATTGTCGAGCAGGTTCACGATGCACTGCTGCACTTTCTGATAGTCGAACTTAAATGGCGGCAACCCCGGGCCGAGCCGCACATCCAGGCGGACACCGCTGCGTTGAAACGCATCCTGCCATCGACCCGCAAGATCGCGGATGCAGTCTCCCAAGTCGTTCTCCCGGAGCTGCAGGACAAGTTTACCGCTCTCCAGCGCGGAATAATTCAGAAACATCGAAACAAGCCGCACCAGTCGGTCGCAGCTCTCTTTTGACTCCCGCAAAATATCCGTCTGCTTCTCGCTGAGTTTTCCGAGAGAGCCGGTAAGCAAGAGTTCGTAGTATCCCTTCATGACGGCCAGCGGCGTTTTCAGTTCGTGAGCGGCGGACGCCAGAAAGACGGTCTTTTGGCGATTGGCTTCTTGGAGACGAAGGTATGCCGCGAGCAGATTGCGGTAGGTAATTTCCCGCTCTTGCATCAATTCTTGCACGGTCTGACGCATTTCCGCCTCGTCGGTCGGCGCGTCCAATCCCGATGGCTCGACAAAGACTGCCAACCAATCAGGTTCCGGCAGCCAGCGAATTCGTGCGCGGAATTTCCCGGAGGAGTGATCCAGTGGGAGGTCAATTTCTTGCTCGCCAGCCTCCAGTTGGCCGATAATTCCCTTGCGGTCGACCCGTAGTAAATCGCGGAAGAGGTTCAGTTCCCCGGCAGCATTCAGGTTGCGCGCAGCCAGGGCATCCTGAGCATGCAGGTTCGCGAACAGCACCTGGCCACTGCGATCCGATACCAGAAGAGGGCGGTCCAAAGCGTCTAGCAGGCTCGCAACCAATTGGAAGGTCGCGGCTCCGCTCGGCTGCTTTTCCACAATCATGTTCTCCGACAAAGTGCGCTCCGTTGGTGCTCGATCAAGTCGAAGACACCCCTCTGTTTAGAGCCTAAACCGGGGTCGGACACGTATGCTCGCAAAGGGATTAGGGGGTGTCAATGGTAAATGCGTCCCACTTTGCACAATGGTGGAAATGAATTGCCGCAAATTGCACCGTCTGGGCGTCTCGACGCCTGTCAAATAAGAACACGCTATTTTTCAAACTACTGAGATATATAGACTTATAAAAACCTTCACCTATGCGTTCTAACTTGCAACTGAAAAACCGCGTCCGCCCGAGTACTAATACTAAAGCCTATGGCCGACAGGAAAACTCTTGTGAGATCGAGCGCCGATCTTGCCTCATTAGCGGAGGAACGTCGCCGCTCTCCTCGGATCCAGTTACAAGTGCCGCTTTTCGTCAGAGGCAAGGATCCCCAAGGTGAGCAGTTCATCGAGCTCGGCAAGACGCTGGATATAAGCGGTTTAGGGGCCTTCATCGCCAGTCCCCGCGCGCTTGAACTCAACGGCTTTGTGACACTCACCATTCCGGCGCCTTCGATAACGTCGTCAGGATTGGTGCCGGCCGGCATGGCGCCATTCCAGGCCAAGGTAATGCGGCAGAGGGAAGCAGGGGACGTTTACTTGGCTGGCGTTGAATTTACGAAGCCGCTCGGCTAACTGCCTCGCCGGTATCACGCTTCCCGCGGACTGAAAAGTGGAATCAGTTTTCATCTCTCCCTTTGTCTCGACGGGAGATGTCGTTGCTGATGCCCCTCCACAATATAGACAGCACCTATAATAGACTTACAACCCCGAATCGGCCCCTAAGTTGTACGCGGAATGGCCTAACCATTGCTAGAATCTATTCTGCCCCCGTAATCTGCCCACCTTATGCGAGGTAGGCTGAGAGTAAGCTCGGAACTAACCGTTCATGCCCCAACCTGGCGACGCTTTCCAGCCGCGGCCAGCGGCTGAAGATTCTATCTTCGAGCTGTTGATCGAGACCCTCGAAGGCCTCGATGACTCCGCGCGCGCGCAGTTTCTGAAGCAGCTTTTCAGGACCCTTACTCGGCTCGATTTGACCGAGACTCAGAGCAGCGAATTCTGGTCTCGAATTCTCCAGCGGCGCGCCGAGTTCACGGCCCTTGGAAAGAAAACCTCCTGGAAGGCGGCACTGTTGGACGTGCTTTCCTCTGAGGGCCTGCTGCGCGTTCCCGTCGTGATGGAGTACGACGATTTCAAGAAGCTGCAGATCAATGCCGCGACCGATTCTTTGACCGGCCTCTATAATCGGCGGCTCTTCGATGAATACTTAGATAAGGAATTAATTCGCGCCAAGCGCTATGACCAGCAATTGGCGGTTGTAATCCTCGATCTACACAAGCTCAAAGAAGTAAACGATCACCACGGCCACATGCGAGGCGATGACATACTGAAAATGGCCGCCACCACGCTGCGCACCACGCTGCGCGCTTCTGACTTCGCCTTTCGAATCGGGGGAGACGAATTCGCATCTGCTTTTGCCGCAGACGGATTCCGAGCAGGCTGTCACTCTATGCCGCCGCGTGCGGTCGCAATACGAAGCCGACCTCCTTCCCCTGAATCTGAATATTGGAGTAACCCTGGATTTCGGCGCTGCGGTCTATCCCCAGGATGGGGATCAGAGGAGCGAACTCCTCGGCACTGCGGATCAAAGGCTGTACGCCTTGAAATCTTCTGGTCGGCCTTCCCATCGAGTGATTTCTATGGACCCCGAGACGCCCCCCAAGGCCGGAGCGGCGCCCTCCCCACCGGAGCCTCCCGCTGTTCCGCCGGCAAAACCGAGCGTCGTCCTCGGTGCGGGGACGCGCAGCGAGCACCGCAAATGGGAGCGCGTATCGCTTGCCGGAACGAAGGCTTACGCCCTGCTCAGCGAAGCGGAACAGAAAACAGCCAAGGTCATCGATTTGAGCTATGGGGGCGTGGCACTGCAATTCGATAAGCCCGAGGATTTGCCCAACCAATTTAGCGCCATCCTTCACGTACCAATTTTGCCCCCCGTTCGCGTGATGCTCCGCAAGGCCTACATGCTGAGAAGCGTCGGCGAGCGCTCGCGGATCGGTTGCGTCTTCGTCTCGTAAAACCCGCTTCGAAAAGCCGCTTCGAAAAGCCGCGCCGGTTGAAGCCGGATCACCGCGGACTACTCTTCAAATTAGACAAAACTTTGGTTCTCGCGCCGCGTAAACTTTGCTAAGCTCCAACGCACTGGCGGACAAATCAGGCCACCTAGGCCGTAAGTGAAATAATGAAGCCGACAAAAGGAGAAATACTGTGTCTCTGCGTTTAAATGACGATGCGCCCAATTTCACAGCCGAAACCTCCCAAGGTACGATCAACTTCCACGAATGGATTGGCAACGGCTGGGCCGTCTTGTTTTCACACCCGAAGGACTTTACTCCCGTCTGCACCACGGAACTCGGCTACATGGCCGGCCTGCACCCGGAATTCGAGAAGCGCAATTGCAAGATTATCGGTCTGAGCGTGGACCCCGTCGCGAGTCACGGCAAGTGGACAGTGGACATCGAAGAGACCCAGGGCCACAAGGTGAAATACCCGATGATCGGCGACCCAGAACTAAAAATCGCCAAGCTGTACGGTATGCTGCCAGCAGACGCGGGCGATAGTTCAGAAGGCCGCACCGCCGCCACGAACGCCACCGTGCGCACGGTGTTCGTCATCGGTCCCGACAAAAAGATCAAGCTGATGCTCAGCTACCCGATGAGCACCGGCCGCAACTTCGACGAAGTTCTCCGAGTCATCGATTCCATGCAACTCACCGCCAAATACAAAGTGGCCACCCCGGTGAACTGGAAGCACGGTGACGATGTGATCATTCTGCGTCCAGTGTCCGAGGAAGAAGCCAAGCAGAAATATCCCGGTGGTTGGAAGGCCCCTCGGCCCTATCTGCGGATTGTTCCCCAGCCGCGCTAGCGGTCTCGAAGCGGAGGTGCCCCAGCGTGGTTTTCAAACAGTTCTATCTGTCGTGCCTCGCGCACGCCTCCTACATTATCGGAGACGAAGCTACAGGCACGGCCGCCGTCGTTGACCCGCAACGCGACACGGATCAATACATTGCCTTCGCTGCCGAACACGCTCTCAAGATCAAGCACGTATTCCTCACCCATCTCCATGCCGATTTTGTGGCCGGACACTTGGAACTGCGCGATCGCGTCGGCGCAAGGATTTACCTCGGCGCCGCGGCTAAAGCGGCGTACGCATTTACTCCTCTTCGCGATGGCGACATTGTCGAATTCGGAACCGTCCGCCTGAAGGCGCTCGAAACGCCGGGCCACACTCCCGAGTCAATCTCCATTCTGATTTACGACTTGGACGCCAGCGATACGCAGCCGCATGCCGTGCTTACCGGAGACACCCTGTTTATCGGCGACGTCGGTCGTCCCGATCTGCGCGTGGCGCTCGGTTGGTCGGCCACCGACCTAGGCGGCATGCTATTCGATTCGCTGCACGCCAAATTGCTGGCGCTGCCGGACCAGAGCCTTGTGTATCCGGCTCACGGTGCGGGTTCGCTCTGCGGTAAGGCGCTCAGCAAGGAAACCGTATCAACACTGGGAGAACAGCGCCGTTCGAACTACGCGCTGCAGCCCATGTCCAAGGAGGCCTTCATTAAAGTGGTCACCGCCGATCAGCCGGACGCTCCTTCCTACTTCACCTACGATGCCGTGCTGAATAGCCAAGAGCGGCCCACGCTGGATCAAACGCTGGAGCGGGTGAACGCGATGAGGCTTGATGACCTGCTTGCCTTGCAAGCGGTCGGCGCGCAGATCCTCGACACCCGCGATCCGGGAGAATTTGCCGCGGCTCACCTCGCGGGCAGCATCAACATTGGTCTCGGCGGCCAATTCGCAACTTGGGCTGGCACAGTGCTGGACCGCGATCACCCGATCGTAATCATCGCCGACCCCGGCCGCGAGAACGAATCGACAACCCGCCTCGGACGAATCGGCTTCGATCACGTCGTTGGGTATTTGCACGAAGGATTGCACAGCCTGAAATCGCGTCCCGACCTCACTGTCATCACCGAGCGCCTCAGCGCGCCTTTCGCCGCGGAGCTCCTGTCATCCGCTCAGCCGCCGCTCGTCATCGACGTCCGCGCCCCCGGTGAGCGCAAACGGAAACACATCGGCGGAAGCGAGGCTTTCCCGCTCAATCATCTCGTCGAGAATCTCGGCAAGCTGCCCAGAGACCGTTCTCTGCTGGTCTATTGTGCCGGCGGCTACCGCTCATCCATCGCCGCGAGTTTGTTACAGCGCAGTAGATTTCAGCGCGTCAGCGAAATCGCGGGCGGCATTGCCGCCTGGGAAACCGCAAACCTGCCCGTCCAAGCCTGAACTTAAAGACAGTCGCTCCTTCTCCGAGAATTATCGCTTCCTCATGAAGTAATGACTCTTGTCGAGGTCCGCGGGAACCGCCACATCGAAGAAGCCGACCATCATTTCATCGTAGGTTTGATCGCCCCAGTAAACCGCTGCATTCGGGTCAGGATTGTGCGGATTATTTTTCGAATTGTCGAACAACGCGACGGCTTGCAGGACCGTTCCGGCCTTCAGCGGGCGGGGCTGGGCTAGGCGATAGCTCAATTGCCAGTAGAAATTGTAGTGCACGCGCAAAAGCGTCTCGATCGACCCGTCGGGATGCAGGATGTTGTAATCGAACTGCTTGCCGCGGAGATGGAGGTGCGGAAAAAAGCTGAGCAGCAACGCGTCGTTGGGAAGCGAGCCGTGAACTTCCACTCGATAGTTGTCGACGCCGGGCGGAATCACGAAACCGTCGTTGGTGAGCTGCAAAGTTAGGACTCTTTGCTTCGGCTTATTTTTTGCGAAGACGATCCCGATGCTCGTCTGGTCGGCTTTGGGATGACCGTGCGTGGTGTAGTGCATTTGGAAGACGAGATCCGATCCAGCGGGAATGAATTTCGCCATTCCATCCGGCCAATTGTCGGGCGAACTGCCTGGCGCATACACCAGCAGAATATCGGCCGTGGTCATGTGCGTATCGCGGCGATCTTGCTCGTCCGTCATGTCGGATGCCGTGAACGGAAGTCCGATCGGCGCGTTTTTCAGCCATGCGGAGCGGGGTGGACGGACGTAGACGACGGCGTGATGGACGTTTTCCGGGCTTGATGGGCGCACTTCGGACTTCTGGGCCCATTTCCCTTCGGTAAAACCCGTGTGGACGATTTCGTACGTGTACTCGACATCGCCGTGCGCGGGAATTGCGACCGGTTTCGGCATCCGAAACACGACGTCGGGCGGCGGGATCTTCCAGCCCTGAGCCCAATGCCGTGCGGGCGGAGCATCCGCTGGATTTCCAGCGGGAGCGTCAGAGCTTGCCCAGGCTTGAAGAATTTCGACTTCGCGCGCTGTGAGCGACGGATCGTTCGAGAATCGTCCGAACTGGGGATCGGCGAACCACGGTGGCATCGTTCTCTGGCTGGTGACATTCGCAATGAGCCTCGCCATCGCACTTGTCTGCTGATAGGTCACCAGGGGCATCGGGCCGATTTCGCCGGGGCGATGGCAGACTTCGCAGTGATTGCGGAGAATGGGGAGAACGTCTCGATAATAAGTGGGAGCGGAGTCGTGATTCGTTGGCGGCCCCGAGCTTTGCCCGCGCACGGTCAATGCGAGAAGTCCGGCGAGCAAGACTGCGCACAGGACCCGCAGGTGAGACAACCGAGCGTGAGCGAGTGCACCGCTGATCATCGCGTATGGACCGCCATTTGAGACCGTAGTTTAATTGAGCGTGCGTCCTAGAACGCCGGCAATGTCTCGGACTTCGCGTACAAGCTGATCGAATTCATCGGGCAGAATTGACTGCGGGCCGTCCGAGAGGGCTCGCGCGGGGTCGTGATGCACTTCCACGAGAAGTCCGTCGGCGCCGGCGGCAACGCAAGCGCGCGAGAGGGGCAGCACTTTATTGCGCCGCCCGGTTCCGTGCGAAGGGTCCGCCGCAATGGGCAAGTGGCTGCGGCTCTGCACGGCCGGAATGATACTCAGGTCCAACGTATTGCGCGTGTGATCCGTGAATGTTCGCACACCGCGCTCGCACAGTATCACTTGATAGTTGCCTTCGGACAACACGTACTCGGCCGCCATCAGGAATTCGTCGAGTGTGGCGGACATTCCGCGCTTCAGCAGCACAGGCTTCTTCGCGCGTCCGGCGCGTTTCAGCAACGAGAAATTCTGCATGTTGCGCGCACCGATCTGGATGACGTCCGCATATTTCTCCACCAAGTCCAGCGACTCGTTGTCGATGGCTTCAGTGACGATGCCAAGGCCGAACTCCTCGCGGACCTTGGCCAAGATCTCAAGGCCGCTCTCTGCAAGTCCCTGAAAAGCGTAAGGAGATGTACGCGGCTTGTAAGCGCCGCCTCGGAAAAGCCGCGCGCCGGCTGCGTGAATGCGCTCGGCGATAGTGAATGCTTGATCGCGGGATTCGATAGCGCACGGGCCGCCCACCAGTGCTACAGCATTGCCGCCAAAGGTAACTTCACCCGACGGGGTAGGAATGCGAACGATCGTGTTTTCTTGCTTCACGTCGCGGCTGACGAGCTTGTAAGGCTTGCTGATCGGAACGCATTCGAGCACGCCCGGCATCGTTTCGAGCGCGCCCGTGTCTACGCTGCCGCTGTTACCTGTGATGCCGATTGCCGTGCGGCCTGCTCCAGGAATCGGATGTGCGCGGAGACCAAGTGATTCGATCCGGTCGCAGACAGCGCGAACCTGTTCCTCTGTCGCTTGTGATTGCATCACGACCAGCATCAGTACCCTACCTTCAGATGGAACGGCCCAGAGAGTTTAGCTCATTCGCCTCTCCTCGGGCGGTCGTTCCAGGGTGCGATCACCTCAATAGCTTGCCGGCGAGCCAGTAATCGACACTGAACTTTCCCGGACCAGAGCAGATCAGCCAGATAAACAAGAGCACGTACAGGACTTCCGGAAGGTAGAGGAAATCGTCGAGCCAGTTAAGTGGCGAAAGTCCTTTAGGCATGGTGGAAACCGCGCTGGTCAGGGTGGCGACAATCATATCAATCAATAAAGCCACGCAGGCTGGGCTCGAAAGAAACCCCACGGTCACCAAGGATCCGCCAACGAACTCGACACCCGACACGAAATAAGCCGTCAGGTGGGGAAACGGGACTTTGGCCTGAACGAGCGTTTCGTAAACGGGTTTCGTGCCGCCTGCGACAAACAATTTGTTTGCCCCGGAAATAGCGAAGAACAGCCCGAGCGAAACGCGTACCAGCAGGATGGCATATTGTTCGAAATCACTGCTACCCTGCAGCGCAAACTGGACCAACCGTTTCCAATCCACCTCTGGGGGTGGGGGGGGCGTTTCACCCCTGAATCGGTTTCGGCCTCGAGATTATGTGTCCATCGGTTCGACCCATTGAGCGCGCCATGCGGGAGCCACGAATGGATCCGCAAAGTACTGTGTTTCCCGCGCAACCTTGTCGCCGCTGAACTCCATGATGCTCACGGTGTAGGACGGCTTGCCGTCATATGTCAGGATGAATTCGGTGACCCAAAGATCACCGCCGCCAATGATTCGTCGAATGGAAAACCGCTTTTTGCTCGGCTGACTAGCGCGTTGGTTCTGTATGTTGCCTCGACCGCGGGTTCGCTCGCCTGACTGCGGGTATTCCAGCACCGCGTCCTCGTGATAGATGCGGTGCTCGGTTTCAAAATCGTTGGCATCGGACGCCGCCCAATGCTGATCCAGTGCCGCATGGATCTCTTGATCTCGCACTCCGGAATACTGCTCCTTCTCTTGTTGACCGTTCATTTTGAACCTCAATTTACCTCTGCGAAACAGTCAGCGCCAGTGTTGTGCCGAGGCCGGCATAAAGGTATCGATTACCAAAAGCCTTCTTCAGCGCCGTAAAGGCAGGCTCGCCGGTGCAGTGGCCAGGCGCGACATACTCTACTTTGAATCGATCTCGCAGAGCCGTAACGATTGCCTCGATGTCCGAGTCGCTCGCCACTAGTAGGTGAAAGCCACCGGTGACTAGATGGATTCGCGGGTTGATCGTGCTGGCCGCTTCGACAATTTTGTCAATGCCGGGATGCGAGCAGCCCACCACGATCACCATTCCGTCGGGCGTATTGATCGCGAGCGACAGCTCACGTAATTCCAGCGTTCCCGGCTTATCCGATACCAGTGCGATCAGATGGATATCAGGAGTAATCTCGGTGTTCTTATCGACAAGTTGAAAGTTTGCTCCGGGCCAAGCCGATCCAAATCGCATCACTTCTGGCGGCTCGCCGTCGTAATAACGCTGTTCCGGAGGGAGGCTTGCGTCCTTCCGATAGAAACTGCTCGGTAAGTCGGAACCGTAAACCCCGAACCCCTCCTTAGGTGCGTAGATCTTCACCGTGGGGTTTACCTTCAACAGAGTGGTCAGTCCCCCCATGTGATCGCCGTGCCGGTGCGACATCACAACGAAGTCCAACTTCGTCAAGTCGATTCCCTTCGCTTTCACGTTTTGCGCAAAGATCTCAGGGTTGTTGCCAGTGTCAAACAGAATCCGTTTTCCGCCGTATTCGACAAGCGCAGCATAGCCCCAGTCTTTCTGCATCGTCGATGTATTGCCGAACGCATCATAGAGAACAGTGACCTGTGCCTTGCCAGGGATTTGCGCATTGCCAGGAGCGGCGGATATTGTGGCGGCAAACTCCATCAGAAGTAGGAATGCCGCTGAACAGGAAATAGCCCAGGAAACAGCCCAGTTACTGGTCGTCATTCTGTCCTCCCGGTGCAACGACTATCCGTGGTCTTGGGAGCCGAAGGCAAATTACATAATGCGGAATTTGCTCTGTCAAGACCGCATGGGGATACCGGTCTTCTGCGTACGTCTAACAGTGGTATTTCCGAAATCATCAGCGATTGCGGGCGGATGTAGCTCACCCCGCCTTCACGGGGTGAAGGTGTTCGGCGGTCGTTCCCAGTGGGCGGGCGGCGCGCCGTCAAGCAATCCCGACTCCCTTCCCCCCCGCCTCTGGCGGTATTCGTCAATTGGCCAGTGAAGTCTAGTTCCGGTAAGGGCGTTAAGACTCATTCTCGCTCGTTGACTTCGACACACACGCACGTATATAACCCCGCCTATGAACGAACTGCGCGCATGTTGCCACGCTCGGGTTTCCAGGACTCGTCAGGAAATCCGGCAATCGGCGCCCAGTCCGCGACAGTAAAAGGCTACCCAACGGGGGACCATTGAGAGTGAAAAGTTTCGCGTCTGGTGCAATCGCGCTTGCCCTTGTGTTTGGCGGATTGTCCGTCACGTCGACTACGCGCGGGCAGGATCGTAACGCCCTGCCGCCAAACTGCGACCGCGCCTGCCTGGTCGAATTCATGAACAAATATCTGACCGCTCTCGTTACACGGGAGCCGAGCCGGGTACCTTGGGCTGACAAGGTGGAGTTCACTGAGAATAACGCCCGGTTAATGGTCGGCGATGGCTCCTGGGCAGTGGCAACGCGCAAGCTGGATAACGATCTGATTGTGGCCGATCCTCTCACGGGGCAGGTGGGCTACTTTGGGACCGTGGAGTTGAACGACTGGCCAACTTGGTTTGCCGCGCGCCTCAAGGTCGCGGACGGTAAGGTCACAGAACTGGAGACTGTTTGGCGGCCGCGGCTCCCGGTTTTGAACCCCGCGGCTCCAGCAGGCGGGGACCCCAAAGATTTGAAGCACGACCCGGCCATGTACGAGTCTCTGGCGCCGGCGGAGCGCGTGCCGCGTCGCAAAATGATCGACTTGGCAAACGGCTACTTCGCTACGCTGCAACTCAACGACGGAACTCTCTACACCGAATTCGACCCCACTTGCTCGCGGATCGACAATGGCACTAAGACCGCCAGCAATGCCGATTCTCCCCAGCCTAGTTTCCGCCTGAACTGCGGCGACCAGTTCAAGACCGGTATGTACGCCGCCAACGACGCCGTGCGCGAGCGAGACTTTTTCCTGGTCGACGAAGAGAAAGGCATCGTCATGGCTAGGGCCTTTCTCGACCACAATGCGGTGGTCCAGACGATCAAGCTGACGGACGGCACGCAGATTCATGCCGGCTTCAGGACGCCGAATAGCTTCGTGATGCTGGAGATGTTCAAGTTCAGAAACGGCAAGCTTTATCGCGCAGAGGTGGTGCATGCCGACACGAACTACCATGCCAGTTCACCTTGGACGCCGCCCTCGCGGCGCGATTAGCTGGGGTTGACGCGTATAGTCGGCTAACTAAGATTCATTGGTTTTCGACTCTGTTGGGCCTAGACTGCCCTAGTGTTCGTAGAATTTATCGCGCGAGGAGAATCGGAGACATGGCCGGAACATACAAGATCACCGAACTGGTAGGAACATCGCCCGTGAGCTTTGCCGAAGCGGCGAAGGCCGCTGTCGCCGAAGCCGCGAAGACAATTCGCCACATGGAGTGGTTTCAGATCGCGGAAGAGAGCGGCAGAATTAAAGACGGCAAGGTCGAGGAGTTCCAAGTCAGGCTGAAAATCGGGTTTAAGATCGAGAGATAATCCTAGCCCCGGTTACTTCGCTCGCATATCTATTTTGGCCCAACTCCCGATTAGCGCATTCATCGGGATAGGTGCGAGGTGTCGCTGGAAGAGTCAAATTCTTCCGCGTGTACACGGGCGGGTGCCGCACTCTTCGCGTCGTTGGCGAAGGGTGTGGGGGGTTGCTAAATCCGGCGCTCGATGTTGGGGAAATCGAGCCACACTTTCACTTCGCAGAAGCGCGAGCCTGACACGATGAATGGGATCGATTGACGTCATGCCCGCGCAGCATCAGCTTTTTCCACACTCGCCTTGCTTGTTTCTACTGCCGTCGCTTCGGGCTTATTCTCGTTGGGTGCGTCTTGGCCGCGCTGGGCGCTGACGGCGTGGTCAACCTGGGCCATAAGGGTTCGCAGGATCTCATCGCCCTTATCCAGGGTACCCCGCAGCTGAGTACTAATTGTCACAGCGCGCTGATAGGCCTCCCGGGCCTTGGTCAAAAGTTGAATGTGTTCCAGAAACTCCGTAGCGCTCGTAGCGAACTCTTTCATCGCTTGTTCATACGCCGTCACCGTCTCTGCGGAGCCTGGCTGGTTCCCCTCCTCATATTTCTTCCACATTGCTTCGCTCCTTGGTTTCCTGATTGCGGTTGCACAACCGGCGGGGGTTATGAACCGGAATTTCCGGTTTGGACCGCTTCGCGCATCGTACGCTTCTCTCTGGCCTCGACACAACGAATTTGGCGGGTGGCCCAGGGTGCGGCCCGTGATTTTGAACTTGAGGGTGACCCATCGTCGCTGGTTCTGCGAGGGTGGGCTTTTCGCTTTTGCCGGGCTCATCTAAGCGACCGGATCGATTCGAATCCTATTCGACTCCCGTCCCGGGCGGGCGCCGCACTCTTCGCATCGTTGGCGAAGGTGCGGGCGTTTGTCACCGTTCCTACGTGCAAGCGTGCTGACCCGTTCCGCGGCGGGCAGTGGTTTTGTAGCGGCCGCCTCGCATTTTAGGCGGGCGCTTTTCTTTCGCCGCCCCGCGCAAATCGCCAGCTAGTTGTCTTGATTTCGAGAGATGAGGAAGTAGCGGGCATCCATGAACAGGTGGAGACGCGGGTTCATAATTCCTCTATTCTTTTCGAGACATCACCGCGGTTTACGTAGCCGCACGGGAGAGTTGCGACATGGCAAACGCTAATCGGCTCCGAAGTCTGCTCCTGTTGGCTGTGGGCGGCATACTGGGTGGACTGTTTGTTTCGGGATGGGACCACCGCGCTGCTCCTGCAGAACGCGATAATCCGCAATCCACTTCTGCCGCAACCATGCAAGCGGACTTGGCGCATTTGAAAGAGATTGCGCCGCCCGCGTCTCATCCAATGGTTGATGTCGCGATGTTCGCGACCAATCTCTGGTTCGCAGGCCAGAAAAAGAATTGGCCGTTGGCCAACTACTATTTGGGAGAAATGCGTAACCGCATCCGGTGGGAAGTGCACTTGAATCCCGGGCCGAAAAGACCGGACGGCACGGTCGCGGACATGCAATCCATCTTCGATGGCGTTGACAACGGCACCCTGACCTCAGTGAAGAAGACTATCCAGATGAAAGATAGCAAGCAGTTCGCCGTGGAATACAAACACTTGCTCGAGGATTGCTACTCTTGTCACAAGACGGTTGGCCGGCCGTACCTGCGTCCCATGGTTCCCGTTTCGGGTTCGCAGCCCATCATCAATCTCGACCCGGAAGCCACCTGGCCGCAATAGGAGATGTGGATTGAACGAACAATTGGCACCTAGCGTCTAAGGAGGTGGGTAGAACTCAGAAAAACGTTAAGTTGAGGGCGGATCGGAACAGCTACCAATGACTGCTCCATCGCGAAATAGTCCGAGTTCCAGCACGGCGGGAACCGGCTCTTCCTCGAACTGAAGATCCCTCTCGTCCGATTTTGCCAATGCCCTCACCTGCAACCTGACCGCGATCGCTGCGACTCCCAACAACGCCATCACCGCCGCCATCGCGCCTCGCTTCTGAAGAGCCTGCTGCTCGAATACGAGGCTCTGCGCCAAGAGCCAGAGAAGGCCAACCGCACCCAAGAAGACCATGTGCACCTGCGACTTGCCTGGCAGGTACGAGCAAGTGAAAGGAATCTTGCGAAAGCCCCATAAGAGCGAAATCGACGAGAAGGATCCCGAAGAGACCGAGGATCGCCAAATGGGCCGCACCTTGCCCCCATCGGCCAGAGTCGGCAGACAAACCGCCGCCGAAACCAGCCAGACCGGCAATACGCAGAGCAGTAAGATCACGCGCCGGGTTACAGCTAGGATTTCCGGTCCTCGCCTCACTCCGACAGCTTGGAAAATCCAGTTGGCGCGCGGCTCCAACGGAAATGCGAACGCCATGCGCAGGCCCACGACGGCGAGCGCCATCATCACGACGCTTGCCGCCAGCAACGGCGTATTTGCTTCGCGCCAAACGTTGACCCCCGCTTTGGTGGGAAGTTGCGACATTGCCGCGAGAAGCTGTAGCAGGAAGACGGTGAACGCCAAACCGATTCCCATGTAGAAGGCCAGAATCAAACGGTGCTGCCGGCTGCGAGCCAGCGTCCTCACACAGAATTGCCCAATCGCAGTCTGGGCTGCGCTTCCAAAGCTAGGCAGCCACTCGACCCCGCGTGCACCGGACGTGATATCGGACTCTTCCACGATCTGGCGCATTGTTCGCATGTAGAAAAACGCGTGGGCCATGAACGCTGCGATCCCGCTCAGCGCCAGCCCCATCGCAAGCTCGCCGGGCCAGAGGGACCAGTGACGGGTACGTCGATCCATCCAGTTGATGAAAGAGACCCAGGAACCAATACGAAGGAATCCAGAGCAGCAGATGACGATTTTCCGGAGCGATCGGCATCTTCGGCCCGTCAACTGGCGGCTCTAAGAAGTAAACGCACACGAACAAACAAAACGCAGCCATTTGCAAAAAGCCTGAGGCGCGCAAGAACAAGCGCCGCGGCAGAATCTGCGCCGCCAAACCCTGGACAGCTAGCACGCCGCAATAGACGAGCGCCGCAGCAGCCACCATCGTGAACCAATAGGCTGCAAACGACCGCACAAAACCGACAAGGCCGGCGCCCTTTGCCGCGAACGCAAACGGCCAAGTCAGGCCCGTCGCACAGTGCAGCAGAAGCACGACAAGACTCAGCGCCGTGGCTGTTGCCGCCGCCTTGGCGAAGAAACACGGTCCACGGGCGCACGGGCAGAGGTGCCAGCACCAGAACATCTCGGCGATCCGGGAAGGTAGAATCCCACGTCAGTACCGCGAATATGCCCACCACCAGCATCGTCGTTGCAATCAGGAAGTGCTCCATGTGAAGAGTAAGAGCCATGCGCGCCGACGGAGGCGTATCCGGATCGCCGACACCGAACGCGCCAAAAGAGACCACCACACTGACCAAGATCAGCAAAGTCGCGAACTGCCCGAGAAGTTTGTTCGCGTCGCCCAGGGCATGGGCCGACAAGGCTTCGAGGTCGGTAATGCGGAATAGAAAAGTCGCCCAGGGGCACTCGAAATTGCAGCTTTCTCCTGGCCGCGTCGCACTCATGCGCAAATCAGATCGGCAATCTCGCGCGAAATCTGCGCGGTATCCTGCTCCACGGCAAGCTGGGAAAAGATGCCTTCCAGTGTAGGCAGGGCCATGAGCACCCGCAGGTGCTCGATGGAATCGTCGGCTACGACCTTGCCGCGGTTCAAAATCACCACATGCGAGACAGACTCGCTCCACCGTTTCCAGCTCATGAGAGCTGAAGAGCACCGCCTTTCCGCGCCGCGCGAGTTCCTGAATCAGGCTGCGCAACACCAGTCCTGTGCTCACGTCGAGGCCGGAAAAAGGTTCGTCCAGTATGAAAAGATCGGGGTTGTGCAGCAGCGCCGCCGAAAGAAGCACCTTCTGGCGCATCCCCTTTGAATACGCCCCAATCGCGGCATGCCGATCACCATGCAGCGCGAAAAGCCGAAGCAGTTGAGTTCGATGCCATCGATCGTCGGTTTTGCAGGCAGGGCACGCAACTTGCCGACCATCGTCAGATACTCCAATCCGCTCAGATGGGAATATAGGTGCGGCTCTTCGGGGACGTAGCCGATGCGCTGTTTATACGCGATCAGGTCGCGCTCGATGGATTCCCCTTTGAACAGGATTTTGCCCGAGGTGGTTTCGATCAGGCCCGTGATCATTTTCATAGTGGTGGACTTGCCTGATCCGTTCGGTCCGAGATATCCGGTGATCTCGCCAACGCGCGCCGAGAAACTGACGTCATCCACCGCTGGACTTCTCTTGAATCGTTTGCAGACGTGACGCAGCTCGAGCATGCTCACCCTATGTAGCAATCTATCTAGGGCAGGCGGTTCTTGTCAAGTAGCATGCTACATAGGTAAAATTTCGCTCGTGGCATCCCACACGAAGCTTTCGCACACCGCGGCGATCATCTTGCAATCCATTGAAGCCGGACACGTCTATGGCTTCAGTGTAATGGAACAAACCGGTCTTCCCAGCGGGACAGTCTATCCCGCTCTGCGGCGTTTGGAACGCGACGGGCTGATTCACTCGCAGTGGGAATCGCAAGAAAATTGCGGAAAATTGACCAGCGGCCGCCGAGGAAATACTACAGAATCACGCACTCGGGCAAAGTGACACTCGAGGCTTCGCAGAAACGCTATCCGCTCCTCACGCGATTATTTCCCGTTCACGCTGGGGGAAAGCGTAATGCTTCGCGTCTTGCATATCGCCATGCTCCGCAACGCGGCTCTGCTGGCTCGGCTCCTCGATCGAAGCGAATGGCTGGCCGAGTGGAAAGCGGAGCTTTGCTATGTCAGCCACGATGCGACGGCTTTTTGTCTCGGCTCCTTTCGCGACGCGTTCTGGCTCCGGCGCAAGAGCTTTAGCGCACGGCGCGCGTTCAGTTTGGATTCGCCGTTACGATGCTTGCTGTTGCTGGCGGTTCTTGCCGTGTTGACCTTCCTGTGGGCCTTCGGCCTGCCTTCTCGCAAGCTCTTGATAAACTCTATTCTCGTCTTCGGCAGCAGAGCAGTTCGCATTCGGCTGCCTTTGGCTGTATCTCGGAATCTTTCTTGATTCTGTTGACGCTTAATCCGTTGCGACTTGGTGAATACCCGGCAAATCGCTATGCGCCCGGGCTCAGAATCAGGCTGCGCCGATGGATTTTTCTCGCCATCAAAATTATTCTGCTTCCCCTGATTTTCATGTTCGCCAGCCTCGCCCTTCTGCCTGTATTTCCGCCCGCGCTGTGGATACTATTTTTGGGCTGTATCGCCGGATTCCGCTGGGCATTAGCGGATCAGAAGCAGCGATGTCCGGTTTGCCTCCATTTGCTCGCCAACCCCACTAGAGTCGGCAGCCCTACGCAAAGCATTCTTGGATGGTACGGCACCGAACTCATCTGCACTCGTGGACACGGGTCGCTTTATGTTCCGGGGGCCCCGACGAGTTGGTGCGACAGGCAACGCTGGCAGTATCTCGATCCGACCTGGACCAGTTTGCGTCCGTAGACTAGAGGTCCCTTACGTCGAAGCGTGCTTTACGAGAGAGGATCCAGCTAAATGCGGCGCTCGACGTTGGGGAAATCGAGCCACACTTTCACTCCGCAGAAGTGCGAGCCTTCGGTGCAAATGGGAGTGGAAATCCCCGCGCGGAGAAAGCACGGCGGACCAATGTAGCGCCCTAGTTCAGGAAAAACTCTCCGCACTTGTTCCACTTCCTGGATGGACGCCTGATAAATCTCTTCTTGCGCGTTAAAGCAAGTCCGCATCGTCCATTTATGGAGTAGATGCAGCAGCGATCCCGATTCCACAAATCGAATCGCCTTCGCATTGGGCAGCAAATAAAGCGCGAATTCGCGAGAAACGCCGCGATCCAGCAATTCATTCTTTGCGGCCCATGCCTCGTGCATGGCTTGCTCGTAGATTTCGAGCGCGCGCGGGATTTTCACGAATCAGCATCGGCGTGATGTAATCGGGCTCACGCGTGTCCGACAGTGTAAGCAGTGGACGCGACCCGGGCACCATTCGATGCCGCTGGTCTTGGCTGTCCGCTGTGTGGCTGATTTTTTTCGCGAACGTGAAATGCGCGTGATCCAGCGGACGCATCGTCGGCGCGTGCACGCCCACGTTCAAAGTTTCGCGGCGATAGGGATTGCGCGCCGGGTTCAGCATCCGGTCCAAAGCTTCCGCGTCGGAACATTCCTCCGAACGCAGGCTCATCACTCCGCGATACGCCTCGGCCATGGATTCGATGGCTCGCGGCGAAAAATCGATGAGTCGCGACGTCGCTCCCGCGAGGCGCGCGTCGAATTCTCGCGCGAATTCTTCGCCGTCGCGCGGCGCAGCTTCGAATTCCGTGGCAACATCTATCGGCTCGTTGCCGAACCGGTCCAAAAATTCAGGATCGCTCTCGCGAACTCGCGCCACCATTTCGCCGACAACTTGCCGCGCTTCCGTGGGCGTGTCGCTCGCCGCGCACATCCGCCACAAACGGTAAAGCACGATACCGGAAACCGTGTGAACCATGGTGGTGAACGCCGCCACGGGCAGTACATAACGGGCCAGTTCAATCGCTCGCTTTTCCGATTGCCGCTCCACTTTCTGCACCCGCCGTGCATGCGACATCGCTCCTACATGCCAAATATCATTGAGAATTTCCCGCGTCGTCGGCTCGAGGACACGCGTCAGCTCGCGGTAATGTTCCCACGCCCGCGCCACGGCTTTTTCGTAGATCGCGCGCTCGGCCGCTCCGAATCCAGGAGCTTCTGCAGGAACGTACGCCTGCGGAAGATCGAGCCGCACGTAGCGCTGGCTCTGCTGTTCGGAGTTGTAAAACGGATGCGCGTGCAGGTAGGACCACACGAACTGCCGGCTGATATTCTCGAGCCCAAATTCGAAATGTGCGTGCTGATAAACGGTGTGGTGCCCGCCGAAATACGTGCCCGCACCAATCGTCACGCGCTGCTTTTCCGTGATCTCATCGGGACCGACCAGCCGCGGCGAATAGCACGTGCGCGCCGCAGCCATGGCGGAATCGAATGGGTGGTCAAAAGAATTGCGCAGCGTCACGCGCGGAGCCGATGTTTCAATCGGCGATCCCGTGGAACCCTGCGGATAATCTGGTGCGGAAGACAATCGCGTGGCCATCTTCACCACATTGTACACCCGGCGCCGAATTCACCGGGCGGAGAACAGACGCCGCGAAAAATCGTTCGAGTTTGCAGCAATGATCCTTCTAGCTTGACGCAATTTATCCGTCTAACTAGAAACAATTAGCGGTCTTAAACGGTCACCGAAACGCCAGGAAAGGCCGGTAGCGTGCTACTTTTTTGCGACTGACGCAGCCTTATCCGCGTACTTCTTCTGGAAGCGCTCCACGCGCCCTGCCGTGTCCACCAGCTTCTGCTTTCCGGTGAAAAACGGGTGGCAGCTGGAGCAAATTTCCACGCGGATCATCTGGCCTTTGATCGTCGAGCGGGTTTCAAAGGTGCTGCCGCAAGCGCAGTGCACCGTTACGGCATGGTAGTCGGGATGAATGCCTTCTTTCATGGAAAAACTCCTGTCTGCCGGCCGTTCTGCGCGAAGAGGAAAAAGGTGCGCCGTTCGCGTCGCTAGGCTGGCGGGGAACCTCTATTATACCGGAGAGTTGCGTCCACACCTAGTGGGGCCCACAAGCCGCAAAGGCATTGAGCGCTTGCCGCCCGTATCAGGAACCACTAAAAAAGAGCGGCGAGCCAAGCTTCGATCCGTAATTCGGCCTGTAACGCGCAGTATTATAAAGGGTTGCCACATTGACGCGGCGCGCGCCCTGAGACGAATCCGGCAGCGGCACGTGCGCGTAGTGCCCGCTCTGTATGCCGATCATGCGGCCGCTGACACCGTCGCGGATGAGTTCAACAGCGATGTTGGCGAAGGAGATTGCCACGATCTGATCGATGGAGTCGGGCTCGCCGCTGCGTAGGTCGTAGGTTAAATCGCTGACCATGGTTTCCTGGCCGGTTCGTTTCCGCACTTCTTCCGCGAGAGCGGTGCCAATATCGGCTTTCTTGCGGTGACCGTATGCATCCGCCTCGCCATATTCTTTTACTTCGCCCTGGGTCCAGATGGCACCCTCGGAGACCACCACGAGGGCGTAATTGCTGGGATTATTCTTTTTGTCTTCCATCAGCAGGCTGCAGACGCGTTCGAGATCGAACGGGTGCTCGGGGATCAGGCAACGCGTGGAGGTGACATAGGAGGTGTAAAGGGCGCTAAAGCCGGCGTCCCGGCCGAAGATTCTAAAGATACCGATGCGTTCGTGGGAGCCGACGGTGGTGCGCTGGCGGGTGATGGACTGCTTGGCGCGGGTGACGGCGGTGGAAAATCCGATGCAGTACTCGGTGCCCTGGACATCGTTATCCATGGTCTTCGGAATCCCAATCACCGGAAATCCAGCGGCAGAAAGAATCGAAGCGAAGCTCAGAGTATCGTCGCCACCAATGGCGACCAGGCATCCGACATCCAGTCGTTCGAGGTTGCGAAGAACGACCGGGGTGAGATCGTAATTCTTTCCATCGAACTTGAGTTTTTGCAATTCGCTTGTGGGAAGGTTTTTCGGAAGCTTGGATTCGGGGATGTGCCGCGGATTCGTGCGCGAGGTGTGCAGCACGGTGCCGCCGCTACGGTCGATGGTGCGGGTGTTATCGCGGTCAAGCTCGCGGATGTAGACGGGGTCGTCCGGGCCGTTCATCTGGACGAGGCCCTCCCATCCTTTGCGGATTCCGATTACCTGGCGCCCGATTTCTCCCCCGCCATAGACGACGGACTTGATCACGGGGTTCAAGCCAGGGACGTCACCCCCACCGGTAAGGATGCCAATTTTTTTGCTATCGGTCACGCTAATCCCTCCGCTGGACTTTCGCCCGTTGCCGTCCGCAAGCCTCGCAATTTTGCAGATCTCCCATACGCAATGCAATTCGCGCCGATGGGCGAGCCTAAGATTACTCCAGGCGCGGGGGTCTTTCGAGCCGATGATGTTTCCCATCCTCGTCATGCCAGAAGATAAGGAATAGGTAAGGATTTTATTCCTGAATACCTCGCATCAATTCTATGAGTTGGACCATTCCCCTGAGCGCCTGTAGCGTATCCCCACCGATTTTTACCCAAGGACAGGTATATAGGCCGCGAACTCATGAGAAAAAGAACGTGGGCGCGGCAGGGAGGGAGAGGAACCACATGAATTGCACCACGAAACATTTATCCAAGTGGGCCACGGCCATGCTAGCTGTCGGTGTCGCGTTTGCGTGCGCTCCAATATCGAGGGCCGGCGACCAGCCGGGGGACGCATCGGCATCGCAGCCGGCGGCGGCACAGCCTAAAGCAGCACCGGCTACCGCAGCCCAGCCCGCTGCAGCACAGCCAGCGACCGAAACGCAGCAGAAGTTGGACGATCTGCAAAAGCAAATGAATTTGCTTCAGGAAGAAATCGCTGCGTTGAAGGCGGAGAGCACGCCAGCAATGAAAACGGCCGCGCTCACGCAGCCGGCCTCGGAGCCGGTCGGCTTGACTAACCCGCCTGCCGCCGCGGACGGGGCTCCGAAGATCAGCATATCGAGCCTCCTCGGGCCGGTTACGTTGAGCGGGTTCGGCGATGTGTATTATGGATACGACGCCAACCATCCCGGCAACAATCAAAGCGGTCTGCGGTTCTTCGAGGCGCCAACGAATGGTTTCTCATTCAACATGGCGGAATTAATCCTCGACAAACCGCCTGACGCAAGTTCACCCGACAGCAGGCTTGGATATCACGTAGCGGCCGGGTACGGACAAGCGGCAAAAATCGTAAACGGCTCCGACGCGCCGTTTTCAGACGGGAGCAACTTCTTCCTTAAGGAGGCATACCTGTCATACCTCGCGCCGGTCGGCAAGGGATTGACAATCACGGTCGGCAAATTCGTCACCAACGCCGGCGACGAAGTGATTGAATCCAACGCCAACTGGAACTACTCGCGCAGTATTCTTTTCTACTACGCGATTCCGTTCTTCCACTTCGGGGCGAAGGCGTCCTATACGTTCAATCCGAAGTGGTCGGTGAACGCCTCGTTGGTGAACGGATGGAACAACACAGTCATCAGCCACGCCGCCGGGCCGAATGGCTTCAACAGCTCCGGCCTGACGTATGGTGGAAGCGTTACTTACACTCCGAACATGAAGTGGTCCGTGATCGAGAATTACTATGGCGGACCAGTGATCATCGGGGCAAATATTGATGGCACCTTGACCAACAACGCCTGGCGACACCTCTCCGACACGGTAATCACGTACACGATGAACCCGAAGTGGGCGTTTGCGCTAAACGGCGACGCCGGCGCGCTGATTCTAACGCCGACGAACGCGACGTGGTGGGGCGTGGCAGGCTATGCGAAATATACGTGGAGTCCCAAAACCAACTTCGCCGTGCGCTACGAGTATTACGACGACCCCAACGGCTACACCGGCGTTCTGCTCGGTGCACCCGGCTTCGCACAGGAGTTTACGGGGACGTACTCGTACAACCTCACGAGCGGATTGCTTGTTCGCGGAGAGTATAGGTATGATTTCGCGAAACAGCCTATCTTCCAGAGCGGTCCGACTAGTTTTGTAAAAAACCAAAACACCGTCTACCTCAGCTTCGTGTACTCGTTCAGTAGCGCGAATCTGAAATAGCGCAGCCGCGGATTCCAGAATTACGGGACCGCCTTTTACAGAATGCGAACGGCCGCACGGAGAGCATCCGGGCGGCCGTTTTGCTTTCGATGTTCCGGGGATAAACTGCTGTGTATCGGACGTCCGACAGTTCCGCTCAACGATAGCCGCCTGACCGAAAAGAGCTTCTGCGGGGCACGGGTCTCAGTGACACATGCCGCGAGTGATCGTGGATGTAGGGAGTGCGAGGAGCACGCCCGGGCAAGCCCGGGCGGCCAACGGCGGGAGGAAGCTCCCGCACTCCACACGCGGCGGCCGCGGGTGCGAGACGGATCACTTATATCACGCCAAGTATGTTTGCCGGGCACAGCATGCTGTGCCCCTACGACGGCAAGGAGTCAATCGGGAGATTGGCGCTTCGCAGGAGCGGCAAATGGTCTGCGCGAGTGAGCGGTGCATCACGCGACGCGTCTCTTAGTATTGCTGGGCTGCATCTCGACAGAAAAGCAAAAACGGCCGCCGGGAGAACATCCGGGCGGCCGTTTTTCATTTTCAAAACAAAAGAGAGTGCCAGGGTGATTCTCTCTCCTTACTGCTGGATGACGATGGGATCTCCGTTCGCACCCTGCACCACAGCGACTTTCGCATGGGGCTTCGGTACGATGCTGCTGGCCGCGGCCGCTTCGGCGGGCGTTTTATTTTCCGCGTCGAGAATCGCCTGACCCTCAGCCACGGCGCGGTCAAATGGAAGATAACCTGAGGGAATGAAAGTGGCGTCCGAACCGCTAACCGCGCTCATTTTGAACACCGCGGGAGGATGAGCGGGGAGCAGGCTACCTGTGCCACTACCACCGCCGAATCCGCCGCCTCCTCCGCCTCCGCCACTCATTGTTGGCTGAGCCGATGAGCTGGCGCCACCCCTTTGGGCGTGAGCGGGGATGGCGAAGAACAGGATGAAAGCTGCAATGCCTAGCGCTTTTTTCATCGGATCACTATACCTTTCAGCGCGATGAGCTATGGTTCGACGAATAGAGGGGCAATCGCAGCACCAGAGAGCACCAGGAGGCTATGTTAAACAAAACAAGAGGCATATGTCGTAACGGGGAGATTGAAGCGATTCACGCGTCTTGCGCATTGTGGAAGAGTTCGGCACCTCGGTGAGCAAACTCGCAGAGTCCCAGTTCTTTGGTACCAGGACTTCTAGAGCGTCCGTGGGGCCGCGTTTTTTGAGATACGGAACGAGGCAAAAGCAAGATGCCGCCCTAAAAGGCATGGCGCTACACAAGCAAATCACAAGAGCCTTCCGGGGCTAAAGGCCATTCTTGGCCGGGCGTTGGTTCCCCCGCATGAATGCGGGGGCTTCCACCAACCGCGTTTCACCCATCCGATCAGTGATCTTGCGCGGGGGCTGGGGATTTGCGCTGGTCCGATACAACCACACCGCCCTTGATGACCAGTCTGGTATTCAGCAAATTCCAGTAGCCGTTCAGGGGATTGCCTTCCACGACGACGATGTCGGCGAGTTTGCCTACCTCGAGCGTGCCGAGTTCATCGCTCATCTGGATGAATGCCGCCGTGTTCGGCCCCATCAGCTTGATGAGGTCTCGCGGCGAGAACATCAGGTTCAGCGATCGCAATTCGTGGGACAAGCCGGCTTTTGGCAGATAGTCCGTGTCCGTACCGTAACCATAGACGACACCGGCATCCCAGAGCGTGCGCGCGTTGACTGCTTTGTACCCCGCTTCGCGCCCCTGGCCTTCGCCGCCGATAATCCCGGCAGGCCACTGTTTTCCATCGCGGAAGCGAGGCACGTTATCATCCGCAAACACACCAAAGACAGGCACTCCGAAGCCGATCGTCGACAACTCTTTCACTCCGGCGTCAGCAACGCGCTTGGCATCCGCGTCACTCGCCCAGCCAAATTGAGGTGTGTGAACCAGCAGAGGCGCACCGGCGTCAACGGAGGCAAGCATGGCAGGGATGCTCACTGCGTGGACCATCACATAGACACCGCCGATCTTCTTCGATTCGTCCACGATAGCCTTGAGAACTTCGATTTCATCCTGCTTCGGATCGTTGCTGAGCCCTTCTTCGCCGATGAAATGGATTCCCATGGCAGCGAGTTTGCGGACTTCGGCACGGGCCTGGTCGGGGGTGAGCCTGCTTAGGCTCACGCCGCCGGATGCGAGGATGCGAGGCCCCTTGAGTTCGCCTGAATCGATTTTTTTCTTGAGCTGCAGCACACCGGGCACTGGACCAAGGCCCGCGAGAACAGTGGTGTAACCCGCATCGAGGAAACTCTGCATATCCTGAACGGCTTCGGTCTTCAGGTATTGGTCAGGATTTCGCCCCATGAGGTGATGGTGAGCATCGATGAAGCCCGGCACGGCGGTCATGCCGTGGGCATCAATGGTCTGCATGCCGGGAGCGTTTGGCGGGCCAGCAGCAACGGAGACCAGCTTTCCGCCGCGAGCGACGATGGAACCATTCTCAATGACGTCACCATTGCCCACGATGATGCGGACATTGGTGATCGCGAGGTCCTGCGCCGGGAGACGAGTAGCACCAGGAACGGACGCAAAGAAAATCAGCGCGAGAAAAGCATGGAGTCTCTTCATTGCTTCAAGCCCCCAATTCCGGATTTCCGTTGACCGCCTGGATGGTGACACTTATGCAGACATGGGACGGCTTCTAACGCGGGAGGGTTTCGATTTTCTGGGCGTGCTGGGCAGCGGGCGCGCGGCGCGGGCCGGACGCGAATCGCTAGGGGCGGACTTCCCAGGTATCGCCGGCCCGAAGGAGCTTTTCGAGGTCACCTTTGCCGCGGCGTTCCTGGACGTCGCGAATCTGCTTGGAGATTACGTCCTCGTAGCGAGGAACGTCATTCCAGGAGCGGAAAACTCCGATGGGAGTGGGGAAGCCGGGGCGCTGCTCCATGTGTCCGAGGAGGAACGCGTAGGCGGGCCGCGGGTGATGCTCGTCGTGCACGAGCAAATCTTTTTCGGTGATGCCGTTGCCGAGCTGAACGATTTCGAGCTCGAAACCATTCAGGCGAATGCCTTTGTCGCGATTCTTGCCGAAGATGAGCGGCTTGCCGTGTTCGAGCTGGACCACGTGCTCGCTGCGCGCGTCCCTTTCAGTGAGCGTTTCCCAGGCGTGATCGTTGAAGATGTTGCAATTCTGGAGAATCTCGACGTAGGCGGAGCCCTGATGCGCGGCCGCTTTTTTCAGGGTGTCCTTGAGGTGCTGCTGAAAAACGTCGACCGAGCGCGCGACGAAGGTGGCTTCGGCGCCGATGGCGAGCGAAATAGGATTAAACGGGCGATCGGCGGTGCCGAACGGAGTGGATTTGGTTTTCTTGCCGATTTCGGAGGTGGGCGAATATTGGCCCTTGGTGAGGCCGTAAATTTTGTTATTGAACATCAACACCTTGAGGCCCACGTTGCGGCGCAGCATGTGGATGGTGTGATTGCCGCCGATGGAAAGGGAATCGCCGTCACCGGTAGCTACCCAGACTTCGAGATCGGGGCGGGCGATTTTCAATCCGGTGGCAACCGCGGGCGCGCGGCCGTGGATGGTGTGGAAGCCGAAAGTGTTCATGTAATACGGGAAGCGGCTGGAACAGCCAATGCCGGAAATGACGACGAACTTTTCGCGCGGAATGCCGAGTTCAGGAAAAACCGATTGCACGGCGGAGAGAATGGCGTAGTCGCCGCAACCAGGACACCAGCGGATTTCCTGGTCGGTCTGAAAATCTTTTTTTGTGTAAGCGGGCAAAGTGGCCGTGGTCATTCAAATTCTCCTAAGAGTGCGGCAAGAAACGAAACAGCGTTCCGTCCCGAAACGCGGGGTTGGTGGGTTAGATCGAAGAGAGGTCCTTCGACTGCGTTTCGCGCGCGCAAACACCGCGCGAGAGGCAAGGCGCGCGAAACTCCGCTCAGGATGACGGCGCCTAGAAAGCGAGGCGGATGGTGGCCAGATAGCCAAACATTTTTGCCGGGCACGATATATCGTGCCCCTACGAAACCCGCGTTTGAGAGAGAGAGCATTAGTCAAGCAGCTCCTCGATTTTGTCCTCGATTTCGGATTGCTTGAAGGGCTTGCCCTGAATTTTGTTGTAGCCCTGCGCGTCGACGAGAAACTTTGCGCGGAGGAGCATGACGAGCTGGCCCATGTTCATTTCGGGGACGAGAATCTTGTCGTAGCGGCCGAGAATTTCGCCGAGATTTTTCGGCATAGGATTCAAATGGCGCAAATGAACGTGGCCGATGCGGCGGCCCTTAGCGCGCTGTGCCTTCAGCGCAGCGGTGACTGGACCGTGCGTCGAGCCCCAGGCGACGATCAGCAGATCGCCGGAAGGATCGCCTTCGGGCACGGCGTCGGGCACGTCCTGGACGATTCCCGCAACTTTTTCGGAGCGCAGCCGAACCATGCGCTCGTGATTCAGCGGCTCGTAATTGACGTTGCCGGTGACGTCCTGTTTTTCCAGACCACCGATGCGGTGCTCGAGTCCGGGAGTGCCAGGAATCGCCCATGGGCGCGCGAGAGTTTCCGGATTGCGCCGGTAGGGATGGAAGCCTTCCGGATTTGTTTCGAAGTGCACGGGGATATCCGGCAACTGGGACAGATCGGGAATTTTCCACGGCTCCGCGCCGTTGGCCAGATAGCCGTCCGAAAGAATAATGACGGGCACCATGTACTTGATGGCGATACGGCTGGCTTCGAGAGCGATCCAGAAGCAATCGCCGGGAGTTGCGGGAGCGAGCACGGGAATAGGCGCCTCGGAATTTCGTCCGAAGAGAGCCTGCAGCAAATCGGCCTGCTCGGTTTTCGTCGGAAGGCCGGTGGAAGGTCCGCCGCGCTGGATATCGCAGATGACGAGTGGAAGTTCCACGGCGACGGCGAGGCCGAGCGCTTCGGTTTTCAGCGCCATGCCGGGACCGGACGTGGAAGTGATGCCGAGCGCGCCGGCATACGCAGCGCCGATCGCCGATGTGATGGCGGCAATTTCGTCCTCGGCTTGAAAAGTGATCACGCCGAAATCTTTGTAGGCGGAAAGCTCGTGGAGAATGTCCGACGCGGGCGTGATGGGATAGGAGCCGAGAAAAAGCGGAATCCCCGCTTTCTGCGAAGCTGCAACGAAGCCCATGGCGAGCGCGGTATTTCCGCTGATGTTGCGATAAAGGCCGGGCGCGAGTTTGGCGGGCGGAATTTCGTAGCTGATCTGAAACGCTTCGGTGGCTTCACAATAGCTGTAGCCCGCCTGCATCGCGGTGCGGTTGGCCTGCACCAGCGCGGGCTTGCTCTTGAACTTTTCTTCGATCCAGCGGAGCGAAGTATCGAGCGAGCGGTTGTAAAGCCAATAGCACATGCCCAGCGCGAAGAAATTTTTGCAGCGGTCGACGGTTTTGTTGTCGAGGCCCAAATCTTTCAGCGCGGCGCGGGTGAGCTTGGTCAGCTCGACCGAAAACAGGCGATACGCATCGAGCGAATGGTCTTCTAGAGGATTCGCGGTCATCTGCGCCTTGCGCAGATCGGTTTCGCCAAAATCATTCAGGTTGACGATCAGAATGCCGTTGGGCTTCAGGTCGGCAATATTCATTTTCAGCGCGGCGGGATTCATGGCGATCAGCGCGTCCACGCTGTCGCCCGGCGTATAGACGTCGCTCGACGAGAAATGCACCTGAAATCCGCTGACGCCGGGCAAAGTGCCGGCGGGAGCGCGAATCTCCGCGGGAAAATCCGGGAGCGTGGCGAGATCGTTGCCGTAGAGCGCGACCGTATTAGTGAACTGGCTTCCGGTGATCTGCATGCCATCGCCGGAATCGCCGCAGAAGCGAATAACCGCACGGTCGATCAACTCGCGCTTACGCTGCGGAGGACGAACCAAGGTTGTAGACATGAGTACCTGTATCCCTGCTCTTTTAGATGAGCGAAAAGGTGAGCGAGATGCCGGAGCCGTTTCCCAAACCAGTAGGCGGCCGCGAACGTCTCGTCCGCCAAAAGCGTAGCACAAACTGAAGCCGGTGCCCACAGCGGCGCGATGTGGAGGAGGCAAAGGAGCAAGGGGGAAAATCGGACGAAACTGGCGAGAAATTGAAAAAACGGAACCGGTGGTACGGGGCCACCGGTTCCGCAGTCAGGAGCGAACAATCGTGATTGGAAGTTAAAAATTCAATTCGAAGTGAAGCACGTCGTGAATTCGATACCCTCCGTCGATCAGGCAAACATGGTCGCCGATCACAACGTAGCGGTAGCCTGGAGGCGCGGGCCCGAGGCGAACTAGTAGATCGTGCGGGACAGGCCGAAAGCCTCGACGCATCTCAGGGGTAAAAACAAATCCCTCGTGAATGTCCGGCTCCCATTCGCGGTGCCAATAACGGCCCTCGCGCACTCTGAAAGCGTCGTGGTGGTGCCGGTACCAATCGCGCGCCTGATCGCGATCGTGGTCGTTGAACCGATCGTGGTCGTGGTGATCGCGGTCGTGATCGCCGTGATATCCCTGATCATGGTGATCGCGATCATCGTGATCCTGTGCGTTAGCCAGCGTTACTCCTAAAAACACACTGAGAACCAGAGTCGTGGCGGCCGAAACCCATCTTCGCATCTTCATGAAACCTCCTTGTGAAAGTCCACGATTTGAATCTCGAAGCAATTCGACTGGGCAGAATTTTCGGAATTATAAGGCATGGCGTCCGGTCCACCATACTCAGAATCCACTAGCTGACCTCAAATCGTCATGTACGAGTGTCCAGCAGGGCGGCACATGCTCACGGGCGCGCGCGGGTGCGTGAATTCATGCGCGCCATTGACCAGCGAGCAAGAGCGCGGTATTGTGCGTCCCGGTCGGTGCGGAGAAAGTGTATTTCCGGGCGAGGTGGACACAATGAAAAATGGATTTCTTGCGGCAATCCTATTGACGCTCGGAATGCTGGCGCTCGCCGCTCGTGCAGGCGCGGCGCCGCAGAAGTACCACGGCCCGGAGCCGGAATGGACACCGTCGATCGTGAAGCCATGCGACCGGGCGTGTCTGGTGGGGTTCATGGACGGCTATATGAACGCCATCTTCAAACATGATCCAGAGGCCGTGCCACCGCTAGCGCTGGACGTCCGGATGACGGAAAACAGCGCGCCCATGGATATCGGCGAGGGAATGTTGTGGCGGTCGAAGGTAGAACCAACCAGCTTCAAAATCTACATCGCCGATCCCGTGGCGGGCCAGGTGGCGGAGCAGGCGCGACTAAAAGTTGGCGGTAAAGATACGCTGGTTGGCGTGCGGTTGAAAATCGATCGCGGAAAAATTTCCGAGGTCGAGCAGCTATGGGCTGGGAATATTAACGAAGCGGCGATTCCTCTGCTGACGACTCCGCGACCGGGGCTGGTTGATGACCTTCCGCCATCGCAGAGGGAGTCGCGAGACGTTTTGTATTGGGCAGCCAATTCGTATTTCGATGCACTCGAGGGCGATGATGGAAAGATCGGAGCGTTCGCCGACGATTGCGTGCGACATGAGAACGGCTATCAGACGGTGAACAATCCGCCCCCGGGAGGACGGATGATGCCCGCGCCAATGCTTCCAAATCCGAACACGGAGCAGGGTAAGTCGCAGCTCAAATTCAGCATGCTGACGTGCTCGCAGCAGATTGACACCAAAATTTTTGCCTATATGAAGCACATACGCCCGAGGCGCGCTCTGGTCATCGATGAGCAGAAGGGCATAGTGGCGACGTTTCCTTTGTTCGTGCACGACGGGACCAGGCGCGGCGCTCCGCCGGATGCGCCCCCAGGCATGTTGCAGAATCTGGTGACCATGGAAACCTTCGGCATCCGCGGCGGGTTGATTCACGAAGTGGAGGCGTTCCCATTCGTCACCATTCCTTACGGGCTGGGCAACGGATGGACGGAGGGTTCAGGCCATTGATCGCGGTTCGAAGAGAATTCGAAGGAGGATGGCTATGCGCGTGAAGATCGTAGGGATGGGTGCTTTGGCTTGCCTGGCAGCGATCATACTGACGGGATATTTCAGCAAACCGGTGATTGCCACGGGTCCGATACCAACTGATTGCGATCGTGCTTGCCTGGAAGGATTAGCGGTTCAGTATCTGAACGCCGTTGTGGCGCACGATCCCAAGACGCTGCCGCTTGCGCAGGACGTGAGGTACACAGAACAAGATCAGGTGATGGACGTCGGCGACGGCTTCTGGGGCACAGCGACCGCGGTGGGGCATTTCCGGCTGTGCTTTTCCGATCCCGTGGTCGAGCAGATCGGCTGCATCGTGACCATGCATGAGGGCGAGCACCCGCTGATCATGGGCTTGCGCCTGCGCGTCCAGCTCGGCAGGATCACCGAGATCGAGACGACCTACTACCGCCAGGGCGGCGGCGGTCCCTCCGGCATCGCGGACCTTGATGCCAGCACGCCCGACCCGATTTGGACCGAAACGATTCCACCCGCGCAGCGCGTTTCGCGCGCGAAGATGATCGCCACGGCCAACATGTACTTTGCGGGCCTCGAGAATAACGATGGCAAGGGAGTCTATCCGTTCGCCGACGATTGCAATCGCATCGAGAACGGAAGCCAGACGACCAACAATCCTAAACTTTCACCGAATGCGCCGTTCAACGCCTTCGCGATGAGCTGCATGGCGCAATTCAAGAGCGGCTACTACGCGGTGGTCACACGGATTCATCACCGGCGCTTCCCGATCGTGGACCAGGAGCGCGGCGCGGTGTGGGGCTGCGTGATTTTCGACCAGAACGGCACGGTGCACACGATTCATTTGACCAACGGCCAGACCGTCTCGATGGGAAACATCTTCAATCGGCCCTCGAGCCTCGAGGTGACGGAAGCATTCAAGATCAGCGATGGCTTGATTCACCGGATCGAAATGGTGGGATCCGGCTTGCAATATCACTTGAATTCCGCGTGGGGCGGAATCAGCGATAAATAAAGGGCAGCGCCGAATTTTTTGCAGGGCGCAGCACGCTGCGTCCGAGAAAAATCTTGGCGATGTCTCGGCAATCCACTTCATTTCGCGAGGGTGGTCAGCGATAGATCGATCTTCGCGAGAAAAGGGTCCTTTTAATGAGACGATCTCTCTTCACCACCGCATTCGTGATAGCCGCGCTGGCTGCTTGTGTCCATTTCGCTGTGATTGCGCGGGCGCAAGCACCTGCGCCGGCTAGCGCGCAGGCCCAAAGCCAAGCCCCGCCCGCTCCCGCAGCGGGCGCGAATCTCGGGGCGGGTACGGAAACCGGAATCGGCACATTCGAAACGCACTGCATGGGCTGCCACGGGAATCCCAACGTTCCGCAAGCGCCTGCGCCCTCCGCCATCCGGCAGATGGCTCCCGAGAGAATTTACGACGCGCTGACCACCGGCGTGATGAAACCGCAGGGCGATGCGTTGACGGACGACCAGAAAAAAATGCTGGCCACTTTTCTGAGCGGGCGGCCCCTCGGCAGCTTGAAAGAAGGCGATGCGAAGGATATGCCGAACCATTGCGCGTCGAATGCTCCGCTTGAAGATCCCGCTTCAGGGCCCGAATGGAACGGATGGAGCCCGGATATCGTCAACTCGCGTTTCCAGGATGCGAAGGACGCAGGCCTGACGGCCGATGAAGTGCCGCAATTGAAATTGAAGTGGGCATTCGGGTATCCGACCGGGCTATCTGCTTACGGTCAGCCGACGATTGTCTCCGGGCGCGTTTTCGTGGGAACTGATATCGGCTACGTCTATTCGCTGGACGCAAGCACGGGATGCGTCTACTGGTCCTATCAAGCGAAGGGCGCTGTGCGTGGAGCCCTCACCATCGAGAAAATAAAGGGCCACGGCGCCACAAAGTACGCAGCCTATTTCGGAGACGCGCACGCGAACGTGTACGCCGTGGATGCGCAGACCGGCGCGGAGCTTTGGGTGACGAAAGTGGATGATCACTTCGTCGCGCGCGTCACCGCGGCGCCGAAGGTATATAAGGAACGCGTGTACGTTCCGATATCCTCTTCCGAGGAATTTTCATCCGCCAACCTCGATTATTCCTGCTGCACTGGAAGAGGAAGCGTGGTTGCGCTCGACGCGAATACGGGCGCACAAGTCTGGAAGACATACGTGGTGAGCACGCCGGAGCCTGTGAGGAAAAATTCGAAGGGCGTCCAGCAGTACGCCCCTTCCGGCGGCTCGATCTGGAATTCTCCAACCATCGACGCGAAGCGCGACGCCATCTATGTGGGAACCGGAGACGGGCAAACAGAGCCGACTCCGGACACGACCGACTCAATAATGGCAATGGATCTGAAGACTGGAAAAGTCCTGTGGCACTACCAGGGGCAAGCTGGCGATGCGTTTATGGGCGGATGCAACGGACCGGCGCGGACGGACAACTGTCCGAAAGTGAATGGTCCTGATCAGGACATTGGCAATTCACCTATTTTGCGCAAACTGGCGAACGGCAAGAGCGTCGTCGTCTTTGGGATGAAAAACGGAAAAGTTTTCGCCCTTGATCCGGATAAGAAAGGTGCGGTTGTCTGGGAGGTTCACGCCGTCGACATTCCGAAGGGCCAGGAACATAGCTTCTACGCGAATTTGAACGGCGTGGTTTGGGGCGGAGCCGCGGATGATCAGAATGTTTACTACGGGCTGCAATCGGGCGGAATGGTCGCGTTGAAGCTGGCCACTGGCGATGTGGTTTGGCGCGCGAATTTTCCGAAGCCCGAGGGCACTCGCGTGATCAACTCGGCCGCCGCAACTGCCATGCCCGGCGTTGTGTTCCTTGCCGGATCGGATGGGAAGCTGCACGCGCTTTCAGCCGCCGATGGCCACGTCCTCTGGGAATACGACACGGCGCGGGAATTCAAAACGGTGAACGATGTTCCCGCAAAGGGCGGTGCGATCGCGTCGATTGGGCCTTCGATCGCGGACGGGATGCTTTTCATCGGCTCGGGCTATGCCGTCACCGGAACGAATTCGGGGAATGTGCTCCTAGCCTTCTCTGCAAAATAGACGCGTAAACGGGGATTTCCCAGCGGGTGAGGCGGCGGTTTGGTTCGCCGTGAAAGGCCGATGAGCTACGTCGAAAAGGATTTGATTCCCGGAGAAGAAGTGGTTTATCAGACCGGGCTTCACTGGAGCGTGCTCGTCTGGCCGGTGATCATTGCGCTAATCATCGCCGCAGGCGGCGTGGTTTGTCTGCTGCAAAAAGACACGAATTTCTCGTACGCGGGCGCGGCGCTCTTGGTAGTTGCGTTGGTCATCGTGGCGGTAGCCATGTTCAAACGAAAAGCCGTCGAGATGGCAGTGACCAACCGGCGAGTGATCATCAAAACGGGGCTGGCCAGCCGCCGCTCGTTGGAAATTATGCTCGCGAAAGTGGAAAGCATCGGAATTGAGGAGTCCGCGATGGGGCGGATGTTCGGATTTGGCACGTTGACAATTCACGGCACGGGCGGGACTCCCGAACCATTTAGCCGAATCGCGCATCCTTCTGAGTTTCGTCGGGAAGTGCAACAGCAAGTTGCCGCGCAGCAATCGCAGCGGTGAATCAGACCTCTCTCATGTTAATCGTTAGGCTAACTTTGATCTGAAGTTATCTTTTGGAAACACCTGACCGGAAAAGGCCCCGCCGTACTACTTCGCAGCGCGTTTGAAAACTTCAGAATGGCCACCGTTGCAAGAGCCTGTCCATCCGTTGGTAGCTGCTCGTACGGTCGGGTGCAGATCAAAAAAAACAGAGAGGATAAAAATGAAAGTTTCGAGGAAGAGCATTTTGTGGGGGGCACTGAGCGCTGTGATTGCGATTGCAGCGATCATGCCGGGTTTGCAAGCCGGGCCAGCTATGGTGGGCCGGTTCAAGCTGCCGTTTGACGCGCAGGTGGGGAAAACAGCGCTTCCGATGGGCGACTATATGTTTTCGGTCGACCGCACCGCCGGTTCGTACGGACTGATCGGCGTGTACCGAGGGTCGGAAAGCGTAGGGATTCTGCTTCCGCAAGAACTTGACACCTACCGCGGACAACGCCAGAGCCCCGCGTTGCTTTGTATTCGTCACGATGGAAAGGTCGCAGTCCGGGCGCTGCGATTGCCCGGCATCGGCACGTACTATTTTCAAATGCCGGAGGACCTGCAGAAGCTCGTCGCTCAGCAGCCAAAGCTGATCGAAACAGTGCCCGTGCAGGTGAGTGGCGAGTAAGGCCGCCCACCGAGATTTGCGCAGCGCTGTCGAACACCTCGGGGCCGGACATGGGCGGACCGCAGCAAAGGGGCGCCGCTCGATAGTCCGGCCTCTTTTTTTGCACCATTCGACTGAAAAGAAGGCTGCGCGTAGGATGTAAACGAGGAAACCCTGTGAGCCCGCTCACCAGTCGACGGCCTGACGCATGCGCTTAACCCCGATCGCATGCACGATCCAAGCGGCTTTTTCCGTCGCGTTGTGCTTGCCACTTCTGGGGAGCGTGGCGGCATCCCCGCAACAGCCCGCCGATGAACCTAGGGGCCGATCGATAAAGGCCACGTCGGTAGCTGTTGATGTATACGCCATTGTCGAAGGGCGCGGCGGCCGGCTTATTCGAGGCCTGAGCAAGGATGACTTCGAACTTACCGACGACGCAACGCCGCAGAAAATCACAAACTTCTCGCAGGACACGAATGCAACCCTGAGCTTGGGGATTGCCATCGACACCAGCCTCAGCCAGGGCCGCCTGTTGAGGACGGAGCAGCAAGCGGCGAAGAACTTTTTGGATTCCGTCTTGCAACGCGCGGATCGGGCGTTTGTGATGAATTTCGATGTCGATGTGAAGTTGCTGGGCGATTTTACGAACGCGCCGGCGGATTTGGCCCGCGCGATTGATTCGGCGGAAATTAACCAAACGGGTGGAAGCGTCCTGCCGGAAGAAACGGCGCGCCCCACTGGAGGCACGCACCTTTACGATGCAGTCTATCTAGCTTCGAACGAATTGATGAAGGAACGTGTTGGCCGCAAGGTCCTGGTGCTCGTAACGGACGGGCAGGACCAAGGCAGTAAGATCAATTTGCAAGAATCAATCGAATCGGCCGAGAAGGCCGATGTGATCGTATTTTCGATCGTGGTAAGCGATTCCGAGTTTTACTCCCTGATGGGCGGCACATACCACGGAGATTCGAGTATTCGCAAGCTTGATCTGGAAACGGGCGGCCGCACGATTCGACTGAAATCCATCGGCGAGATTGAATCCGCATTCGATCAGATCGCGCGCGAGCTCCGCGCGCAATATCTGCTGGGCTATTTTCCTTCGAATCTCCGCCACGACGGTTCGTTTAGGCGTATTCGCGTAACAGTCCGGAGACACAATTGCCGAGTCCGGACCCGAACCGGCTACTACGACCGCAGCAATTAGCAATTTCTGGTTCTTGGGGTTTTTAGGCGCTCGGGCCGAACGCGAATTTCTCGATCGCTTCGCGAGCCACTCGGTCCGGATCCTTCTCCGCTCGGCTTTCGGTATTGATAATCATCACTTCGCGGTCCGCGGCTGAATAAGGCGGCCAGTGGGGAAGATTTTTCGAATTTGGACTGCCCGTGCGCGCGAACGCAACCCAAGTGTCGCAGACATGCTCGGCGAGCGGGAACGTGTCCGCGCCGCCGCCCGTTAGCTTCTGCACCAGCGGGTCGCCCACGTTATCGAATACGAAAGGCATTTCAATCGTGTGCGGCGATCGCATGCGGCCGCCAAGGATCGGCGTCGGCCAGGTGAATTCGTAAACGTACGTCGAGGCCTTGTGAAGAGCTGCTCTGCGCTCCGCAATCTTCTCCGTGAAAGCCACCGTGGGATATGCCGTGGTGATCAGGAAATACAGGCCGGAGGGATTTTCCTGCGGGTAAGTGGAGCGAAACGCGCGAAGCACCGAATCCGTGCTGTCCTTCAAAAGTGGCTTAAGGCGCTGCTGCAAGCCGGCTTCGTCCAGCGAGAAGATGCCGGGATCGGCGCCTGCGAAGAGCGTCATCTCCGTGTGATTGTGGCCGATGATCAGTGGAACATCAGCGGAGACTTCCGGGGCCACCGGATCGAATGGATGCTGAGGCAGCGAGACGCCATCCACCACGGGCGCGAATCCTTCAATCAGGCCGGGCGTCATCGGCGGCAATTTGCGATTCACCGCACCCTGTGCGGCCATGATGCGCTCGAGCGGCACCGCCTGAATGTCCTTGATTCGCTCCGGCTTCACGCCCAGCTCGTCGAGAAACATTCTTCCGACTTTCGCCGCTTCGGTGCGGTCTACCATCCTGAGCCCAGGACCGCTTTCAATCACCGCTCGCTGGAAAAGTCCTTTGGCGGCTGGCATTGCCAGCAGAGCTGAAACTTTTTGGCCGCCTCCGGATTCGCCGAAGATGAGCACCCGGGACGGATCGCCTCCGAATCCAGCGATGTTCTCCCGCACCCATTCGAGCGCCGCGATAATGTCCAGCATGCCGGCATTCCCCGAAGCGGCGAATGCCTCCCCTCCGGCGTCGCGAAGGTATGTGTAGCCCAATGCGCCCAGCCGGTGATTGATGGTGACGACCACCACTTCGCCGCGGCGCGCCAGATTCGCGCCGTCGTAGAGGCGGGCTGAGCCGGAACCCGACGTGAACCCGCCGCCGTGAATCCAAAACATCACCGGGCGCTTGCGTCCATCATTGATGCCGGGCGTCCAGACGTTCAGGACCAGGCAATCCTCGCTCTCGCTTACATCGCGCGGATTCTCTGCGGAGATCAGGAAGTCCAGCGCTCCCAAAATGCCGGGTGCGCCCGGTACGGTCTGAGGCGCGGACGCTCCATAGTGCAGCGCATCGCGCACCTCGCTCCAAGGTTCCGGTTTAGCCGGCGGCATAAATCGATTCTTCCCGGCAGTGGAGGCGCCGTAGGGAATTCCTTTGAAAACGTTGATACCGTTCTCGGACGCGCCGCGAACTTTGCCCGCGGCTGTCTCGACGACTGGCCGCGATTGGCTCGGCAAAACGCCAGCCGCCGCGCTCGAATTTCCAAATGATCCCGCGAAAAGGCGTTGCGCAAGCATCGCGCCTCCGCCCAGCGCCGAAGCCTTGAGTAAAGTCCGCCGATTCAGAGCACAAGCCAGTTTGCGTAAGTGCGCCATCGGAACCTCCCTTGAAGGAGCGGCTCTAGGAAATAGTTGATGGGCCGAAGCCTTCAACTGCCACCCGATTTGCGCGCCAATATACATTATCTGGCGCCCAAAAGACTGGGTGAGCTCATCCGCGCCTCGCCGCCAAGCAAACGCTGAGGAGGCCACCTGTACGAAGGTACCATTGACTTTCGCTTTTAGTTCGCCCTATGATGGCTACGCTAATTGGCGTATCTCGGCCCTGTAGTTCAATTTCGGAGTCTGACGGACGCCTGCAAGCGGGGGAGCGATGGCACTAACCAAGCGGCAGAAAGAAGTCCTGAATTACCTCGTCGGGTTCATCAATAAAAACGGATACTCGCCGAGTTTTGAGGAGATTGCGCACGCGTTGAAGCTCACCTCACTTGCGACCGTGCACAAGCATCTCTCCACCCTCGAGAAGAAGGGCTTTATCCGGCGCGGCTACAACCAAAGCCGCTCGATCGAAGTCATGCAACTCCCCAGGCAGGTGCGCGAAGAGATTCTCGATCGCCATGTGGTCGAACTGCCGCTCACCGGGAGAATTGCCGCAGGGCGCCCCCTGGAAGCTGTCGAGGATAACGAAACGGTTTCGCTCGCCGACTTCACCCGTGGTCACAACAATTTTGTCCTGAAGGTGAAGGGTGAATCCATGCAGGACGATCACATCCTCGATGGCGATTACATCGTGGTCGAGCAGACCCAGGTGGCCAATCCGGGCGAAATTGTTGTCGCCCTCGTTGGTGAGGATGAAGCTACGGTCAAGCGTTTCTATCGCGAGGCTGGCGGAAAGATTCGCTTGCAGCCGGCGAACTCGTCAATGGGTCCCATCATCGTTTCGGGAGCGGACGTTAAAATACAAGGTCGCGTGGTTGGTGTCTTGCGAAAATACTGAGGAAGCGGCGGCGCTCGTCGCCTGTAACGGCCGCTAGTCGCTGGTTAGCCTTGGCCTGGGATTGGCTGCATCCTCGACACTGCGTATCAAAGCCCAGATATCAGTTTTCGGCACTATCGTGCGGATGCCGGCGTCCTTGGCCTTGGGCTCGATCCCCTCGATCTCCAGAATCGTAAACAGGATCAGCGGCACTCTGGGATTCAACGCCGACATTTCTTTGGCTACTTCAATCCCATTCATGTCGGGCATGGCCAGATCGAGCAAGACCACCTCAGGCTGAAGCTCGCGGAACTTTTCAACTCCAGAGTGGCCGGTCTGCGCCTCTCCGCATACCGTCCAGGCGCGCGACCGCGCAACGGTCCGAAGAATACGCCGTGTAGTATCCGAATCGTCGACGATCAGGATTCGCAATCGGTAATCCAATTCTACGAAAGCTACACCGCCATTAAAAGCTAACCGCCATGATAGACCCGCTACCGGGATGGGGCTCCTTTTGTATAGCGAAGCGCTGTTCTTTTAAATACAGCGAATGCCTTAGGTGTAGACTTTAAGAAATGATCGGCAAACGAGCGAACTAAATGGAAACACAACTATGATAGTCGGAGTCCGGTCTGCGACGCCAAAGAAACACAGTATGCGACCCGGGATAACTCACTCTTATCTGGGCAGTTGTCTGTTGCTTTTCTCGCTGGCGTTTCTCTGCGCGCCGGCGCGGGCGCGATTCCGCCAGCCGAATGAAGAGTATCAGGGTCGTCGCGCCAAACTTCGCGCGATGGTTGACGCACCAATCGTGATTTTTGGCTACACCGGTCACGAAGATGCCTCCGAGGTGGCGGTCTTTTTTCAAGAGCCCCATTTCTATTATTTGACGGGACACGATCAGCCCGGCGCCGCTCTGCTTTTGGTCCCTGATCGCTCTAGCGATATTGGCGCTCACGCCGGTAAATCCAATGTCGATACGGCCGGTGGCCCGCGCGAAATTTTATATCTTCCCGCGCGCGATCCGGCCGAGGAAATCTGGGACGGCCCCAAAATCGGACCCGCCGATCCAGGCATTGCGGAAAAAACGGGATTTCAGACTGTTGAGCCGCTCGATAAGTTAAAGGCGGATCTAGCGAAGCTCGCGAAAACTTACAAAACTTTCTACACGCTGATGCCGCCCGAACACGAAGAGGGATATCCCCACCTCACCGAGTCCGTCGGCACGATTCGCGCGGCTATTCCGCACGCCACACTGAAAGACATCGCGCCGCAGCTCGACGCGATGCGCCAAGTGAAATCTCCCGGCGAGCTTGCGTTAATCCAAAAAGCGATCGACCTGTCCATCGATGCGCACTTTGACGCCATGAGGACGATGCGCCCGGGACTCGTCGAATACCAAATCGCCGCGCGCATGAAGGAAATCCACGAATGGGGCGGATGCGAACGCGAAGCGTACGCGCCCATCGTCGGCGCTGGTTTCAACTCCACGGTGCTGCACTATAGTGCGCTGGATGACCAAATTAAGGACGGCGACGTGGTGGTGATCGACGTCGGCGGTGAATATGGAGGCTATGCCGCCGATATCACGCGCACGCTCCCAGCTAACGGCAAGTTCACGGCGCGCCAGCGCGAGATTTACGATATCGTTCTCGGCGCGCAGAATGCCGCGATAGCCGCGGTGAAACCCGGCGCGGTCCTCTACGGCGGCAAGGACAGCTTGCAGCAAATCGTCACCGACTACATCAACACGCACGGCCACGATAAAGAGGGACGCCCGCTGGGGCGCTATTATCCCCACGGCGTAAGCCATCATCTTGGACTCGATGTTCACGATCCGGGCGACCGCAATCGCCCCCTCGAACCCGGCATGGTCGTAACCGTGGAGCCTGGAATCTACATCCCTGAAGAAAACCTAGGTGTCCGCATCGAAGACGACGTACTGGTCACCAAGGACGGCTACAAGCTCCTCACTGCGCGCCTTCCCCGCACCACCGGCGAGATAGAAAAGATCATGGCCGAAGCTCACTCTTCTGCTCGACGTTAGGCGCGTCGAATCGTGCCGCCCGTTGCCCATCCACGAACCACGTGCGCCGTCAGGCCGCAAAATTGTTTACACCAAGCACCGCTTGACACCCAGCGCCCCGTCTCTAAGATGGTTGCGTGAATGATTGCGACCGATTTTCGGAATGGCAGAACGGAGCCCAACAAAGGGGCAGACGTGGCCTCGCCGCCAGCGCTTCTGCTCGTCACACTTGCCGAGTAGAACGTGACGCAACTTGTAGAAAACAAACGCTCGGGTGCACATCTACTCGACACATTCGCGAGGGGGCGGGTAATCGGCGATGATGCAAGCCTGGGCCGACGCCGCGATAGAAACCGCCAAGCGCCGCGGCGCCAGCTATGCGGACGTCCGCGTCATGGATATTCGCCATCGCGACATCTCCACCAAAAATGGTGAGGTCGGCACGCTCGCTGAGTCCGAATCGCTGGGCATCGGCATACGGGTAATCGCGAGCGGCGCTTGGGGATTCGCCTCCACCGACAGGCTCACACGCGAAGGGGTGCAGGCCTGTGCCGCCGAAGCCGTGGCAATCGCGAAAGCGTCCGCGCTCGCTAAGCGCGAAAATGTGGCGCTCGCGCCAGAACAAGCGTACGTGGATACCTGGCAGAATCCTTTCCTCAAAGACCCGTTTCGCATTCCCGTCGAACGGCAAATCGATCTGCTGCTCGCTGCGGACAAGGAAATGCGCCGCGTGAAAGGAATCACGGTCGCGGAAGGGTCGATGTCGTTCCGCAGAATCGAGCAATTGTTCGTTTCGAGTGCGGGATCGTCGATTCATCAGGTGAAGATGCAATCCGGCGCGGGCATTGTGGCCACCAGTTTCGCGGAGAGCGAAATCCAAAAGCGCTCGTATCCCAGCAGTTTTGGCGGACAGCACATGCTGCAAGGCTACGAATTAGTTGAGTCATTTGATCTGGTTGGCAACGCACCGCGCATCGCCGAAGAATGTGTGGCGCTGCATTCCGCCGCGCAGTGTCCGGAAGGCCAGAAAACTGTAATTCTCGGTAGTTCGCAGCTCGGCTTGCAAATTCACGAATCCATCGGCCATCCCATCGAACTGGACCGCGTCCTCGGCATGGAAGCAAATTTCGCGGGGATGAGCTTCCTCACCACGGAGAAGTTGAGGAAGCTGAAATACGGCTCCGATATCGTAAACGTGGTGGCGGACGCGCGGCTTGCTCACGGTCCGGGCCTCGGCACGTTTGCTTACGATGACGAGGGCGTGCCCGCGCAATGCACGCCGATCATCACCGATGGTCTTTTCACCGGCTATTTGAGCAACCGCGAAACGGCCTCCGCGATCGGCGAGAAACGCTCCGGCGGCACCATGCGCTGCGAAAGCTGGAATCGCCTTCCGATGATCCGCATGACAAATATCAGCATCAATCCCGGCACATGGAAGTATGACGACCTGATTGCCGACACCGACGACGCCATTTTGATGGAAACCAACCGCTCCTGGTCGATTGACGACCGCCGCTACCATTTCCAATTTTCCACCGAAATTGGCTGGGAAATTAAGGGCGGCAAGAAGGGCCGCATGATCAAGAATCCAAGCTACAGCGGCATCACCACGGAGTTTTGGAATAGTTGCGATGCAATCTGCTCGCGCGACTACTGGACTCTGTGGGGCACGCCCAACTGCGGCAAGGGTCAGCCGCAGCAAGTAATGGGAACCGGCCACGGCGCTTCTCCCGCGCGATTCCGCAATATCAAGGTCGGAATCGCCTTCGCGAAATAATCGACGAACATGCCAACCCGCACATCGAAATCATTTGCGGCCAAAGAGGGCCGCATCCCGAAGGCCGACCTCGAACGCGTCGCGGAGCGAATTTTGAAGCTGAGCGAGGCGGACGAGACCGAAGTCGAAATTGGAGCGGTTACCGACGCGCTGACGCGCTTCGCGAACAACACCATTCATCAAAATGTTGCGGAGCAGACGCTCGCCATTTCCGTGCGCGCCGTTGTGGACGGGCGTACCGCTCGCGCCACGACGAATAAAACGGACGACGAATCGCTTGGGCGCGCGACAGCGGCGGCCCTGGCACTGGCGCGCAATCAGCCGAAAAATCCTGACCTCCTGCCAATGCTCCGCTCGCAAAAATATCAAAAAGTCGCACGCTTTTTTCCAGCCACGGCCGCTGCGACGCCGCTGGACCGCGCCCGCGCCGTCACTCGCGTGTGCCGCATGGTCGAGAAAGCCAAACAGACCGCTGCCGGCATTTTTTCGAGCGGCTCGTCGCAGTCTTTGCTTGCAAATTCGAGGGGGCTGTCGGCGCACTACGAACAAACGCGGTCGGAATTTTCCGTTACCGTGCTCGAATCGAAATCGTCCGGCTGGGCGAAATCGAATTCGCCAGACATTCGCAATATTGATCCCGACGAGCTGGCGGAAAACGCCAGCCGCACCTGCGCCGAATCGCGCGAGCCCAAGGAAATTCCCGCGGGCCATTACACGACGATCCTGCCTCCCTCCGCCGTTCTCGATCTCGTCGGTTTTCTCTTTTACGATTTCGCGGGCACGGCGGTGCTGGACAAGCGCTCGTGCTTAACCGGTCGAATGGGAAAGAAAATCTTTGGCGACAACATCAGTATTTGGGACGACGCGTATCACTCGCTGCAGACCGGTCCGCCGTATGATGGCGAAGGATTGCCCAGGCAGAAGGTGCTGCTGGTGGATCGCGGTACGCCTAAGAATTTAGTTTACGCACGCGCCACCGCGAAAAAGATGAAGGCAAAGCCAACAGGCCACGGTTTTTCTCTACCGAATGAATACGGTGAAGCTCCCATGAATTTGGTATTCGCGGGCGGCGACAAATCGATGGAAGAGATGATTCGATCGACGGAGCGCGGCATTCTGGTTACGCGCCTGTGGTATATCCGCGAAGTCGATCCGTACGCAAAAGTACTCACGGGGATGACGCGCGACGGAACCTTCCTGATTGAAAATGGACGCGTTGCAGGCGGACTACGCAATTTCCGGTTCAACCAAAGTATCGTCGAGATGCTGGCGAACGTCGAAATGCTGGGACCCGCGGTGCGCGCGGCGGGGGAAGAATCCTTCGAGATGGTTGTACCAACGATGAAAGTCCGCAACTTTCATTTCAGCGAAGTCACCAAGTTTTAGTTAGGCCTTGCCGGCAAGCGCGACTCCGCAGCGAAGGAATGGCTCGGGGGCTTGGACTCGAACCAAGATTCTAGGCTCCAAAGGCCCATGTGCTACCAATTGCACCACCCCCGAGTAGCCGAGAAAGTTTAGCAGACATCGCCCTGGTTTTTCTTCAGTGCTGACGGATTTGAATCCGGCGATTTGCCGCTCTGGCGGCAATTTGCTAGGCTTCAGAGCACCTCGCAAAAAACGGAGAGGTGTCCGAGCGGTTTAAGGAGCACGCTTGGAAAGCGTGTGTTGGGGAAACTCAACCGTGGGTTCGAATCCCACCCTCTCCGCCATATTCTCAGTACCCATACAAAAGTACTATTTCCCTGCATGCTACAGGATGCCACATTTTTTGCCGCAATTGCGGAGCCTTGCACGGGCTTGCAGCGAGGAAAACTAAATGGCTGTTCAAACTGTTTATTACCGGCAAAAGATCGAGGGAACAGGCTGGCGGTATCGACCGCTCACGGTGGGGCGCCGGCCTGAAGCGGCCAAGACCGGTCCATATTTTGTTCGAGTACGCGACGGCGCTGGAAAGTATCAGTGGCTTAAGCACGATACGGAGCAGGCCGCGGAAAAGGCCGCGAAGGCGGCTCCGGTCGCCCGAAAAGCGCAAGACCTGGGCCTGACTGTTGACGACCTGACGAACGAAGCGAACAGCAATCGTATTTCGATCAAGACCGCCGTTGAAGACTATTTGCAAGGCCGTCGTTTCGGCCGGCCGCGATCAATTGCTGCCTATGAGAACGCGTTCGACCAATTGCTGGCAAATCTGCCCAGGGGCGTGAGGTTCATCGATCAGTTGGCGACATGGAGAGCGTTGAACTCGTACGTCGAGTTCTTGCGCGGGCAAAGCTACAGCAACAAAACCGTCACAATTCGAATGGGTTTTGTCTTCTCTCTGTTGAGAGCGAACGGTGTCGAGAAGTCCTCGAAGCTGATCAAGCTGCCGAAAGTGCGGCGAACCCGGACGAAAGCATACAACCCGGACGAACTGGCGAAGCTGTTCGCTGCCATGAGCCATGAACAGTATCTGCGTCACCTATTCTTTCTCCGTACCGGGTGCCGCGAACAGGAAGTGCAGTACGCAAGATGGCGCAACATCGACCTGAAGAATTTGCGTTGCACCGTCACCGGCGAAGGCAAATCAGATGTCGCCTTCGTTCCCAAGAATCACGAGGAACGACAAGTTCCGTTGGCGACTGAACTGGGTTCATTATTGGCCGAGCACAGAAAGCACGCGGTCAAGCCACTCGAGTCGAGAGGGGGCCGACATTGTCATGCAATCAAGTTGGTTCCACCACGAACTAGTCAGACCCGAGGCGTTGCGCCCAGATCGTCGATGGATCCGAGAACTAAAGAACTACCGGGTCAGCGAACCGGTCGTACGGTCTTCGCACCACACTGGGCGTCAATAACCAGTGGCGTTGAAGTCTGCGTGGTCTGTCGTGTCAGCGAATAGTGGCAGCCGCCCGGCTGGCAGGTGTTCCTGTAGGTCCGAATGCTCGAAGACTTTCAGAATTCTGTACGTCGTGGAGCGTTCGGCCGGCATTCGACCGATAGTCCGGATCATGGCCCGCAGTTCGCCAGGGGTGATGCTCTCTCCGAATGTTGCTCCCGCCGATTTCGAGATGCTTTCCTCCATCAACGTACCACTGAAATCATTGGCGCCCGCTTGGAGACACTCCAAGGACAGCTCGAATCCCATTTTCACCCAAGAAACTTGGATATTGGGGATGTAGCCGCGCAACAGCACTCGCGCCAAGGCATGGACAATCAAATCCTCGTGGAACGAATGTCCTGCGCGCGCACGTCCGCTCCGAAATAACCTGGTTTCTGAGTGGATGAATCCCAAGGGCACGAACTCAGTAAAACCTGCGGTTTCCTTTTGAATTTCCCGGAGAAGGAGAATGTGTCTGACCCAATGTTCCGGAAGTTCGGTATGGCCGTACATCATGGTGGAAGTCGAAGGAACGCCGATACTGTGGGCCGCGCGAATTACATTTATCCACTGCTGCACCTTCAGTTTATTTGGACTGAGAGACTTGCGCACACTGTCGTCAAGAATTTCCGCGGCCGTTCCGGGAATGCTATTTAAGCCAGCATCCTTCAGCATTAACATGTAGTCCCGGAGCGGCAGGCGCGTCTTATCGATGCCATAGGTGATTTCCATAGGCGAATAGGCATGCACGTGAAGGTCAGGAAGCCGCGCTTTAATGGCGCGAAGGAGTCGCACATAGAAGTACCCATCGAGATCTTTTGGGAGTCCGCCTTGGATGCAAACTTCGGTGGCGCCCCGCTCAACCGCTTCGACTGATTTAGCCACCAGCGTGTCGATCGAGTGAAAATAGGCATCCGGTGCATCGGCGCTGCGGCTAAATCCACAAAACGCGCACCCCACAATGCAGACATTGGTGAAATTCAAATTGCGATTCACCACGTAGGTGATGCGGTCGCCCACTTCCCGCCGGCGAAGCTCGTCCGCGACTTTGATCAGAGCCACCAGGTCCTGCCCTTCGACGGTGGCCAACGCCAGGCCCTCCTCAAAGTCGAGGTCGCTTCCAGCCAGCGCATTTTCAAGAGCAGCGGCCACTGCTGGAGTGGCAGCATGCAGCGCACAATCCCAGGGAATATCTTTCCAATTGCGATTGATTTGATTCACCATTGGTTACTCCGAGCGTACCCGTCTTCGCTGCGAATCTTCTGCAGATGGGGTTGGAGCCGGTCGCTTACAAACTTGTGCCCCGACGAAAATTCGGGATAAATTGCCAATCGCTCGCGCAGGACGAATCCTTCAGAGGCGGTTCGCGCGGCCAGCGCGGAAATCTGCGGCCAAGCCGCCTCCGGGTTAATGAAGTCCTTGGTAACCGGAGATATGCCGCCCCAGTCGTTGATCCCCGCATTCAGTAATTCCGGATAATCTTCCGAAAGCAGATTCGGAGGCGATTGAATGTTCACGTCGCCTCCGAGTATCAGGCGGGCCACCGCTATGGTGCGCTGCAAGTCTTCCTTGGAGGGCTCTGGAGAATCCGCCATGCGAATGTCTGGCTTCGCCCGAAAAGGTTGAATGATAACTTCCTGAATGTGGCCGTACTTTTCATGCGCCGAGCGGATCAGCAGCAGCGCGTCTACGCGTTCTTCATGTGTCTCACCGATGCCGATCAGGATGCCGGTCGTGAACGCCATGGACAATTCTCCGGCGTTCTCGATCGTTCGAAGACGAAGCAACGGTACTTTGTCGGGGGCGTTCCAGTGTGCTCCTCCGCGGCGAAGTAGCCGGGTGCTGGCGGCCTCAAACATGAGACCCACGCTAACGTTTATTTCTCGCAGCCGCCGAAGATCTTCGCGAGGCATCAGGCCAGGGTTCGAGTGAGGAAGAAGTCCGGTCTTCTCAAGCACCAGTTCGCACATCGCCGCGAGATACTCGAGCGTGCGGTCGAAGCCCATGGATTTTAGAAATGCTTTCGCCTCCGGGAACACTCGCTCCGGCTGATCGCCAAGACTGAACAAGGCTTCCTTACATCCCGCACGGCGCCCGGCTTCCGCCACGGCGAGCACCTCGTCAGGTAGCATATACGGTGGCACACTCGGCCGAGGGTCGGCACGGAATGTGCAGTAGCCGCAATAATCGCGACAGAGGTGCGTCAGCGGGATGAAGACTTTCCTGGAATAACCTACCGAACGGCCTTTCGAACGATTGCGGAGGGCAGACGCTGCTTCACACAGGACGGATAACGGGGCCTGCTTCATCAAAAGAAGGGCCTCTTCGCCAGATATCCGGCTGCCCTCTAAGCCAGCTTCAAGAGCGGATTCCAACAGGTCTGAAGTTCCCACGCTCGGCATTTAGCCGCCTCGGGCGAAATCGTTTCATGCAACCACGAACAAAAAAAGAATATGCTTGTACTCTGGTGGTGTCAAACCGTGAAAACTGTGGGGAACGAGGAGTCCCTTAGGTTGCGCGGACTTCGCGGCGAACCATGGCTAATGCGCTGACGACTCTACGGCTAGTTCTCGTACTTCCATTTGTGTTCTTCATGGCTAAAGGAGATTCACGCTCCGCGGCTGCGGGGCTGATTATTTGGCTGGTTGCTTTGACTACGGATCTGCTCGATGGACCGATCGCGCGCCGCCAAGGTACCGTGAGCGCGATCAGTGGAACGTTCGACCACGCTACGGACTTTCTGTTTGTCACTAGCGGGATTTCGGCTGGTGCGTGGCGTGGAGCTTTTCCGTGGATCCTGCCAATCTGCATCACGGCCGCATTTGCGCAGTACGTTATCGATTCTTATTGGATTCACGCGCGAGCCGGGCTTCGCGCAAGCAAGCTCGGTTGGTACAACGGCATGCTCTACTTTGCGCCCCCTTGCATGGACGCTTTGATTCGCCTAGGGGCAGGTTTCCTTAGGCCGCTGCTGCGTGTTCTCGTGTGGGTCCTGGTCGTAAGCACGATCGTCTCGATGTTCGAGCGCTTGACGTACCGGAGGTTATCCGAAGACCTCGCGAGTCGCTCGCCGCAAAAATAGCAAGCCGACCGCTGCATTGAAGAAAAGGAAGAAATTGTGCATCACCAGTCCGAAGGCGGTCATCTGGCCAGGCCTCCCGGGGAATAACAACACCCAGAAGAGAATTGCTACGGAGTGCATCGGCCCCGGCATGGCAGCCCCGAAAAAAATGACTGGCAAATACCCTAACATCTCGCCGTAAGAGACCGTGCCTCCGAAAAGCCTCAAAGCCAGGGTGTACACAATGACCCCGGCAATCACGAGCGGAGCGCGAAGTAGGATCACTGCTCCGTATTGCCAGACTCTGGCGAGCCGGAACGCTCGAAAGATCGGGCGCTCGCGCAGTGCTCTCCCTGAGCCGATTTTTCCGCTGAAGAAAAGATGGAACAATATGAAGAAGGCGATCGAGCCCAGAGCGATCCACGGAATCACGTGAAACACTCGCTGGAAACTGTTCCATCTTAACGTCACTCCGATCGACGCCCAGATAATCAGACTGTAATACTCGCAAAACATGAGGAAGAGCATGCTCGAGGTGATTTCCCAGCCCGGCAGACCGTCGCGGCGATTCAGGTAGTAGGCGATCCCACCCTTGCTTGCCTGCTCGTTCACGAGAGAAATGATGTAGGCGCCGGCACGGATGGGCAGGATGTCCGTATAGCGGATTTTTGCGTTGAACCAATTGATCACCTTCCATACCACGGCGCTATCAATCAGCAAATACAAGCAACAATAGGGGATCATCAGGGCGAGCCAGCGAGGCCAGTTCACATTTTCAAAGCTCTTTAGAAGATAGGCGAGCAGACTACTGTCTTGCGCTGCGGCGGCACTTTTGAGGCGCGTGTAAATGTAAGCAAAGCAAACCACCGCAACAAGCAACGGCAAGAGCCGCTGCCACGGCCTCGCTTTCTTGCGGGTTGCGGAAGGCACACTCGGAACGGTGTGGTTCATTTCCTGGTCCTTAGCACAAGCTGTCTTGAATCATTTGGTCGATCCCCGTAAGTTCGATCCCGAGTTCGCGCGCCGCAGGCTGAGGGGCCACGCGGGTATCTGCCGTAATAACGTCGAGCGCATCTCGCGAGAAACCCCGGCTGGCAACGCGTTCCCGAATCGCGAGAGCCACAGATATAAGCCGCTTCGGAATTGGACGAATTCGAATTGTACGCCCCAATGAGCGAGCCGTCCGCTCAACCAAGTCCCGCTCCGAAAGCGCGCACGGGCCGACCAATTCCAACGTAGTGTCCCGTGCGACGGATAGCCGCGTGGCTACAACCAATGCAGCTCGTGCAAGATCATCTACGTGGAGAGGCTGTTGTTGGTGGAGGCCGCCATCGATCAGCCTGGCTCTTCCGTCCTTTAACCGTTGCTTGAGTGCCGCAGCACCCGCCGTGGCAGGGCCGAGCAAGATCGGCACACGGAGTATCGTGTAGCACAGCCCGGAGTCTCGCACCAAAGCTTCTGCCTGCCCTTTGGTTCGGTAATAGCGGTTTCTAGAGAGTTCATCCGCTCCGATTGCGCTCACCAAAGTCAGTTTCTCCACTTTGTTTCTCATTGCCCCTTCAACGACGCTGCGGGCGGACCTCACATTTGCATCCTCATATGTTGAATGCGGCTGCTCAATCAGGATTCCTGAGAGGTGAACGACCGAACCGGCCCCTCGAAATGCGGCGTTGAGAGAGGCTGGATCATCGTAGGAGATTCGAACCACTCCGCCGAAATCGCCGATCTGTGACCGCAGCTGCTGCTCCGCGCGGCTCGAGCGGACCGCTGCGATGAATGCGTCGGGCGACCCTCCTTCCTTGCGCACGCGTCGGAAAATCGCCTGGCCGACGGCGCTATTCGCGCCGGTGATGACTACCTTCATGCCGCTCCAAGTTCACCCGACTACATGAAATACGCGAACGGTGGCGTTCGCTGGAATCTTCAGCAGAGGATATTTCTTGGCTCTCGCCTGTAGCACAGCCTCTTTTTCCACTGGATCAGTCACGAGCGTCAAGGTGCGGTCATACAACTGACCGCCGATTTGTATGCGTACGTGCGGGTCGCGTATCACGTCCTCGTTCCAGGCTCGGGGACCTCTACCGGGATATACGGAAGCGACGTAAAGCTGGTGATTGTAGGCGATACAGTTGATGGTCACCGAGTGAGGAAGCCAATACCTGGTCTCCGTCTGCAGATGAATCTGGGGAACGTTGTCAGTGAACGACCAGTCGTTCACCGGAGTGCTGACGAGGTGTCCTCTTAGCCACAACCCAGGAATCCTGTTGTGAGGATCAAGACCAGTTATCCTCAGAATTATGAGCAGTACGATCACGCAAGCCAGCAGTCCTGCGAGTACCTTTCCGAAAGTCTTCATCTTGCGCTCCTAGACGCAACGGCGATTCATCGATACAGCTGGCACAAATGAACTTACGAGAATAAACGCCGCTATCGTGTCCGTAAAACTGCCGCAACCTCACTCGCCGAGGGGCACGGGCGCTCCGGTCTGAAGAAAGTGAAACAATTGAAGGCTTCCATTCGGTGGCACTCTGAAACCGGGCAACTTGGCCTGCTCGGCCTGAAGCACGGCGCTTACAAGAGCTTCGTCGGTGATATGAACCAGAGTGCCATCGTAAAGACGGTCGCCAAGCTTGATGCGCACGTGCCGGTCGCGGGCGACATTTTCGTTCCAGTTTCGCCCGTGAGGATATTCCAGGCCCGCCTTATAGATCGAGCCGACATAAAGCCGGCCCATATACGTAATACAAGCCGTCGTGACTGAATGCGGAAGCAAATATGGAGTTCGCGTCTGAATTTCGAGCGTATGGTATTCAGCGGCAAACGACCAATCCGTGACCGGCGCAGTAACGCGAGTTCCGTTGAGCCATAGACCCGGGGTCGTGCCGTGAGGACCAAATCCAGTGATGCGGAAGATCACAAGCACGAGGATCAAGCAAACCAAAACGATTCCAACGATCTTGAAAAACGTATTCATGACTGACTCCTCACGAATCGGTCAGCACTCACGCAAGTGCGACTTATGCTTCGGGACCCTCGTACGCACCTCAATATAGTCTTTTTCGGTCTAGGGTTCTCTTTTTATATACCAGGAGCGAACGCATACCGTGCGGCAAAGCCGACTTCAGCGCAGCCTGGCCCGACTGCCCGAGAAGTCCTCTAACCCGACATTCCCTCCAAACTTCTGGCTACCGCGTTCTATAAAAGCAGTTGACGGTGCCTACGGCACAGTCACTGGTGCCAGAAACTTGTCTAGAGCTCTCAGCTTCTGTAAATCTGATCGAGATTCGGTTCGGCAAGCTATGGCCGACTTCCCACTGGTGCTTCGAGCCCGGATAAAAGCATGACTCCAGTACTGGCGATCACTGGCATGGTGGCAAGGGTCGTCGAGGTGACGACCCTTTGACCCCGTTGAAGAGATTCCTCAGGACCGGCAGTCGTGGTTCAGCAATTGTCGAACCTAGTCAGCCCGATTTGGGGTCGTCTCAAGTTCCAGCCTCTCGACCGCAAAGCGGAATAGGGCCTCTCTCGTGAAGGGCTTCTGAAGTACTCCGAACGTCCGCGTTCCGCAGTCCTCGGTGAACCAAACGGAGGTTGCGGGGGTAGCCTGATACGAAGAGCACCTTCATGTCGGATCGTATCCCAGCGTCATATACGAGCGTCAGGTGTCCGCCATTTGCCACGTAATCGCGCACGGAGTCCACTAAAACACCGCCAGCCTGGACGTGAATGCTACCACCTCAGCCTATTCATTACCTTGCAAATGCTCTTGCAGGCGATCGTGCTGCACAAATTGATTTTGTTCATGCCCGTGCTTTACATCGTGTTCGGTTTGCCGTTGGACGCATTGGTCGTAATCGCGTTCTACTCATGGGGCATGAGCTGGCAACCCAAAGCGGAGATACACGCTTAGGAACCGATTGAGGCCACGGCGATTGTGAATTGGAAGACACGTTAGCCCGCCAAGTTTCTAGACTGCTAAAATTTCAAGTTTCGACGCACGATTAAATCGAAGGGTTCGACTGCAGGTTTCGACTTGGAGTCTCCGCCGCGTCAATGTTGACCTATCGTCGGCCGTCCCTGTAACTGCCCTGATAGTGCGTCGTTGCAGAGGTGTGGTCACCACAGGAAGGCTGCTCCGGCTCGGCTGACACCTATCCTGCTGGCCGGATAACTTCCCTCGAGCGTTGCCCTGCTCAGGCATCATGCCACGGCCGCTGGCGGCGAGTTTTTTGAGTCGAATTGCAAGCCGAAGAAGAAGGTACGAAGATGTCTTGAGAGATACCTTTGATCGTGATCTGCCGCCGAGCTTCCAAACCGAGACAAAGCGAAACTTCTCAGCGTAGCTATCGCCCGATCAGCGTTTTGTACCCTGTTTAGGGTCGACCGAACTCAAGTGCTCGTGAAGAATACAAGAGACTGACGAATCTGGCACGCACTCAAAGACGCCCGACTTCCGATGGCCGTTCCATACG
>CAVPWV010000019.1:0-257772 GCA_963709445.1 uncultured Acidobacteriota bacterium
AGAGAGACTAACGGATTCTAGTTGGATATAATCTCGGCCAGTATGCCAAGCCTGGAAGCTATCTACCAAGTGGCGGACCGGGTCGCGACTATCACGCTGAATCGTCCGGAAAAACTGAACGCGTGGACCGCCGTGATGGAGCAGGAGGTACGTTCGGCGATCGAAGACGCCGAGCGAGACGATCAGGTTCGCGTGATCGTGCTGACCGGAGCGGGACGAGGATTTTGCGCCGGCGCCGACATGTCACTCCTCAGCAACGTCGCGGATCGGGGCCTTGACGAAGGCACGCGGGACCGAGCGTTGCAAACCGGTGTAGCGCGGGAAGGCGTTCGGAGTGACTTTCAGAAGAAGTACTCCTATTTCCCCGCGGTCGGAAAGCCCGTGGTCGCCGCGATTAACGGTCCGGTCGTTGGCCTGGGCCTGGTTATCGCGCTGTACTGCGATTTGCGCTGGGCCTCGGGTGCCGCTCGGTTCAGCACCGCATTCGCTCGGCGTGGACTGATCGCCGAGTATGGAATGGCATGGATGCTGCCGCGTGTTGTCGGCCTCCCAAACGCGCTCGACTTGCTTCTATCGGCGCGGACGATCGACGCGGCCGAGGCGCTTCGCATGGGGCTGGTGAACCAAGTTTTCCCGAAAGATGTCTTCTTGGAGAGGGTTGGGGAAAATGCGCGCGATATGGCATCCAACGTGAGTCCCCGCTCGCTGGGTGTTATCAAGCGCCAAGTCTACGACGCGATGTTCCAGACGCTCTCGGAAGCCTTCGAAACCTCCGAGCGCGAAATGCTTGCGAGCTTCAAGAGCAAAGACTTCAAAGAGGGCGTCGCGCATTTTATCGAGAAACGCGCTCCCGCTTTCACCGGCAGGTAAGAGTTCCCAGTGAAATTCGAATATAGCGACAAAGTGAAGGCTCTGCAGCGCCCCCTGAAGGCCTTCATGGACGAATACATTTATCCAAACGAACAGCGCTTTCTCGATGAGATCGGACGCAATCGGTGGCTGCCTGCAAGAATCACTGAAGAGCTCAAACCCAAAGCTCGCGCTGCAGGGCTCTGGAATCTGTTTCTGCCCGATAGTGAGGACGGCGCAGGGTTGACAAATCTCGAGTATGCCCCGCTCTGCGAGATCATGGGCCGCAGCGCGATGGCCCCGGAGGTCTTCAATTGTTCAGCGCCGGATACCGGTAACATGGAAGTGCTTGCACGGTATGGTACGCCAGAGCAAAAAGAGAGATGGCTGAAACCGCTCCTTGCGGGCGAAATCCGCTCGTGTTTCGCGATGACCGAACCTGGAGTCGCATCATCGGATGCGACGAATATCGAGTCGAGTATCGTTCGAGAGGACAGCGAGTACATCGTCAACGGCCGCAAGTGGTGGACATCCGGAGCGGGCGACCCGCGCTGCAAAATTGCTATCTTCATGGGAAAGACCGATCCCTCGGCGCCCGTTCACAAGCAGCAGTCAATGATTCTGGTGCCGATGGACACGCGAGGCGTGAACGTCGAGCGGTTGCTTACGGTGTTCGGTTACGACCACGCGCCGCACGGCCACGGCGAAGTCACGTTTAGTAATGTCCGCGTGCCGACATCGAACATCTTGCTGGGCGAAGGGCGCGGATTTGAAATCGCGCAGGGGCGCCTAGGGCCGGGCCGCGTCCATCACTGCATGCGGTGCATCGGCGTAGCGGAACGCGCACTCGAAACAATGTGCAAACGGGTGCAATCCCGCGTAGCCTTCGGTAAACCGCTCGCCGAACAAGGAACGATCCGGGCCGACATCGCAGTCTCGCGTATGGAAATCGAGCAAGCCCGCCTGCTCACTCTGAAAGCGGCTTACATGATGGACACAGTCGGAAACAAGGAGGCGCGCGCCCAAATCGCGATGATCAAGGTTGTCGCGCCAAACATGACCCTGCGGGTTCTGGATCGGGCGATTCAGGCGCACGGCGGTGCCGGCCTTTCGCAAGACACGTTCCTTGCCGCCGCCTGGGCCGGTGTCCGGACACTTCGAATGGCTGACGGACCAGACGAGGTTCACATGGAAGCGATCGCCAAGAACGAGCTGAGAAAGCCGACCAAATCCCCGGCGCGCTCTGCGCCTTAACGGCGACCAAATTCCTGGTCGTCGCGTCCAGTCGTAGCCAGAAGGAGATTTCATGCCTCCACTCGTGATCGAGACGCCGCGATCTCTGAGCGATTTCGCGGGCCGCGAGATCGCGTTGACGGATTGGTTCACCGTAACGCAGGACCGCATTCTGCAATTTGCGGAAGTCACCGACGACCAGCAATGGATTCACGTGGACCGCAAACGCACGCAAAGAGAATCGCCTTTCGGCACGACGATCGCGCACGGTTTCTTGACGCTGTCGCTGGTGAGCCACTTCATGCGAGAGGCAATCGAGATTCGCAGCGGCGTACGGATGGGCATCAACTATGGCTTAAATCGGGTCCGCTTTCCTTCTCCAGTGCGTTCCGATTCACAGGTTCGCGCTCGCGTGAGGGTCCATTCCGTGAAGGAGCTTCCGGACGCCGTTGAAGCCACCTTCGCGATAGCGGTGGAAGGTCAGGATAGCGATAAGCCTCACTGCGTGGCGGAATGGATCGTCCGCTACTACGAATGAGAAGCCGGTTCCCAAGAAGCGGGCACCGCAGCATCGCTAGGAGCAACCGCGGCTCAAATTGATACGCTTTCGATAGATTGCACTGAAGCGCGGAGGAGAGTTTTGACGACTTCTGGCATCGAGGCGAAGCGCGCGTCTTTTGTCAGCCCCTGGTGATAGCGGCAGTAGATTTGCTGGACGATTACGGCGACCTTGAATCGAGCGAACGCGAGGTAGAAAGGCATTGCAGACACGTCACGGCCAGTCGCACGCGCATAGCGCTCGACAAGCTGTGCGCGCGTTAGGCTGCCTGCATACGTCGAAGGACCCCAACGAATTTTCTGCAACTCGTCTGGATCTTGCGGATCGACCCAATAAGCCAGGGTGGTGCCTAGATCAGTGAGTGGATCTCCGATCGTACTCATCTCCCAATCCAGCACGCCGATGATCCTGGTGGGGTCCCCTGGATCGAGCACCACGTTGTCGTACTTGTAGTCATTATGGATGAGCGCGGCTTCACCCGTTGCAGGCATGTGGTCCTTTAGCCAAGCGGCGATGCGGGCGATCTCCGGAAGATCGTGTGTCTGGGAGCCGTAATAGCGATCAATCCAGCCGCTCACCTGGCGAGCTAGGTATCCTTGCGGCTTGCCAAGAGCGTCCAATCCAATTGCGTTGTAATCCAACCCGTGGAGACGGGAAAGATTGTCGACGAACGATTCACTGAGGCGCCGTGCCGTCTCGGCTGAGAACGGCAGGCCCGCAGGCGGATCGCGGCGGATGATGATCCCTTGGATGGGTTCCATCAAATAAAAGGGCGCGCCCAGGATGGACTCGTCATCACAGTACAGCAGAACTCTCGGCGCCAGCGGGTAAGCAGAATGTAGTTTCGACAGCACGCGATATTCGCGGCCCATATCGTGCGCGGTTTTCACTTTGCTGCCGTAAGGTGGCCGGCGCAGCACGATTTCTCGCTCGCCGATACGCAGCAGGTAAGTCAGATTGGAATGGCCGCTGGGAAATTGCTCGACGGCCAGAGCGCCCGGTTCAGTAGGAAACGAGCTTTCGCAAGAACGGTTCGAGCTTGGCCAGGTCCAGTTCCTCGCCCGATCTGACGGCCTCAGGGTGGTTTCGAAAATCAGCCATTTTCTTTCTGTTCCAATGCGCTATCGATAAGTCAGCAATGAAGGATCGTCGAGATGCGGAAACGCGTTGAACGTACTCAATGTGAATTGCTCGCCAGAAGACAAAAACTCGCTGTAAGAGCAATTGCGCGACATCCACGTTATGCGCAGCGTATCTCGCGGCGAAAGATTCAGCGTGCGCTGCATTGCCACGCCAATCGGGCCGCCAGAGGTGAAGATGACCACCTGCTCGCCGCGCGTGCTGCTGGACGTGAGCTTCGAGAGTCCGCGATTCACTCGGGAACAGAATTGGGGCCAGGATTCTACATCTTGCAAGGGAAGCTGTCCGTCGACCCACCTGCCTACTACGACCTCGAACATCCGCTGAAAGCTTTTGCGCTTCTCTTCAGGGGTGTCTGCGTTCTGAAATGTAGTGTGCAAGTCGCGGATCCCGGCATCTTTCTGGAGAAGCCCTGGGATGCTCTTCCGCAGCACGTCCTCACCCTGATATTCGTCGAATTCCTGCATTACGACTAGCTCGGGGAACGAAACTCTCAATCGCCTATAGGCGTTGGCCACAAGTTTCACCGTATCGATTTGCCGGACGCGCGGTCCGGAGCAGACGCGGTCGAAGGCGATATTTCGCGATGCCCAATAGTCGCCGAGCAAGCGGGCTTGAGTCTCGCCGACGGGGGAGAGCTTATCGTAGTGGGGCTCTAGGAAAGAAGCTTGCGCGTGACGCACCAGGAAAATGCGGCTCACCTGGCTTCTCCGCGCGGACAGTCCCAGGGCTGAAACGGGGTCACGTGCTTGAGTTCCGGGTTTTCAGGCGCCAGGCGCTATGCTCCTCTCTCTAATGAAATCCGCGAAGGTGCGTCCTTGACTGGCCAACTCTTTTAGCAGCGGAGCCGGCTCCCAAAGCACGCCGTGTTGCCGGTGAAATTCGCAAACACGCTCGTAAACTTTCTTAAGCCCTACGGTATCGGCGTGCCACATCGGTCCACCGCGATAAGCAGGGAAGCCATACCCGTTGATGAAAATGATGTCGATATCCACCGCGCGAAGTGCGTAGCCTTCTTCGAGTATGCGCGCGCCTTCGTTGACCAGCGCATAGACGCAACGATCGACGATTTCGTCCGTGGGAATCGTACGCTGTGGGATTCCCGCTTCTGCAGCGCATTTGCGAACAACATCGGCGACTGCAGGATCGGGACTAGCATTTCGATTCTCGTCATACTTGTACCAGCCGGCGTGAGTTTTCTGCCCAAAGCGGCCAAGTTCACACAAGCGGTCGCCGGCAATTGGCTGGCGAACGCCCGGTTTCTCCAAATGGCGATACTCTTGGCGGACGCGCCAGCCAACATCGAGTCCCGCAAGGTCGCCTACAGCCAGCGGCCCCATGGCCATTCCGAATTCATACAACGCTTTGTCTACCGCTTCGACGCTCGCACCTTCCTCGACGAGGAAAACAGATTCACGCACATACGGATGAAACATGCGGTTGCCGACAAAGCCTCGGCAATTCCCAACGAGGACCCCAATCTTCCCAATCTTCTTAGAGAGCTGCATGCACGTGGCAATTACTCCTTTGTCGGTATTCTTTCCGCGAACAATTTCGAGCAGGCGCATCACATTTGCGGGGCTGAAAAAATGTGTGCCGATGACGAATTCCGGCCGGGCTGTGACGGACGCAATTTCGTCGATGTTCAGGGTCGAGGTATTACTCGCCAGGATGGCACCGGGCTTGCATACGCGATCTAGTTCAGCGAAGACCTGCTTCTTGAGCGCCATGCCTTCGAAAACAGCTTCAATGACCAGGTCAACCTCCCCGAAGCCATCATAGGTGAGCACGGGATGAATCAGGTGCAACCGCTCGTCGACGTCTTGCTGCGTGAAGCGTCCCCGCTTCACTGAGCTTGCGTAATTCTTTTGGATGTTGTCCAGCCCGCGGCCGAGCGCCGCCTGATCCGTCTCTTTGAGGAGCACGGGAATGCCGGCATTCGCGAGTACCATGGCGATGCCGCCGCCCATCGTCCCGGCGCCAACTACTGCCGCGCTGTTCACTGGGATGATCGGCGTGTCCTTCGGCACATCGGGAATCTTGGCGACTTCGCGCTCGCCGAAAAAAACGTGAATGAGAGCCTTGGATTGATCCGAATGCAGGCATTCTAAGAAAAGCTTTTGCTCTAGCTGGCAGCCTTGATCGAAAGGTAGCTTCGTGGCGGCTTCGACGGCGTCAACTGCCGCGAGCGGGGCAATCACTCCGCGCTGCTTTTTTCGCGCGGTTTCGCGTGCGGCTGCGAAGATCGGTACGTTCTGCTCGGCTGCCCCCAGTTTTTCCGTACGCTCGCGAGTTTTTAGAGGCGGCTTTCCAGCAATCTCGCGTGCGAAACGAACAGAGCCGATCAGCAAATCGGTTTCGATAATTCGGTCGATAATGCCGAATTGGAGCGCCTCTTCCGCCTTGATCGGATAACCTGCTGCGCACATTTCGACGGCCTTCGCTACGCCGGCAAGGCGGGGCAAACGCTGGGTCCCCCCGGCTCCAGGAATAATGCCCAGTTTTACTTCTGGCTGCCCAACCTGTGCTCCGGACGCGGCCACGCGGTAGTGACCAGCCATCGCCAACTCCAGGCCGCCACCAAGCGCGGTGCCGTGAATCGCCATCACGATAGGCTTCCGGGAATCCTCAATCTGGAGAAGCAGCGGCAGGAGTCCCGGGCCTCGGGTGTTCTTGCCGGAAGTCATCCTGCCAAATTCCTTGATATCCGCACCGGCAACGAATGTGCGTCCGCCGCCAACCAGCACAGCGGCACGAATCGCGTCGTCTTTGCCTATTTTTTCGATGGCTTCAGAAATGCCCTCGGGGACTCCGGGACTTAGAGCATTTACCGGTGGATTGTTGATTGTGATGATCGCTATGTCGGAGTCTTTCGTGAGTTGGACGAGATCGCTCATTGGATTCCCGTTGCGGAATGGCTAGGCGCTTTGGACGGAAACAGCGCCGGCATCAATCACAAGCTGTGCAATACGCTCGCGGTGATAGGTTGAATCTCCCAGAGAGGTTTCTGACGATTTCGCGCGGCGGTAGTAAAGGTGAAGATCGTTTTCCCATGTAAAACCCATGCCGCCGTGGACTTGGATTCCGCGATTGCCGACCGTGCGGGCAGCGTCACTCGCATACATCTTGGCGATCGAAACGGCAACCGCGGCATCTGGCGCGCTCTCTTCCAGCGTCCAGGCAGCGTAATACGCCGCCGACCGGGCGCTCTCCGTTTCGAGATACATGTCCGCGCACTGATGCTGCACCGCTTGAAATATCCCGATTGGCTTCCCAAACTGCTTTCGCGTCTTCGCATACTCAACTGTGAGCTCGAGCGTGCGCTGCATTCCACCGACCATTTCCGCTACCAAAGCCGTGGCGGCAACATCGAGCGCACGCCCCAGGCCGCTGCTATCGCCCAGCCGTTCTGCCGGAGTTCCACTGAATCGGACGGAATACACTTTTCGCGTGAGATCCATCGCTTCCATTCGCTGAATGTCGAGGCCAGGCGCCTTTGCATCGACGGCGAAAACACCGTCGCGAGCGGCCACGACAATGAAGTCCGCGACCATGGCGTCGGGCACGAATAATTTTTCTCCGGTCAGCTTGCCCTTGGCCGATGTGGTCTGCAGATCAACCAAATTCCAGCTCGCGCCTGCCTCGAGGATTGCGACCGTAGAGCGCGCCTCGCCAGCGCAGATCGGGGCGAGATATTTCTTCTTCTCTTCCGCGGTGGCGACGGCATCGATCAGCGTTCCCGCAAGCGCGACGGTCGAGAACAACGGCCCAGGTAAAAGCGCTCGGCCGGCCTCTTCCATCAATAGAATGAATTCGACTTTCCCCAGGCCCACGCCGCCATACTGCTCGAGGAAAATGATTCCCGTGTAACCCTGTTCCGCCATCTTGGCCCACAATGCGGCGTCATAAGCGGTATCGGTTTCCATGATGCGGCGGACTTCAGTCATGGGGCACTCGCCCGCGAAGAACTTGCGCGCATTGTCTTTGAGAAGCTTCTGGCTCTCGCTTAATCCGAATTCCATCGCGTCCTCTTAGTAGCTCCTCGGCAGCCCTAGAACGAAATGCCCGATGATGTTGCGCTGCACTTCGGATGTGCCTGCTTCGATAGTGTTCCCGCGGGTACGCAGATAGCCATAGGACCAGATGCCTTTGTCAACAGCGCGTTCATCCCCAGCCGTTAGCTGGCCGTATGCACCCAGCAACTCTTGCGCGACCTGCTGGAGACGCTGATTGAGTTCGCTCCAAAAAATCTTCTGAATCGATCCTTCTGGCCCGGGCACGCCCGTCGCAGTGATCCGACTGAATGCGCGCAACTGATTTAGGCGCATGATTTCGATCTCCCCGTAACATTGCGCGAGTTTCTGGCGCATGAGCGGATCGCTGGCCGCGGGATGGCCGTTCCTGGGAAACACGTGCGCGAGTTCAATCAGCCTGTCAATATTTCGCTTGAACAAGAGATGCAAGCGCGCTCCATACGACCCGCGCTCGTACATGAGCGTGCTGACGGCCACGTTCCAACCGTCATTCACTTTACCGAGGACATTTTCGAGTGGTACGCGTACGTCGCGGAAGAAAAGCTCGCAAAATTCGCTCTCTCCCGTTATTTGCCGCAGGGGACGGACCTCGACGCCTGGCGACTTCATATCAACCAATAAAACCGTCAATCCCTTGTGCTTGGGGACGTTTGCGTCTGTGCGAACAACCAATTCGCACCAGTCCCCGAATGTGCCATAGCTGGTCCACACCTTCTGGCCGTTGACAACGTAGTGATCTCCCTCCAGTCGAGCTTCAGTCTGCAAACCTGCGAGATCAGAGCCGGCGTTTGGCTCGGAAAAGCCCTGGCACCAGATTTCTTCAGCGCTGAGAATTTTGGGGACGAAGCGTTTCTTTTGCCCTTCAGTGCCGTAAGCGATGATGGTCGGGCCGATGAGGCCCAAGCCCAGAGCGTTGGCCATGGGCGGCGCTTGGACACGGGACATTTCTTCCCAGAAAATTGCCTGCTGCATCAGCGTCGCGCTGCGACCCCCGTACTCTTTCGGCCAAGAAACCGCGGCCCAGCGGCCTCCATCGAGCTTTCGCTGCCACGCTCTGAAGTACGGGAATGTTTCTTCGAGTGGTTTCTCTCTCCACTGAGCCCAGTCATTGGGAACGTTCGCGTCAAGCCACGCGCGCAATTCGTCCCTGAATTGGCGCTCTTCAGCCGTTAGATTCAGATCCATTCAAAACTCCCTTGTTTGGGACCGCATCCGCACACTCGCTTGCATGTGCCCGTCCTTTTATTAAACAGGCGATCCATGTCGCTTCGGTTCAGCGAATTCCGGCCGGATCGTTTCCTGTCCTTGCCAATATTTCTTACGGAGCTCTCTCTTTAGGATCTTCCCTGTGCCTGTCTTCGGCAAACTTTCGCGGAACTCAACCGACCGCGGGCATTTGTAATGCGCCAGCCGCGCGCGGCAGAATTCGATGAGCTCCGTTTCGTTCGCTTGCGCGGCAGGTTTCAATACCACCAAGGCCTTGGGTACTTCTCCCCACTTTTCGTCAGGTACGGGGATGACCGCGACCTCTAAGACCGCGGCGTGTGCGAGCAACTTCTTCTCGACTTCGAGCGACGAAATATTTTCTCCGCCGCTGACGATAATGTCTTTCTTACGATCTACGATGAGGATGTAGGCGTCTTCGTTCCATGTGGCCATGTCACCCGTATGAAACCATCCGCCCCGCAGGGCTTCTGCTGTCGCCTCCGGCTGCTTCCAGTAGCCCTTCATGATGCTGTCTCCCCGGGCGATCACTTCCCCAACCGCCTCCCCATCGCGCGCTACGTCATTGTCGTTCGCATCAACCACGCGAAGCTCAACGCCAGGAATGGCGAATCCTGCCATGGCCTGCCCTACATAGCGTTGCTCTCCCTCCCATCCGAGCCCTGACTTCATTTTGGAAATAGATAGCGTCGGCGCCGTTTCTGTAAGGCCGTATCCCGCGTAGCACGTGCATCCAAACTTTTCTTCCACCTCCTGTACCAGTGATGGTGAAGACGCCGCGCCGCCGAGATTGATCCACTTCAAGCTGCTTAAGTCATACTTGCGAAACTCCGGGCTGTTGACCAACGCGATAGCCATGGCGGGCACCGCATTAAGGCTTTCGACGCGCTCCTGCTCAATCAGACGGAAAATCTCGGCGGGATCAAAACGCGAAATCATTACGTGCAAAGCGCCCTTAAGAGTAACTGTGTGCGCGGCGCCCCACCCGTTGGCGTGGAAGAGCGGAATGGTGTGAAGATGGACGGTGTCGGCCGAGCTCTCATGTATTAATGAAGAGCTCAGAGCCTGAAGATAGATGTTTCGGTGGGTCAGCATTACACCTTTCGGGTCGGCGCTAGTTCCGCTGGTGTAAAAGATTTCGGCGACAGCATCCTCGTCGAATTGCATTAAGTCGGCGCGGTAAGGAGTGGCGACTGCGAGCATATCCTCGTAATTCTGGGACATGAGCCAACTCGCCTGCGGCGCGCCAGTAAGTAGCGAGAAGGCCTGCACACCGAAAAGTTTTTGGCGGAATGAATCCACCAAGCCGGAAAAATCCTCCTCCAAGAACAAGACTTTTGCTTCCGCATTGTTCAGGATGTAGACTAACTCGTCTGGAGCGAGCCGGATATTCAGTGGAAGCAACACAGCGCCGGCTTCCAAAACTCCGAAATATGCCTCCAGCAACCGGTGGCAATTCATGCTCAGGAACGCGACGCGGTCGCCCGGCTTAATTCCGATGGAGCGCAGCGCGGCGCCAAGACGACCCGCTCGCTCAGCAAATTGCAAATATGTAAAGCGCTCGCGCCCGCACACGACGGCAGTCTTGGCAGGGAACTGTTGCTCGGCGTAGCGCAAGAAACGTACGGGTGTAAGCGGAACGTTCATAGTCTCATTCGAGGGTTCTAGGCTGATTGTCCCCCATCGACCACCAGCACATGCCCGGTGATGAAATCGGCGGCGTCGGAAGCCAGGAAGACGGCCGCTCCTTTCAAGTCGTGTTCGCCGCCGAATCGACCCAACGGAATTCCGCGGAGGAGGTTTTCTTTGTGGCGTTCGATCACAACCTCAGACATGTGCGTCGGGAACCACCCCGGCGCGATGGCATTTACGCGTATGTTGTAAGCGGCCCACTTGCGTGCCAGATCTTTCGTGAATGCGATCACTCCACCTTTGCTAGCGTGATATCCAATCGCCTGAAAATCCGGCGGAGAGCCTCTAAGCCCTGCCGTCGATGCAATATTAATGATCGCCCCTCGCTTCTGCGCGGTCATGAATTTGCCAAACGCCTGGCAGCAGAGGAACGTGCCTGTCAGGTTCGTCTCAATCACCTTATTCCAATGTTCGAGGCGCATCTCTTCGATCGGCGCTCCCCAGGACGTTCCCGCGTTATTTATGAGGATGTCGATCCGCCCAAATTGCGACATCGTCGCGTTTGCAAGCTCCTGAACGCTTGACGGATTCTTCACGTCGCAGCCCACCGCAAGCGTTTTTATCCCCAGTTCCCTTAATTCACTCGCGGCTTGCTCGCAACGGTCCTTTTTGCGTGCGCACAAAACGAGGTCGGCGCCCATCTCGGCAAGCCCTTCAGCCATCCGCCGCCCCAGCCCGATAGAGCCTCCGGTAACGACCGCTACGCGCCCGGTCAGGTCAAACAGATCCTTTACCTTCATTGCCTGCGCCGTTTCTCTCAACCTTCAGGCACCTCACGCACGCTAGTCGCCGCTCGACAAAAATGCTTCATTCACTGGCACCAGAGCGAGCCAATCGCTACGCTCCTCGTATCTTAAATCGACTCAGAAACTCAAACGCACCCCCAGCTGAATCTCGCGCTTCGGGAATGCCGATGTGAACGCCAGCGGTGTGCTTGGCGTAGCCGTCCCCCCGCCCGGAAGCAATGTTCCGGGTCGAATCCCGTGCACGTTAAACGTCGTGAATCCAGGCTGAAAACCGAATAGCGGCCCGACTTCATTGTTAACGCTGGCAAAGTTCGTGCGGTTCGCAATGTTGAACCCCTCCGCCGTGAATTGGAGGTTCATCTTCTCGCTGAGTTTGTGTTGCCAGCTCAGGCGCATGTCCCAGTCGATAAGGTCGGGACCAAGGCCCGCGTCGCGCGGCGCTCCGATCGGGCGTTCGTTCGTCGTATGGTTATCGCCATTGACCTCTCCCCCGGCCAGCAAATTGAAAGGATGTCCGCTGCTGTAGGTGAAAACGGGAGCTAGCTGAAAGCCTGACAAGATCGTTTCCTTCCACGGGCTGTCGAACACGCCTGCTATCACCACTTTGTGCCGCTGATCAAATTCAGAAAGACCGCGATCCAACCCCAAGTTCGTAGGGTCTTGCGGCCCGTAATCGGTGTTGAAATCCGTGGATGTGTCGAAGGCCTTGCTGTACGTGTAATTCCCGAACACCGTGAAGTGATCGCTAAATCGCTTCTTCACTTCCAAGATGCCGCCCTCGTAGAGAGCGGACGCCGCGGCAGTGTATTGATTATTTTGTGTGACGAGCACATTCACGAAGCAGGGAGACACAGGTTGGCCAAAACCGTTCAGAGTTATCGCGCAGGGGAACGTGCCACCGGGAAATTCCGTGCCGCCAAGGGGGTCGGCCGCTGCGCTGGTATTCCAGTTCCGGTAGGAAACACTCTTGCCGTTGGCGAGGAGCGCCGTGCTGAACGGTGCCTCCAGCAGATTGGTGTCTATCGCAACCGGAAGCCTGAGTGTATGCGAGTAAATCCCGCTGAGCGAAATGGAGAACCCAGGCGCGATTTCGCGCTCGATTCCAATGGACGCCTGCTGCGAATAGGGAGGTTTGTAATTCGGCGGATTGCTAAAGAGCACTTGCAACGGCGAAAGTTGCCCGCTATTCGCAGCAGCAATCCCAAACTGGGCCACCCCACCCGGTCCTAGCCCGGGCGTGATGCAAGCAGAATTACCGGCGGCCGGGGTAGTGCACTGAATCGTACCCTGTGCAAAGAGCGTCTGAAACACAACCGCCGAGTTCTGAATCGGCAGTCCGGTGGGAGTGAGTGGGTCCACGTAAATCGAGATATAGCGCGTGCACGGGCTGCTACCGGATCCCGGAAAGATGGGAAAACCAGGAAATCCGAGTCCGCAGGTGTTGATCGCGTTGTTGACCTGATTGGGAATCTGCTGCGGATTATTCTGGTTCTCGACCGTACTGTGATTCTTGTTTAAAACTCCAAGGCTCAAGTCCACCTGCGGAATCTGCGCATCGATGGGCCCATAGAAGATCCCGTACCCGCCCCGTATCGCCGTCTTGTGGTCATTGAATGGATCCCAGGCAAAAGAGATGCGCGGGCTTACATCGCCGTAGTAGGTGTTCAAGGGCTGGAATTGCGTATCAATCTCGTAACGCATTCCGTAGTTCAGTGTGAAATTAGACGTGATTTTCCACGAGTCCTGCACGTACAGCCCCGTCAACGGCCGGGTATACGCGGGGTAATTCGACTTGCCGAAGCCCTGTTGATACACCTGTGGCAACCCAAATGAGGCAGCCTGCAGCGGGTTTATGGTGGTGCCCGCGAGTTGTGGGCTTATCAAGCCCCCGGGCAGTGAACCAAACACGAAGCGCCCCGGGAAAAATGTGTGCGAGTCCGCGTGATCGCCGCGAAGCAGCTCCGAGCCCCCGAATCGGATGGCGTGGGCGCCGCGGACCATGGTTACGTTGTCCAAGATTTCTGTGCGGCGCAGGATGGTGTAGCTCGGCAAGAAGATGCTGGTTCCCAGATTGTTTACGAAACCGGGGATTTGGAGACCTGCCTCTCCCGGTTCGTTCGGAATCACATTAAAGCTGTTGTAATCATACTGCAGCCGCAATTCATTCTGATCCCTCGGACTGAACTCGTGGAACCAGGCACCTTGAAGGGTATTGTCGTACTGACGAGTCGAACTGCCTGCCGAGAAGCCTGTCAGAGATTGGACGTCGGGATTTTCTTCCAGATCGTACCCGTACCGGTAGCTCAGAAAAAGCTGGTTCGAATCGTTGACGCGGTGATCGAGGCGCACCGATCCCAGGTATTCGCGCGTGTTGTAGGGAAACACTCCTCCGTTCGCTTCGAGCTGATTCACCAGGAAGCCATTCAGCGCCGCCTGATCAGTCGATAGGCCGGTCAACTGACTCACCGTCAACGCGCTCTGGAGGTAACCCGCGCAAATCGCCGCAGCTACAGTGACGCCGGGAAAGCAAGTCACTGAAGTGCCGCCCTGTCCCGCTAGAGAAGCGATGATCGCGTTTTGCGCCGCGGTCGGACGCAACGAATTCGTGTTCGTCAGCAGGGGAACAGCGTTCTGCGCATCCTGTCGCAAGCCTTCAAAAGCCACAAATAAGAAGGTCTTGTCTTTCTTGATTGGAAAACCCACCGTTCCCCCAAACTGCTGGCGATTCAAAGAGTTCTTGATGGGCACGCCGACGCTATCGGCTGCCAAAGGATTGAACGTCGCTCCCGGCTGGAGCGCCTGGCTGAACGCGAACGGATCGCGCGCATCCATGGCATCGTTGCGGAAGAAACCATAAAGCGTGCCGTGCAGTTTGTTGGTCCCTGACTTCGAGACGATGTTGATCGTCGCGCCGCTAGCGCCACCCAGGTCCGCGGAATAGTTGCTCCGATTCACCTGGAACTCCTGCACCGCATCCTGGCTAATCGTCAAACGTGCAGCGCCGCTATCGCCCAGGGCCTCGCCGCCGTCGACGGTCACGCTGTTTCCCCGGCCATTACTTCCGTAGAAAGATAGGCCGCTTTGCGGGGTCTGCTTGACGCGAAAATCCTGATCGTCCGCAAGCCTGGTGGAATTCGAGACGCCGGGTAGCAGCAGAGTAAAAGTTAGATAGTCGCGGCGGTCGATTGGGAGGTCGGTAATGTCCTGCTCGGTGAGAATGTTCGCCTGGCTGCCCCGTTCTGTTTCCACGACTGGCGCCGCAGCGGTTACTTCGGTCACTTGGGCTGTGGTTGCCACTTTCAGATGGAAATCTAGGATGACTGTGGCACCCACGTTCACCACCACGCCCGTCTGGACCTCTGTTCCGAATCCCGCGATCTGCGCCGTAACTTGGTATTCGGCAGGCAACAGCCCGGTAAACCTATACTGCCCCGACCCGTTGGTATTGGTCGCGTATCGTGTGCCCGTAGCTGTTTCCACGGCGGCAATCGCCGCATTCGGGATGACCGCGCCCGATGGATCGACTACTGTTCCAGTGATATTGCCTGAGGTCCCTACACCCTGCGCATTAGAGACGGGGCTCACAGGCAGCAAACACGCCAAGCACAGAAAAGCGCTTGTTACGAAACTAAATTTCATAGGTCCTCCTCGCATCCCGGACATTGGTCAAGGTGTCTCTGAGTAGGCCCGAAGTCCTCTCCACCCTTTATCTGAATGTGATTGGGAAATAACCTGCATGTCCCCCCAGCCGGGCGGTTCTATCCATCCCGGGGCCTCACTCCAAATTGTGATAGCGGATATCACATTTTAGAGACTAACGTCAAGTTGAAGCCGTAGTCGGCCAGGGCCACGAAAGGTGCAGATTTTCTTGCGGAGAGTGCTTCAGGAGAAAGTAAGCACCACGCGGCCGGAAACCTGTCCATGCCGCAGCTGATCCAGCACCTCGTTGGCTTGAGCGAGGGGCCGAGTTGCAACCTGGCAGCGAATCTTCCCGGCGACGGCCATTGCGAGGACCTCTCGTAGATCCTTACGCGTGCCCACGGCGGAGGCTTGTATGCGGATCTCGCTAGCGGCCATAAGTAAGGGAGGAAAGCAGATGTTTTCGCCTGGCAGGCCTACAACCAGGAGAGTCCCGCTTGGCCGCACGCAACGGAAAGCCGAGTCGTAGGCTGCCTTTGCTGCCGAAGTTACAAGGGCCACGTGGGCGCCGCCCATTCGGCGCAATCCCTTAGCCAGATCCGTCGAGGCGGCATGGAAAGTATGGGAGGCACCCAGTGACTTGGCAAGCTCGAGCTTTTCCTCAGAAATATCAACCGCCATGACCTCCATCCCCAACGCCCGCCCCATCTGCACGGCAATATGCCCCAAGCCGCCGATGCCAAAGATCGCCAGCCGCTGGCCGGTGGACATCTTGGGCTGCTTGAGTGCGCGATACACCGTAACACCCGCGCAGAAAAGAGGCGCAAGCTCAGCCGATGGCAGGCCATCGGGAATTTTCAGCGCGTGACTCGCCGGCGCCTTAACAAATTCCGCGTACCCACCATCGACAGTGACGCCAGTGATCTTCTGTTTTGGGCAGAGGTTCTCATTCCCCTCCAAGCAGAATTCACACTCGCCGCAGGCCCAGTGGATCCAAGGAACGCCTACCCTGTCACCAATTCGCAACTCGTGGACGGCTGCGCCTTTCTCGACGACGCAACCGACAATCTCGTGGCCGAGAATCAGCGGCTTCTTCACGATCCCCGCGAACTGCTTCCAATCGCCATCGGCGATATGCAAATCGGAGTGGCACACCCCGCAGGCTTCCACGGCAATGAGTACTTCCCCGGGTCCCTGCTTTGGCTGGTCGACTTCTTGAATAATGAGGGGTTGTTTGAATTCGTGAAGTACAGCAGCCTTCATCGCAAAGAGCCGACAATTACGGCCGGGCGGCGCGCAGGAAAAATTCCACGGCGCTCCGCACGCGGTCACTCAGTTTATGGGGGCCGGTAAGGTCCACAACCCACTGCCGAACGACTGTGTTGTACAGTCCTTCCATGAATTCAGCCAAGTGAAGCACCGGAAAATCTCGCGTAATCTCTCCGCGCTTCTGGCCTTCCGCAAAAATCTGCCGTAAGAGGCTGAGCGTAAGTTCCTCGGGCTGCCGCATGTCGGGCGACCGCACGGGATCCATAGCTCCTGAAAGCACCACCGCCCGCCATAATGGCCGGTCCGCTTCTACTTCGCGAGCCATATGCTGATACATCCGCCGCAAGCGCTCCGCCGTCGTAGCTTCGTTTGAGAGTTCGGTTTCGAGATGTTCTCCAATGCAGGCAAACCCGCGGCGCCCAACTTCCCGTAGGACTGCATCCTTGCTAGGAAAATAACGGAAGAATGTCGGCTGGCTGATTTCTAGAATTTGGACGATATCATCAACACGAGTGTTCTCGTAGCCGCGCTTGCGAAACAGTTTAACGGCAGTCTTGATTATTTCCTGGCGCAGCCGCACCTTCTTACGCTCGCGAAGGCCTGGAATTTCGTGAGCCGGTGATTCTTTGATTGGAATCGGACCTTGCGCTTTTGGCAAACTGCGGCGATTCCGGAGGATTTCCGGCTGTGCGGGTAACGCTTCGTCCCGAGCGGTTTGAACACGAGTCATGACTGCAGATTCTCCTGAATTAGTGGCGCGCGGGTCGTGTTTCCGCCGCGCGCTTGAAGACTACTCTAACATGATGGAAACACGCGTCAATTTCAAGTCGGCGCTGGCTAGGTAAGCCGCGCGCCCCCGTCATCAAGCATTCCTTAGAATTTTGTGGACCTCGGAATCCGGATCGTTCACCACCTTACTCGTTACATTGAAGATCATGGTCGCGCGAGTCTTTGCGTCGTAAGGCGGCCAGTGTGGGAGCCCCTTTGCGTCTGGCCTGCCCGTGTGCGCAAAAGCGAGCCACGCCGAACTCATGGTGTCCGCCACCTTCTGCGCGTCAATTGCGCCGGTGCCGATCACTGAATCGGACTTAGCGACGTTATCGAAGACCATCGGTAAATCGAGTGCGTGCGGCGTACGCAGCCGTCCGCCCTCGATCGGAGTCTCCCACTCAAGCCGGTAGAGAAACGCCGGCGCCTCACCTTGCTCGCTTTTGCGCTCGGCCAGCATGATCGAACCGAGGCCCATGCCGCGCTCCGTGGTGATCCGAAAATAGAGATCGCTGGCAGATGCCTGGGGATATTTCTGGCGGCACAAGTCCACGACCATGTCGGTACTCTCACCGAGAATAGCTCTTAGCTTTTCCGGTAGCGTCGTCCAATCCAGCGAAAAGACGCCCGGCGGCGGAAACAAGATCGTCGTCTCGTCCTTGTTATAGCCGACGATGATTGGCACATCAGCAGACACGGCTGGCGCATCGGGCGTGAACGGATCTCGTGGCAGAGTGCGCCCGTCCACGATGGGCCCGAATCCACCCACTGGCATCCCTCGAGTCACGGTCTTCACGGCTTCCAGCAGCTTTGGTACCGGAAACCTCTGGAGTTCCTCCACTTGATCGGGCTGGAGTTGCAAGGCTTCCATAAAACTCTTGGCCGTTTTCGTTGCCGCTTCCCGTGCTATTCCACGAAGCCCCGGACCGCTTTCAATTGCAGCTCGATGGAATAACCCCTTCGCGGCCGGCATAGCCAAGGTTGCCGATACCTTTCCACCGCCGCCAGATTCCCCAAAGATCATGACGTTGCCCGGGTCGCCGCCAAATTCCTTGATGTTGTCGCGCACCCATTCGAGTGCCAGGACGAGATCGAGTTGACCGACGTTCCCTGAGTCGGCGAATTTTTCTTCCCCCAACTCGGCGAGATATAAATAGCCGAACGCGTTCAAACGATGATTGAGCGTCACGAGAACAACGTCGCCCTTCTTGCAGAGCCGCACGCCGTCATAGACCGCAGCCGAGCCGCTGAAGACAGAGTAGCCGCCGCCGTGGAACCAGACCATGACTGGCCGCTTGCGCCCATCGCGCAAGCCGGGCGTCCAAACATTCAAAACCAAACAGTCTTCACTCTCTCCGGTTTGTATCGCCCATGATCGCCACTCGGGTGTCGGCGGGGGAGCCACCTGGGGGCACTGATCGCCGAACTCCAAAGCGTCGCGCACGCCCGTCCATGGTGCGGGCCGCACAGGCGGCATGAATCGCAGCGAACCCGTTGGCGGCGCGCCGTAGGGAATGCCTTTGAACACGTTGATCCCGCTTTCCAGTGTCCCGCGAACTGCCCCTGCTTTCGTCGTAGCGACGGGTGAGTTGCTTTCGGCAGCAGCGAAAGTCGCATCGCCCGATAACGCACGCGCTGCCAGCGCCCCTCCCATCAGCACAGAGGAGCGTAGCAATGATCGTCGGTCCAAGTTGAAAGGCCCACGAAATTCGCTCGATTCGCCATCCTTGCTTTTCATGGTTTTCCTCTGGGCGTTTTCCTCAGCTGGGCGGGTCCTCGGCGACCCCGGGCTCTCACGCGTCGCGACCCATAAATCGTGATAGTAACTAACACTTGACACGCCTTAATACAACAGTAAAAGTCGCCGCCCGCCATATGAGCTTAGCGCACGCTCTTCGGCGTCGAATTGGCGGCGGTAGTCGAGATGCGCGGCGTGGCTTGCCATGTCACGTCGGCGATTTGTCTTTGGGACCGAACCGATTCACGCGGCGCCTGGTTGCGTGCCACTCAGTAAACGTCGCGCATAGAGGCATTTACTCTGATCTTCCGTTGCCATTCGACTTCATATCTTGAGGTCAGCGCGCGGTGCTCGATGAATGAGGCTTGCCAAGCACGGCGTCCTTAATTTCCTTAGCAACCCAGACCGGCCCGACGAGGAAATAGACTGCGCCCTGGAAAAATGCCGGCTTGTTGCCTTCGATCCGATGACCTAGGAAGAGCGCCGCCCAGCCTCCGACAAAAAGCGCCAGCCCGCTCCGCCAGAAAGTCAGGATCAGGAGCACGATGCCCGCCAGGATGATCGGGATTCCGATTCCATGCAGCACTTTATTTAGAGCATTCGTGTGTTCTTTGTCGTACTCCGCCATGTATTTATCGAGTGAGGCCATCGGTCACCTCTCATCAGGCCCTACATTCGTTCCCGGTTCTGCGCCAAAACATATCCCCGCCGCCCTCTTGCGTCTACCTCTGCGGGATTCGAGCTTTTCCCATTCGGAGTCAGGCGTATCGATCAGGTTAAACTCTCCGGCTCCACGCAGCCACAATCCTCCGTCGATCACCACACATTCGCCGTTGATGTATTCGGCTTGCTCGCTGAGCAAGAAGGACGCGAGATTGGCGAGCTCCTCGTGCCGGCCAAATCGCTTCATCGGGTGGTGATTCTTCGTGCGCTCCTCGAAATCTTTCGATGGCATAAGGCGCGACCAGGCACCTTCGGTTGGAAACGGGCCGGGCGCGATTGCATTCAGACGAATCTTGTAGCGAGCCCATTCAACGGCAAGCGAGCGCGTCATCGCCAGCACTCCTGCCTTGGCACAGGCGGACGGCACAACGAAGCCCGAGCCACAGTTTGCGGCTGCGTACGTGGTGACGATATTCAGGATATTCCCGGGTTGTTTCGCTTCGATCCACTTCCGCCCAAGCGCAAGAGTGCAATGGAATGTGCCCTGCAGCACGATTCCCACGACGGCGCTGAAAGCATTGGGAGAGAGTTTCTCAGTACGCGCGAGGAAATTCCCCGCGGCGTTATTGACGATGGTATCGATTCCTCCGAACGGACGGTCGAAATCCTTTTCCGCTGCCTCGAGTGCACCTTCGACGGCGCTGAAATTGCGGATGTCCGCGCAGGCGTATGAAGCGCGTCCTCCCTTGGCGCGCAAAGTTTCGACGGTTTCCTTGAGCGGGTCTTCGCGGCGCCCAACCAGGAAGAGATTCGCACCGAGGTCTGCAAATCGCAGCGCCATCGAACGTCCCAGACCTGTGCCACCGCCCGTAATCAGAATCGTCCGATTCTTCAGCAAGTCTTTTTCAAACACGGGTTGGAACCTCCGAAAGCTTTCCGCGCAATTCACTGCGACGACCCAGTGCCTTCCAACCAAAAAATATGAACTCGAATGTGCGCCTTCGGCCTGTGGCCCCGCGCATCATACATTCAAACAGCCCTGCAAAGATGCCTCTCGGGCATCACGTCGGGAAGGCTGCAAGGTCGTTTTTGCCCCTACGCGAGGGCCGTATCCATCATTGTTTCTGATGTAGCACCGGGATCGGGCGGCCGACTCGGTTGCTGCCTGGCTGAATTCCCGGGTCTCGTTATGCGCAGTCAGGATAGAACCTAACGTCCCCTCACACCAATGGTGTGAGCGTCCTAGTCTGACCCAAACATGGGCTAGCGCGCCTAAGACCGAATGGCTTGCCACAGTGACTTAGGTGCGTCCAGTGTGCCAAAAACGTACCAGAGTGCGCGCCTCTTGCAAGTCAAATCAGTTTGAGTTTGCCTTGCAAATGGGCTTCCGCGCCAGAGGGGACTGGTTCGGGATGCACGCGAAGTAGACGGTCACCCCGGCCTCAAGCTCGCATGAATTGCAGTCCGATGTGGAAAGTCGTCTTTGAGATTGTCCACCGCCGTGAAATATCGTGACTGTTCCTCCTCCGGTCCATAGGCTGGGTCTCCGCGTTCAAATACGATGTGCCTCAATTTGCTCGCTTAAGAATTCAAACGCCAGCGGCAGTTAGCTGAAGTCATCCCGGCCTTCTCGTAATTCTCTTTTGTCCGGGGGCCAGGGAAGAGATGTGTTCGAGTTTGCCTGAGAAGGGGTAGAATGCGGCGCAGGTTGGTCCAATGAAGGGATTTTCGACAATCGAACAGGTCGAGAAGGCCGATAAAGAGCAACTAGCGCGCTGGTATCGCTTTCTGCCATCCGGCGACACCGCCGAGGACCAGAAGATTATGAAGAGTATTGCTGAGCGATTCGCGAAAATAGGAGGCATGACTGGGGCGCTCAGCAAGAAAATTGGGATGTAACGAAGCCACGGTCGCGTGCTACGTGCTACAGGTTCCGGTGCTGTGCTACATTTTTGTGTGAATTAGGCTTCGGAAAAGGCCGATGAAATAGGGCGAAAGCCGTAATTCTGATAAGTGCTGTGTTTACTGTGTTCGGACAAGGCCGCGCAAGGCGGCGCAAGGGGCTACATTCAATGGTTCGAATCCCACCCTCTCCGCCATACCTAAATAGGCCAAGCACAATAATACTATTCGCGTCCAGATTCTCTCTCGGTCTCCCAAAAGGCTTTGGAGTTGAGTGCCGATTGCCGAGTTGTGCTTTTACAGACAGTTTCACAGATCCGAACGCCGTAAACTCCCCCACGTGAGGTGATGAGGTGAACAACGAAGAAACTGTTGATATTTTCTCGGGAGCACCGCAAGAAAACGGCTCGAGGGTTGACGCCATCGCCTTTCAGGTGCGCACCAACGAATGGGACCAATCAATTTTCACGCCAGCAGACACGCCTTTCCGAGCAGTGATCGCCCGGTAACGTAATTTCATGCGTACCCCACTTTTGTATCTCACTCGACTGCGCAAGCAGTACCTCGCGCTCAAACTTAAGTGGGAACATGACAAGGCAATAAGACGCACGCGCAGCCGTTGGGACCACGCCATGCGGCATCCAGCAGCCCCGACCGACAAGCCACAATGAGGACGATTCCTGGACGTCTACATCCGTGACAAGGAGTCCAGACCGCCGGCCTGCTCCTGCGAAGGGCACGCTGGGTGTCACTCGATGCCTTCGAGCACGCGAGCCACAGTAGAAGAACCGTTACGGCGCGCTTCCAGCCAGAAAGTGTTTCAAATAGGACAGACTCAAGTCGGCGTGCTGTCCTACTATCTTCACGTGAGGACGAACAGGTGACAAAGAAGTTGGGGTCCGTAGGTTAGCGATGTTCCAAGGAACTTATCTTGTGCGGGGCCTCCCCACTTCGTCCTTGAGCGACCTTTCCATTGCCCAAAATGCTCGCGCTCGAGAAGGTATGGTCGCTTCCGAAGTTTCCGCCACGGCAAGCGCTGCCGAAGTAAGGTCAGACGACGCACCGTTTCACTGTCCAATGTGCAAGGAGCGAATTCTCTCTAGAGATTCTACGAACGTAATTCCAACTGTGCGACGCTTGGCGGGTAAGACGTTCTACTGCCCCTCGTGCGAAATGTTTGTCGAGCCTGTTGAAGAATCGGCGGTGAGGCCACATGGCCGATAAACTCGGTAACGCCACAGGTAACGTACCGGTAGGGCAGATGTTGGGTAACGCGATTTATGGGGAGTTAGGCCAAGGAATGCGGTCAACCCACGATCAGTGCCTCGACGCGTTCAGTCCTGGTTAGGGTAGCCGTTCGCCCCGAACCTAAGGCGCGCTCGGTTCGTCCATGGAGAACATATGACGGCGCAACAGCATTACGACAATCTCGACGGTATGCAGAGGCGGGATTTACTTCTAGAAATTGGCGAAACCCGCGAAGAAGCGCGAGTATTAAGCGAGCGCGATTACATCGCCCTTGGTTTGTGGGTAAAAGTGCGGCTCAAGAGATATCTGAAACACCCCAAAGCCTAAAGTTTTCTTCGGGAGATGTCCCGAGCCAGCAACTGCGATCTAGACCAGGATCAAAGTGCCTCGCCGTTTTAAGACCCAGGCATGATGATGTGGCTCTCTCGCAAACGACCTCATGGTTTCAGGCAGAGAGAAAAACCCGCCATTCACAACTCGTGATTAACGCCGACTTATTAGGACTTGCGTCAGGGGTGTGCTGTACGGGACATAAATCTAGCAGGTTTGGGGGCATAATCCTGGTTCACTTCGCCCTCAGATCCCTTTCGTGAGGCCTAAATGATCGCGGAACTTATCAAGAGCTACCGTGCGGTACCTTGCGTTAATTGCACAGAGCCAATTCCGGTTTCCCCAAAGATTGAGAGTTTGCAAGACGAAGTCGAGTACACGGACGCGAGTTCGCCACAGACGTTCACAGTTCGTTGCAAGCAGTGCGAATACGAAAGCATATACTCGATCACGCAGGTCCGAACTTTTGGCGGAGAACCACGGAAGAGACGTAGGGGACGCGCGGCGGGCGCATAGAGTCCCAGGATGTCCAGCTTGTCTGACTTCCTCGATCCGTACGTCATGCGGATAGTGCCCGATTAACGCGCAAACTGGGCAAGCGGTTCCAGTACGAACTTGATTGCATAACAACGCCGGCTCCCTCGACCTGAGTACTTTGGTTGCTCAAATTAGGCGCTCTTGGTTTTGGCAGCCGCATTGGTGGCGCCATCAGAGCCGTTTTCAAGTACATGTCGCCTTTGGGGGAGTTGCTTAAATCGGATAGAGCAAAGAAGGTCAGAGTATACGATGAATGACTGGAACGACTGGATCGGCGAAAAAGCCGCCCGAATCAAGAAGCGACAAGAACAGGCGGAAGAGGCACGCCAATCAGGGGTGCATGAAGCGGCCGTTATTTCTAATCACGGTCGCGATGTATTGGAGCAACTCGAAGCTGTCGTCCGTAGAGACGTAGAAAAATGGAACGCACATTTTCCGAATGATGCACGACGAAGGATTGACAGCGTAGATAAGTTGATTCCGAGCGGGTTTGTTGTCCACAAAACTGGCTATCCTACCGCAAGACTGCACGCGGTCTTCGACCCCGCCTCCATGTCAATTCAGTTCACCGTTACCAAGGTCCGAGCGGCCGGCGAAGGAGAATACAACGTTAAAGGTTTCTTTCACCTAAACCTGTCAGAGCATGGGGATATCTATCTAACGAACCGCTCAGGAGAGCATTTTCCGTTTGAGGATGCATCTCGCCACCTACTCGAAGCCGTACTGGACATATGAGCGACCATCGCGATTGCCATAACTGGGACGACCACGAAGGTCGCGCCTACAGGCGTTACCTCGTGGAACGGCACAGGAGTTATCGCGACTACAACAGGCAACACCACAGAGGGCAGCGGCGTTACTGGGACTGGCGCCACAGTCATCCGAGCCGCGATTAACGGAGGCCGATGGAAACCAGAGTGTCTCAACCTTATTGGACCACTCTGGTGCCGTCAGAATTGACATGAGTGGGAAAAACTTTCGAGTCGTACAGACAGGCGAACGGACCAACGTCGACGGAAAACCAGTAAGGAACAAAGTACTCTTGGCAACGCCTGATAATGAATACGAGTTGATGCGTCCTGAGTTGATGCATGTGGACCTGCCGCATCATCTCAGCCTTCATGAGCCGACGCACAAAATCGAGTTCGTCTACTTCCCGAACCGAGGGATGGTTTCCCAAGTTGTAGTAACCAAAGACGGTCGAACCGTCGAAGTAGGTGTAGTGGGCAAGGAGGGCTACCTTGGGGCAGGACTGGCAGCGGGCCTGAGCAGAAGTTCCGTTCGCGAAATAATCCAAATCGCCGGCGATGGCTCTCGAATTATGGCGAATGCGCTCGAACGCATTTTGCGGTTGGCTCCGCAGTTACAGATGATCTTGAGCAGGCATACGGGGCTTCAAGGAATGCAAGTCGCACAGACCGCAGCGTGCAATCGGCTGCACGACATACAGCAGCGTCTCTCGAGGTGGCTGCTGATGACACAGGACCGGGTGGAGTCAGGAGTGCTTCCGATCACCCACGATTTCATTGCGACCATGATGGGTACCGACCGATCCACTGTTAGCTTGGCAGCGTCCGTGCTGCAAAAAGAGGGAATTATAGAATACGTGCGAGGCGCGGTAAGGATTGTGAATCGGAGGAAACTTAAAAAAGCCGCCTGTGAGTGCTACGAGGTCATTCGAGAGTTCGAGGATGAACTCGGATTGAAATAGCGTTCCTGCCAGTGTGGTATACCCCACAGACAGCAGCCTCCTTCTATGGCTAAAGTTCGGACCTCGAATCTAGGAGGTGCGCCATACAGGCGATGCGTCGCAGACTGGTATGGGTCGAAAAAAAGAATTTTCAGGGCTGGGCTTGCACCGAATGCGCATGGGCGTTCAACCCTTCAGGGCCGCTCGTTGGCAAATCAATTGACGAAATGAAAACGCACTACGAACAGCAGCGCGACAAGGAGTTCACGTCGCATGTCTGTGCCGAGCACCAGAAAGCCACAAAAGATTCCCGTTAGCCAAATCGCCGGCGGCCAAATGCTGTGTAGCCTCGTGTTCGTGCAAAGCTGTTTTTGGTCCGCGGCACCCTAACTATCGGGACCCTCGGTTTTGTGGACTTCGTTCAAAGGCTTCGAAAATAGAACCCCGTTGTGCAGCTCCTTCTCTTCAGTAGCGGAAAGTAAGTTTGAGCAGTCCGCAGCCTAGCCTGTTCCCAGGAGGAAAGTAGGGATAACTGTGTTTGGTTTCAACAAAGTCATTTGACTGACTCTGATAAAAAGTGTCTCGAATTGAACAGAGCTGCCAAATCAGTAACGGGTACGATCAGCTTCTCATCAACCCTACAGTGAATACCCTACGGAAGAAGGAGAACCGAGATGGCTCAGGCTCTTTCTCAGCGATCACCGATATCGGGAACCCGCGTGCTCAGAATGCTCTCCCAGGGTGCACCGATGATCGAAGTCTTGAACGAGCTCTGCCACTTTATCGACGCTAGGTCACCCGGAGTAATCCCGACAGTTCTCTTGCCGGACGGCGACGGGATGCATCTGCGGCTTGCGGCTGGTCCAAGAGTTCCCTACGTTTGGACGAAAGCATTCGACGGTTTGAAAGTACCCTCCTACGGCAGTTTCCTGAGCACGGCGGGGAAACGTGTCCCGGTTGCCGATATGAGGAACGAGCCTTCGTTTGCGGCTTGCTGGGATCTGGCTCTTAGTCAAGGTGTCCAAGCGGCATGGTCGGTACCGATTTTATCGAAAGACAGGAAAATCCTAGGAACCCTGATCCTGTTTTATCCGACACCCCAACCGCCAGGTGAACGAGACCTGGAACTGATGGAGCAGGCTATTCATATGGCGGCAATTGCGATCGAATGTCACCGTAGCGAGGAAGATCTACGCGAGTTCTCAAGGCGGCTTTATCAGTCCCAAGACGAGGAGCGCCGTCGCATTGCGCGCGAGCTGCACGATAGCACGGGGCAGAAACTTGCCGTCTTAGAAATGAACTTGTCGATGGTAAAAGGCGCGATTCCTGCGCCGCCGCCGGCATTCGACGAGCTCATCTTGCAATGTACATCTCTCACCCGGAACATTTCAGATGAACTTCGAACCCTTTCTTACCTACTTCACCCGCCGATGCTTGATGAGTGTGGTTTGAACACGGCAGTCCTGTGGTATGTGAACGGAATTAACCAGCGTAACAGTCTGCGCGTGACCGTGGAAATAACCGAAGAATTGCGCCGGCTGTCGGAAGAAGCCGAACTTGCGATCTTCCGCGTGGTGCAGGCCAGCCTCACAAACGTTCACCTCCATTCGGGAGCCAGCGAGGCCAAGGTAAAGATTGAGGAGAATCTCGACGGAGTCGTCGCAACGGTCAGTGACAACGGTCGAGGGATACCCGAGGGCGTGCTAGACCACTCATCGCGAACTAAGACAGTTGGTATTGGCATCACGGGCATGCGAGAAAGAGTTGAGCAACTCGGTGGGCGCCTGGTGATTGCAACCAGCTGCAGCGGCACAACGGTGAAAGCAACCGTTCCCATCCGTCACTTCAGAGCCGCTGGGTCGGCCGCAACAGCGCAGGGAGTACTTTAGTTTAGCCGCAGATTAGTCAAGCGTTCTCCGCTAATCTGGCCCTCGTTCTACACGATTGCAGGTCTCGCTCTCATGAAATGCAAAACGAGTAACACCAGGCCCACAACTAAAGCAATGTGAATGAAAGCAGTGGTTACGTGAAAGGCAAAAAATCCCAGCAACCAAAGAATGATTAGAACTGCTGCGATTATAGCAAGCATGTTTTCATCTCCTTGCGATTAGGGCGCGAGAGCATCCGCGATCTCGATCTGTCGAACCGCGGTGATAGGTCCTCGTGGTGCGGAAACTGCACAAACGAGGTTAGTCGCAGAAAAGACGGTAGTCTGTCTCGTTGCGAACACCTTCGCGTTATGTTTTATCGTCCAAGGTGATGCCGCTGAGAACGTCTATGTACCTGCAAGAAGGCGGTGTGAAGCTCGCCGTAGTCAATGAAGTCGGGAAAGGGTCGGTCGTCACCATTCTCGGATCGAGCGACTTTTTTGGTGAGGGCTGTCTGGCTGGTCACTCTGTTCACCTCGAGACGGCTACTGCGATCACGTCTAGTACTGTACAAGCGTCGAGTCTCAGTCCATTGGCCCTTCATTAAAATTCCAAGGCTGTGCACGGACCTAACAAGCTCACTCATCGCAATCCGATTCAGCCTGCCAACCCTTGCAGCGAGACCTCGAATAGGCGAAAAGCATCCGTCAACTCTCCGACGAACTCCTGCCAGTGCTTCTGCGTTATGGATGCCCCAGAAATCTACCGGTCGCCCGGTTTTGTGGTTGTAGGCGAATTTCTGACCACAATCCAAGCAAGTGATGTAGGTTACTCGACCCTGGACAGTTCGGTATCCGGATAGGCTGGACGGGATCGACTCGCGCAGCGTTATCGGAGGACCCTTGCGCCGATGGGGACAAAGAAAAACAAGACGAAGCAGCGTCCGCAAAAGAAGTGGGGCCGCGAGGGCGACACTCCACCAGGGATCCGCACAGAGGAGCGATCTTTTCGCTTTGAACAGCTTTCTCGCTACCGAGTGATACAGAACTACAGCCTCCTCGATTCGATACACTCGGGCCACTTTCTTCTGCGATTGAGGTTGCATGTGAACACCTCAGCAGGAGGCTAGACGCGGCGAAGATTCGTGTCTGTACCGTTGTGAACACTTCGTAACAGATTTGTCTGTTTATCTCGATACTGCCTCGAGCCGCCCAGGCTGGCTGCGCAACGAGCGGCAGATAGGGGGCCGACGGCCAAGTCCTCCAACACCAAGATCGACAGCACGGCTGGAGCCCCAGGGCTGTTGAGCCGCCGGAGTTCTACCAAGACCGATGGCGACAAGACCCAGCTCGACCAAGACATGCGATAGACTCGACCCGTGTGAGCCGCTTTCCGGATGTCCTTCATGAGGTCGTACTTCCTTTCGGGAAAGATCTGCGAACTCCTCGGGGCACAGCGCCTTCGAAGGTCTAATCCGACGGCATGCGGCACTTCCTGAACCTATTCAGCCTTTGGTCCGGAGGTAATGGTAACTTCAACGTGAGCACCCTTTTTGAGTTTCACATCGTCGCCATGTTCGTCTGTTAGGGTATTTTCAATTCGGAGATCTCGATACCCTCGGTCGGTTCTACCAACACCGATCTGCACCTTTTCCGATTGGTTCGGACGCGAAGGCGGGATGATTTTGTCGACGGTTCCGGGCATGACAGTAGTTGGCCGCTCCCGGATTCGCGTAGTGTCTAGATTCAGTTCCGCAATTTTCGCGGACCGAGCCATACGCGGTCCCGCCATTTCGATTTTGACACTGGCACGAGTCCCGGCAGCGGGTACTTTCTCAGCATTCTTATTCTTATAGAGCATGCCATGATGATGCCATCTGCGTTAAAGCCGCGCAGTCCCGTTTCGCACAGTTGGATACGCTCCACTCGTATCCGTGGCGTTATGTATCGAGCCGAGCAACTCCGCGACTTTCGACTTTGCAGCTACTTTTGACGGCGTGTGATTTTGTGGTTTTCACCTCTGCGAGACGGTCCGCGCTACACGCGGCGCAGACAGTGATCTTTTGGATCAAAGACTCCCAGGGACGTTACCTTCCACATTGAGTCGTGCCGTATCATTCGTGACGGAGTTCGACGTTGGCGCAACTGCGGAAAATGAGCTGCTTCTAGGAAACCGACGACACACCGGAAATCCAAAGGGATCAAGATGAGGATACGGACCCGGGCTATTCCACAACCCAGATCGTAAATCCTTTGCCTTGGCGGACAAACTCCTCTGCGGGATCTCCGTGAACAAGCTCGCCAAGCCACGACAGCGATCTTCTTCCAATGACCACGGTGTCGCACTTCCGCATTTGTGCGAGCTTCAATATTTCCTTGGTCGCTCCGCTCCCATTCACGAGATAGCAGTAGTGGGCTTCGATCGCTCCGTGTTTCAGGCCGCGTTGGCACAGGATTGCGTTGGCGCGTTCCAAGGCGCGCTGTTCCGTCATCTCGCCTGCCGAAATCCATCGGGACTTGTAGGCTCGGAGGCGCCCCTTCTCTTTTCCCCTGAACTCAGTTAGTTGTCGAGGAGGTGACTGAAGACTATGCGCCAGGCAGACCCTGAAATTAGGTCGCCCGGCGGCGACCTGGGCCACGTATTGCAATGCCCTTCTGGTCGCCGGCGATTCGTCTACAACAACAAGTAGCTTCGTATTCCTCATTTTGGTAAAGGCAACGTAAAGTTGGGCCTAAACGGGAACCAGTTTATTGGCGCCATTGTTGCTCTTGAGTTCGCTTTCCTTTTCTTTACTTGCGCGTTCCTGGCCTAGTCCCATAGTGAGCGCCGTCATCCCGGCAAGACCGCCCAGTTGCATCGTTTCGACGGCAGAGCTTGGGACAATGACTATCGTAGAGTTAGCCTTCAAACCTTCGTAAAGCATGTTCATGGCTCTCAAATGTAGTGCGACAGGATCGTTGGCATAGGTCTTGGCCGCTTCGCCAAATTTCTCCGCCACCTGGCGCTCCGAATCTCCCAGAATCACCCGTGCCTGACGCTCGCGCTCGGCCTGCGCTTGCATCGACATAGCATCCTCCAAAGCCGGGGGAATCAGCACGTCCTTGACCTCGACGGAGATAATGTTGATGCCCCATGGCTCGGTGCGCTCATCGATGATTTTCTGCAGCGCGCCACTAATCTTGTCCCGACCCTCCAGCATATCCGAAAGCATCGTTTTGCCGATAACGTCGCGTAGTGCGGTTTGGGAGGCCCAATTAACCGCGCTTTGGTAGTCAGCGACATCCAGGGCCGCCGCCTTCTTGGGGTCAACAATCTTCCAAAATAAGACTGCATCCACATCCACGGGCACCGTGTCCTTGGTCAGGGTTTTCTCCGCCTTGAACGAATTCGTAAGGACGCGGGTGTCGATCCAGTAGGGTATGGTATCGATGAGCGGAATAATCGCAAACAATCCTGGTCCTTGAAGCGAGCGGAACTTACCTAACCGCAAGACAACAGCCTTGCTCCATTGATCCGCCACTTGAATTGCGGACGAGACGATGAATCCCAGGAGCAGGGCGCCGCCCAGAATCCATAAACCTTCGAAGTCAGCTGAACGTCGATGCATGGCATAGGCCAACGCTCCGCCGAGACCGAGAATTGCGGCGAATATCAATGCTGGAAATGAACGGCCAAACCAGGTCCATCGGGAAAGCCGGGCGCAGGTTATCGGCAAAATCGGACCGAAACCCGCCGGTGCGACTCAAGAGCACATCGCTCCCGTGGAGTGTCATTTGTCGCCGCCCAAACGCTGAATCCTTCTGGGGTTGCCAGGATGCAAACGCCACGCGGCAAGAAAGCAGCTATTCAGAGCAGAGCAATCGGTTTGGCGTTTCCTAGTTGTTTTTGGCTTCCTGCGCATATCCGCCAATTTCGCGCAGCAATCGTCGCGCCGACGCGGGAACGGCGATCTTGCCGTTAAGAATTTCATGGCGGTCGACGTCGTCGCCATACATAGCTTTATCTCCACTCTTGTCGGCCTGCACTACGGCGCCGTTGAGGCTGACTCCGGCAAAAACGCCTTTGGTGCGCGAATAGGACAGGATCTCCGCGTTCAATTTAAGGTCGGTGCCAGCGGATGCATTCCGGCCCACTGGCCCGGCTGCCACAGAAGCGTCGGCTCCGAGTTTGAATTTGTCGCTGAGCAGGCTGTGCAAGGCGTGATCGTTCATAAAGAGCAACACGATATCAGTCGAAGAACCACCGATCTGATAACCCACGCTGCCGCCGTCGATGGCCACAAACATGGGGGCGCTCCAGCCATGACTGGTGCGACAGGTTGCGAGTCCCCTGCCGTAGTTGCCGCCGAATATGAAGGCGAACTTCACGTCGCCTGGAATGATGGCGATACATTTCGCCGATTCCAGCAGACCCTGAGGGATGGCCTGATCCGGTGCGTTCATGATCTCCTGGAAAACTTGGGCAGCTTTGTGGGTGCGATTTACATCGTCCTCGCGGTCCGAGGAGGCGACAGCAGTCATAGTTACGAGCAAAGCCAGCGTTGTGCCGATCAGAATACGTTTCAACATTTTTATCTCCCCCTAAGTCTTAACTCGCTAACGGAACACTTCCGTTGGATCTGATTAGGAAGTTTTGCCTTTGCAGATGGCGTGATTGCACGAACAATCGATGTCGGGCGTCTTCTCCATGGCCTCGCACTGCGTGCTGCAGTACTTGCCCGAAGTTGTTACGCAGGAACAAACGGGATGTGCGCACTTCTGAGTTTTTGCAGGCGCCATTGCCCTTCCCCTAGTCCCGGATCAACGGCGACGATCCGATACGGGACAGCTTAGGCGCGGTTGGAAGGCAATTCTGTCCGATAAAGGACATATCCCAATCTTTATCGCGGAATCACAAAGGGAGAACCTAGATGGTGAGTTCGATGCCTGTTTTGGCCGGCCGCGCCCCCTTCCTTGCGAATGAAGCGAAGACTTTCTACTGCGGGTTAAAGCGGGGCATGGGTTCCCGATTCCAACTGTCCGTTACGGAACAGTTTCCGTGCTAGCGCGGTGTCATATTTCAGGTTGGGACGTCGCTTGGTGGCCAAAGAGGAAAGGCGGGTACCCAAGGAGAGAGCCCGACTCGAGCAAGACGTCGAGGAAGCCCGCTTGGTATTGGATAGATTGCCAGAATTGGGAATAAGTCTCGACAATGTGGCGCAAAAACTCCAGGACGAAGGCGTCGAGAAATTCAATCAGCCATTCGACAAGCTGATGGCGACTTTGGCAAAACGGTCATCTCCGCATTTGGCGAAGGCGTCATGAAGATAAGTCCGCTTGCGGGAAAGCCCGCCCCAGCATCGCTGCTCGTGAATGTGCCCAGGCTCGTCACGGCCTACTATACTGAACAGCCAGACCCTTCCGTTCCCGCCCAAAGAGTCGCTTTCGGCACTTCAGGACATCGGGGTTCCGCGTTCGACAAGGCTTTCAATGAGTGGCATATCCTCGCGATCAGTCAGGCGATTTGTTTCTATAGAAAGCAGCACAAGATTGATGGCCCGCTGTTTCTCGGCATGGACACGCATGCACTCTCAGTTCCGGCCCTGGCGAGCGCGCTTGAGGTGCTGGCAGCCAACGGGGTGGAAGTGATGCTCGCGGAACGGGACGAGTACACTCCTACGCCAGCTATTTCGCACGCGATTCTCGGTTACAACCGCGGGCGCAAGACTGGACTTGCCGACGGTATCGTTATCACCCCGTCGCACAATCCGCCGCATGACGGAGGCTTCAAGTACAACCCGCCAAGCGGCGGACCAGCGGAGGGCGTCGTCACGGATTGGATTCAAGAGAGGGCGAACGAATTTCTCGAAGCCAAGCTTCAGGGCGTGAAAAGAACCTCCGTCGACAAGGCCCTTCATGCTTCCACGACGCACCGCCACGACTACCTCAATGCTTACATTACTGACCTCGGAAATGTTCTCGACATGGACGCCATTCGCGACGCGAAGCTGCGTATCGGCGTTGATCCCCTCGGCGGCGCCGGAGTCCACTACTGGGGGCCGATTGCGGAGCGATACAGGTTGAACCTCACGGTTGTCAACGAGGTGGTCGATCCGACATTCAGTTTCATGACCGTGGATTGGGATGGCCAGATTCGGATGGACCCATCTTCGGTCTACGCGATGCAGCGTTTGATCGCTATGAAGGATCGTTTTGACCTTTCCTTCGCCTGCGATACGGACCACGACCGTCACGGCATCGTGACCAAAAGCGCGGGACTACTGCCACCCAACCATTACCTCTCCGTCGCTATCTCCTACCTGTTTCAACACCGTCCGAAGTGGCGCAAGCAAGCGGCCGTGGGCAAGACCGTGGTGAGCAGCCAGATGATCGATCGCGTCACCGCGAAGCTTGGCCGGAAGCTTTACGAGGTGCCGGTTGGTTTCAAATGGTTCGTTGATGGCTTGCTCGACGGATCACTTGGCTTCGGCGGCGAAGAGAGCGCGGGAGCGTCCTTTTCTCGCCTCGACGGCACTGTTTGGACGACGGACAAAGATGGCATTGTCCCGGCTTTGCTCGCGGCGGAGATCACAGCCCGGATGGGCCGCGATCCCGGCGAAATCTACCAGGAACTCACGCGCGAATTCGGCCAGCCTGCCTATGACCGTGTGGAAGCGCCAGCCACTCCTGACCAAAAGGAACTGTTGGCGAAACTTTCGCCACAGCAAGTCAAGATTACTGAGCTGGCAGGCGAAAAAATCCAGACTGTCCTCACAGCTGCGCCGGGCAATGGTGCTCCCATCGGGGGCCTAAGAGTGGCGGCGTCGAGCGGGTGGTTCGCCGCTCGTCCTTCGGGCACCGAGAACATCTACAAGATTTATGCGGAGAGCTTCGAGGGAGCAGACCACTTGTCTCGCATTCTGAAGGAAGCCCAGACGATTGTCAGCGATGCATTATCGGCGATTCCGATACCAACAGATGGCAAGCGAACCCAAGGAACAGCGGCATGACCAGGAAACTCTAACCAATCCATTCGAAGATTCGGTCCGGAACAAGCTCGGAGCAGGAACAATGAGCAAAAAAGAACGCGCCGGCCTCTCGATCCATGGCGGCGCATACGCAGCGACGTTGGGCAGACTGGACACTGTGGTGTTCGCGGGTGGCGTCGGAGAGAACGCGCGCACGGTCCGCGCCCGGATTTGTAGTGGCCTGGAATTTCTTGGAATCGCGATCGAAGAAAAGAAAAACGTGGCGAACGAGGGCGTGATTTCCGCGGCGTCCAGCCGGGTTTGGGGTCCGCCTCTTACGCACGGACGAAGAGCGCATGATCGCCGAGATGGTTTGCTGCATTCTCGGCCTGAGCTTGAAAAAGGAGAATTGAATCATGAAGACGGAAATTCTTACGCTGTCTGTTTCGCCAACTCTTTCTCCGGAAATGCTCCACAAGATGAATGCCTACTGGCGCGCCGCCAACTATCTATCGGTCGGGCAAATCTATCTCTTCGACAATCCGCTGTTGAAGGAGCCACTTAAACTGTCGCACGTGAAGCCGCTAGTGGTTGGACACTGGGGCACCACGCCTGGCCAGAATTTCATCTACGTGCATCTGAACCGTGTCATCAAGAAGTATGACCTCGATATGTTTTACATTGCGGGTCCCGGGCACGGCGGCCCCGCGATTGTGGGAAATGTATACCTCGAAGGCACCTGGACTGACGTCTACCCGAACGTCACCCAGGACGAAGCCGGAATGAAGGAGCTGTTCAAGCAGTTCTCGTTTCCCGGCGGAATTTCAAGTCACGTTGCGCCGACGACGCCTGGATCAATTCACGAAGGTGGTGAGCTAGGGTACTCGCTCAGCCACGCATTCGGAGCGGCGTTCGACAATCCTGATCTGATCGTCGCCTGCATTATCGGAGATGGTGAAGCGGAAACGGCCTCCTTGGCGACTTCATGGCAGTCCAACAAGTTTCTCGACCCGATTACCGACGGAGCTGTCCTGCCCATCCTGCACCTCAATGGCTACAAGATCAGCAATCCTACAGTCCTAGCCCGGATCGAGCATGAGGAACTGGAGCAATTTCTGCGAGGCTGCGGCTGGACGCCCTACTTTGTCGAAGGCGATGAGCCGGCAAAGATGCATGAACTCATGGCCACTACGATGGAAAAGGCCATCGAGGACATCCAGCAAATCCAAAACAATGCGCGGAGCAATAACGACACCACTCGGCCGCGCTGGCCAATGATCGTGCTCAAATCACCAAAGGGTTGGACGGGACCGAAATTCGTCGACGGCCTGCAAATCGAGGGTACCTTCCGATCTCATCAGGTGCCGCTACTGGTCGATTCCGAACATCCCGATCACGTCAAACAGCTTGAAAGCTGGATGAAGAGCTACAAACCCGAGGAGTTGTTCGATGAAAATGGGCTACTCATGCCCGAATTGGCGGAACTGGCGCCGAAAGGCGACCGCCGGATGGGCGCTAATCCGCACGCTAACGGCGGAATTCTGCTACGCGACCTGCGCATGCCGGACTTCCATGTCCATGCCGTGAAAGTGCCTTCGCCCGGCGCGGTTAGCGGCCAAGATACACTCGTGCTGGGCAATTTCCTGCGGGATGTGGCCAAACTAAATGAGGATCAGCATAACTTCCGAGTCTTCGGTCCCGATGAAACGCTCTCGAATCTCCTGGGCGCGGTTTTTGAAGTCACCAACCGTCAGTGGGACGCCCGGAAAGTAGAAAATGACGAATTCCTCGCGCCTGCCGGACGGGTGCTGGATTCGATGCTCAGCGAGAACCAGTGCGAGGGCTGGCTCGAAGGATATCTCCTCACCGGGCGGCACGGGTTGTTCAACAGCTATGAGGCCTTCATTCGTATCATCGACTCGATGTTCAGCCAGCACGCCAAATGGCTGAAGGTATGCCTGGAACTGCCCTGGCGCCGCAAGATTTCTTCGCTGAACTATCTGCTCGCCTCGCACGTCTGGCAGCAGGATCACAACGGCTTCACGCACCAGGATCCCGGTTTTCTCGACCACGTTATCAACAAGAAGGCCGATATCGTGCGGGTGTACCTACCGCCCGACGCAAACTGCCTGTTATCGGTTTTCGATCACTGTCTGCGCAGCCGAAATTACGTCAATGTGGTGGTTGCAGGAAAGCACGCCCTACCGCAATGGCTGACCATGGACGCCGCTGTTGTTCACTGCACGGAAGGAATTGGCATCTGGCAATGGGCCAGCAACGACCAGAACGCCGAGCCGGACGTGGTGATGGCCTGCTGCGGTGACACTCCCACGTTGGAGATTTTGGCTGCCGTTTCCATCCTCAGGCAGCATTTGCCCGAACTGAAAATCCGAGTGATCAATGTCGTCGATCTGATGAAGCTGCAGTCTTCGACTGAGCACCCGCATGGATTGACCGAAACGGACTACGATTCGCTTTTCACCAAAGATAAACACATCATCTTCGGCTTTCATGGATATCCGTGGCTAGTCCACCGGCTGACCTACCGTCGCGCTAACCGCAACCTCCATGTCCGGGGATACAAGGAAGAAGGCACGATCACGACCGCCTTTGACATGAGAGTACAGAACGATCTGGACCGGTTCCACCTTGTTCAAGACGTGGTCGATCGGCTACCCCACTTGGGCACCAAGGGCTCCTACCTGAAGCAGTTGATGCAGGACAAGCTCATCGAGCACAAGCATTACATCGACGAGCACGGCCAAGACATGCCAGAAATCCGGAACTGGAAGTGGAGCAGTCCCAAATGAATTCGCGAGACTCTATGGACATGCGAAAGTGACGGCGGCCCGGCGACAAAGTCCCTGTGATGGATCACGGCCGAGCCGCAAGACGTTCCGGATGCGATGCCAGGCTCGAGAAGGTATGCGCACGAGTACCATCATGTTGCAACTCAAGAAATCGGCGACACGGCAATCCCAGGAGGAACATAAATCATGAAGCCGAACTCCGACCAGCCCAAGCCTCCCGAACCTAAGTCCGGGTCCAAGCCTGATCCAAACAATGATCTGAAATCTCTGCCCATGCCGGAAGTGGAGAAGAAATTGGGGTCATCTCCGAAAGGCCTCAGCCAAGCCGAAGCCCAGAAGCGGCTGGCGCAGTACGGGCCTAACGAGATCGCGGAAAAGAAAACCAACGCATTCCTGAAGTTCCTTAGTTATTTCTGGGGCCCCATTCCGTGGATGATTGAAGCTGCGGTGATTTTGTCGGGGGTGGTCCGGCACTGGCTGGATTTCTTCATCATTCTCTTCCTGCTTTTCTCCAACGCAGTAGTGGCATTTTGGGAGGAACATCAGGCGGGCAACGAGATTGCCGCGTTGAAGGCAAAGCTCGCGACCAAAGCCACGGTGAAACGGGATGGGAAATGGGTCAACCCTGTAGCGCGGGAACTGGTGCCGGGCGACGTCATCCGTCTGCGACTGGGAGATATCGTGCCGGCGGATGCGCGTTTGTTGGCGGGCGATCCGGTGCAAGTAGATCAGTCAGCGCTAACCGGCGAATCTTTGCCCGCGACGCGCAAGCCTGGCGAGGCTGTGTTTTCGGGTTCGATTATCAAGCGGGGCGAGGCCGACGCGATGGTATATGCCACCGGCACGAACACCTACTTTGGCAAGACGGCGCAACTGGTGCAGGAGGCGACTACCGTCAGCCATTTCCAGCGCGCCGTGCTCAAAATTGGCGATTACCTGATCGTTCTCGCAGTGGCCCTGGTGGCCGTGATTGTTACCGTGGCGCTCTTCCGTCACGATCCAATCCTCAGTACGTTGGAGTTTGCGTTGGTGCTTCTAGTCGCCGCGATCCCCGTGGCGATGCCCACGGTATTGTCAGTGACGATGGCGGTCGGCGCGCGTTTGCTGGCAAAGAAACAAGCGATTGTGACAAAACTGTCGGCGATCGAGGAACTCGCTGGTGTGGATGTGCTGTGCTCGGACAAGACCGGCACTCTGACCCAGAACAAGCTGACGTTGGGCGATCCCTTCTGCGTGAACAAAATCGCTGCCGATCAGGTCATTCTCTGGGCCGCACTGGCTTCGCGTGCGGAAGACAAGGACACTATTGATCTGGCCGTGATCGGCGGAGTGAAAGATGATAAGGCGCTAACGGCCTTTCAGATACTCCATTTCCAGCCGTTCGATCCGGTGCACAAAAGAACTGAAGCTACCGTGAAGGGGTCGGACGGGAAGCAGTTTTTTGTGGCCAAAGGCGCGCCGCAGGTAATTCTCGGGATGTCGAGTAACGCGGGCGAAGTAAAGCCCGCCGTTGAAAAAGCCGTCAATGAGTTTGCGGGACGCGGCTTTCGTTCATTGGGTGTGGCCCGAGCGGATGAGGAAAATAAGTGGCAGTTTGTTGGCGTGTTGCCCATGTTCGATCCGCCGCGCGAACAGGCCAAAGCAACCATCGCGAGCGCGCGACAGATGGGCGTGGAAGTCAAAATGGTTACTGGCGACCAATTGGCCATTGCCCAGGAAACTGCCCGCCAACTGGGAATGGGCACGAAGATTCTAGACGCCACTGTCTTGCGCAATTCGAAGAACGAACAATCGGCGCAGTCGGTGAAGTCCATCGAGAAAGCGGACGGCTTCGCCCAGGTATTTCCGGAAGACAAATACAACATCGTGGATGTTCTCCAGAAGCACGGCCACATTGTCGGCATGACCGGCGACGGCGTGAACGACGCTCCCGCGCTGAAGAAAGCAGACTGCGGCATAGCGGTTTCCGGGGCGACAGACGCGGCTCGTGCGGCGGCGTCCATCGTGCTGCTGGCGCCCGGCCTGTCGGTGATTATCGACGCGATCAAGGAAAGCCGCCGCATCTTCCAGCGGATGAATAGCTACGCGATCTACCGAATTGCCGAAACACTGCGCGTGCTGTTCTTCATGACGCTCGCGATCCTAGTGTTTAACTTCTATCCGGTGACTGCGGTGATGATCGTAATGATCGCCGTGCTGAACGATGGGGCCATCCTGTCCATCGCGTATGACAACGTTCATTACAAGGATAAGCCCGAGGCCTGGAATATGCGCCTGGTGTTGGGGATCTCCACCGTGCTGGGTGTGATCGGGGTCGTGGCTGCGTTCGGCCTATTTTATCTTGGCGAGCGCGTCTTTCACCTCGACCACGCGCACGTCCAAACGCTGATGTACCTGAAGCTGTCCGTGGCCGGCCATCTGACGATTTTCCTGACACGCACGCGAGGTCCATTCTGGTCCATCCGCCCGGCGCGGATTCTATGGATCGCAGTGCTCGGCACGCAGATCATCGCGACACTGATTGCGGTTTATGGCTTGTTTATGACACCGCTCGGCTGGGGCTGGGCAGGGTTCGTTTGGGCCTACGCCCTAGTTTGGTTCCTCGTAAATGACCGCGTGAAACTGCTCGCGTATCGGATTTTTGGTTCTGCCAAAACCGATAAGCCGCAGCCTGAGGCCACGGCCGAGCCAAAGTCTGCCGCGAATGTTAGAGGCGACCTGCACTCTCAAGCCAAGGTAGAGGCAAAGCCGGAAGCCAAGTCCGAGGAGAAGCCTGAAGCTAAGACGCTCTCCGACTTAACGCCGCAGATCACGAAGCGCGCCTATGAACTCTACGAGGAGAGAGGCCGTAAGGGCGGTCATGCAGTTCAAGACTGGGAGAAGGCGGAGCAGGAGATTAAGAAAGACGAAACTAAGGCCGCGCCGAACCCCGAAGCCAAAGCTGAGCCAAAGCCTGAAGCCAAGGCCGAGCCGAAGCCTGAAGCCAAAGCTGAGCCACCGGGTGATTTGAAGCTGCACATCGTCAAGCGAGTCCATGAACTCTACGAGGAGTTGGGACGCGACGATGTGCGCGAAGTTGAGGAATGGGAGAAAGCGGATCGGGAGACTCCGGAAATTGAACCCCACAAGTAGCGGCGCGAGAACTACGCACCGGACATGGCCAAAGGGATGAAGGAGTCAATTCAAAGGATTTCCGTGTCGGGCCCGGAGAGAAGGTCAAACTCAAAGAGTGGCCGACGCTGATAAAGCCCTTTTGCAAGTCGAAAAAGCGGTATCAAAAACTCCTGGAAAAACACGTAGAGGAGCTGAGCTCGCTGCAACAACTTCACTACGCATCCGCTCACTTTGCATTGCTGCTGATTTTTCAGGCGACGGACGCTGCCGGCAAGGACGGCTCCATCCGGCACGTCATGTCCGGCGTGAATCCGGAGGGCTGCGAGGTTTTCAGTTTCAAACAGCCGAGTGCCGAAGAATTGAAGCATGATTTTCTCTGGCGCACCACGTGCCGCCTTCCCGAACGCGGACGGATCGGGATATTTAATCGTTCTTACTACGAGGAGGTACTCGTCGTTCGAGTGCATCCGGAAATCCTTCGCAACCAGGAACTTCCGAAACGCTTGCGCGACGAGAAGAGCATTTGGAAGGAGCGGTATCGTTCCATCGTGAATTTGGAGGAGCATCTCCATCGGAACGGCACCCGAATCGTCAAAATCTTCCTTCACCTATCGAAAAACGAGCAACGAAAGCGCTTTCTGGATCGCATTGACGAGCCGGACAAGAACTGGAAATTCAGTCTCGCGGACATTCACGAGAGAAAGTACTGGAAGCGTTACGTGAAAGTTTACGAGGAGTGCCTGCACGCCACAAGTACCCACGACGCACCTTGGTATGTCGTCCCCGCCGACGATAAGGAGAACGCCCGCCTCATCGTTTCCCGAATTGTTCTTGATGCCCTCAAGAATCTGAAAATGGCATATCCCAGGACGACCCCAAAACGTCGGCGGGAGTTGAAATCCATTGGCATGGCACTGGCGAAGTAACGCTGAAATCATGCGTAAGAAGATGAATTGGGCCGATGAATTGAGTTGGAGGAGACCGGTCGCTATGAGACCGGCAGTTGGGTTCATAAGACTTTGCTTTGGCATATCGTTGTTGGGAATCCTGTCAATCGGGAGTCCCCGCTCATATCCGCGCGAGACGGTTGTCAGTCAAATGGTGGCTGCAGTGCCGCTTAAGTCGGGCGCCGGGAGGCAATAACGAAACAGAGAGGAAGCCAGATGGCAGGCGTTCCCAAACTGGCAGGGTTGAGTAGGAAGGAGCTGCTTAACAGTATTTGGCGGGGGGCCGCCAAAAACGATGTCGTCAACCGTTCCGCCGAGCTGGCCTTCTGGTTTCTCCTCGGTTTCTTCCCCATGCTCTTGTCCGTAACCAGCATCGTTTCGATGATTGGTTCGGCTCCGCGTTCGCAAGGCATGATGATGAAATACGTGGGAGAGTTTCTACCCTCCACCGCTTCCACGCTCGTACGACAGGTCCTGGCGCAGACGACCGGTGGCGGAAGAGCCTGGTTTTCACTACTGTTCGGGCTATGGTCCTCCTCATCGGCGACCACCGGACTGATTGACGCTCTCAACGCTATTTATGAGCTGAAAGAAACCCGGCCCTGGTGGAAATACCGTCTGATTGCCCTGACCCTCGCGATTGCTATGGGCGTGCTGCTCACGGCCGCATTGATTATCGTGATGTACGGTCCCGCATTCCTGCGCCATATCGCGCCCAGTTCGGCCGGTTTCTATGTCTGGAAAATTGCACAGTGGCCGGCTGCTGCGCTCTTGCTTGTTTTGGCGCTCTCTGGTCTCTACCGTTTCGCCCCGAACGTTGCTGAACAGAAATGGAAGTGGTTGCTTCCTGGGAGCATCGTCGCAGCGGTAATCTGGATTTCCGTTTCAGTCCTGTTCAAGTTCTACGTTCGTCACTTCAGTCATTTTGGTCTACTTTACGGTTCGCTCGGCACGCTGGTCATCCTGATGTTCTGGTTCTACCTGAGCGGCGCTGCGATTCTGGTCGGTGGAGAAATCAATGCCATCTTGGAAGACACATCGGCCAAACACAAGATCCCCGGAGCGAAAAAGCGCGGCCAGCGTTCGCTGACTTGGGTACACGGCTCAAAGCCAGGGCAGCACTAATCTCGGCCATGTCTGTTGCGAGTATCTGCCCAAACTGACCAAAACGGCACAGTCTGTTGGTTCCGCTGATGTAAAGCTATCGTTGTGGGCGAAGACAAGCCCGCTTTAGGGCCGGAGTTGAGACACCTCGCTCGATGCGAAACACTCAAGCTCTCCGGACTGCAGATTCTTTCGCAAATACGGGGATTGTCGCAAAGAGTTCGCAGGCGCCCAGCTGAAGGCTATCGCTAGGCACTCTGAAGGTTCAAGGCTCGTCGATCGAAAGAATTCGCGATGACCAATAGTCGCAAGCCGCTTCTTCGACAGAGATCGATTGTGGCGTCATCGGATGTCTGCGGAACTTACCATTCTCGCGGGAAAGGATAAATCACATGGAACTGGGCATGATCGGATTGGGACGGATGGGAACAAACATGGTGCGGCGCCTTATGCGGGCCGGCCACCGGTGCGTGGTTTATGACCTCCAGGCGGAGACCGTCCAGGCCCTCGCCAAAGAGGGGGCAGTCGGGACGACGACGCTCAAAGACTTCGCAAAGAAGTTGAAATCGCCCCGCGCTGTCTGGATGATGGTGCCTGCCGCAGTGGTTGATCCGACGCTGAAGACCCTCGTCCCACTTCTCGAAAATGACGACGTGGTTATCGACGGTGGCAACTCCTATTACCACGATGACATCCGCCGAGCTGCCGAATTGAAACCGAAGGGTATCCACTATGTGGACGCCGGGACGAGCGGCGGGGTCTGGGGTTCAGAGCGAGGCTACTGTCTGATGATTGGCGGTGATGAAACTGTCGTCCGGCGCATCGATCCCATTTTCGCCGCCTTGGCTCCGAACATCGACGGGGCGCCACGAACGCCCGGTCGGGAAAAATTGGGTGGCACCGCCGAACACGGCTACCTGCACTGCGGTCCGAGCGGCGCGGGCCACTTCGTCAAAATGGTACACAACGGCATCGAGTACGGCATGATGGCCTCTTACGCGGAAGGTTTGAATATCCTGCGCCACGCCAATGTCGGCAAGCAGAAGAGCACCATCGATGCCGAAACCACTCCGTTGCGCGATCCCGAGCACTATGCATACGACCTGAATCTGGCTGACATCGCAGAGGTTTGGCGTCGTGGCAGTGTCATCTCGTCATGGCTCCTGGACTTGGCCGCCAGCGCGCTCCTCGATAGCCCGGACCTGTCGAAGTTTGCTGGCCGGGTATCGGACTCGGGAGAGGGACGCTGGACGATTAAAGCGGCCATTGACGAATCCGTTCCGGCCCCCGTCCTCAGTGCCGCACTCTACGAACGCTTCAGCTCACGCGGTGAGGACGACTTCGCCGACAAGATGTTGTCGGCGCTTCGTTACCAGTTCGGCGGCCATAAGGAAAAAGCCGCCGCCAAAAAGGGAACTGCCTGATGAGCACATCCCGTTCGGATGCGCTGGTGTTCTTCGGTGTGACGGGGGATCTGGCCCACAAGATGATCTTCCCGGCGCTCTACGCGATGGCGAAGCGACGTGCCCTCAAGGTCCCGGTAATCGGCGTTGCCTTCCCGAAGTGGAGCCTGGATCGTCTGCGGAAACGCGTGACGGACAGCATAAAGCGATCGGGTGGGATCGATGACAAGCGCGCTCTCCGCCACCTTCTGTCCCTGTTTACGTACGTGAGTGGGGACTATAAGGACCCGGCCACCTTCACAGCGATAAGAAAGCAGTTGGGTCGCGCCCGGCGTCCAGCGCACTACTTGGCTATTCCGCCCTCGCTTTTCGAGACCGTGATCGAAGGGCTTGGTGCCGCGAAATTGACTCAGCATGCGCGTGTCATCGTCGAAAAACCGTTCGGGCGCGATTTGGCCTCCGCGCGGGAACTCAACCGCGCCGCCCGGGCGGTGTTCCCGGAGGATTCGATCTTCCGCATCGACCACTTCCTCGGTAAGGAAGCGATTATGAACATCCTCTATTTCCGTTTCGCGAATTCGTTCCTGGAACCGATCTGGAATCGCAACTACGTCGCCAGCGTCCAGATAACTCTAGCCGAGAAATTTGGCATTAAGGGCCGTGGTGCGTTTTACGAAACCGCCGGCTGTCTGCGCGACGTGATCGAGAACCACCTTTTCCAGATCATCGCCCTACTTGCCATGGAGCCGCCAGCAGACAGGGACTTTGGGACCGTTCACAACGAGAAAACCAAGGTCTTTCAAGCCATGCGCCCACTGACGCCCGACGACGTGGTGCGCGGCCAATACGCTGGCTACCGAAGGGAGCCACATGTGGCAAAGAAGTCCGACGTCGAGACTTTCTGTGCCCTGCGTCTCTTCATCGACTCGTGGCGATGGCAGGGAGTGCCGTGGTACGTGCGCTCTGGAAAATACCTGGCCGAAAACGAAACCGAGGTCCTTGTGGAACTGAAGCCACCGCCACAAAGGCTCTTCGCCGACTCACAGCCGACCACTGGCCGAACCAACTATCTGCGATTCCAGCTGTCTCCGGATTCGGCCATCGCCCTGGCCGCTCGCGTGAAGCGCGAAGGGAAGGAGTTCATCGGTGACCAGCGCGAACTTTACCTGCTCGAAGAACAGACGGGAGAAGAATCGCCGTACGAGCGGCTCCTGGGCGACGCCATGGCCGGAGATGGCGCGCTCTTCACTCGAGAAGACGCTGTTGAGGCGGCATGGGCGGTGGTAGATACAGTCCTCAAAAAACATCACCGCGCTCGTCCGTACAAGCGCCACAGCTGGGGGCCGAAAGAGGCCGACGCGCTTATCGCTTCAGACGGCCGCTGGCACAACCCCACATCAACGAGCCATCCGAATAGTTAAGCTGAGATAGCCATGTTTCGAACACGGCGATGTCGCGTCACGCGTGGTCCTCGACTTCGAGCGATGCTGAATTGAAGCCGCAACCTTCAAGGCTGCGGTGCAGGGAGAGTTCGCAGGCCACGCTGAAACCATGAGCACTAGGAAGTCAACCGTCGATGCTGAACTGGAGAAACTTCAGCGTGACTCCTTCTCCTACTTCTTGCATGAAACGAATCCAGCCAACGGGCTGGTCATCGACAAGAGTGAAGCGAATTGGCCTGCCAGCATCGCCGCTACCGGCCTCGCGTTGGCATCCTATCCAGTGGCTGTCGAACGCGGATTTATGCCGCGCCCCCGCGCAGTAGAACGGGCGCTGACGACGCTGCGTTTTTTCTGGAACAGCCCGCAAGGCCCCGGATCTGATACGACCGGCTATCGAGGCTTCTACTATCACTTTCTGGATATGCGGACCGGACGGCGCGCATGGCAATGCGAGTTGTCAACCGTAGACAGTGCCTTTCTGCTGGCGGGCGCGCTGACGGCAGGAATGTATTTTGTCGCAGATCAGCCAGATGAAAATGAAATCCGCATGCTCGCGGATGCGCTCTATCGACGCGCAGATTGGCAGTGGGCGCTAAACAACGGCGCAACGGTTACGCACGGCTGGAAGCCCGAAAGCGGATTTATCAAGTACCGTTGGGAAGGTTACGACGAGGCGTTGCTGTTGTATGTTCTGGCGCTAGGCTCGCCAACACATCCTCTACCTGAGAGTAGCTATGCCGCCTGGGCTTCCACTTACAAATGGGAGCACTGCTGCGGGCAAGACTATCTTTACGCGGGACCTTTATTCACTCACCAGCTTTCGCATGTGTGGGTCGATTTTCGCGGTATTCAGGATGCTTTCATGCGCGTTAAAGGCATCGATTATTTCGAAAACAGCCGCCGCGCAACTTATGCGCAGCAACAGTACGCGATCGACAACCCACTCAAATTCGAGGGCTATGCGCCCCAGTGCTGGGGAATTACCGCGGGCGATGGTCCCGGCCCCGCTACTATCGAAGTGAATGGCATTGAACGCCAATTCTTCAGCTACGTCGGACGTGGCGTGCCGTATGGGCCCGACGACGGAACCATCGCGCCTTGGGCTGTAGCGGCATCGCTGCCGTTCGCTCCCGAAATCGTTTTGCCCGCGCTCGACTACTACATATACAATGCTAAATTAACCAAGCGGAACCCCTACGGTTTCAAAGCGTCCTTCAACGCGACGTACCCGGGAAAGCTCGGCAATACACACGGCTGGGTGTCACCCTGGCACTACGGGCTGAATCAAGGGCCGATCATCCTGATGATCGAAAACTATCGGAGCGGATTGTTGTGGCAATTGATGCGAACCTGCCCATGCATTGCCAGCGGCTTGCGCCGGGCGGGTTTTGGCGGAGGTTGGTTATAGTTTCCTTTTTCTTGAACTCCGCAACCTTGCGGGGCGCGCCCGCCGAATCAAGATACTCCCGGGTGTTGAACGCCTTGTTGGCATCGGTTTTCCGCCGATTTCGAGCTGTCGTTGCCATGCTTTTGGCTTGTATGGTAACGCGCTGCCGCCACTCGAGCTGCAGATGTGTGCTTAAGTGAACAGACGCCAGTCTTTGCCTCTTCTAAGATGCTGCTTGTGAGTAAAGCAATCAGGGCCGGGGCCAAACAAGGCCAAAAGCTTCGGTTCGAACAACACTAGATGTCGCAGGTTCCTTTCCATCCCAACCGGCACTAGCAGTTCTTGGGTCCAAACAGAAATCGGCACAAAGCCTTGGGACCGGTCGGAGTGTCTCCCTGCGAAGAAAAGGATAGAGAAATGCCGTTACTTCAAATATTGGTGGTGCTCGTAGTAGTGGGAGTCCTGCTCTGGCTGGTCAACAGCTTCATACCGATGCAGGGAACGATCAAGTCGATCTTGAATGCCGTCGTGGTGATCTGCACGGTTTTATGGCTTCTCAACATATTCGGACTGTTTCATTCGCTCTCCCGTATACACGTTGGGAGTTGAGCGAGCCCGATGACACTGGCGCGAAGGGCGCACTAATTACCGCAATGGAGGCAAAACACATGAAGGTACTCGGAATCAGCACGGTAACACTGGTCTTGCTACTCGCGGCCGCCGTTCCCGCCCTCGCGCAGGACGACCACCACGAAGAAGCCGCTAAGCCTGCGCAACACGAAGAACGAGCCAAGCCCGCAAAACAAGGGCGGCAAGCCAAGCCGGCAAAACAAGAAGAGCAAGCGAAGCCGGCACGACAGGAACAGGCGAAGTCGAATAACCAGCAACAAACCAAGCCCGCAAAACAGGAAACACAGAACAGGCCGGCGCAACACGAGCAGCAGGCGAAGCCAGTAAAGCAACAACGCCAAGCAAAGCCCGAGCAACGACAGGAACAGGCCAAAGCCACCAAACCGGAGACGCGGGCCAAGCCGGTCAAGCAGACGGAAGAGCGCGGCAATACCGGGGCGCAGCCACATATTCAGCGGACTGCAGCCGCCGAGCGGACGCAACGCTCACAACCGGCACTGCGGCTCAGCGCCAGAGGCGATAGCCGCATACCCGATGCTCGGTTCCGTTCAAATTTTGGCCGTGGGCACGAATTCCGCATCGGCAGTCCAAGGCTGGTTGACGGGTATTCGCGCTTTCAGTACGGCGGGTATTGGTTCGGATTCGTTCAGCCGTGGCCGGTAGATTGGTACTACACGGACGATGTCTACGTCGACTACATCAATGGCAGCTATTACCTGTGCAACCCGGAGTATCCCGGCACGCAGATTGCCATCAGTGTTGTGCTCTAAGCATCTTTCCCGTCTAGCTCCGGGGCGACTGACATGCAAGCGGGTCGAGCCACCCGGTGGCCTTGGGAAACGGTCAAAGTCGCATTCAGGCATCGGCTGTGGAATAGCGAAGAGAGGAAAGCACGATGCTCGCAACGATATTGATCGTGGTTTTGGTGATGGCTCTTCTGGGCGTCCTCCCGAGTTGGCCGCATAGCTGAAGTTGGGGTTATGCCCCGACCGGGGGAGTAGGACTGATTCTGATCGTGGTCGTGATTCTCGTGCTCCTCGGCCGCCTGTAGAACGAGCCGGCCTGTGATGCTCCTGACGGGGCCGCTTTCGTCGAGGTGTTGGTGCTCGGGTAATCGCCCGGAATCAGCAGAGTAGGGCGAACGAGGTCAGGTGCACTTCGCCGAGAATCTCGAGGTCATGAACGAGCGCTACGGATCTTTATTGCTGCTCGCGATCGCACATTCGAGGGGCGGCTTCGAGGGAGGCACTGCGCGGCATTTCTATTTGTGGCGACTCGAAGCATCTCCTCAGCCCGCTCGGACAAGATCGCGAAAAGCCGTTCCACATCCCGGCTCCGTAATCCTCGTAGCAATTCCCGCTGATACGCCATGGCAACGGGCGCGATCTCGCGGAGAAGCGCCTCGCCCGACTTTGTTAGTGAAAGCAGCGAAGCGCGACTGTCAGTGGGATGTGCCGCCTGGGTGACGAGCTTCCGTCGCACCAAGCCTCGCAACGACCGGCTAATCCAGGCCTTGTCGATGTGGGTTCTACGGCTCACTTCGTTCACGGAGATCGGTTGGTACGCCCCCAGCATCACCAGGATCCGCAAGTCCGTGGGTTTCACACCGAAGCGATCTTTGAACGCGAGAATACCTATGCGAAGAATCAATTCAGAGAGGCGGACGATGCGAACGGAAACCAAGCGGATGAGCGCGTCGATATGGGGTTCGGGCTCACGGTGACGTCTGATGCGAGCCGGATCAACACGCTGCACAGGATCTTGCGAAGGCTTGCGATTCTGAGAGACGCGCAGGCCGCTCGAACTCGCCGTCATTCATCTCCTCAATTTGGCCGCTACATTGCGAGTCGAGTATAAAGTAATCTGGTACGCAGAAGCGACGAAAACCGATGGAATTAGCTACAAGTTCTTGCGTGCCGAGTCCCTCGACGTTCGTCGGCCAGATCGACTTGTGTGTGGCGGCGCTCTTAAACAAAATGCAAAATGCGTATGTCAGTGTTGGCGAAAGGAGATTTATGACGCTTAGCAATGATGAACCGATGCGCATGATTCAGGAGTTGGCAGCGCGGGTGCAGCGCCTCGAAGACACAATTGAGATTCAGCAGCTGCAATCAAAATACATTCACTATCTGTTCAAACAACGCTTCGAAAGGATCGTGGATGAGTGTTTCGCCAAACATTTGCCGGACGTGTCCGTGGAGTTTTCAGATAGCGGCGTATATCGGGGCCTCGAGAGTGTACGAGCGGTTTACCGGGCTTTCGAAGTAACAAAAACGATTCCAGGATTCTTCATCCTGCACATGACCGTCAATCCGGTCATCGAAATCGCAAAAGATGGGTTGTCCGCGCGTAGCCACTGGCTTTCGCCGGGAGCCGCTGGAACAGACAATTCCGCGGCGTGGATATGGGGGCCGTTTTATGTGGACTATGTAAAGGAGGGTGGACGCTGGCGCATCGCGCATTCCAACCTGGTTCCACTATTCCGGAACCGGTATGAAACGAGCTGGGCGCAGGCGATCGATCACGGCACAGTGCGCGGCGTTCTCGCTGCTCTGCCCGACGAGCCGTCGACGCTCTACAGACCGTACAACGAGGTAAAGAGACAGCGCGATATTTTCGCAAACCATCCTGTGCTGCCGCAACCCTACTGAATTGAGGTGGAGGCGATTACCCGAGCCACTAGCGGAGGGCGAAAATTCGTGTGTTGCTTATGAGAAGGTGGCCATCCGCAGGATCTCGCCGAGATTGTGCGCGATGCGATGCGGCCGCCGGTCTGACGGCTGTGCGGCCCAGTCCTGCGCTGTTGTGAAGCCGGTGGTCAGGCCGAAACCGATCGCTTTACCTCGCCGCGCCATGATCATTTCCACGACCGGATCATCTCCGACCACGGCGACGCGGCGCATCGGAACTCCCAACTTTTTAGCGACGAGCCTCAGCGCGTGCAACGAAGGTTTGCCGGTGAGGATCATGGGAGCATGAGTTATCTTGCGCACGGCGGCAGCAATGGCATGCGAGTAACCCATCGTTTTGCCGCTGGACGTTGCGAAAAAAGGAACGTCGGAGGCGACGTAAAGCTGCGCGCCATTCCAGATGGCTTTGCAGGCGACCTCGATATCCTTCATTCCGCAGTCCGGGTGCCAGCCGATATAAACTGCCTGAACCTGCTCGGCGCGATCCTGGCCGGTGAACACAACCTCGAGCCCCGCTTCGGCGAGCGATTGGCCGACCCCAGGAGTACCGAGCACGAGGACGCGTTTCACGCCGTGCCTGGGCATTAGTTCCGCCGCGACGGTATTGGGCGTAAGCAAAGCCTCATCCGAGATGGGCAAGCCAAGGGCGCGCAGCTTCGGGGCCTGTTCTGCGGCCGGATACGCGCTGCCATTGGTGAGAACCACAAACGGCACTCCACGAGATTGCAGTTCCTTCAGCACCTCGACAGCGCCGGGCAACAGGCGATAGCCGCCGAGCGAGCGGTCACTCAGGATCAGCGTACCGTCGAGGTCGAACATGAAACCCTCGACAGGTCCTAAGGTTTCATTCCAGCCGTTGTTGGAACGGCGCATACTCACGCCTCCGCAGGCGCAGACGGGCCGCGCAGCTCGAGTTTGAAATCTTGCTTCTCGATCGACAGGTAATTGATGTCGCGTCGAGCATTCAGTTGACGTATCAGGCTCATTACGGGAGCCATGTCAGGATCGTATGCGCGTTCCGCAGGGCCTGCGGCCTTCATCGCATCGACTTGGCCGGCGGGCATTGTGGCGCGTAGGAGAAATTCCTCGTCGCTCAGTTCCGGGCCGATGCGTCGGCGCAATTCGCGCAAGGGCGGCATGCCCGGTTGCTGGCGCAACTCGCGCGTTCGAGGCAGAGATTCAATGCGACCCATCACCTCCGGCGCGATCGGAACATTTGGGTGGCCAAATTTTCCCAACGCATACCGGATGATTTCATCCGGAATCGTGCCATAGCGTTCTTTTCCGGTGACGTTCAGCACGGCTTGGGTTATCAGCATCTGTGCGAAAGGAGTCATCACAATGGGCCAGCCCAATTCCTGACGCACTCGACCCAACTCCTCGATCACCGCGCCTTCCAAGTGGGAGACCCGCGTCTCCGCGAGATGCCGGCGCATGGTGCTGACGGTTCCACCCGGCAATTGGTGGTGAAGATAGTTTGCGTCGAACGCCTGAGGGCTGCCTGCCGCAAGGCCCTCTGCTTCTGCAAGGCGCGTGAAATAGCGGTCGACTTCAGCGAGGGCCTGATCGTCAAGATCGACCTGATGCCCGAGGGCGCGGAGGTTGGAAACAACGCGCTCCGATGGCGGATTGGAGAGGCCATCCGATGCGGCGCCCGAGGCGCACTGAACCGCGCTGACTCCCCAATCGGGCGCATCCATATAGGTGAGTTCGCCGACTCCGATCGTGCAATGCGAATGAAGTTCAAGCGGCTTGTTGCCAATTGCCGCGATCACGGCCGGGATGAGCGTGCGGGCGCGCAGCGGTGTGAGAAGGCCGCCAGGATCCTTGATATAGAGCGCGTCTACGTCGGGGCTTTGTGCGAGGGTGCGGGCGCGGGCAACGTAGTGAGCGTCGTCATGAATCGGGCTCAGTGTAAAGACGAGGGCGCCGACAACGTATTCACCGCCCGCAGCTTTAATCATGCGCGCGCATGCGACGTTTGAATCGGCGTCATTCATCGGATCGGCCAACGCGAATCGGCGCATGCCGGCGTTGATGAGCGTTTTGAAAGCCAGGTTCATGAACTCGGGGCTGGCTGCTTCCCAGGAAATAAAACGGAAGCCTGTCGAAAGGAATTGCAGCGGCGTTTTCGGCATGGCTTCAGCCATGAGCCGAATGCGTTCCCAAGGATCTTCTTTTTTGTAACGGACAGCGACGCCCATGTGCGTGGAGGTGGTGAAGTCGATGGCCTTGAACCCTACGCGATCCATCACCGGAGCGATAGTCAAGGTCTTGGCCGTATCGACGCCGAGCGCGGACCACAGACACTGATTGCCGTCGCGCAGGGAAGTCTCGACGATTTGGACGTTAGCCACGCGCGTGAGCCTCCTGCATGAGGCGCCGGCTCTCGAGGAAGCGCGGCAGATAGGACGTGTCGACGCCGCCGGCCTGAAATTCCGGGTCGGCCATGACGTCCAGATGGAACGCAAGGTTCGTAGCGACGCCCTCGATGCGCGTGGCAGTAAGCGCGTTGCGCATGCGCTCGAGCGCTGTAGGACGATCGGCAGCATGAACGATAATCTTAGCCATCAGCGAATCATAAAATGGCGGAATGCGAGCGCCCGAAAAAATGTGGGTATCGACTCGCACGCCCTCGCCTGAAGGCCACTCGGCCGTCCGGACAGTGCCAGGGCTGGGATGGAAGTCTCGCGCTGGATCTTCCGCATTGATCCTGCACTCGACTGCGCAACCACGGGGCCTGACATCTGCTTGCTTTAATGCCAGTCCGCGGCCATCGGCGATGGCAATTTGCTCGGAGACGATGTCGAGACCAGTGACCGCTTCAGTAATCGGGTGCTCGACTTGGATTCGGGCATTCATTTCAAGGAAATAGAACGCGCCGCGTTCGAGATCAACGAGGAACTCGACAGTGCCGGCACTGCGATAAGACAACCGCTCACTAAACTGCACCGCCGCACTGTGGATGCGTGCGCGGAAATCCTGCGAGAGCCCGGGTGCCGGCGTTTCTTCGATCAGTTTTTGATAGCGGCGCTGGACCGAACAGTCTCGTTCTCCGAGATGAACTACGCGGCCTTTCCCGTCGCCGAGAATTTGAACCTCCACGTGGCGTCCGCGGGTGACAAAGCGTTCGAGATAAACTCGAGCATCGCCAAATGCAGCACCCGCTTCGGCGGCGGCCATGTCCATCGCCGCGGGCAGATCCTCCAGACGATCAACTCGTTTCATGCCGCGGCCGCCTCCACCGCCAACTGCTTTGACCAGCAGCGGCGGCCCGATTTTCCGTCCGAGCGCCGTGGCCTCACTCGCGGTTTCGACGGCCCCGCCGGGGGCGGTTGGCACGCTGGCGAGCTCGGCTTCGGCGCGGGCACGCAATTTGTCGCCAACAGACTCGATCTGGGCGGAGGTTGGACCGATGAAGATTACGCCCGCCTCCTCGCAAAGTCTGGCGAGAGCCGGACGCTCCGAGAGAAATCCGTAGCCTGGATGGATAGCGTCTGCTTTCACGCCCAATGCTGCTTGGACAATGGTGTCAACTTTCAGATAACTGTCAGCAGGGCGCGGCGGCCCAATGCAGACGGTGCGGTCCGCGAGCCGCGCGGCCAGCGAATCCAGATCGGCTGCGGACGCAGCCAGCACAGTTTCAATGCCGAGAGCCTTGCAGGTGCGAATCACGCGGACTGCAATTTCGCCGCGATTGGCTATGAGTGTGCGGCGGATCGCCATGGTCAGGTCCCGGGGCGCACTCGCAGGAGAATTTCGTCGAACTCCACCAGCGCTTCGTTTTCGGCCAATATTTCGACCACTTCACCTTTTACTCCCGCGCAAACGGAATTCATCAGTTTCATCACTTCGATGATACCGACCACCGTGTCCTCTGCGACCTTCGAGCCCACCTCGACGAAGGGCGGCTCGCCCGGTTTCGGCGCTCGATAGAAAATTCCCAGCAGAGGAGAGGCGACCTCCGCAAGCCCTGGTTCGGACGGAGATTTTACTTTTCGCTGCACTGGCTGCGCCGCTTGCGGTTGCCGTTCGGCTGCCGTGGAACGAGCTGTGGGTTGTCGAACGGGCATGGCCGAACCGCGTTGCAAGTTCAGCTTCACGCCATTCATTTCTAGCGACAAATTGTCGAAACTCGACTGTTCAAGCAGCCGCATGATCTCCGCCACGTCCTTGGCACTGAGAGTCATCGGCGGCCTCCGAAGATCTTCATCACATGCTGGAGCGGGTCCTTCGCAGGCTTGGCGACCGGTGCATGGTCCTTGGAGGACCAAACCGTTTCTGGCCGACTCTGTAGCAGCAGGATTTCGCCGGCGTGATCGATTGCCCACTCGATATCCTGCGGTCGCTTGTAATGGCGCTCGACTTTCCGCGCAATGTCTCTCAGCGCTGAAATCTCTGCATCGCTCAGGCAGGCCACTTTGCGAAGATGATCCGGCGTCTCCAATTCTCTGACGCCGCCAGCCGGCGCAGGCAGATGTTGGACGTGCTTATCCGAAATCTCGCGCACCGAAATTTCGCCCGTGATCTTCGCGATCACGAAGCGGTCGGGTGTGACTTCGCCGCTCACCACAGCTGAACCGAGACCCCAAGCTGCCTCGATCGTGATCACCGAGCGGTCGCCCGTGAGCGGACTGCGAGTGAACATGACTCCCGCCTTATGGGCGTTGACCATGCTTTGAACAACGACGGCCATTGCAACGCCGCTTTCCGGCAGGCCGTGCTTGCGGCGATAGGCGATGGAAGGCACGGAATAGAGACTGGCCCAACAAGAGCGCACCCGTTCCAAAGTCTCATGCGCGCCTATTACCCAAAGGTAGGTGTCCTGCAGTCCCGCAAAACTAGCGTCTGCCGCATCTTCAGTTGTGGCGGATGAACGCACTGCCAGAGGTGGATCGCTATCCCCTCCGCACAATTCGGCATGCGCAGCGAGAATTTCTGAATTCACATCATCCGGCAGCCGCGCGCTTTCAAACCGGGCGCGCACGCGCTCGGAGAGTGCAGCGATCTTTTCGAGTTCATCCGCTCCGAGCGCCTCAACCTTGGGCCGGATTGGTTCTTCCTTTTCCAGCGCGTTGAGAAAACGTTCGAATGCGGCTGTGCGCACGACGAATCCCGGCGGCACCGGTATGGTCGCCCGCATCAACTCGCCCAATGAACCGCCCTTGCCTCCGACAGTGGGGCGATCGGACAGACCGATGTCCGCAAACCAGCCAATTATGTCTGAAGAAGGCACGCCTAAATTATCCCACTAGAGAAGGGTGACAATGCCACGGCCACCATCAACGCGAATGCGCTGGCCATCCTTGATTTTTTGCGTAGCTGTGCCCGTGCCCACCACCGCGGGCAGTCCGTATTCGCGCGCCACAATTGCCGCGTGGCTCATCGAGCCGCCTATGTCGGATACAGCTGCCGCAATCTTCTGGAAGACCGGCGACCAACTCGGATTGGTTATTTGGCAAACGAGTATATCGCCGTGGCGCAGGCGACCGATTTCCTCCGCCGACTTCACAACGCGGGCCACGCCCTCGACGACTCCACTTGAAGCCGCGAAGCCTTTGATCTCATTGGAATCCGGCTGCTCGCCGGCTAACAGCCATGTGTCGAGATTCTCGCGAGTAATGCCCCACAACATCACGATGGCGGGATCATCAATGATATCGGGAACAGGGCCGAGCGCCGGTGCAGTTGCGTGCTTCGCCCATTCGTCGATCGCCGCCTTGCGCTCTCGCACGATCGCAGGCCAGAGAGATGGGCCTCGTGGAAGCGAACCGTTGGACCAGGAAGTCATCAGGTCGACGATTGCGGCTTCAAGTTCGTAGTGGCTCAGATGAAATGCGTCTTCGGCTTTTGGGAAGAAACCGCGCTCGGCTAAAAGCGCACCGAACTCCCTGATCTTGTTGAAGAAAAGGCTCGTGTACCAATGCTCGCAGTAGAACTTGTGCCCCTCGACGTAGGGGAAAACGCGGTGCGCCAGTTCGATCATCTGGTCGTAGGCGGCGCGCTCCTCGTCGGTCTCCAGGAGCTCGCGATAATCCGCAATCAGCTGCTTGCGCTCGGCCATGAGTCTGTCGGTTTGGCGTTCAAGCCGCTGTCCCTTTTTCGCATTCGAGATGTAGCCCGGCAAGGCGGCGAAAGGCATCGAGAGATCATCGTTCCAAGAGCGGTGGTAGTGGTAAAAGCCGTCGCCAACATTGACGTTGAACCAGGGATCGCGGGAAACAGCAAGCTCCTTGAGCCACTTTGCGCCGGGCTCGCCTAATTGCTCCAACGATTTGATGATTTCGTCTGGCGAGGCACCTTCTCGGAACTGGTTATCGACGCCCAGCTCGATGGCGCACTTGGCGAGACGCCTTAGCTCGTCATCCGGACGGAAGATTTCAGCCTCTAACCCCGCCACCATTCGCGCAACTGTTTGATCACTGATTTCCGGAAAAGCCTTCTTGCAAAAATCGAAGAAGGTCAAGTAAGCCCCATATCCGAGCAGAAGAAACTCGAAATGGTGCTGCCACATCCGAAAATAGCCTTCCAGCGTTTTCTGATACGTTTCGAGAATGTAGTGATTGGAGGCGACACCGCGGCCGGCGTGGACGTGCTCCAGGGGCTCGAAGTCTGGAAGGTCCAGCTTCGGAAGGGCCTCGGCGTCTCGAATTAGCGCCATCATCTTGTCTTTCCATTGTGCGAACAACCGTTCCCAATTCTCGTAGTAGTAAAACGCCCGACGTTGAAACTCCTTTGTGCGCCTCTCAATCTCGGACGGATCGGTGACAGCATTGCCGCCGATATATACGCGGCCATTTATGATCCGATAGTCGATGCCTAGCGTAGTAGGCAGAGAATGTACGCGCGTATTGGCCGAGCCCAGGGCGCAGTAGGCCGCCTCGGCCGTAATCATGTCGAAGACCCACATCGGCTCGGGAAAGTGCATGGAATTGTAGAACCAGAAACGCTGGTCGTCTTCCTTGCTGAACTGCATGTAGTAGGGATACGCGGCTTGCGCCCGCTCCGTGCCCGCGATCACCTTGAGCGAACTAGGGAGAGGGAAGCCCTTTGATTTCGCGCTTGCAGTGATGCTCATATTTCTCCTTCGAGCCTGGTTGCGGGGTCGGTATTAGCTTACCAGACATTCTGGCACGTACTGGCGCGGCTGACCACTCCTGAAGTTCTTAATTGCGCCCGGCGGCCGTCAAAGTTGCTCCGGAAATTCGCTTCGTTTGATTCGCCCAGTTCGTCCCGGGATAGCTGAAGAGCAGATCATATCCGGGCGAGCCGCCGGCGACGACGATGTGGAAATCGGCGGGACTCTGAACGACTGGAACGAGACCGCCGGGTTTCAGCGCGTCCAGGAAAATTTGCGCGCGGTCGGGGCGAATTCGTCCGTCGGCTATGGATGTCCGGATGAAATCGATTTCGGTGTCGTGGCCAAAAAATACCGATCCCGCCAGCTTTTCATATGGCACGCGTGTGCGTTCGAAAAGATATTCCTGCAAGCTTTTCCGAGTGTAGCCGCGCTTCGCGAGATCGACCGCGCACTCAGGATGAAGGGCGAGGATGTAGGTCTGAGAGTGAGGCCAAACGACTCCCCGGCTTTTGATTTGAGCGACAACCGAATCGATTACACCCTGCCCCGTCCATGGCATCACGGCTCCGCCGCCGAAAACGGAGGGATTCACGGAAGTCGCCACGGTCACCGTGCTGTCCTCGGGTTTGAAACCGAGGCTCACGTGGTATGGCTCCCACGGGCTTCTCGCGGTGTCTTCCGCGAAAGTGAAAAATGTGTAGGCCTCCAGCCTGCCGGTGAGCGCCATGTCATTTACTTGCGGCCAGGTCTGGCCGATATTGAGCAGCGACAGCCGCAGGGCGCGGCCGACCGTGCTATTCGGCCGCCACCCGTGACCCAACATCCCAATACCGGAATTAAATCCAAGCTCTTCCGCGATGGGACCGTCCACCATGACGACCGGAGTAAAGGAGCCGGTGGACGCCTGCATGTGGGTTAGATCGTAGTGCTTGTCGGTCAAGCCTTCCATCGCAGCGAGAATCACGGGGAAATATTCGGGTTTTGCGCCTGCCATCACCGCGTTTGCGGCGATCTTTTCAACCGTCGCCGTGCCGTTCTTCGGCGCGACCTGTCCAATTACTTCTTGCGGCGAACGCGTGGTGCCCGCGAGCATTGCTTTCACCAAAGCGGGCGTTGGCGGAATGATTGGCAAGCCGTCAGCCCAGTGATTCGCGAGGAATAGCTCGTTCAGTTTCTCGGAGGCGCTGAGAAAATCCGCGCCGCTCACCTGAATGTTGGCGTCTTGCCGCTCCTTTTCTATGGGTGAAGGGTTCGCTTCCTCTTTCGTCGGCGGGCGGATCAGCGCGTCGATCATGGAATCGAAGCAACCGGTGGCGAGCGGCTGCGCTTCCTCTTTGCTGGACCGCGCGGGATAGTATTTATCGGCCGGCAGCATTACGATGCGGATTCCCGGCATGCCACCGTCTTTGGCGGCGGATTTTGCATCGTGAATAAATTCGCTGGTTATGAAGTAAACGCCAGGCACTCCCGATTTTTCGATTTCAATCGTGTCGTGGGAACCCCACCACGTGCAGCTCCCTCAATCACCGACGCCGAAAACGAAAAGATCGCCCTGCTGCTTGACCGTGGGATACCACTTCGGCAGGTTGGTGATCGTTTGCGCGGTGGGCTTCGGATACATCACCACCGTCGCCTTCGGATATTTTCCTTTCAGCATTTCCGCGAGCGCATCGAGGAAATTATTCGCGCCGAATTTGCCGTTGTCGACCAAAACGATTTTCTTTCCCGACAAATCCGAAGGCCGGGGACTGATACCCAATGTGGCTGGCGGAGGAGTTTCGCCGCGCGGGTTCATGACTTCAAGTTGCGTAACGGCTCCATCTCCTGCATTGAACTGCCTGGCGACGTTTGCCATTTAGGTATGCCTCCCATCCATGGGTATGCGCGACGCGCCCTAGGTTACCGCAGCCGGCCGGGCTGATTCTAGCTATTCGAGAGGTCGTTGTCAAAACAACCGCCCAAGCCGAAGGGATGGGCGAAGGGTTGAGGAGTGCTGCCTCAAGGCGAATCGGCATTCTGGTCACCGGATCGTCCGACAGTTTGTATTGGGACTACGGCGGGATGGGATAGGTCAAAAGCCTTTCGGTTGATAAATGGCGCTGACCATTTCCGCTAATTGTGTTTCGCCGCTTGGTTGTTGCCGAATTCTCGCGCTGCGGACCGAACTGGACATAATACCGTCTCGATCTCGACGGGTTTGCCATTGAGCAGCGTCGGCTCGTAACGCCACAGTCTTGCAGCGTTGAGTGCTGCTCTCATCAGAAGCGCGGGGCCTGACAGATATTGAAGACGTTGAATGGTGCCGTCTTTTGCGATGATCGCGCAGAGCGAGACGACACCCTTCACTCTCGCATCTGCCGGATATACGGGTCGCACCTCGTGTTTCAGGGCGTTAGCCGCCGCGCTCGCGCTCATGATGATCCTCTGAGGCGACGGCGGACTATTCGGCAGCGCACCGTCACCCCGCTCATACCCTCTGCGGGCCCTCTAGCGCAGCTGATTTCTGCGCATAAGTCCCCGAGGGGACTGCAAGCACCAGCAAGACTCCACAGACAACAATCGCCCATCTCATTAGGGTGTGCTCCTGGGTCGGGCTTCACATTTTCGTTCATGGGGATGAGATCAGCAAGAACTGCGTCCTCGTCGAACGTTACTAAGGCGCATGATCGGGCACGCTGAGTCGTACTAGGTTATGGGTTGCGTTGTCTTGACAACTACAGGGCGGTTTGCTGTACTTATCGCGTCCCTCTTCAGAGGAGTCGCGCCATGGCTACACTATTGCGTTCGGCAGTTTTGAACCCCGAAGGATATCGGACAGTCAGAGCTGCTGGCGAGGATGGTTCGAGGAAACCCCCGTCATTTTCTTCCTTGGCTCCGCGCTTGGACAGCCTCGATGGCAAGACGATCTATCTGGTCGATACCGGATTTGGTGGAAGCGGAAAATTTCTGGATCAGGTGCAGGCGTGGTTGGCCGAGCGCATGCCTTCCGTCACCACCGTGCGACGGCGCAAGACCGGCAACATCTTTCGCGACGATACGAAAGACGTCTGGAAAGAAATCAAGGAGAAGGGCCACGCCGCGATTCTCGGCGTAGCTGGTTGACCAGGCTGCGCGGTGGCGGTCGCCACTTGCTCCCGCACACTCGAGACGGAATACGGAATCCCCACAGCGCCGGTGTCGACTTTCGAATTCGCCGGCTTCATGCGTGACGATTTGCGCTTTCATGGCGTTCCCCTGCGCGTCATTTACACGCCGCACCCTGTCGCAGGCATGCCTCCTTCGGTGCTCCGCGGCTACATTGAAGGGAAAGATCCGGCAACGCAGCGGACCGTTTTCGAAGAGGTTATCGACGCGCTTACAAAACCCGTCAGCGAAGAGGAGTTCAAGGGCGACTTCGCGCCAGTCTCACGCACCGGCGTGAGGCAAACGCAGCTCGAGCCCGACAGCGAGGATAATTTGCAGCGCCTCTTTTATCAACGAGGCTGGACGGATGGGCTGCCCATCATCCTTCCCACGGAAGAACGCGTCGCGGAAATGCTGACGGGCACGAACCGCGCGCCCGATGAAGTGGTGACGGAGATTTTCCTGCACGATAGCCAGGAATATCTGAAATTTACAGTGGAGATGGTCGCGATCGTCGGCGTGATGGCGGGAGCGCGGCCCGAGCACCTGCCTGTGCTGCTTGCGGTCGCTTCGACGGGCCATCCTTCGATTCCAGGTTCCACGACGCCATTCGCTTGCATGCTTCTGGTGAACGGGCCGATCCGCAATGAGATCGAGATGAACTCCGGAATTGGCGCGTTCAGCCCTCGCACGCTGGCGAATTCGGTGATCGGGCGCGCCTGGACGCTTCTGACAATCAACTGGGGTTATATGCGGCTGAAGAAGCAGTTCTGGACTTCGCAGGGCAATCCGATCGGCTACAACAATATGTGCGTCGCGGAGAACGAGGAACGAAGCGCCTGGGAACCGTTTCACGTACAGAAAAAATTCCGCGCCGACGAAAGCGTTGTCAGCCTGTTCCGCGGATGGAGCTTCGTGAACAATGTGGTCGGTTCGTCCGTCCGGTCAGTTGGCCAGGATGTTTGCATTCAGCTGGGAGCGCTGCCCGGATTGTTTTCCTCAGCGACGCTGATACTCGATCCTCTTGTGGCGCGGCATCTCAAAGAGAACGACGGTTTCAGAACCAAGGTGGATTTCGCACGCTGGATTTCGGAAAACTTCAAAATGCCGGCCGGGCAATTTTGGGCGACGGATTTGATCCACATGATGATGGCGTCGTTGGCTGAGCACGGCGTTGAACCGTACGCATCCTGGAAAAAGCTGCCGGAGGATACGCTCATCGCGCCTTACGACAAACCCGAGAATATCAATATTGTAGTTGTTGGCGGCGAAACCAGTCCGATGTGGAAGGTCGCGGATTTTGCGTATGCGACAAGCGCTTCGGTGGACAAGTGGCGCGCGAAACCTGTGACGGATGGCTGCGCCGATGGAAGCTGCGGGCTTCCCGACGAGCCGTGATCTCAGGCGTGGCGAGCCCTGCGCGACCTGGAGAAAGCTTCCCGACCAGCCGCCGATCAATCCCTTCGCCAATCCGAAAAGCATCCGCGCGGTTGTTGTCGGCGCGAAGACGCATGGATTCAGCTTTTTCCAAAAATGCCGCTTTTAGGTTCTCTCACTCGTAGGGACAGCCGCGATTGAGTCGCGACATATCTCCGCCTGCCATATAATCACGCCTCCATGCCGCCCACTCCGAGCCGCCCACCCAAGAGCCCTCGAGGAAAGGTGCGTCCCATGCAAGCCTTCTGGGCGCGCGTGACCGAGGGCGCCAAGCTCGAACGGCTCGGTCGCCAGTTCGTGTCCGAGGCCAAAGCCAGCTACGGCCTCTACGCGCAAGACGTGGACTGGGACGAGATCGATCGCGAGAAAAAGAAAGGAAAAAGGTTCGCGTTGTCCGCATGGGCCTTGTTCCAGGCGATGTTGATGAAGCTTTCGCCGGCACGCCGCGTCCTCTTGCTGCTCGCAATCGGTCTGTTGCTGGTGCATCCCGACGTGCACTGGGGTGAGCGAGGCAGGGTCAACTTCACTCTTGCTCCCATCGGGGTCGCGATTCTCTTCGTATTGCTGGCCGTCGAACTTGCCGATCGCGTCACGATGAAACGCGATCTCGAAATTGCCCGCGAAATTCAGCAGTGGCTCGTTCCTGACCGGCCCCCCGCTGTTCCCGGTTTCGACATCGCGTTCGCGACGCGCCCGCAGAACACTGTGGCGGGTGACTACTACGACGCGTTTCTGAGGCCACGGTCGGATGTCGCTGGGAATCCGCCTTTGTTCATCGCGGTCGCCGATGTTGCCGGGAAGAGCGTCCCGGCGGCCCTGCTGATGGCGACCTTTCAGGCCAGTTTGCATGCGCTTATGGCCACACCCGCGACATTCGACGAAATCGTGACCGGCCTCGACCGCTACTGTCGCACCAACAGTCTCGAAGGGCTCCGGTTCACCACCGCCTTTCTCGCCCAGATCGATCCTCTAACCCGCGAAATGCACTACACAAACGCGGGGAACAACGATCCGATTCTTCGTCGTGCTTCCGGTGAAATTGACCGGCTGTCAACGGGCGGCCCTCCCTTCGGTTTGCCGCTTTTTTCCGAGAGCGAAACGGCTTACGGATCTGCGACGGTTCGACTTCGGCCCGGCGACTTGCTTTTCATTTTCACCGATGGCGTCGTCGAGGCTGAGAATGACCACGGAGAAGAGTTTGGCGAGTCGCGCCTGTTCCCCTGCATTCGGTCTATACCGCTAGAGAGTGCGGCGGATACACTGCGCCGCGTCATGACCGAAGTGAACTCATTCGCCGGTTACGTCCGCCAGCACGACGACATCACATGTTTCATTCTCCGAGTTGCGGGCTAGAAGCGCTGACGCCCATGTGTGAATTAGAACCGGACAAGTGCCGGTTCACTTCAAAGCATCCCAGCACTGTCCACAGGCGCCGCTTGACAATTCCCATCCTCTTGTAGGCTAGCGTGAAGCTAGTCGCCGCATAAGGTCGTATTGCAGAGTTGTCCTGGAAGACTAAAGGAAAAAAGAATGACGCCGCACGCGAACCGAAGGAGACGTCGCAAACGTGTAGCCACTCGCCATGGGAGGCGTGCGGGACGGCGCCGAGGTCATACCATCCGCCACTGGGAGGAAATCCCCGACGTCTTCACGCTGAACGCGCCGGCCATCGAGTGGATGGTCGAAGGAATTTTGCCGCGCGCTTCGGTGACGCTGCTGGCGGGCGAGCCGGGCAGCTACAAAACGTGGCTGGCGCTGGCGCTGCTGCGCGGCGTCGCCGCAGGCGGACATTTTCTCGGACGCAGGTGCGCGCAAGCCAGCGTCCTTTACCTCGACCGCGAAAATCCGCTGGCGGTGATGCGCGAGCGACTCGCGGTGCTCGGCATCGGGCAATCCGCCGCGGCGGACTGCCGCATCTGGGGCGGCTGGCTCGACGACGCGCCTCCGGGCATCGGCGACATTCGCATCCTTGAAATTGCGCGCGAGCGGCGCCCGCTGATCGTTTTCGATTCGCTGATTCGCTTCCATGCTGCGGCGGACGAAAATTCCGCCACTGAAATGTCCATGGTGATGGCTGATCCGCGCGCTGGCCAATGCGGGAGCCACGGTTGTCGCGCTGCATCACAAGCCCAAGAGCGAGGGAGCGCACTATCGCGGGTCGAGCGACATTGCGGGAGGAGTGGATACGGCGTGGGCCGTTTCGCGAGATCGCGATGCGGGCCTGCTGCGCCTGGAATGCTTCAAGAGCCGCTTCGCCGAGGAATTTTCGCTGACTCTGCGGCCCGAACTGACGGGTGTGGGCGACTTCGTCGTCACCGATTCGCCTGAGGCCTCATCCGAGCGGTCCGACGTCGAAAAACTAGCCGAGGCCATTCGCCGCAACCCCGGGCAGCCAAAGGAACGCGTTATCGAAGCCTCGGGTTTGCCGCAGCGCCGAGCGCGAGCGCTACTGGAACGTTTTGATGAGCAGCTGTGGCAGGCGAAGTCGGGCCCCCGTCACGCGATACTATATTTCCCTGTCGAAGCGGATCAGACGTCGCATCCCGCGTAGATAGGCAATCCGACCTCTGCAATCCGTCAAACCCTGGGTTTGACGGATTGCAGAGGTGCCCAAGTTCCAGCACGACGATACAATAGGAGGGGCGGAACCTATTTTATTCGACTAGTGTGCAGGCGAGGGCGACAGTCAGTTGTTGGCGTCCTGGAAAGGAATCAGGTCTGATGCCGAAGGCCAAGGAGTTTACAGTGACGATTGAAGACAAACCGGGCGCCCTCGGGAAGTGCTTCCTCGCTTTGGCCGAGCGTGGAGTGAACATCCTGGCTTTTCAATCGTATGTAGAGGAGGGCGAGAGCCTGGTCCGATTCCTCACGGATGATCCGGCCTCCGCCAAGGCGCTGCTGGGAAGCCTGCGCATGATCTTCGAGGAAACGGAAGCTGTCATGGTCAGGCTGCCTCACCGGCCGGGGCAATTGGGCCGCGCGGCCGCGCGTTTGGGCGAAAAGCAGATCAACATTGACTACTCCTACTGTGGACTGGAACCGGGATCGGCGTTGGGACTTTTAGTCTTCGGCGTTGACAACGTGAATAAGGCGGCGACCGCGCTAGACGAGCTAGCCGCCGAAGCCGGATAGACGTCCGTGCATCCTTTGTGATCCCCGGCTGCAAATGAGCGTATCAACGCCTAGTTGGAACCTCGGCCGTCACGTGTTTGGACTGGCGAGTTTGTCTTTTGGCCTCATCACGCTGGCCTGGCACGACTACAACGGCTGGCATCCACTGCGTTACATTGTCTACGCCGCCGCGGCTGCCCAGATCTTGGGCGGCGCCGCGATTCAGTTCCGCCGGCTCGCGAAAACGGGCGCAGCCGTCCTGGGTGCGGCCTATCTGGCCTTCACCGTGCTGTGCGTACCAGGAATCGTCGCCGAGCCGCAGATCTACAATAGCTGGGGCAACTTCTTCGAACAGTTCTCTCTGCTGACCGGAGCGACGATCGTCTATGCGCACGTGTCATCGGCATGGTCGCCGGAAACGCTTCACCGGACCGGCCGCATTCTTTTGGGAATCTGCGCCGCCTCCTTCACCCTCGAACAGGCGTTTTATCTTCACGCTACCACCAATCTGGTTCCGAAGTGGCTACCGCCAAGCCAGATGTTTTGGGCGGTAACGACGACTGTTTTGTTCGCACTCGCGGCTGTGGCTCTTCTTACGAATCGAGCGGCGCTTCTCGCCACTCGCCTGATGACGATTATGCTCGTGATCTTTGGACTGCTCGTGTGGGTACCGTTGCTTCTTTCGGACCCCCGCAATCATGCGAATTGGAGCGAAGGCGCCGAGACCTTCGAGATTGCCGGAGCAGCATGGATTCTCGCTGATCTCCTCGGCGGCTGAAGAACTCCTAGGCTTCTTCCTTGTACTTCTTGAGGAGGTTGCGCGCGATGATCAGGCGCTGCAGCTCATTCGTGCCGCCACCGATCACCACCAACGGCGCGTCGCGATAGTAGCGCTCCACCGGGAAATCCTTCGAATAACCGTTAGCGCCTAGGATGCGCATGGACTCGAAAGCCACGTCCACGGCGGTTTCGGTAGCGAACAGCTTGGCCATACCGGCTTCCAGATCGCAACGCTCGCCGCGGTCGCGCTTTTCGCAGGCGGAGTAGATCAGAAGGCGCGAGGCTTCGATTCGCGTGGCCATGTCGGCGAGCTTGTTCTGGATGGTTTGATGTTCGGCAATCGGTTTGCCAAAGGCAATGCGGCGCTGCGCGTAGCGGATGGCTTCTTCGAACGCGGCACGCGCGATTCCGAGACCGCGAGCCGCCACATTAATGCGCTCCGCTTCGAGTCCATTCATCACCTGCTTGAAACCTTGGCCTTCAACGCCGCCGATCAGATTTTCCGCCAGCACGGGGAAGCCGGCGAAATGCAACTCGCAGGTTTCCACTCCTTTATATCCGAGCTTCTCTATGTCGCGGCCCACCGTCATGCCGGCTGCGCCCTTTTCGATCACAAACGCACTCATGCCACGGTGCGCCGGCTGCGCGGCGGGATCAGTCTTCGCAAGCAGGAGAAACGTGTTGCCGTTGCGCGCGTTGGTGATCCACATCTTCGAGCCATTCACGCGATACGCGTCGCCTTGGCGAATGGCCGTGGTGCTGATGTTTTGCAAATCGGTCCCGGCATTGGACTCGGTAAGGCATATGCCGCCGCGTCTCTCGCCGGTGGCCAAGCCGGGCAGAAAGCGCTGCTTCTGCTGTTCCGTTCCGAATCGAGCGATCACATCGCACATTACGGAGTTAGTTCCGAGGATGCCGGCAAGTCCCAGCCAGCCTCTGGAAATTTCTTCGAAGATCATAGCGAGGGTTGTCGTGCCCACTCCCGAGCCCCCGTATTTCTCGGGGATGTTCAAGCCGAACAGGCCCATCTCCTTCATCTGGGAGACGAGTGCATGCGGATATTCGTCGCGGTGCTCCATGGCGGAAGCGACGGGAATCACTTCCTTTTCGACGAACTGGCGAACCGTGCCGAGGATCAGTTGCTGTTCGTCTGTGAGCATGGTCACACTCGTTCTGCTGGTTGGTACCCGGGTCTCGGCGGTTTTTCGTTAGAAATTATGGCTGCGTCGAATCTCCGGCGCCAGGCAGCTTAAAAACCCAAAGGGTTGTCCCGCCAAGAGGATTGGCGATCTCGGGTGTCAGCTGTGGCCAAGCCACCGGACCGCCATTGCCGGCTACAACAGCCACGTATTGTTCGCCACCGATGCTGTAAGTGACCGGCGTAGAGCTAAGAGAGGCGTTCAATGTGCTTTGCCACAATACTTTGCCCGTCGCCGCGTCGAAAGCACGGAAGCGCCGGTCACGCGAGCCGGCGAAAACGAGTCCACCCGCAGTCGTCAGCGTTGAACTTGAAATGGCCGCGCGCTGACGATAGACCCACACTACCTTTTGAGTCTGAAGGTTTATCGCTTCGATGCGCCCCATTTTGCCGTCGCTATCCGGCCGGGGATGGAGAACGAAATGCATGTCACTGCCGCCTTCGGCGGTTTTGGCGGAATCGCGCGGTGCCCAGGTAAAGTCCTGACAAGATTCGTACAGCGGCACGTACAGAATTTTGGTCTCGGGATCGTAAGAGGTTGCAGGCCAATTCCGCCCGCCGCCTGAATGCGGGCAGAAGTGCTTGGTCACGTTGGCTTCCGGCTTGAGCGCAGGATTGATGATTTTCTTTCCGGTTTTCGGGTCTATCGCACTTACCAGACTTTGCAGCCCGAGGTCTTTGGAGAACTCATACTTGCCGTTGGCCCGATCGACAGCGTCGAACACCATGATCTTGCCGCCAGTGACAACGAGATTGGCCGGTTTGCCATCGATGGGGAGCGTGATCAGCGATTGCTCGAACGCCCAGTCCAGATCCCAGACGTCGCGGTTCATATGCTGGTAATACCAGACCAGCTTACCGGTATCGGGATCGAGCGCCACGGTGGAATCCGTGTAGAGCCCGTCGTTGGAATCACCGTTCTGGGAATGAGGCTCGAGCAATGTCCCGGTGTCATAAGTTTGGCCAATGCCAAAATAAACGAGGTTGAGATCGGGGTCGTAACTGCCCGACGTCCACACGGAGGCGCCAAAGCGCTGGTCCACAGGCGCGCCATTCCAACTGTCGCCACCGGGCTGGCCAGGACGCGCGATGGTGTGGAATCGCCAAACTTCGCTGCCGCTGTGGGCATCCAAGCCCACAATGAAGCAACCGCCCGGATACGTGTTGCAGCCGCTGGCACCCATCATTACCTTGTCTTTGGCTACGATCGGGCCGCCGTCCAACTCCAGATGCTGCGCAATCTCCTGCGGTCCTAAGACCTGCTGATCCCACACGGGCACGCCCGTCTTCACATTTAGGGCGACGATATGCCCATCGGCGGTGGGCGCGTAGAGCATGTCCTGATAGATGGCAAGATTTCTTACAATCGCCGAGATCCCATCATGGAGCGACGCGGGCAGAGGCCGAACATACTGCCAGAGCAGATCACCTGTCCTGCCATCCAACGCTTGAATCGTGTTGGCGCTCTTGATGAAGATAATCCCATCATGAACGAGCGGCGCGATCTCGTTCCGACTCACTGGCAAGACCCAAGCCCACGCCTCGCGCAGATTGCGCACATTGTTGCCGTCGATCTGGCGAAGAGGGCTATAGCCCAAACTGTTGTAAGTGCGCCGCCAAGTGAGCCAATCTCCATCTTGTGGGTGCCGCAGCATGTCGTCTGTTACTGGCCCGATGTTGTTGAGCAAGGCTATCCGCCGCGCCGTAGTGGCATCGAATACAGCATCGTGATTTGCAGGAAGAATATTTCCCGGCTCTGGTGCTGGCGCTGCTTGCGCATTCGATGAAGATCTCTGAGCTTGCGCTAGAGGTCCAACAGCGCCAAACGCAACGGCTGCTAAAACAAAAGGCGCGATTCTCGAAAGCCATCTCTGGGCTGTTGTGTTAGAGGCAGGCTTGTTGCCGGATGATGGCCGGCATTCTGCGCCGATGATTAAGAGAGTGTGCCGAAGTGCGTTTTCGTTCCTACCGGGAGATTTTGACGGGCTTAACATTACCTGACGTGTTCCTGTCTAGTGGTCTCGAATCCTATTGCTGGGCGATCTGGTGTGTGTCGGGCAGCTTGAATATCCATAGCGTTGTCCCGCCTGCCGGATTATCAAACTCGGGCGCCAGGCTGTGCCCGCCCGCGTCGAGCGGTCCTCCGCCGCCGGAAACGACGGCAACATATTGTTTGCCATCGACGCTGTAAGTCACGGGAGAAGAACTCGGCGTTGCGTTCAATCCGACTTGCCACAATGTTTTGCCCGTTTCCGCGTCATAGGCCGTGAACTGCCGGTCTTGCGAGCCGCCGAACAAAAGGCCGCCCGCCGTCGCCAACATCGCGCTGGCTATCGGAGCGCGCTGCCGGTCCATCCATACTACTTTTTTTGTCTCAAGATTTACGGCTTCGATGCGCCCCATCTTGCCGTCGGTATCTGGCCGCGGACGTAAGGTGAAGCGAATATCGAGGCCGCCTGCTGCTGTCTGCGCGGCGTCGTTGGGAACCCAGGTATAGTCCATGCAAGATTCCGCCAGCGGCGCATACAGAATGTGAGTGGCAGGATCGTACGAAGTGCCGGGCCAGTTTCTCGCGCCATTCGCATTGGGGCAGATGAACTCAGTCTTGTTGGCTATCGGCTCGAACGCGGGATTGATGATTTTCTTTCCCGTCTTCGGATCAATCGCGGTCACCAAAGTTTGCAGGCCAAAATCTTTCGAAAAGGCATATTTGCCGTCGGCGCGACTCACAGCATCGAAGATCGCCATCTTGCCGCCGCTGACCACAAGATCAGTTGGTTCTCCGTTGACGGGAAGCGTAATCAACAATTGCTCGAACGCCCAATCGAGATCCCACACATCGCGATTCATATGCTGGTAATACCACGCCAGCTTGCCGGTATCGGGATCGAGCGCCACGGTGGAATCCGTGTAAAGCCCGTCATTGGACTCACCCTTCTCAGGGTGCGGTTGCAGCAATGTAGCCACGTCATACGTGTTGCCGGTTCCAAAATAAACCAGATTGAGTTTGGGATCGTAGCTGCCCGATGTCCACACGGAGGCGCCGAAGCGCTGGGCCACGGGCGCGCCATTCCAACTGTCGCCGCCGGGCTGCCCGGGACGCGGGATGGTGTGGAATCGCCAAACTTCGTCGCCGGTCTGTGCGTCCAGACCCAAAATAAAGCAGCCGCCGCTCGGATTGGCTATACCGAGACTCACGCCGAAGATCACCTTGCCCTTGACGACAATCGGAGCGCCATCCAGCCGGAAATCATGATTTGAGTGCGCGTAAACTCCGGTTAGGGGCACTACTACCTCGTGGTCCCAGGCAAGTTTGCCCGTCTTCACATCCAAAGCGACCACGTCCCCGTCTGCCGTCGGAGCGTAGAGTTTGTCCTGATAGATCGCGAGGCCCCTCATCACCGACTCTCTGCCGTTCAGCATCGGCTCCGGCAGCGGCCGCACATACTGCCACAGCAGATCGCCGCTCTCGCCATCCAACGCTTGGATCGTGTTGGCGCTTTCGATAAAAACAACGCCATCGTGCACGACCGGCGTGATTTCGTCGGCGCCGACCGGCAACGCGCGGCTCCACGCCAGGCGCAGATTTTCTACGTTCGACTTTTTGATTTCACGAAGAGGACTGAAGCCCAAACTGCTGTAGGTGCGCCGCCATAACAGCCAATCTCCATCCGGCGGATTCTGAAGCATCGCGTCCGTCACCAGAGTGATCTTGTTGAGTTCAGCGGTGCGACGCGCCATCGCGGCCAAGTATATTGCGTCGCGGTTTCCTGCGCTCGGACGCACGTCTCCCTGAAAACTCTGTTGGATTGGCTGTGCTCCCTGCGCGCCCGATCCTCCGAGTTCGGCAGCGGTGAGTTCCGTTGTGCCCGGCGCGAGACCATTGGCTTGGAAAATGTAGGCCTCCAAGTCGGCGTAGGTTTGTTGGCTCAGCGTTCCCGGATCGGAAGGCGGCATTTTCGACATCAGGTAGGAAAAAAGAGTTGCGGGGGATTGGTCACCCCACTGCTTCTTGAACGTTGCTCCCTTGAGCGTCGGCCCAAATTCGCCTCCATCCAGATTTGCCCCGTGGCAACTCGCGCAGCGATTAGCGTAGGCCACTTTCCCACGGTCCACCTGGTTCGCGGTAAAGCTGGGAGCGGAACCCTTTTCGAAAAATCTCTGCTCTCGCGCTTGCGAACATACGCCAAGGCCGGCGAGCATCGTCACTATCGCCGCCAGCGTCCACAAGCCGATCAGGCGGCATCGTGCCATGGCGCGAAACAGGTGCGCGGTTTTTCGTGCCAACTTCGTGGCAGTTTTTGTCATTGCGGCGTCTCCGCGACAGCCGAGCGGGTACTTTACTACTACCAACCGGGATGCCATGCCACTACTTTCTGCCGTCTTGTGCCCGGCTAATTTTATGGGGGGAGTACCGCTTCACGGGAGAGGGAGATAGCGAAGAATGGCCGGAGCAACGCTCCGGCGACGGTATTTCGGGAGCCACCATTGCTATGAAGACCCAGCCCTGCGCTCGGCGCCGTTTCGGCGCCGAGCGGCTGCAATCACCGTCAGAAATATCGGCTAGAAGCTGTACTTCAACCCAAATTGCAGAATGCGGCCGGGAACCGAGCTCGAGGTGATGACCCCGAACGTACCCGGCGTATTGATGTCGTTGCCGGGAGGATTGAACTGTGCGTGATTGAAGAGGTTGTAGAATTCCATCCTGAACTGCAGGGTGGCGTCTTCTCGCAATCCTCCGACAACCGTATTTTTGATGATTCCCATGTCGAAGTTGAGCTGCGTGCAGCAACTCACAGTTCCCACGCCAGAATCGCCGAAGCCCGTGCCGCACCCGATGAATTGGGGATTGGCTCCACTGCAGTTCCCGGTGTACGGGCCGGCAGCGGCGCTGGGAACCCCGCCGAAGGCAGGCGTTGCCGTGAACGCAGCCGTATTGAACGCCGGTTGAAAAGTGGAGCAACCGGGTACCGGCTGTCCTAACCTGCACTCCATGCTGCCCGAGGTCGTGAGCTTGTCGGCTGACTTGCAGACGCCGAGAGAATTGCAAGCGCCTGGATTGGTAAGTTCGGCCCGCACGGTGGCGCCTGTGGCAATCCCGCTCCCGTACAAAAGGGCGGGAGTGGCCGTGTCAACGACGGTGAAGGGCAGGCCGACTTGGACGGTGGTGACCCCGGAAATGCCCCACCCGCCAAGCGCCTTTCCTTTCCATCCCTCGCTTTTATAGGGCAGATCGTAACTGTAGTTAATTACGAACCGGTGGGGACGATTGAACGCCGCAAGCCCATACTGCTGCCGGGTATTCAAGGGGTCGTTGCTGGATGCGCTGCCGGAAAGAACGTTGCCGCCCGTGGCGATACCAGCGCCCGCCTCGCTGGCGTTTATATCGGTGATGAGTTTGCTCCAGGTGTAGGAAGCCTGGAACGTCAGGCCGTGGGCAAAATTGTGGCGGAGCTGGAGCTGTAAGCTGTTGTATAGGTGATTGCCATCAGTTTTCACCTGCTGCAAACCGCCCGGTGCTACGCCCAAGTAGCCTGCGCGGCCAAGATAATTCGTGGCGGTGTTCGCAAGAACCTGAGTGTTGGGATTGGTATTCGCGGCATCGTTCATCGGGAACGAGCTGGCGGGCCGCTCCAACAGCTGGTTGACCAAGTCGGTCGGCGGATCCGGGGCGCCAGCTACCAGATACGAAACGTTTGGAGCACGGTTCCAATCGAAGAGGTGAACGCCATGCGTTCCCACATAGCCGATGTCCACCACCCAGCCGTGTGCGACCTCGTACTGAACGTCGAGATTGTATTGCTGTACCTTGGGAGTATCCATCTGTGGCGAATCGCCTGAGGTAATGAGGCCCGAGGCGTTGCCCCCGTTTATATCGGTGATATTTGTGGCGCCATAGCCTGGAGTCGAGCCGGCGACCTGTAGAGTCCGCGGAATGAACCCAAGGAACGCTTGTGTAACGAAGGGATCCTGTAAGGATTCCGAGAAAGCAGTGCCGATGCCGGTCGCGTAGGGCGGCTCATTTCCCAGGATGTTGTCGCCGACGAGATTGCCATAGACGCGGTCGAAGAAAATCCCGTAGCCCGCGCGCACGACAAGTTTATCCATCGCTTGCCACGCCAGGCCGATGCGTGGAGAGAAATTGTCAAGCGGAGAGCCGTACAGCAGGGTCTTGTTGTTGTTGACGGTGATCCCCGTCGATCCGAACTGACCGGTAAGGTTTCCGTAGAACGCCTTATTGTAATTCGATTGAATCAGGTAGCCGGCGAGAGTGCCGCCGGGATTGTTCAGGAAGAAAGAACCGGTGTTCACAACTGCCGCGTTCTGCGCCGTGAAGTTTGTGAAGACCCCATGAGCATCGGAGGGCCATCCGTCGTACTCCCAGCGAAGGCCCAAATTTACAGTGAGGCGACGAGTGACCTTGATGTCGTCCTCGCCAAACCAGGAGAACTCGTTGATGCGCCAGTGGTGAGGATTCGGAGAGCCATTGGGCAGCAGACGATTCGTCAGGTTCAGGAAAATGCCGTTACCGACAAATGGGGTGCCGTCGGCAGCTACGCCGCTGCTGCTGGTCATAAGATCGGCAACGTTGCCGCCGTCGATCCAACCCCGTTCTCTATCCGGCTGCGCCCAGTTCCATTGAATGCGCTGGACTCCCAGGCCCGCTCGAACCGACTGCTTGCCGTGGTTCCAGGAGATCTGTTCGCCGGCTAGGAACGTGTTCTGGATGCTCTTGGTGGCGGAGAAGAAATTCCCTCCCAGTTGCCACGCGCCCCAGTCCGATCCTGGAAATCCGAAAGAGCCGATGACCGGAATCAGCGAATCCTCGCGATTGCCAGCGGCGGACGCCGCAAGCGGGCAAGGCGCGCCGTTGTTGATAGCCGGGATGATGTTAAGGGCGGTTGTACCGTCACCGGCGCAGGACTGAACCGTGACGCCGTCATTCACGTCGAGGTACAGCCGCTGGAAGGAGCCCCACACCTCGTTCACAAAATTGTTGCTAAGGACTGAGGTGAGTTTCAGAACCGCGGAGGTCGACGCATATTGCGCATCTTCGGGAGCGCCCGGGTAGCAACCGCCGAGGCAGCTAAAGCTCTGAGTTTGGGGATCGCTCGAGAAGAAATATTTCTCCGACAACGTGTTCTTGCTGTTGAGGACGTAATCCGTGTTGAGCAGGTATTGATCTTCGTTCGCACTCGTGGCTTGCGAAATGGTAGTCGGTGTGGAACACGCGGGAGCGCCTGGTTCTCTACAGAACGGTACGCCATTCGCGTCGTATCTCAGGCTGGGAACGTAAAAGCCGTTGTTGAAGCCGCCCTTAACCTGTGGAATGGATTCTCGTTGCCGCAAAAGATTGACGAACGTATTGCTAATGTTCGATCCATCCGAGGCTACCGCCTTACCAGTGCCGAACCCGAGGGGCACGACGCTATTCAATAAGTCGAATTCCCCCGCAAACGCGCATCCCAAGTATGCCTTATAGGTAGGAGCGGGACAGGAGGCGCCGCCAGGCTTGAGATTCAGCGGCACCGCGTATCCGGCGCCCTGGTCCGAGCGCGCGTTCGCGAGAGCGACACCCGGCTCGTTGAAGGGCAACAAGCCGACGGAAGTAATGCCGGTCGCGAAGCCGTTGCTACCAATTCCGTTGAGTTGTCGCGTTCCTTGGTAGGAGCCGAAGATGAAGAACTTGTCTTTCTTGATCGGCCCGCCAAAAGTGCCTCCATACTGGTTTTGCTTCACTTCGGGCGGCGTATTCGGCAGTCCCTCGTTTCGTTCCGAGTTCTTGTAGAAGAAGTCATTGGCGTTGAAAAAATTGTTGCGGTTGAACTCCCAAATCGATCCGTGAAACTGGTTGGTTCCGCTTTTGGTGACGACGTTTACGTTCGCGCCGGGGTTCTGGCCGTAGGCTGCGTCGTATTGCGACGTCTGGACCTTAAACTCCTGAATCGAGTCCGGATTGGGAATACCGATTCCAGCGTAGCTCCCTGATTGCGCTGCGCCGCCGCTGCCGTAATTCGTGATGACGGCGCCGTCCATCAAATATGTGTTCTGGTCGGAGCCGGAGCCGTTCACGTTAATGTCCTGCGTTCCGTTTCCGACCGCCGTGGCGGTGGCAACATTGGCGACGACACCGGGAGAGAGATCAATCACCTGAGTGTAGTTGCGGGTGCTGAGGGGAAGGTCGGTGACGGTTTGACCGGAGACCAAGCCTCCGACCGTCGCGTTTTGGGTTTGGACAGTTTCGACCGTGGATTCCACGGTCACTTCCTGGGTCTGCGCGCCGATCTCCAGGCTACGATTCAGCACCGGTGTTTCCGTGATGTTGACGGTGACCGAAGCGACTTCTGCAGTCTTGAAGCCCGGGGCGGAGAATTTCACGTCGTAGTTTCCGGGCGGTAGCAACGAAAACTTGTACAGGCCGCTGGCATCCGTGTTGGCGATACGCGACTGGCCAGTGGCGAGATTGGTTGCCGTGACCGTCGCACCGGAGATAACGCCTCCGGAAGGATCAGTGACAGTTCCTTCGAGCGCACCGGTGGAAGCACTTTGTGCCAATGCCGGGGAAACCGAAATCAACAGCGCCAAGAAGCAAAACGAAATCACACGCGCAATCTTCAGTGCGGCCGATCGTGAACGCATTGAACTCCCCCTAGAATGTATGTGCGGATTGAAATTGCGCCCCCCACGGGCGGTTATTGTGGGCGAATGTTTACTACTGCGCGGGAGCCGCTGTCAAGAGGAAAGCGAGCGGAATATCCCAGCTGCGGGAAGATGTCAAGCCGAAAGGAGCCTCACCCCGCGTTCACAGCTAAAGTTTGACAACGCGCGATTCCCGGAATATCGTCTGCGCAACAGGAGGTTGAAATCCGACGTCGAACTGATCCTTTCATGAGGTGAACCATGGCCAGAGCTTCGATCCTGCCCCGTCGTTCGAACCGTGATGCCTTCGTTTTTCGCACCGAATTTGCCCGGGGAGAAGAGTCCTCGCGCAAGGCGCTGTACCGGATGTTGGCGCTGACCGCCTTTGCCGCCCTGCTAGTGCTGCCCTTGCGCTTCACACTTGCGCAGGGCTCGCCCAGCGTGAAGGCTGTTGATCCGACTTCCGGCAAGGTGAACGATTCAATCAGCGTCGAGGGAGAGAATCTCGGAAAGACCGTCGTCTCCGCCGTATATCTTTCCGACGAAAAATCTGATTACAAGGCCGTCATCGTCCAACAGGCTAGCGACAAGATTGTCTTAAAGATTCCGCAAGTAAAGCCCGGTGATTACAACGTATCCATTCAAGCCGGGGCGGCAATTTACATTCAGCCCGTACGCTTTACTGTCCAGTAGCCTTTCGCTCCGATGGCGCTGAAAGCGAAAAGGGTCTCTGCGCAGTGTACTCCTTGTCCGCTCGCTTTTGCGCCTCGCTGCCGGCGGTCGTATACTCATCGCCCAGGCACTCGCTATTTCTGACGCTCGATGACCAAAACACCCGCGCTCGCGCGATCGAATCCCGAGGCGCCCTTGCGCCCCGTCCGCTTGCGGACTTCCCGCGCCTCCATGGAACGCCGGCCGGATGGCGCGATCATCGTGCGCCCGGATGAGCCACTCGGCCCCTACCCCCGTGTCCTCACCGAACGCTTAATTCATTGGGCTAGTGTAGCTCCCGATCGCGCCCTCGCAGCCAAGCGCGGAGCGAACGGTGAGTGGCGTTACCTCACCTACGCCGAGGCATTGCAAAGGGTTCGCGCTATCGGGCAAGCCTTCCTCGATCGCGGCCTTTCGGCCGAGAGGCCCGTCGCAATTCTTTCGGAAAACGATCTCGAGCATTTGTTGCTGATGTTCGCCGGACAGCACGTCGGTGTTCCCACCGCATCCATCGCCCCACCTTATTGCCTGCTTTCCACGGATTTCGCCAAGCTGAAACACGTGATGCGCACGATCACGCCGGGCCTGGTGTTCGTTTCGAATGCCGAGCCATATCGCCGCGCGCTTGCAACGGCCGTGAGTCCCGAAGTGGAAGTCGTTTTCGCTCGTGGGTCGAGTCCCGATCGCCACGCGACCTCATTCGACGATCTCGCGGCCACGGCTCCCACTGCGGCCGTGGACCGGGCGTATGCTGCCATCGCTTCCGACGACATAGCGAAATTTCTCTTCTCCTCCGGTTCCACGGGACTGCCCAAGGCCGTTGTCAACACCCATCGCATGATTTGCAGCAACCAGCAGATGATTCTCCAGGGCTTTCCCTTCATGGGTGATCAGCCGCCGATTGTGGTGGATTGGATGCCGTGGAATCACACGGCTGGCGGCAATCACAATACCGGCATGACGCTTTACAACGGCGGCACTCTCTATATCGACGATGGCAACGCCACCTTCAAAGTTGCAACGACCGTCCAAAATCTTCGCGAGATCGCTCCCACTGTCTACTTCAACGTGCCGCGTGGCTACGAGGAATTGCTCCGCTATTTTCGACAAGACTCTCGCCTGCGCGAAAATTTCTTCAGCCGCCTGAATTTCATGTTTTATGCGGGCGCCGGCTTGGCTCAGCCGATTTGGGACGGCTACCGCGACTTGATGACTGAAACGCGCGGCGAGCGAGTCCTCATGGCCTCCGGTCTCGGCGCCACGGAAACCTCACCTATGGCGCTTCAATGCACCTGGGATTCGGAACAAAGCGGCGCGATCGGAATTCCCATGCCCGGTGTGGAAGCCAAACTTGTGGCCATCGGCGCGAAGCTGGAAATTCGGGTGAAAGGCCCCAACGTCACGCCCGGCTATTGGAAAAATGAGGAGCTTACTCGCGCCGCTTTCGACGAGGAAGGCTATTACAAATTTGGCGACGCGGTCCGCTTCGTCGATCCCAACGATGTCAATAAAGGCTTCATGTACGATGGCCGCCTAACCGAGGACTTCAAGCTAGCTTCGGGCACGTGGGTCAGCGTTGGCCCGCTGCGCACCAGGATCATACATGCCTTCGCGCCGTATGTTATCGACGTTGTCATCGCCGGGCTGAATCGCAATTTTTTGAGCGTCCTCATATTCCCGAATCTCGAAGCGTGCCGCTCGCTGTCGCGTGAATTGGGCGAGGCAGCCACGCCCCCCGAAATCCTTCGACACGGCTCCGTCACCGGAAAATTCGCCGAGCTGCTGGAATCCTTCGCCGAGCAATCCACCGGCAACTCGAATCGAGTCGCCTGCGCCATCCTGCTCGAAGAGCCTCCCTCGCTCGACGCCGGGGAGATCACGGATAAAGCGTCTCTCAACCAGCGCGCCATTTTGCAGCGTCGCGCCGCCACGGTGGAAGAAATGTACTCGCCGAATCCGCCTGCCCACGTCCTGCGCCTCAAAGACTAACTTTGCCGGAGTGGCGGCCTGTAAATTCCCAAAAATCGAAATGCTGCGGAAAAATTGATTTGTGCCTATGCTTGGATAGGTCGCAATAAATGCGGTAACGAGCCCGGCCTAGGGAGACCACCATGGACAAGTATTGCGCTTCTCGACTTACCTTGATGTTTGGACTCGTTCTATCGCTCGCCGCGGTGCTCTCAGCGCAGGGCACCACTAACGCCACACCTGACGCGTCCAACAAGACCCTCGTTGTAAATGGAAAAGCGGTGCCGGCCGGAGTCCGCCAAATCAATGGCCGCTCCTACATAGATGTCGAGACACTTGCTCAAGCCACGAATGGAGTGGTGAGGATGGAGCCGAATCGCGTGGTCCTGACGATACCCGGCCCAAGCCCAAGCTCCACGGTTTCTCCTGGGGCGTCGCCCTCTAGTTCACAGGACCTCTCGAGAACTTTCGCCGTGGGCGCGATCGGGGAAGTGTCGGAAATGAGAGAGTGGCGAGGTGCAATCGGGGCAATGGTCACGTATGGATTGGCGATAAGCGGTACGTGGGCCCAGGATTATCACGACCGGGTCCAGACGGGCCTCACGCAGCTAGCATCGGCCGCCACCACCGACGGAGACCGGAGTGCGCTGCAGCTGCTCACAAGCGAATTCGATAACTTGGGCGCGTGGTCGAACGAAATATTTACGGAGCGCCAAAACTTGAACGGCGCGAAGACCGTGGATCCAAACGCATTGAGCAACGATCCTCAACTCGCCAAGATCACGAATTGCAGCAGATCATTGGAGGGCATGCTCATCAGCGGCACGTTCAGTGACGATGGAAGCTGCCACTAGAATCGGAACGAACCGCTTCAGCGAGGTGCGAGCGGTACTTCGCGAGGCGGCCCCTGGATCGGGGTGTCCTGATCGAGAATCAGCTTCCAGCCTGCCGGGCCGTGAAGCCACACGGACGATCCGCGCATGTGCAGAGTGCGAGGCAGTCCGGGAGGGCCACCGGGGCGCGCTTTGAATGTGATGTCCACAACGCCGGTGACGATCGCGCCACCCTTAAACATCACCACCTTCGGCTCGGTCAGATCGTAGGCTGAAAAAGCCAGCTGACCGTTTTTGATGCCGGCCAAAAACTCAGTTTTACTCTGCCTCGCCGCGTTGCCATGAATGAAGATTGCGTCATCAGCCATCAAGGACGCGACAGTCGCCGTGTCGCCGGAAACGGTGGCGGCCTGAAACTTTTTCTGCAAGTTCAGCACTTCCTCTTCGGCGGAAGCCTGCGCGCGAGCACACAGGGTAGCACCAGCGATCAGCATTGCAGCCACGACGGTCGCCGCCAGCGTTTTGGAAATAAATCGATTCCTTCCAAATTCCATTGATCTCCCCCAGCCCTTCATCGGATTAAAGCAAACGGATTGTACACGCAGCGGCTCGCCACCCGAAAACGCATAAGCACCTAGGCCGGTTGCGTCGCGTTGTAGAAATTTCCGGAACGCACTTTCACCATAGCCTTATTTGGATCAAACATGACGCCAACCGGATCGCCGCCTTCCGCGACAACTTTAATCTGCGATTTCAGTATTCGCCGCTGCATGATGATGCCCCGATCGCTGCTCGCCAAATGTTCCTCGGAGTGCAGCGAAATGGGACCTTGGCCCGCCTGGGCTTCGTAGTCTCCCGGTGTCTCCTGATGCTCCCGCTCCGTCATTTCGCCCCATAATTTCCCGTTCAAGCGGATGCCGCCAAAAATATCCGGTGCGGCTTTTGGAAGACGCCCAGCCGTCGCCATGGTGAAATGGGAATCGTCCACGGGCAACGACCAGGTAATCATGTTGGAGCGAACTTGATTGATGTCGATGGGATTCGGCACCGACATGATGTTGGGCATCAGCCACGATGATATGCGATCGTACTCGCGGCCGTCATCGAGCTTGCGCTTGGCCGAGTAGCAGACACCTTCTTCCGTTGGGAAAAATTCGACTTTCGGCATCAGCGCGAATTGCGGAACGAACTGCACCGTGCTGAAGGTCGAATGCAGCACCTGAACGTGGAACGGGTCCATCACGTTGTCATTCATGTGCAGCCAACTGTACGGGGCGACCGGAAGGCTGCTATCACCCGTAGCGCCGAAAGCACCGATGTAGGCTCGCACCTCTTCTGCGGGATCGAGATTTTCGAGAATGTCGTAGCGAGGCAGCACCGGCTTTTTCTCCAGCGGACCCATATACGCGAAGACCAGCCCATAGCGCTCCTCCACGGGATACCAAGGCTGGCGCGCAACGTCCAGGTTGCGGCCGCCATCAGGTTCGCAAGGTTGCCGCAGGCAGCGGCCTTCGACGTCAAACAGCCAGCCGTGGTAGCAACACGCGATGCCCTCCTCAGAAACCTTTCCGTAAAAGAGCGTCGTGCCGCGGTGCATGCAGCGGGGATAGAGCAGGCCGGGGCGGCCCTTTTTGTCGCGGAAAATAATCAGATCCTCGCCGAGAATGCGGACGTATTGCGGCCGATCGGTGACTTTCGCTGAAACCGCAACCGGCTGCCAGTAGCGCCGCAACAGTTCACCGCACGGTGTGCCTGGTCCTACTTGCGTAAGCTCAAGGTCCGGATGCTGTGGAGCTCTGCCGTACGCGCCGCCATCGGCGGAGCGCTTTTGCTGCGTTGCTTCGGCCATATTATTTCTCCTTCCAGTGCCAGATGAAGTTGGCGCCTTCAAAAAATGAAGACCCTCCGCCAACAATCGCACTAAACACCTTCGGCGATTTGCTGTCAATAGGGCGAGACCGCAACTTTCTCCTCGGACTCGTGTTTAAACAACACGCGTACGTGTGTCCCACCTCGGGCCCGATTGAAATTCGTAGATATCTCCGCTGAACGATTGTCGAACGAAATTTTCCGGCTTGCTGCGCGTTATTTAAGTAGGGAGGCACTCGCCGATGAAATCACAACGGACCGCCATAGTAATGCTTGCCGCAGCCATCCTTTTTGCGTTGTCGCCCGTCGCCGGGCAGCAAACCAAAACCTCGGATGATGCGCAGCCGCAGAACCAGAGCGATATGGGCGGCATGAACATGGGCGACATGCAGCACGACACCGCGAAGAATCCGGATGCCGCGCGTTCTGCAATGGACGCCATGTCCGGTGAAATGGACATGAACCCGCACATGTTCATGACGGCATTGCGCCCGGAAAACTCGGCTGATGACGAGCGAGCCGCTGAGATCGTCGAGACCCTCCGCAAGTCCATTGACCGGTACAAGGACTACCGAGTCGCGCTCGCGGACGGCTATAAAATCTTCCTTCCGAACGTGCCTCAGAAACAGTATCACTTCACCAACTACCGAAATGCGATTAAGGCGATGTTTCGTTTCGATCCGGCGCAACCAACATCTCTGCTATACAAAAAAGTGAACGGCGGGTACGAGCTCGAGGGCGCCATGTTCACTGACCGGAGAAGGGCCACTGAAGCAGAGCTAAACAAGCGCGTGCCCCTTAGCGTCGCGCGCTGGCACAAGCATGTGAACCTTTGCCTGCCGCCGCGCCGCGAGCAGGACGTCAATTGGAAGGAGTTCGGCCCCGCGGGTTCGATTGCAACAAAGGATGCTTGCGAGGCAGCGAATGGACGCTGGATTCCACAAATTTTCGGTTGGATGGTGCACGTTTACCCATATCGAACGGATCCCTCTCAGGTTTGGGCGCACTGAGCCCACGCACCCAAATTCCGCTCGGAATGATCAACGAGATTCGCGGGACTTGAACGTGAACGAGATGGATTTCGTTTCGTTGGGGCCGATCGTAACGGTCGCATCCTGCGTGCCGAAACGCTCCTGCCACGCCTCGACCGTGTAAGTGCCCGGCGGCACATTTTTGATTTCGAAGTCGCCCGTTTTCGGCGTCACGGCAAAGTAAGGGTGCGCGAACACAAACAAAAATGCGCGCATCCAGGGATGAATGTTGCACGCCACTGGAATCGCAAGTTCCGGATGCGAAAAAGTTGTCACATACGCTTGCTCGCCGGCGTCCAGCGAACGATTCCAGGCATGGTTTATGCGCGGCATGGGATGAATGTTGTGCGTGGTGGGATCGGTGTTCTTGAATGCGATGGGCTGGTTCACCATCACAGCCAGCACACGCGGAACGTACATGCAGCCCTTCTGATCCAGCACCGCGGTCTCTGTGGGCGTATCGAAGTGATATCTGCCGAGGCCCGATTTGATATACACGACGACATTCGCGAGCGCATGATCGCGCCCGAGTACCACGATAGGGGGAATCACCGGAGAGGGATTGGCCTTTACGCAGGTTGGCTCCGCGCTCATATCGATGGGACGAAACGTCGGTGGCTCGCCTTCCAATTTTACAGTCCCGGTAATCGAGCCGGCGGTGGCCGGATTGACGACCGAAGTCGGCGGCGGTGGCCCGGAAGGTTCGCTGGATTCCTTTTTGTTGCAGCCGATGATGGCGACGAAGAGCGTGGCGCACAGCGCCAGAACGGCGGGCCGAAGGCTCAAGAAGACAATTCCTTTCTCACAAGTTCATTTTAGCAACAAGGCGAGCGCTTCAGACTGCTTTTGTGGACTTTCGAGAGCTGGCCACGGTGGCTATTGCGGTGAGGGCGCGATCGATGCCCGCGCGGTCCACGTCATAGTGGGTGACCATACGAATGGAGAACGCCCCCGTGGCGCCGCACAGGATATTTTCTTTCGCCAGCGCCGCGCAGACTTCCGCTGCGCTGCGGCCCGTGGCGCGAACGTCGAAGATCAAGATGTTGGTGACAACTTTTTTCGGATCGAGCGCGATGCCTTCGATCCGCGCAAGGCCTTCCGCAAGATGGCGTGCATTTTCGTGGTCGCGATGCAGCAGCTTAGGCGTCTCTTCCAACGCGACCAGTCCTGCAGCCGCCAGCACGCCTGCTTGCCGCATGCCGCCGCCTAAAAGCTTGCGCGTGACGCGCGCCTTATCGATGAAATCTCGCGAACCAACGAGCATCGAGCCAACCGGCGCGCCGAGTCCTTTCGAGAGGCAGAACATCACCGAATCGAATTTGCGGGTAATGTCCGCTACACTGCGCCCCAACGCGACCGAAGCGTTGAATATGCGAGCACCATCGAGATGCACTGGGAGATCAACCGCGTGAGCGCGTTCGCAAATATCCTCGGCGATTTCGGTCGGATAGACCGTGCCGCCGTGCATATTGTGTGTGTTCTCCAGCTCGATCAGTGCAGTCTGCGCGCGATAATAGATGTGGGGACGAATCAGCGGCTCGATTAAATCCCACGTCAGCGTTCCGTTGGGCGCCGGCACCGTATTGGGCATGCACCCCGCAATCGCCGCCACTCCGGCCATCTCGTAAAGATAAATGTGCGCTTGTGCCTCGCAGATCACTTCCATACCGGGGCGCGTCCAAGTTTTAATCGCGGTCAGGTTGGCCATCGAGCCCGAAGGGAAATAAAGCGCAGCTTCGCGCCCGAAGATTTCTGCCGCGCGCGATTGCAGGTGGTTGACGGTGGGATCCTCGGCATACACGTCGTCGCCCACCTCCGCTTCGGCCATCGCGCGCCGCATTGCGGGAGTAGGACGCGTCACCGTGTCACTCCGAAGATCAACAACCGGATGTATATTCGCCTCAAGCATGGCAATCATGATAGCGCGAGGGAGGAGGTAAAGCTAAAAGTGTGAGCGCTCAGACAGCAAGAAAGCGACAGGCAAAATCATGGTCCCACTCTTGCATATTCAATACCGGCTCCACTGTCGGGGTCACCAATGATGCTGTAGAGCCGGTATGGAGCGTGTCGACTCAGAATGAAAGTGCCGTCCCACATCACATTGTGAAGGTCGCATTCTCGCGCCACTGGCTTCGTCTTTGGATGATAGTCCCGAAACAGAATCGACCAACCTTCACCGACGTGGTTATCAAGTTCCCAATTCGCTGTACCTGACAACCTACAAACGAGCTTCTGTCCGGCATCATCAAATTCTGGAACGTCGTTGAAGACAACCACGTGATTAGCCTCCAGATTCATCTCAGAACTTCTTTCTCGAACGGAACGGCTCAACTCATTCGGCAGTCGCGCCTTTAGTATCTGATACCTCCCCACAAGGTCGGAGTCATTGGGTCTCGTCTTGGTATACTCCCAAAAGTACGGGTATGAAAGCAGAGGCGGTGGTTGGCAGCCTGCAACAAGCGACAAAGAGAAAACCCCAATAAGAAGCGCTCGTGACATCCATTTCGGCATCGCTATGCTAGCCTACACCCCTAGTGCTATTTCCGCCGGGCGGAATGGAGGATCACGCTACCAAAATTCCAACGGGTCACCCGCACGTCTGCAAAGCCGGATTTTTCCATCAGCGATGCAAGTTCCGCCGGCGAAGGAAATTTTCTGACGGAGTTAGGCAAGTACGCGTAGGCATCTTTGTTGCCAGAAATCGCCCCGCCGATTCGCGGCAAAACATGCCTGAAGTAGAAACGGAAAATTCCCGCCAGCGGACCAGCGCCCGGCTCGGTGAATTCGAGAATGCCCAGCTCGGCCCCAGGTCTCAGAACGCGGGCGAACTCGCGCAGTCCATCTTCATAGTTCGCCAAATTACGGAAGCCGAAGGCGGTGGTAACCAGATCAAAACTCGAGTCGGCAAATGGGAGTTGCAAAGCGTCGGCCGCGGCAAACACCGCCGAGGAGCGGGCATGGCGCGCCTTTTCGCGAGCGCGTGCGAGCATGGGTTCCGCGAAATCGCTCCCGGCCACAGGCGCGGCCGCTGTCTGAGGGGAACCCAACGCCGCGGAACGAGCCCGGTCGAGCGCAAATGCCAGATCGCCCGTTCCGCAGCAGACATCGAGAACGCGCGCCTCGGGCCTCCGCAACACGTTGGCGAATCGCTTCGCGGTTCGCCGTCGCCAGATCTTGTCGAGTGAGAACGAGAGAAGATGGTTCAGGAAATCGTATCGCGGCGCGATGCGCGTGAACATATCGCGCACGCGCGCGGCCGCTTCTTGCTCGTCGCGTGTTCCTTCAGGCCGCGTTCCGCGTAGCGGCGTCTGTTTTTGTGTCGCGATCATCGAAAGCCGTCATTTTCGGTCGGAAATCGGCATTTACCATGGACGATTTTTCTTTACAGGAACAGGTACTTGCGTCGTTTTGGCCCGCGGTGTAAACATTTTATCTGTATCCTCGAACTACGCCCACTCCAAGCAGGCATCCTCATTCCTACGACTCCAACGCAGCGCGAGCCGCAATGCCAGCCAGCCCGTCGAAGGCGCGGGAAACCACACGCCACGGCACCTCAACTCCCCATTCCGTTTTCCCAATTCGACGCGGCAGAACCCAAAGCACGCGTCCTCCGCGAGCCTTCTTGTCGCCCGCCAGAATTGGACGAAGCTCGGACGCGCGAATATTTCCCAGCGCAGGCAGCGGTCCAACTCTGGCAACCAGCCGAATTATGCGAGTCGCGTCGGAATCGTTGAGGTGTCCCACTCCCAGAGCCATCACTGTCGCCGCAATCATGCCCCAGCCAATCGCTTCTCCGTGGAGGAACCGCCGGTATTTCGTGGCAGCTTCGAGCGCGTGCCCCAGCGTGTGCCCAAAGTTGAGAATTTGGCGTAGCCCGCTTTCGCGTTCATCGGCGCCGACCACACGGGCTTTGATCGACACGCAACGCGGAATGATCCACGCGAGCGCGGCCGGATCCCGGCGCAGGATCGCGTCCATCCGCCGCTCGAGAAATTCAAAAAGTTTTTCGTCGGCAATCACTCCGTATTTCGCCACTTCGTATATGCCGGAGCGATACTCGCGATGCGGAAGCGTTCGCAGCACGCCGGGGTCGGCAATCACCAGCTTCGGCGGGTAGAAAGCGCCGACGAGATTCTTCCCCTCCGGCAGGTTCACGCCGGTTTTACCGCCTATGGCGCTATCCACCTGGGCCACCAGCGTAGTGGGAATGTGCACCAGACGCACGCCGCGAAGATATGTCGCCGCCGCAAACCCCGCGACGTCGCCTACCACGCCGCCGCCAACAGCTGCCAGAATAGCGTGGCGATCCGCGCCCGCGGTCACCAGTTGCCGGGCGATCTTTTCAACCGTAGCGAGATTCTTGGCTGCCTCGCGGTCATCGAATAAAATCGGCCTGCGCCCTGACCCGCCGGACAGTTTCGTTGCCAGCACTTTCCCCCAGTATCTCCAAACGCGCGGCGATGAAAGGACAAAAGTGCCCGTCGATTCTCCCAGACGCGCGACGAGCGATGCGGTACGCGAAAGCGCGTTTGGTTCGCAGAGAATATCGTACGGACCGGCGGAACTGCTCACGCGGATGGTAGGCATTGTGGCGCAAGAAAATGTAGCATAGTTCCTCGGGCCGCCTTCCGCGAATGATCCTTTTCCGGCCTGATATAGCCTGAAATGAATGCGCGCAATCCTGCGTATCTGTTAGTGCAGGGCAAGGAGCGCGCCCGCAAAGGGCGCTCTGGAATCGACTGAGGGTGCAGCAATGCTTACTTTCATCTTGTGGTGCATTTTGTTCGTTCTGTGCTGGCCGTTGGCCCTGTTCGCGCTGATTTTGTATCCGATTGTATGGATGCTCCTGTTGCCGCTCCGCCTGTTGGGGATCGCTGTGGGAGGTGTGCTCGAGCTGGTTGCCGCAATCATCCTGCTGCCCGCGCGCGTGCTGCGCGGCCCGCGCCGTGCCTAGCGCAAAATCGAAATGTGGTTTTTCAGCGCTTTTGAAGTTCTGCCACGGATTCGAGGATCACGTGACCCACAATCGCCAGGCTGCGCGGGCTTACTTTGTCGAGCGTGTCCTGCGGCGTATGCCAATAACCGAGCTTTTGATAGTCCGCGAGGTCGATGATGTCGATGGCGGGGACTCCACGGTGAACGAACGGCAAATGATCATCCTCGGTGCCCGCTTCCTGAGATTCGAATATGTTGCCGTAGCCGAGGCGAGCCGCCGTATGCCAAATGATGTCTGTGAGCCACTTCGGCGAATCGGAATCGCGAAAGATATGAAGATTGAATTGCCCGATCATGTCGGCCAGAATCACTGCTTTAATTCGCTTTAAGTCGCCCGAAAGAGCGAGCCGCGCGGACATTTCGCGACTGCCGTAAACGCTGTCGGTGTTGGTCCACTGAGCCACACCGTTTGTCACCACCTGCGCTTCTTCCCCGTCGAGAAACGCGATCCACACGGCGTCTGCGTGTTTGGGCTGGCTGCACAAGATCCGCGCCATTTCAAGCATCAATCCAGTCGAAGAGCCGCTGTCCTCTGCGCCAACGAAATTATCCAGCCGCAGCGTGTCGTAGTGGGTCAGCAGCAGAATGATTCCTTGCCCGCTGCCGGGAACCTTGGCGACGATGTTCTCCATGGCCAAGGTGCCGATCGGCGTCTGGGCGTTGAAGTCATCCTCGTCGGTCGGGCAACCGAAGCCTTTGAGTTGCGACCGAATGTAACTTTGTACGCGGTGAATCGCATCCGAGGCCGGAGGATGCGGGCCAAAACTAACCAGCTTGGCCACCTGTTCATAGGCCTTTTGGCCATCGAAGCCCCCAGTTTCAGACGCGGGAGGCGCAGCATCAGACGAGGCGCCTCGCGACGCCGGCAAAGGAGCGGCAGCTTTCGCCGAGGAAGCGGAGTCTGCCGATGCGCCCCAACCCGTGCCGCCATGTCCGCACGACGCCGATAGCAGCAACGCGAGCGCGGCGGCACCGACCCAAGGCTATTCGCTGGTGGCAGGTCATCCTGATGGCGACTGCCCTTCCGTGATTTCCTTGGCGCGCTTATTTCTCAAAACTGCGTACGAAACGAGCACGCCGATAAAATACAACACGACCATCGGTGCCATAAAGATGAGCATCGTGGTTGCGTCTGGCGTTGGCGTAACGATTGCGGCAGTCACCGTGATCAGCAGCAGCGCGTACCGGAAATTATGCAGCAGGAACTTCGGCGTAACGATTCCGAATAGCGACAGAATAAATACCACCACCGGCAGTTCGAAAATCACTCCGAGACCCACCAGCACTACCAGAATCAGGTCGAAATACTCGTTGATATCGATCAGGGGCTTGATGTTGCCTACGCCCGAGCCTCCGTTGGCGAATGCCACCACGAAGGTCAAAACCTGCGGAAGCATTACGTAATATCCGAACGCGATGCCGCAAAGAAAGAGAAACATCGACGATCCGATGAAGCTGGCGACCGCCCGCCTTTCGTGTTTGTAGAGTCCTGGAGCCACGAACAGCCACACTTGATACAGCACCCAGGGCATCGCAAGCGCGATTCCCAAGTAAAGGCCGATACTGATGTACAGGCTGACGTAACCGGCGGGGTGCGTGTAATACAAACTTGGATCGATGTGATTCGCGCGCAGCGCGTCCCACATAGGCTGACTGATAAAGTTGATAAATCGCCTAGCTACCGATAGACCAATCACCATCCCGATTCCGACGGCGATCAGCGCACTGATGAGGCGCTTGCGCAGTTCCACAAGGTGATCGAAGAACGACATCGCCGCGCCGGATTCTTCCTCGGCGTGCTGGCGCGGTGTGACTTCAGGAGGGGCGGACGCCGCCATTTTCTACTCGTTCAGGATTTTTCTCCGGCTCGGGGGCTTGCGGTTCCTCGGGTGGGCCGCCAGGAGCAAACTCGGTGCCGGTGAGATAGGGATCGTCCCCAGGATTCCTCCAGCGCAGGTCTGGATCGGGAACATCTTCAGGAAAGGGATCTCCGCTCGGTCCGGCGATGGCAGCGGCGTTTGGTGGTTTGGATGGCACGGTGCCGGGTGCGGCAGGCGCCGGGGTTTGGGCAGTCGGCGGCGGAGCAACCGGTGCGGGCACTGCGGCAATCCTCCGGGATTCGCCCTCGCGTTCGATATCGCGCAAGTGTCCTTCGAAAGTGCTGCGGAGGTCGCTCGTATGGCGCCGGAACTCCGCCATCACTTTCCCAAGGTTGCGTGCCAATTCAGGGAGCTTTTCGGGCCCGAAAATCACCAGCGCGACCACAAAGATCACAATGAGATGGGGGATGCTCAGCATTGGAAGCCGAAGAACCAGCGCCCGCTTGCGCTCTTTTTGCATCATAGAAGAGGGCCGTGGACGTGTCAAACAGCCCAGAGCGCTGTGCTATACTTCCGGTATCACAGTCGAAGCGAGGCGGCATGGAACATTCACCATCTTCAGCGTCGAACGGCACGGCGCAACGGCCACAAAACGAGGCATCTCAAGCGCGAGGCATTGTATTGCTAGCAATCGTGCTGGTGGTATCGGCGCTGCTAGGCGGTTTTGTTTACGGTCCCCAGGCGCGCGCTACGGCGGCAGGCTCCGACGACGCTCAGGATTCCGTAAAAAGTTTCACCCACGTCCTCTCCGTGGTCCAGCGGAACTACGCTGATCCCGTGGACACCGATAAGGCCATCTATGACGGCGCCATCCCGGGAATGTTGCACGTGCTTGACCCTCATTCGAACTTCTTTGACCCCAAGCAATACGCGCTGTTTCGCGAAGAGCAAGAGGGCCGATACTACGGCGTCGGCATGGTCGTAGCGCAGAGAGACAACAATACGGTCGTTCAGTCGCCCTTCGTCAACTCGCCTGCCTACAAGGCCGGAATTCGTCCCGGCGACGTTATCCTGAAAGTCGATGGAAAAACGTGCACAGGATTAACCACAACCGAAGTGGCCGAGATGCTCAAGGGCGCCAAGGGAACCGCGGTGCACATCTCCCTGGGACGCGAAGGCTGGGAGAAACCGATTGAAGTCACGGTCGTGCGCGACGAAATCCCTCGGCCCGGTGTGCAGTTCTACGAAATGGTGAAACCAGGAATCGGATACGTACGCGTCTCAACCTTCAACGAGACGACCGATAGCGACCTTTCCGACGCGCTGAAACAGCTCGACGCATCGAAGCTCGATGGTCTGATTATTGACTTGCGAAATAATGGCGGCGGCCTCCTGAATCAGGCGGTTGGCATGGCGGGCATGTTCCTGGACAAGAATGAGCTGGTTGTATCGCACCGCGGACGATCGTCACCGGAGCGGCCATATTATTCGAGCCCCGGGAATCAGGGCCTCGAAGTCCCGTTGATCGTGTTGGTAAACAGCGGAAGCGCTTCGGCATCGGAAATTGTGTCCGGCGCGATTCAGGACCACGACCGAGGATTAATTGTCGGTGAGACCACCTTCGGAAAAGGTTTGGTGCAAACGCAGTTTCCCTTAAGCGAAAATACCGCGCTCCTGCTAACGACCGCTCGTTATTACACACCCAGCGGTCGGCTGATCCAGCGCAATTACAAGAACGTAACCCTCTATGATTACCACTACAATCCCCAGCGCCCGAAAACGCCGGAGGTAAAGCTGACCGATACCGGGCGCCAAGTATACGGACAGGGTGGAATTACCCCCGACGTAGTTGAGGCCGCGCCCAAGCCAGACGATTTCGAGGACCTGCTTGAGCGCAGAGGCGTTTTCTACCCTCTTCCGGAGGGCGTGGGAGACTTCGCGCGATATTATCTTGGCCAAAGACCCAATGTGACCAAGGATTTTGTGGTCGATGACTCGGTAATTGCCGAATTCAAGAAATATGTGGCAGACCAGCACATCCGTGTCACCGATCAGCAGATCGAGCAAAATCTCCCCTGGCTGAAATGGGAGATCAAGCGCGAGGTATTCACAACTCTATTCGGATTGAATGAAGGCTACAAAGTCGAGCTGGATAACGATCCGCAGCTCGTTAAGGCCGAGGAATCGATTCCCCAGGCCAAGGCGCTTTACGCGAATGCGAGGAAGATTGTCGCCGAACGCCAGTCGAGCACCCAGCCGTAGCACCTAGGTGCTGGCTATTTCGCAGGCCGTAATTGGAGTTGCGCGAGAATGTCGCGGGCCCCGGCCGCATCCCCCGAGTTAGGCGCCACCTTCAAATAATCTCGCAACTGCGCAGCTTCCGCATCGGGTTCGCCTTTGGCCGCATAGATCTGGGCCAAAAGAAGGTGCAGGCGCGGGATGTGATGCCAAGGATCGAGTGCTACCGCAGCGAGCGCGTTCCTCTCCGCCGCGGCCAGATCGTTGAGGTGGAAGGCGGCATCGGCCGTATAGTACAACGAATAAGGGTTGTTCGCCGGATCGAGCGCCAGTGCGCGTTCTGACAAACTAGAAACCTGCTTCCAATCATCCTCTGTCGCTGAGAACTCCGCTAAGCAAAGATAAGGCGCGACGTATGTGGAATCGATCTTGATCGCCTCCGAGCACGCTTGCTTCGCATCTTCCCGTTTGTGTTGCGCGTCTAACACCTGCCCGAGCACCACCCATGCCGCTGGGTAACTCGGATAGATATCTATCGCCTTGCGCAAGTGCCGCTCTGCCTGATCGAGGTGCTTGTCCTTGTACGCGCCACAGCCTCTCTGGTATTCGCCGGTAGCTTTTCCCGGCACCGCCAGCCTTGCAACGCTCACCGTGGGGCTGTGTACCCCTGATTCCGTCCAGGAGTTGCATCCTTCGGAATCCATCAAGTGGTCGGAAGGCGCGGGCATGGGAATTATTGTCGGTGACCCGTACAAATCCTCGAACGGATCCCGTCCCTGGTCGACTGGCGGGAGAGTGCTGGACCCAAAGGTCGGGTTGTTCCCCGACGACGTGACTGGCGCGGTCGGGCGTGGCGACGACTTTTGCGCTTGGAGCGCAGGGGAAAGGGCGAGCAGCAACAGACCAGTGGCGCATGCAGGGAAGGAACGCCGCAACCAAGAGCTGTGGGAACATCGGTCCCGGTGCGCTGCTGAACCGCCGGTAATGGCTCTTCCGGCCATCTTGTAGCGATAGTAATCCAACTTCGACTTCCCGGCGCAAATTTGTTTTGCGGCACAGAATCCGCCGGCCATGAGTAGCCTTGCCAAGATGTGACTGTCATGTCCTGTCCCAACGGCCACTAATCCTTTGACAACAGCAAACCCTTTAGAAACCGGTCGGGATCGAATTGCGGCCATACTTGTAGGCGCAGCGAACGGGCCCGTAGGTCCCCTTTCTCGGGCTAGCAGGCGGAAAGCAGGCCCTTATGGACGAGACTCAACAGCCGACCCTGAAAGCCGAGAAAGCCGCTCCGACTCAACCGGTACCGACTCCATCAATCATCGCAGCCATGCTTCGTGCCTCGACAAAGATCAGCGACCTCATCTTTTCACCCGGGCGGGCTCCGCAAATAGAGGCCAGCGGCCAACTCGTGCAATTGAATATTCCCGGCGTCGGGCGTCTGACTTCGGAGGATACGGCGCGCATTGCCGCCGATCTGATTGGGCGCAACGCGCATGCCGTTGACAAGCTTAAGCAGGAAGGATCGTGCGATATTTCCTACAGCTTACCGAAGATTTCGCGCTTTCGCGTGAACGTTTTCACCCAGCGCGGAAGCTGCGCCATTGTCATGCGGGTGATCGCGAGCAGCGTCCCGGATTTCAACGCGCTGAACTTGCCCAGTCAGCTTGCCGAGGCAACCGACCTCCGGCCGGGAATCGTTCTGGTGACGGGGCCGACAGGCAGCGGCAAATCCTCCACACTGGCTGCACTGGTCGACAAAATCAACGCCGAGAGGGCCTGCCACATCATTACCATCGAGGACCCGATCGAATTCCTACATTCACACAAGCGGTCGACAGTCCACCAACGGGAGCTGCATACGGACGCACCCAGCTTCGCACTAGCGCTCCGGGCCGCGCTCCGGCAAGCTCCCAAACTGATACTTGTTGGCGAAATGCGCGACCGGGAAACCATCGAAGTGGCCCTGGACGCTGCGGAAACCGGCCACTTGGTCTACTCGACTCTTCACACCATCGACGCAGCGAAAACAGTCGAAAGGATCATCGGAGCGTTCGCTCTATCAGACCAAAATGCCGTTCGCACGCGGCTCGCAAAGAGCTTTCGTTACATTATTTCCCAGCGCTTGATCCCCCGGAAGGATGGCGGGGGGCGTGTGGCGGCCTTCGAAATACTCAAATCAACGCTGCGTACCCGCGAATACATCCAAAAGGGCGAGGGTGAAGGCAAAACCCTGTTGGACGCCATGCGGGATGGTTCAACGGAGGGCATGCAGTACTTCGACGCCGAGATCGAGAAGCTGATCCGCGCCGGTGTCATTGATATCCAGACAGGTCTTTCCTACGCCACCAATCCAGGCAATATGCAGTTGCAATTAGCCGACCTACTTGAGCCGCAAGGTGTTGAAACTAAGCCTCGTGAAGTTCGGGAAAAGCCTAGCGACGCGAGAAAAGAATCAAGCCACGCCATGGACCCCGAATTCGAGCCTGCTTGACCGATTACCCTGAAGAGGACTGGTGGACGTGGGGGGGCTCGAACCCCCGACCTCCTCGTTGCGAACGAGGCGCTCTCCCAACTGAGCTACACGCCCACGGCGGTTTTCATATTAGCAAACCTATGATCGCGGGCCAATCGCCTTCCATCACCGTAAGTAACGCCGCGTCGGGGTCTGGGATGCGCCAGAACGCTCGGAAAAAAGAGGGGATGGGAGCCTTGCTACCAAACTAGGTATGATGGCTGGCGAGCCGAGATCCCGGGGTGTGCGATAGATCTTCTAGCTCAACTCTTCCATCAACTTCTAACAAGGCTCCCATGTAGCGGTCTTTGTCCCACAATAGCCACTGGTACCTGAGCCGATCAATGCAGTGTTTCAGGTATTCTGTAGGGTAACGAACCTGAGAAACCTGAGAACCCCGGAACATCAGGCGACTTCGATCAAGGCCAAAATGGGTCGGTACCGCGCCCCTGACGTCTATTCAATCGCCTGGCGGTGCGCCGTCTTCCGCATATAATTCAAATCGGGAGAACAATTGGCCGTCAAGCTCATCGCGATGGATATCGATGGTACCCTGCTCGACAGCCATTCGCAGCTTCCCCCCGAAAATGCCCAGGCAATTGCCGAAGCCGCCAACCGGGGCATCGAAATTGTCATCGTCACCGGGCGCCGGTTCCATTCAGCGCGGGCTATCGCCTCCCAACTCCCCTGCAGCGTGGAACTGATCACTAGCAACGGAGCCCTGGTTAAATCCGCCTCTGGAGAAACGCATTTACGCTCGCTGCTCCCGGTGGCGGCGGCCCGCCTGGTGCTCGAGGCCACTTCCGATTTTCGCCCTTTCTGCGGGGTGATTTTCGACCGTCCGCGCGAAAACCAATTGATCTTCGAGCACATCGACTGGAAGGCCCGGTTTATGGGCCCCTATCTCAGCAGACATCCAGAACATGTTGCCGAGATCGCACCCCTGACCGCCTGCCTCGATTCCGAAGACCCCGTCGAGGTGCTCTTCATTGCCGAGTGCCAGACGATTCGCCAGGTGATTCGGAAATTGGAAAATCTTCAGGGGTCTAACGCCTACTCCATTTCACTTACGGAATACCCGCGCGTCGATGTCTCCATGCTGGACGTGCTAAACCGCGGAGTAACTAAAGGCTCCGCCGTCGCGGAGTGGGCCCGCCGCCGCGGGATTCCGCGCGAAGACGTAATGGCGATTGGCGACAACTGGAATGACCGGGAAATGTTAGACTATGCCGGTTTGCCGGTCATAATGGGCAATAGTCCCGACGAGTTGAAATCCTTTGGGTGGAAGACAACTCGCTCAAACGACGAATGCGGCGTGGCGGAAGCCATTCGCACCTACATCCTAAACGATAAACAGAAGGACTAAATCGAAAAGGGGGAATTTCGATGCGGAGATCATTCGGCCTCGGTTTGGGATTGCTGTTGTTTGCTGGATTGTTCGCCGGCGGGCGCGCTCAAGCGCAACAGCGGCCGCCGATCTCAAACCAGCCTCCCACGATCACCTCAACTCTCGATACCCAGTTGACGATCGTAGAATTCGAATTCACCGGCGCCGCCAAGGCCATGCCGGAAGACAAATATTCCTTCGCGCCTACCAACGGCAATTTCAAGGGCGTGCGCACCTTCGCCCAGGAGGTCAAGCACGTCGCCACCGCGAACGATCGCTTTTTTGATTCCATTCTCGGCCGCACTCCTCCCGCCGCTCCTGACGAAGGTGTTGGCTCAAACGGCCCGGATTCCATTCAGACCAAGGACCAGATCCTTCAATATTTGAAAGAGTCATTCGCTCTCGGCCACAAAGCCATCGCCACCATCAACGCGGAAAACGCGCGTCACTCCGATGGAGAAACCCGCCGTACCATTCCTGAGGACCCGCGCCGCCCTTGCCATGTTCTCTTGCGTACACGCCATGGATCATTACGGCCAGATGGTCGAATATTTGCGCGATAATGGCCTGACGCCTCCGGCCAGCGCCAATCGGCCGCCCGCGAACCCGGCTAAATGAAAATCGCTTTCCACCCAGCCCTCTGCCCCGCCGCGCTTATCGTGGTGGTGTTGACGGCGGTAACGATTGGTGTCCCCGCGGCGCGCGCGGATTACGCCGTGCTGCGCTCTGGCGCACGCCTTCACGTCACCAGCTACGAACTTCATGGCGACCACGTGCGCCTCGCCGTTGCGGGTGGGCAAGTCGATATTGCCGCGAGCGAGTTGGTCGATGTCGAGCCGGAGGACCTCTTTCCCGCGCCTCCTCCCGCGAATGCTGACTTCGCCGTGCGCTACGCCAAATTCATTCACGCGTCGGCGCAAAAATATGGCGTGGACGAAAAGCTCGTCGCCCAGGTAATTGCGGCCGAGTCGAATTTCAACGCCAAGGCAGTGTCGAGGAAGCGCGCCCTCGGCCTGATGCAGTTGTTGCGTGAAACTGCCGCGCGTTATGCCCTGGTGAATGTGTTCGACCCGGCGCAGAATATCGACGCCGGCACGCACTATTTGAAGGACTTGCTTGACCGCTACCATGGCGATGTGCGCCTCGCCCTCGCTGCCTACAACGCCGGTCCTGAGATGGTAGACCGCTATGGTGGCGTCCCTCCTTTTCCGGAAACACAAAGCTACGTGAAGCACATCACCTCGAACCTCGCTCTCCTCGCCGCGCGGTAGCTGTAGGACGCAGCCGGAGCCCAGTACGCGCATCTGGCTGAGTCGATGGCGCTTAGCCAAAATCAGCGCACTCCTCTCGTCCTGGGCTGTGCCTTCATCGCGTGGATAACGGCTTGGCCGCGCTCGGTCGCCGGCCAAACTGACTTTAGGAAATCTTTGTGCTATATAGGCCGCCCCGCAATTGGTGGATTTTAGGTCTTTCTAAGGGGAGAACATGCCTCATCGGTCGTTTGATATATTTCAAAAACTGCCCGATGGCGATCACCTGTGGATCGAAACATCCGCTTCTCTGGAAGAGGCGCGGAAACGCGTTCTGGAACTGGCTGCCAAGGATTCCGGAAACTATGCGGTTTACGATAGTGTCCTCGGCAAATTCATCCTCCGATTTCCGGATGGCTCAGAATCGTAGTCTCAGCTCACGTTCAGTCGGGACGGGACGACGTGTAGGCGTCACACGCGGGGATTCGACTGGGCATCCTGCGAGCCCGAAAAAAGGAAGCCAAGCCCCAGGCTTGAATGCCGGGGCTTGGCTGAAAACGAGAGAGGCTACCGCGCGTTTCAGGTAGAAGATACAACAGCCGTGGCAACGCCTGCTGCCGCAGCGTGCTTTTTCACGCGGATCGGTTCTTCCGACTCGTGGAATGGTTCCTCATCCGCCGCGAGCTGCGTTTCGGCCGTGCTCAATTCCGCGAGTTCAGTCAATTCTCTTTCGGCTTCGAGCCAGTCTTCTACATCTCTTCCGTGCTCGCAACCGCGTTCCAGATACAACTCATAGGCGCGTTGCTCGATCTGTGCTTCGCTGGGTTTGGTTTCAGACATGATACTTAGCTCCTTGGGGCAAAGTCCTTGCGGCAAAAATTGATGCGACGCGGAGTTTGCGCCCGTTGCCGGCGACGGGGCCATCGGGTGTTGCTTGTATTTTTGCGGATACGTCGCCCTTAAACGGCTGGCGTCCAACAGACCTTGCCGGATTGCGGCGATCGCATTGAAGTTTTGATGAGTGACCGCAGGGGGCAAAGCAAACAAAGGACGGTGACGCACTCTACCCGGCGCAAAAACGAGGCGAGGCCAAATGCATCAGACGGTACTCTGAACGGTCTATTGGGTGGCGGATTTTTCGCCCAGGCGCCGCATGCGTTCCTGAAGCTTCTTCCGCAACGGTGCCGGAGCATTGGGATTGAAGGCGACGAGATACCACAAGGGCTGCGAACGGTCCCGGCTCAAGCGCGAGAGTGTGGCGGCGTCGCTATTCGGATGGCGCGCGATGTTTTCGCGAATCGCCGAATAGGGATGGTGCGAAAGACGGCCCAGCGTCCTCGCGCCCACTTTCGGATGCTCGCTGATCAAGCGAAGCAGATAGTAATCCTCTCGCGGTGCCTGGCGCGAAAGTTGTTCGAGTGCTTCCGGCTTCACTTCGGCGCTAAGCACCACGCCCACTTTTTCATCCCATCCCGCGTTGATCCGGTTCAACTCTTGCGTCCGCGCGTGAATCAACTGCTCGATTACGCGCCGCTCCTGATCCAGGCGCGAAGTAGGCAAAGCGCTGCGCTCGACCGAGTCGAGTACTCGCAGCAAATGCTGCCTCTCGCCGAAAACAATTTGTGATGTGCGCACGGATTTCCCCTTGCTCGGGCTCTTCACCAAGTCGGAACGTCTCATTTCTAATTACCCCCCGCAGATTTCATGGATCGTCGCGACGGCGGCGCCCAGCCAAGGAAAACCGACCTGCACGCTGCGCCGGAAGTTGAACACAAAATCTCGCAGCATCTCAACGTCGCGTAATATAAGTATAGCGGAAAGTAACATGTTTGCCTTCGCTAACCGTGTCTTCCCAAGGAATACACTCAGTCAGCGCCGCCAGCTATGGACGACCGCGGTGATTATCCTGTTGCGGTATCCAACAGTAAAGCGAAGTTGGCCGCCGAGTTTCCGTACCCCGCAACATAGGGTCCTAGAACTAGCTCCCAACCACGATTTCCATCGATTTACAGGGCACATACCCGGCTATTTGGTGTCGGTTGGGTCCGACTGGGGTATGTCGTTCACAGCCACCCGCCGCAGGAACTTCCAGCGGCCATCCTCGCGGATCAGCTTATCGTCGTAGTGGCCCCCGTAGAGGATGGAGGGCTTCTTGTCGGCGCCGGTCACCGTAAACGACCAGCGCGACCACGCCGTGGCCGTATCGCCGTTCACATCGATCATGAAATTGGTGAGTAGGTGGTATGTCGAGCCGGGCTTCCCCTTCGGAGTGGCGCCCAGATTCTTCTCCATCAGGGCTTGGATGGCTGCGGGACCCTTGGCAGAACCGAATCCGCCGACCCATTCCCCATTCTTGGCGAACAGGTGCGAATAGCCGGCCAAGTCGTGAGCGTCGAGCAGACGCCCGTAGCTCGTTAGCAGATCGCGTATCTCCTGGGTATCCTCGAGGCGCTGGACTCGCTCTTCGAGCGAGCGCACTTTCGGCTCGGCCGCTTGTGCCATGGCGGCGGCTGGCAATGACAAGCTAACGGCCACGAGCAGCAACGCGATGCGAGTCGCGCTGAGAAACTTCGGCGAGCTCTTCATTTCCAAATTCCTTTCTCGCGGAATATGCGGAATGCGGCGAACAATATCACCCGGATCGGCGAACTTCAATCTGCTCCGCGTAGAAGCCGTCGATGTCGTTTTCTCACGCCAGGAAAGGATTGTGCTCCCGCTCGAAGCCGATCGTAGTCACTTCCCCATGCCCTGGAAATACAACCATGTCCTCCGGAAGAACCAGGAGCTTTTCGCGGATGGAGCTGATGATCTGAGGAAAGGATCCGCCGGGCAGATCGGTGCGCCCGATGCTGCCGTGAAATAAAGTGTCGCCGGCAAGAAGGCGCCGCGCAGTCCGCGCATCATTCGGCGGATTCTCGAGGCTCGAAGTGCGGCGCGATCCGGGCGCAGCGTCGCTTTCGCCACCAGCGGCAGTCCCCGGTTCGATAAGCAGGCTGATGCTCCCCGGCGTGTGACCGGGCGTGTGCAACACGCGCGCCGCGAAGCCGCCCCAGCGCACTGTATCTCCCTCCTTCACGAAATCCCGAATGCGCATCATCGCGGGCGTCGGCACGCCCAGCCACTCCGCCTGCATTTCCAGGTTTGCATAAAGCGGAAGATCGGCTTCGTGGATCATCACGGGCGCGTCAGTCGCCTTATGAAGCGTGGCCAAGCCGCCCACATGATCGATATGAGTATGCGTGCTGACAATGGCGCGCACCTTCAGATTGTGGCGGCGGATAATTTCGAGGATACGTTCGACTTCGTCGCCAGGATCAACCACGATGGCATCGCCCGTCGCCGCGTCCCCAAGGATCGAGCAGTTGCACTGCAGCAGTCCAACGGGCAACACCTCGTGAATAAATTTTCCAGCCATCGAAAAGCAGTATACCAAGCCAAGAATAATCCTGCGGCTAAGCGCAGTTCAGATGGAGAAGAAGTTTCCGTTTCGCGGACGCGACTACCGATGGATTCCTAAAGCGGTTGCTGTTCCGGCGGCAGCGCGGCAGCCACAAGCGACTGAACGCGTTGAATCAACTCAGCGCGGGTCTCAAGCGTGTACCCGGACGCATCCACGGCAGGGCCGAACGCGACCGTCGCCTCGCCCGGCGTGATAGTCCAGCTTCCTTTTGGCCATAGCCTCTGCGTGCCGGCAATGGAGACTGGCACGATCGGCGCGCCCGCTTCGATCGCCATGGTGAACCCGCCCTTCTTGAATGGGCGCAACCGCCCATCTGCGCTGCGAGTGCCTTCCGCAAAAATCGCGTAGGAAAGTCCTTCCTTGAGTATTTGAGCGGCAGCGGAAATGCTCTTTCCAGAACTTTCCCGGTCGCCGCGATCCACGGGCGTAAATTGCGCCCGAATCATCGCCGAAGAGAAAATAGGAATCCGAAATAGTTCTCTCTTCACTAGAATGCCGACCCGCCGCGGAATCGCCGGAATAAATACGAGTGGGTCCATATTCGAGGCGTGGTTGGCGATGAAAGCGCAAGGTTGAGCGGGAATATTTTCGAGGCCGACTGCGCGTACGCGCACGCCCGCAAGCCGGCTACCGAAGCGCACCGCTTTCATCGCGACGGCGTACATGAAGTCCGGATTGCCGGTCAGAACCGTCCAGAGCACCAGCCACGGCAAACCGAAAATGATGGCCAATGCAAAAAAGAGAACGAGTAGGCATGTGCGAATCATGCGGCAAATAATTCCGGTGCGGCACGCATGTCAATCGGTGGTGCCGCGCAGCAGGCCCTCGCGTATGCGGCGCTGTCTCTCGCTGGGATGCGCGATTTCGGAAATCAAGAAACGCCCGCCCGGTTGCCCGCTCCGATCTTCCGGCTCAGATGCACTCGCCTTCAGTTCCAGTCCCGCAATCGACAAAAAATCGTTGTAGGGTATCTCGGCTGTGCCGGAGACATAGCGGCCGAAAAAGTCCTCAAAGCTTTTTCCGGCCACTTCTTCGACCGCCGCCCGAATCCCATTGCTATCGTCGTAAAGCTTGCCTTTCTTTGCATACTCCTCGTTCATGCGCCGGAGCACATCGTCGAGAGATTTTCGATTATCGGTGGCGTCGCGAATGGCTAAGTCCAGCAGCACTCCCAGAATTTGGCCTTTGTCGTAGTACGAAATGCTGCGATCCGGCGTATTGTAGGCGTCATATTTTTCCAGCCACGCGTCCAGGCTCGAGTCTTCCGCGCTTTGCCAGGTGTGAGCCGGGCGCGACTGCACATCGTTTATTTGCAAGGCCAGATCGTCGTAAAACTGCCTCTTCGACCAAAGCCCCGACCGCTCGAGCGTGAACGACGCGTAGCAACTGGTCACTCCTTCCGCGAACCAAAGCGCCCGCGTGTACTGCTCTTTCGTATAGTCGACCGGTTCGAGCGTGCGGGGCCGAATGCGTTTCACATTCCACACGTGGAAAAACTCATGCGCCGCGATCGCCGCGGCCGCCTCCACAGACGCGGCCGCAATTGCAGTGGAGTTTCGGTGCTCCATGCCTCCGCCGCCCTGGTCCTCGTACGGGCCGATGTGAAAGAAAAATGTATACCCGCGCGATGGCAAATCGAAAGGAGGCGGGCCGCCCATCAGCTTTAATTCGTAGTGCGTAATCCGCTCGAGCGCCCCTTCCAGCGTATCTTTCTTCCAGTTTGTGGCATCCACCACAACCCGGAAGCGCGCACCGGACTCCATGAATTGGAATTCATCGAACTCGCCGGCCTCCACCGGCGCATCCACCAGCGCGTCGTAACTCGCGGCAGCGTACGTATTGGAAGCGCCGCCCGGCGCCAGCTCCGCCGCCGTTCGCCAGCCCGCAGGAAGATTTTCGAAACTCACGGAGGTATCTTCAGCCCGCCGCTCCGGAACATACATCAGAATCTCGGCGAGATTCATGAAAGCGTGATGATCGTTGAGCTGAGAATTGAAAGGACCGGGATCGTCCCATTGGATGGAGTATCGAATTTCAAAGCTATTTTGATCGCCCGGCTGGCAACTGCCCGCCAGCGAAATGCGCCAAGTGTCCTTGTCGAGCACGCGCACGGTAAGAGGGACGGCAATCGATGCGGAGCAGAGCGCGCTGACGGCCCTCACGCGATATGAAAAATCCCGCACCTGATACAAAGCGTTCCAGGCGGGAAGCGCCGTCACCACTTCCTTGCCATCCACAGGAATCGTCATCTCCACATGAAAAAGGTGCTGATCGGGATTCGCGAGGGAAATACGGTAGGCAATCGTCGCGGAAGCCGGCTGCGCCGCGACTCCGAAAAACATCCCTGCAACCAGAGCCCAGATTCGAAGCATGCGCTTCGCGCCGCCATCGGTCATCCCCGCGTACCAACCGGGGCGCGAAGTTTTTCGAGAAGCTTGGTTGTAAGTCCGTCGAAGCCTCCGTTGGACATGATCAAAACCATGTCGCCCGGCTTGGCTCCCGACGCAATTCGATTCGCAATTTCGTCCGCCGAATCGCACGCCTCCGCGTTGTGCCCGCGCGCTCGAATCAATTCGCAGATATCTTCGGGCGAAAGCCGTTCGCCTTTTTCCAATAACTGCGCGCGATTCACCGGCCCGAAAAGCACGGTATCGGCCAGCGAAAGAGCTTCCGGCAAAGCCTCCTGGAATATTTTGCGGCGCATGGTATTCGAACGCGGCTCGACTGCGGCCCAAATCCGGCGTTCCGGCCAGCGCATTCGCGCAGCCTCGAGCGTCGAGCGAATCGCGGTCGGATGGTGCGCAAAGTCTTCGACCACCAGCACGCCGCCCGCTTCGCCCTTGATCTCCATCCGCCGCCGCACACTTTGAAATGTAGCAAGCGCGTGCGCAATCGCATCGCGATCCACGCCTCGGCCGTGAGCCAACGCAATCGCCGCAAGTGCATCCAGCACATTGTGAGTGCCGGCCACTGGAATTCGGATACCCACAACTTCGCTTCCGCGAAATACTACGCGGAACTTCGTCGCTGTTTCATCCCAAGCGATATCGCGGGCTTGCCAATCACACTCCTGCGCCAGTCCGAAAGTCTCCACCGGGCAAAAGGCCTTGGCGGCCACTTCCTTTAGCTCGCGGCTCTCGCCCCAGATCAAAATTCGCCCACGCCGCGGAACCAGATTCACCAGCCTGCGGAATTGCAGCGCGATTGCGGCCAGATCCGGATAAATATCCGCGTGGTCATATTCAAGCGAGGTGAGAATTAACTCGTCCGGGTGATAATGCAGGAATTTCGGTCCCTTGTCGAAAAAAGCCGTATCGTATTCGTCCCCTTCGATGATGAATTCTTTTCCGCCTCCCAGACCGTAACTGCGGTCGCCAAAATTCGGGGCCACGCCGCCAATCAAAAAGTCTGGCTGCCGTCCCGCAGTCTGGAAAATCCAGGCAAGCATCGCGGTCGTCGTGGTTTTGCCATGTGTTCCGGCGACGACAATCGAGTCCCGGCCCGGCAAAAAGTAGTCTTCGATAATCCGCGGCATCGAGCAATACGGAATTTTCTCGTCCAGGATGCGTTCCACCTCGGGATTGCCGCGCGAAATGGCGTTGCCGATCACCGCGAGATCCGGGGTGGGCGTCAGATTTTCCGCGCGGTATCCTTCATTCCACGCAATGCCTAACGAATCGAGCAATGTCGATGCCGGGGGATACACATTCACGTCCGAGCCGGTCACGCGAAAGCCGCGCTCCTTCAGCATCCCCGCCACCGGAGCCATGGCCGATCCCGCAACGCCGAGCATGTGGATGTGTTTCGCGGCTCGCTTTTCGAGGCCAGAGTTCATTCGCTGCGCCCTCTCAAGATCGTTGCCCTATATTTCAGGCGGTGCAAGCAGGTTCCAAAATGCGAAGGGTCCCGCTCCCCGCGCTGGATAGCTCGGCCAGCACTCCTAAAGGAACCGTCAACATCGGGCGCGACGTATGTCCGATCGGCGCGCCCCAAACGATTGGAATCTCGGAGTCGCCCACAACCCTGCGAACCGTGTCGCACACGGTTTCGTCGCCCGCGGGCCCTTCGCAATCGGGGAATTCGCCCAATATAATTCCTTCCACGGCTCTCAACTTCCCGGCTTGCTTCATGTGCATCAGCGCGCGGTCAACCTGATAAGGTTTCATCCCGCGATCTTCGAGAATCAAAATTGCGCCATTCGTCTCGATTTCCCACGGCGTGCCGAGAGTCGTTTCAAGCAGGGTCAGGCAGCCGCCGACTGTTATTCCTCGCGCCGAGCCTTTGATCAGCGGCTCGCCTTGCAAATCGAGTGTCCAGCCCTCTTCGGTAGCCGTTATCGCGCGAATCAGGCTCGCTTCATCGTAACCGTGCCCCGCTCCCGCGCCTTGGTCGAAGTTCGACGCGACCATTGGGCCATAAAAGGTCACCCAATTCAGCTTTTGCCACAGGAAAGCTTGCAGGGACGTTATATCGCTCGATCCAAGAAAAATCTTCGGTGTCGCCGGTACCGTGCCCAGGCCTTCAATCAAGTAGTTCGAGCCGTAACCTCCGCGCGAACAAAAAATCGCTCGCGTGCCGGCATCTTGCAGCGCGCTCTGCAAAGCGCGGAGACGATTACTTGCCGAATCTGCAAAGAACGAGCCCTCCTCCCGCGCAGCCGGAGCCTCCATTTGTGGCGTGTAGCCCAGCCGTTTAATTTCGTCGCAACCCTTCTTCAAGCGGTCTTCCTGCACCGGGCTGGCTAGTGAAAGCACGCGAACCACGTCGCCAGGACGAAGCGCATGCGGCTTGTGCGACGTCTGCATATCGGCCAATCGAGAATAGGGAATTTTAGCGAACGCGTCTACATCCAGAAAGGATCCAAGCAAGTAAGAGTTACGAGCAGCGGCGATCAATTGACTGTAAACGTCAGAGTTTTGGAGAGACCGCCGCCCGGCGCCGGGGTTGTCACCGCCACCTGCGACGTACCCTTCGCGGCAGTATCCGCGGCAGGAATCACCGCGACAAGTTGCGAAGCGCTCAAGTAAGAAGTAGCCAGCGGCGTGTTGTCCAATTCGACCACGGAGCTTGCAGCGAATCCCGAACCCTTCACGAGAATTTGCAGATCCTCCCCGCCCGCGGCGGTTGACGAAGGCGAAAGTGAGGAAATGCTGGGACTCGCGTTGTTCGGACCCCCAATGGGAAAATTGACGGAGGGAGAAGCAATCAACAGCCCCGGCGCATTCACCGCGACGCTCGCTAATCCGCTGGCGGCCACATCGCTGGCGTTAATCTGCGCGCTCACCTGCGCGGAACTCATGAACGTAGTTGGCCGCACGCTTCCGTTCCAAGTGACCACGTCGTTCACCGTGAAATTGTCGCCATTCACCGTGAGCGTGAACGCCTTGTCGCCGGCATTGGCGCTCGCGGGAGAAAACGAGCTGATCGTTCGCCCGCCGGCCTGCGCCGCGACGATCGTGAAATCCAAGCCGTTTTGAGACGGCCCGCCGCCGGGTGGAGGATTCACCAGCGTGATGTCCCCAACTCCTGCGGCGACAACGTCCGAAGCGGGAATCTGCACGGCCAGTTGGTTCGTGGTCAGATTGAAGGTGGTGGAGCGCGGCGCGCCATTCCAATAAGCGAACGTGACGCCCTTGGAACTCGATACGAAGCCCGTTCCGGTAAGGAAAACTGTGAAGCCATCGCTCCCTGCCGTGATGTTCGAGGGGATCGCGGATTGCGGAACGGGCGTAGCGTTCGTCGTCGTGAGGCTGGAGCCTCCTCCGCAACCCCCAAACACCAGCAGTCCTGCCAACGATCCAAGCGCAGCCCACCGCCAACAGCTCAAGAAAGCCTCCTCAAAATTTCAAACGGATGTCCCGAAGCTGCCCGCCGCCGGCAGCCGGGAAAACGGAGCGAGGAAAGCGCAGCACTCCCGCAAAACGACCCAAAGTGATAGCACCCCCGCAAGAGCCACGTCAACTCGGATTCAGGGGCTTGGACAAAGGGTTGGCCTCGGGCGCGATTTCACTTTTTCGCGGCGGCCAGTTCGAAATTAATATATTGCACCAGCGTGTTCTCGTCGCCCCCCACCACCGGCCGCCCATTGATGTAGACCGTTGGCGTGCTGTCCACGCCAAGCGCCACGCCCTCGGCGTGACTCGCATCGACCGCCTTAGCCGTCTCGGGGGACGCCATGCAGGCCTTGAACGCGTCGGCATTGAGCCCCGCGCCGGTCGCAAACTCCACCAGTTTGTCCCACACATTTTCGGGAGTGAGCTCGTCCTGACTATCAAAAATCGAGTCTTCGACTTTCCAGAAAGCCGCCGGAGATTGCTCGAACGCGCAGCGTCCGCCGAGCGCCGCTGTTTGCGCCCAGGGATGAATATTGGTCAAAGGAAAATCCTTGTACACGATTCGAATTTGCGGATAGCGCGCTTCCACGGCCTTCATCGCCGACCACAAAGCGCGGCAATGGGGGCATTCGAAATCGCTGAACTCAACCAGCGTCACCGAAGCGTTGGCAGGTCCTTTCGTGGGACTTCCGTCAACGTGAATCTTCGCGCGGTTGGCAGCGAAAGGATCGGTGCCCATGTCGAAAATTTCGCCGCGCAGCAAGGTCTTGCCATCTTTGCTGACATAAATTTCGCCCGCTTCCTTCTGGCCGTTGAGGATCACTGAAACCGGAACCGTGTAGTAATCCGGCGCCGCGAGAAGGCGCCAGAGGGCCAAGACTCACCTTCACGTCCGAGCCCCAGCCAAAAAGCACGCGCACAAAAGCCTCGGCCGATTTGAGCAGCTTTTCTTGCGCCGGTGAGGCGGAAGCTGTCGCTGGCGCGCCTGCCGCCGATTGCGCCGCACCGGGCAGCGCCATGCCGGGCTTTGCGGCGATAGGCAGCCCACCAACGCCGCCAAGATAATGGCTCGATAAGACACGCGAATCACCTCCACTGCGAATCCATCTCAATTTAGATGAGAGGAACCAGCATAAAGAAAAATCTTCCGAAGAGCAAAAGCGTTTGCGAAAGCTGAATCCGCAGGTGGTCCCAGAGTACATGTCATTGCAGTAGACGGGGCGTGGAGGCCCTACAAAGAATTTCCGGCTTCGGGAGTTTCAAGATTCTTGATGACTGTGGCGGGCTACCGCTTCATGGCCAGCGTAGGTTCCTTCGTACCGGGGAGCTGCGCACGCACCTGCTCCAGCAGGTCCCACGTTTGCTGAAATTCGGGCATTGCCTCGCGTCTGCGCGGCGAACTCTTCAGCACGTCATCCACGTGCGCGAGAATCATCTGATACGCGAGTGGCCGGTTGGAGCCGGGTGCCAGCACATTGCTAGGGCTCAGGCCGATCTTTACCGTCTCACCATCATGCTCCACTTCCAGCCAAAGCCTGCCGCGATCGTCTACGAAGGGTTTGCCCCTCTCATTTAGATCTTTGAACACATGATCCAGCGATCCGGGCTCAGGAATTAACCCGTTGCTTCCCGCTTCGCTGACCGCGGAATCGAATTCCTCGCGATATGCGGCCCATTCCTTAGGCGTGCCCACCGCGCCCGCTTTCTCCCGCGCTTCCGCTTCTTTCAGACTCGCCGCCGCAATCTTGTCGTCATCCGATTCCGCTATTTTCAGTTCGTCTTCATCTGACGTTTCCCGGAAGGACGCGTGCCGCTCGAATTCGCGCTCGGGATTGAAGCGTCCAGTCAGAAGGTACGATCCCGCCACAGCGGGCAAAGCGTGCCAGGCGAAAAAAGCCATCGGAACGAGAAGCTTTTTCGAGCGATAGAGTTGTTCGGTCCCCGAGCGGCATTCGCTGCTGTGCTTCAGCGTGCCGGGCGATTGAGCGAAATGAACCACGCGGTACTCGAGTTCCGGATGGTGATGCGCGTATCCCGCCAGAGTGCGAGCCACGGCTTTCGGGCTGGTCATTCCAAAATCGTTTAGCGCGTCGCGGTGTGTGGCGTGCGGGAAATAGGTGTTGATGATGTGTTTGCTGAAATCAGCACAGTTACGGCTGAATCCGTTGAAATGATTCACGTTTGGAGTGGCATTGAATCGCGCGATCAGATCGAGATCCTGCTGCCTGGTGGTTTTGACGATAAAAATGTAAATGGTTCGTTCCGAAGTGGCGCTCACCATTTCCCGCCATTCGGCCTTCTCGCTGGTCTGGCAGGAGTGGCTGGCGCAGTAATCGCGCAGCACTTTCTCGCGGTATTCCGTTTCCAGCAAGCTTTTGATTTTTGCCGACGCAAAAAGCGGCCGATTTTCCGGGTTCGCCACGCCGTAGAGATACACATCCAGCGGCACAATGTTCCATTCGAAGGGTTGGTCCTCGCCGAGCGATGTGTAATTACTGACCACCGAACCGTTCTCACCGGAACGGCACAAACGCATCTTGATCGGCGTTTCAGGGCAGATTCCAGAGAAATAGATCGCACTGTGTCCGGAGCCAGTGATCCGCGCCACGCTGGTATCCAGCGAATCGTTGAGGACCAGACCCACGTCCGCCCCGGCCTTGGGGGAACTGCAAAGCAAGATGGATAGTACCAGGCCAATGAAGATCGGTCGGAACACAGCTCTCTCTTTCCGTGCGAATTTGGTCGGTCTGTTGAGTGAAACGTATCCTTGCCGCAAGCGTCAAGCGGCAGTCACCGCTTCGGTTTCCTGTGCGATACCTCATCCCGCCCTAATTTTGGCTCGTAAGTTAGATGCAACTTGTTGGCTTGGAGTCACTTGTGGGAACTTCAGGTAGCGCGGGGCGCGTGCAGACTCCCCTACGCGGATTCGGTCGCTCGCAAACGGTCCAGGGTGGCAAAAAACTCGGGGAACGAGACGCCGACGCACTCGGCGTCGCGGATGGTAGTGTCGCCCTCAGCCCCGAGCGCCGCCACCGATAGCGCCATGGCAATGCGATGGTCACCATGGGGATCGATTTTGGCTCCGTGCAGTTTCCCGGCCCCCCGCCCTTCCACGCGCATGCCGTCCGGAAACTCCTCGACCTTCGCCCCCATCTGCCTTAGCCCTTGGGCCAACGCGGCGATGCGGTCGCTCTCCTTCACACGCAATTCGGCGGCATCGTGAATCTCAATTCCTTTCTCGGTGAACGGGCCTAGCGCTGCCAGCATGGGCAGCTCGTCGATCATTTCCGCCACCTGAGCGCCCGCCACTTTTCCGCCTTCGAGCGCGGCGTGGCGCACCGAAACGTCCCCGGCAAGTTCGCCATCGCGGGATTGAATCGATGCTACGTGAACCGGCGCTCCAATCGAGATTAAAAAATCGAGCACGCGTGCCCGCGTCGGATTCAGCCCCACGTTTCGCAGCATCAGGGACGACTCCGGCAGCACCAGCGCAGCGCCGATTAAAAATATCGCCGTCGAAAGATCGCCCGGCACATTGAGTTTTCGTGCCGTCAGCTTGGGACCGGGCTGAATTCGAGCCGTACCGCGCGCACCGTCGATCGCGGTAATCGCGGCTCCAAATTCACGCAGCGCAAGCTCCGTATGATCGCGCGTGCAAACCGATTCGCGCACCGTCGTTGGGCTATCCGCAAACAATCCGGCAAGCAGAATCGCCGACTTCACTTGCGCGCTGGGAGTCGGCGGCGTGTAGTCGATCCCGCGCAAATTTCCGCCGCGAATTTCGAGCGGTGCGCGGTCTCCCTCGCGGCCTTCAATTTCCGCGCCCATCTGTCGCAGCGGCTCGATCACCCGCCGCATGGGTCGCCGGCGTAAAGATTCGTCGCCCGTCAGCGTGGAAGCAAATGGCTGCCCCGCAAGCACGCCCGCCAGCATGCGCATCGTCGAGCCGGAATTTTCCGCGTCGAGCGCGCGCGCCGGCTTGCTGAGCCCATGCAGACCCTTGCCATTGATGCGGACGCGCGCGTCCTTTTCCTCGATTTCGATTCCCAGTTGGCGGAGACATTCGAGCGTGCTATGGCAATCGGCCGCCGAAGCGTAATTCGAAATTTCGCTCGCGCCCTCGGCCAGCGCCGCGAGAATCGCGTAGCGGTGCGAAATGGATTTATCGCCCGGCAGCTCCACGGCTCCGTCAATCGTCCCGCCCGGTGAAATCGTGCGTTTCGCCATCGCCAAATTCTAGCACGCGCACTGCACCCGCTTCGTCGCGCGATTATCAGTCGCCCCCGCACTCATGCGGTCATTCCGAGCGGAGTGTCCCGCTGCTTTTGCCTTTGCGCGAAGCGCCGGGACACGCAGTCGAGGAATCTCTCTTCGATGTAACCTGCAACGCAAATCCGGCCAACGGCGTGGTGTATCGCGATGACCGCATGCGCAATTTAGGCGCGATGAAAAGAAGTCGCTGGATAGCCGGAAGGGAACAGGTGGGGATGGAAGAGGTGCGCCAGCAGCGCGACTCCATCAGCCAGCCGTGGCCCAGGGCGCGAGAAGTACGCGTTCGCATCGACCGCAAAGACCCGGTGTTCACGAACGGCCGGTAGCATTTCCGAGCCGCGCGGCAGCGCCTCGATGCGAAGCTCGCTCGCAGCGCGCGCAAGGTTGTAGCCGCAAGGCATCACGACAATCACATCGGGGCGAGCCTCGATAATCTGCTCGCCGCTCACACGAAACGACGGTTCGCGCAACCGCCCAAGCACATCTTCGCCGCCAGCCTTGTAAACCATTTCCGGAATCCAGTGCCCGCCCACGTAATAAGGATCAAGCCATTCGAGGCACACGACGCGCGGACGCGAATCGGCTCCCGAAGCCTTAGCCGCTATCCTTGCCACCCGCTCTTCCAGTTCAGCCGCGAGCGCTTCAGCTTCCGCACAATGGCCGGTCGCTTCGCCTACGCGCCGCACGTCGTCCCAAACTTCTCGCAGCGAGCGGGGCGTCAGCGAAAGAACCCGCGGCGGCTTCGGAAATCGAGTAAGTGCGGTGGCGAGATCGTCCGGCGACGCCGCGCAAACGTGGCACAAATCTTGCGTCAAAATAAGATCAGGAGAGAGTGATGCAAGCAATTCCGCATCCACGGCGTAAATGCTCTCGCCGCGCGCGATAATTTCGCTCACTTGTCGATCGATCTCCGCAGGCGGCGCTTGCGGATCAACGCGCGGCCGCAGCAATGATGGCTTCGTCGCGGCCTCCGCGGGGAAATCGCATTCATGGCTGACGCCGAGAATCGAGTCGCCGAGCCCAATGGCGTAAGCAATTTCCGTCGCGGACGGCAATAGCGAACAAATGCGCACTGTGGCTCCGTACTGCTAACACTTTCCCCGTGCTGGTCTCATCCGGCTCCGGCCACCAGCGTGTGAGGCAGTAGATCGGCGAAAACAAAGCCTTCGCGTTCCACGATCTCACCCACCGTAACAGGTATTTGGTTCTGAAACATGGGCCCTGCGCTCGCGAACGTATGAAATTCGCCGTTTTCGCCGCAGGGATCCACTTCAGTTGGCATTTCACCCAGCAGGTCACCATCGAATCGGCGACCTGCGAAATTGCGGTCCATCCGCCGGGGATCGACGCACGTCAAGTAGGCGCAAAGCCCTCCGGCGATCATTTCCTCAGCCAGTTGCCGCGTATCTTTTCTCCAGAGTGGGAAGACGGGCGCCATTCCGCAAGCTGCGAGGTGCTTCTCACGGTAGGCGCGAATGTCCTCGAGAAAGAGATCGCCGAAAATAATGTGCCTCACGCCTTCCTCCCTCGCGCGCGCCATCGCCTCGCTCATCGCCTGTTCGTAAAATTCATTGGAACATGGCGACGGTATCGGCACCTTCACCAATCGCAATCCAGCCGCTGCGGCCTGTGCTTCGAGCAAGCTCTCCCTCACGGCGTGCATCGCCACGCGGCTATGCGTACGATTCACCGTGGTGAGCAGCGCCACCACATCGAACTCGCCGGCCTGCCGCACCGTGTGCAGGGCCCAGGCGCTGTCCTTGCCGCTACTCCAGGCGAGCCATGCCTTTTTCGGATTTGCGTTGCTGGCCATCCAAACCTGAATGATACGCGAGAAAAACCGAAAGAGAACAGGAACGAAACACGGCTGGCCACCCCGATTGTACGGCGGGAAATCGCGTGCTATACAAATGAACACCGGTTTATGACACCTCTCTCTCGCGACAAAAAAGGCATTCGCGCCAAAAGATCGGCCGGCCGCTCCAACGCCTGGGTTACACGGACGCTGAAAAAGATGACGCTGCGCGAAAAGCTCGGACAAATGCTGATGGTGCCCTACTTCGGCGTGTTCCACCCGTCGGAAAGCGCAGCCTACCAAGATATTCTTCGCGAAGTCGAAGAGAATCGCGTAGGTGGCGTCATCATCACGACGGGCCGCGGTCCGCTCGGTCTGAGACGCAGCCAGGTGTACCCGACCGCAGTAATGCTGAACGAGCTTCAGCGCCGCGCCAAAATTCCGCTGCTCGTAGGCGCCGATTTCGAAGCCGGTACCAGAATGCGCCTCGAGGAAGGCACGCCGTTTCCCTCCGCGATGGCCATCGCGGCCACGGGCGATCCAAAATTCGCATACGACGCGGGCAAATATACCGCGCTCGAGGCCCGCGCCGCCGGTATCCACTGGATATTCGCGCCGGACGCGGACGTGAACGACAATCCCGATAATCCCATCATCAATATTCGCTCGTTTGGCGAAGATCCGAAGAGCGTCGTCCGCCTATGTGACGCAGTCCATCCGCGGCATCGAAGAAAATGGCGCGCTGGCCACCGCCAAACATTTTCCTGGTCACGGCAATGTGAACGTGGATTCGCATCTGGCGCTCGCCACGGTTCCCGGAAGCCGCGAAAACCTTGAAAACAACGAGCTGATCCCATTTCGCGCCGCTATCCAGGCGAAAGTCAGCGCGATCATGCCCGGACATCTTGCCGTTCCCGCGTTCGAGCCGAATCCAAATACTCCCGCAACCTTTTCCCGCCATATTCTTGCGGGGCTGCTGCGCGAAAGATTGAAATTTACTGGTCTGATCGTCACGGACGCGCTCGATATGGGCGGCGTCACGTCGATCGCTTCTCCCGGTGAGGCTGCCGTCCGCGCAGTCGAGGCTGGCGTGGACGTTCTGCTGATGCCGCCGGTTCCCGATGCTGCCATCGCAGCGCTGGAAAGTGCGGTGCGCTCGGGGCGCGTTGCCGAAAACCGAATTGACGCATCCGTCCGAAGAATCCTTGCGGCCAAAGCGCGCCTGCGCCTCAACAAGAATCGCTTTGTAGATGTGGCACAGCTAAGCCGAAATTTCGCGCGCCCCGAATTCGCGAGCCGCGCGCAAGAAATCGCCGATCGCGGCGTCACTCTTCTCCGCGACCCTCCGCGCCTCCTGCCGCTCGATTCGACGCGGCCCTTGCGCGTGCTCCTCGTGGCGCTTTCAGCCGACCCCGATCGCTGTCCCGGTGAAACGATCGAGCCGGAAATTCGTCCGCGCGTCGATTCGCTCACCGTCCTTCGCGCGGATGCGCAATATTCCCGCGTCAGCGCACTTCGATTGCCGCCGCCCCCTAGCTACGATATGGCCATCGCCGCGCTCTTCGTGCGCGTAGCCGACCGCAAAGGCAATGTCGCTTTTCCCGAAGACCAGCGCGCTTTTGTAAACGAATTGCTCGCGGCTCGAAAACCACTGGTCGTCGCCGCGTTTGGCAGCCCCTATCTGATTTCGCGATTTCCGCAAGCGACAACGTGGGTCGCGCAATTTTCCACGAACGATGCATCGCAGCGGGCCGTCGCGCGAGCGATATTCGGCCAAGTGCCCATTGGCGGAAAACTCCCCGTCACCGTTCCAGATGCGGCTCAGCGCGGCGACGGTCTCTGCATGGCCGCAAACCCGATGGTGCTTCGCCCCGCCGCGGAAATGTCCGCGCAACTAAAGCCCGCGCACGTCCTGCTCGACCGCGCCGTCGCCGATAAAGCTTTTCCGGGTGGCGTGCTAGCCGTGGGATGGAAGGGCCAGCTATCGATTCATCCTTTCGGCCGGCTCGCGTGCGGTAGCAAAGTGCGAAAAGTGGCTGCGGATTCCATCTATGACGTTGCATCGCTGACAAAACCCATCGTGACGACCACAGCCGCCATGATGCTCGTCGAGCAGCAGCGGCTCGATTTAGACGCCCCTGTAAAAAATTACATTCCAGATTTTGCCCTCGCCGCGAAGTCCGATCCCGACCTCGCGTGGCGTGCCCGAGTAACCGTTCGCATGTTGCTTCTGCACAATTCGGGATTGCCTGCGCACCGTGATTTTTACAAGGAAGCAAAGGGCCACGCCGCGATCCTCGCGCGCGTTCTTGCCGAGCCGTTGATTCGCGAGCCGGGAACACAAATAGAATATTCAGATCTTGGCTTTATCTTTCTCGGCGAAATCATCGAGCGGTTGACCGGTGAGTCGCTCAGCGCGTTCGCGGTGCGAGAAATCTTTAAGCCTCTCGGGATGGGTCGCTCGATGTTTAATCCGCCGCGACGCTTGCGCCCCGAAATTGCGCCCACCGAAATGGATTCCGCGTATCGCAAGCGCATGATTTGGGGCGAAGTGCATGATGAGAATGCCTGGGCGATGGGCGGCATCGCGGGACACGCCGGCCTTTTCTCCACAGCCCGCGATGTGGCCATCTTCGCCCAGATGATTCTCAATGGCGGGATCTACGGCCACCGGCGATTGCTTTTGCGCCAGACCGTCGAACAGTTCACGTCGAAAGTAATTATCGGCAATTCCGCGAGCGCCACCGGATGGGACGTGCCCACCGAAAGCTCCTCATCCGGGCGCTATTTTTCGCCCAAAAGTTTCGGCCATATCGGATTTACAGGCACCACGCTCTGGATCGATCCCGAGAAAGATCTATTCGTCATATTGCTCACCAACCGCGTGAATCCCACTCGCGCCAACCAGCAAATCCGTCAGGTAAGGCCCGCCGTTCACGATGCTGTCATCGAGTCGCTAGGTCTTGCGCTCGTCGAGTCCGTGGCCCGATAACTTCCTCAGCACAGTTTTTGCAGAATCGCATCGTCGGCACGCTCTGCCGCGCTTCGTGCCGCTATAATCGCTACAGGCGCGGGGCATCCTTGATAATAGCCAGAACAGAGCAGCGGAGTGTACGTTCGCGTGGACTCGACCGAAAGTCAACGCTCGAAATCCTGCGCATCCTGAACCGTGAAGATGCGCGGGTGGCGCCGGCCGTTCGCCGCGAGCTTACGAAAATCGCGCGCGCCGTTGATGCCATCGTGAAAGCGTTTCGCCGGGGCGGCCGCCTTTTCTATGTCGGCGCGGGAACCAGCGGCCGCTTGGCCATTCTCGACGCCACCGAGTGCCCGCCGACGTTTGGAACGCCGCCAGGCATGGTGCAGGCAATCATTGCCGGCGGTGCGCCCGCGGTGCGCGATGCTGTGGAAGGCGCCGAAGACTCCACCGCGAATGGCGCACGCGATCTGCGTCGAGCGCGCATTTCGCAGCGCGATGTGATCATAGGACTTTCCGCCAGCGGTACCACACCATACGTTCTCGGCGCGATCGACTTCGCCCGCCGGCGCGGCGCGGTGACCGTCGGCGTCACTTCGAATCAGCATTCGCCTTTGGCGCGGCGCGCTCGAATCGGAATCGTGCCCGATACCGGGCCCGAAGCAATCACCGGCTCGACGCGGCTCAAAGCCGGCACTGCGCAAAAGCTGGTGCTGAATTTGCTCTCCACCGCTGCGATGGCACGCATGGGTCGCGTGTATGACAACTGGATGGTCCACGTTGCCCTCACCAATGAAAAGCTGCGGCAGCGCGGCTCCCGTGTTCTCGAGGAAGCGGCTGGAGTCAGCGCGCTCGCCGGCAAACGCGCCCTTAGGCAAGCGAAATACGATTTGCCGGCGGCTCTCGTGATGCTGAAGACGGGCGCCGATTTGCGGGCTGCCCAGCAATCGCTCGCCAACGCCGGCGGCAACGTGCGCGAAGCGATAGAGATGGCGAAAATCCGCTCACGCAAGCAGCGATCTCGCTAGGCACGACGAGCGCTGTTCTCGTCGTGGTTTTCTTCGTGAAGTGAAGGAAAAGAAGGGCCAAAGATGGATCGATTCAAAATCGAGGGCGGCAGAAGGCTCGAAGGCTCCGTCCAAATCAGCGGCGCGAAAAATGCAGCGCTCCCCGCGATGGCCGCGACGCTGCTCACGGCGGAGCCGGTGCACCTGCAAAACATTCCTCACGTGCGCGACATCATCACCATGGCCAAGCTGCTGGCCCACATGCGCTGCCGCGTCGAAAGTCCGGACATTCCGCCCAGTGAATTTACGATTCAAGCCGAAACCGTATCGCACACGGAAGCGCCGTACGAATTGGTGAAAACTATGCGCGCGTCGGTGCTCTCGCTGGGACCGCTCGTGGCGCGCTTTGGCTACGCGCGCGTTTCACTGCCCGGAGGCTGCTCCATCGGCGCAAGGCCCATCGACATTCACATTCAGGCTCTCGAAAAGCTGGGAGCCACAATTTCGATGGAGCACGGCTATGTGGAGGCGCGCGCGAACCGCCTGCGCGGCGCTGAGTTTCGCTTTCCAAGAATCACCGTCACGGGAACGGAGAACGTCCTCACCGCGGCAGTTCTCGCAGAAGGCGAAACGCTGCTCGAAAATTGCGCCCTCGAACCCGAGGTCACGGACCTTGCCGCGCTGCTTGTGAAAATGGGTGCCAAAATCGAGGGCGGGGGAACCTCAACGATTCGCGTCCGGGGAGTTGAAAAACTGCATGGCGCCACTCACGCCGTGATTCCCGACCGCATCGAGGCCGGAACTTTTCTGGTCGCGGGAGCCATCACTGGCGGCGACCTGTTGATCACCTGCTGCCAGCCCAAGCACCTCACCTCCATCATCAATAAGTTCGAAGAATGCGGAGTGGAAATTCGCTGCGAAGGTGAAAACGCACTGCGCGTTCGCGCCGCAAAAAAGCTGGCGGCCGCCGACGTAACCACTGAGGAATATCCCGGCTTCGCAACCGATATGCAGGCCCAATTCATGGCCCTCGCAACTCAGGCCCAGGGCGTGTCGCGAATTCGCGAGACGATCTTCGAGAACCGCTATTTGCATGCCAGCGAAATGGTCCGCATGGGCGCAAACATCAACATCGAGGGAAATCTTGCCATCGTGAGTGGGCCAACTCCGCTAAGCGGCGCGCCGGTTACAGCATCGGATCTGCGGGCCAGCGCCAGCCTCGTGCTTGCCGCTCTGGTGGCGGACAACACAACCTGGATTGACCGTGTTTATCACATCGACCGCGGCTACGAGCGAATCGAGCTGAAGCTGCGCGGTCTCGGCGCCCGCATCGAGCGCGTGAGCACCGGAGATTGAGCCGGGCTGTTTCCCAAGAACCGCCGAGTGCCCGAAAAAAAGGGAGGCGATAGCTCATCGCCTCCCTGGATTACCTTCGTAAGCAACGTTCTCGCGAAACGCTATAATTAGCTCGCCGTTTCGGCTTTCTGTTGCTTGTCGCGCTGGTCGCGTAGCACTGCCTTGCGGCTCAAGCGGATTTTGTTTCCCTCGATTGCCAGCACTTTTACCAGCACCTGATCGCCTTCCTTCAGCTCGTCGCGAACCGCGCGGATGCGCGCTTCTGCGATCTCGCTGATGTGCAGCAGGCCATCGGTTCCCGGGAAAATCTCGACAAACGCGCCGAAATCCGCGATGCGCACCACGGTGCCGAGATACGTTTTTCCGATCTCGGCCGTCGCGGTAGTATCGCGAATCATTTTCAGCGCGGATTCGGCGGCGGGGCCGTTGTTTGCAAACACGTGCACCTTGCCGTCGTCCATCACGTCGATTTTCACGCCCGTGGCCTCGATGATCGACCGGATTTTCTTGCCGCCGGGGCCGATCAGGTCGCGAATCTTGTCCGTGGGGATGCTGAGAATGTGGAGATGTGGCGCGTACGCGGAAATTTCCGCGCGTCCCGTGGAAATCGTCGACTCCATGGTGTCGAGAATCTGCAGCCGCGCCTTTCGCGCCTGCTCCAGCGCTTCGCGCATCATGGCGATGCTCACGCCGGCCACCTTGATATCCATCTGCAGCGCCGTAATTCCTTGCCGCGTGCCCGCCACTTTGAAATCCATATCGCCGTAGTGATCCTCGGCGCCCGCGATGTCGGTCAGGATGGCATACTTATCGCCCTCGACCACCAATCCCATCGCGATTCCGGCGCAGGGAGATTTCAGCGGCACGCCCGCGTCCATCAGCGCCAGTGATCCGCCGCACACCGTCGCCATGGACGAAGACCCGTTCGATTCCAGAATGTCGGAGACCACGCGCATCGCGTAGGGGAAATCCGCCTCCGAAGGAAGCAGGCTGGCAAGCGCGCGCTCTGCCAGTGCGCCGTGGCCGATTTCCCGCCGCCCGGGTCCGCGCAGAAATTTCACTTCGCCCACGGAGAACGGCGGAAAATTGTAGTGCAGCATGAATCGCTTGAACGCTTCATCCTCGAACAGAAGATCCAGGCGTTGCTTGTCTTCCTTGGTGCCCAGGGTCGCGGTCACCAGGGCCTGCGTCTCGCCGCGCGTGAAAAGCGCCGAGCCGTGAACTCGCGGCAGCACGCCTACCTCGCAAGTGATCTGCCGGATGGCGTCGAACGCGCGGCCATCGGGACGCCGGCGGCGAATCAGCATGTCGTCGCGGAAGATGCGTTCGCGGAGCCGCTCGAACGCGCGGTAAGCCAGCTTCTTCTTATCAGCGTCATCTTCGGGGAGGCCCGCGAAAATCTCGTCCTTGATGCCGTCCACCAGCCCGTAACTTTCCAGCTTTGGATGTTTGGCCGTATCGAGCGCGTCGCGGAGCCGCTCGCCGTACTTTTTAGTGATTTCCTGGTAGAGCGCTTCGTCGAAAGCGGGCGGCTTCGCTTCCACTTTCGGCGTCTTCACACGCGCCCCCAAGTCCTTGATCGCTGCCACGATCTTCCGGATTTCGGCGTGCCCAAACTCGAGCGCGTCGGTAACCGTATCCTCGGAAACTTCCATCGCGCCCGATTCCACCATCACGATCGCGTCCGCCGATCCTGCGATAATGATGTTGAGCAAGCTCGTCTTCTGCTCGGCCACTGTCGGATTCACCATCAGCTTGCCTTCGATCAATCCCACGCGAACGCACGCAATCGGATTGTTAAACGGAATCTTTGAGATATACAGCGCAGCCGACGCCGCCGTCACTCCGATCACGTCGGGATCGTTTTCGCTGTCCGCGGAAAGCACCGCTGCGATGATTTGCGTCTCGGTGGCCCAGCCTTCGGGGAATAGCGGACGCAGCGGCCGGTCCGTAAGCCGCGAGGTCAGAATTTCGCGCTCGGAAGGGCGCCCTTCGCGCTTGAAAAATCCTCCCGGAATTTTTCCCGCGGAATAAGTGTATTCGCGGTAATCGACCGTCAATGGAAGAAAATCTTTTTCTGTGGCATGGCTATCCATGCACGCGGTGGCCAGCACAACCGAATCGCCATAGCGCGCCACCACTCCGCCGTGCGCCTGCCGCGCCATCTTGCCCGTTTCCAGCGTCAACGTTCTCCCGCCCAAATCCACGCTTACTTGTTCGAACATCCTTCACATCCCTCTCTCCCGGTCCACCGGGAACTTCGTCAGATACGAGAACCTTCTCTCGGAAAATCGAAATTAATGGAAAACGCCCGAAAGCGATGCCGTCGAATGCGAAATGAGCAAGCCGATGGCTTCGATTCGCGGCACACGTAATCCGCGTCGCGAAAAACCTTCCAGTTTTGTGCGGTGATGATACGTGCGGCCAGAACGGCCGCTTAGGAATCCCGCGCTACTTGCGCAAGCTAAGTCGTGCCACAATCTCGCGATACCGATCCGGGTCGCGGCGATTCAGATAATCCAGCAGCCGGCGGCGCCTGTTGACCATCATGATCAACCCGCGGCGCGAAGCATGATCTTTTGCATGAGACTGGAGATGTGTGGTGAGGTAGTTGATGCGCTCGCTCAGCAATGCGATTTGTACTTCTGGCGATCCGGTGTCCCTGGTATGAACTCGGTACTGCTCGATTACACCGGCTTTGGCTTCCATCAACTCGTCCTCCCTCTGAAACCCCGTGGCCCTGCTCTACAGTGTTTTCTGTATTTTCAACAGTAAAATGCTAGCACACACCCCAGCCATGCACCACAAAGTTTTTTTCGCAAACGGGCCTCTCGCGCGGCGGCTCTACCTCCGGTTGCCGTCTTCCTCCAAGGTTCAGCATCTCAGTCCGGTGTGCTAACGTCCAATCTCTACCATGCCCGAACTCCCCGAAGTAGAAACCGTTGCACGCGGCCTGCGAGCCGCGCTCCCCGGAAGGCGAATTCTCACCGTTAGCCTTGGCAAAACGGATTTCATCGATGATCCCGCCGCCCTCGAGCAACGCCTCCCCGGTTGTCGCGTCATCGCCGTCCGCAGACACGGAAAATTTCTCGTGCTGGATCTCGAGTCTGGGCGCGCCGATGACGCCCGCCCCTCTCTGCTCGTTCATTTGGGAATGACCGGTCAGCTTGTCGTTTGCCCTCCGGAAGCGCCGGTGATGCCGCACACTCACGTCTTTCTCGCGCTCGACGATGGCCGTGAGTTGCGCTACACCGACATTCGCCGCTTCGGACGCATGCGAATCGTCCAAGACGGCGAGCGCGAATCCATGTTGGGCGAACTCGGCCTCGATCCTCTCGAGGCCACCGAACAAGAATTCACCTCGAAATTGCGCGGACGCCGCGCCCGCATCAAGGCGCTCTTGCTCGATCAGCGCGTTTTGCGCGGCATGGGCAACATCTACTCGGACGAAAGCCTCTGGCGGGCCCGCATTCATCCCGCGCGCCTGGGAGCCACGCTCAAACCTCGCGAGCTTCGCAATCTCCATCGATCCGTCCGCGCTGTGCTGCTCGAAGCCATCCGCCTGCGAGGCTCATCCGTCTCTGATTACGTGGACTCCGACGGCCAGCGCGGCGAGTTTCAGCTCCGCCACCGCGTCTACCAACGCACCGGCAAAAAGTGCGTCCGCTGCGGAACAAAAATACGCCGCGCCATCGTGGCCGGCCGCAGTAGCCACTTCTGCCCCCGCTGCCGACGAACGCCTCAGAAGATTCATCCGCTGGCTGATCGCAGTGCAAGCGGTTTTCGCGGTTTTCGGAATCCTGGCCGCTGCGCTAGGAGTCGGCTTGCGCAAGCTCTACGTCGCAAACAACATCTTGGTGCTCGCCACGTTCGTCGCCCTTGCGCTGTTCTTAGTCGTCAACATGCGGCATTTCGGCCTGAGCAAGGGCTTGACCCGCGAAATTCGCGTCTTTGTCGCCGGTTTTGCGGTTTGGATTCTCTTCATCGTGCGCACAAATCTCGTGGGCCTTCGTGTTTTGACGGGGCACAACGTCGAGTTCATCGGTTTCTTGATTTTCGTCGCCTGCCTCGGGTACATCTCCGCGCGCCGCATCTTCGCGAGCGAAGAACGCCTCCTCGCAATCAACAAAGAGTTGGAAATCGCGCGCCGGATCCAATCCTCCACGCTCCCGCAGAGCATCCCCGCCTTCGCAGGACTCGAAATCGTCGCGCGCTACGTTCCCATGAGCGCCGTCGCCGGAGATTTCTACGATTTCCTTATTGTCGATGGGAAACATGTGGGCATTCTCGTAGCCGACGTCACCGGACACGGCGTGCCTGCCGCCCTCATCGCCTCGATGTTGAAGGTCGCGTTCGCCGGACAAGCGGCGCACGCTCACGATCCCGCGCGCGTTCTCACAGGTTTGAACGCTGCTCTGTGCGGCAAGTTCGAAGAGCACTTCGTTACCGCTGCTTACTTGTTTGTCGATTTGGAAAAAGGCCTGCTCCGCTATTCCGCCGCGGGCCATCCGCCCCTCATGCTCGCCTCGCGCGGCGTGGGCAACGTGCGGGAAATCGAAGAGAACGGCCTGATGCTGGGCATGTTTCCTGAGGCTGCTTATTCGACGGTCGAAATCACCATCGCTGCCGGGGACCGCTGTCTCCTCTGCACCGACGGCGTCTTCGAGGCCAAAAATACCACGCAGGAGGAATTCGGCAAGTCGCGCTGCAAGGAATTTCTCGAAACGCGGATCGATAAACGAGCGCCACGTGCGCGGGTTATTCGATCTTCGTCGAGTGAATCATGAGCCAGCGCTTCAGTGGGCCGCCCGATTCCCCAATATCAACGGTTTGCGTAAAGGAATTCGGAGTTATATCGGAAAGAATTTCCTGCCAATCCACTTTACTGTTCCCCACCTGCTCCCCGGCGATGTGAATAACCAGTCGCTTGCCGTCCCATTTGGGACCTGGCTGCGGCGCAGGCGGAAACATCTCACATCCCGTCGGATAGATGTTGATGCACCACATGTGCTGCAACCCTTTCGTCTGGTCCCACCACAACAAGCCAAATCCCAAAAGCTCTCCAGTCGGAGTTTTTGAATGGTAATCCTCCAGCAGCGTGAATCCACCCGGGCCCGGGCGAAAAACCTGCTCTCCATTTCCCACTCCTCCGTCCGGCGTCAAGAACATTCGCTCGTACTTTTCGCGCGTTGACCATCTGCCGGTCAGTGCTTTCGCCAAACTTTGTATCTCCGGAGCGGGCCCGGGCGTATCGGCTGCCGCACCCTGCGACGAATGCGATGCCTCAACGGATTTTGAGGAAGCGCGTTTCGGCGTGTCCTGCGCGCACGTGATCCACGCGCAAATCGCGAAAAGCAGAAACAGGCGTGAAATGGAAGCGGTCATTGAACCTCCGTGTGAGTAAGAAAGCGAGCGTGAAAGGCCGCGTCTGCCGTCGGAAGTTACAGCACCCCTCGACCCGAAGCAAGCTGTTTAAGATGCGAATCCATCGTAGGGGCACAGCACCGGGGCCCCCACCGCGCTGTTTTCGCGTGGTGGGGTGGTAGCATGCTGTGCCCGGCAAACATGCTTGGCTTGTGTCACCTATCCAGTTAGCGCGAACGGGCGGTGCATCGTTTTTTTGTATTTGAAGGTGCGTTAGTCCATCAATAGATCGACCACGTGCCCGGTGTGGCTACTTCGAGCAAGTGCCGATCCGGGTCTCGAAAGTAGACGCTCCAGCCGCCCCCATCCCACGAACGCTTCTCTTCCACCGCAATTCCTTTCTCGTCAAGCCACCGCTCCCACCCGGCCAACTCGGCAGTTGAAATTGCGAACGCCAGGTGCAATTCGCCGTCTCCGTCGTGTGGCGACGTGATCGTCCGCGAACCTCCCTTCTTGAACAGCAGCAATACCTGGCGTGCGCCTGCGTCCATCGCGCAACCCCGCTCGCCGAAGTCCTTGATCACGCGGAACCCAAAAAGTTCCTCATAGAAGCGAATGGAGCGAGCCACGTCGCTCACATACAAAGACGATTCGAGGATGCCATCTGTTTTTGGGCGCATCGGGCCCTCCCACTCAATTATCTGACTGAATTAGATTCCACGCCGGAGCATTCGGCTCATAAAGCATTAGCGGTAACGGTGCAAGCCTCCCATCGGCACGATAGTGGAAGCCCCCGCATTTATGCGGGGAGCGCTAACACGGAATTCGCAGTTCAATGGCATAATCACAAACGCAAGGATTTTGCCTGACGATGCGTTAGACGCTTATCCACCGTGAAAAAACAGTCCCCGTCCCGATCTTCCGATTTCCCGTAAGATGCTGACGCGCCGCCGTCTCCTCAAGGGCGCGGCCGGCGTCACCGTCGCTGCAGCAGCCCAGGCTCTGATGCCTTTGAACGTGCGGCGCGTGCTGGCTCAAGGACCGCCCAAACAAGGCTCGCTGAACGACATAAAGCACGTGGTTCTCCTGATGCAAGAGAACCGCTCGTTCGATCATTACTTCGGGACGCTGGCTGGCGTCAGGGGATTCAGCGACCCGAAGGCGCACAAGTTTTCCAACGGCCGTTCCGTTTTCTACCAGCCGGACGCGCAAAACCCGGACGGATACCTCCTGCCTTTTCATCTCGACACGCGCGCTAGCAGTGCGCAGAAAATCCCTTCGACAAGCCACGCCTGGGCCGTGCAACACGAAGCCTGGAATTACGGCGAGATGGACTTGTGGCTGCCGGCGCATCGCAAGGCCGACGGCGCGAATGGCCCCTACTGCATGGGGTATTACATGCGGTCGGACATTCCTTTCCAGTTTGCGCTGGCGGAGTCCTTCACGCTCTGCGATGAGTATTTTTGCTCGGTGTTGGGACCGACGTGGCCGAACCGTATGTGCTGGATGACGGGCACGATCGATCCTGAAGGTCTTGGCGGGGGACCGATCACCTACAACCATGCACCCCCGGGCGGATACACGTGGATGACCTATCCCGAGCGTCTCGACGAGGCTGGGATCAGCTGGAAAGTCTACCAGCAGGAGGACAACTACAGCTGCAACATGCTGGAGAATTTCAAGACCTTTCAGCAGGCGTCCAAGGGTTCTTCGCTTTACTCAAAGGGGATGCTGCGGGGGCAGGAAGGCCACTTTGAATACGACGCGATCAACGACAAATTGCCCACGGTCTCCTGGATCATTCCGACAAGCTACCAATCGGAACATCCCGACTACATGCCCGCCGATGGAGCCGCGTTTGTGGCCAGCAAAATCGATGCGATCGCGGCGAATCCGGACGTGTGGGCAAAGACTCTTTTCATCCTGAATTACGACGAGAACGACGGCATTTTCGATCACGTGCCGCCCCCGACTCCTCCGGGCGGTACGCCGCACGAATTTGTGGACAGGATTCCGATCGGCGCTGGATTTCGGGTTCCCTGCATCCTTATCTCCCCATGGACGACCGGAGGCTGGGTATGCAGCGACGCATTCGATCATACGTCGATCCTCATGTTTTTGGAGAAGTTCACCGGCGTGCGCGAGCCGAACATCAGCGAATGGCGGCGGCATACCTTCGGCGACATGACCTCCGCGCTGCGGTTTAGCGATGCGAGAAGCGAACCGCCGGCGCTGCCGGGCACCGCTGGCGCGCTTCGGATCGCCGAATATGAAGCGACATTCTTGCCCCGTCCCGTTCTCCCCACCACCAACCAGCACGCCCCAGAGCAAGAAAAGCGCCGCGGTCGTCCGTAGTTGCAGGGGCACAGCAGGCAAGCAGCGAAATGAAAAGGGGCTTTAGCCCCGGAGGCCCCGCTAGAACTGCCGCGCGAGCGCGCCTCTGAGGACCAGCGTCGCATCCTTATCCAACAGCAACGCCGAGTTGTCGTCGATAAGGTAGTAGATCAAATTATAGGTCGCGGTTGGATTGGTAACTGCGATCACAAAAGTGCCGCGGCCGGTCGAAGACGCCGTCCCTATCGAACTGCTCGTCCCCACCGGATCGGCCGGAAAAACCGCGTTGAAATTGTTGATGTCCAGATTTCCGGCGCTGATGCTCGCGGACGTTAGCGCGAGTTGGCCAACCGCATTTTCCTGATAGGCCGACGGATTCTTGTGGAATGTGCCTTCACCCGTAAGCCCCAGAGAAGCGCTCACCCCCGAAATTGCCGGAACTCCCGAAGTGCAGGCCGATGCAACGAAACACTGCTGGTAAGCCGTGCCTGTTGTCACAGCGTTGGCGTCGATCTCAAGCATCAGCGCCGATCCCTCCGAAGTGGGATAAGCCGCGAATTCCGATACGCTGGTGCTCGCACTCGCCGGACACGCCCCAGTCCCGGTGAATAATTTAAGATCCATGCGGCCCGTCGTCGCGTTCACAGTGTAGGGACACGCGCTCAGCGCCGGTCCGCTGTTGTAAGTACCCGCGTTATTGATGTCGAAAGTTCCGCCCGTAATCGTGCCGCTTCCATTGGACGCAAAAACTCCGCCGCCCGCGTACGCGCCAGCCGACGAATTTCCGCCATTCGTAAAAGGATAGTTGGCGCTCACCAGACTGGCCGCGGAAAATGAATTCCCCGTCGGTGCGCTCACCGCGCGACCGGCGACAAAAGCATTGCTGTCTATTTCCACAAGTTGTATGTGCGCGCCATCCACAACATAAAACGCATATTCGCGCGAGCCCGTGGTGCTGCTCGTGAGCGTCAGAGTGCCGCGGCCCGTCCCGGGAAACGCTCCGTCAAATTGATAGGAACCATGCAGCGTTGTATCGCCCGTCGTGATGCCGCTGGCATTCGCGATTCCGTTGTCGTTCACGTCGAGGATCGTATTCGTCGCCGGAATATTCCCTGCGCCGTCGGCCGAAAATTCTCCGCCAATTCCCATTGGCTGAAAACTTGAATCCGCTCCGAAAGCGATAAAAGCGTAGGGACCGGAAATCACCGAGAGCGAATTCGATAAGGCATTCAGGTTCTGCTGGTCCATCGTTCCGCCGCCCGTGGCATTGCTATCAAAGCGGATCACTCGAGCATGCTCGTTGCTGCTAAGGGCGAACGCCAGTGTAACCGCTCCTTGACCGGTGTTCAGTGTTGCCGTGCCTCGGCCGTCCGCGCCGACCTGATACGTTCCCGTGAGTGTGACCTGCGTGGAGACTCCGGTAATAAAACTGTCGAAGTCTTCCAGCCCGCTAACGATGTGTCCGCCGCCATCCGCCACGAAACTGCCTACGACTCCTAAGAATCCGGATGCGTCGTTGCCTTTGTAAGAAAAAGTGTAAGGGCCATTGAGCGAATGGTCGGAATAAACCACCGTCAAAGTCGCTGTCGCGGTGCTCGCTCCATCCGTCGCCGTAACTGTGACGGAATTTCCCGGCGGAGGGCTCAGGGGCGCGGTGTAAAGGCCGCTCGAATTAATTGTGCCCGCATCTCCGCCGCCCGTAGAAGTCACAGTCCAGGTCGCCGCGGGATCGGCGACGTTATTCAGCAGCGCGGAAAACTGATGCCCTGCGCCGGCCGGCACGATCGCCGTTGTTGGCGTGACCACTAGGCCTGTGCCAACTCCAATTGTCACCACCGCCGTATTGGACGTCACGGTTGTCGTCGACGTCGTGCTCGAGGTGTTCTGCTGCGCCACTGCGGTGATGCTCACCTGGCCTACCACTGTGGTCCCCGTGCTGGGCACAGCGGCAGGAGCCGTGTACACGCCAACCTCGGCGTCTGAAGTGGAGGGCACGATCGTGCCGAGCGTCGAACTTCCGCCCGCCGTGCCGTTCACTTCCCACGTCAAGGTCGTCGTGGTGGAGGTGCTCGAGTTCTTGAGATTCACCACGGCCGTGAAATCGGTTTGCGTGTTTATGGGTACGGTGATCGCCGTGGGGGTGATGGCAATGGAGTTCACTGTTGTTGCGTTGCCGCCGCCCCCGCATCCGGGCAATCCGAAAACCGCCGCCGCGGCCACAAAAAAAGTGACGAGTTTGCAGCGCGAGTTCCTTCTAACTAAAAACTCTTTAGCGGCGTAAATGGGCGAATTCGGACACCCATCCGCCCCTTCGCACACCAATTTGGACACCCCCGTACCCTTCTCGCTTGCCATCGTGCGTTTGTCTCCCCAGGGCGATAGACCGCAGGGTTATTCCCGCCAAGAGCCGAAATAGTTCCAAAAATTGTCAAGAATCGCTGTGGGCAAGGTTCTGGGTGGTGGCGAAGAAAAGGAGTTGCTAACTGGTGCAATCACTCTACTTCAGGAAAAGGCCTTCGCGAACCTGATCGCGGCCCACGAAGGTTTTCGAAGAGCGGAATTCAGAGAAGAGGCTAAGAATTTCGCGGTTCTGAAAGACATGATTGTGGATGGCCAGCGTTGGAGCGGGGACAAGCTCGACGGTTTGGGCATCCGCGATGCGATAGCGATGAAATCTGTCCACAGGCCGACTATGGAAGAGCGCGAGGACGACGCCATTCGGACTCAGTATTTTGGAGAGCCGCGCCATTAGCGGAGGCATGACGGCCGAGTCGAAATAGTCCAGGAGATCCCATGCCAAAACGCCATGAAAATGATTTTCTGGATACTGAAGGGCGCTCTCGAGGAACTTGTTGGCAAGGATCGCCGCGGAAGCAATGCCTCTCTCTTCTCCCAAAGGCGCGAGGCGGAGATGCTCTTCCTCCGTGGTCAGGAACTCCTTCCAAGTTCGCAACAAATCATCGGTGGAAAGCCGGTAGCCCTTTTCGACAAAGAAACTGACGGTCGATTGCCAGACGGGCCCGAGATCGAGGACGCGGGCGCGCGGGATGTCACTGATCAACCAGAGGAATTCCTTCAGGCCATTGGAGATGCGTGTGTTTCCGGAGTGGCTGGGAGTCGCCGACGGCCCGGGCTTAGGCACCGTGGCACGCGGAGTGGCCGCAGAGGCGGCGCCGGTGCTGGCGGGGCGAGCTTTGGCCGTCCAATTCATCAGATTCTATTCGGAGTCCGTGGTGGCGGCGACGCTCTGAAGCTCCTTAGCTGGGCGCGCTGCAGGGGTGGTTGCCGGAGAGGTTTCACGGGACTTAGCGCCGGGAGTCGTGGTCTCCACTTTGCCACGCAGCCTGGCACCATCGTCGATGGCAATTCGCGGAGTGAGCACGCTGCCGGTAACGCGGCCGCCTGGGCCCAACCGAACGCTATCGGCTGCTTTCAAATTGCCTTGAACCATTCCCTCGACCACGATCTCGCGAGCCTCGATTTCGGCCTGGACGCGCCCTGAGGAGCCGACGGTGACGCGCCCGCTCGATAGGCGGACCTTACCGTGTACCTCGCCGTCGATAACAAGGTCTGACTCGCCAAAGACTTCGCCGGTGATCTTCAGCCCGGAGTTGATTCTGGACGCGCTATGGCTGACAGGCGCGGCGGCCACCGGCTCGACGGTAGGCGACTTGAAAACGCGCGGCTCCGGCGGTGGCGGGGCGGCGATAGGTTCCGGCGCCATGGGCGTAGCATCGAGCGGCGCTGGGACGGGTGACTTGGACGGCTGCGAAGCTGGCTTCTCATCAGGCTTACGCCACATAGAGATCTCCCCTTAAGAGTTGGTGGGACGCTGCGGCAGGGGCGCGCGTCCTGTGAGGTGGGGAAACTATAGTACAGGGGCGAGGGCGTGTAAACAGAGAGTGCAACTTATGCCAGGCGTGTTTACAGACCAGGCAACCACGCGTAGTGCCGGCTGGTATCGAACGCCGGTGCGGGGGAGCCCAGGGGCGGAAAAGTGGGAGACGTCTTCTGCGGGTTGGGCTCCTGCACGGGGCGTCCCGGCGACCGAGAAAGATGCGTGCAAGTTTTCCTTCTCTCCTTGACAGGCTAGGAGACGCCAGATTATATTCCAAGACCGTCTAGGAGAGAGGCCATAGTGAACAAACAGATCGATCTTCTGCAAGGCACGCTCGACATGCTCGTGCTCAAGGCTGTTTCGCTGGGGCCGTTGCACGGCTACGGAGTTTTGCTGCGCATCCAGCAAATTTCGAAAGGCTCGCTGGAAATTCAGCAGGGGTCGCTTTATCCGGCGCTCTACCGCCTGGAGCGCGATGGTTGGATCGCGAGCGAGTGGGGCGAGTCTGAAAACAATCGCAAGGCGAAATATTACCGTCTCACGGCGGCAGGAAAGCGCCGGCTGGAGGCGGAAGAGGAAAAGTGGAACCGGATGGCGGACGTCATCGCGGGAATTCTGCGAACGCGGTCGGAGGAGGTATGAAGATTTGGAAGCGGACGCGCTCCATGTGGGGAGCGGTTTTCGGGCGGGCGCGCGTGGAGAGCGAGTTGGAGGCGGAGCTGCAGTTCCACGTGGAAGCGCACGCGGAAGATTTGATGCGCGCGGGGCTGTCGCGCGAGGAAGCGATGCGGCAGGCGCGGCTGAAACTGGGCGGGCTCGAGCGGACCAAAGAGGAGTGCCGCGATGCGCTGGGCGTGAGCTTTTTGGAATCTTTGATTCAGGATGCGCGTTTCGGCCTTCGCATGCTGCGCAAGAATCCGGGATTCACGGCCGTCGCTATCATCACTCTTGCTCTGGGCGTCGGCGCGAATACCGCGATATTCGGTGTCGTCGATGCCGTGCTGCTCCGGCCGCTGCCGTACAAGAACGCGGACCGAATCGTGTGGGTTGCCGAACGCTTTCCTTTCAATCATGACTCCGCCGTTGTCCTCAGCCCCGATTTCATTAGTTGGAAGGAAGGGAACGACGTATTCGGGGAGATTGGTGCGTTTGGAGGCGCCCCAGGGGCGAACCTGACCGGCGGAGCCGAGCCCCAGCGCGTGAGCGTGACCAACGTTACGACGAATTTTTTCCCGATGCTTGGGATCCAACCCGTCATCGGCCGGATATTTCTTCCCGAGGAAGCGAAGGAGGCGGGAAGCCACGTTGCGTTGCTGAATGAGGCTTTATGGAGAAGCCGCTTCGGCGCCGACAGGCACATTGCCGGAAAGGAAATCAACCTAGACGGTGCGGCCTACACCGTCGTGGGAGTGATACCGGGCAACGTTAACTATCCGCATGCCGATATATGGACTCCCATGGCGCTGGATTCGAAGGTCTTCTCGCCCCAGTCACCGCAGTGGATGGCCCTGACGGTCATCGGCCTTCTGAAGCCTGGTGTGACGATCGATCAGGCGCGGGCCAACCTGCAAGTTCTGACTCAGAGGATGGATCAGCAATACCCTCCGCAGGCCGCACGCTTCCGCGCAAACGCGCGCGCGGATGTTGTTCCGCTGCATGCTGTGCTGGTCAAGAACGTGCGTTTGCTGCTCCTGGTTCTTCTCGGATCGGTCGGACTCGTCCTGATGATTGCGTGCGCGAACGTGGCCAATCTGCTGCTTTCGCGAGCGGCTGCGCGGGGAAGGGAGATCGCGGTCCGTGCGGCCCTCGGAGCAGGGCGCGGGCGACTCGTGAGGCAAATGCTCACCGAAAGTTTGCTCTTAAGCGCAAGCGGAGGCTTAGTTGGCTTGGCCGCGGGATTTTTGGGGATGCGGCTGCTCAAACAACTGATCCCTCCCGACTTCTCTTCGCCTCCAACACTCGAATGGAGGACGTTTGGCTTCGCGGCTGCACTGGCCATTCTGGCAACCGTGCTTTTCGGATTAGTTCCGGCGCTCGCGGCCTCGATCTGCGATGTGAACGAGTCGCTGAAAGCGGGGCCGGTGACGAAGCGGCGCAGGTTCAGCCGCCTGCGCAGCCTCCCGGTGCTGGCCGAGATCAGCTTGTCGCTCGTGCTGCTCGCGGGCGGAGGCCTTCTCGTGAGAAGTTTCGTTCGTCTGACCGATGTCAATCTCGGGTTTGAGCCGAGCCATCTACTGCTCGCCACGGTCCAACGTCCTATCACTTTGGGCTTCGACTCGCGGCAGCACTCCGCATTTTTTCGGGAGGCCCTGGAGCGAATCCGCGCGCTCCCGGGAGTTCAGGACGCAGCCGTGACGGGCCAATATCCGCTTGGCGGGCTGAACAATGCCGCAAATCAAATGCGTCTGGCGGACGGCACTTACTACCGTCCTCGAACCCTCATCCTGCTGGACGGAGTCAGTCCCGGATATTTCCGGACGATGCGTATCCGGCTGCTGAAAGGGCGTTCGTTCGCCGAAAGCGATTCGGCTGACGCGCCGCGAGTCGCGATTCTGAGCGAATCATTCGCACGCCAAGCTTTCAAGGAGCGCGATCCTCTCGGCCAGCGGATCGATTATGTCGAACCAGGGCAGCTCAATCCGGCGGAACTCACAGTCGTCGGCGTCGTTTCAGATGCGCGAAACTCCGCTTTAGATCAGGAACCGCTGCCCGAACTCTTCACGCCCGATGTGCAGCAGCCGTTCTTTATCATGACGTTTGTGGTTCGCAGCAAGGGCGATCCACGCGGCCTTGCCGGCGGTGTGCGACAAGCCGTACTCAGCGTTGACAAAAATCAGCCCCTGTCCGAGTTGCAGACTATGGATGATGTTCTCGCAACTTCTATCGCGCCGCAGCGCTTCAGGATGCTGCTGGTCGGGCTTTTTGCGCTGCTTGCGCTGGTGCTCGCCGCGGTAGGGGTTTACGGCGTGATGGCTTATTCCGCCGGACAGCGCACGCACGAAATCGGCGTCCGGATGGCGCTGGGTGCGCAGCGGCGAGATGTGATGAAACTCCTGGTGGGCGAAGGGGCGCTCCTGGCGGTCGCCGGAATAGGCCTCGGCGTCGCCGGAGCATTCTGCCTTACGCGATTTTTCTCTAGCTTGCTTTTCGGCGTCAAACCCACCGATCCGGTTACTTTTCTCTGCGTGTCCGCGGTGCTCGTCGGCGTCGTTCTGGCGGCGAGTTACGTTCCGGCGCGGAGGGCGATTCGAGTGGATCCCATGGTGGCGCTGCGGCACGAGTGAAGCTAAAAGTTGGAGGTCAGAAATTAGAGATTAGAAAGCGCGGCAAAGGAAAAGGAAAGAGGGAGGCTTCGGAGGTGCGGACACTGGAATTGCGCATTTCCCAGATGGCTAGGAACATGCCGGCGCATTCGTGGGCGAAGATTTTTGTTCCGGCACGTGTGTGCCACCAGGAGTGCGGATCGTACTGGGAATCAGGGGCGGCGACAACGAGAAGAATTGTGCCGGCAGGGAACGTGCGCTCGCAGATATAGCGCGCGCGGCGTGTGTGGTAATTCGAAGTGACCAGCAGGATGCGTTTCCAACCGCGGGCGGAGATGAGCTGCGCGAGCGCCGCGGCTTCGTCCTTGGTATTTTCCGCGTGCTGATCGAAGCGCACGATGGCGGAGGACGGAACGCCGCGATCAATGAGGTCGTGCTGCTCCAGTTCGGCGATGGTGGCGTAGGGTCGGAGATAGCGTCCGCTGGCAACGACGCGGGGCGCCATTCCGGCTTTGAATAACTCGGCGGCGCGAGTGGCGCGATCGCCGCCGTAATTGTCGTCGCCGAGAATCACGATGGCGTCGGACGCCGCGGGCTTATCGTTGACTATCCAGAAACTTCCCGCCAAGCCGAGCAGCGGATGGCGCGCCAGATAAATCAGAAAAAGCAGAAAGAGAAAGCAAATAAAAAAAAGAAATCGAAAAATGATTCCGCCGTGCTGGGGGATTCGGTGCAGTGGGAAATTCATGAAGCCCTCATGTTCCGGGATCGATCTGGCGCAAATGCTCAGCGGCGCTTTCGGGAAGAGTGCCATTGAAATAAACTTCCTTAATGCTGTAGGACTTGCTGCGCGTCTCAACGATGGGCAGAATTTCGAAGTGCCAGTGATAATCGCCCGCGATGGTGGCCCAGTACTCGCTCAACTCGCCCTTGGTTTGTAGAGTATTTGGCGCGGTGTGCAGAACCATGTGGTAGCTGCGGGTGACTTGCAGCAAGCGGCGGAGCGTGCGTCCGAGGAGAGCCGCCAAATGACGGCGGTTTTCTCGGGGCGATGGCGCCTCAAACTGATGATTGTGCGCGCGCGGGATCAGCCAAGTTTCATAGGGGACGCGCGAGGCATAGGGGCAAAAGGCGTAGTAATCGCCCACGTTATCCACAATTCTCGCCTTCTGGCGAATTTCCTGCCGCAAGATGTCGCAGAAAACGCAGCGTTCGCGTTCGCGGTACCATTCACGGGCGGCGCGCAGCTCGTACAAAATGCGGCGCGGAACAAAAGTGGTTGCCGCTACCTGCGAGTGTGAGTGCGGCCATTCTTCGCCGGCCTGCGGGCCCTGATTCCTGAAGACGGCCACGTATTTGAAGCGGGCGTCGCGTTTCAGATCGGCGATGCGAAGGGCATAGGCTTCTAGCACGCGCTCGATTTCCTCGTCGCTAAGCTGCGTAAGCGTGCACGAATGGCTGGGGGTTTCAATGATGATTTCGTGCGCGCCGATGGCGTCCATGCGATCGAAAATGCCATCAGCGCTGCGGCCGGGCTCGCCTTCAATGTGGTAAAGGGGACGGAAGTGAGGGTAAACGCGCACTTGGGAGGGACCTTGCGGCGGTAGCGCTAGCAGAAGATTGGACTGCGCGGAATTTTCCGGGCAGAGCGGGCACGGGCCAGGGCGATCCATTTCGCGTTCGGCTTGGCCGACAACTACCCAGCTGCGAGTGATGGGGTCTTTGCGTAGTTCCATTTGGTTCCTAGGCGGCTCGCTGGCTTTCCTGTTTCGAAATGAGCAATAGAAATGCGTTGTCTTCAGGGGCTAAAGCCCATTTAGCAGGATTTATGTCAGGGCTGAGGCCCTGACTCCCTGAAGGCGTCTCCCGAAATCCCGGCACGTGAAAGTGAGCGTGCATTTTATACCGAAGGTCACGGCAGGCAAAGGCAAGTGATGAAATTCGCAGAGGCGGGACTTTTGATTTACACTGCGCGCAATCTCGATTGAGAAGGACGGAGCTTTTTGAGAACAGCCGTCATTAATGGTACGCGGACGAAACGCAACGGGCGGAGCCTGTGGCGCGGCAAGATGACTTTGGCGCCGATGATTGCGGCGACGTATTTCATGGTGGCGGGCGGCCCTTACGGCCTGGAAGACATCGTTCAAAAAACCGGATATCGCGCGACTTTGTTAATCCTGCTGATTACGCCGCTGCTTTGGAGTTTGCCGACGGCCGCGATGGTGAGTGAGCTCGCGTCGGCGATTCCGGAAGAAGGCGGGTTCTATGTGTGGGTGCGCCGGGGCATGGGTCCTTTTTTTGGGTATCAAGAGGCGTGGCTGACGCTGACGGGAAGCGTGTTCGAGATGGCGCTTTACCCGAATTTGTTCGTGGCCTATATCGGGACGTTGGCGCCAGGGGTTGTGGCTGGACATCGCGGCATGGTGATTGGCTTCGCGATGATCGCGGTTTGCACGGCGTGGAATGTGGCCGGTGCACGAGCGGTGGGAGATGGCTCGTTGGTGATGAATGTTGCGCTGCTTTTACCATTTGTAGCGCTGATTGTGTTCGCGGTGTTTCACGGGCGGGCCGGATCGTCGGCTGCGGTGCCGCTGCGCCACGCCGATCTGTTGGGGGGGATTTTGATCGCGATGTGGAATTACATGGGGTGGGACAGCCTCTCGACCATCGCCGGAGAAGTGGAGGCGCCGCAACGGAATTATTCGCGCGCGATGCTAGGCGCGATGATACTGGTAGTGGCAAGTTATTTTCTGCCGGTTGCGGCAGTGGCGCGGACGCACCTGGACCCGAACATGTGGGCGACCGGTGGCTGGGTGGCTATAGGGCGCGCGATGGGTGGAGAAGCATTGGCGATTGCGATCGCAGCGGCGGGAGTAATCGGGGCGCTCGGATCGTTTGGGGCGCTGATGATGTCTTTTACGCGGCTGCCGGCGGTGATGGCCGAGGACGGTTATCTACCGAAGATATTCACTCGGAAGAGCGCGCGTGCCGGCACGCCGTGGGTTGCGATTCTGATTTGCGCCTGCTTCTGGGCGGCGTGCTATCCGCTGGGGTTCGAGCGCAGTCTCATACTCGACGTGCTGCTGACCGGACTGAGCATCCTGCTGGAATTTTGGGCGCTGGTGGCGCTGCGCGTGCGCGAGCCAGGGCTGGCGCGTCCTTTCCGAGTGCCGGGAGGAACGGCGGGGGCGGTGATGATTGGAGTGCCTCCGCTGGGGTTGATTGCGGTGGCGCTAGCGCGCAACAGCAGCGAAGTGATAGGTCATACCAATGAAATGGTAATCGCGGGCGCGATCATTGCGGCCGGCGTGGCGCTGTATTTTCTGTCGCGGCTGGTTGGTGCGGAGAAAAGTGGCGAGGGTGGAAATGAGTGAGGTGGACGTTTCGTTCATGGAGGCGGCCCTTGAGGAGGCGGCAGCGGCGGCCGAGCGCGGTGAAGTGCCGGTGGGCGCGGTTGTGGCGCTGGAAGGTCGCATTGTAGCGCGGGCTGGGAATCGCACCATCGCGGATTGCGATCCGACGGCGCACGCGGAAATTGTGGCGTTGCGAGAAGCTGCGCGGGCGGTTGGAAATCACCGGCTGCTGAAAGCCGCGCTTTACGTGACGATCGAGCCCTGTGCAATGTGCGCGGGAGCAATGATCCAGGCCCGGATCGGCCGGTTGATTTATGGGGCGGAGGAGGCGAAAGGCGGAGCGGTGCGGTCGTGCTTTGCGATTTTCGAGCAACCGGGATTGAATCACCGCGTGGAAGTTACAGCAGGAGTGCTCGCGGAGCGCGCCGCGGCGGTGCTCCAGAGGTTTTTCGAGGCGAGACGGTAGGACAAATGCGGTGGCGTGAGATCCAAGAGAGATTCTTCGACTGCGTGCGCCGACCATCCGCCGAAAAACGGCGAATGGAAATGCAAAGTCGGCGCACTTCGCTCAGAATGACGGCTCGATGTGGGCCGCGGGACTATGGTGTTGGAGAAGTGAGGCGGACAATCAGAAATTCCATGGTGGCGCGGGGATTCTTGTTTGCGGACTTGAACTGACTATCGGCTTCGGCCAAATCGGCCAAACCTGCGAGCAAAGACTTCTTGGAGAATCGCGAATCGCGGCTTTCAATGAGGGTTCGATACCGCCAGGCCAGCGCGCCCACAAGCGCGGCCGGCTGCTCCCCTTCGCGCAAGAGATTGCTTAGAAATTCGAGCGCAGGGCCGCGTTGGCGATTCGCAAGCATATCGGCAAGCTGCCAAATCGTATTCTTGCGCGCGGCGACTACCAGAGCTTCAACGTCCGCTTTGACGATGCGGCGGCCCAGGGCGTAGGTGGAGAGTTTTTCCAGCTCGATGCGAATGTGGGCGGGCTCGCCGTTCATGATATCCGCCAGAAGGGCAGCGGCATCGCGGTCTATCTCGGTCCCCAGATCTTTGGCCATCTGCACGGCGAGCAATGCGGCGGATTCGGGGCCGATCGTCAACGACACAACCAAGGCTTTTTCGTGCAGCAGCTTGGAGAACCTCTGGCGCCCGTCGAGAACGGTCGCTTCGATGACGAGGACTGTGAACGGAGCGGGCGAAATCAGATAATTCTCGATGGCTTCGAGAACGCGGTCGCGAGATTTTTCTCCGAGCTCCTCGACGTGTTCGGCAGCGTCGATAATGAGCACTTGGCGATCGGCAAGCATGGGCCGCATCTGAGCTAGTCCGAGGATTTCGTCCCAATCATTATCGCGGGCCGATATGCGAGTGACAGCCCAGTCGCGAGCCCCTTCCGGAACAACAGCTTCGACGATTTTGTTGCGGCACATCCCCCGCAAATAGTGGTCTGTTCCAAGCAGAACGATCGCCGCCGGAAACTTGCCGTGCGGCAACTGCTGAAGCAGCTTATCCGGCGAGGCCCCGGGCACTAGAAATTCTCCAAGACGTCGGAAACCAGATGCGACGCCAGGTCGCGCGACATGCGCTCGAGCCCCGGATCTTGCTGCTCGAAGAAGCTGTTTACGTCCGTTGAGATCTGATACTCGTTCCGGAAAACCATGTCGTCATTCTTATACACCGGCTTTTGAGTGCGATTATCCACGAGCTGCACCTTGGCATGCACGGTCACCAGCATTGTGGTTACCTGGCCGGTGGTGGCTTCGAACAGTATAGGGTTGGCATCAATGGAAAGCACTTCGCCGTGAAGAACAGCATCAGCGGATTGCGTATCCTGGACGACGCGATATTTCGTGCGGGTGATGAATTCGCGAATGACAGCCTGGGTGAAACGCTGCTCGATGCGATAGCGAGTCGTATCATTGGTAAACGCGGGAATAGCGATGGTCTTCCATTCCGAGGGCAACTGGGCGGCGTGGCCGGCAACGTGGTAGCCGCAGCCCGCCGCGGTCAGCATCGCGAAGAGGCCCACCAGCGAGATCAAGTGGCGACAGGAAGCGCGATGACTGTTACTACTGCGATTTTGCAATCAGTGCCTCCGCAACTCGAACGGCGTTCACCGCCGGAAGACGCAGATTGTCGGCAACTCCCCAGAGCCATACGGCGTTTGCTACATTCGGATCGGACTCGATACGCGCGAGATGAATTTCGGTTTCACCGGCCACACTGATATTGGTGGGAGCCTCGCGGGCCGCGTCGATCTTCACACCGAGATTCGCGAACGCGGATTCGAGTTGCCCGAGCGGCTCGAGCGAAGCCAACTCGGCGTAAGCCGAGAAAGCATAACCGTAAAATACCGGCGCTTGCACCAATTGAATGGCCGGGACAGGAGAGCGGCCGGAAAGATAGTGGGCGACATCCCGTGCGACGGTGGTGCGCGCGTCCGCAAGGCTTGGCTTGCTCGCTTCCCCATAGCTGGAAAGCAAGTTGAAAGCGACTTGCGCGTCGAAGACGGGCTTCGCAACTTCGCGGAAGGACAGCAGACTTGAAGCTTGACTCTCCAATTCTTCGACGCCGGGAAGGTCGCGGTCGGAAACCGGCGGAAACAGCATCACGGCGATACCGCGAGGATGAAATACGCCGAGAACCGCCGCGAGAGTGCAGGCGATAATTGCGGGCGCGGGAGGCGCGTAATAAGCGGCGCTGTGAGGCGAGCCGTTTGTTGAAGAAGAGGAACGCGGCGGCAGGATCGAGTCGAGTGACGGAATCCAAGCGGTCGGGCCGTCGCTCGAGTCGCCGGCGGCGAGGGCACCGGTCAAGTCAATTACCGTGGCGCCAGCTTTCCTGGCGGCCTGCCAATTCTTTTCGGCGTCGAGGGTGGTGCCGGCGAAGAAAACAAAGTGGGCACGCTCGAAGCTGTCCTCCTGCAGGGCGCGGATGAAGGTGGGCTCGCCGGCGGCTTCGGTAAGAGTGCCGGCCATTACGCTTTCGTCCAGGAGGATGACGTCACTGGCGGGGAAATGGCGGTCTTCGAGAACCTGCTTGATTTCCTTGCCGCGCAGCGAAGATGCGCCGACAATCGCAACCCGGTAGGAGTTCAGCGGCCCGGCGGGCATGGCTCAGGCGTGGCGCGAAGCGAGGCGGTGGCGCACCGAGCGCACGGTGTAAAGCGCGATTCCGTGGACGAAATACGCGCTGGCGATCGCAAGGAGCGTGATCTGCGAGAAAAGAACGATGCCACCGATCAGGAGAACGAGAAGGAGTATGGCGAGAGACGGCTGGCGGCGAGTCCAAGGAATATCCTTGAAGCTGTAATAGCGCACGGTGCTGGACATCAACAGACCGAGCGCGACAATGAGGCCGAGCCACAAGACGGAGATGCGTCCATCCTGAACCGGACTGGGAAAGGCGTGGACGACCGCCGCGACCATCCCAGCGGCGGCGGGAGTGGGCATTCCCGCGAAAAAGCGATTGCCGCCCGGCGCCATGCCCTGGATATTGAAGCGCGCGAGACGCCATGCGCAGCAACCGACGTAGAAAAAGCCGATCAGCCAGCCAAGTGGGATCAAGTGAGGGGCAGCGTCATTCGCGATTCCGAGCGCATGCACTCCCCAGGCATAGGCAAGAAATGCGGGAGCCATGCCGAAGCTCACGATATCGGCGAGTGAATCGAACTCTTTTCCAAACTCGCTATTGGTGCCCATAGCCCGAGCGACGCGGCCATCAAGTGAATCGAACACGATGGCGATGCCGATGGCGCGGGCGGCGTTATCGAAGTAACCAGGTTGACCTTCGAGGGTGGCGAGAATGGCGTAGTAGCCGCAGAGTAGATTGGCCACCGTGAACATGCTGGGGAGGATGTAAATGCCGCGGCGCAATCGTTTGCGGCGCAGTTGCCGCCCTGGCTCCTCTTCGCGGCCGATCGGATCTATGCTATTGAAGTCCATTTTGCCAGAATACTCTCACCGCCCTTCACCATTTGTCCGCGCCGAACGGTGATTTCCGCCTCGATAGGCAACCAGATATCCACGCGGGATCCAAAGCGAATCAGGCCCACGCGCTCGCCGCGGGCGACCATTTCGCCTTTTCGCTTCCAGCATAGCACGCGCCGCGCGATGGCTCCGGCGATTTGTTTGAAGACCAAAATGCCCTGTGGCGTATCAACATATATTACGTTTTGCTCGTTTTCCTTGGAGGCGCGGGCGCGAAAGGCGCCGTAAAAGCGTCCGGGGCGGTAGGACACTTCCGCTATCCGGCCGTCCACCGGGGCGCGCTGTACATGCACGTTCCAAATGGAAAGGAAAATACTGATTCGGCTGCCGCTGCGGGAGTCGAGGGCTTCGCTGACGATGTCCATGACCTTGCCGTCAGCCGGTGAAACAACCGCGGCGGGATCCGCCGGAATTGCGCGCTCGGGATCGCGGAAGAAATAAAAGACGAAGCCGCCAAGGAGAATCAGTACAGCGCCGGGAATCGTCCAGCCAAAAAGAAGGCACGCCACGCCGGCGACGATCGGCGGAACCGCAAATTTGTACGCATCTTTGACCATGTGGATAGAGGTTCATGACCTCGGCGAAAAAGCGGGGTCAATTAATAGTCGCGAGACTCCTGCTGATGAGAATGGTCTTTCGGAATGCAGATGTATTGTACGACAGAAGTGAAATGCCTACCGCGCCCCTAGTGGGCGAACTCTTGATGCCGGGAGAGAATGAACTCCATCCGGTCTTTCAGGCGGAGCTTCAGCTTTTTCAGCATGGCCTCTTCGACCAGATCTTCGGCACTGAAGTAAGGAGATTTAACAATCTGTTCTAGTTGGGATTCACAGCGGGAATGCTCTTCGGCGAGGCTGCGAAATTCTGGATCTCTTGCCATGAGGAACTGCCGCACGTCTTGGGTGGTGACGGGCATTTGTTCCCTCCGAGGTTGGACCATCGTTCACATACGAGTAATAATTACCACAATCCGAGCGGGGAGCCAATAGGGTGAATTTTGTACGGCCGCCGCTATAGCGAACTGATCAACTCAGCCGAAAGCAATCGGGCCTTCTGGGCGAGATTCTGTGCGCGAACCCAATCGCCGCCCTTACTGGCATCGCGCGATTGGGAGACGAAACTGCGAATCTTCTCGATCAAGTCGAGCTGAGCAGCGCTCAATTGCTTGCCTCGTGTCTGGTCGAGATTCCTCTGCGTGACGGAGACATCGTCATTAGTCTTGCGCTCGTAGGTCGCTTGATCTCCGGGAGAAATCTGGGGAGAGATTTGCGGAGCGGCGTGATGCGCGGATGGCTGCGATGCCGCCTCCACCGATTCGCTTCCGGGCTTTTGCGGCGCCGCAGGCGCAGCGGCGACAATCTCCACTGGAGGAGCCGACGAGCTGGCGATGGCGGGAGGTTGAGGGGTCGGGCTCTCAGGCGGCGTTGCGTTAGTATCGGGAGCGATATTCATGGGTCGCTCCGCGTTAGGCGGCAGCGGCGCCGTTGCGGGACTGGCAGCCCGCACCCGCTGTTGGGAACAACCGACGGTCAACAGGGAAAGGCCGGCCAGGAAAGCAGTGAAGCTGGCGCGGGCGCTTGATCGACTAGGCATTCATCGGTTCCCGGCCGCGAATGGCTGGCTAAAGTCCCGCACTTTCGGCACGGATTCGTCGGCAATCCGCGCCAGGGGCAGTTCCACGCGGAATGTAGTGCCGCGACCCATCTCCGATTCGAATTCGATCTGTCCGTTGTGCAATTGTATGAATCGAAACGTATTCGCCAGGCCGATTCCGGTGCCGCCCGGCCGCGTTGTAAAAAAAAGCTGGAAGATTTTCTTCTGGTCTTCGGGAGGGATTCCCTTTCCCGAGTCATGTATTTCGATGGTAGCAAGATTGCCCGTGCGCCGCAGATTGACGGCAAGTGTGCCATTTGGATCCGTGAAATCGCAGGCATTCAGAAGAAGGTTCAGAATCGCCTGGTGAATGATCTGGCGGTCGACCAGTACGAACAGGGGATCGGAGGCCCGTTCAGCGCTCAGGATGAGTCCGGCGCGCTTGATTGAAGGCCGCGCAGCGTCGAGAACTTCATCGAGAATATCGCGAGCATCTGTTTCCTGGAGATTCAGCTCCACGGGTTTTGTGAAGTTCAGGAATGTTTTCACGGCGCGGTCCAGACGGTCAATTTCGCTATCGAGCATCTTGACGGCCTGCTGGGGTTCAGGATCAACCGGCATGTTGGCCTTTAATATTTCGAGCCAGAGGCGCATGGAATTCAGCGGATTCTTGACTTCATGCGCGACACCAGCCGTCACGCGGCCCAGCGCAGCCAGCCGCTCGGACACCTGAAGCTGGCTGCCAATGCGCTCGAGAGACTCGACGTCGCGCAGGGTGATCAGCGTGCCCATTTGCACCCCTTGCTCGCGAATGACCTGTACGCTCACTCCGATGCGGCGGGAGCGCGCGCCGCTCTCCATCGTTATCTCTTTGCCTTCAGTGGGCTCGATCCGGTTTCCTTCGATATTCAAACCTTCGCGAAAGGGATGGCCCGCCGGGAAAATTTCAGCCAATCGGCTCCCTCGAAGTTCATTGGAGCGCACGCCCAGGAATTTTTCAACCGACGGACTCACCAACACCGCGCGTCCATCGGCATTGAAAAGGAGCAGGCCGTCCTCGAGGCCGCTCATTACCTGGTCGAGATTTTCGCGTAGCGCGCTGAAAATTTCGCGCACGTCGCGCAATTGCTTTCCGATTCCGACGATCTTGGTGCTTACGACTCCGAATTCATCGGCCCGCTCGACGACAGGTTCAGGATCAAATTGGCCCGCCGAGATGCGGTCAAGCTGCGCCGAGATGCGTTCGATGGGAGCGAATGCGATGGTGCTCACGAGCAAAGCGAACACTGTGGACACCAAAACCGAACCAAGTCCCCAATAGACGGCGGAAAGCAGCCCCGGCAAAACCTGTCCCCGGATAAGAGCGGAGGAAAGACCGACACGAATGTCGCCAAAAGGCTGTGTCCCCACTTGGAAGGGCAGGGAAGATTCGAACGTCTGAGGCGGCCCGTAGAGCTCGCCTATCTGGCGGAAAAAACCGCCGCGCACCAAGGAACTGATCGGGGGCCGTTTCGCTACTGTTTGGTCGCGAAGGGACGCATCGCTGGAGATTAGCGCGACGCCATTCGCGTCCGTGATCGTGATTTCGTAAATTGTGGGGGAAATTCCCACATCAGATTCGATCAGCGAGTTCAGCATGGTGCTGTTGTCAAACGCCCGGCGGACATACTCGCGCAGATCGGTCGCGTCGGGCGACGCAGGCGTCTCACCGCGTTCGGCGGCTTCTTTGAGCGCGTTGCCACAAGCGTCGTAAACCTGTTGCGCGATGAAGGCGGCGGTGTCACTTGCCTGGTGCATGGTCTGGCGCGTAAGGCGTGCGATGTAAAGCGCCGATACCACGGCAACAACCGCCAGCACGAGCAGCGAGATCGCCAGGGTGAATTTAGTTTTCAGGCTGAGACGCATTATTCCGCCCCGCCTCGTATTCTTTGAGCTTGTTGTGAAGCGTCTTGAGGCTGATTCCAAGCAGTTCCGCGGCTCTCGTTTTGTTCTGGCTGGTGGCCGTAAGGGTCTGCAAGATCAGTTCGCGCTCGGCATCATCCACGGTGGTTCCAACAGGAAAGCGAAGGCCGCCCAATCCAGGGGCGCCCACGGCGGGAGCATGGCCGAAGTCCGGCGGAAGATGCTGGCGGCCAATCGTACCGCGGTCTGAGGCGATCACCGCGCGCTCCAAGACGTTGCGAAGTTCGCGGACGTTTCCGGGCCACGGATAGGAACGGAAAAGGTCCATGGCGTCCGTGCCGACGCCGGAGACTCGCTTGCCGTGCTTTGCAGATATTTCGACGAGCAGGTGATCAACCAAGACCTGCAAGTCCTCTTTATGGTCGCGTAGCGGCGGCAGATGAATGTGGAAGACATTGAGGCGAAAATATAAATCCTGCCGCAAATGACCGCTCGCCACCGCCTGCTCGGGATTCTTGTTGGTCGCGGCGAGAACGCGGACGTCTACCGGCGTTTCAACTTTGCTGCCCAGGCGACGAACTTTGTGGTCCTCGAGGACCCGGAGCAATTTCGCTTGGGTCGGCGCCGGCATTTCCCCTATCTCATCGAGCAAAAGAGTGCCTCCGTGGGCCAGTTCAAAGCAGCCGATACGGCGCTCGGCCGCGCCTGTGAACGATCCTTTCTCGTGACCAAAAATCTCGCTTTCCATTAGCGATTCCGGGATCGCCGAACAATTGATGGCCACAAACGGGCGCATTGCGCGCGGGGAGAGCATATGAATGGAGCGGGCGACAATTTCCTTTCCCGATCCGGTCTCTCCGGTAATCAGCACGGATGCCGTGGAGGGCGCGGCCATTTCCACTTGGCGCATCAATTCTTGCATCACGTGCGAGGCGCCCACCATCGCACCGAGTTTTCCAGCGCCCCGCAGGTCCCGCCTGAGGGCCGCAACAGCCTGCTGGTCGCGCACGCGGCCCAGCGCACGGTCAAGCAGAGCCCGCAAAATGTGCGGCTTCAATGGCTTCTCGATGTACCAGAACGCACCCGCCTCGATGGATTGCACTACGCGTTCGTCACTGCCGCGGCCGGTAATAATCACGACCGGAACCCGAAGGATTTCGTCGCCCAGATGGCGAAGCAACTCGAGTCCGTTCATACCCGGAAGCTCGACATCGGCAATAATGACTTGGGGACTGAACTCCGCGTACTTGGCGAGGGCCTCCTCGCCACTGGGCACACCCAGCACCTCGCAGTCCCATTTGCGGAGAAGGGCTTCGTATCCTTTGCGCGCGTTATCTTCGTCTTCGACGATCAGAATGCGCTGGAGAGATGCATTGTCGGCAGCCATCTACAACTGAATCTACCAGCAGTTTCCGGATATTCCAAGGGACGGCGAGGGAATGGGCTTCACTGAAGCTCCGCATGCGCGACGACTCTTGCGAATCAATTTTGAGCTAAATAAAGCGAACGCTCGAGGGTGATCTCAAGCTTCGTTCCTTTTTCGAGGGTCAGTTCCTCGCCCAGCCCGGAGGTAACCATAAAGGCGGTCACCGCGCCCACCGCTGCTCCGGTCGCCGCGTCTTTGTTGTTATGCGCGGCCACACCAGGTGCGGCACCCGCTAAGGCTCCTGCGGCGGCCGCTTCATACGCAGTCCGGCGTGGTTCCGAGTAGCCTTCAATGTCGCCCTCACGCGCAAAGTTGACGCGAACGGATTGAACTCCCGGCACGTCGTCTATAGCGGCTACCAGTGGAGCGCGTCCGCCTGGTACCTGGAGGTCATCAAACGTAAGCCACATGCGAGCCCGGCCCGTGCGATGTGCTGCTTCAACCTTATCCACATGCCCGCGCACCTCCGCGCCGGGCGGGAGAACGGATCCGCCCGTGATGGGAATGGGTTCCAGGGTGCGCGCGCTAAATCGATCGCCGACCTTCGCATTCTTGGTGCTGAGCGGTTCCCGCAGGGCGATCAAGAGCCTGGTACCGCTGACGACTTGGGCCGAAGGCTCCGCTGTGCGAGCCGAGGAATCCGCGCTGGACCCGGTGGCCAGCGCGACGACGAAAAGACCTGCGGCCCCTGCAATTGCGATCATCCGTTTCATAATCTGCCTCGCCTTGGCGGTTGGGAATCCTGTGAGTGGCGACCATAATGGGAATCACGGATTCGTGTTGAGCCACCCACGTGTTCCCGTCATCGTCTGATGTAGCTTTGAAGGCGAGGGTTGGTTGAGTCCTGACGATATTCTGCGACGCTTGGCTTTGGCGCCATTTCGGGACGCAGCCGCTTCACGCAATGGCAAACAGTTTGATCTATGGGACTTAAAATAAGCAGTAGTCTTACGGTCTTGTTTTTTTTCCCGTCCTGGAACTACAGTCTGATCGCTAGTGGTCTGGAAATAGTTTAACGCTTTTAGAATCAGTAAACTGACCCCGTCGAACTGGCTCTGCCCGTGCATTCAGCAGCTGGACAACCCTTATTGGGCAACTTGGGAGGGACCGATGTCTGGAACCGGAACGGAGACCGCGCTTGCGGCGCGACGGCCAACAGCGGCGACTGTATTGATCATCGACGACGAGGATGCCACAAGAAGCTTGTGCCGCGATGTGATCGGAGAGTCAGGCCTGCGCACACGCACCGCCTCAACCACCGAGCAGGCCCTCGAAATTCTCGAACAGTCGCCGATAGACGTGATCATAACCGACTTGCGCGTTCCACAGCTCGGCGGAATCGAGCTTTTGAAGCGCGTGCGGGAGTCTCATCCCCACATAGCCGTAATCGTGTTGACTCAATACGGCACCATCGAAAGCGCGGTGGAGGCGACGCGCATGGGAGCGGCCGACTATGTGACCAAGCCTTTTCACGTCCCGGAACTGCGCACCAAACTGGACCGTGTGTTGCATTCCCTTGAAATTGATCAGGAAAATCGCGTTCTGCGCGAGCAGCTCCGCAGTCGGCCCGGATTTGGAGGCTTGATCGGTGTTTCTCCAAAGATGCAGCGAGTCTACCGGCTGGTCGAAAAAGTGAGCCAGCACAAATATCCCGTTCTGATTCTTGGCGAGAGTGGCACAGGAAAGGAGCTGGTGGCCCGCTCGATCCACTTTTCTGGGCCGCGGCGTAACGAGCCCTTTGTGCCAGTGGACTGTTCCGCCCTGGTGCCCACACTGATCGAATCCGAACTCTTCGGCTATGTGAAGGGCGCTTTCACAGGGGCCGCCCACTCCAAAGTGGGCCTAATGGAATCTGCTGCAGGAGGAACGCTTTTTCTGGACGAAATCGGCGATCTCCCCGTGGACTTGCAGGCCAAGCTGCTGCGCGCTATACAGGAAAAGGAGGTAAAGCCGGTAGGTTCGACCGATCGCATTTCGATCTCGACACGCATTATCGCCGCTACGAACCGCGACCTCGAGGCCGCCGTTCGGCAAAGCCACTTTCGGCAAGATCTCTTTTTCCGGCTGAACGTTGTGCAGATTAAAATGCCGCCGCTTCGGGAGCGAAAGAGCGACATTCCCATTCTCGTGAATTCGTTCCTTGAGAAATTCTGCGATTCAAAGGGCGAGATGCGCTCCGTTTCAGAAGATGCGATGGCGCGACTGCTCGCCTACGACTGGCCGGGCAACGTCCGAGAACTCGAGAATGCCATCGAGCGGGCCGTCGCTCTGGGTTCCGGTCCGCTCTTGCATGTGGGCGACCTTCCATCGAATTTGCAACATGGCACAGGCGAACGCATGCCTGAGAGTAACGAAGTGCTGCCACTCGAGGAACTCGAGCGCCGAGCCATCTTGCGCGCCCTGCAGGAAGCCGCAGGGGACAAACTGGCGGCGGCGCGTCTGTTAGGCATTGGCAAAACCACGCTATATCGAAAACTCAAGCAGTATGAAACCGATGTGAACTCCCCTGCGAACTGAAAACGGGTTTTCACGGCCGCAGCTGAACCGCCTCCTCAAGTTCGAATAGTGGACCTCGTCATTATTCCTACAGAGGGAACCCCGCGGCATTTTGTCTCGAAGTGGGAAGCCTCGCAATCGGTTCCTTGCCCCCTTGGCGTGTTAACTCGTTGAAACGCAGAACGTTAAAAAGAGGCCGCGCTTGGTGATTGTTATGCAGTGCGCGCGGGGTGCACCGACAAATCAATTGCGCGCGGAGCGGTCGTTCGATGCGGGCTGCTCGCCGTGCCTTGGAATACGGAATCGCTGTCGCACTCGCAGTGTTCTCCAGCTACTGCATTGTCCAGGGACGCTGGTGACCAAACCGATGACTCACGCGGAAAAGCTTGCTGTTTGGTCTATGACGGATACGGGTGATATCTCCCGGAAAGTTACTGCGCATTCGAACGCCGTTGAGCCAGCGGGACCGTACGGCGGCGATTCAACCTTTGATGCGGTATTTAACTCGAGCGGTGAAGCCCTCGTAGTGTTGGATTCGGCCGGAGCTATTCAAAGAGCGAACGGGCGCGCCCGCGAATTGCTTCGTCTAAAGGAAACGGAACGCCGCGCGGAACTTGACACTCCAGTGCCGGACTCTCTTGCCGCGCAAATGAAGTCCTTCTGGGCCCAGCCGTCGCGTTCCTCGGAAATGCAGAGCTTTGACGCATCGCTTGCGAGCGGCTTCCCCATTCGCATCACGTTGCGCGCAATCTTGCCGGGCTCGCATCATCTGCTCCTTTGCATCGAAGAAGGCTCGGTGGTGCAGCGCGCGGAGGCCAAGTCGCGCCATTTGGAGGCCGAACTGCGCAGCCTTCTCGATGCGCTTGCCGTGGGTGTAATACTGCTCGATCCGTCTGGCCGAATCCGGTTTTCCAACGCAAAGTTCGGACAGCTCTTTGGGTTCAGCGAGCGTGAGCTGAGAAAACTGGAAACCGTTGATTCACTCCAAGAACTTCTGGGAGAACGCTTTCGCGATACGAACTCTTTTCCGGCGCCGTGGAATTCCTTTGCAAACGGACGGGGCGAGCCAAGTCACGATGAACTTGAGCTCAGACGGCCGACCCGGCGAGTAATCGAGCGGTATTCGCGCCCCGTGCTAGACGCCGACGGTTCCGCTATTGGATGGTGCGAAACCTATTCAGATGTGACGGGCGAACGCCAGATGCAGTCGAAAATGCTTCAAACCGAAAAGATGGCAGCGGTGGGGCAGCTCGTCTCCGGGATCGCTCACGAGCTTAACAATCCCTTGACCGCCATCATGGGTTACGCGCAACTGCTCTTAGGTCATGGGCTCGCGGCGGCGCAGCTTTCGGAAGCAAAGAAAGTTTATCAGGAGGCCGAGCGCGCTCGGCGCATCGTGAAAAACCTGCTTTACTTTGCGCGCGAAAGCAAGCCTGAGCGGACGCGGGTCGACATTAATGAGATTGTAGAGCGCACTCTGGCGCTGCGGAGCTACGAGCTAAGAGTGGAAAACATCGCGGTCGCTAGCGAGCTGGCTGGCAACATGCCGCAAACGCTGGCTGATCCATATCAGCTTCAGCAGGTGGTGCTCAATCTGGTGATCAATGCCGAGCAGGCATTGCTCGAGGGTCGCGGAGGAGGTCAAATCCAGATTCGAACCAGCGTAACGGCCCATCGCGCGGGTCAACCCGCACAGCGCATTCTCATCGAAATTTCCGACGACGGCCCAGGCATCCGCCCTGAAATTGCATCTCGGGTTTTCGATCCTTTCTTCACGACCAAGCCGGCTGGCGTTGGGACCGGCTTAGGACTCTCGATTGTGTATGGAATCGTTCATCAGCATGGAGGAGAAGTTACCTTTGAAAATCAGTTGGCTGGGGGAGTGAAGTTCCTAGTGGAATTGCCGGTAGTCGCAGCCCCCTCAGGGCATCGCGCGCCGGCTCGCGCCCAGGACCTCGGCAGTTCGGGGAAATCGCGGACGGGCCGAATTCTAATTGTCGAAGACGAGCCCACCGTGGCGCAATTGATGGTGGACGTGCTGCGGGAAGAGGGTCATGACGCCGAGGCGGCGCTCGATAGTCAGGAAGGCCTCACCCGGATTTCACGCGATCACTACGACCTCGTGATCTGCGATCTGCGCATGCCGCGGCTGGACGGACCGGCGTTCTACGACGCGCTCGTGCGTGCCGGGAGTCCCATGCGAAACCGGATTCTTTTCACCACCGGCGACACGCTGGCGCCGCGCACCGTGGAGTTTGTCGAACCTAAGGGCTTGCCTTTTCTCGCCAAGCCGTTTCTTGTAGAGGAGTTGAAACTCGCAGTGAACGGTTTGCTGAGCGGCGAGGAAAAACCCCGAGAAGCCCGACCGGAGCGAAAATCCGTGCGGCCACGACAGAAGACTCAAAAGACAACCCCATGAGCGTAATCGACGCAGCCACAACAAAAGCAGCGGTCTTCACCGAACCCGTCGCGCTGTTGGGTTTCATAGACGAAGCGATCGCACGGCGTCTGTCGAATGAGATGGAGTGTATGGCCGGCGCCGGTCCACCAGCCATCGCGTCGAGCCTGCTGCAGTTGCGCCTGTTGGTGGCGCGGGTAACGCCGAGAGTGATTCTTGTGGATCACGAGTTGCTGCAAGGCGCCTCGCTTGCCGAGCCGCTCCGTCAGCTTGCCGCCAAGGCGCCCGTGATTCTGCTGGCCCCACCGGAAAGACAAGCAGAAGTTGCCAGATTGGTGGCCGGCGGCGAAGTCGAATTCGTGGCGCGCGTAGGAGATTTTGTGCCATTGGCAATCGGTCTGATTGAAAGAAGATTGCGCTGGGCGGCGATGTCAAACTCGGTCGTGGGGCCGCCGTGGGCCGAACTCCCCGACGATATTGGCGCAATTTTTCGCCATGAGATCAATAATCCTCTAACCGGCATTCTCGGGAATGCGGAGTTGCTTCTGGCCCACCGCGACCGCTTTTCCGCGGTCGACACGCAAAGGCTGCAAACCGTCGTGGATCTCGCCGTCCGCTTGCGCGAAACAACCCGCCGCCTCAGCGACGCATGGGAGAGCCATCCTCGCTCGCTGAAATCCGCGTAGTTGGCCGAGGAAGATCCTTGCAACAGGTCCCAACGCGTGGAGATAAGACGTGCGATTTTTTTGACCGTTCGCTGCGGTATCAGTTTGATGATGCGGTTTTGGGAGGTTCGTAAAACTCGACGAATTCACCGACGTCCGGGTCCCGGAAAAGCGCGACGCGGTAACCACCTTTCATCTCGGCGATTCCATCCGACACCATCGTGATGCCCGCGCTTTTCAATCGGCCAACGAACGAGTCGATATTTTTGACTTCGAATCCTACATAGTTCACGCCGATGTCCGTGATGCTGTAAGGTTGAACCGCCTTTTTGCGATTCTCGTATTCAACGAGTTCAAAGCGCATCCGCGCGTCACGGTCGGCCGCTAAGGGAAACGTCCCATTCACAATGCGCAAGATATTGCCGTGGCCGCCCACGGCGGAATCCATGAAATCACCGCTGAGCCACTGTGAGCTGGTCGTAGGCAATCGTTCTCCAAGCAGGCCTCCGTAAAAAGCCAAAGCCTTTTCGGGGTCCAGGATTACCAGGCCGATATGATTGAACCCCGGAGGATCGGCTGGTCTCGCGGGACGATTGCCCATCGCGGGCGTGGCAGGGCGCTGCTCGGACACCTCGACGTCCATGCCGTCAGGATCAGTGATGTAAGCGATGGTGCCTTTCGTCGAACCGGGCGCCGCGATCAATTTGCCGTCCCAGGTGCGAGGCCACAGCATGTTGGCCGCCTTCAATTTGGACCACAATTCGTCGGCATCGGGAACCGTGAGATCGATGTGCGTTGCTCCCGGCGTCCAGGCGGGCTGTCCGCCCATCACGTTTCGGCGCTTGATTCCCTTGAATTCGCGCAAGTAGAGAGTGAACGGCTTTTGTTCGCCCATGTTGGTATTGATGGTCAGCTTCGCCATCCGGGATTGCACGCCGGCCTTAAGACCGTGAATGCGATTCATCACGGCGTCGTTTCGCCACGATTTGTCGAGGCCCGGAACTTCGGTAAATCCCAGCAATTTATAAAAAGCGACCGATTTGTCGAGGTCCGAAACATTGCGACCGTCAAATTCGACGCCCACGACCTGGCCTTCATTGGGGGTCAAGAATTGGGGTGCTGCGTGAGAGGGCTGCCAGAAAGCGGCGCCGGCGAGCGCTAGCCACAATACGGAAGCGCCGGAGCCAATACTGAAAACGTACAGCGAGCGAGATCGCGGCGCGCCCATGTTTCCCCCTGCAATGAGCCAAGACTCGAGGGTCTACGATAGCGATTCGGCCTGGCTAAACGGATTAGCGCCGAATGTGTAACACGTTTTTGAACTGAGTGTCCAGCCCGCTTCGTTACGGCTTATGCGGGCCCCAGGGATTTCGCGGCGGTCTATGGGCCGGGGACGAGAATCCGCCTGGCGGCCGCAATTTCGACGTTGTGCTGCTCTGATCGGACGCGGAAGGAGCGAAGCTCTCCTTTTTTCTTTGGACTTCGGTCTGCCGTGAAAGTCAGAAAATATTGGTTGTGCAGAACCATGTCCAGTTGATCCAGCAAGGGCGTAAAGGAAATCGGAGTATTCAGCCCCTGGAAGAATGCCTGGCCGCCTGTGGCGTCGGCCATCTCCGCGAGATTGCTTTGCCCGTAATTCAGACGGAAGAGATTGTGGGCGACATAGTCGGCGCCCTGGGCATAAAGCGTATGAATCACGATGCCCGCTTTCTGGGCTCGCTCGATGGTGGAAGTCACGTCAGGGCTTGCTGGATCGCCGCGGAAGCGGTCGATTCCATCGGCAATCACGAGAAATTCGCGACGCCCGTCGGTCGCAGGCCAATGAGACATGAAATCCATCATCGAAATGTAGATGCTTACGGGGGAAGCGCCTAGTCCCAGAGTCAGGTGAACCTTTTGTGCCACAGCTTCATGGTTCGTACTGAAATCCGCAGCGGTTCGAGCCATGCCGTTATCCGCGTAGAACACACCGACCTGCGTGGTATTGGGCAGGGATTGGATGAACTTGCGCAAATCCGGAAGTTGAGTGTCAATCCCGGAAAGATCGTCTATAAGAATCGCCAGTTGGAGCGCGGAGTGGTCGCCTTGCGCCGGTTCCAATGCGGAGACATCTTGCCGTTTCATGCCGGCGTAAACCATTACATCCGACTTGGTGATCGGGGGTGGCGCGGTGTAATTGGGAGCCAGCGCAGTGACGACAGTGGTTACGGGAACTTTTGAGGAAGCCGATTGTTGCGGCTGAGCGTCGGTCGGCGATGCAGCGAAAACAAGCAAGGCAAAGAGCAGGGAGCTTGCGAGTTGTCTGATGAATTTGGTCATAAACCGTCCTCTAATGAAGAGATGCGCCGAAAACGCGAAAGGGTTTTAATGCGATTTTTGAAGGTGGCGCAATGACGTCCGCTTCGGCGTGAAGAAGCCAAGTTGCATGCCGGTTTGGCAAGAGGTAAGCTTCCGCCCGTTATTATGCGCGAGGGTCCGGACGTCGGCAACTGAAACGATACTTTAAGATTGGAGAATCAGCGATGCGACTGCCATTACCGGGGGCAATTTTACTACTCTGCTTTACGATGGCCGCGATGGGGCTTACCACGGCGGCACGACACAGCCGGGCTGCGAACGACTCGCAGGACAAGGATCGAGCGGCTATCACACAGGCAGTGCAGAACTATATGGACATGTGGAACAAACATGACGTGCACGCCGTGGCGATGACGTATACGGAAGATTGCGACTTCGTGAACAACTTCGGAGATTTGACGCACGGCCGCGCGGGGATGGAAGCGGTATTCGGACCATTTATGACCGGAGTTTACAGCGAGACGCATCAGACGGGCCAAATTCGAAGCATCCGCTTTCTGAAACCTGACGTGGCAGCGGTGGACGTGGACTGGCAGATGACCGGCGCGAAGAATCAGGACGGAAGCATGCGGCCCACCCGAAAGGGCATTCATAGTTTGATAATGACGAAGCAAAGCGACGGCTCGTGGCTCATCGCCGTGATGCACGTTCACGAATTCACGAACACGCCGCGGTTGGCCAGCCCACCAGCAGCGCGCCAACAATAGTTGCGACACTCGAACCGATACCCTGCTGGGAAGCATCGGGCGCCTCTGCCGAGCCCCCAGCAAACCATTTGTGCCTCTCGCCAACTCTAATGCGGTTGACGGCATCAGAGCCTCTCAACCCGCCCACGCCAACTATTCCTTATGAATCGCATCAACATATCCGAGATTCACGAGCAGGTGTGGTTTCCCAAGAATCTTCGGGATCACCTCACGGACGCTCTGCAATCCATTTTGAACTGGGGCAACGTCTACAACCCGATTGCGACCCGTCTCGCACAAGCAATCAAGGCTGCTGAAGCCGATCAAGTGGTCGACCTTTGTTCAGGCGCTGGCGGTCCCTGGACATGGTTGAATCGAGCAATCGCCAATCAGACATCCGCCAAGATTAGGGTTTGTCTGACGGACAAATATCCGAATCTTGTGGCCTTCGAGAAAGCACAGCAGGAATCGGGCGGTGCGATCACCTATTCCGCCGAGCCGGTCGATGCCGCAAAGATTCCCACACAAATCTCCGGATTCCGCACAATTTTTAGTTCCTTCCACCACTTCCGTCCGCGAGAGGCGGCTGGCGTTCTTCAAAATGCGATAGACAACCGGCAAGGAATCGGAATTTTCGAGGCAGCAGCACGGAGGCCGCTAAATATTCTTGCGACGTTCCTCGCCCCGATTGCAGCGGTTCTCGTAACGCCCTTCATGCGGCCCTTTAGGTGGTCGCGGCTTTTTTGGACTTACGTCATACCCGTAGTCCCGTTCGTGTTGTTGGTCGATGGCATCCTCTCTTGCCTGCGCGCGTATTCGACAGCCGAACTTTCACAACTCGTCTCATCTCTGAGCGGCGAGAGCTACAAATGGCAAATCGGAAAAGGCACGACGGGGATCGTTCGCGTGACCTACATGCTGGGGTATCCAGAAGTTTCAGCACCTTCGATCGGCAATCATGTTCCGGAAAACGGGGCCAAGGGCGGCATTCGCAGCGGCACAGGCTCCCCGAGCGGACGAACCGCGGATGTGCTTATCGCGGGAGGGGGGATAGCTGGCTCGTCCTTGGCCATCATGCTCGGCCGGAAGGGTTTTGCGGTTGAGTTGTTCGAGCGAGCTGAGTTCCCGAGAGAAAAGCCATGCGGCGAAGGACTCATGCCGGGTGGAGTGGCCGTTTTGGATCGCTTGAAGGTGACTGATTCGGTGGGCGGGAGTCGCTTTGAAGGTGTCCGATATCATTTTAACGGTCGCACGGTGGAGGGAAACTTTCCGAGACGAACTGGATTCGGCCAGACGGGAATCGGGCAGCGTCGCAAAGTGCTGGACCATGTCCTCTATTCGGAGGCGGCCGCAACTCCCGGGGTTCGCATTCGCACCGGATGTCGAGTCGAAGGGCCAGTTATCGAGAACGGACGTGTTGCGGGATTGATCGTGGAAGGAAAGCGTGTGCTCGCGCCGCTCGTGGTCGGGGCGGACGGCATGCACTCGGTGATACGGCAAAAGTTGGGGCTCAGCTGTACCCCGCGCCGCAGCCGATTTGGGATTCGTGCCCACTTCCGTCTGTCGGGAAAGAAGGCGCAGTCGGATCGGGTAGAAATATTTGTCGGAAAGAGAAAAGAGATCTACGTCACTCCGCTCCCTGACCACGAAATAAATGTGGTTGCCCTGGGCGAAGTTGATGCGACTCGGGAAGAAACGAATCTCAGCTTACTTCAGCGTTGCGAGGCATTCCCAGAACTAGCTTCACTGCTGGAAGGCGCGAGGCAGGTGAGCACGACAATCGGGGCGTCGCCGCTTACGGGACGCGCGATTGCTGGTGTAGCACCCGGGGTAGTTTTGCTTGGCGATGCGGCGGGATTCGTAGACCCCGTAACCGGTGGAGGAATGACTCAAGCGTTGATGGCCGCCGAACTTTTGGCAGGTTACATCGCCGCGAACGAGCTCGGCGAAGATGATTGGCTCTGGTCGTTCGAACGCGAGCGGCGAAGAATGCTTCGCGGCTACGTCTTACTGACGCTGGCGATCTTGCGGTTGTCCGGCAAGCCTCATCTAACCGATGTGGTCTTGAGCTTATTGGGGCGCTGGCCAGCTCTGTTATCGCATGGTCTGGCGGTTTCGGCAGGCACCAAGCCACTGTTTGGTTAGGTTCGCACCGCGGAAAGTGCTGGAGAAGTCAGCGGCGTTTAGCTTAGCAGGGCCTGGAAGCGGGGATCGGAGCGAACAGCGTCGAGATCAGAGTCTTTCGCGGCCCAATTCTTGTAGAAGGTGCCATGTTCCATTACCTTTTGCAGGCAACCGATGGCGTCTTCTGTTCGGCCCAAGAGGGAATACACGCAAGCGACGTTGTAAAGAATCGAGGTTTCTTCTGGATCGATCTCGCGGGAACGGCGAGCCCATTCAAAACTCCTTTTGTGATCTCCCATTCGCGCCAGGATGCCCGCTCCCAAGTAGAGCGCCCGGGGATCGTCCGGATGAATTTCGATGTGCTTTTCGGTGAGCTGCAAAGCGCGGCGCTCGGCTGCCGCAGCCTCTGCTTCCCGGCCTAGGCCGTGGTAGACAGCAACCAGCAAGCTCACCGCCTGGTAGTCATCGGGATTCAACCTAGATGCTTGTTCATAGAGCTCCGCGGCTTTGGTCAGGTCACCGCGCTGAAACGCGGTGCGTGCGTAAAAGTAGTAGGCTTCGTAGAGCTTCGGGTCCAATTGAATTGCGGTTTCAAATTCCTGTTGAGCCTTAACAAAATCTTTTCTGAGAGCAAATGCCAGACCGCTTGCGGCGTGGGCCTCGGCCAGTTCGGGATCCAGTTCAAGAGCCTTACGACTCGCCGCTTCCGCTTCATTCAAGTTGTCTTCGCTGCTATCCCAATACATGTACAGAAAGGAGCAACAATCCGCCACGCCGGCATATGCGCGGGCGTATTGCGCGTCGATCACGATGGCGCGCGCAAACATTTGCCTGGCGAAGTCAAAGCCCCGTCGCCGGAACTGGTGAAAAAACTGGCGTCCCCGCAGATAGTAATCGTACGCCTGAGGGTTTTCCGTTTGCTTATGCGCGATCGCTTTTTCTTCCTGCGGAGAAAGCTTGATGCGCAACGCCTGGCTGATGCTGCGAGCGATCTCATCCTGCACTTCAAAAACATCCTTTAATTCCCGATCGTAGCGTTCGGCCCAAATGGAATGGCCCGTTTGTGCTTGAATGAGTTGCGCGGTGATGCGCAAGCGGTTCCCGGCGCGGCGCAAACTGCCGCTGAGCACGCAAGCAGCATTCAATTCGCGGCCCACTTGAGGGCCTGTTACCGGCTTGTCTCGGTAAGCGAGAACGGCTGCGCGCGGAAATACCTGCAACTCTTTGATCTTCGAGAGTTCGGTGATGATGTCTTCGGTCATACCGTCGCGAAAATATTCGTCATCCTTGCTGCCGCTCAAATTCTCGAAATACAATACCGCGACCGATTTCTCGGGGGCCGCCGTCGCCGCCGGAGATGAACCGGAGCCCGGCTTAGTTGCCGCAACCGACCGGCCAGCCGATTCGCGATCGCGCTTCAGCCGCTTTAGGTCGGTCCTTATCTCCGAGGCGGTTTGGTAGCGCATGTCGCAGTCTTTTTCCAACGCTTTATAGATAATTCTTTCGAGCTCACCAGGCATCGCCGGATTGAGCGCAACGGGCGACCGCGGTGTTCCATGGAGAATGGAATCAAACATCGCCGCTGGAGTCTCTCCCGCAAAGGGCAGCTTGCCAGTTCCCATCTCGTAAAGGACGGTCCCAAGAGAAAATAGATCGGTGCGCGCGTCGAGCTCCTTACCTAAGGCCTGTTCCGGGGACATATACGCCACAGTTCCAAGAGTCGCACCGGGGCTGGTGAGGTGTTCCGGAGAAACATCCATCGTTGCCTGGCTACCCCCTTCGATATCGCCGCCGATTCGTTGGCTCCTGGGGACCATCTTCGCGAGGCCGAAATCCAGGACCTTCGCCTGGCCCCGAAGCGAAACAAATATATTGGCCGGCTTAATGTCCCGGTGAACGATGCCTCTTGCGTGTGCAACCGCTAAAGCGTCCGTAATTTCGGTGCCGAGGTCTAAAATCTGGTCTATCTCAAGAGGTTTTTCGCTGATCAAGTGCCTCAGTGTCTGGCCCCCAAGTAATTCCATGACGATGAAGGGCCTGCCCTCATGCTCTCCCACGTCGTAAATCGTGCAAATGTTGGGATGATTCAATGCCGAAGCTGCGCGGGCCTCGCGTCGGAATCTTTCCAATGTCTGAACGTCCGTGGGAGTGTCGTCGGGGAGGAATTTAAGGGCCACGGGCCTATCGAGGCGGGTGTCTTCCGCTTTGTACACCACGCCCATGCCGCCGCCACCAAGCTTTTCTCCCACGCGATAATGGGAGATTGTGCGACCCATAAAGGGCTGTGCGTTCGCCATGGGGCAGTAATCTTAGATGGGCGCCTGAGGCAAGTCAACGAAGCCGCCCATTGGTTCCGCAGCACCGAGCGAAGGCAGATCATCCGCGGCCGATGAAGGGCATCTTAGTGGCCATGACGGTCATGAACTGGACATTGGCGTCGAGAGGGAGGGACGCCATGTACACTACGGCGCGAGCAACGTCCGCGGGATCCATGGTGGGCTCGACTGCGACAGTGCCGTTCGCCTGAGGAACGCCTTTCGTCATTCTTTCTGCCATGTGAGTCGCAGCGTTTCCAATGTCGATCTGGCCACAGGCGATGTCGTACTTTCTCCCATCAAGGGATGTCGCTTTGGTGAGGCCCGTGACTCCGTGCTTGGATGCGGTGTAGGGAGCGGAGTTGGGACGAGGGGCGTGCGCTGAAATCGAGCCGTTGTTGATGATGCGCCCGCCACGCGGCTCCTGGCTCTTCATAATTTTGAAGGCTTCTTGGGTGCAAAGAAAAGTTCCGGTGAGATTCGTATCGACGATGGACTTCCACTTTTCGTAAGCTAAGTCCTCGAGCGGAATGGCGGGGCCGGAGATGCCGGCGTTGTTGAATAGCAGATCGAGACGGCCGAAAGCGCTCTTTGTTTTCGCGAAAAGATCACGCACAGCGGTTGGATCGTTGACGTCAGCAGGAACGACGAGAGCTTGCGAATTGGCCTGCCTCACTTCAAGCGCCGTGGCTTCCAAGGGCTCCTTGCGCCGGCCGGCAAGTACCACCGAGTAGCCATTCCGAGCCAGAGCGACAGCCACGCTCTTGCCTATCCCGCTGCCGGCGCCGGTGACGATGGCGATCTTTGAAGATGAGTGCGCAGATGAATCCATGAATGTTCTCCGCTAGAAGGCGACAAGACACCTACCGACACCTAGTTTGCCGCGGACATTGACGTTTGGCCATACCGGATCACAGATTTTCTCGGCGAAGGTAACGTTGATCACGCCGATCCCAAAGATCGCCCTGGCAAAAGAGCGTTTATCGATTGGGGCGCAGAGCGACGGGAATTCTCAAAGATTACGTGCAAGAGCACGACGACTTACTAGGCTCCTTGATTCGCTGATGATAAAATGACGCCCATTGGGCCTGTAGCTCAGGTGGCTAGAGCGCACCCCTGATAAGGGTGAGGTCGGTAGTTCAAGTCTACCCAGGCCCACCAAATTCCCAGTAAAAACGATGGTTTTAAGGATACCGTTGCGCCTGCCCGGTTCTTGGCAGTTTTCAAACAGCTTTCGTCGCTGCGGGAGCATCGGCTCTCGCGGCGCGAGCGTCGCGCTCACCGAATGACAAAGACATCGCGATGCGAATCTCAATTAACTCTTGTTCCATGATGCAAGCTGTTCCTTCGTGGCCTTCTCTCTCACTGATTTCGTCAGGATAGGCTTTCCTGCCAGAGCGCGCTTGAATTGTGCCAACGCCACAGCGTCAGATACTTTTTTTTCGGCTTCGTTTGATACCGATGCGAGAAGTTCTAGTCGTCGCTTCTTGATTGCTTTCCTTTCCACCGTCTCAGCAGCCAAGCACTTCCGGGTTCCGTGTGGTTCGTTTCGTGGCCCGCCCGCGACCAGACTACACCGCTTCCCGGCGGCGGCCCCACACGTAGGACATCGAACGGAACATATTTGTTTGCCTGTTAGTTGCTTCGTTTTCATTTCTCCGTGTTTTTCTTGACGGACATAGGGCGGTTCTGCAGGAACTCGGTCATCAGTGCCTTGTTTATTTTCAAACCTCCGTTGTAGCTGACCAAGCCCTTCCTTCTGAAATTGGTCATGAATTTACTTACCCTTCCCCGCGTGGTACCGACCATCTCCGCCAACGTCGATTGGCTCACCCTCAGCGGGGATTCCGGCTTGGATTCCTTGGTTATCTGACCAAACAGCATCAGAACACGCGCCAGTCGCCTTTCGCTGAAATTAAAGAATTGATCTATTAGGTCTTCCTCGATTCGAATAACCCTTGAAAGCAAATATCCGGCAAACAATGAAGCAAACTGCGGGTCTCGTTTGAGTGTGCGAACAACGCTCTCCCGTTGTAGTTGAATGACATTGGAGTTTCCAATTGATCGCGCCGTACAATTCCGCAGAGGTTGAGCTGCCAGACAGCCTTCACCAAAAAAGCTACCTCGTTGCAGGATGGCGATTATGGCTTTCTTGCGCGTGGAAACCACCGTTAGCTTCACCGTGCCGCTCTCGATGTAAAAGACAGAATCAGCTGAATCTCCTTGCGAAAACACGACCTCTTTGTCTCGGTAGTTTCGAAAAGTCATCCCAGCGCGGAACTTCTTGCGGAGAATTGCGTGACTGACACGGAGACCGCGTTTACTCGCCACTCCGACCTTGCTCCTTCGATCAGCACAAAAAAAGTGATCCCAGCGGACACCAATCCTAGACTCATAGGATCAACCCGTCTAGATGAGCAAAGTTGAACAGGTGCGGTCTGTGCAGAATTGGACATCAAGAAGAGGGTAAAATGCGCTGTCCGAAAACCTCAACTCCGCGATTCGGAATTCCAAAACCGGGTTCATGCTTCACCGGGAGTAACTAAGAGTGAAACTCACTGACATGGTAGAATCCGCCCGCGCCGACAAAAACCGATTAATGGAGAATCGTTCTAGATTTTCAACAGGGCGGCTTGCAAAGCCGACGCACCGAGAAATATCATTGCGGGCGTGGACACAAGCAACAAAAGCTGGAGTCTGATTCTAGCTCTGTGTTTCTTTTTGATCGTGCTTCGATGGTGCTATAGGAAAGCGTGGAACTGGTTCTGGAAGCTACCTCGCAAATCTCTGGGTCTGGGCGACACAGAACAGTTGCAAAATCGGACGGCTGCCGACTTTGATCGGGAGTTCGCGTACGCTCACCGACGCTACGACTATACAAGAGGCGAGAATCAGAAACAGGAGAGGGGTCTTGAACGTAATTGCAGGTATTCCGCTCCGCTTCCTGTCATGGATCCGTCGGCCTGGCAAAGCAAACTTCCGCATGCCCGCGGGCTTCCAGCCGTGGGCTCAACCGATTGTAAATTCAATCCGATTGGCACTATTATCGGCCCTCAAGCTTGCGATCTCTGCTTTAGTGACGTTCCCGATCTGGACAAAGTAGCGCAGACTTTTCAGGGTGATGCCAAGACGATTGCAGAGGAGTCTCCGTATGGCCCCAAAACTGAGGAGCATTTTGGTTTGTGCATTGTTCGTCCTGATCGGAAGCAGCAGTGCCTTTGCCGCTAAAGGAGCGTGCGATCGAGCCTGCCTAAAAAACTACCTGGATCAATATCTGAATGCTGTCCTCAAACACGACCCTTCGGCTGCTCCGCTGTGGGCGGGCTTCAGGGAAACCGAGAATGCCATCGTGGTGCACGCCGGAAACGGTGCTTGGAAAACGTTTACTGGACTCGGCAAAGTTCAAAGGCGCTTCTTGGATGCAGTGAATCAATCCGCAGGCTACTTTGGAACGATTGACGAGGGCAGCAATCAGACGTCGTATCGCTGCGCCTCAAAATCGATAAGGGAGAGATTACCGAGGCCGAATGGGTGATCAGCCGGGGTGGTCCTGGCGACTTCAGGCAAGACCCAAATAACCTTGCCGCGTTGATGCCTCCTGACGTGCCTGTTTCCAAGGAAGCTCGCACACCTCGCGAGCTCATGATCGCCGCTGCGAACAGCTACTTCGACGGAATAGACACTCACGACACTTCTGTCGTTATGGCGACTACGGATTGCATTCGTCTTGAAAATGGAATCACAACGGCGGGTGCTCGCGTGCCCGTGCCAGGCTCGCCGGGCAAGTTTACCGTGCCGCGCGGCTGCACCCAAGGTTTCGAAAGATTGCTTCAGGCGGGGACGCCCGCCCGGCGATTTCCCGTAGTCGACGAAGACGCCGGGTTCGTTCTGGGGATGACGCTATTCATGCGCGCGCCAGGTTCCACGATGAGGCGAAACTTGCTTAACGAGTGGTTTCAAATCGATCACGGGAAGATCATAGGTATTTATGCCGCCATGTACTACCTGCCGCAGGAGGCGATCGCTCCGAATTGGCCGCCTTATGAAATGAATTGGCCGCTGCCTGTGGCATTTCCGCCCACATCGAATCCAGCGCCACCCCCGCCGGGAGCCGACGCGCAGCCTAAGTGATGAGATTCGAAAACCGCGCTTGTAGCTTGGGTAAACAATTTGATGGCGAGAGGCCTAAATACCGGCAAAGCGGCGAAGAACTTGGTCGTCGCTGGCGCCGTGGCGGCGATAGGAGATGATCGCGGGGCTTTGCGAATCCGGAACACCTCGTCGTGCGAGTTCGAGTAGCGTTGACGCGCGCATGCCCGTATTCTTTAGACTCGCCAGCGACGCGCCGGAGAGGACGGGCTGGCCGTGGGCGCGGTGCCGAGCCACTTCCAACAGAATATCGTCCGAAAGGCCGGCGAGCTTCATGGCCTGGAGCTCGCCGGAATCAAGCCCGAGCTGATTGATCCTGGCGAGTTCCAGGATCGCATCGTCGCTCACATTCACCTGCACTAGACTTGCGATGGCGTCCCCGGCATCGAAGGGCTGATTGCGGCCGCGGAAGATTTTGAAAACGTCGATGCAATCCGCATCTGAAAATCCGCTCTGGCGAGCCTTGGCCATCTCCGCAACCTCGGGCGTGCTAATGCGTAGCGATTTGAGCTCCTGGACAGAGTCGTAACTCATTCCAGCAGCATCAAGGGGCTGTGTATTAACCGGGTGGAGGATGTGGCACCCGGAGAGCGGAAGGCCGAGGCTCATCAAGAGGGGCCACAAGATAAGCCGCAGGAACCGATTCCGCGCGGCATCATGGGTCTTCTCGAAGCAGCATCCCATGCGCCCATTGTACGCGGAGCGGCACAGGTCCGCTCTCGAGTGTCGCGGAAGTATCAATAGGTGAACTTATCGGGCGCTACACATTGTAAACGCGCTCGATATCGAAGACGCCCGGAATGCGCTTGATGCGCGCAAGAATGTGCTCCAGCTGCTTGCGGTCGCGCACGTCGAGAGCTACTTCAATGCGCGCGCGAATGTCTTCTCCACCACTTTCAAAAGTGCGGATGTTAGCGCCCGTCTCGCTGATGATGCTGGTGATGGATGCGAGCATTCCCGGCCGGTCCTCGGTGATGATGCGCAGCCGCACCGGAAATTCAGCGTGCGTCGAGCCAGCCCATTCGACCGGGATTCGCCTATCCGCCTCGTAGAGCAAGTTTTCAACGTTGGGGCAGGTCTTGCTGTGAACAGCAATCCCCCGACCGCGAGTGACGTAGCCGATGATGTCGTCACCGGGAATCGGGTTGCAGCACTTGGAGCGATAGACCATCAAGTCGTCGTGGCCCCGCACGATGATCGCGGCCTCATCGAGGCCCAGCATCCTCCGGATATTTGAAGCGGGCTTGGGCGGTTTTTCCTCGAGATTTGCGGGCAAGGGGTGGCCCGTAGCTTTCGCGATCACCTGGCGCGCGGACCATTTTCCGTAGCCGAGATCGGCATAAAGATCTTCCACTCGCGAGCAGCCGTATTCAGTGGCCACGCGCTGCAAGTCCTCGCCGGAAATTTTCTTCAGGCTTACACCCGCTTGGCGCGCCTCCTTTTCAAGCAAGCGCCGCCCCACATCGGTGGCCTCCTCGCGTTCATGGAGATTGATCCACTGGCGAATTTTGCTGCGGGCTCGCGAAGTATGGATGAACGAAAGCCAATCGCGCGACGGCGTGTGCCCTTTCTGCGTGACGATTTCAACCACGTCGCCGTTGGTGAGAGCATGGCGCAGTGGAACCATCTCTCCGTTTACCTTGGCGCCCGAGCATTGGTGTCCCACCTCGGTATGCACCGCATACGCGAAATCGACAGGGGTGGCGCCGCGCGGGAGAACGACCACTCGTCCCTTTGGAGTAAATGTGTACACTTCCTCGGGGTAAAGGTCCACGCGCAGCGTTGATAGAAACTCGCTGGGCTCCTGCATTTCCTGCACCCACTCGATCAAGTGGCGCATCCAGACAATGCGCTGATCATCGGCGGATGAAGCTACTTCGGGTCCGCCTTTGTACTTCCAGTGAGCGGCGACACCCTGTTCGGCTATGCGGTGCATTTCCTGCGTGCGGATTTGCACTTCAAACGGTTGTCCGGAATGAATCACCGCGGTGTGCAGGGACTGGTAGAGGTTGGGGCGCGGCATCGCGATGTAGTCCTTGAATCGCCCCGGCACCGGACGCCAAATCTGGTGGATCACGCCAAGGGCGGCGTAACAATTTTTCACCGTATCAGTGACCACTCGCACGGCCAGCAGATCGTAGATTTGGTCAAGATTCCGCTGTTGCTTTTGAATCTTCAAGTGCACTGAATAAAGCCGTTTTGTCCGCGCCTGCACCTCGGCAGGAATGCCGTTTTCGACCATTTTTTCGCGGATCGTCTCCTGGACTTCGCCCAGAAACTTGTCAAACACGTTCTGCTTCGAGGCGACTTTCTTCTGCAATTCGAAAAAGGCATCGCTTTCGAGATACCGGAAAGCCAAATCTTCGAGTTCTCCGCGAATCAAGCCCATGCCGAGACGGTTGGCGACAGGGGCGTATATGTCGAGCGTTTCGCGAGCAATGCGCTGCTGGCTCTCAGGAGTGAGGTATTCGAGGGTCCGCATGTTATGGAGGCGGTCGGCCAACTTGACCATCACCACCCGAACGTCGTTCACCATGGCGAGAAGCATTTTGCGGACGTTTTCGGCCTGCCGGTCCTCCGGAGCGAGCAAATCGAGCTTGCTGATTTTCGTCACGCCCTCCACAAGTCGCGCCACGTCTGGTCCGAACTGCTCGGCGATTTTTTCGATGGGAATCTTGGTGTCTTCCACCACATCGTGCAGCAGGGCGGCACACAGCGAAGTCACATCAAGCTTGATGTCGGCCAGTAGATGCGCCACTTCAAGCGGATGCGATAGGAAGGGCTCGCCGGAACGCCGGGTCTGCGTCTTGTGTTGTTCGGCGGCGAACTCGTACGCCCGGCGAAGCAGATCGAGATCGTCGCCCGGGCGATTGCGGCGTACCTTATCCGTCAACTCGGAGAAACGCAGATCAACGGTCCGGCGTGCAGAAATGCTGATCGACGGTTTCCTAAATGGTTCCATCGGGATAGAAATATTGTAAACCGAGCGACGCGTGGCAGCGGAACTTTGTGGCAGGGGGATGACCAAGCCGCTCCTGGAGTCCTGCGGCATCGAAAAATCTTGCTGCACCCGCTGCTGCAGGCTATTTCGCTTGCGGGAACTCGTGCAAATTGTCAAATGGGTCGATAAATCTTTGCGAACCGTGGTCGTAGACGAGGTAATCATCAGGTTTCGTGGATGCAAGGTGTACTAGTCTTTCCTTCAATGCTTCCAGCCCATCCACGGATTCGACCCAAATCGGCGAGTTATCGGGCGTCTTTTTGAAGATATCGTAAACGCGGCCCATCAAGCGGTCCTCGTCTGCCATTTGCCACAGCCTCGGCAGTCAGAGGTCCACAAGATGCAATTTGTGAATGAACTTGTCTGTTTGATACCCGACCCAACGTGTGCGGCCCTACCGAAGGCCGATCTCGGCATTGTATTGGCGTATTACCCCGTAACATTCGCATGCGGAACTTTCCAGCTTCTTGCGATTGAGCACCTTCACCGCTCCACGGGTGTACTCGATGTATTTCTTCCTCTGAAGCACGCCCGCCGCGAGGCTGACGCTCGGCCTATCCGTTCCAAGCATGGTGGAAAGAAAATCGTGTGTAATCGTTACGGGGGCGGTCTCGACACGATCCTGGGCCATGAGCAGCCAGCGCGCGAGCCGTTGCTCAACGTCGTGAAGCCGATTGCAAGCGGCTGTTTGCGCCACCTGTATGCCCTGAACGACCGTGTAACGGCTTAAAATCATCTGAAACTCCGGAGCCGATTTCAGAATGGCCTGGAGGGCCTGGACCTTTACCCGAAATCCGTCTCCGGCCACCTGAACGACTTCCCGGAGCGGGCTGTGCGTTAAGTAGACCGCGGATGGTATACCAGCCGCTCCCTCATTGCCGAGCACGGCGGCCTCAACCGTCTTGCCATTTTCCATGGCCACGACGAGCGAAATTAGTCCTGCGTTGGGGAAATACGCGAACTCCAGCTTCTCGCTAGGTTCGTGCAAAACGCTCAGCTGCGGCAGTGCGACGTAATCCAAATGAGGCCGTGCTGCCCGATACTCGCTCTCCGGGAGAGAGGTAAGAATCTTATTGCGTATCGCCCTGCCGTCCGAATCGCGCCGCTCACTCGGTTGTACGGCCGCGAGCCGCTCTTTAGCGTGCACTCGGAGTCCTGCTATGTATGGGCATGGCGGGACTTTAAATACACAGAGGGTTACTGTCTGTCGTTCGTCGAACACTAATGAAGAATAAAGGAGACTATCGGAGGCCGAGCTCGCCATTAAATTGCTGAATCTGTCCGTAACATTCGCAGGACAGCCGCTCAAGTTCTTTGCGATTCAGGATGGTGACCGCCCCGCGGCCGTACTGAAGCACCTGCTTTCTTTGGAAGGAAGCGGCGGCAAGGCTTACGCTGGGCCTGTCGGTACCGAGCATGGTCGCCAGAAAATCGTGGGTCAGCGGAAGCATGCCGGCGTCTACCCTGTCTTGCGTCACGAGCAGCCATCGCGCGAGACGCTGTTCAACCGTATGCAGGCGGTTACAGGCGGCCGTTTGCGCCACTTGCATTCCCAGTAACACCGTGTAGCGGCTCAAGGTCAATTGAAGCTGTGGCACGGTGGGAATCACGGCATGCAGCGCATCGGCTGCTATCCGAAGGCCATCCCCGGCTATCTGCACGATTTCGCGAAGCGAGCTTCTTCTCAGGCCAACGGCGAGAACGGATCCGGCGAAGCCCTCGTTTCCAATCACGCCGACTTCGACTGTTTTGCCGTCTTCCGTGGCAACCACGAGCGAGATCATTCCGCTATTGAGGAAATAACCGAACTCAACTTTTTGGTTTGGTTCATGCACGCTAAAGTGGTGCGGAAGATCCAGCAGCTCCAGATAAGGCCGGATTGCACTAAATTCGCTATCCGGAATCGACAGCAGAATCTTGTTTTTGACGGCTTTACCGTCGGCGTTGGTGCGCTCACCGGCCCTTAGCTCCCCGGAGTTCAATAAAGCCATGGTTAACTCGTTCGATTCGCGATTATTTGCGGACGAAGTATGGTAGCAGGAGAAAGCAGCGCATACAATTTCGTGAGGGCGGACGAAGGCCAGCACCGGCGATCGACGCAACTCTAGGCAGCCGACGAACTAGGACGCCCAACTAGGTTTTCGAGTTCAAGAACCTGCAGACATCCTTAACGGCGTTGCTCAAAAGTACGGTTTTCGTCGCAAAAACCGTGTCGCCGCCTTTGGCGATAATCATGAAGCGATATTCGCCGGACCAGCCACCCGCGTATAGCATGAAGTCGGATCGATGCGGATCGGTTGTGATGGTGACGTTCGGACACCTGTCGGTGAGATTCTTCATAACGTCCACTACCGGGACGGTGGATCGACGCGCTAGGACCAGTTTCAATGGATGGCCCGGCGGGTTGGGTCCGGCTCCAATTGCACCGGCCACCAGCAACGAAGATATGGCTAGCACCGAAACCCGTGTGAGATTTTTCATGACGGCTCCTTGACCGTTTGTCTCATATCTTAGAACCCGGAAGACGGAAAAATGTTGTGTGGATGTCCCACTGATCAAGTTGCCGGATCGAGGTAAACACTTACTTCTCAAACGGAAGCACCATTAGGACTTTTTTTCTAGCAGCCGATCTTTCTACATCCTTTCTGATGGGATGCGAGCGCGTCGTAGCAACAGCGGACTGGTCTTGCTGCCATTCGGAAATGGCACATAACGTGCTCTGAATCAAGGAGCGTGGCTTGAAGGCTCGTGGAGAACAAATATGACGGTCAGTCGGAAGAGATTAATGCTCGCACCGGTGGCGCTTTTGGCTGGCGCCATGATGTTCGCCATCGGCTATAGCTTTCGGCCGCCGAATGTTTCCGCTCAGCAAACCGCCTCAGAGACCGCCCAGCAGCACGCCGTAGCTAGGAGCTCGGTGGAGCGACATACCGGGACGATCTTGTCGATGAACGGCGCGTTGCTGGTTCTCGCCGACAAAAGCAATAATGTCTGGTATCAGATCGACGATCAGGGAAAAGCCAGCAGGTTTCTCGGGAAGAAGGTCGTGATATTTGGCAAGTTGGACGCCTCGAGAGCCGTGATTCATGTGTGGAATATCCGGGAGATCAAAACGTAGCTGAGACAACCGCCCGGCTCGCCGCCATTTTTTGCATCCTTGGCCTCATCTGCTTCTTGACGCTGACCTTCCGCTCTGCCAATATCGTTGGCGTCTCCAAATTTCGCGGGCTGAGGGCGATCGCATCTCGTTCCGCATTTCAATTCTGGCCTCCGGCAGCACGGGCAACGCAACATTGCTCGAAACGGAACGCACCACCCTCCTCATCGATGCGGGAATAGGGCGCAAGGAAATTCTCCGGCGGTTTGAAGCGTTAGCCCGGTCCTGCCCCGAACACCTGGATGCCATCCTAATCACACACGAGCATTCCGACCATTCGAGTGCCGTTGCTCAAATGGCGCGGCACTGGGATTGTCCCGCCTATCTCACCGAGCAGACGCACCGCGAAATTGTGAAAATGTACGCGGACGATCCCGAAAAGCCGGGAAAGAAAGCACAAGTGGAGCGGGTCGAATACATCCAGGCTGGTGAGAAATTCCAGATCGGCGATATCGAAATCAACCCGTTTGCTATTCCCCACGACGCGGCCGACCCGGTCGGCTATTCCTTCCGAACGAACGGCGCGAAGGTCGCGATCGTCACGGACCTGGGCTACATGCCCGAACTGGTGAAGCACCACCTGCGAGAGGCTGATTTCCTAATTCTCGAATCCAATCACGATCTCGACATGCTCAAGATGGGGCCATATCCGTGGCACATCAAGCAGCGCGTGATGAGCCGCACGGGACATCTCTCGAATAATGTCGTCAGCGAATTTCTTTCGGATGCCGAGCTATTCGACGGTCGCGCGCGCCATCTCGTCCTCGCGCATTTATCGGAGCAAAACAATAATCCGGATCTCGCGCGTATCTCCGCCGAGGAAGCACTGGGCCGCCGTCCGGTTGAGTCCGCCTACCGTGGATCGCTGCACGTCGCTTCGCAGCGGGTCCCGCTCGGTCCCTTCGAACTGTAGCGCTGGCTCTGCCGCATTCCGCGCGCACACGGCATTCCTGAAATGTTCGACGGTTTTAGCTAACTGGCGAAGCTCTGAATCGCCGCGGCCTCATTCTCATAGGTGTCGAAGACCGTCATGAGCTTCGTGACCTGCAAAACTTCCTTGAATTTGGTGCCAAGATTAACAAGCTTCAGCGTGGCGCCCTGCGATCGCGCGCTATGGAATGTCGCCACCAGAGTGCCCAGGCCGGCGCTGTCTATGTAGGTTACTTGCGCGAGATTCAGCACGATCTTCTTCTTGCCGGCCGCCAGCAGGCTCTTCACCTTCTCCCGGAAAGAGTTGCTCTCTTCGCCCAGCACGATGCGCCCTTCAACGTCCAAAAAGCTCACTCCGTTCACATCCCGTTCGGTCATTCGCAGTGCCACGTTAGTTCCTCCTGAACTTGAAACATCGATTCCAATGGGTTGCAAAGATTGAAAAGCGGCAGCGGCTCCGGATTGTCCTCGCGCTCTCCTCAGTAAAAATCCGAGCAGGACATATAATACCCGCAATTAGGACAAACCAGTTTGCAACTGCGCGACGCCAAGCGAGCCGAGCAGCGCGGACAGTAGTTCAAAGCCAGCTCCGGAGAGGCATGACCTTCACTTGGCAGCGCACTCGATTTTCCGACTCCACCAATCGAATCGCCCGATTTATTCGCATCCACTAGGGATTCCATACCGCTTCTCCGAACGGGTATTTATAGCACATCCCATCCATTGCAAGAAGAAAAGGGTCTGGTATTCGGCGCCGGGAGAAGTTCCTTCGCGAGCTTAGGCCGGGCTGGACATGGAAGCCAAAAACTCACCGTTTGTCTTGGTCTTTGACAGGCGGCCGAGCAGCAGCTCCATCGCTTCAACAGTCGATAGCGGGCTGAGAACCTTGCGCAGCACCCAGATGCGGTTCAGTTCGTCGGCCGGCAAGAGCAATTCATCCTTGCGCGTTCCCGACCGGTTGATATCGATCGTCGGAAAGACGCGCTTGTCCACGAGCCGGCGGTCGAGATTGATTTCCATATTTCCGGTGCCCTTGAACTCCTCGAAGATCACGTCGTCCATTCGGCTGCCGGTATCAATAAGCGCCGTAGCCATGATGGTCAGCGAGCCGCCCTCTTCGATGTGCCGCGCCGCCGCGAAGAACCTGCGAGGACGCTGCAAGGCATTCGCGTCGATACCGCCCGAAAGAACCTTGCCTGAAGGTGGCGTAACAGCATTGTAGGCGCGGCCTAGGCGCGTCAGCGAATCGAGCAGGATCACCACGTCGCGCTTGTGCTCGACCAGCCGCTTGGCCTTTTCCAGCACCATTTCGGCCACCTGAATGTGGCGCTGCGGTGGCTCATCGAAAGTCGAGCTGATCACTTCGCCTTTCACCGTTCGCTGCATATCCGTAACTTCTTCGGGCCGCTCGTCGATGAGCAGGACGATGAGCGCGATTTCGGGGTGATTCGTGGTGATCGAATTGGCGATGGATTGCAACATCATGGTCTTGCCGGTGCGCGGCGGCGCCACAATCAATCCGCGCTGTCCTTTGCCGAGAGGGCAGAGCATATCCAGCACGCGCCCCGTCAGGTTTTCCTTCACCGTCTCCAACCGAATCCGTTCGGAAGGGTAAAGCGGCGTGAGGTTGTCGAAAAAGATCTTGTTGCGCGTGACTTCGGGATCCTCGAAATTGACCGCTTCCACTTTGATCAACGCGAAGTAGCGCTCGCCGTCTTTCGGCGGGCGAACCTGGCCGGACACGGTGTCGCCCGTGCGCAAGTCGAATTTTCGTATTTGCGATGGCGAGACGTAGATATCGTCCGGGCCCGGCAAATAGTTGTACTCAGGCGCGCGAAGAAAGCCGAAGCCGTCCGGCAGGCATTCTAGAACGCCCTCGGAGAAAATCAGGCCGTTCTTTTCGGTTTGCGCGCGGAGAATCTGGAAGATCAGCTCCTGCTTGCGCATTCCCGAGGAGCCGGGAATGTTCAGCTCCTTGGCAATCTTGGCCAAATCTGTAATGTTTTTATCTTTTAGTTCTGCAAGGCTAACACTCATCGATTTCTTTCCTTCTCAAGCCTAAATACTCAGGCACGATTATTGGGTGAAATAAATCCGGGGCGGGCGCGTTCGTTTGAGGCACTCTATCCCAGATTCCAAAACGGGTACGTACGGAAAACCTTACACTCCGGTCGCGGACCGAACCTGCCAAGCAGGATGTGGGAGGACCGAAGGAGTCAATTGGTCAGTTCATTGTCCTGCGTGACGTCCACGCCGAACTTGGGTTCCACTCCATCAACCGGTGGCTGTGCCGAAATCGGCAGCGTCGTTTCAAGCGCAAACTGCAGCACTTCATCCATCGACTCTACAAAATGGATCGACATCTGCGCTTGAATCTCCGGCGGAATATCGGCCAGATCCTTCTCGTTATCTTTCGGCAGGATTACGGTGTGCAGGCCGAGCCGGTGCGCCGCCAGCAGTTTTTCCTTCACCCCGCCGATCGGAAGGACCTTGCCGCGCAGGGTGATTTCGCCGGTCATGGCCACGTCGCAGCGAACCGGAATCCGCGTAAGTGCGCTCACGATGGAAGTGCAGAGAGTGATTCCGGCGGAAGGGCCATCCTTGGGAATGGCGCCCTCCGGCACGTGGATGTGGATGTCGAGGTGTCGGTAAAAATCCTTCGGCAAACCAAAAAGATGGCTGCGCGAGCGGACGTAGCTCATTCCCGCTTGCGCGGATTCTTGCATAACGTCGCCGAGCTTGCCGGTTAACGTCAGGCGCCCTTTGCCTTGCATCAAGGTGGCTTCGGTTGAAAGCACCTGCCCGCCAACTTCCGTCCACGCGAGTCCGGTCGTCAATCCGATCTCGTTTTTCTTCTCAGCCAGGAAGTCGCGGTATTTCAATATTCCCAGATAGTCTTTGGCGTTCGCCGGCGTAACTTCCACCGTTGCCTTTTTGCCTTCGGCGACAACTTTGCGAGCCATCTTGCGGCACACATTCGCGATCTCGCGATCCAGGTTTCGCACGCCCGCTTCATGGGTATAGTGGCGGATGATGTGCGTCATAGCCTCATCGGTGAATTTCACATTTTCCTTGCTTAAGCCGGTAGCCTCGAGTTGTCGGCCGACAAGAAAACGCTGCGCGATCTGGTGCTTTTCCTGTTCCGTGTAGCCCGGCAGTCGCAAGACTTCCATGCGGTCCTGCAGCGGCTGTGGAATGGTGTGCAGCACGTTGGCGGTGCAGATGAACATCACCTTCGAAAGATCGTATTCCACATCGAGATAGTGGTCGGTGAAGGAGTGGTTCAGCTCCGGATCGAGCACTTCCATCAGCGCCGCGGAAGGATCGCCACGAAAATCCATGGACATTTTGTCGACTTCATCCAGCACGAAAACCGGGTTCGTGGTTCCCGCCTTGCGCATCATCTGGATGATTTGCCCAGGAAGAGCTCCGATATACGTGCGACGATGGCCGCGGATTTCCGCCTCATCCCGCACTCCGCCCAGAGATACGCGGACAAATTTCCGGCCGGTGGCGCGGCCGATGGACATCGCCAATGAAGTCTTGCCGACTCCCGGGGGGCCAAGGAAGCAAAGGATGGAGCCTTTCGGATTCTTTACCAGTTGGCGCACCGCCAGGTACTCGAGGATGCGCTCCTTGATTTTTTCCAGGCCGTAGTGATCCTCGGAAAGAATTGTTTCGGCGCGGTTGATATCGCGAATTTCCTTGGAGCGCTTTTTCCACGGCACCGCAAGCAGCCAGTCCAGATAATTGCGCGACACAGTGGACTCGGCCGACATGGGCGGCATCATCTCCAGCCGCTTCAGCTCTTGAACGGCCTTTTCCATGGGCCCTTCCGGCATGCCGGACGCTTCGATCTTCTTCTTTAGTTGCTCGATTTCGTTCGCTTCGCCGCGACCAAGCTCTTTCTGGATCGCTTTGAGCTTTTCGTTGAGGTAATACTCTTTCTGGGCGCGCTCCATTTGGCGCTTCACGCGAGTGTTAATCGAACGATCGACGTTGAGCTTCTCGATTTCGACGTCCAGGATATCCGCGATGCGGTTCAACCGCTCTACCGGCTCGAATATCTCCAGTAATTCCTGTTTTTCCTCCACCGGAATTTGGAGATTCGCGGCAATCGCGTCGGAAAGCTTGCTGGGATCGTCCACACGTACCGCTGCAATCATCGTGTCGTAATTCAAGCTCTGCGAGAGCTTCACGTATTGCTCAAAAAGTCCAGTCACGCGCTCGGAGGCCTGCTGCGTTTGCGGTCCTGGCTCGGTCTTCGGCGGAACGAGTTTGAGCGAAGCCCGAAAGAATCCCTCGTCGCTGGTAACCTGCACGATTTTTGCGCGTTCCGTGCCCTCGACCAGCACTTTTATATTGCCGTCGGGCAGCTTCACGCTCTGCACGATGTTGGCGAGCGTGCCCACCTGATAGATTTCTTCCGGCTTTGGATCGTCCACGGACGCATCGTGCTGCGTAACCAGAAATATCCTCTTGTCGCCGGCCAGCGCATCTTCCAGCGCGCGCACCGAGGCTTCGCGCCCCACGATGAACGGGTGCATCATTTCCGGGAAAATGACCATGTCCCGCACCGGCATCATCGGCACGCGTTTCACGTCGAGTTTTTCCTTGCTGAACATAAATTTGAAATCGCGGTTCTATGCCGCGGCCTTGCGTCGCAAATGAATCTGAAAATTAACCCGCTTTTTCGAGGAGGCTCCAGTTGATCTCGCGGCCCTTCACCATGTCCGCCGTCACCACGAAATCCCGGAGTTTCCGCTGAGCCGGCAGGTGATACATCATTTCCAGCATCAAGTCTTCGAGGATCATCCGAAGGCCTCGCGCGCCCACTTTCCGCTGAAGGGCCAAGTCGGCAACGGTTTCCAGAGCGTCGTCGGTGAAGCGCAGGCGGACGTTTTCGAACTCAAAGAGTCTTTGGTATTGACGTACCAGGGCGTTTTTCGGTTCCGTTAGAATCCGTACCAGAGCGCTCTTGTCAAGATCGCTCAACACCCCCATCACCGGCAGCCTGCCCACAAACTCTGGAATCAAGCCATACCGGATGAGGTCCGTCGGCTGAGCCTGTTCAAGCACCTCGATGTTGCGCCGCGTGGCGGTCGATGGCTGCGCATCGGCATGGAAGCCCAGGGATTTCTGGCCCACCCGGCGTTCGATGGTCTTTTCCAATCCCACAAACGCCCCTCCGCAAATGAACAAGATATTCGTCGTGTCGACAGGCGTGAATTCCTGGTGCGGGTGTTTGCGTCCGCCTTGCGGCGGAACGTTGGCCACGGTGCCTTCGAGAATCTTCAACAGCGCCTGCTGAACTCCCTCGCCGGAGACATCGCGAGTGATTGACGGGTTCTCATCCTTCTTCGAAATCTTGTCGATCTCGTCTATATATATGATGCCTTGCTGGGCCTTCTGGACGTCGCCATCCGCAGCTTGAAGTAGTTTCAGGATGATATTTTCGACATCCTCGCCCACATAGCCCGCTTCCGTGAGCGTCGTCGCATCCACGATTGCAAATGGCACCTCGAGCATGCGCGAGAGCGTCTGTGCCAGCAGTGTTTTGCCGGTCCCGGTCGGACCGATCAGCAGGATGTTAGACTTGGTCAACTCCACGTCGCCCGGCTGTTTATTCAGGAAAATGCGCTTGTAGTGGTTGTACACCGCCACAGCGAGCTTCTTCTTCGTTTTGTCCTGCCCAATCACGTAACTGTCGAGGAAAGCCTTTATCTCGGGCGGCCGCGGCAGGCGGCGGTTTGCCGGACTGGACTGTTCGCGCTTTTCGTCCTCGAGAATCTGCTGGCAGACGCCGACGCATTCATTGCAGATGTAAGAGCGCGGGTATTCCGAGGGAGAACTGATGAGCTTCTCCACCTGCTCCTGCGTCTTATGGCAGAAAGAACACCGCAGCGGTTCTTCTGGGGTGAACCGTTTCACTTGTCACGCCCCCTCTGGTAAACCCGGATAGTGAACCCCGGAATCCATTGTAGAACGGAAGTTCGCCGCCGTCCCGTGGATTCACCGCACTCACTGCTAACTATTTGGAACGCCTCTACCGGTGCTTGGTGATGATCTCATCCACGATGCCGTAGGCCTTCGCCTGTTCCGGCGTCATGATGAAATCGCGTTCCACATCTTTTTCAATTTTTTCGACGGATTGGCCCGTATGAGTCGCCAACAACTTATTTAAGGCCGCGCGAGTTCGTATGATTTCTTTGGCATGAATATCGATGTCCGTGGCCTGGCCTGAAAGACCGGACATCCATGGCTGGTGGATGAGGACGCGGGAATTGGGCAGAGCGTAACGCTTTTTGGGCGTGCCCGCCGCAAGCAAAACCGCTGCGATCGAAGCCGATTGGCCGATGCAGTAGGTGACTACATCCGGCCGGACGAATTGCATGGTGTCGTAAATGGCCATGCCCGCCGAAATGGATCCGCCCGGCGAGTTGATGTAAACCGAAATATCCTTTTCGGGATCTTCCGATTCCAGGAACAACAGTTGGGCCGTGACGAGATTCGCTACGTGATCGTCAATCGGAGTGCCAATAAAGATGATGTGGTCCTTCAGAAGGCGGGAATAGATATCGTAAGCGCGCTCGCCACGATTGGTTTGCTCCACAACCATGGGAACCAGCGTCGTTCCGCGCGGACTCGCGTCGTCAGTTTGTCTCATTTGGAATGATCGTGCGCACTGAGGGAGGCCCGCCCCAATATTACCTTCCACCCCTGGATATTGTCTCGATTCGTGCCGTGCGGTAAAGCGAATCGACCGTTTTGTCGCTTCGCAGCTTCGATTTCATCCTATCCACCGCTCCCTGCTTTGTCAAGCGAGCGCGGAGCGCGGTTGCCGATTCACCACTGCGTTCTGCGAGCGCCGCTATCTCTTTTTCGACTTCTTCGTCAGTGACATCGATATTTTCTGCGGTGGCAATGCGGTCGAGCAGCAGCTCCGCCTTCACATCGGCAATCGCACGCTCGCGCTGTTGCCTTCGCAACGCGGTCCAATCCACGTTCATCCCGCGCGGATCGACTCCCTGCGCTGCCAGCGACCGTACCACGCGCTCCAGCCTGCTATCCATCTGGCCTTCGATCAGCGCTTCAGGGACCGGGAATTCGTGCTGATTCACAAGTGTCTCCAGAACCTTTTCGCGGCCCTGAGTTTTCTCCCGGTGCTCTTTCTCAGCGTCGAGGCTCTCGCGAATTTTCTTCCGGAGTTCCTCGAGCGTCGCGATGCCGCTCAATTGCGAGCCTTCGGCGCCGGCCGCGTCCTTTACGAATTCGTCGTTGAGTTCGGGCAGTTTCTTTTCCTTGATTCCCTGCACCTCGACCGTGTAATCGTAGGTTTTTCCCGCCAGCTTCGGATCTGGATAATCATCCGGATAGCGCGCATCGAAGCGCTTCGTCTCTCCGGTGGTGACGCCGCGCAAGTTCTCGGTAAAGACAGGAAGCGTTTCTTCCGCGCCCAACGGAACCATTACATTGTCGGCCTGCACCGGTTCGCCGCCCCCAGATGGCGTGCCAATCAACTTGATCAGAACTGAGTCGCCGTCTTTTGCGGCGCGCCCCTCTACCGGGACAAACGTCGCGGCGCGCTCGCGCATCTCTTCCAGTGTTTTGTCCACTTGGGCGTCGCCCACTTCGATTTCGTCAACTTGAACTTGAAGATTCTTGTAATCGCCCAATTCGAATTCCGGAAGCACTTCAAAGACTGCCCGGAATTTCAGCGGCTCGCCTTCCTTGAATTCAACCTTGTCGACTTCCGGCCGCGCCACTGGCACGAGCTTCTTTTCGTCGAGCGCTTTTTCCAAATATTCTGGGACCAAAGACTGCACAACTTCGCCTTGGATATCCCCGGCAAACCGGCGCCGGACGAGCGTAATCGGCGCCTTGCCGGGACGGAATCCCGGGATGCGGGCGATTCGCGCGATGTCGCGCGCCACTTTTTCCGTCGCTTTCTCGACGTTTTCAGCGGGTATTTCCAGCTCAACTTCGCGCTTGCAGGTTGCTTCAGTCATGGTTCGGAGAAGTTGCCCTAAACGGCGGCGCCATAGACCCTGGTTTCAGTCCTCTTGCCTGTTGGGAATCGGTAAGGAGGAGCGCAGGGAGAAGGTGAGCCTGCCGCGGGCGAAATCTGAGTATAGGGAATCCGTTTGCGCGCGTCAACCCGCAGGAATCTGTTTCTAGTCAGATGCTTTCTTGTTTCGATGTTGTTATTCCTGCCGCTGGCGCGCTGCAGGTAACTTCAAGGCAGTCACAACAACCGCGTCGTTTGCCCTTCAAAACAGTACGGCCCGATGTTTCGATTTCTACTCTAAAGGCCCTATAGCTCCCGGCAACGCCGTGACCTACCCTTGTTTGAAGCTCAACTGGATCGAGGCAATCAGCCGCAGCGCGAATCAGAAACGAAGTGGGCCACGCACAATTTCCGGTGGGGAGACGACAATGAAGACATTCGCTACATATTCAATCGCCGTGATCGCACTCGCCCTGGTGGGCTTGGCCGCTTGCTCAGCGCCGAAGTCGCCGGACGTTACTGGTCCAATTCGCCAATCCCTGAATCAGGCTGGGCTCAATGACGTTTCCGTCAGCCAGGATAGAGAAAAAGGCGTGGTCACTTTGAACGGCAATGTTGCAGCGGATGCCGATAAGGCTCAGGCTGAATCCATCGCTAAGTCCATCGCGGGAGGGCAGGTCGTAGCGGATCAAATTGCTGTGGTCCCGCCCGGCAATGAGAGTGACGCAAAGGCGGTGAACTCAGACTTGGACGACGCGATCGAGAAGAATCTTGACGCAGCCTTCATCCGGAATAACTTGAAGGACAGCGTAAAATACGATGTGAAGAACGGCGTGGTTACCCTGACCGGGGAAGTCAGGTCTCAAGCCACGCGAAAGAATGCAGCGAAGGTTGCGGCCGCGGTGCCCAATGTGGCGCAAGTGGTGAACGAATTGCAGGTCAAGAATCAGAAGGCCACGTCGCGAGACTAGCAAAGCCAAGCGCGGCCAGATTACCCGGCAAGAAAACTGCGGAAGAAGGGACTCGAACCCCTACGGCCTTTCGGCCACCAGCTCCTAAGGCTGGCGCGTCTGCCAATTCCGCCACTTCCGCGCAGCAGCGAAGTATATCATCGCAACCAGGGCAGTCCCGCGATTACGCTTGCTCGCATTAGCGACTTTTGATAGGCTCCGCCGCAACACAAAGCCTTCCAGCGGAGGACACACCATGGCACATTGCACAAAATGCGGGGCAGCCGTTCCGGACAATTCTTCCTTTTGCGCCGCGTGCGGAGCGCCGCAGGGCGCGACCGTCGCGGCTCCAAGTGCGCCGGCCGTTGTCTCAGGGAGCCAATCGCAAATGTCTGAGAATATCGCGGGACTGCTCTGCTACGTTCTCGGCTGGATAACGGGGCTGATTTTCTATTTCGTCGACAAGCGGCCCTTCGTGCGTTTCCACGCCGCGCAGTCAATCGTGGTCTTCGGCGGTCTCCACATCATTTATTTTATTGTGGCTGTCTTTTTCGGGATGAGTTTGTTTACCGGCGGCCTCGGCGGTTTTTCGCTGGTATGGGCATTGTATGGCCTTGTCGATCTGGCAGCTTTTATTCTCTGGATTGTGCTCATGATCAAGGCGTACCAGGGAACACGGTTCCGCGTGCCGATCGCTGCCGATATCGCGGATAAAATCTTCCCCCACACGTAGACGCCTTACGCCCGCTAGCTGAGTCGAAGGGGCTGGATCCCCTTTATGCGCTGGCTTTGTTGCTAATGCTGCTTGGCAACCGAGCAGGCCCTTGCTATTGCCTTCGACTGGTGCGCGGCGTACGATTGTCACTTGGCGTTTGTCGCACGAGCCTTCCTGTAAGCTTTCATTTGAGACGCAGCGGGCAAGTTGCGACTCGTGTGTGGTCGTGGAGTGCTCCAAGTGGCTGAGAAGGTCCGAACGAAAGCGATCGCCGTGGTGGGCGCCCAATGGGGCGACGAGGGCAAAGGCAAGGTCGTCGATTACTTGGCCTCATCCTTTGATTACACGGCGCGCTACGCGGGCGGCCACAATGCGGGCCACACCGTCATCTTCAACGGCCATCGCTACGTGCTGCAATTGGTCCCCAGCGGGATTCTGCGGCCGGAAAAGAAAGCCGTCATCGGCCCGGGAACGGTGGTCGATCCCGCGGCGCTCGTCGCCGAACTTGAAAACCTCCGAAAGTCAGAGGTGGAAGTGCGCGGGCGCCTTTTCCTCAGCAATCGCGCGCATCTGATTTTTCCCTATCACCGCGAAATGGACAAAGCGGCGGAATCCGCGCGTGGCGAAGCGAAAATCGGAACTACGTCGCGCGGCATCGGACCAGCGTACGAAGACAAAATGGCGCGCCGTGGAATCCGCGTCTGCGAGTTGCTCGAGCCGGATTGCTTTCGCATCAAACTCGAGCGCGTGATGGCGGAAAAAAATGCCATCAGCCAAGCCGCTTACGGCCATGCCCTGGAGACTGCCGGCGTACTCGAACAGTATCTCGAACTCGCAGCGCACATTCGCGGGCTCGCGGCCGACACTGCCGTGCTGCTGAATGACGCGCTCGATCGCGGCGAATCCGTGCTCTTCGAGGGCGCCCAAGGCACGATGCTGGATATCGACCATGGAACCTATCCTTACGTCACCTCGTCGAATGCAATCTCAGGGGGTGCGTGCGCCGGTCTGGGCGTGGCGCCTACGCGGATCACGGGTGTTGTCGGCGTGACAAAGGCGTACACCACGCGAGTGGGCAGCGGGCCATTTCCCACCGAGATGCCTGATCTCGATGCTCAGGAAGTTCGTGCGCGCGGCAACGAATTCGGCGCTGTCACGGGACGCCCGCGGCGTTGCGGTTGGCTCGACCTAGCGGTTTTGCGCTACGCGAAAATGCTCAATGGAATCGATTCGCTGGTTGTGACCAAGCTCGATGTGTTCGACGAGCAGCCCGAAATTAAGGTTTGCACCGGCTACCGTCATAGAGGCCAACCAATCGCGGAAATGCCTCCGGACGTAGAAACGCTCAGCCAGATTGAGCCAGAATACAAAACGCTGCCGGGATGGAAAAAGCCTACGCCGGGGATTCGCGACGTGCGCGATCTCCCAACCGCCGCGCGCGACTATTTGAATTTTATTTCCGACCAGCTTGAAATCGAAATAGGAATGATTTCGACGGGGCCCGAGCGTGACGCCACAATCGTTCCGCGCGGAACCAAGCTCGCGTCCTGGCTTTAGTCCTCCATGCTTTCCTTCGAGAGCGCACGCGCAAAGGTGATCGAAGTAGTCGGCGCCCGCGAATCGAAGCCTCCAGCAACTGAAACAATCGATCTGAGCCGCGATCCCTCCGGTGCGCTCGGCCGCATTCTTGCAGCGCAAGTTATTGCGGACCGCAACTACCCGCCCTTTGACCGTTCGATCCGCGACGGTTTTGCGCTACGGTCTGCCGACGCGGCGGAACCGGGCGCCCGGCTGCGCCTGATCGGCGAGAGCCGGGCCGGTGTGGCGTTTAGCGGAACGGTGAACGCGGGCGAGTGCGTGCGCATCTTAACCGGCGCTCCCGTGCCGCGCGGCGCAAACGCCGTGATGATGCACGAATACACGCGCAGCGAAGGCGATTTCATCGTATTCGAGCAAGCCGCGCGTGCGGGGCAGCATTTTGTTTTGGCCGGCGCGGAGGCGCGCGTGGGCGAAGTTCTGGTTCCCCGCGGCGCGCGGCTGGGTTACGCGGAACTCGCAGTGGCGGCCGAAGTAGGGCACGTGAGAGTGGAAGTAGGCCGCCGTCCGCGCGTGGCGATTCTTTCGACAGGCGATGAACTCGTGGCGCTCGGCGAAAAGCCTGGGCCTTTTCAGATTCGCAACAGCAACAATGTTTCGCTAGCGGCGCAGGTAGCTCTCGCCGGGGGTGAGCCGGTCCTCGAAGGCAGCGCACTCGACGACGTCGCCGAACTACGCGCGCGCATCGAGCGCGGTCTTGCTGCCGATATGTTGCTTTTGAGCGGCGGCGTATCCGTCGGTAAATACGATCTCGTTGAGCAAGTGCTGCAGGACTTGGGCGCGGAAATTTTCTTCGAGTCTGTGGCCATTCGCCCGGGCAAACCTGCAGTTTTCGGATGGCTCCGCGGCAAACCTGTCTTCGGGCTGCCGGGAAATCCGGTCTCGACGATGGTCACATTCGAATTGCTTGTCGCTCCTGCGATCGAATTGCTGTGCGGCCATCCGCCCCAGCCATTGCCGCTTTTCAAAGCGATGCTGGCGCATTCAGTGGACGAAAAGGGTTCAGTCGCGCATTTCCTCCCCGCGCGGGTGAGTTGGCCGGACCGGGATTCTGGCCCCGGTCCTAAGGTGGAACTCGTTCTGTGGGAAGGTTCAGGCGACATCGGAGCTGTCGTCAGGGGCAACTGCTTCCTCGTCGTGTATCCGTCCAGGCCTCGCCTAGAAGCCGGTGAATGGGTCGACGTCTTCCCGCGGCGCGGAAATTTGTAACGCTTATAGCTACTCTGCATTTTGAAGTGTTTGTAACCTAGTCAAATCCATTGGCATCTATACGGTTGCCCCGGGCAGCTCTGCCGGGCCCGATATCGCTTCGACATTGATGCGAGTACTTACAGGAGTTCACATGAAGACTGGTGCGCTGTATATTGCGGCCTTTCTCCTATTGTCTCTTCCCGTCTTTGCACAAAACGCTGACCATACTAAAGCCACGGATAGCAAGAGCCATCCGGATGTCGGCGGCGGGCATATACCCGCTCATGGGCCGGCTCCAACGCGAGGTTCGGCACATCCAACCGCTCCGGTGCAGCCAGCTCAACACCAACTTCCCGCGAAGGGAAGCCAGCCGGCGGCACGCAATTTCGCCGACAAGCCCGGCCACCCAGAAGCGCCTCACGTTCACGCGAAGGGCGATGTCTGGGTTGGACACAGCACCGGCCCCAATGACCCGCACTACCATCTCGATCATCCGTGGGAGCATGGGCACTTTACTGGCGGCATTGGCAAGAGCCATGTATGGCGTTTGGCGGGAGGCGGTCCGAGTCGCTTCTGGTTTAACGGTTTCTACTTTAGTGTGGCTCCCTACGACGTCGGTTACTGCAATGACTGGAACTGGGACTCCGATCAAATCGTAATCTACGAAGACCCGGATCACGTCGGCTGGTACCTCGCCTATAACGTGAGGCTGGGCACCTACGTCCACGTGATGTATCTCAGCTAAACGCGCTGGTTTTGGAGGGCCGTGCGAAGCACAGTACCGCGTGCGGCCTTTCCGGAACTTCCACTCACCGTGCCAACAGGGGCACGGGCGCTAGGATCCGGCGGCCTTCTTTTTCCGATTGGCCCAAATAAAGACGATCACTCCCGCCACAAATGCGATTCCGCCATAGACGGCCCACTTGGTTTGCCCGGTCATAAAGCTTCCCGGCAGCACATTGATTCCCTGGAGGAACCATACGCCGCCGAAAAAGACCAGGATCGCGCCCACGATATTCAGTACGATTCTCATGTTCCCCCCTGATATAGAATCGCTGTGGAAGACCGCCGCAGCGGTAACGAGTCTCGCTTTGGCGCGCAGCGTACTGCGCTCAACGCGGGAAGTCAACTTGCGGGCCATGTTCGGCACGCGATGGTTCGGGCGGCTCGAAGGAGGAAAGTATGCCGGCTTCTCGAATTTCCCTGTCTCGCTGGATTGGCACGGCCGCGTTCGTGATTCTGCTTTGTCTGGGTATTTTTATTTCCCTCGGTTCGGCGGAGCCAAAGGCTTTGCCGAACCGCGCCGATATCGATCCCACAGCCGTAACGTACCAACTGCCTGATCAGATCAAGTGGACGGGTAATCCTGATGTCGCGCAAACGGCCGTTCTGCACGGCGATCCGTCGAAACCGGGTCTCTACGTCATCCTTATCAAATGGTTTCCCCATCACTTCAGCCATCCGCATTTCCATCCCAATGACCGCTACATCACCGTGCTATCCGGTACTTGGTGGGTCGGCACGGGGACCAAATACGATCCCGATTCCACGGTTCCGATGCCTGCGGGCAGCTACGTGGTTGACTTGGCCAAGCAGGTTCACTACGACGGAGCCAAGGACGTGCCAGCCGTGCTCGAAATCGTCGGCGAAGGACCGGCCACCATGACGCCCGCGGAAGCAAAGTGACAGAACCAACTGGAATGCCGGAGTGCGGATTTTGTTCACCACGAGGCGGACGCGTAATGAAGGCCGGCAAGCAAGCTGACAGAGGAGCTCTTTGAACTGTCCAAAATGCGGAGTCGAAGTGCCGCCCGGCGCGGAATCGTGCCAAGCCTGCGGCGAACCACTCGCAGACTCAGCAGAAGAACACGGAGACAGGAACCCTTCAGGAAATATCCCGGCACGGAAATCGATCGTTTATGCCGGTTTTTGGTTTCGTGCGGCGGCCTACTTCCTGGATACATCCACTCTCGGTTTCGTTCTGGGTGGCATTGTTCTCAGGCCCATCTTGCTAAAAAATCACGTTGGGCCTTCCTTCCAAGACGCTTGGAAGTTTTACACGGGCGACAGCCCGCAAGCCACGGCCATGTTGCTCCTGATCCAATTGGCAAGCTGGCTGTATTTCGCGGCGTTTGAGAGTTCGCGGTGGCAGGCCACCCCCGGAAAGAAAGTGCTTGGATTGCGCGTGACGGACCTTGAAGGCAGGCGCCTCAGCTTCATTCGAGCGTCTGGGCGCTATTTCGGGAAGATAATTTCGTGGCTGCTTCTCGGCGTCGGATTCGTCTTAGCGGGATTCACGGAAAAAAAGCAGGCTCTGCACGATATGCTCGCGGGCTGCCTGGTGGTGAGGGATTCCTCGAAATTTTAGCCGCCGTGAAATAGACGATAGGGCGATGCGAGCGGTCTCGAACTTCGCTATGCGGTCGAACTTCGTCGCGCACCGGCTGCGCCAATGCTCTGCAACTCTCGGCGGATTCTTTCGGTGAATTGCGATCCCTTCGCAATGTGGCTGCCCGCCTCCGCGATGTCCGCGGTGCGGTAGCCCTGCTCTAGCACACGATCGATGGCGGTCTCGATCGATTGCGACTCGGTCTCCAGCCCAAACGACTCACGCAGCATCAGAGTCGCGGACAAAATCGCGCCGAGCGGACAGGCCACGTCTTTGCCCGCAAGCGTGGGAGCCGAGCCGTGAATCGGTTCGTAGAGCGCAGGCTGGTCGGGCCGGCCCCGGCTCAGCGACGGAATTAATCCGATCGACCCCGCAAGCGCCGCCGCTTCGTCGCTCAAGATGTCTCCGAACATGTTGCCGGTCAGGATCACGTCAAACTGAGCGGGGCGAAGCATGATCTGCATCGCGGCATTGTCAACGTAAAGATGATCGAGCGTCACACTCGGGTACTCGCGCGATAACGCGGCGACTGTGTCGCGCCAGAGCGTCGAACTCGCCAGCACGTTGGCCTTATCAACGCTGGTGAGATGCCGTTTTCGCGCGGCCGCGCGATCGAATGCGTATCGCGCCACTCGCTCAATTTCGGAAACGGAATATTCGGCAAGATCGCTGGCGCGCTCCTTGCTGATTTTGTGCTCGCCGAAGTAGATGTCGCCCGCCAGCTCGCGCACGATTTCAAAATCGCAACCGTCCAGCCGTTCCGGGCGCAGTGGCGAAATACTCCTCAATGTGGGACGCAGCCGGATCGGCCGCAAATTGATGTAAAGGCCGAGCTCTTTACGCAGGCCGAGCAATCCCGCTTCGGGCCGCGTTCCAAACGGCAACGCTTCCCACTTCGGGCCGCCGATCGCGCCCAGAAGAACCGCGTCCGCCGCGCGGCATCCAGCAAGAGTTTCATCGGGCAGCGGCACTCCTCGCGCGTCAATCGCGTTGCCGCCAAATGGGAATTCGCGAAATTCGAAGCGGTGCCCGAACGCCGCAGCGCAATCTTCCAGCATTTGAATGGCCGCGCGCGTAACTTCAGGCCCGATGCCATCTCCCGGCAACACCGCAATGGTTTTGCGTAATTGTGTCATCGGCGATTTCAGTTTGTTTTCAGCGCACGCTTGCGGCGGTTGGGTCGGTTTTGGAGGGCGCGCCTGACTGGCGGCGCACTTGGTGAATGATCGAAATTAAATCGCGGTCCGTAATTTCCTTTTCCGCGTCCGCGCGCACCATCGCCAGCCGGTAGGATTCGGCAAGCTCCGCGTCCGTAGTTTCGTATCCTAATTCCGCCAGCCGCGAACGAAATGCGTTTCGCCCGGAGTGCTTTCCGAGCACGAGCTTGCGCGCGGGCACGCCCACTTTTTCGGGAACGATTATTTCGTAGGTGAGCGGATTCTTCAGGATGCCATCCTGGTGGATACCGGCTTCATGGGCAAACGCGTTTGCGCCCACCACTGCTTTGTTCGGCGGCACCGAAATTCCCGTGATCGTTGAAAGCATCCGGCTGGTCGGGTACAGCTTTTCAAGCTGGAGCCGCGTGCTCACCGTGTATCTATTTTGCCGAACGTGCAACGCCACAGCCAATTCTTCGAGCGAAGCATTGCCTGCGCGCTCGCCGATGCCGTTGATCGTGCATTCAATCTGGCGCACGCCCGCGTCAATGGCAGCCAGAGAATTCGCGAGTGCGAGGCCGAGATCGTCGTGGCAATGTGCACTCAGCACAACTTGCGGGTGCTTGCCGAGGCGCGCACGCACTTGACGAAACATTTCGGCGTAATCGTCCGGCGTGGAGTAGCCAACTGTGTCGGGCAAATTGATGATATCCGCGCCGGACTCCACAGCCGCCAAAACGACCTGGCAGAGATAGTCGATGTCGGTGCGGCTCGCATCCTCGGCGGAAAATTCTACTTCATCGCAGTGCTGCCGCCCAAAGCGAACCATTTTTGCAATCTGGTCGAGCGCCTGTTCGCGCGTCATTCGCAGCTTGTATTTCAAGTGCAGGTCGGAAGTGGCGAGAAAAACGTGCAGGCGGGGTTTGGCGGCGGGTTCGAGGCCGCGCAGCGCCGCATCCACATCTTCCTGGCGCGCGCGGGCGAGGGCTGCTACACGGCAGCCTTTGATTTCCGCAGCTACGGCCCGCGTGGCGTCCAAGTCTCCGGGCGACGCGATCGGGAAGCCCGCTTCGAGGACATCCACGCCCAACTGCTCGATTTGCCGGGCAAGCTGCAACTTTTCCTCGCGATTCATCGAGAAGCCGGGCGATTGCTCGCCGTCCCGCAGGGTGGTGTCGAAAATCTGCAGCATGTCCATAGCGCCTCCTTTCCTACTGCCCATACTGCCAGTGAAACGTCAATGGCGCAAGAAGTCCAATTTATAATGGTTGCAACTCGAATAAATCCCGCTTATATCTACGTCTTGCGAAAAAGCGCATGTCGCACGTAGACGCTTCTGCGAGGCATTTCATGGATCTTGCGTCCCTTCACGTATTTCAAACGGTGGCGCGCGAGCGCAGCTTTTCCCGTGCGGCGGAAAAACTCTATCGCACGCAGCCCGCAATTAGCATCTCCATCCGCAAGCTTGAAGACTGGGTGGGGCAGCCCCTATTCGTTCGCGGCTCGGGAGCACGAACGCTTACCGATGCCGGCGTGCTGCTCATCGAGTATGCGGACAAGATGCTCAATCTTCGCGAGGAAATCAGCAAAGGCATGAAGGAGTTGCGCGGACTCGAGCGCGGCCAGCTTTCTCTCGGCGCCAACGAGAGCTCGGTTCACGCTCTGCTTCCGGCGCTCGACCACTACCGGCAGCTTCATCCCGGCATTCTGATTCGCGTTCATCGCGTTTTTTCGCGGGACGTGCCGCGCGAGGTAATGAATCATCATCTCGATATCGGCGTCATTTCGTATCTTCCGGAAGAGCGCGAGCTGGAAGCCGTCGAGTTTTATCGCGACTCGCTCGTGCTCGTCGTGTGGCCCGGTCATCGGCTCGCCAAGCGGCGCGAGGTGGATATCAGCGAACTGGGACAGGAAACATTCGTCGCCCATATCGTGGAATCGCCTTACAGGCAGCGCGTCGTTCAGATGTTTGCGCGGTATCGCGTGCCACTCCAAATGCGTATCGAGTTGCCCACGATCGAAAGCATCAAACTATTCGTGGAAATGAAAAACGGCGTGGCCATCGTCCCGCGGATGTGCGTGGAACGCGAAGTGGTCGAGGGTGATTTGCAAGAGTTGCGTATTCGCCAGATGCGCGTGGTGCGGAAACTCTATCTCGTCTACCGAAAGGACCGGGCTTTAGCGGCCGCGGCGCAGGCGCTTGTTGACGTCATTCGAGCGAAGCGCCCGCGCCACCCAATTGCGCGGCGCGAGCGCCACAGGCTCGGCAAGCCTCGCCGTTCGCAGCTGGCCGGCGAGGCTCCTTGATTCGTCAGTCGTTCACTTGTTCCACCGACCGAGCCACCATCACCGGAGCGCTGGTCGATGGATTCATCAGGATAAATCCGACCACCCGAAGCTGAATGGCCTGCGTCCCGGTTAATGCCGAAAGTCCGCTCAGGTTGATGAAGTTCGTTCCGTTTCCGGTCAAAACCGTCAAGGGACTCGGCAACAAAATTCCTGCCGTCCACTGATCGGTCAACTGAAAAGTGCCCGCGTTCCCGGATTGAACCACGGTGCTTCCGGGCACCCACGAGCCGCCTTGCCCCTGCCGCCGCAGCACCACGCGATGAACGGTAAGCGTGGATACTCCGTTCGAAGTCGTGAGCATGCCTCCGATTCCCACGGACTGCCCCGCTGCCAGCGCGGAATTATTGAACAGCAGCGACGTGATTGGATTGGCGATATTTGCGATCTTATACTTCTCGCTGCCGTCGAGGCTCAGCGTTTGGATTTGTCCGTCTTGCACACCATTGATGTCGGGCAAGACCGAGCGAATGTAGATGTCAGCTTGAGTGGCTGCTCCCGATGGCGGACGAATGCTCGTGAATAATCCGCCGATAAAAAAGTTGTCGTTTGAGACGACTTCCACTTCGGAGGCGTCGATGTCATGAGTCACAGGATCGAGCTGCCCGGAAACCTCCACGATCGTACTTGTTGTGAATGAGTTGATCGGGTCGCTCGGATCGTCCAGAGCAGTGTTGGCATTGGTCTGGACAGTCCAGTGCCGTCCTTTGGGTCCCTGAACCACGAAAGTGGTGTCGTTCGTCACGCCCACCACACCGGCGAGGAAACAATCGATCGAAACGTTCGAATCGTCCGCCGCGAGCAGCTGCATGTGGAACATCGGATTCACCGCGCCAGTTACATTTCCGCTCCCGTCCGTGGCGAGCGATTGCCTCAGGTCGAATTCCATCCGCAGGCCGACGAGGTCGGCGTTATTCAGCACGAAAGGATTGGCGAAGTTCACGGTCACGCTGGTTTGGCTTAGCGTGCCATTGATCGTGCTCACCGCGGGCGGAGTTTGTGTCGTGTCGATGAAGCCGATCACCGGAGTCGCTAGCGTCACAGTTGCGGAGGTATAAGTTCCCGTCGGCACAGAATTGAGATCCAAGAGCTGGTGCAATCCGCTTAATTGCGCGAAGTCCACAACCTGCGGAGTGCTCAGCACAGAAACGTTGGTCGTGCCGTTATTCAGCGTCACGCCGGTTACAGTAATCAGGCACGAAACCACGCCCTGCAGCGGCGCATCGGTCCCAATCGTAAACACCGACGCTTGGTCCGATGGGTCGGGAGCAACGCCCGTGGACCCGCCGCAACTTGCCAAAAAGAAGGCGGCCAACACAACGACGAACACACCCGTAGCTTTCAGTTTCCACATGCCCATTCTCCTTCTCCGGGAAATTTATGCCTGTCGCAGCCGAAACCCCTTTATCGGCGGCTGAGCATGAAACACAGAGGCCCTGGAAAAGTTGCGGCATTTGCCGTTGGCTTTTCGCGCGTTCGCCAAAAACAGAACGCAGCGACGCTCTTTCGATTTGTCTTCGCAGGGCACGGCATGCAGTGCCCGGCGCAGATGCGTGGGCGTCTTCGAGAGTCTCCAACGGGAAATCTCAGTCGGTCACTGTGCTAGAATGCGGCCATCGTGCAAAAGGTGTTGCAAAGCCTCCTTCAGCTCCAGGAAGTCGATATCAAGCTCACCGATGTCCGCGCGCGACTCGCGAAATTTCCTCAAAAGCTCGCTCAAGTTGACGCGCGTGTCGCGGCTGCCAAGTCGGACCTCGACGCTAGCAAATCAGCGCAGCTAGCCACCGTAAAAGACCGCAAGAAGTACGAGCTGGACGTGGATCAGTGGAAAGATAAGGTTCGCAAGTATCGCGACCAAACCGCTCAAGTGAAAACGAATGAGGCGTACCGCGCGCTTCAACATGAAGTGCAAATGGCCGAGGACGAAATCGCCAAAGCCGAAGACCGCCTCCTTGAGCAAATGGTGGCGGGCGAGGAATACGACCGGCGAATTAAAGCCTCGGAAAAAACGCTAAAGGAAGTGGAAGACGCTGCGCGCACCGAGCGAGCGAAGATCGAATCCGAAAAGTCGGGTGCTGAAAAAGAACTTGCCGAATTCACCGCGCAGCGAGAGGGCGCCGTCGGCGATATCCCCGAGAATTTGCTTGGTCACTACGAGCGCATCGTACGAAAGCATAATGGAATCGCGCTCGCCGAGGTGCGCGACGAAAAATGCAGCGCGTGCGGCATGATCGTTCGGCCGCACGTGTTCCAGGAAATGCGCCGCGCCGCCGGCGATGAACTCTTCCACTGCGAGACTTGTACGCGCATCCTTTACTATATCGAGCCGTCGGTCTCGACTGCTCGGCTTCTGCATCGGCGTCACCGGCACGTAACAATTAAGGCGTCAATCGAATGCCTAGAATTCTATTTCCCCCCGCGATCGCATGAACCGCTCAAACAAGATGGCGCCGCCCGCCAGCGCGCGCTTGTTTTCGGAATCGCAGCCGGCCCCGCCGCCGGGCGTATCCATCGCCAACATTGACGGCGCCTCGCGCGGCAACCCGGGTCCCGCTTCCTACGCAGTGGTGATTCGCGATCCCGCCGGCAAAGTGATTCTCGAACTCGCCAAAAAGCTGGGTCGCGAGACGAACAATGTTGCCGAATACTACGCGCTGCTCGCCGCCCTCGATTACGCCCTGAGTCACGGCATCCCTGCGTTGCGCATTCGCAGCGATTCCGAACTTTTGGTCCGCCAGATCCAAGGCCGTTACAAGGTGAAGAGCGCCGAGTTAAAGCCTCTTCACGAGCGCGCCACCAAGCTCGCTCGCAAGCTTTCCTACTTCGCTATCGAGCATGTCCGCCGCGAGCAAAATCGCGACGCTGATGCGCTGGCCAATGTCGCTCTTGACTCTGGCTCGGTAATGTCCGCCTCTCATTTAGCGCCAGCCGACGAAAAACAGCCGTCACGGGCTCATGATCCGAAGCTCACGCCTTCCGGCGCCATTAGAGCGCGATTCGTTAGAGGAGTGCTCGTGCCCAGCGAGCCGCTTGATCTTCCTGAGGGAACCGAAGTCAGCTTAATCCTCCGACGCCTTCCTGGCCCCTAGATTTACCATCTGGGCACTTTAAGCCCCGCTATTTCAAGTTGGTACCAAGGGCCTATACCTCTTTTGCGAACTGATCAGGTAGCCTTCCTCAGGCGGAGGGGGGATCCTTGCTAACGTTGCCAGACGCGCTTCCGATCATCATCATCCTTGCCGTTCTTATCGGAATCTTCGTCTCCGTCCAGAGAAAGAGCCCCTCACCCCGCGTCAAGATTTGGACATACGCTTGGGTCCTGGCCTTCCTCCATTTCTTCGCAAGAGTCTTTGAAACGCACACCGGCTTGCCCGAAAAACTGATCGAAGGCGTAGACCTTGCCAGCGTGCAGCTCTCCGCGATCGTTTTTCTCTCCTCCGTAGCTTTCGAGAACGACGACCGCAGCAAGCGCATGAAGTTTTCAGTGATGCTGGCCATTCCGGTGCTCCTTCATCCCGCCTTCTTTGCCCTCGGATGGGGACTGCCCTGGGTTCCGGCGTTCTCGGTCGCCGTCATTTTCCTCGGGATGGCTGCTTTTGTTCTGCGCGATATTCGTCGTCACCCCTTGTTTGCCTCCGCAACGGCCCTGGCCTTGTTAATGGTCGGCGCGCTGTCCATCCGCCAGGAAGTGTTGCAAGGCGATCCATGGTTCGCGTCGGCTGAAATCCTCGCGATGACGTTTGCGCTCACCGGCATACTCTTCTGGAGAACCTACAGGCGCTCGTCCCTCGGCGTAATCGCTTCGACTGCCGGTTTCATCGGCTGGGGAGCTGTCTATCCGATGGGTGCACTCTTGCATACGTTCACGCCAAACTTTCAGCCGCAATTGGATTTCTGGAACATTCCGCGAATCCTGGTGGCACTGGGAATGGTGCTCACCCTTTTGGAAGACCAATCGCTAATGGTGAAGCAGTCGAGTGCCCGTGCCCAGGCGGAGAGTTTGCTCCTGCAGCGCCTTTCGCAAATCACCTCGCGCCTTTTGGCCGGGAGCGATCCGCGGGCGCTCTGCAGAGAAGCAGTCTGCGCCATCACCGAGGCCAGCAGTTTCCGCCGCGCTGCCATCTTCCTCGCGGGAGATGGTCTCACCCTTAATTTGAGCGCCTCCGATGGGTTCACGCCCCAAGAGGCGGAGGAGTTGCAACAGCGCTCCGGCTGCGATGGGCTCGATTCAGTCAAGCGGCTATGCGCAGAGGGCTTGCAGTTGGGAAGCAATTCCTATCGAATTTCCGAGACGAATGATCTCGTGCTGATCCCGCTCGTTTCCTGGCGAGGTTCGCACGTGGGATGCCTCTACGTGTCCGACGCCAAGGTCTCCGGCGGCGCGGATGCCTCTGAGATGCTTAAGCTGGAAGTGTTCGCGTCAGACTTGGCCGTCACCTTCGAAAATATGAAACTCCACCAGCAGTTGGTGCGGACCGAAAAACTGGCGGCGCTCGGCCAGCTGGTCGCCGGCGTCGCGCATGAACTCAACAATCCGCTCACCGGCATCATGGGTTATTCCGACTTGCTCGCCAGCGAGGCGGGCGACGAAAAATCGGCCAAGCGCCTCGAAAAACTAGGCAACGAAGCGCGCCGCATGAAACGCATCGTGGATGGCTTGCTGCGTTTTGGCCGCCAGAACAATTCACGCGCGCGACTCTCCGTTGTCAGCGCCGCTCTGCGGGACGTCCTCGATTTGCGTGAGTACGATCTGCGCAAGCACTCCATTCATCTCGACGTGCACATCGATCCCGCTCTGCCGCCTGTGAAAATCGCCGAAGACGAGCTGAAGCAGGTCCTGCTGAACATCTTGAACAACTCGATCGATGCCGTGTGGGAAAGTTCGCAAAAGGAAATCGCGATTCGCGCGGCGGTCCGCTCGGAACGCGTGGTTATCGAATTTCAGGATTCGGGCCCGGGGTTTGCCGACAAAGTCCGCGCCTTCGATCCTTTTTACACCACCAAGCCCGTCGGAAAAGGCACCGGCCTCGGACTGAGCATCTGCTACGGCATCGTGCAGGAATGCGGCGGCGAGATTACCTTGGCCAACAAAATTCCGAATGGTGCCAGCGTGGTGGTGGAAGTTCCCGTCGCGGTCGCGGAGTCCCCGCTGGAGTCTACGGCGCTCGCCCTCCGCGCCTAGCTTATCGCAGCGGCAAGAACGGCCTTCCCAACGAGTGGTTTTGGCTTCCACACGTAGGAGCGGTACAACGTATCGCGCTGCGCCGGCATATAACCGGCATCGCTGATGATGCGGCGCAGCTCTTCTTCATTGGTCCGGTTGCGGACGCCGGCGGCGTACACCACATTCTCTTCGATCAAAATCGAGCCCACATCGTCGGCGCCGAACTGCAATCCCACTTGGCAAACTTTAATTCCTGGCGTGAGCCAGCTCGATTGGATGTGGTCGATGTTGTCGAGATACAACCGGCTGATCGCCAGCGTCTTCAGGTAATCGAACGCGGTCGTCTCCGGGACTTTTTTCCCGAGCGGTGTATTTTCCGGCGCGAAAATCCACGGAATAAACGCGGTGAAACCGCCGCTATCTTCCTGCATGCGCCGCAGGCGCTCGAAATGATTCACCCGATGGCGATACTCCTCGCCGCAGCCGAACATCATGGTGGCCGTGGTGCGCATGCCCAGCGCGTGCGCTTCGCGATGGACCGATTCCCATTCGTCGGATTTGCACTTCAGCCGCGCGATCCGGTGCCGCACTTCATCGTCCAGAATTTCCGCGCCGCCGCCCGGAATCGACTGCAATCCCGCGTCGCGCAGCCGCAGTATCGTGTCGCGAATCGTCAGCCCCGAAACTTCCGCGATGCACAAAATTTCCGGAGCGGAAAAACAGTGCAAATGTACCTGCGGATAGCGCTCGTGGATCGACCGCAGCATATTTTCGTAATAATCGATTTTCAAATCCGGATGCAGGCCGCCCTGCAGCAGCACGCCCGTTCCTCCCAGCGCCAGCATCTCCTCGATTTTTGCGTAAATCGATTCCAGCGGCTGCAGGTAGCCTTCCTTCGATCCCGGCGGGCGGTAAAACGCGCAGAAGGAGCAATACTCGGTGCAGAAATTCGTGTAATTGATGTTGCGGTCGATCTGATAAGTGGCCACGCGCGGGTCCGTCTTCTTGCGGCGGACTCCATTGGCCGCCATCCCGATGCCAATCAAATCATCGGAGTTAAAAAGATCCAGCGCTTCCTGCTGACTAATTCCCATCGCTCTCCGCCAATGTTCTGTTGTTTGCCGCCCCTATTGTCGCATTAAATCGGGAAAATCATAGCCTCGGCTGACGCTCGCGGCGAGCTTAGCCCCCCTTACTCGGTCGCGGGTCATGACGCATCCTGCGCCGCCTTATCCGGCGCGCGCTTGGAAAGTTTCAGCCAGTCGCGTTGATAGACGAACGAAATTCCCAGCAGCACCACGCCCAGCGCAATAAAGCTGACGATCCGGTAACTGCCGCCGAGTTGGGAAACGTCGTAGATGAAAACTTTTCCGGTGGTGAATGCAATCAGAATCAGCGCCTGCCAGCGTACGAACGCCGAACGGTTGCGGAAACCGACGGCCATCAGGATTGCGCCGTAGATGAGCCAGATCGCGGAATAGGTGAGACCGCGTTCGAGCGACACGTTCTGGTAAACGCGATAGTTGTAGCCCCCGCCAGCAAACATCATGCGATCGAAATAGTCGGACGCCTCGAGCGTCAGAGCGATCAGCGCCAGCAAATTCACCCCAATAGCAGCGATGTGCAGCCAAGGTCTTTCGTTTTCGGAGGCGCGCCGCTTGCCGAACACGGCGATTCCGCCGAGGACCGCGATGGCCACGGCATACGTGGCAAAGCGCGCGTTGAACACCAGCGTTTCCGTGTCGTACCGGTCGAAAAACAGCAGCCGCACAATCCCCAAAACGAGCGCCGTAGCCGCAAGGTAGCGCAGAAAGTTGGTCCGCGCCTTCACGCTCACGAAGAGAAGCGCAGCCGATTCGATCAGCCAGCCGATGGTGATCCATTCCTGGTCGAGCTTCAGGGGAATGGCAATAGTGATGAACGCGATGGCGATGGCCACGTGCAGCAACTGGATCACTTTCGCGTCTTGGGCCGGGTTGCGTTTTGCGAACGCTTTGGCCAGGCCCAAATAAACTGCGGCGAGCACTAGCGCAAACCATGCGAGCGTGGCTGTCTGGTACTCGTACATCTCATAGAGCGCCAGAAAAAATGCTCCCGCATTCAAGAGCGGCAGCAGCGTGAGCGTGATGGATGGTCCGCCGAATCGAGTGGACCGCGCGTAGCGAGTCATCAGCGGGATCGCCGCGAAAATCGCTGCGAAGAGCGCCGCGAAAAATACCGTTAGCGCGCGCTGATCCTGCGAGTAGTAATCCGAGTACCAGCCCCAGTAGAGAATCATCGTTCCCGCGAAGCTTCCCCAGAGCAATCGCCGCCACGGCTTCGCCGCGGTCGATTTCCAGAATCCCGGCGTCCAGTAGGCAAACGTAGGAAAACAGCACCGCCTCGTGGTTCTGTCCTGTGGAAAGCAGCACGGGCGTGGCGAAGCCGCCGATCAGCGCGAAGCTCGCGAGAAGTTCCGCGTCCTGGCTGAGCGCCAGCGCGATGGTAGACGCGGTGACCACGACCATCGCCACAAATGCGGCCGCCGCAGGAATCAGGTGATAAATCTGAAACGCTCCCCACAGAGAGAGGTAAAGCGTCCCGATGCCCACCGCCTTCAGCGAATACGAAAATGCCGCGTAGCCGCGCGCACGGAAACGCTCGCTCCATAGGACAAACCCGATGCCGGCCAGCAGGCCGATGGCGATGCGCCCCGCGGGGCCGATCCAGTTGTTCTCAAACGCAAGTTTCAGGAAATAGGAAACGCCGATCAAAATCGCCACGATGCCGACGCGGTTCAGCCAGTACTGGCCAATCTTCTTCTCAAGATCGGGCTGTTCTTTTGCGGAAACAGGCCGCAACACGGGTGCAGTTTGAATTGGCTGCGGAACAGGCGGAGCTGCGTGAGAAACGGTTTCCGCAGATGGCGGCACAAGCATCGTTCCCACAGGAGGCGGCGCCAGAATCGGAGCTTCGGGGTGCGGTTCGAGAGTTGCTTGCGGCGGCTGCTGCTGCGGCTGAGCGGTGCCGCTCTTTTGCTCAAGCCGATAGACGCGTGCGGTAAGCGCCGCAACCTGCTCTGTCAGCCGCTTGATTTCGTCTGCCAGGTCGGCCATGCGCGTAACACTACTCCACCTGTTCTCCCGCCACCAAGTACCCAATTGCGCAAAATTTCCCCGCCGGGCACGAGATCTTGATCGCGTCTAAATGCTCGGATTAAATCGATCGTGCTTTTGACATTTAATACCACTCTGTGGTATTACCCCTATGTGGTATTCATCGAGTCTCAAGCGTTTACGCGGCGGCTTCACCAGCTCGCCAAAGAAACGTCCAATTCCGTATTGACGAATATACAAGGTGCTCTCTTGGACGATCCGGCGCGCGGAGACATGGTCAGGGGTCTCGGAGGAATCCGAAAAGCGCGTGTCTCAAATCCCGGCCGTGGCAAGGGCAAGCGCGGCGGCTTTCGTTATATGTACCTGTATCTGGAGTGCAGAAAGCATATTCATCTGCTCTTCCTTTTCGATAAGACGAGCAGGAAGACCTGAATGCCGCGCAGCGCGCTTTCTTGAAGCAGCTGGTTGACCGCATTAAGAGCTAACGGAGGAGAGTAATGGCCAAGAAAATCAAAGTGAAGGTGTTCGACGATCTGCGCGAATCTCTTCAGGATGCGCTTGCGTTCGAGCAGGGGCGCGAAGTAAATCTTCGCGTCGCGGAGCTTCCCCCTCGGCCGCGAAAACTCCAGCCAAGGGACATCCGCGCCATTCGCCGCTCGCTTAATGCGAGCCAAGTGCTTTTTGCGACCTTCTTGAATGTCAGCCCGAACACAATTCGGAGTTGGGAGCAGGGCACCCGCCGCCCTCACGGAGCCGACCTAAAGCTTCTGTCCATCGCCAAGAAAAATCCCCGAGCGCTCCTGAGCGCCTGAGATTCGCGTGCCGCCGTGCATTATTCAATGGCACCCATCGTCGCGGGTCTTGCGAGGCTCAACTGTTGGATCGTAGGCAACCAATGACGCTAGGCGCTGCGGCGGGCGGCGGATTGCGCGGCGGGGCTGGCGAATTCGAGCGGCTTGGCGCGGGGGATTAGGCCGGCGGCGGCGGTCATCTCGAAATAGAGTTCGAGGCCGGAGAGATTTTCTTCGTCCAAATCGAAGTGAATGTTTTCGGTGAGGTAACGCTCGAGCGCGGCGGGCGGCAAGTCGAGCGTGATGGATGCGGCTTCCGCGATTTCGCGCACCCGCTCGACGCCATATTGCTTCGACGCCTGAAAATCCGAGACAACTTCAGGAGTAATCGCGTCGCGGCGTCCCGTCCAAATTGCAAGCACGGCGGGCTTTCCTGTCATCTCTCGCCATTGGTGGACCACGTCATAAACAAAAAGTGTTTCGAAGCCCGGGACAGGCATGTCGTCGGGATCGCCCTGGCAACACTGTTCGCCGCTGGGCGATTTTCCCGCGAGAGCTTCCATTTTCAGCGAAATGCGCAGCGCGGGATCGCCGATGATCAGCGCGGCGTCAGCATCCTTCAGCATTTCCGAAGCGTCGGGCGAAGCATCGGCAAATTGCGGAGCGATTTTCCAGTAGCCCGCACAGAGCAGCTTTACCAGGCCGATAGTGCTGCGCGAGCTCGTGTCCAGCGCGATGCGTTTTGCTTTTTCAATGGGCTTTTTCGCCACCACCAGCAGGCTGCGCACTTCGCGCTTTGACGCGATCGCCATTCCCGGCAGCGCGATCACGCCGTCCATGCGTTGGTATTCGATCGAGGGAATGATGGCAACGTCCGCGTCGCCGCGCCGCAGCGCTTCGGCGCACTGCGACGGCACCGTAAAAGAAAGATCGTATTTGTCCGCGAGCGGCCCGTTGGTAAAGCCCCACACCAGCGGCGCTGTGTTCAGGAATTCGACAATCGAAATTCGCAGTTTTTTCAAGTCAGTGGCCCGAACCAGATAGTTCAGAGAGGTGCTATCTATTTAGGATGGCGAATATAAATGACCAGAATTCCGGTCGCGATCACACCGACTATGCCGAAGATGCAGCCTAACAGCGCTGCCGCCTCCCAAAATACTTCGCCCAGATCCTCGTTCCAGGATTTGATCCCAATCTTCATGAAAGCCCCCGAGAACTTTTAACACGAGAACTTTATAACAATTGTCGTCCGGCGAGTAGGTCAAAATCTCCCCAAAAACCCTTCTAGTTTGCTGCATTGATTCCGTCTTGCTGGAAACATTAGACAGGCATTCGCGGTCGCAAAACGGCGCCTTAGCGACCGTTTGCCGCGCTCCAAAAAAGTGAAAGCGCGGCTGGCCGCCTGCCGTACGTATATTCCCTACCTTGACACGACTTCGTCCGCCTATTTAGCCTCTGCCGCTGGTTTCCCTCTCAATGCATCCGGACGATTACGTAGGCTGGCTGGCCCTGGCACTGACCCCGGGCCTCGGCGCACGCACGGCCGGGAAGCTGCTGCTCGAATTTGGAAGCCCCGACGCAATTTTCAACGCATCCTTAACTTCTCTGGAAGGCCAGCGCCTACCAGCAGCCGTAGCTCAGGCGCTCCATTCGAAGCGGCCGCTGAGCGATGCCGCCAAGGAGTTGGCCCAGGTGCAAGCGGCGGGCTGCCGTCTAGTCACTTGGGACGAGCCTGAGTATCCCGCACGGCTGCGAGAGATCTACGACCCGCCGCCCCTACTGTATGTCCTTGGGAAAATTGAACTTCTGAGCAAGCATGTGATTTCCGTGGTGGGCGCGCGACGCCCGACCCCCTACGGGAATCAAATGGCGGAGAGGCTTTCAAAGGACTTAGCCGATCGCGGCCTGGTGATCGCGAGCGGGTTGGCACGTGGCATAGACGCCAGCGCCCACAAGGGAGCCCTGGCTTCGTCGTGCGGAGGGACGATTGGCGTCCTGGGATGCGGCATAGATGTGGTCTACCCGAAGGAGAACAAGAAGATTTTTCAGGAGATGGAGCAGCGCGGCGCGATTGTGAGCGAGTTTCCGATGGGGACGTTTCCAGCACCACAGAATTTCCCGATCCGCAACCGCATCATCTCGGGTATGGCGCTAGGAGTGGTGGTTGTGGAAGCGGCCCAATACTCGGGGTCGCTAATCACGGCGCGGCTAGGAATGGAGTTTGGCCGCGAAGTCTTTGCGGTTCCTGGGAACGCGACGCAACCCGCGAGCTTTGGTCCGAATCAGCTGATTAAGCAGGGAGCGAAGCTGGTTACATCCTGGGAGGATGTCGTGGAGGAGTTGCCAACTCCGGTGCGCGCGGAGCTGATGCCGGTTGAGAATGTACCAAGTGAGGAGCGGGCGGCGCTGGTGGAGGAAAGTCTGGGCCCGATCGAAAGACCTTTATATGCACTACTTGGAGTCGATGAAGCGCGGCAAATCGACGAATTGGTGGAACTTTCCGGCCTCAGTTCGTCCGAAGTGCTGGCCGCGCTATTTGACTTGGAGCTCAAAGGCGTGGTACGCCAGTTACCTGGAAAGCAATTCCTGAAAGTCCTGTTGTAATCAACCGATGGACAGCAGGTTAGGATGGGTGGTCAGTTAGGGTGGGGAAAAGTGCATTCCAACGGATGAATCTCTAGAGCGGAATCCCACCGAGGGGAACGAAAGTTAGCATGGCAAGATCGCTGGTTATAGTCGAGTCGCCGGGCAAGGCGAAAACGATCAACAAGTACCTCGGCAGGAATTACATCGTGAAGGCGTCGTACGGCCACGTGATGGACCTGCCGAAGAAGAATATCGGGATACTTCTGCCCGGGGAAGAAAACGGCAGGAAGAAACGAAAGCGCAAGTCCAAAGGGAAGGCTACGGAAAAGAAGGTTGCGAAAGCTATTCCGGTAACGTCGGAAAACATCTTCGAGCCCACCTACGAAGTGATTCCCAGCAAGCTGAAGGTGATCGGAGATTTGCGAAAAGCGGCGGGCAAGGCAGAAGCGGTGTATCTAGCGGGCGACCCGGATCGCGAGGGTGAGGCTATTTGCGCGCACCTGCGGGAAATACTGAGCAAGCCCCGCAAGTATGAAAAAGTGATGGCCGCGGCCGTGGAAGAACACAGCGCCAACGGCGACGGAGAAAAATCCGAACAAAACAGCAAGCCCGAGAAGAAGGAAACCAAAGCGGAAGCCGATGCCAGGTTCACGCCGCCGAAGATTTACCGGGTGATGTTCAACGAGATCACGCAGAAGGCCATCAAAGCCGCGTTCGAGAATCCGACGCAATTGAATGAAAATCTGGTGGACGCACAGCAAGCGCGGCGGGTGATGGACCGCCTGGTGGGATACAAAGTTTCGCCGATCCTGTGGGACAAAGTGCGGCGGGGGCTTTCCGCCGGGCGCGTGCAGACCGTGGCGCTGCGGGTGATTGTGGAGCGCGAGCGCGAGATACGCGCGTTCGTCCCCAAGGAATATTGGACGATCCACGCGCTGCTCGCCGCGGGCGAACCGCCGACATTCGAAGCCAGGCTGACAAAATTCAAGGGCGAAGATATCGAGGTCTCGAACGAAGAAGAAGCCAAGCGAGTGGTTGCCGCAGTCGAGCGCGCTACGTGGCAGGTGGCCAGCGTGGCGCAAAAAGAAAAGCGCAGATACGCGCCGCCGCCCTTCACCACGTCGAAGCTGCAACAGGCGGGCTACAACCGACTGCGCTATACGGCCAAGCGCACCATGATGCTGGCGCAGAGGCTTTACGAAGGCGTCGATCTGGGCGATGAAGGATCGGTGGCGCTGATCACTTATATGCGGACCGATTCGGTGCGCGTTTCAAACGACGCGGTGGCGCAGGTTCGCGAGCACATCGGCTCGACGTACGGCGAGAGCTACCTACCCGAGAAGCCCAACTTCTTCAAGAGTAAAAAGGATGCGCAGGACGCGCACGAAGCGATCCGGCCGACGGATGTGACGCGCACGCCGGAAAGCGTGAAGCGGTATCTGGAAGACGATATGTTCAAGCTTTACCAGATGATCTGGCAGCGGTTTGTGGCCTCGCAAATGGTGCCTGCTGTTTTCGACCAGACCACGATCGATGTGGAAGCCAATGGTTATACGTTCCGCGCAACCGGCTCGGTGACCAAGTTCGATGGCTATCTGGCCGCATATTCGGCGGTGAAAGACGAAGAGGAAAAAGAGGACGAGGGAGATACAGATAGCCGCACGCTGCCGCGCGTGAGCGAAGGCGAAACGCTGCGTCTTGAGAAAGTGCGGCCGGACCAGCACTTCACGGAGCCGCCACCGCGCTACACGGAAGCCACACTGGTAAAAGAGCTGGAAGAAAAGGGAATCGGCCGCCCCTCAACCTATGCCGCAATTATTTCCACGATTGTGGAGCGCGAGTATGTGAATAAAGAGCAGGGACGCTTCACGCCCACGCTGCTGGGCGAAAAAGTGAGCGATCTGCTGGTTAAATCGTTCGAGGATATTTTTGACGTGGGCTTCACGGCGCGCATGGAAGACGAATTGGACGAAATTGAGGAAGGAAAACTTACCTGGCGCAAATCGGTGCAGGAATTCTGGGACCGCTTCGAAGTCGATCTCGAAACAGCGTCCGATAAAATGGAATCGTATAAAGCCGGGATTCCTACCGGAAAAAAGTGCGAGAAGTGCGGCCAAGGAGAGCTGCTCGAACGCATCAGCCGCCACGGATTCTTCTTGGGATGCTCGCGTTATCCGGAATGCGATTTCATCCAGGACCTTGCCGACCATGGAAGCGCGGATGTGGAAGAGGGTGGGACCGTTTATTGCGACAATTGCGGCAAGGTAATGGCCATCAAGCGGGGCCGTTTTGGGACATTCCTCGCGTGCACCGGTTATCCGAATTGCAAAACAACGCGGCGGCTCGCCACCGGCACGAAGAAGGCGCTGCAGCCCGACGTACCCATCGGGGAAAAATGTCCGGACGACGGCGGCGAACTGATCCGCCGCGCGGGGCGCTATGGCGATTTCATCGGCTGCCAGAATTATCCGAAGTGTAAGTACACGCGCCCGATCACGCTGGGGATTAAATGCCCGAAATGCAACGAAGGCGAGTTTGTGCGGCGCGGTACTTCCAAGGGACGCGGCGCCGGTCGGATTTTTTATGGTTGCAGCCGCTATCCCGAGTGCGATTTTACAACTCCATACGAGCCGATTGCCGAGCCGTGTCCGAAGTGCGGCGCGCCGTTTATTGTCGAGAAGCGGACGAAGCAAGGTAATTTCCGGGCGTGCATCAACGAGAAATGCGATTGGGAAGTAGCCGCGCCGGAACCTGCGCCGTTCGTGCATCCGCAAGAGCCGCCTAGCGCCGAACCTCAACCCGTGGGCGCCGGCGCGCCGTCGAAATCGTAAGCGATCCAAGGGCGCTGGCAACCCCGGGGCTAAAGCCCATTTTGAGCTGCAACAGTTGTTCCCCCGCATGAATGCGGGGGCTTCCACCGAACCCCCCTTGAGCCACCGCTCGGGCGCTGGCTTGCCGCAGTTTGTCTGTCATCGAAGAGAGATTCTCGACTGCCATCGCCACTGGCGCGAAAAACGCTGGCAGGATGCCGGCGCTACAAGAGCCGCTCGTTGCATGGCGAGCCGGGCGGCATGCCGTGCCCCTACAACCGAAGAGTCAAAGGCGCACGACGAGGAACCGTCGACGGGACGCCCTCGACGCTCAGGGCAGGCCAGCGCTACAAATGCAACTGCACCCGACTAAAACCGCCTCATCGTTAGCGCTGCTATGCGCGGGCGGCGGCTTGCTCGGCGACGCGCAGGACGATTTTTCCTCGCGCGTGGTTGGTTAAGCCTCTTTCGAAAGCTTGGCGCGCTTGATCGAGCGGGAGAACGGTGTCGAGGATCGGCCTGATTTTTCCCGCGTCAATCAGATGGGCGATTTCCATCAATTGGGTGCGGTTCGGTTCAACGATGAAGTACAGGGCGTGCACTCCGAATTCTTTGGCTTTTTGTGCGGATGGCTCTGCGGCGACGCTTACCAGCGTGCCGCCGCGGCGGAGCACTCCGAACGAACGGTCGAGGGTATCGCCGCCAACCGCGTCGAGAACCATGTCGAGATCAGAAAGCTGGTCCTCGAAGCGGACATTGTTGTAGTCGATCACCTCGTGTGCGCCGAGTTCGCCCAGGAAATCGTGATTGCTTGCGGACGCGGTGGCGATCACTTCCGCGCCGACCCAGTTCGCGATTTGCACTGCAAAGACTCCCACGCCTCCGGCTGCGCCGTGGATCAACACGCGCTTGCCTTTGGTGACGGATGCGTGATCGAAAAAGGCTTGCCAGGCGGTGAGGGCAGCAAGGGGGATCGACGCCGCTTGCGCGTGATCGAGCGTTTTCGGTTTTGGTGCGAGATCGGCGGCCCGAATGGCGATGTAATCCGCGGCGCTGCCGTCGCGGCAGAATGAAGCGAGCCCGTAGACTGCTTCGCCCACTTTCACGTCCATGACGCCGGCAGTGATTTCCTCGACCACACCTGAGAATTCGTGGCCCGGGATTGTGGGAATGCGCGGGGTGCCATCACAGGCAGTGTACGTCTCAGACCAGGTGAGTTCGGTTTTGGTGATGGATGATGCGGAGACTCGCACGAGTGCGTCTCCCGGTTGTAGTTGCGGTTTTGGAGCGTCTTCGTAGACGAGCAATTCGGGTCCGCCTTTGGAATGCATGCGAATGGCTTTCATGGATTTTCCCTTCTTCCGCGCGGTGTTCGGGGCGGGCATGAGGATTTTATCGCGAGCGATGTTCGAGTGCAGGAAAATTCGCCAAGGCGACCGCCGCTGGGATAGCCATGCGGCGCCCGGGCATGCAAGGTGAATGAGAGAGGCGGAGCCGAGTATGTTTTCCGGGCACGATGTATCGTGCCCCTACGAGAGTGACGGCGATGATGCGGGTCCGTCCCGCAAAGGCACAGAACCACGACAAAAGAGTGCGCTCGTCGTGGCTACTTGTGGGCGACCTTCGCCGGGCGCGAGGCGCCCAGCGAGGTGGAATAGCTAGTGGGTTTCGCCGGTGCCATTGGGATTGGAGGTGGTCGGCGCGGCGGGCGCACTAGCGGACGGGGGCCGAGGCGGCGGAGCTACCCTAGGTGGCGGCGGCATTGCCACGCTGCCGTCCAAAGCGAATGTGTAGATTCTCGCCTTTCCACCGCGGCCGGAAAGAACCGAAACGTATTGCTTTCCATCCAGCATGTAGGTAACGGGGTTTGCTATCCCGGGAAGCAGTTTCGCGGACCAGAGTTTTTCGCCTTTGTCTGCGCTAAAGGCGATGAGGTCACCGAGGTCGGAGGCTCCGAAAACGAGATTACCGGCAGTCGTAACCGTGCCGCCACCGTTCATCCCCGAAACTCGCCAGACTTCCTTTTGCGTGACCGGATCCCGAGCCTGCAAGAAGGCCTGGGTGGGAGGCGGAGGCGGGAGCTCTCCCGCGGGAGCACCCGGCGGAGGAGCAGGCATCCGAAACACGATCCCCCAGTTGTAAGCGCCAAGCTCGGGCTTGAATTGCTCCGCGGCAATGTATCTGAACGTGCTATCGAGAGAGGGAAGGTAAACGAGACCCGTGTGGGGATTGTAAGACATCGCCTCCCACGCGTGGCCGCCGGCCGGGCCGGGCGAAGCCTCGATGGGGTGCTTTTCGTAGCGCATGCCCGGAGCTTCGTGCGGACGCCCGGTCGCCGGGTCAAGTCCCGTGGACCACGTGACCTTCACATAGGGCGCGCCGGAGATGAATTTGCCGGTCCTGCGGTCCAGCACGTAGAAATAACCGTTTTTGGGCGCCTGCATGATGACGTGACGGAGTCTGCCGTCGATCTTGATGTCGGCAAGAGTCATTTGCTGAACGGCGTCGTAATCCCATTCGTCGGCTGGCGTGGTTTGGAAATGCCACACGTACTTTCCGGTGTCGGCATTCAGGGCGACGATGGAGCAAAGAAAGAGATTGTCCTTTGTCATGGGATCGCGAAAACCTTGCACCCACGGCCCGCCCTGGCCGATTCCGATGTAAACCATATTCAGCTCGGGGTCGTAAGTGATTCCGTCCCACACATTGCCGCCGCCCCCGAGTTTCCACCATTCGCCGGCCCAGGTTTTGGCAGCCATTTTCATGGCGTTATTCTCAAAGGGTTTGGAGGGATCGCCGGGAACAGTGTAGAAGCGCCAGATCCGCTTGCCCGTTTCGGCGTTGTAGGCGGTGACAAAGCCGCGGACGCCGTACTCGCCGCCGGCGTTTCCGATGATGACTTTTCCGTTGGCGATGCGGGGAGCGCCGGTGATGCTGTAGTCCTCGTTCTTATCGACTGTCTGAACTTGCCAAACGATTTTGCCAGTGTCTTTATCCAAAGCGACGAGCCGCGAGTCGAGAGTGCCGACGTAGACTTTGCCGTCGTAAAGAGCGGCGCCACGATTTGCAGGGCCGCAGCAGACGCTTGGGCCGGTGCGAACCTTATCGGAATCGGGCTTACCCATCGACCCGGGCGCAAAGTTCATATGGGCGATTTTCGGATCCCAGCGCCACTTTTCCGCGCCGGTGCGCGCGTCCAAGGCGACGACAACGCTCCACGGCAGCGTTGCGTACATCACACCATTTGAGACGATGGGAGTGGTCTCAACCGTGCCGCGATCGGAGTCGGTGTCGTAATACCAAGCGAGTCCCAATTTGGCGACATTGCTCGCGTCGATTTCTTTCAGCGGGCTGTACCGCTGCTCGGTGTAATCGCGGCCGTTGGTCAGCCACTCGCCGGCATCCTGGCCGGCGTCGCGCAGTGCTTTGTCGTCCACGCGGCTGGCGCGCTTTGCAGCAACGGCGACAGTCCACGTGGCCGCAATCCCAAGAACAAGGCACCACCCAATCACTTTGTTTGTTCGCATTTCGATGGATCCCCCCGGTTCGTGCGCCGGACATTCTAGACCAAATAGCTCTCCGGTAACACACTAAGAATAGGGTAGTAGCAGAGAGGCTCGCGCACATGCTCGTAAGATGAGCGGATTCTGTAAATGGTGGCGCGATTGACACCCGGCTGCGTGCCCGATAACCTTGTGCCCCATGAAAATTATCGTAGCAGACAAAATCAGCGAACGAGGCATTGCCCTGCTTCGCGAGACGGGATGGGAAGTGATCATTCCAGCGGCGGCGTCGCTAGGAAGTGAGATCGGCAATGCCGAAGGGTTGATCGTTCGCAGCGCGACCAAGGCGAATGCGGCGCTGATCGAAAAGGCGCCGAAGCTGCGCGTGATCGGGCGGGCGGGAGTAGGCGTGGACAACGTGGATGTGGAGGCGGCTACGCGGCGCGGAATTTTGGTGATGAACACGCCGGGAGGGAACGCGGTGAGCGTGGCCGAGCATACGTTTGCGCTGATGCTGGCGCTGGCGCGCGCCGTGCCGCAAGCGAATGCGTCAACGCAGGCCGGGCGGTGGGAGAAGTCCGCATTTTCCGGGACGGAACTACGCGGGAAAACGCTGGGGCTGGTGGGCCTGGGGCGAGTGGGAATGGAAGTGGCGCGTCGGGCGCGCGGGCTGGAGATGAAAGTGCTGGCGCACGATCCGTACGTGACTCCAGCGGCGGCGCGCGAAGTGGAAGTGGAGCTTGTCCCGTTGGATGATGTGCTGCGGGAATCGGATGTGGTATCGCTACACACGTCGCTGAGCGCGGCCACGGAAAAAATGATTGGCGCGGAGGCCATCGGCAAAATGAAAAAGGGCGCGCGGCTGGTGAATTGCGCTCGTGGCGAGTTGATTGATGAGGCGGCGCTGGCGGAGGCGCTGCGCTCGGGGCATCTGGGAGGCGCGGCGCTGGATACGTTCGCGCAGGAGCCGCCGAAAAATTCTCCGCTGCTAGGCTTGCCGAATCTGATCGCGACGCCCCACATTGCCGGGTCGACTGCCGAGGCGCAGGAGGAAGTGGGCACGGCTATTGCGCTGCAAGTGCGGGATTACCTCGCCGATGGATTGATTCGCAACGCGGTGAATATGCCGGCGCTTTCACCCGATCAGTACCGGAGGATCGGGCCGTATCTGGAATTGGGCGAGCGGCTGGGATCGTTTATCGCGCAGGCGGCGCCGTCCGCGAGCTTCAGCCGCATTCGCATCGGTTACGCCGGGGAGCCGGCGGAATTGGGTTCGCACATGATTCGCAGCGCGGTGCTGAGTGGCGCGTTGAATTCGGTGCTGGATGAAAAAGTCAATCTGGTGAATGCGTCTTCGATGGCGGCCGCGCGCGGACTGCTCGTGGAGGAGAAAACGCAGCGCCGCCAGCAAGGCTTTCCCAACACTATCGAAGTGGCGATCGCAAACGACGGGCGCGAGTTCACGCTGGAAGGAACGGTGGGGCAGGATGGCGTACCACGGATTATTTCGCTGGACGGCATGAGCCTGGAAGCGCCGCTCGAAGGCACGCTGCTTTTGACGCGGAATGTGGACGTGCCGGGCGTGATCGGGCGCATAGGGACGGCGCTCGGGAACCTGGGCGTGAACATCGCCACGTTTGCGCTGGGCAGGCGCGCGCCCGGCGGCGGAGGCGAGGCGCTGGCGCTAGTGGGCGTGGACGGCGAGATCAGCGCGGCGATCGTGCAGAGTATTCGCGCGCTGCCGTCGGTGACCGAGGCGCGGCTGGTACGGCTTGCGGACGCGGTTCCACTTGCGGCGGCAAAGGCGTAAAGAGCCTGCGTGGGCTTTTAGAGACTCTATGAGCACATCGAAGAGAGGTTCTTCGACTGCGTGTCCCGGCGCTTCGCGCAAGAACAAAGACGCGGGACACTCCGCTCAGAATGACGAAACTCGAGGACCGGCACCTGCCACATCGGCATGAATTGGGAAGAGAAAACCGGCGCACTCCGCTCCCTTCCTTCGTCGGGGCAAGCAGAATGACGAAACTTGAGGACCGGCACTGGCACGGCGTCCCCGTACTAGATGGGCGGTTGAACGCGAACGTTGGCGTGTGCTAGCATCCCGAGTTTCCGGCCTTTGGCGTCCCCGCCCAAGGGCGCTTGAAGGTTCATCGCGCAGCCGCTGGGGAGCGGGCTCGTGATGTCAATCGAACGCAGCGCAAAGCACGAAAACGAAGTCCTGATTTTTCCCCCGCGAAATGCCTGCCCCTCGCAATTCTTTTTGTATTTTTCCCCGAAAATCACAACTATGCCAATCGAGGTGAAACATGAAATCTTATGGCACTGAATGGATACGCAACGTGGGCATTGTCGGCCACGGCGACACAGGGAAAACCCAGCTTGTGTCATCGTTGCTGTTCACGGCTGGGATGACGCCCCGGCTCGGCAAGGTGAGCGACGGTTCAGCGATCACCGACTGGGACGAAGAGGAAATCGCGCGAAAGATTTCGATTAACACCGGCGTTGCGTATGCGGAATGGCTCGCGCCGGAGTCGGCGGAAAAGACCAAGATCAATTTCCTGGATACACCGGGTTATTCCACTTTTATCAATGAAACGAAATCGTCGCTGATCGCGGTCGATGCCGCGCTGATTCTGGTTGACGCGGCCGCGGGCGTGCAGGTGATTACAGAAAAAGTGTGGGACTACGCGGCGGAATACGACCAGCCGCGCGCATTCGTTTTGAATTGGATGGATCGGGACCTGGCGAGTTTCGAGAGGGCGCTGGCGTCGCTGCAGCAGGTGTTCGGGCGCGGCGTGGTGCCGATTCAACTGCCGATCGGCTCCGACAAAAGTTTTCGGGGCGTGGTGGATTTAATTGCGATGAAGGCGCTTACCTACGCGCCGGACGGAGACGGCAAGGCGAAGGTAGGCGAAATTCCAGACGAACTTGCCGAGGATGCGAAGAAAGCGCATGAGGCGCTGGTGGAACTGGTTGCCGAGGGCGACGACGAGCTGATGCAGGAATTTTTCGATAAGGGGACGCTGCCGATCGAGGATTTGAAGAAAGGCTTGCGCGAAGCGGTGCTGGTGAAGCGGATACTTCCCGTGCTGCTAAGTTCGGCGCTGCACAATATCGGAAGCGATGCGATTCTGAATTTTGTGGCGGAGATTTTTCCTTCGCCCGCATTTCGCGGAAAGCTTGCAGGCCACGCAAGCTCCGATGGGAAGGGTGAGGTGGAGCGAAAAATCGCGGACTCGGAGCCCGTTTCGCTCTTCGTCTTCAAAACGGTGGCCGATCCGTTTGCGGGCCGGATCAATTATTTCAAGGTGATGTCCGGTGTGCTGAAGAACGATGCGACGCTGACGAATTTCAATCGCAGCTCGCAAGAGCGCTTTCAGCACGTGCAGGTGATGCAAGGGAAGACGGCGACGGCAGTGAACGATCTGCACCCGGGCGACATCGGGGCCATCGCGAAGCTGAAGGAAACTGTCACAGGCGATACTCTAGGCGACAAAAGCGCGCCGATTTTTTATCCGCCAGCGCGCATTCCCGAGCCGTCGATCACGTTTGCCATCGAGCCAAAGACGCGGGCGGATGAAGACCGGATCGGCGTGGCCATCCACAAAATCCTCGAGGAGGATTTGGCGCTGCGTTTTGGGCGCGATCCGCAGACGAAGGAGTTTTTGCTTTCGGGAGCGGGGCAGCAGCACATCGAAGTGGTGGTTGCGAAACTGCGCAAGCGCTATCACGTGGAGTTGACGCTGCACCCGCCCAAGGTCCCCTATCGCGAGACGATTCGCGGCAAGGCGGACGCCGAGGGCAAACACAAAAAGCAGACGGGCGGGCACGGCCAATTCGGCCTGTGCCGCATCAAGATGGAACCGCTGCCGCGCGGGAAGGGAATCGAGTTCGTGGACGATGTTTTCGGCGGCGCGATTCCGAAGAACTGGATTCCGTCGGTTGAAAAGGGCGTCCGCGAATCGGCAGAGCGTGGATATTTGGCGGGCTTTCCGGTGGTGGATTTCCGCGTGAGCCTGTACGACGGCAAGTACCACGATGTGGACTCGAGCGATATGGCGTTCAAAATTGCGGGATCGCTGGCGTTCAAGGAAGCGATGAAGCAGGCGCGTCCGGCGCTGCTCGAACCAATCATGCACGTGGAGGTTTACGCCCCCGATCAATATTCTGGAGACTTGATGGGGCACCTCAGCGGGCGGCGTGGAAAAATCAGCGGAAGCGAAACGCGCGCGGGCGGCGTGGTGGTAAAAGCGCAGGTGCCGCTATCGGAAATGCTGAGTTACGCGAACGAGCTGATTTCGATGACGCAAGGGCGCGGCAGCTATTCAATGGAGTTTTCGCACTACGACTTTGTGCCGCAGGAAATCGCTGAGAAGGTAATTGCGGCGCACAAGCCGCACCACGAGGAAGAACACGAGGCGGCGACGGCGTAGGTCAAGCGCGCTTTCGAAGCCTCAGAAAAGCCAGAACTTGTGGTGCTTTTTCTGGGCCGGGGCGGCATTAGCGGTCGCCGGTGGGTCTTGCGCCGGCGCGGCTTGAGCGGCGGGCGCAGCGGCTGGAGCGCCTTTCGACGCGAAGGCGGGACAACCGGCGCCGTAGCACGGACCTGTCTCGCGAATAGCGCATGCCGAAAAAATAAAAGTGCAGCAGCACAGAATTAGCATACCGAGTTTCTTCATCGCCGTCCTCTTTTCAAGACTATCTGGTGTGCAAAACCGGGCCTGAGATCGCCTGTCCGTATGTTGGCACACAAGATATTCCATCGCCCGGACGTTTTCGTGGGGAAGCATCGTCAAAGCCAATAGAGAAGGGAAGGCGAAGCTTCACGGGGCGCCGCACAGAGCGCGCTGTGAAATCGAGCGCGCATCAGGAAAACCGCGGAAGGAAAAAGCCCGTGTGGCGGCGGTGCTCCTCGAAGGCGGCGCCGAATTCCTGCCCCAGCAATGCTTCCTCCCTTGTGGATTTCCAGATGAGGTCGGCGAGGATCAAGAGGAAGGCCAGCAGAGCGGCGTACCGGCCGATGGCAAGCGCCGTGCCAGCAAGCGCCACGAGAATCCCGGTATAGATGGGGTGGCGAATGTGCGCGTAGGGGCCGGTGCGGATCAGCTCATGTCCGACCTTCAAGGCAACCGATCCGCTCCAGTAGCGGCCAATGTGATAGCGCGCCCAGATGGCAAGGACGATGCCAGCCCACGTTATAGCAGCGCCCGCCCGGGGCAGGGAGGGATTCCAGGGAATAAACCGACGACCGAGAAAACCGACTGACCCGAAACTAGTATTTAGGAGCACCAGGGTGGCGATAGTCGCGGCCCATCGCATGAGGCGGGACCCTGCGGGCTCTCTTTTCCTGATTCTATTTACCGATAGGCTGGCAAAAACCCAATACAGCACGAAAACCAGCCAAGCGCCACGGATCAGATTCGCGGTAACGTTCATTTTTATTCGCCTAAACGATTCATCACTATAAACCAAATTGGCGCTTGCTGTTTCGGAGTGAAGTGCGTCAATCTGCCGCGATGATGAAGCCATCCGGAAAGAAGCGACTGGGCGACGCAACGCTGGCGATCCACGCGGGCGAAGAAAAGTTTCACGTGGGCGCGGCGGTGGGAACGACGATTTCGCGGACCGCGAACTTTACCTTCGCGAGCACGGAGGAAATGAAGCGGTGGGCCGAGGGGAAAAGCTCGGCGTACATCTATTCGCGTTATGGGAATCCCACGCTGGCCGTCGCGGAGAAAAAGATCGCGGCGCTCGAGGGAGCGGAAGATGCCGTAGTGACGGCGTCAGGCTCGGCGGCAATTTCTGCGGCGCTATTTTCGCTGCTGCGCGCGGGCGATGAGGTGATCGCTACGCGGCAGCTGTACGGCGGAAGCTACAAGCTGTTGCGCGACACGCTCCCAGGATTTGGCATAGCAGTTCGGTATGTGGAGTCCGATCTGGCGGGAATTGAGAAGTTGGTTGGGCCGCGGACGAAGGTGCTCTACGTGGAATCACCGACGAACCCGACGCTGCGGCTGGTGGACTTGGCGAAGGCTGCCGCTTTCGCGCAGGAATGGGGCTTGATTTCGATGGTCGACAGCACGTTCGCCAGCCCGGTATTGCAGAAGCCGCTCTCGATGGGATTTAACATCGTGTTGCACAGCGCGTCGAAGTATCTAGGCGGGCATTCGGACGTGATCGCGGGGGCTGCCGCCGGAAGCAACCTTCTGATGCGCGGGTTGCGGGCGAATGTAATCCAAATCGGCGGGTCGATGGATCCTGAGGCGGCCTTTCTGCTCGTACGCGGGATGAAAACGCTGGAAATCCGAATCCGGCGACAGTGCGAAACGGCGATGACTGTGGCGCGCTATCTGGCGAAGCATCCCAAGGTGGAGCGGGTTCACTATCCTGGCTTGCCTGCGCATCCCGATCACAAATTGGCGAAGCGACAGATGCACGGATTCGGCGGAATGATGGCGTTTGACCTGAAGGGCGGTCTACCGGCGGCGCGACGCTTCTGCGACCGCGTCAGGGTGTTTTACCTGGCAGCAAGCCTGGGAGGTGTGGAATCGCTGGTGATCCTGCCGGTGTACACGTCGCACTATAAGATGTCGGCGGCGGAGTTGAAGGCGGCGGGGGTTCAGCCGGGGACGGTGCGGGTCTCGATAGGGTTGGAAGATGCGGCGGATCTGATAGAGGATCTCAAGCAGGCGCTCGGGTAGCCGGTTAGATCTGCCCCAGAAGCCACCATGGCTAAAGCCAGAATTTCAATGGCGTCCTTTTTCGCGGGCCTGAAAGGCCCGCGCTTCCACCCACAGGCTCTCGCGCCCTATGAGCCGTCGACAAACCGACAGGCCGACCCGTGGAAACCCTGGCAATTCAATCAGGGAAGATGCTATAAGCGTCGCCTTGGATGATTGAGGCGGGCGGTCCCAGCGCTTTTTATCCAGAGTAGCGGCTGAAGTCCACTAGTACTCATTGTCCTGTTCTCGTTAACGGGCGACACATTATTTGCCGTTAGTTCCATTGACCGGGGCCTGAAGCATCCGTAAAATTCGGGAGTTGAGCTGAAATCGCCCTCGAAAGCGGCGCCGAGGGCGGTGCCATTTTGATTCAAAACCCTAGGCTTACACGGCGGAACATGAAACATCGAGCGGCGACAATCGGATTTGCAGCGGCGATGGGGATGCTGTTCCTCGCCGGTTGCCAAGGGACTGTGAGTAAACAGGTTCGCGTGAGGCCTCCGGCGGCTGCGCCGAGCCCCGCGCCAGCGACCGATTATGGCCGCCTGTATTTGCCGCTGCCTCCGAACCCACCCGCCACGGCAATGGCTTCCACGCGTCCGGCGATTGACGTTCTTGTGGAGCAGGTTCAGAAGAGCTTTGATAAAGGTCAGCAAGATTACACTGCAGGAGACGTTGCCAAGGCACAGGCCGATTTCGACGAAGCGGTTAATCTCATTGTCAACAGCGGTTTCCGAAGGGGTGCTGATCCGCGACTGCTGAAACTGTTCGATGAGATTGGCGAAGCTACCCATTCCGACGAACTGAATGCCGATAACACGGACGAGCAGACCGAAGACACAGAAGCGACAACGGAAGCGCCCGAGCAGCCGGCGCCTATCGACGAGATCGCGGATTTGACGCTGCCGGCGGGCGATCCCCGGTTGGCCGCGAGGGCCGAGCGGGAACTGATCAGCGTCCGGCACGATTTGCCCCTGACGGTGAACGATTCAGTCCTGCAATATTTGAGCTTCTTTACGACCACGCGCGGCCGAGCCATCGTGACGCGCGGATTGGAGCGCCAGGGGCGGTACGGCGCGATGATCCGGCGCGTGCTGCGGGAAGAAGGAGTGCCGGAGGACTTGATTTATCTGGCGCAGGCGGAGAGCGCGTTTCAGCCGGATGCGGTTTCGAGGGCGGGAGCGCGAGGAATCTGGCAATTCATGCCGTATCGCGGCGAGGAATACGACCTGGAGCGCACGAACTGGGTAGACGAGCGCAGCGATCCTGAAAAGGCGACGCGGGCGGCGGCGCGGCATCTGCGAGACCTCTATGGAATGTTTGGCGATTGGTATTTGGTGATGGCTGCGTACAATTCGGGGCCGCTCAACGTGGCACGCGGAATCGAGCGGACAGGCTATGCCGATTTCTGGGAGTTGCAAAAGCGCAACGCGTTGCCAAGCGAAACGAAAAACTACGTCCCCATTATTCTTGCCCTTGCTCTAGTAGCGAAAGCGCCCGCGCTTTATGGAGTGCAGGTGGCACCGGAAAAGCCAGTCCCGGCCGATACGATTACTTTGGATCACCCAATCGACCTTCACCTCGTGGCGGACGCGGCGGGAGTGGATTTGGACGACATTCACGCACTGAATCCGGTATTACTCCGCAACGTGACGCCGAATGAATCGGGATTCCACCTGCTGATTCCCGCGGGGGCAGAGCGCGCTTTCGACGAGAATATTCAACAGGTGCCGGAAGAGAAGTGGACGAGTTGGCGGTTGCACGCGACCGAACAGGGAGAGACGCTTTCGGATATCGCGAGGCATTACCACGTGACGGTGTCGGCGCTCGAGGCAGCGAATCACTTGGAGGCGCATGCAGCGGTGCCAGCGGGCTTTTTGCTGGATGTTCCGACGGCGCCGCCGGTGGTGCGGATGGTCCGCTATCGCGTGCAACGTGGAGACACGCTGGCCGGGATTGCGGACCGCTTTGACGTCACTGTGGCCCAGATCCGGCGATGGAACCATATTTCTGGGGCCCACGTGCGACGCGGAACGAGGCTGCGCATCTACGCGGGCGGCGCGCCTTCGGAGCCGGCGCGAGCAAAGTCGGCGCAGAATTCGGGAGCAAGGGTTGAAAGTGTGTCCACGCACCGCACCCCCGCCAAGGAATCCGAAGCGCACCGCGTAAAGCCCGGCGAGACGCTCTATTCGATTGCCCGCGCACATCAGACAACCGTGTCGGCTCTAAAACAAGCGAACCCATTTCTGGCCGAGCGATCGTTGCAGGCCGGAGATGTTTTGGCGATCCAGCAGTAGAGACTCCTTCTCCCCGACGAAAGACCTGTCCTGGGTTTATTGAGGACAACTGGCAGGTTGACCGAATCGGTGGAGATTCCAACGATGCGAAAGCGGGCACACTTTCCGACCCTTTTGATTTTGACGACCCACCCAATATGCGAACGCTGATTCTCAATCCGTCAACGGGAATTGTGCTGTCGCATTGAGCGCGAGCGAAACGTCGAGAAATTCGCCGCCCCTCGCACAATAGGAAATGAACGTGGCCCGTCCCGAGGTTCGGGACGGGCCATTTCTTTTTATGCGGCCGAGGAGCGGGGCCTCGGATGTATGCTTGAGCGTCCGCGGGCCTTGGGGACGTTTCGCAGAGATATTTGGAGGGGCCGCTTGGCTGGAAAAAAGCGCAGCGTCGATTTGACGCAGATTTCAGAGTGGGATGACGGCAAGGTTCGACGCAAGGAGGATTACCTTGCGGCCGAGGAACCGCTCGAAATTCGCGTGGGCGATGAGCCGCTAAGCGTCACGATGAGGACGCCGGGGCACGACCTTGAGTTGGCGGCGGGGTTTCTGTTCACAGAAGGCTTGGTGCAGCAACGGTCGCAGATCATTGCGCTCGAAGACGATTTTCCCGATGAGGAGAAGAATCGCGGGAACGTGGTGCGCGCGGAACTCGCCCCAGAATCGGCGCCGGACTTCGAGCAAATGCGGCGCCACTTCTTTGCGACTTCGAGCTGCGGAATTTGCGGGAAGGCTTCGATCGATTCCGTTCGCTCGCGGACCATGGCGCCGCCAAACCCGAATTTTATTTTGGATGCGGAGGTGCTGGTGCGGCTTCCCGATACGCTGCGCGCTTCGCAAGCGGTATTCGGCCGCACCGGCGGTTTGCACGCGGCGGCTCTTTTTAGCGCGAGCGGCGAATTGCTTGTATTGCGCGAGGACATCGGAAGGCACAATGCGGTGGACAAAGTGATCGGCTGGGCGCTGCTGGAGAATCGCGTTCCGCTCAGCGAAAACGTCATGCTGGTCAGCGGCCGGGGCGGCTTCGAGATCGTGCAGAAAGCTATTGTGGCCGGGACGCCGGTGGTGGCTTCGGTTTCAGCGCCGTCGAGCCTGGCGGTGCAGCTGGCGCGAGAGCTTCGCCTGACGCTCATTGGATTTCTGCGCGGGCGACGCTTCGTGATCTATTCCGGCGAGGAGCGGGTTGCGAAAACGTGAGCATGAAACGAACGCTGCCACCGGAGACTTTGCAGGAAGTTAACGCGCGGCTGGAACAGGCGCACAAGGCGTTTCAGCGGCGCTATCCTGGACCTTCCGCCGAGCGCCAGCCAGTGCACGTAGTTTACGGCGGCGTGCATCTCTTTCGAGCGGGTACGGCCAGACGATTTGGCGAACTCGCGCTGAAATCCGTCGACGAATATGCACCCAACTTTGCTGCCTTTGCCAAAGCAGTATCGCTGCCGGAGGCAGCTGGCTTGCCCGATTCAGCAGAGGCGGTGGAAGCAATCGCGAAATCCATCGAGGCGGATCCGGAAACGGCGCGGCGCGAAAACCGTCCGGCGTGGTTTGCACATACTGTTTATCGCCGCGTCCGCGAGAAACTTCGGCGCGAGCCTGTGGAAGATTTTCGCATCGATTTCGAGGACGGCTACGGCAACCGGCCGGACGAGGAAGAGGATGGGCACGCCGCGGCGGCGGCGGATGAAATCAGTGCCGGGATGAATGCGGGCGAGTTGCCGCCGTTCCTTGGAATACGAATCAAGCCGCTGACGGAGGAACTTCGTGCGCGCAGCATTCGCACGCTGGATATTTTTCTGACGCAACTGGCTTCGAAATCGCGCGGCGAATTGCCAAAACATTTCTGCATCACGCTGCCGAAAGTGGCGTTGCCGGATGAAGTTGCGGCGCTGGCGGATATCTGCTCGCGTCTGGAACCGATGCTCGATTTCGAGCCGGGGTCGTTGCGCATCGAACTGATGATCGAGACACCGCAAGCGATTTTCAATGAGCGCGGCGAGGCGAATTTGCTGGCGCTGGTGAGCGCGGCGCGAGGACGTTGTGTGGCCGTTCACTTTGGGCCGTATGACTACACCGCTTCACTGAACATCGCGGCAACGTATCAGCCGATTGCACATTTCGCGTCGGATTTCGCGCGGGGAGCGATGCAGGTTGCGCTGGCGGGGACTGGAATTCGGCTGGCCGACGGGCCTACCAATATCATGCCGATCCCGCCGCATCGCAGCACGAAAGAAGGGCCGAAGCTCAGTGCCCGTCAGGTGGAGGAAAACCGTGCGGCGGTTCATCGGGGTTGGAAGCAGCACTACGAAAACGTCCGCCGGTCAATGGCGAACGGCTTTTATCAAGGATGGGATTTGCACCCGGCGCAGCTTCCAGCGCGCTATGCGGCCGTCTATTCATTTTTCCTGGAAAATCTTGATCTTTCCGCCGAGAGGCTCCGCAATTTTGTGGAGAAGGCGGCGCAGGCGACGCGCGTGGGGCAAGTGTTTGACGATGCCGCGATGGCGCAGGGGCTGCTCAATTATTTTGTGCAAGCGACGAACTGCGGCGCGCTGAAACCGGCCGAGGTGGAAACGCTCACTGGCTTGTCGGATTCCGAGATTCGCAGCGGATCGTTCGTCAAGATTCTGGCGGGGCGATCTGCGTAGCACCGGAAGGCCACGACCCGGCCATCAGCAAATCTATAGTTTATTGAGGCCGTCCAAGGCTGCGACTTTGTAGGCTTCGGCGAGCGTCGGATAGTTGAAGACGGTGTCGCGAAAATATTCAATGGAGCCGCCATAAGCCAGGACGGCTTGGCCGATGTGGACGATCTCCGTGGCGCGCTGGCCGATGATGTGAACGCCCAAGAGTTGGCGGGTATTGCGATCGAAAAGCATCTTGAGCATGCCGGTCTCGTCGCCTAGCATCATGCTCTTCGCCAACTCATTGAATTTCGAAATGCCAACCTCGTAAGGAATTTTTGCCGCGGTCAATTGCTCTTCGGTCTTGCCGACCATCGAAATTTCGGGAATGGTGTAGATGCCGTAAGGGAATAGCTCCGGCATGTGCTCGGAAGGCGCTCCAAACATGCGGCAACTGGCGAGGCGGCCTTGCTCCATTGAGGTGCTCGCGAGCGCAGGGAAGCCGATGACGTCGCCCGCAGCGTAGATATGGGGGACGCTGGTCTGAAAATCGGCATTCACGCTGACCTTGCCACGAGGGTCGGTTTGAAGCCCTGCCGATTCGATGCTCAGCCGATCGCCGTTCGCTTGGCGACCAACGGCGTAAAGGAGCACGTCGCCTTGCACCCTTTTTCCGCTTTCCAATTCGGCGAAGACGCGATCGCGCAGCGGATCGATACCAACGCGCGTGACTTTTTCGCCGAGGCGGAAGGTGGCGCCCATCTGGCGCAGGTGGTAGGAAAGTGCGTCGACGATCTCGCGATCCACAAAATCGAGAATCTGCGGGCGCTGATCGATCAAAGTGACTTCGGCGCCAACCGCAGCCATGAAGGAGGCGTATTCGAGGCCGACAACTCCGGCGCCAACGACGATCAGCTCGCGCGGCAGGGCGCTGATACCGGTGAACTCGTCGGTATCGAGAATGCGCTTGCCGTCGAAGGGGATCTCCGGACTTCGCGCCGGGCGAGTGCCGCAAGCGATCAGGATATTTTCACCTTGAAGCATGGTCTTGTCGCTGGTGCCGTTCACTTCGATGGTGTGCGGATCGGCGAATTGTGCGGTGCCCTGGAAGATCGCCACGCGATTGCGCCGTAGCTGAGCGTGGATGACATCGGTCTCTCGGGCGATGATGCTCGCGACTCGGAACGCCAAGTCTTGCAAGGAAATGTCACTGTTGCCGCGATAATTACTGCCGTAGAAAGTGCGTACGGCGATTCCGGTGAGCTGGAAGATGGCTTCGCGGACGCTTTTGCTGGGAATCGTACCGGTGTGAACGCACACGCCGCCGAGCATCACGGTCCGGTCGATGATGGCTACGCGTTTGCGCAGCTTGGCAGCGCAGATGGCGGCCTTTTGGCCGGCGGGACCGCTGCCGATTACGATGAGGTCATAGTTCTGGTCGGCCATCAAGGCTTCATCCGATCAGGCGAGCGCGATCAGATCAATCTCGATGCGCGCATCGCGCGGAAGGCGCGCCGCTTCGACAGTGGAGCGCGCCGGCGGATTCTTGGCGAAATAGCGCGCGTAGACTTCGTTCATCGCCGCGAAATCGCCCATATCCTTTAAATACACGGTCGCTTTAACGGCTTGATCCAAGGACGAGCCGGCGGCTTCGAGGATGGCTTTCAGATTATCGAGAACGCGCGCAGTTTGCCGGGCGACATCGCCTTCGATCAACTGCCCCGTAGCGGGGTCGAAGGGAACTTGGCCCGCGGTATAAACAAAACCATTCGCCTTGATTGCTTGCGAATACGGACCGATGGCTTTCGGGCCTTTTTCAGTGGAGATTACGCTTTTCACGATTCCTCCTCAAAGAGTTACACAGTCAGGTTAAAGGGTGATTACAACGATGTGCCCGGCTTGCATGCCGATCGCGGCCGCGCAGAGCACGGAGATATTGTATGCCAGGCTCACTGGCCGTTTTCTAAAACGGCGGAAGATAGAGGATAGCGGTCGAGGAAATCCTGCGGAATCCCTTTTTCGTTCAGCCAGACGCGAAAGGGACCCGCTAGATTTCGATTGGTTACCTGTTCGAGAGCGGAGCGCAAATCGTCATAACCTATTTCCTGGCCGCGAAGCAGCGCGACCAGATGCGCCAGGCCGCTTCGCATCGGAGCTTCGCCGCAGATGTCCTCCAGTTCGATATAAAAGAGCGGCGCCTTGGCGAGCGCGATACGGCGCTGGGCAATGGGATCGGTCATCATGGTAAGGCCGAGGGGCGTTTCGTTCGCCTGCTTCCGCGCTTCCTCGTATCTTCGCAGGTAGCGAAGGATGCGATCCCGACGCGCCGCCGGGCCGTTGCGCGCTTCCTCAATCACGATGGTGGCATATTCGGGCAAGCCCTCTCCCATGCCGAGGGCTGCATCGGGCGTAGGCGCCAACTCGTCACCGAACCAATTGTGCGCGAGCGCCCGGCTGACCATGTCAAGGAACTGGCTGCTATCGACTCCCAGGTCGAGAGCCGCGGGATTTACGATTGCGCCACCGGGAAATGCGGCAGCGGCGGCGGGACCTTCCTCGCTTTGATCTGATCCGCGCAGTTGCGCGGCTTCGACGATGTGCGGGGCGACAATGTTTTTATCGAGAGGACCGAAAACAGTTTCCAGCGTGTGCCAGGCCGAAGTGATTTCTTGCTCTGCGGGTGCTGGATCACCTTTTAGCGGCTGGAGTGTCCAAAAGGACGCGGACTGCGAATTGCGGCCGGCGGGCCCCTGCATGTAGCGTCCCGCGACGATGTAGGGCGGCAAGTCGTCCTTGGAAAGTTCAAAACGATATTCGATTTCACTGCCGGCCTTTTTTTTGCCTTTTGGTGTGCCTCTGGCCAAGATCAAGAAATCGGCAGGGACGCGAATGGTGTAATCGATGCGATCGGGACGGCTGGGCGCGCGTGCCAGGAGATGTTTTGGCGGCTGAAATTGCGGGAACCATCCTTGTGAGCCAAGGTGAAAATCGTCTTTGCCGAGGGTGATGCGCGGTCCTCGATTCGTCGGCGAGCGGAAGGCGTATTCGATGGACACATCGCGAGTTTGCTTGCGGGCCCATGGCGGATCGAATGGAATTCGGAGCAGGTTCGTCTGCGAGTCTTGTTGCGCTTGCGAAAGGGCGGACGGCGTCACTTGAGAGCCGTTGACCGTAACTTGGAGATCCTGGAGGCCGAAGGCTCTCCGGTTCGGCAGCGCTACGTCAATGAACGTCAAATCGGTGGTGCCGGAGTTTTCAAACTTGTAGTGCGCAGCGATTTGCAGCGCCGGAGCGTCGCCGGGAACGAAGCGGACTTGGTCGGATTCCTTGATGGTGCGGTAACCCGGCGAAAGCGGGGCGTCGCAGGAATAGCCGCACAACAAAAGAAGAAGCGGGAGCAGAACAACGTAGAGCGAGCGCGAAGCACGGCGATTCAAGATGCGAAGATTCTACCGGGGTGGGGTGAACCTTAAAAGCCGGAAAATCGGCATTCCGTCGTATGAAGGGCGGCGGGCATGGTCGCGCTTCACGCGTGTCCGCCGCGTTCTTTGATTTCCTTGAGTTCCTTTTCGCGCTTCTTGCGGTCGTCCTCTTCCTGGCGCTCGAATTCAGCCATCTCTTCCTCTGTCATCTGGTAGTCCTCACGAGAAGCGAACATTATCCCGCGGCGACTGTCGCGCGAAGCTCGAACCGCCCGGCGGCGCTTCTTGGCCTTACCGAACCCGCCGACAGAGCGTATCGGCTCTGCAATGGCGCCCGATTCGACCAGAAGTTCGCTGACCTTTTCGAGGAACTCGTGCAGATGGTACGGTTTTTGGAGGTAGGGAAGGCTCTCGTGTTCAAGCACCGCTTGAACTTGCCCGGCCCGGTGGGGTGACACCAAGAAAAGCACACTCAGGCGCTTTGGCGGAGGCTCGTCCGAGTGTTCTGCGGGCGCGACAAATTCGGATTGGGCGAGTTCTCTTAGAATGGCGAAGAGGGGTGCTTTCGGATCAGCCAGCGCGGCGTTGACAATCACGAGGTTCCAAGCGCCCGTGGCCAGTTCGGCCATCGCGTGTGCCGGCCGCGTAACAACACGGATTCGCCAATTTTCGACCTCTAGAACGCCTTTGAGAGCATTCTGGCTGGCGACATCGTTGTCAAGGATCAGGATGCCTACGTCCGGCACGGATTCTTCTCCTGAAAGGGGGCCCATCCAGTATAGCGGCTCTGGCAGGCGCAGGGCGGACGGCGGTAACGGGCCTTTCCAAGTGTGAGATTGCAGGCTTCAGGAGGCGAATAGAAGGCGAAACTTTTAGCTTGACAAGGCGAACATCAGGCGAATATATTGCGAAAGTGCGGCGAGGTCAACAATGGCCACTTCTCCAATCCTTCGACCAACTCCGGCGACGCTTCGGCGCCAGCCGGCGAAGCCGAAGCAAACCAGTCTCACGCTATTCCCCACAGCCGCTCGCCACGGCACTTGTGAGCTACCAAGCGATGCTTCCGCGCCCCCTCCGGCGCCTGACCGGAGCAGGAAGCCCGCGACGGAACTGGTTGGCATTGCACGCCTCGCCGCATCCTCCCCCCGCGCAGAAGCGAAACGCGGGACGGAGTATTTTCTTCTCCCTGTAAAGTCCATTTTGAATGAGTGCCATTCGGAGCGAGTACCGTTCAGATGGACGGTGAACCCGTACCGCGGCTGCGAATTCGGCTGCCACTACTGCTACGCGCGCTACACGCACGAGTACATGGAGCTGGACGGAGCGGACTTCGAATCGAAAATCTACGTGAAAGAGAATGCGGGCAGTCTAGTGGACCGCGACCTGGCCCACGACAAGATTTGGGGCGAGCACATTGCGATCGGAACTGCAACCGATCCTTACCAGCCGGCAGAGCGTGAATTTGGCGCAACTCGGGCGATCCTGGAAAAAATGGCGGAGCGGGAGGGTTTGAGCCTCTCGATCACAACCAAATCCGATCAGGTGGTGCGCGATATCGATTTGCTGCGGAGAATTTCGGCGCGTTCTTCGCTGACGATCCACGTGACTGTGACGACCGTGAGGACGCGCCTGGCGCGGATGCTGGAACCGCGCGCGCCACGTCCGGATTTGCGGTTGGAGGCGGTGCGGAAGCTACGCGAGGCGGGAATCAACGTGGGAGTGAACGCGATGCCGATTCTGCCCGGCCTGACGGACAGCGAAGCGGACCTGGACGCGCTGATGCGGGCCGCGCGCGACTCCGGAGCGCAGTGGATTGCCGGGAACGTGCTTTTTCTGATGCCGGCGTCGTGGAAGTCGTTCATGAAATTTCTGGAGGCAAAGTTTCCGAAGCTTGAACGGCAATATCGAGACTGGTTCAAGGGCTACGGAAACGCGCCGGAAAGCTATCGCAAGGAAATTTCCGAGCGCGTGGAGCGCCTGCGGCGCAAGTATGGGCTTGGATCGCGCCCAAAGAGGCCGGAGACGCAGTCCTGGCATTCGCCGCAACTGCAACTTGCATTGGAGAACGGAGAGAAATAATGACCAAGACCGCATCAGCGAAAAGAAAACCGCGCCGGGCTGCCGCTTCCGCGCAATTCGCGCCGGCGTCGCTGAAACTTGCGATCGTGCCCGCAGCTGCGGCCGAGAAGCGGGGTCGCGGCGTCAAGCTAAAGACAGTGTCAACGCTGACGATGGCTTTCGCGCTGTTATGCTTTGGCGCATTCATGGCCGGGCGTCCCTCGGTGTCAGAGGAGGGGCCAATAGCCACTATTCCGGAACTCAAGGAGCGAGCGATGTTGCAAGGATTAAGGACCGCAACATACCAGGTAAAGGATCTTGCCCGAGCGAAAGAGTGGTACAGCACGGTACTCGGCCTAAAACCTTATTTCGATCAGCCGTTTTATGTGGGATTCAACGTGGGTGGCTACGAACTAGGACTCGTGCCCACATCGGACGCCGGTGAAAAGCGAGCGCCCGCGGGAATTGCGTACTGGGGCGTGAAAGACGCTCGGGATGCGTATCAGCATCTGCTCGATTTTGGAGCGAAGGCGCAGGAACCGGTGCAAGACGTCGGTGAAGGAATACTCATCGGGGCGGTTTACGACCCTTTTGGGAATGTGCTCGGCATTATCGAGAATCCGAACTTCAAGGCTGGCGGAGACTGAGATCGTTTTTTGGACTAGGGCACGATGATGCGTGGAACGTCTTGAGAGCGTGCGCCCGCAGGCGGCCGGAAGCGGCCGCGCAGGAAATCGACGAATGCTCGCGAGCGCGGGCGTCCATTGGATTCTTGCTTGCCAACCCGCAATAGAAAAACGATCAACTGGAAAATATCGGAGTCCTTCAATCGGGGAAGATTGGAGCGCCCCGGTTCGTTCTTTTGAAATTCCTGGAGCGACTGCGAGATTTGCGCGTAAAGGGCGCGAGCCGCAGGATCATTCGGCGGCCGCTCATAATAGATCCCGCTGCCGAGCGTGCGATACATCTCGGCCAGGGACTCAAGCGCGGAGTAAACGGCGCCGTCGTGCAGGTCGTTGTTCTGGGCCTGGAAGGCGAGAATGGCAGCCGCGATCGCGGTGACGACGGGCCAGCGCTCGTGGACGAAATCCAGCGGAAACTGAATATCACGATAAGGGAATTCTGCGGCGGGCAGCGGCTGGCGATGCTCCGCTTCGTAGCGATGCGCCACCACTAAGTGCGAACAATCAGACGGGCAATCGATCGTGACTTCGCGTTCGCGTCCGCAGCAAATCGCGCAAATCTTTTCTCCCTTGGCGGGACAAAACCGCTTGGGCGGACGCTTCCCGCAGATCGGACAGGTCATTCGGAAGTCTCGCGCCTGTTGAACCTTGAGGACTCGCGGGCGTTCACTTTATGAAGACTTTTGGTTCGACCGACATTCCCAATCGCAAGGAGTCGTCCTTGTTTTCACCTGGATCGAGAACGATTTTCACCGGGATGCGCTGCACGACCTTCACATAATTCCCCGTTGCATTTTCGGGAGGCAGCAGGCTCATGCGCGCGCCGCTCGATCCGGCGATGCTATCCACGTGGCCTTTGTACGTGCGGCCATTCTCATCCGCTTTTATTTCGACGCGCTGCCCAGGCTTCATATATTTCAACTGCGTTTCCTTAAAATTCGCGGTGATCCAGACATCGTTCAACGGAATCACGCTGGCCAGCTGTTGGCCGGGCTGGACATTCATCCCTACTTCGAGATTCTTGGTGACCACGCCATCCGCGGGAGCCAACACCTTCGTGTATTGCAGATTCAGCTCAGCGGCTTCCAGCGCCGCTTCCTTGGCTTTGACGGTTGCCGCAGCAGAAAGGGCGCGGGCGCGGATGGAGGCGACCTGTTGAGGACCGGTCTGCGAGGAGCGGTACGCCGCTTGGGCCTGGGCCAGGCGCGCGCGGGCCTGAGTCACTTGCTGCGAGGAGGCCGCCACTGAAGCCTTTGCGGAAGAAACCGCTGCACTATCCGCCGCGGCGGCAGCCACAGCCTGATCGTACAGCTGCTCAGAAACCTCCTGTTTTTCGACGAGCTGCTTGTAACGGCCCAGATCGTTCTGCGCCTTGACGTTGTTCGCTTGCGCCTGGAGGAGCTGTGCTTGAGCGGCGTCCGCCTGCTGCAGGGCAACTCCGATTCCGGCTTCTGCGTCTTGGACGTCCGCCTCGCTGGTGGATACCTGATTTGTCGTGCTGATGGAGGTCACGGGCACGTCGATGCCCAAAGAATGCGCCGTTGCGACGGCAGTGGCGACATCCGCTCGCGCTTGATCCACTGCGACTTGATAGTCGCGGGGATCGATCTCGGCAATCACATAGCCCTTAGGGACGGTTTGGTTATCGTCCACGTTCACTTTGGAGATGTAACCCGAAATCCGCGCGCTGATCGCCATCAGATGGCCGTCAACTTGCGCATCGTCGGTGGACTCGTAACTTGAAAAGTAGCGCCACGCGAAGAAGCCTCCCACCAGGACGATCACGATCGCGACGATCAAGAACAGTCGCGCGCGAGGCCGCCGCCGGAAATAGTTGGAGGGGCGAGAAGGCGGCGGAGGCGCGGCGGAGTGAGTCTCGGTGCGAACGCGTTCCTCGGCTGGAGTGCTGGGCGAGGTTTCGGTTTCGGTACTTTGTGCCATGTCTTATTTTCCTTTGAAGTATTCTTTAACACCCTCTTCGGCAACTCCCAGGGCGCGGGCGAGAGAAATCTTGGCGTAGTTGTCCCGGTACAGACTGGAAATGTAATTTTCGTGAGCGCTGGCGACGGTTTCCTGCGCCTGCACGACCTCAACCGTATCTGTGACTCCGGCCTGAAAACGATCGCGGGACTGCGCGAGCGTTTGGTCAGCCAGGGCGATGTTGCTCTGGGCCACGGCGACTTCTTGCTCCGCGGATTCCACATTCAGGAGAGCGGTGCGAACTTCCTGGTCAATCTGCGCGCGAAGATCCTCGAGGTGCTCACGGCTCTCTTCCAGGCGCGCGTCAGCTTCGAGAACGTCTCCGTGCACCTTGCCGCCTTGGAAAATGGGAATGGCGAGCGTTCCTCGAACATCAAATACGCCGTGTGTCGATAGTTGAGGAACGGTCCCAGCCAAGCCGTAATCGGCGCTCACGGATAGCGAAGGCAGATAGCCGGCTTCGGCGGCCTTACGAGAATATTCCGCGGCGCGCACGTCCGCACTGGCGGCCTTGAAATCGGAGCGAGAGTCGTACGCTTGCTTCAGGGCGGACTCCAACGTAAGGCCGACGAACGGCTGGTAGGGGGATTTATCAGTTAAGTCGAATTGCTGGCCTGGAGCGAATCCGATTACGCGCGCGAGAGTAAGCTTCTGAATGGCGAAATCGTTTCTTGCCTGGATGAGTTGCTGCTGGCGGGTCTTCATCTCCACTTGTGCGCGCAGTCCGTCAATCGCGGGTGAAGTCCCTGCTTTCACCTGGTCCGATGCCTGGTCGTATAGAGATTGCGCCGTCTTTAGCTGAGCAGCCGCCGTGTCGATGCGCGCTTCGTCCGCGATTGCCTGCAAATACTCATAGCCGACAGCGAGAGTCACCAGATCGCGCGCGTCCTTGTATGTGTCTTGGGCCGATTTGGCTTCCTCGGATGCCGCGTGGGTGCTGTTAATTGCCTTCCAATCAAAAATATTTTGCGTAACAGAGGCACGCGAATCGATATAGGAGAAAGGCCCGACAACCGCAGGGATGGTCACGCCCGGAAATTTGAAAGTGAAGCCGAACTCGGCTAGATCGACCTTCGAATCCGCCACGTAGCTGGAAGTATTCACGTTTGGCAGTAGCGCACTCAGCTGCCGCCAGCGTTCTCCGCGAGAGCTGCGAACACCCTGGCCCGCCAAAAGGAGTCCGAGATTTTGTCTCAAGCCCCGCGATATGGCATCCTGCAAGGAAAGCTGCACCACTCCCGGCTCCGGCTTTCCCGGAACGCTGCCCAGGAAGGAGCCCTGAGGGGAAGGAGTGCCGGCGAGCCCGGAGGTTCCGGAGCTGTAACTTGAGCCAGTCTCTGGAGCGCTTGTCGCGGCACCTGAGGTGGACGAGGCTGGAGCCACTTGTGCTTGCACCTGTCCTACCATTAACGGCAACAAAGCGGCCAAGAAGACGAGAAGGACTCTAACCCGGCACATCACAGCATTGCCTCCCTTGGGCGGTTGTACCTTGGATGAAGCCGAAGACATAAAAGACTCAGCACAAATGACTTCCAATAACAATTAAGAGCGCACCGAGAATCATGTCCGTGCACTACGAGTATCGGCACTTGCGCGCTTATTGCCAGCGGCAAGATTGCAAAAGAAGAGACTCCATGCGCCTTCAGCAGTTTCGTGCAATGAGGCATCGGGGTGAAGCGCCCAGGCCAGCGTAAGTCCGAACAAGAGCGTTTGCGTCAGGCGCGCGAGTTCGGCAGCGGAGCGATCGCGCCGAATTTCGCCGCTCTTCTGTCCGAGCCTAAGTATTTCCGTCAGAAGTCTCCGGGCGATGGTGAGCCTCTTCTGCAGTTCCGCGCGCACGGGCGCGCAGGACGCATGAGCGGCGTAGATAGCCCGAAGCAGGGCGGGGGGCGACGAGGATTGGCCCGCGAGGTCCGTCGCCAATTCTTTCAGCGCCGGAAGCACCGGACCAGATTTCGCGTTGTCAAGAGCGCGCTCGACGGCGGCCACGCGCTCGGCGCCTAGGGTGGCGAGCACGTGCTCTTTGGTCGGGAAATAATTGAAGAAGGTCCCTTTGCCAACGTCGGCGGCTTCGGTGATGTCTTCCACCGTGGTTTCCAGATAGCCGCGCTCCGCAAAGAGCTTCAGTGCGGCTTCGAAAAGCCGTTCGCGGGTTTCCGCCCGATGGCGTTCCCGGCGGCCCATCCCGGAGCGCGAGGCTGGCCGAACTCCCGAAACGACGGGGGCTCTGCGATGTTTGGGCAATTCAATGACCATTGGACAATTACGACTGTAAGTCATAATTAATTTTAAGTCAACGCCGAGGCGTTCCGCTTGCCTCAGGAGTTCTTGGGTGGGTGCTCTTGTGGGGGCGCCCTAAAGTGGTTATTGAGAACTGGTGCGCCGAAATTGGGCACAGTCCGACGATACAAGAGGAATCTTTACACGAGCGGCCGAATTCGCGCAAGTACCTGTTGGTGTAAAGAAAAGTCGTCCACGGTGACAGGGTATGAATGGGCGATTCGACCCCAAACGGCTGAGGCGCAATCGTCTGTAACCACTCGCCGAGACGGCTAGGAAACCCCGATTAGTTGGACCGGTTCTTGGGACTGTGCTGATTCAATATGTTGATGAGTGTTCTCGCCGATGCTGGGATCGGAACGGCTCCATGCAGGGCGACGTCCTTGGCGTCAATCGCCTTGCCGTAGATCCGTTCATTCGCATCGTTATCCGGGCGCAAGGTCGATCCCTCAAGAGAGATACCGGCGAAGAGCCCGCGCGCTCGCGAGTAGGTGAGAACTTCGGCGCGCAGGGTCACGTCGGTGTCTGCTTCCGCGTCGCGGCCTTTCGGTCCCGCCGCAGCCGATGCATCTGCTCCGAGTTTCACTTTGCTGCTGAGAATCGACTTTGCACCGCCCTCGTTCATCACGAGCAAGACGAAGTCGGTAGCCTGGCCGCCGATTTGGAATCCGAAGCTGCCACCTTCGAGCGCCATCATCGTGGGCGCGCCCCACGGGCCGCGGAAATTATCGCCGCTGCGGCAGGTCATAGCCCCGCGGCCATAGCTTCCGCCTACGATAAACGCCGCCTTCAGAACCGACGGAATGACGATCACGCAGTCAGCCTTGTCCAGCAAACTCTGCGGAATATCGTCGGGAATATCGAGGATTTCCTTCATCACGTCCCCGGCGTTCTCCAGCCGACCCTCGTCTTTGGACTTATCGTCCGCCCGCGCGGTTCGGGGAGCGATGAACATTGGAAGACCCGTGAGTGTCAGCGTCAGCAGAAAAAGCAATGTCCTTCTCATGGTCACAGTGCCTCCTGAACTAAGCGTACATCATATGTATGCCGGCATGGCAACGCAACTTTTGTGTCATGAGGTCCTCGAATTGCGGGGCCATAGGAATTCGCCTATGCAATCGTTCGGCCGCCTCCTATCTTTCAATCACTCGCTCGGCGTAGCTCGCGTAGCGGTTGACTTCATCCCTGCCATGACCTGAAGCTCGGACGTAAGGCGTTTCCACTCGCGAGGATGTTTCTTTGTACTAATGGGCGCGCTGAGATCCCCGTAGTACTCCAGGATATTTTCTCGCAGGCCGTCGGGAATTGGCCTATTCGGGTCGGAGGTCAACCGACCCACCAACTTGGCGTAGGTATCGTCAGTCAGGGGATAGTCGCCTGCCTTCACTCTGGCGCCAGTATCGAGGTCTCGGTTCGGTAGGTCGAGCGCCGCGGTCGGATGGGCCCGCAGCGCGTCCAGAAGGCGCCGGTAATCGCCGGCGGAACGGTTGACGCTTTCGATGTACCACGCTTCCGTTTGCGCGTCGGGAATCTTGATGGCCAGGTACGAAGCCGGACCTACCTTGGGAATAATTTTGATTACAATCGCGAGCAGGTGCGATCCGATGCCGGGCTTTCGGTAGGTATAAGCCCAATGCCGTTCATAATCCGCCTCCCGCAGCTGTTGCGCAAACTGCCGATATTCGGCGCTATCCGCATCCGGCGCGAACTGCTTGCCATGGAGAACGATTTCGGCATTGGAAAAAATGGGGATCAGGGTGCGAACCGATGTGCGATAGCTCCTCATCGCCGGTAAAGTTTTGCCAACGAGTTCGCGGACTTCAATTCCGTAGGTGGCTACAAAGGCGCGTTCCAGCAGTCCGCGCGGCACTCGAAAGCCAATGAATCGCATGAACGCGGGCGGAGCGAACGTGCGCTTTGAAAGCTGTCCGATATCGAATGCGTACTCCGTGCGCACATGCGCGTGCGGGTTTTCATCGTAGGTAACGATGGGTCCATACTTCTTGGCGAGTCCGGGAAAGGCGATTGCGGTGGAGGGATTGACGGCCACCGAGTGGCCGATCGAATCGCCGATGTAGTGTGACAATGCGCCGATCGCAAAGGCGTATTCATCGACGTTGCGCGACTTTCGAAAGAGATTGTTGATAAAGTCGCCGGCGCGCACATAGTGCGTGAGCTCACTGAAAAACTTGTTGCCGAACGGGTAGTAACCCATGTCTTGCGCGTCGCAGCCGCCGTAAGCGAAGGCGTGAGCCTCGCGTAACTGCGCGTCGGTGGAACCAGGGAAGCGTTGCAGCAGGAGCGGGCGAATCGCGCTTCGCCAGGTCAGGTCAATTAGCTCTTCGTGCGTAAACACCGAGTAGGCGCCGGTAGTCTGCGGCGCCAGCATCGCAGCTACCATCAAAGCCGCCAGAACAATTCGCCATATCCAAGTTTTCAACGCGGCTCTCCACAACGGCACACAACTTCAGATGCACGGCCCTCGTTTCTAGCGTCAACAGTTTCCTTGCGAAGTCATTCTGCAGCGAAAGAGTAACAGCGGCTCTCGCCATTTACTATTTCGGGCTTGACAAGCATCAACACCGGGTAGTAAAAGCGCGGCCAGGTTCTGGGTGCCCGGTAAGCGGGAATCGCAATATAACGAAAAAGCTAATGCGGAGGCCGGAGATGCGTGATTGTGTGAGAGCGTCGCACCGCGTTGTGATTTGTGTCCTTAGTGCGCTACTTCTCTTGGCAGTTGGCGCGAGGCAGCTGCATGCGCAAGCTGTCTCGGGAAACATTTCCGGAACTGTGACAGACGCGAGCGGCGCCGTCATCTCGGGCGCGAATGTCCAGGTGAAGAATACCGGCACCGGCGTCACACAGACCACGACTTCCAACTCCCAGGGGCGTTATAACGTCCCTGATTTGACCGTCGGCACATACGATGTGCAGGTCTCCAACAGTGGTTTCCAGACGGTGGTTCACGCAGGCGTAAACGTGACCGTGGGGAGCCAGCTCGCGATCGACTTTTCATTGCCCGTCGGCCAGGCCCAGCAGACAGTAACGGTCGAGACCTCGGTCGCCCAGGTCGAAACGCAATCGACCGCGATTTCTGCGCTCATAAGCCCGCAGCAGATGGTCGATTTGCCTCTAAACGGGCGCAACTTCGAGCAGCTGATCAATCTCGTGCCCGGCGCGACACCAACAGGCGCCGGAACCACCACGCTTTATGGAACGGGCCCGGGTTTTTCCATCGCCGGAGCTAGAACCGAGGGCGAGCAGTTTTTGTTAGACAACACCAACATGTCCGATTTCTGGAACCATCAGGCCGGCTCGCAAGTGCTGGGCACGTCGCTCGGCGTAGAGGCGATTCAGGAATTCGCGTTACTGACCAACACGTACAGCGCACAATTCGGCGGCAATGGCTCCGTGATGAACGCGGCTTCGAAATCAGGTACGAACGACTTCCACGGTTCGGCGTATGAATTCCTGCGGAACTCCGCTCTTGATTCCCGCAGCTATTTCGAAGCGGCCTCTAAACTCAACAAATTGCCGTTTCGCAGAAATCAGTTTGGCGGGAGTCTGGGCGGTCCGATCAAGAAAAACAAACTGTTTTTCTTTGGTAACTATGAGGGTTTCCGTCAGGCCCTAGGCCAACCGGTCTCGGGTGTGGGGATCCCCGAACCCTATATCGCTGGAAACGGTGTCACGGGCCAATTGCCGTGCAGTGCACTTTCAGGGGCGATTCCAGGTACACCCTACCCTGGCTGCCCTCCTGTCGCATCGGGCGCACCGGGCAGCGCGACGAACCCATTTCAAGGCGTGCCGATCGGCAGCGGAGCGACCGGGCAAAACGCCGCAGCCGCGTCGGCCATAAATGGAATCCTGGGCCTCTACAGCAAATACGCGCCTCCTCCCAATGGTGCCGCGGACCAGGGCGGCTATTATTTCACTACGACCAGCGGCACCCAGAGATCAAGGGAAGATTACGTCCTCGGGCGAGTCGACTATACGCTTTCCTCGACCGACAGCATTTTCGGGCGCTATGTTTTCGACAAGGCGTACAACCTCAGCCCGCTCACCGGCTTTTTTGGCGCGGTCCTCCCCTTATGGCCGGAGACGGATCGCAGCAAGAACCAGTTCTTCACCGCCGAAGAGCGGCACATCTTCTCGTCGAACGTGGTGAATAACCTGCGATTCATGTTCGTTCGCACGTTTGAATCTTCATTTTCGAATAGCACATTGCCCGCCGCTTCGGATCCTTTGAACTTCAACCCTAGCCGCTTTCCAGAAGACGCATTCGTGAGTCCAGACTTTTTCACCGTCGGCGGGATTGGCAGCAACCAGTTCGTCTCAGACGCCATTGCCCAAAACAAGTTTGGTGTCGGAGATGACGTGGCTTGGAACCACGGGGCCCATACGTTCACCTTTGGCGCCGACGTCCTGCGGGTCCAGTCAAACGTCTTCGCGCCTTTTGAATTCGGCGGCGACTACATATTCCTTAACCTGCAAAATTTTCTCCAGGGCACGCCCTTCATAGGATATGCGGTCGCGAATAGCCCATTTACTGACAATCCGGCGCGTTACTTCAGAGAGATTGATATCGATCCGTACATCAACGACAGTTGGAAGGTCAATTCGCGACTGACGCTGAACTTGGGTGTTCGCTATGAGTACGGCACAAACCCATCCGGCTGGCCTCTTTATACTGTGCCGGATACTCCGTTTGGGGACGGCGCATTTGCGCACGTCAATCACGTGTTTCAAAGCAGCCCGAACCAAAAGAATATCGATCCGCGGATCGGTCTGGCCTGGTCGCCTTTTGGGGACCAGAAGACATCGGTCCGCGCCGGCTATGGAATTTTCCATGACCCGGTTGCTCCTCGAACGTACGCGTCCGCGTATTACTTCGACCCGCCGTATAACTATCACCAATTTGCTGCATTGACGATGACCTTCCCGAACGCTTTCTTGAATGCGCCTCCAGCGCTGCCGCCGCAAGACGTCCCGACTGCCTGTGCGGCGGATAATCTCTCCAACAACAGCATCGGATGCACCAGCTTGGGTGACGGAGTGCCATTCAATACGACTAAGGCGCCCTACGAGCAGCAATGGAATTTGAACGTGCAGCGAGATCTGGGCAGAGGAACTATCTTGAGCGTTGGGTATGTCGGCTCTCGCGGGGTGCATCTATTCAGTCAGCAGAACTTGAACCCGTCGCTGACGAGTACTTCGGTTGCCCCGGGTTGCGGGGTGGGACCCTTCGGGGGCCTTCTCAACGCGTGCTCCACCCCAACTGGCACTCCCTGCGTCCCAACGGTCGCGAACGGGAATTTGTCGAGCTGCTATTTTGGCACTTTCGTCCAGCCACCGTTCGGCCCGGGCGCCGTGCAACCCGTGCTTCCGCGTGTGAACGACAACTATGCCTCTCTTAACGAAAATGTGACGAAAGGGACCTCCAATTACACCTCCCTTCAGGTGAGCTTGGTCAGACAGGCCGCCAGAGGAATCACCATGCAGCTCTCCTACACCTATTCCCACTGTCTGACTAATAACTCCGGATCGTACGGACTCGAAGAAGGCGCGGTTGGCCTGCTCGATCCTTATGATCCGCGGTACGATTACGGCAACTGCACGTTTGATCTCCGCCACAACTTCGTGGGCAATGTGATCTATCAGTTGCCATTTCGCGGTAACCGGCTGGTAGAGGGCTGGCAGGTCAGCGGTATCTTCACCGCGCAGACCGGCTCTCCATTCAACGTCCTCGACGGCTTCGACCAAGCCGGACTTGACAATAACGTCGCAGATACACGCCCAGATGTCATTCCGGGTTGCAATCCGTACGTCGAGAAACGGGCCCTCGGGCCTACAGGAATTGTGGAGCCTCAGTGGATCAACAGCTCTTGTTACACGCTGCAGCCAGCCGGCACGCTAGGGAACGCAAGGCAAAACCAGCTTTTCGGACCTCGTCTCATTAACTTGGATTTTGCCCTGCTCAAGAACACAAAGATCACAGAGCGGCTTCAAGCGCAATTCCGCGCCGAGTTTTTCAATATTGCCAATAGGACGGATTTCATGCTGCCGAATGGCAGCCTCTTCACCGGCGCGGCTAGCCCGGTCGGGTGCGCGCCTCCTCTCTGCGCCCTCGCTGCTGGCGGAGCCGATGGCGGTTCGCTCGCGGGAACCACTTTCGGCTTTATCGCCGCTACGGCCCCGAACAGTCAGCGCGAGATTCAGTTCGGCCTGAAATTGATCTTCTGATCGGTCGCGTTCGCAGTCGCTCTACCGAGGTGGATTTCGAGTTTGAGCTAGGACGAGGTAGGATTAGCCGGGCCGGATTTCACTCGGCTTCCTAGGTTAGCGAGAGAGCGGTGTTGCAACGCGGCACACTGTCGTTGCGCGCGTTGGACTCGGGTGGTAGGCTCCAAAGATAACTCACAATCGGCGAGGAGCCTGCTCGGGAATCCCCACCGATTGGAAATCGCAGCCCTAAACGCGAAGCTTTGCGAAGACTAAGCCAGGTCCCCCAAGTCTTCATATTCGCCCGGCGATTTCTCCCGAGGCACCACGCCATCGCTGGGACACACGGAAGCCATTTTCATCGTATCTAAATCCTCGTCTGCGGATCCCAGCCTTGAGGCGTCATTTTCATAATCCTCGCGATCGCGTCAGCTTTGCCAAAGGATATAATCATATTGACATATCTAGTTTATCCGTATTAATTTACCGCTCTTTGCCGAGGTGCCAGTTCGAATGCCCTACTTATCCGAAATCGATGGCGTCACGAACAGAGTGCTGTTGCGCTCAGTCCCGCATCGGGATGCTGGCCGGCGCAGATTCTCATTGCGGATCCGCTTATTGGCGCTTGTTGTTGCTGCCCTGGCGTCCGGGCCGATGGCGGTCGCGCAAGTGTCCGCCAGCCTGTCCGGCACAGTCACCGATCCAAGTGGCGCCGCAGTCGCGTCGGCCGCCGTCGTCGTGCGAGATATGCATACTGAAGTTCGGCGCGATACGGCCACGGATGCCGCCGGGCGGTATCAGCTTCTTGCGCTTCCTGTGGGCCAGTACGAAATCAGCGTGAAAAAGCAGGGATTCGCTGAGGAAATCAGAAGAGGTATAGAACTCGCAGTCGGGCAGGATGCCACCGTCGATCTGCGTCTTCAAGTTGGGGAAGTCAGTCAGCAGATTACCGTGGAGGCAGATGCGCCGCCCGTGAGCGTTACGACTACTGACATCTCAGGGTTGGTCGGCGAACGTCAGGTCAAGGACCTTCCGCTGAACGGTCGCAGCTTCGACGAGCTTGTGACGTTAAATCCTGGCGTTGTCAATTTCACAACAGAGAAAACTGGTGGAACTGGTGTATCGAATTCGACGAACGGCAACAATTTTGCGGTTTCGGGCAATCGCCCCCAACAGAACCTTTTTCTTCTGAACGGTGTGGAGTATACGGGAGCCGCAGAAAACAACATGCAGCCCGGCGGCACGAGCGGACAACTGCTGGGTGTGGACGCCGTGAGGGAATTCAATGTCTTGCGAGACTCGTACGGAGCTGAGTACGGCAAACGGCCCGGAGCGCAAGTGTCTATCGTCACCCAATCGGGCACGAACCAATGGCACGGATCGGCCTACGAATTTCTGCGCAACAACGACCTGGACGCGCGAAATTTCTTTGACGTGGGCTCGGCGCCGCCGTTCCAGCGCAATCAGTTCGGCGCTTCGCTAGGCGGGCCGATCCAATCGGACAAAACATTTTTCTTCTCAAATTACGAAGGCCTGCGGCAAAACTTGCATCAGACCTCGGAAACCTTTGTGCCTGCCGCCGACGCGCGCAATGGCACGCTTGTGCCGTTGGGATCTTCGTGTCCTGCGGCGCAAATTGCCGCGTGCGCAGCGGTTGTGACACAGCTACTCGACCTCTGGCCCCTCGCGAACGGCCCAGAACTCACGCTACCGAGCGGAAACCCGAGCGGCATTTCAGCGTTGTTCAGCAGCCCGCTGCAAACCATTCGGGAGGATTTTGGCACCACTCGGATGGATCACGTTTTCTCCGCGAAAGACACGCTCAGCGCCGCGTATACCATCGATGATGGCGCGGACGTGACGGCAACACCGGCCGATCCCTACAGCACGGATTTGGCTCGGTTGCGCGAACAGGTACTGAGCCTCGAAGAAACGCACGTTTTTTCGCCAGCATTCGTGAACACGGCGCGATTTGGCTTCTCCCGCGCGGCCTACTTTTTTCTTGGTGAACCGACGCCGGGAACGCCAGCCTCCAACGTAACCAGCTTCGTCAGCGCCCTGCCGACCGGTGCCGTGGTTGTGGGAGGCAGCACAGCATCGAACCCGGCCACGCAACTCGGATTAGCCGGAAGCAACAACGGCACCAACCTGAACGTCTTCCGGAATCTCTTTACCTATGAGGACCAAGTCACGCTCACGCGTGGCAGGCATCAATTCAGCTTCGGTGCGTGGTTTCAGCAGTTTCAATCCAACGAAAAGCTGGCGCTCAGTCAATATGGGCAAGCGTCGTTCAGCAGCATCAACGCGCTGCTAGGCGGAGTCGTCGGTACGCTTACCTACGACCCCGCGCCGACGCAAATGAATTGGCGGTCGCTATTTGCCGCGTGGTACGCGGAAGATACGATTCGAGTGACGCCGAGGTTGACCTTGTCGCTCGGACTTAGAGCCGAGTCTTCAACTGGCTGGAACGAAGCTCACGGGCGCGCCGCCAACTACTTTTTCACCAACGGCGTGATCAATTCTGCTCCGCACGTCGGCAGCTCCGCCTTCAGCACCAACAATTCAAGGTTTCTGCCGGAGCCGCGCATCGGCGCGGCGTGGAGTCCGTTCGGCAATGAGACGGTGGTTCGCGCCGGATTCGGAATGTATAACGACTTGCAAGATGCGCTGGGATACCGGATGGACCAGAACGCACCCTTCAATCCGACGTATGGAATTAGCAGCTTGCCCGTGGCGAATTTTCCTGTGCCGGTTTCGCCCGTGCCGTCCACGGCGAAACTGTCGCCCGGTGGTGTTCAGCCAGATCTGAAACCGCCCACGCTGATTTCCTATTCCTTGCGCCTCGAACAGGAACTCAGTCCGAATACCTCGCTGACGGTTGGCTACATCGGTTCGCACGGCTATCACGAAATCATTGGCGTGGACGCGAACGAACCGGCTCCCGTGGTTTGCCCCACCTCGCCGTGCCCGGCAACCTTCCCAGTTAACTTTGGAGCGCTGACCGGAGCTCCTGTTCCTGCGGGAACGTACTACCTTCCCGCCGCCTGCAGCGCTTCAAACACGACTTGCAATGCTGCCCTGGCCGGCACCTGGACGTGGTTCGGGCTCGGCGCGAGTTCCTACAATGCCTTGCAATTGGATTTGGTCCACCGCTTCAGCCGCGGCCTCTCGCTGCGCGGAACGTACACATGGTCGAAGGCTCTCGACGATGGCGATTCGTTGAACGGCACCACCGCGAACAACGCCCCAGGCCTGGTCTCCAACCCGTACAATTTGCGATCAGACAAGGGTCTCGCCACTTACAACGCACAGAATGTCGCTGTCATCAGCGCCATTTACGAACTGCCATTCGGGCGAGGCAAAGCTTTTGCGAATTCCGTAGCGGGTTGGAGCGATCGCTTGATCAGCGGATGGTCGTTGAACAGCGTCGTCACAGCCCAATCCGGTTTTCCCTTCACGCCCCAATTGAGCTACAACCCTTCGCGAAATGGCGACACGAAAAATCCCGTGCGACCCTTCCTCAATCCGGCCTTCACCGGACCCGTTGTGCTTGGCAAGCCTGACGAATGGTTCGATCCGGCAGCGTTCATTGCTCAGCCCAACAACAGCGGCTTCTATGGCGATTCCCGAAGGGACACGTTGATCGGGCCGGGCCTCGCGACGTGGGATTTTTCGGTGACGAAGAATATCGCTCTTCACGAGGGATTGAATCTGCAATTCCGAGCCGAAATGTTCAATCTTTTGAACCGGGCAAACTTCAACACGCCAAATCTGATTTTGGCTGTGCTGCCGCCAGGCTCTACGATTCCGCAGGCGAATCCCGACGCGGGGGCAATTACGAGCACTTCCACAACCTCCCGGCAGGTTCAGTTTGGGTTGAAGCTTCTGTGGTGACGGTGTCGGCCGATCTGAGTTCAATTCCTCGGCGCTTCGGTGCGTGATGACGCTATCTACTACGTTTTCTCCGACCCGCACCACGACGTGAGCCATCACGTTGCCGACTTGATTTCTCCCACCTTGCCGACAAGCTGATTGCGCGCGGAGAGTGTCATAAGAGAATTCCCGGCTCGAAGGAAGTGTCGAGGTATCAAGGGTTCAGAGCTCCGGTCATGAAATGCCTAGGATTTTCACGTGTCGCGCCGGACTATTTGGCGTGCCAATACCGGCTGATGCGGTCTGATACAATCAGCGGCTTAGTTGGAGCCCCACCGCGATATGAATCAAATCAACCTGCCACACTGGCTGGCGAAAATTATTGCGGTGATGGGCGGAGGAGGATTGTTCGTCGCTACTTTCCTCGACTCGTCCGTAATCACTCTTCCATTTATCGCAGACGCGCTGGTGATCCGCTTATCCGCGCAAAGGCCGGCGCGGATGCCTTACTACTGTGCGATGGCGGCGCTGGGATCGCTCGCAGGCTGCATTTGGATATACTTGCTGGCGAAGAAAGGTGGCGAGGCCTACTTTCACCGCCACGGTGGCAGGGGATCGCATAAAGTAAAGGGCTGGGTGCAAGGCCATGCCTTTCTCAGCGTATTCATTCCAGGGATTCTCCCCCCGCCATTTCCATTCAAAGTCTTCGTGCTTGCCGAAGGAGTGTTTCAGGTTCCATTGAAAACATTTGTCTTGGCGCTTCTGCTGGGTCGGGGGCTGCGGTATTTCATCGAAGGCATTCTAGCGGTCCGATACGGCGACGCGGTGCTGCTATTTCTGATGGCTCATAAGATTGGTTTCGCTGTTTCGCTTGCGGGAATTATCGTCTTGCTCTACGTTATCAGCCGGTTAGATATTCGTCATCCTACAGCGACACATTAGGCTGCTGTCATAGGATTGCCCCCGGTCAGTACATGAAGTATGATTCGCGGCATTAAACATCTTGGGAACCGGTACCGCTTTCGCGGTTGCATTTTAATTGTACGGGGATCAAATCCACTTCCCAGTCTATGTACGGTTGCCTGGCTTCCGAATTCATCCCCATCTTCTTTTCGAATCGTTAGCGTACATAGTTGCATTCCTTTTTTTTCTGCGGTTGAGACGCATTCTGCCAGACGCGGTTTCCGATGAGACGAGGTGGTCCGTAATCACCGCCGCAGCGGTTGGTGCGGCCCTGGGCGGTCGGATTCTGTACTTGTGCGAGGACCCAAGATTAACGGTCGCGCATTGGCACGATCCCGTCTATTTGCTTTCAGGCAAGACAATCGTTGGTGCGCTGGTTGCGGGTTTGTTCGCCGTGGAATGGACCAAGAATCTGATTAATGAGCGAAAGTCCACGGGGGACTTGTTTGCCGCACCGATTGCGCTCGGCATCTCGATCGGACGGATTGGATGTTTTCTCACCGGCCTTTCAGACGACACGTTTGGCAGTGCGACAACTTTGCCGTGGGGAGTCGACTTTGGCGATGGCATCCGTCGGCATCCTACGCAACTCTACGAATCGATCTTTGCACTCGCTCTATTCTTTTTTCTCCTAAGGACGATAAAACACCCGCAACGCGCTGAGACGTTTTCAAAGCGTTCATGGTTGGCTACATGAGCTGGCGTCTGGTGATCGATTTCTTGAAGCCGGAGATTCGAATCGTGGGGCTCTCCAGCATTCAATGGGTGTGCCTCGCGATGCTCGTTTACTACAGACGAGATCTGTGGAGATGGGTATTCGTGCGCGAGGCTTCGAATCGGACAGCGAAAATCGGCCGGCCGAACAACGATGTAGCGAGCGACGTGCCAATTACGTAGTGCACTCCGTCCGCTGTGAGATGGAGCGCGAATTGGCCGGACGCGGAGGCAGAATGAGCGAAGGGACGAAGCGGAAATTTCCGAGGTGGTGGCAGGCTCTGATAATCCTCGTCAGCGGCATCGCCATCGGGCTGTCTTCATGCGCTGGATTTCTGGGGAGGGTTCGAACACGAGCGGTCACGGCGACAATGGCTCTCTGCAATTGATGTTGGCGGTAGGCTTTGTCGCTGGTGGTTTGATGGCCCTGGTGGGTTTCGTACTGCTGCTTGTGGCCGTCGCACGGGGGATTTTCAAATGACCGATCGCATTCGCCCCTATCTTTTCTACGACGTCGCCGTCTCCATCTGCTCGGTGTGCTATCGCAAAGTCGAAGGAAAGATTGTGTTCGAGAGCGGCAAGGTTTTTCTCTTGAAGCAATGCCTGGAGCACGGCAGCGAAAGAATTCTCATGGCGGACGACGTCGACTACTATCGCCGCTGCCGCGAGGTTTTTATCAAGCCGCCGGAAATGCCGCGGGTCTTTAATACGCCGGTGAAGTGGGGCTGTCCGTATGACTGCGGTTTGTGCTCTGATCACCAGCAGCATTCGTGCCTGTCACTCGTCGAGATTTGTGACTATTGCAATCTTCAGTGCCCAGTCTGCTACGCTGAAAGTGGTCCTGCTAGGCAACAATTCCGGTCCCTGGCGCAGGTGGAGCGAATGCTCGACGCCGTAGTGCGCAATGAAGGCGAGCCCGATGTGGTCCAAATTTCTGGAGGCGAACCGACCCTCCATCCGGACTTCTTTCAAATTTTGGATGCCGCGAAAGCGCGGCCCATACGTCACTTGATGGTCAATACGAACGGAGTGAGGATCGCCCAGGAGCCCGCTTTCGTCGAGCGGCTTGCCTCGTACATGCCGGATTTCGAGGTGTACCTGCAATTCGATTCGCTGGAGCGCGATTCGCTGATGGCCCTGCGAGGCGCCGACCTGAGGAGCATGCGCGAACGAGCTCTTGAGATGCTCAATGAGCATGCCATCTCAACTACGCTGGTGGTGACGCTGAAGAAAGGGCTCAACGACGGCGAGATCGGCCGCATCATTGATTTTGCTTTGACTCAAAAGTGTGTGCGAGGCGTTACCTTTCAGCCGATTCAGGCGGCAGGGCGTCTCGAGAATTTCAATCCGGAAACGGAGCGCCTCACCCTTACCGAAGTACGTCGCCAGATTTTGCAGCAGACCTCCGTCTTCCGTCCCGAAGACCTGATTCCTGTTCCATGCCATCCGGATAGCCTCGCGATGGCCTACGCGCTGAAGTTGGAAGGACGCGTGGTGCCTTTGACCGGCATGATTGATCCAAAGATCCTGATCAACGGCGGACGCAATACGATTCTTTTTGAACAGGATCGAGCGGTGCGGGACGGCATCTTCAAGCTCTTTGCCACGAATCATTCTCCAGCGTCAGGAGCGCGCACGCTGCGCGATTTGCTCTGTTGCCTGCCGCGAATTGAGGCTTCTCCCGATTTGAGCTACGAGAACATTTTCCGGGTATTGATCGTGCAATTTATCGACGCGTACTCGTTTGATGTGAGGTCAGTGAAGAAAACCTGCATCCATATCGTTCATCCCGATGGCCGGCTGATTCCGTTCGACACGTACAATTTGTTCTATCGCGACGGACTTGAGCAGGCGCGTCTCAATCCCCTGCGCGAGAAGATCGCGGCCTCGAATAACGGTCCGGTCAACGCGGCATTCAAGGGTTTGCATCGCCGCGAAACGGAATTCCTGGCTCCTGATCTGCAGGCGGCTGTCGTAATCGATCCGAAGTAGCACGTTTGCGGGCTCGTTGTCGTCCGCCTCAAAACGAAGATCGCGCACCTCGAAGCGATAATCTGCTTCAATGCGCTGGACCTTTGCTATCGGGAATCGCGCGTACTCCAAAAATTGAGCCGTTGCCGGATTTTTCTGCCCCAGCTCCAGGGCCGGCGAATCCTGGGGCTTATAGTGGGTGATGCTGTTGTTGGAGTCGAAGGGCTGGTTCAGTCCTACCTGGAGGTCAATAGTTTCCAGGGTGTCGTCCGTCACCACCACCCCGCGCCAATCAAACGGCGCCGAGCCTTCTGGAAACGCGCCGGCCGAAAGCGGAATGCGCCCGTGGTATTCACGCAAAAGCAACAAATCAACCGCCTGGCTGTGCAGATTCGCTTTCTCGCCGAAATACGCTGCGAACAGCAGCAATGTAATGAAGCCCGCCACCCGTCCGGTTCTTTTCTTTTGCTCCCCCACCTCTTCATTCACCAGTTTAAAAAGTAAAGGCAACAAAAGCCCTGCCACTAGCAGGAGCAAAATCCAGAGATCGAAATTGGTGACGAGATCCCACGCCGACCAGTGCGTTTTGAACGGCCACAACAGTTGCACTCCAATTCCGCTCGCCAGGTCAAGCAGCAGATGCCCGGCAGCACCGATGGCGCAAACCGCCAGTGCGCCGCGAAAAGCCAGCGGCGGAAACGATTTTTCCGTCACCGCCGCCCGTCGAGGATATTTTCGATCGAGCGCGCAAAATATGCCCGCTAGTGCGCAAGCCATCAGCGCCGAACCTGCAAGGGAATGCAGCACCGTGCGGTGAAATCGAATGAAGGAGTGCGCTCCGCCGAAATAGCTCAGGTAATCGAGATCGGGCGCGACACCGGAAACGATCAGCATCGCCGTACCGAAACGCGGCAGGCGGCGCTGTCCCGCGCGTGCAAAGGCCAGCGAAGTTAGCGCGTGTGTGACAGGTTCCAAGATCCTGCTTTTCCAGAGCTAGCGCTCAGGCGTTACGATCGATAGCGCGTTCGGCACGATTCGAAACGCAAGCGGTAACGCCCCCACCGGTTCGCCGTCCACTTGCGCGTAAATCCGCTCGCTTGCGGCAGCCTCGCAAATCAGTTCGGCCGATTTCCACGCCTCGATTCCGTCCATTTTGCGAAGTGTGCCGAAGAACAGGGCTGGCAGGCACGCCACGTAGCCCATTCGGTTCCGCCGCGAGTTCGAAACGAATTCGAACGAATCCTCGAAAAGACTCGCGCCGGTGGTGATTTTGAACGGCCCGCCGTAATGCGCCGTCCTGCCCACCACAATGATCGTGGCTTTGTGCTCCCGACCCGCCGACCGGATTCGTATTTCGGGAAAGCCGTACTGGAAAAGTTGGCGGAAGCCTTCAAACCAATACGCGGCGATTCCGGCATTCTTCTTCAGGCCGGGGTGCACGCCGTTCACAATTGCGCCATCGGGTCCTGCGCCCGCCACGGAGAGAAAAAATCGTCCATCCCGTGGAAGCAAATCGGAATGGTTTCCATTCATGGGGAATGCAGCGCCCAGCGCGATCCTCCGCACAGTTCCTCCGGGAATCAGCGTCGCCGCACGCTGGATATCCCACGGAATGCCCAGTTCCTTCGCCAGAATGTTTGCAGTGCCCGCGGGCAGCAGCGCCATGGGCACATCGCTTCTTGCCAGCCCGTTGACGATCTCGTTGATCGTGCCATCGCCGCCGCAGGCGATCACCATTCCGCGGCGTTGCTCCACCGCTTTTCGCGCCACGTCTGTGGCCGAGCCCGGCGCTGTCGTAGGAGCAAGTTCCGTTGCGATGCCAGCGTCCCTCAAGACGCGCGCAGCCTGCTCCACATCGGCAAACCGGCGATGCCGCCTGCGGCCACTCGTAGGGTTGTAAATCAGCAGCGCGTCTTTGATATTGTGGGGCATTGGGTCCGGCGCTTACACGGGTCCGTGCATTGTATAATAAATTGTCGCTCGTCCGACGCTCGCTTGAGAAGCCATGCCTAAGCCCGCAATGATGAAGTCTCCTGGCGCTGGCGCTGAAATCAGCGCGCTTCGTGAGCAAATTCGCCATCACGAGTATCTCTACTATGTTCTGGACGATCCGATGGTTTCCGACGCCACCTTCGATCGCCTGATGGAGCAACTCAAGAAGCTGGAGGCCGAGCATCCGAACCTGGTAACGCCCGACTCGCCAACGCAACGAGTTGGAGGCGCGCCCCGCGAGGGTTTTCGGCAAGTGCGCCACAAAACTCCGATGATGAGCCTCGACAACGCTTTTTCGTTCGAGGCCCTCGCCGAATTCGATCGCCGCGTGCGCCAAACCACCGGCCGCGAAAAAGTCGAATACGTCTGCGAGCAGAAGTTTGACGGCTTGAGCCTTTCGCTGATTTATGACAAGGGCAAGCTTGTTGCGGGCGTCACCCGTGGCGACGGAACAACGGGCGAAGACGTGACTCCGAATGTCAGAACAATTCGCTCGATTCCGCTGGGCATCGATCCGGCGCACCTGAAGGAAGCCGGTGTGAAAGACAGTTTCGAAGTGCGCGGCGAAGCCATGATGACGCAACGGGCATTCGTAGAGCTAAATGAGCAGCAAGAAGCCCGAGGCGGGAAGCGGTTCGCTAATCCGCGGAACGCGGCGGCCGGAGCCGTTCGCATGCTCGACCCAAATATCACGGCTTCGCGCCAGTTGGAGTTTTTCGCGTACTATCTTTTGGTCGATGGCCGCATCCCGAAGAAGCGTCATTCAGAAGTTCTGGAAGCGCTCAAGGCTCTGCGCTTCAAGGCAAGCTACGACTGGCAAGTCTGCCCTGGGATTGAACAAGTCGAGCGCTACATCGACCGCGTCGAAAAAAGGCGTGAGAAACTTCCCTATGAAATCGACGGGGTTGTGATCAAGGTCAACGAGATCTCGCTGCAGAACGAGCTCGGCTTCACTTCGAAAGCTCCGCGCTGGGCGATTGCCTACAAGTATCCCGCCCATCAGGAAACAACCGTCATTAAAGAAATCCTGGTGAGTGTCGGACGCACCGGCGTGCTGACTCCCTTCGCCGTTTTCGAGCCCGTGCAAATCGGCGGCGTCACCGTCGTGAAATCGACGCTGCACAATCTCGATGAAGTGCGCCGGCTCAATGTTCACGCCGGAGATACAGTTCTCGTTGAACGCGCCGGCGAAGTAATTCCGCACGTGCTCAAGGTCGTGAAGCACGGTACCGAAGAGAAAGAGTTCGAAATGCCGTCGAAGTGTCCCGAGTGCGGCATGCGTGTCTATAAAACGGAAGACCTGGTCGCGTATCGCTGCGTCAACGTCTCCTGTCCCGCGCGCCGCAGAGAATCGTTTCTGCATTTTGCGGGACGTCACGCGATGAACATCGATGGCCTGGGCGACAAAATAGTCATGCAGCTCATCGAGCGAAAACTTGTAAAGGATTTTGCCGATCTTTACCGGCTGGATCTGGAAACGCTTTCCGGTCTCGAGCGCATGGCTGAAAAATCCGCCCAGAATCTCCTGGATGAAATTGCCGCTAGCAAGAAGAATAGCCTCGACCGCCTCATTTACGCCGTTGGCATCCCGTTCGTCGGCGAACGCACGGCTCAACTCCTCGCCTCGCATTTTGGTTCCATGGATAAAATTGCTGACGCCGGTCCGGACGAGTTGATGGAAGTCGGCGAAGTGGGTCCTAAAATCGCCGAGGGTGTGCGTGAATTTTTTTCGGAATCCGCGAACCGCAAAATGATCGAGCACCTGCGCGAGGTCGGCGTGAATATGAAGGACGAGCGCGCCGCCCCCAAAAGCGCCAAGCTTGCCGGCATGACCTTCGTATTCACCGGGACCCTCGCTAATCGCTCGCGCGAGGAAGCCGAAGCGCTAGTAGCATCTCACGGTGGCAAGGCCGGCTCATCCGTGAGCAAGAAAACGAGCTACGTGGTTGTCGGCACCGACCCCGGCTCCAAATTCGATAAGGCCAAATCCCTCGGCGTCGAAATTCTCAACGAATCCCAATTCGAAAAGCTCCTAAACTCGAAAAAACCGTAAGATCTCATGCGAACGAAACAGCCGGAGAACTTCCCATGCGCAGGATTCGCTACCACGTGGCGATGAGCCTCGATGGCTATGTCGCTGGCCGGAAGGGTGAAGCGGATTGGATCACGCCAGACCCGGAAGTGGATTTCGCCGCGCTCTTCAACGAATTTGACACGGCCTTGGTGGGCCGCCGCACGTTTGAGGCAATGGTTCACGCGGGCCGTGCGACAATTCCCGGAATGAAGCTGATCGTTTTTTCTCGAACCCTGCCGCAGGGCGACTATCCGGATGTGACGGTCGTGGCGGAAAAGCAGAAAGAGGCGCTGAAATCGCTTCGCGAGAAACCGGGGAAAGACATTTGGTTGTTCGGGGGTGCAAACTTGTTTCATAGCCTGCTGGAGCAAGGATTCGTGGACACGATCGAGGTATCGATCGTCCCCATACTATTGGGCGGCGGGATTCCGCTGCTGCCAACTCCCGCTACTAGAAAGAAACTCAATTTAACCGGCCACAGAATCTACAAGAGCGGCACGATTGCGCTGCAATACGCGGTGAAATAGTTCGCACCCTTCACGCCGAGCGCAATAAAAAGTCCACACCAACAGCTTCTAACCGTGGACGATTTTGCCCTGTGAATTGTTGAGGTTAGCCCTTCCGCCACCCTCGAATTCGTGCTATGATGGTTAAACTAGTACGCTGCGTTTTCACCCCTCCTTTGTAAGCCCAAGAGAAAGATTCCCGCTTCGCCGCCGGTTCGCACCTTTCCAATATTGCGTCAGGGCAAGTCCGCCAATCGATTCTCCGCGCGGAACATGTCGTATAATAAATCCAGCGGGTGAGCCGGGTGATCGCCGGCCCGCTCCGCGCAAGCGGAATGGGCGGGAGGAAAGTCCGGACTCCGGCCGTGGCGAACTCGCAAGAGCCGGCCACGGCAGGGCAACGCGCCTGGTAACGCCAGGGGGTTGCGTCACAGGGTGTGCGAAAGCGCGCTCGCGGCGCGGCTACGGAAAGTGCCACAGAAAATTAAACCGCCGGTGATGCTTGCACCTCGGCGGCAGGCTTTCGGAAAAACCGGAAGCCCGCCTCTTTCGGTCTGGCGCATTTGGCAAGGGTGAAAAGGTGGGGTAAGAGCCCACCGCCCGGATGGCAACATCCGGGGCACGGAAAACCCCGCGTGGAGCAAGGCCAAATAGGAGGGGAGGGCCGGCCCGGCCCGTATGCTTGCCCTGAGTTCGCTTCGGCGAATGAAGGGCGTTTCGCTTCCAAAAGCGAAATGCTGTGACCCTCGGGTAGGCTGCTTGAGTCCCGAAGCGATTCGGGACCTAGAGGAATGATCGCCGCGCTCAGCTCGGTGAAGCCGGGAGTTTTTCCCGGTGGAATCGGCGCAGCGAACAGAATCCGGCTTACAGGCTCACCCGCTACTATCTCTTTGTGTTTTCAGTTGTACTTCACTTCGGAAGGTACCCGCTGCGCCCGCGGTGTGCCCGTCATCTTGAACCCTTCACCGCCAAGGTTCTCAGGGCGCGCTTGGGCGGAAACCTGCTTGTTTTGACTCGGTCGCCCCTTCGCTCCCGGCATGAGTTCGCATGGCCCACCCCGCCAGCAGACCCACGCTTAACCAGAATCCGAGCGAGCCAACAATTGAAAGCTCCAGCCGCCTCGCTACGTCGTCTCTCGCTCTAGCCAACCGATTCTGGTCATTATTCTCATAAGACATTAGCCAGTCATCCATCCGATAATCCCCAGTGGCGCCAAATCCTAATGCTTCCAAGCGAAGGTTGCTAATTCGAACTTCTAAAACATCGCTCAAATCCTTTTGACGAGTACGCTCCGCATCATCATCCGACCACTCAAAAGAGTCACCGGTAGTGGCGGTACTATCGGGGGATTTTGCAGCGCGTATGTGCGGCATCTTTGGCCACAGCTTCACATCGTAGCCGCCATACGCATTCAAATCGTGAACGTCCGAAAGCACACCCAAAAACGTTGCTCTTTGTACCAACGCTGACATCCCGCATACCGTTAACGCCAGAGCTAGGGCCCCGAGAGGCCAGTATTCTTCCAGTCTTCGCCCGGCGCGCATGACCAATCCGACCGCTATCAGTACCGCTCCCGGCGCGCAGAGCCACAACGGAATCGCGCTCCACCATAGTCTTAGAATCGTCAAAACCATAAGACCGATTCCCATAAGCATCGAGATCAATCCCCATGCTCGCGGCACCGGAGAGCCAGTGCGCAAGTACGGACCGCAAATTCCGAGAAACACGGCGGGCGTGACCCACACGAGTCCGACCAACAAGTAGATGAAGGGAATGTTGGCGTCGAAGACGAGGCCAAACACCAGTGCGAGAGCGGCCGACACTCCAAACCACCGCCACCGCCGTGCCGCGACCATTCCTCGGCGCCACCCGTAGATTTGCCAAAACGCGCAGAGGATCGCCATGATCGAAACGATTACTGCGAGCGTCATCCACTTGTGCAACCAGTAGCCGCCTAGCCGGATGGTCGCCGGAATCAATGTGCTCTCGTAGATGTCTCCGGGCACAGGCCCGGTCGAGTCCCAGAGGTAATGCAGCTCACGCGGGAAACGCAAGATGTCGTGAATCAGCAACCCCAGCCGCAGAAGCAGGACGTAAGCGACCACGAGCACCGGGGCTGCGCCGAATGCTGCCGCCAAGCCTCGCAAGGCGCCAAGCCGCGATGCGTGCGTTCCTGGCTTGCGCTCTTCGAAAACACCTCTCGCCAGAATCCATCCCAATGTGCCGCCCGCACACATCCACAACAACCCCAGAACAATCAGATTTGCGCTGTTTTCATCGAGCCGTTCAGTTGCCGGCATTAGCAATCCGGGGAACGCCGCGACCAAAAGTCGTCGATTCAACTGCACTACGCGCCGCAACGGCAGCAACCTCGATTCCAAACGTGCCAACTCCTCCTGTATCTCCGCAATCTGGTCGTCGATTGCTTCGGATTCCGGCTGCGCCCGAAGCTTCGCCAGCCGGTTCTGAAAGTTGTCGTAGCTGTGTGTATCTTCGTCGTTCTGCCGTAGCGATTGCCTAAGCGCCTCCGGTACATCCACGAACTGGAACCCATCTTTGTTGTAGAGCGAGGGCAAGAGAAGTTCGTGGTTGAGCTCGATAGTCAGCAATTCGCGCAGTCTTCGATCTGACAAATCGCGTGCCGTCATGTTTGCGAGTACGCCGACGTCCCGCATACGGGATAAGGGGCAGTTCGGATCATCCGCGAGGCACGGCGACGGGTCCTGCTTCACCGGGGGAATGTCAGCATCGGCGTCAATTCTGTCCATCTTATGCCAATGACTCGGCGCTACAGGCTCAGCGTGGGGAGCGAACCCCTCGACCACGTCTGAAGGACTCGCGAAATATGTAAAGTACCCCATCTCTGCGTCATCCTGGCCAGTAAGCACATCAAGCTTTTCGAGCAGATGGTCATAGTTGGATTGATCGGCAGGCGCAAGTTGGGGCGACGCCGCGGTCTTCTGTGGCTGCCCGAAATCGTCCGGGCAAGGGTTCTTCTCCGAACTCCAACTGTATGGGTCGAACGCGCGGTACCTCTGGTACCTCTTGTATCGCGCGCAATCCGAAAGATCGGGGTCTGCGGCCTTCACGATCGCGACGAGCGCGTCATTGCGTGACGGTTTTGGCGCATCATCCTGAAAAAGCGTCCACGCCATCTCGGGCCCTAGCTCGTAAACCACCGGCGCCTCTGGCGACGGTCGATTCGCCTGCAAGTCTCGGTAACCCATCTGCAGCCGTTCCAGCAACCTGCGCGGCTCCGGAACGTCCGAGAGTTGGAAAAACTGGTAAGGAATCTCCTTCCCTGAAACCCGTGCTGCAATCTCCTGCAGCGTGTAAGGACTTTCAAACGTTGCCTCCGACACCTCCTCATAGGCCAGCACACAAACTTCAAAGACTGCCAGCAACAGAACGGAGGTCAGAATCGCGCTCAACGAACGGAAGGTTTCGGGTTTTTCTCCTCGAATCGTGTCCCGAAACCATTCCGTGATGGCCACCACGGCAACGGCAACCGTGAGCACGCCCACGAAATGCATTGCCGCAGAGAATCCGGGCGCCTCCTGCACCCGTTGAGAGATGAGAATAAATATCGCGTAGCCGGTCGCCACGCCCCAGGCGCCCGCAAGCGCGCACAACACTCGCACGCGCACGTTTTGCCTCTTCATCTGGGGCATTGCGTATCGCTCCAGTACAAGCTCAGTCTGTGGACATGTTCCGGCGAATTATGCTGCCGCGGTCCGCTATGGCCTCCGTATATTCTCGATCTCCCCAATTGTCAACTGATGCAGGTTTGCATAGCCCGTGGGCAAAAACCTCATTCGCACGAGACCGTAAGTCTCAAAGATGGAATATAGGAACCCGCAGGAAAAGTATCGTCACAAAGCCTAACGTGTTTGCATTTTTCCGTGGCGCTCCGCCTTCTGCAGATCAATGGGCGGTGATATTGATGACCGCGGTTGTGCGGCCGAAGGCGTTCGTGGCGTAAAGCGTGTACATTGTGGATTGCATCGGAGTGACGATGACGCTCGAGCCGCGGATGGCGCCAACGTCGGGCGAGACAACCAAGTACGATGCGCCGCTCACGCTCCAGCTCAGCGTCACCTGCGCGCCCGCCGAAACGGATTGCGAGCTCGCCGCGAAACTCGCGATCGACGGCGCGGAACCCTGCGGGATATTCGACGCCGTGTAGATAGGATTCATCTCGATTACGTCAAAGTCCGAAGCGGTGATGCCCCCGAGGTTGTGCAGATCGTCGTTGTCCCAGCGATCGTCCGGCGCCCCGCTGATGTACATCGACGAGCCGTTGTCCGCCATGATCATCCCGTATTTCTTCAGCGCCGTGAGAATCACCTGATTCGTCGCGGAGAATCCCGAAATATCGAAGCTGGCTTTCAGCCGCATACGCATCCCCATCGGCGCGGCGTTGGCGTTGGACGAATTCGCGGCCCAATGCGATGCGGGTGGCACAAAAGCGGCGCGACTCGATTGCAGAGTGAAGCGGATCGCGTGGTTGATCGGCCCGGCGGCGACTTCATCGTAGCGGACCAATCCGGGAAAGATCGGCAAGCCCGCCGCGTCGGCTGAAGTCCACGTGTATGGGCGCTGCTCGTCAGCCGTCAGGTCCCAGACCGCGGCCGAAGCTGCGTTCCACGTCCCGTCGCTTTGCGGATAGGAGCTATAGAGCTCGTAGAGCCAGCAATTCGCATTGTCGAGCACGAGGACGTGGCGGTCGCCGTTGCCGGGTGCGGGATAGCCCTCGATTGGAGCGGTCGTGGGAATCGGCATCGGCCCCGCATCGCTTTCGGAGCCGTAAGCCGTGAAGTTGATCGTCACCGGCCCTTGAGTGGAATCGACAATCAGATATGGAATGCCGATGCTTGAGCCGCTGTAGAGGCCGGAGCCAAAATCGGGATGCACGGCAACGGTCGAGCCGATGAAGTTGATGATGGCCGCCGAATTCGGGTCGACCGGCGCGGACGAGATGTCGTGATTCCAGGCATTGTCTGCCGGGAATGGAACGAAGCCGTTGAGGTTGCCGCCCTGCCCGCCGCTCATCGCGCTGCACGCGGACCCCGAAGGCGGGTTCGTCCCGCCGGACGTACCGCCGCCAGAGGTCCCACCGGACGTCCCACCAGACATCCCCCCAGACGTACCGCCAAATGTCCCGCCAGAGTTCTTGGACACACCCGCGCAACACGCCTGAAACAAGGCCACAACAACCAAGAAAAGTAAGGCGAGACGCCGCATTATAGGCACTGTCGCACGAGAGCCGAGATTCCCATTTTGGAATCTCGGCAAATGGCGCCAAACGATACACGCGAAGCCCGAGCGAATTCCGCTGTGCAGGTTTTCCGAGTCTCGAGCTAGGTTCAGGTCTTGAAGTCAATCAAAGCGCGGTGAGGTCAGGGCTTCGAGCGGAGGTATTCGTCAACGGCAGCGGCGGCGCTGCGGCCTTCCGCAATCGCCCACACCACGAGCGACTGCCCGCGGCGCATGTCGCCCGCGGCAAAAATTCCCGGCACGGAACTCATGTAATTTCCCTTGGTGGCGATGTTGCTGCGAGCGTCGAGTTCCACGCCGAATTGCTCGATCATCCCCGGCTTCACGGGGCCTGTGAAACCAAGCGCGAGCAGAACGAGATCGGCCTCGATGGTAAATTCGCTGTCGGGCGCCACTTCAAATTTCGGCGGAGGCCCGACGCGCACGGCGTGCAACTGTTTCACATTGCCTTCCTCATCGCCTGTAAATTTCGTTGTGCTCGCGGCCCAATCGCGGACACCACCTTCCTCGTGCGCGCTTTCAGTTCGCAGTTGCAGCGGCCACAGCGGCCAGGGCGTGCTGGTATGGCGATCCTGCGGAGGCATCGGCATGATCTCGAATTGCAGCACGGACTTCGCCTGCTGCCGATGGCACGTACCCAGGCAATCCGCGCCCGTGTCGCCGCCGCCGATAATCACGACGCGCTTCCCCGTGGCGAGAATCTGATCCCGAATATCGTCCCCTGCGATGCGTTTATTTTGCTGCGGCAGAAATTCCATCGCGAAATAAATGCCTTTCAAGTTTCGTCCGGGCACTTTCAGATCGCGCGGACTTTCCGCGCCGCCCGCAAGCACGATCGCGTCAAACTGTTTCCGCAAATCTTTCACCTTGATGTTGCCGCCCACGTGTGCGCCCGTTTGAAAAACAACGCCCTCTGCTGACATCTGCGCCAGCCGCCGGTCGAGCACGGTCTTTTCCATCTTGAAGTCGGGTATGCCGTAGCGCAGCAGCCCTCCGATACGGTCGGCTTTTTCGAACACGGTCACCGTGTGCCCCGCGCGATTCAGTTGTTGCGCGGCCGCCAATCCCGCCGGCCCCGATCCGACCACAGCAACGCGCTTGCCCGTGCGTTTCTGCGGCGGTTCGGGCGTGATCCAACCTTCGTTCCACGCGCGTTCGACAATCGTCTTTTCGATCAACTTGATCGCCACTGGCGGCTCGTTGATCCCGAGCACGCACGCCGCTTCGCATGGCGCCGGGCAAATGCGCCCCGTAAATTCAGGAAAATTGTTGGTGGAGTGCAGCACGCGAATCGCTTCTTTCCACTCGTCGTGGTAAGCGAGATCGTTCCAATCCGGAATGATATTGTTCACGGGGCAGCCGGTATGGCAGAAGGGAATCCCGCAGTCCATGCAGCGCGCCGCTTGTGTGCGGACTTTGTCGTCGCCGAAGGGCTGATACACCTCGAAATAATCTTTCACGCGCTCGTCAACGGGACGGCGCGGCGCCGTTTCTCGCGCGTACTCCTTGAACCCGGTGATCTTACCCACGAATCACCTGGCCAGTCGACTGTTTCCCGGACTTCGCCGCCAGCACGCCCGCTGGCACCCGCGGAATCCCGAGAACACGCTTGTACTCGTGCGGAAATACCTTCACGAATTTCGGCAGAGTGGATTCCCAGTTTTCAATGATCCACTTCGCCTGCGGACTTGCCGTGAGTTCGCTATGCCTCGCGATCAGTTCGTAGAGTTTCTCGATGTCCTTCTGATTTGTAACCGGCTCGAGGTCCACCTCTGTTCGATTGCAGAGCAGCGACGCAAAATCGCCAAATTGATCCAGCACGTACGCGATCCCGCCCGTCATGCCGGCCGCGAAGTTGCGCCCCGTGCCGCCGAGGACGACAACCAGACCATTGGTCATGTATTCGCAGCCGTGATCGCCCACGCCTTCCACCACCGCCGTCGCGCCGGAATTGCGCACCGCGAAACGTTCGCCCGCCATGCCGCCAAAAAACGCCTCGCCTCCCGTTGCGCCGTAGAGGCACACGTTGCCGATCAAAATGTTTTCTTCGGGGACAAATTCGGATTTTCGCGGATGGTAAATAATCAGTTTGCCTCCCGAAAGCCCTTTGCCGACGTAATCGTTGGCATCTCCTTCAAGCGTAAGCGTTACGCCCTTCGCGAGGAACGCGCCAAAGCTCTGTCCCGCGCATCCGGTGAACTGCACTTGGATTGTATCGTCCGGCAATCCCGCTGACCCGTACCGCCGCGCGATTTCGCCGCTCAGCATCGTGCCGACGGTGCGATGAATGTTGCGTATCGGCATGCTCAACGAAACCGGCGTGCGATTCTCGAGTGATTCTTGCGCCATTTCGATTAACTTATAATCGAGCGCCTTCTCCAGCCCGTGATCCTGCGCGATCAAGTTGCGCCGCCCAATGTGGCTCGGCATCGGCGGGTCGTACAAAACAGCTGAAAGATCGATGCCTTTCGCCTTCCAGTGGGTGATATCCGTGCGCTGCTCCAGGCAATCCACGCGCCCGACCATTTCATTTACCGTGCGGAATCCAAGCTCAGCCATCACCTTGCGCAGGTCTTCCGCCACGAAGAAAAAGAAATTCACCACATGTTCAGGCTGACCCGCAAACTTCTTGCGAAGCTCCGGGTCCTGAGTCGCCACGCCCACCGGGCACGTGTTCAGATGGCACTTGCGCATCATGATGCAGCCCAGGGAAATCAGCGGCGCGGTGGAAAATCCAAATTCCTCGGCGCCCAGCAGCGCTGCGATCGCCACATCGCGCCCGGTTTGCAATTTCCCGTCCACTTGCAATCGCACGCGGCTGCGCAAATCATTCAGCACCAGCACCTGCTGTGTTTCGGAAAGCCCCAGTTCCCACGGAACCCCGGCGTGCCGAATCGAACTGATCGGCGAAGCGCCCGTGCCGCCGTCGTATCCGCTGATTAGGATCACGTCCGCGTGCGCTTTCGCCACGCCGGCAGCCACCGTTCCCACGCCTGCTTCGGCCACAAGCTTTACGGAAATTCGCGCGCGGGGATTCGCGTTCTTGAGGTCGTGAATCAGTTGCGCCAAATCTTCAATCGAATAAATATCGTGGTGTGGAGGCGGTGAAACTAATCCCACGCCGGGAATCGAATGCCGCACTCGCGCGATCACTTCATCCACTTTGTGCCCGGGAAGCTGCCCGCCTTCGCCAGGCTTTGCGCCTTGCGAAATTTTGATTTGCAAATCGTCCGCATTCACGAGGTAGTTTGTGGTGACGCCAAATCGCGCCGAGGCCACCTGCTTGATTGCGCTGCGCCGCAAATCTCCATTCTCATCGGGACGGAAACGAACTTCATCCTCGCCGCCCTCGCCGGTATTCGATTTCCCGCCGATGCGGTTCATCGCAATCGCCAGCGTTTCGTGCGCTTCCTTGCTGATTGAGCCGAACGACATCGCACCGGTAGCGAACCGTTTAACGATCTCGGAAGCCGGCTCCACGTCTTCCAGCGGAATCGGTTCGCCCGCGGGCTTGAAATCGAACATGCCGCGCAGCATCAGCAAATCGCGATTCTGTTGGTCGATCGTTTTCGCAAACTCCTCGAAAGTTTCCGGCTTCCCCTGCCTCACCGCGTGTTGCAGCTTGCTCACGGTCACCGGGTTCAGCAAATGGCGTTCGCCGCGCACGCGAAACTGATATTCACCGCCGACTCGCAGCTCCGTCTCCGATTCGCTCGGATGCTGCATCGCAAATTCGTGCTTCATCAGCGACTCGCGCGCCAGCACATCGATCCCCACGCCTTCGATCCGCGAGGGCGTGCCGGTGAAGTAGCGTTCCACCAGCGACCGGTTCAATCCGATGGCCTCGAATATCTGCGCGCCCTGATAGCTTTGCAGCGTCGAAATCCCCATTTTCGAAAATGTTTTGAGCAGCCCTTTATCCACGGCCTTCATGTAGCTTTTGAAAACTTTGTCCCACGTGCTTTCCGGCGCGAAATGCCCGTTGTTGTAAAGGTCCTCGAGTGTTTCAATCGCCAAATACGGATTCACCGCGCTCGCGCCGTAGCCCAGCAGCAGCGCGAAATGCATCACCTCGCGCGGCTCGCCCGATTCGACGATCAACGCAACCTGGTTTCGCGTCTTCTCGCGAATCAAATGGTTGTGCACCGCCGAAAGCGCCAGCAAACTCGGAATCGGCGCGTAGCTGCGATCGACGCCGCGGTCGGAAAGAATCAGCAAGGTGTAACCGGACTTGATCGCCAGGGAAGCGCGCTCGCAAAGCTCCTCCACCGCCTTTTCAAGTTCCTGCTCGCCGCCATCCGCGCGAAACAGCGCCGAAAGCGTCGTCGCCAGAAAGTCTCCCCACTTCACGCCGCGCAATTTTTCCAATCGCCAATTTGAAATGATCGGATGGCGCAGTTTCAGCGTGTGCGAATTCTTCGGCGTCTCATCGAGAATGTTTCCTTCGCATCCGATATACGTGTTCAGAGACATCACCAGGTCTTCGCGGATCGGATCGATCGCCGGATTCGTCACCTGCGCGAACGTCTGCTTGAAATAGCTGAAAAGCAGTTGTGGCTTATCCGACAGGCAAGCAAGCGGCGTATCGATGCCCATCGATCCCACTGGCTCCTCGGCCTTCGCCGCCGCAGGCTGCAGAATCGTCTTCAGATCTTCATCCGTGTAGCCGAAAGCGCGCTGGCGCATCAAAATCGTTTCGTGGTCCGTGGGCTGCACATTTGTCGGGCTCGGCAGGTGATCCAGAGTGATCTGGTTGTCCTTCACCCACTGCGCGTAGGGCTTGCGGGCCGCCAGCTGCTTTTTCACCTCGTCGTCGGAGATCAACCGCTTCTGTTCCGTATCCACCAGCAACATGCGGCCGGGCGCAAGCCGTCCCTTCATGCGGATTTCTTCCGGCTTGATCATCGGCAGCACACCGGCTTCGGACGCCATCACCACCAAACCGTCCGCCGTCACCAAATAGCGCCCGGGACGCAGCCCATTGCGATCCAGCTTGGCCCCGATCACTCGCCCGTCGGTAAATGCAACCGCTGCGGGCCCGTCCCACGGCTCCATCAACGACGCGTGGTATTCGTAAAACGCCTTCACGTCCTCGGGCATTGCGGTGTCGTTGTCCCACGCCTCGGGAATCAGCATCGACATCACGTGCGGTAGGCTGCGCCCGGCGAGCGTCAGCAACTCCACGGCATTATCCAGCATGGCCGAATCGCTGCCGCCCGGCGTGATGATGGGCAGCAGTTTTTCCATGTCCTTGCCAAATAGCGGAGAATTCAGCACGGATTGCCGCGCGTACATCCAGTTGGCGTTCCCGCGCAGCGTGTTGATTTCCCCGTTGTGGCAGACGTAGCGGTAAGGATGCGCGAGTTGCCAGCTCGGAAATGTGTTCGTCGAAAAGCGTTGGTGGACCAAAGCCAGCGCGCTGGTCACGTCCGGGTCCGCCAGCTCCTTGTAGAAATGCATGATCTGCGGAGCCAGCAAGAGCCCTTTGTAAACGATGGTGCGGGAGGAAAGCGAAGGGATGTAGAAAAATCCCTTTTCTTTTAGCTCGGATTCCGCCACCAGGGATTCCGCCCGCTTCCGCATCACGTAGAGCTTGCGTTCCAGCGCGTCCTGATCCATTCCCCGCCCGCGCCGGACGAAAATCTGTTCGATGTAAGGCTGCGAATTTCGCGCCACGCGCCCGATCATGTCTCCGTTGATCGGCGTGTCGCGCCATCCCAGCACCGTCAAGCCCTGTTCGCGCGCGCATTTTTCGACCATGCCTTCGCACAGGATTCTCTCCTGCGGATCCACCGGCAAAAAAACCATTCCAATTCCGTATTCGCCGGGCGCCGGCAGCGTGAATCCAAGCTGCGAGCATTCGCGCTCGAAAAAGGTGTGTGGAATTTGGATCAGAATGCCCGCGCCGTCTCCCGTTTCCGGATCGCAGCCGCATGCGCCGCGATGCGTCAGATTGATCAGGATCTGGATGCCCTTTAGCACGATATCGTGCGATTTTTGCCCCTCTATATTGGCGATGAAGCCCACACCGCATGCGTCGTGCTCATTTTTAGGACAGTAAAGTCCCTGAGCCTTGGGCAGGCTCAAAAATGGATATGCCGGCTTCATTTCGATGCGATTTTTTGCCTTCGGATTTTTGATCATCGCCATGGTAATCGGGACAACCCCGATCGGGCCGCAAAACTGCTCGAACAATAATACACCGGAAGGCCGCGATTTGTTTCCCGAGCCCTGGCCAACGGGCTTGCAGTCGTCTGGCACTTCGCGAACCTGTGAGTCCTCGTCCAAGCATAAGCGATTGACACCTTCAGGCAATGGGAGGATTATTCGGGCGCTTTGTGCCACGCACGCACACAATGACTGAGAAAAGTTTCTACGGTTGGAAGGTGTTGTTCATCTTCTGGCTGATCATCGTGCTGAACTTCGCTTTTCCGACCTTCGCGACCAGCGTCGTCAACACTTACATGGCCAAAGCGATGCACCTGGATCGCAAGGAGCTGGGCCTGGCGTTTTCCGTTTTCAGCCTGATGGCCGGATTGCCGGCTCCGCTCGTCGCCAAGTCGATCAACAAATTCGGCCTTCGTTTCACTCTGTTTGTTGGAACTCTCTTGACGTCCTGCGGCGCATTTCTCATGGCCTCCTTTGTTAAAACCACGTCGGAGGCGATCGTAATTTTCGGAATTGTAGTCGGCGCGGGAGTAGCTCTCGCTGGCACGCTCGGGCCGCAGGTCGGTGCGGCTCGCTGGTTTCATCGCAAGCGCGCTCGCGCTATGTCGCTGCTGCTCACGGCATCCGGCATAGGCGGTTTCATTGCCGTGCCCACTTTGAACGCGATCATCGCGCGCTTCGGAACCTGGCGGGCGGCGTGGTGGTGCATGGCATTCATGTCACTGGCAGCGGCCCTTGTCGCCGCATTCTTCGTCAAGGACAGTCCCGCGCAAATGGGACAGTTCCCGGATGGCGACGCTGCGCCACGCGCGCCTGAATCTTCGCTCGAGCGTTCCCGAAGCAGAGGCGGAGTCTACAAGACCGACGAGGATTGGACCCTGCGAGAAGCTCTCGCCTCGCGAACGTTGTGGTTGCTGGTGCTCACCTATCTAGGATTTTTCATGGGCTTCTTCATCTACATCGCGCACGGCGTCTCGCATCTCGAGGGCCTTGGATATGCGCCCAGCCAAGCGGCGAGATCGATCTCGATCATTCTGATTTCGTCGATGATCGGACAATTCGCGGTCGCCGTGCTCGGTGATCGCATCGAGCCGCGCTATCTTTCGGCCGTGGCCGTGTGCCTGTACGGTGCCGGAACGCTGCTTTCGATTCGCGCTTCGGGGCCGGGCGGGATTTATCTCTATGCGATTCTGATGGGAACCGGTTTCGCCACGGCGTTCACCTGCCTGGCCACAATTCTGAGCAATTATTACGGATTGAAAGCGTATCCTGCTGTCCTCGGAGTCACCATGCCGATGGGCACGATTCTGGGATCGGTCGGTCCGGTGACCGCGGGATATTTTTTCGATAAGTACGGCACCTATTCGGGAGTCTTCGAAACGGTCGCTGGCCTGTGTTTTGCCAGCGCCATCCTGTATCTCTTGGCCGTTCCTCCGGTGAAGCGCTCCGCGCGCGCGGCTGCCGAACCCGCTTCGCAGCGTATCTGACATCGGCTGTTTCGCCGCTCCGCTGGACCCAAGCCCCTAATTCTCCGCCAGTTAGCCACTTTAATTGTAAATTCTGATGACACCCACTCCGAATTTGAATTTGCCTCGCGCGCGCAAGGCTTCCTAAAGTGGAGTATGAATCTGCATCCTGCGTCCGAAGCGCCCAGCGATATCGCGCTGCTCCACGAAATTGGCGAACGCATCGCCGCCGCCGATCCGCTCACCACGGTTCTCGATCTGGTGGTCGAGTTCGTTTCGGCCGTCGTTAGATGCGATTCGTGTTTTGTCTACGTCCTCGAAGGAGAGAATCTTATTCTGCGGGCCTCGCAGAATCCCCACTGGACGTATTGGACCGCCTGAAACTGCGCATGGGGCAGGGAATCACAGGCTGGGTGGCTGAGAATAAGCGACCCGTGACCATCGCCCGCAATGCCTTGCTCGATCCGCGCTTTCAATTATTTGCCGAGCTGCCTGAGGATCGCTTCGAGGCTTTCTTGTCCGTCCCAATTTTGTGCCGCGACAAACTTGTC